>JBEKHA010000021.1:0-24034 GCA_050012515.1 Sedimentisphaerales bacterium | reverse complement strand
GGATGGATATATGGCAGTGCAGTTATGGTGGGAGTATGTGAATAAGAATGACAAGCGGGCCCTTCAGACCTTGCTGGATTATAATAAGGAGGATGTTGTTAATCTGAAAGTTCTGAGGCAAAGATTGGGCGTACTATAAAAAAACTTATTCTGATGCTAAGTTTTTGGTGAAGCTGGCCTTAAAGCAGATTATTTCAGTGAAATTGGTCAATTTAAGCTGCTACGCGCCATTTCTCCCAGAAGGTATTTTTCATGTTTCTTTTTAATTATTTTACCTCTCTGTTATTTTTGTTTGAACCAATGCTTGGATAGCCGCTTTAATATACTCCGGTAATTCCGGCCAAACAGCTACAATTTCCTCTAAGCCAGCGAGTAAGTTTTCGTCTGTTTTCGGATTTTCTTTGTAAGCTGGTTTGTAAGCGCATGAATTGTGTAGTTCTAAGTCTTTGTCACCTTGGGGTTTATGAATTTGCTGCATCGGACTGTCGATCCGAAGGTTGAGGGTTCGAGCCCCTTCGGCCTCGTTGTTGCAATTTGAGGGCTGGCAAGCAGTTACGTTTGCCAGCTCTTTTGCATTTATGGCCGTGGTATATAAAGATTCGTCCGATGCTAAGTATTTAGTAAAGTTAATCTTATAATCGGCTTATTTTGTTGAAGCTGGTCGACTTCCCAGCAGTTATGCAATATAATTCATTTGTCGGAAACGCCGTGGTGGGCTTTTGAAGTCATACAGAAGGTCGGCATGATGGATGGGACGAATATTTTTACAGTACGGGAATAGTTTCCGAACCCGCCACGCTATTGTTGCTCGGCCTTGGTGCGGTGATAGTCAGAAAACGCTAAAATTCAAGATAAGTTTGATATTCTATTGGAAATGAGGCTCGGCGGTGTAGTTGAACAAAGGATATACAATGTTATATGGTAAATCACAGATAATCACAAACCTCTTCACACAGTGGTTCGATTCACTGCCGGTATTTGTTGTTTGGGCCGTGGGGTTGGTCATTGCTATCAGGCGACGGCGCGAGCACCCGCGGCTTTCGAGAATGGTCATGATTGCCTGCGCCGTGAGTCTGCTTACCTTGATATTTATGCCGGTGGCCTTTAGTTTCGGAAACAAAATCCACTGCGCGGCCTTTTTCCCGCTAATGAGCATTATTAAGCCCTGTCTCGAAGCCCTTTCCGTAGGACTGTTACTGAATGCAGCATTTCTTGGTCGGGGAGAAAGAGCGATGGATGCGGTTGAAAAGCCTGACAAGGTTGTACAGACGGCCCATAGCGGTTGTTCTGGGACAGCACTTCGAATCTTGGCCGGCATCGTTCGCTGGACTTGGCGGCTTTGCAGCATCGCGTTGGGGCTCTTTGTCGGGGTATTCATTCTGGTTGGATTGTCACAGAGGCCTCGCATTTCAACGGACCCCGGCGACTTGGTCATGATTGCCGGCGGAGTGATCGTCTTCGCATGCTTGGTTGTGGCTTGGTGGCGCGAATGGCTGGGCGGTCTCATCGTTTTGCTGATGGTCGGCGTCCTCACGGTAATCAGTGCGGTGAACAGTTGGCGCAAAAGCGGGAAGCTCGGGGGCGATTTTGATGCTCCCGTCTACTTTGTCCTAATGTTGTCGATGTTGATACCTCTGTCTTGGTCGCTCCATACGCTGAACGACAGCACAACTACCACAAGAAAGCGATGCCTTGCCCTCATCATCGCTCTGATGCTCGGCGTGCTGGTTGTCTTGTGTGTCTGGGGCATGTTCCACTCGCCTTTCAATCCATGACCAAGATTTTTTGACGGTTAGAAGGGTTGAGGTCTGTAAAAAATCACACTTCAACGGCGGCTTTAAGGTCAATATTTTGGACTTTGGCGGGTGAAACAATAAAATTCGTGAACAATACTTTGGCGCTATTGTATAATTTAGGGCAGGTTTTGATATTATCTTTGAATTGAAATGCCTGGTTGTGTAGCCAAGCGTTTAATATGAGAAATACTAAAATTAAATGAGAAGAGAACCATGAAACGGTACGGTTATTTGTTGGTGGTAGCGGTCGTTGGAATATCAATAGTGGGTTGCACGTCTCCGTCAGGCAGGACGGACTACACAGCTTCCGGAGCTTTGGCTGGCGGAGCAACAGGTGCGATAATCGGCAGCACGGCTCGGCAGCCGGGCGCCCCACTGGTCGGCGCAGCTGTGGGCGCAGTGGTCGGCGGCCTCATCGGACACGGAATGGACCAGGAACAGGAGGCGCAATTGAGGGCGCAAGCCCCGCAGACACTGCAACGGGTTGAACAGAGCCAGCCGTTGACGGTGATGGACGTCAAAGCGCTGGTGAAGGCCGGAATCAGCGACGATCTCATCATCAGCCAGATTCGCAACTCCCGCACGGTCTATCACCTCAACACAGCGGACATTATTGATCTCAAGAACTCTGGTGTTAGTGAGAAGATCATTGACTTTATGATCAACACGCCGACCCAGGTTCAGCCCACACAAGTAGCGGGAGTGGTAGGGACTGCGCCACCGCCACCGTTAGTCGAGCAGGTCGTTGTGGCTCCGGGTCCGGACTACGTCTGGGTTGGAGGCGCATGGGTCTGGTTCGGGGACCGTTGGGTTTGGCACCATGGCTATTGGCATAGACCGTTGTACGGGCATCACGGGCGATAACCCCGTGCTATAAAAAACTCGTCCAATGTTAAGTATTGAAGAAATTTAATCTTACAAGCAGCTTATTTTTCTAAAGTAGTCAATGTCCCTTCATTGCGCTCGCACCGGATTAGCTGACATTACGAATTCGAAGATTGACAGATGGATGAGAGGAAAAGTAATGGCCAAAACTGGATTCAGCGCCGGACGGACTTAGTTTGGCCAGGCGCGATAGTAAGACCGCGGGAGCTTTGGGATTGTAGCCGGCGGCGGCAACCAGAAGTGTTCCCAGCTTGTCGGCTTCCATCTCAAGTTCCTGGGAGTATGAGCTTTCAAGCAGCCTGACGCCCACTGTATTCAGCAAACCTGTAATGGCACCGCGAGCAGATATAAACCTGCTCCCGAGAGCAATTGCTGAGTTAGCAATGATACGGTTCATCGCATGTCCCCTGATTACGTGGCTCATCTCGTGTCCAAGGATGAACGCAATTTCATCCTGATTACGCTGACATAGCTCCACAAGTGACCGGCTCACAAAAATGTATCCACCAGGCAGAGCAAAGGCATTAGGTTCGCCGCCTTCGAAAGTTTCAAAGCTGAAGGTGCGGAGTTTGTTGGCGACGCACCCGACCAGCCGGGAACCTGTCTCGTTCAGCAGGTGTGCAATCTGCGGGTCGGGGTCAGGTTTTAACTGCTGCCTGATACCACATGCCAAATCTTGGCCGACTTCACGTTCGATTCGCATTGCGTCAGCTTCGCTGCCTGTCATTGACTGCCATACCCACTTGGCATTGCGAACATGCGGGCTGAGCATTCTGCCTAAGTTGTAGAATAATCCGCTCACTTTTCGTCCTTACCTTTATTAGCCGTACATCCAGCCATTATAAACACTGTCTCAAACGTCTCCTGACATATTTATGCTGCTATTGTATCGTAAGTTTGTCATTTTGCATTTGTTCATGGCAAAAATTATATCCGCTGCCGTAGTATATAAACTGCGGGGTGGTTGATTGCACCGGACAAATGGGGTGATGTCGTCCTATTTTCAGCGGCGATTATGCTAAAAAGGTGATGGAGAAGCATTGAAAATTGAAGTTTTTTGCCTCTTTGGCCGAACTTTTTTAGTAGTCAAACGTAAGTTTTTTGTTAGTTTTTACCCATACAGGGGCCTTTTGCAGACCCCGATTAGGTTGATTTTATTGATGAACAGATAGCATTTACAGGAGAATTTACTATGACAACTGATGTCAAGCAAATTGGGGCGTTGGTTCAGCAGAAAAGTGAGTTTGTAAGGGCATTATTTTCGGAGATAGACAAGGTCATTATAGGCCAGCGGTATATGCTGGAAAGGATGCTTATAGGACTATTGTCAAACGGCCATATATTGCTGGAGGGGGTTCCCGGCCTTGCAAAGACGTTGGCGGTAACAACGCTGGCCAGGGCGATTAACGCCGATTTTCACAGGATTCAGTTTACTCCCGATTTACTGCCCGCCGATTTGATTGGCACCCAGATATACCGTGCATCCGACAGCCAGTTTATCACCCGCAAAGGCCCCATATTCGCCAATATCATATTGGCCGATGAAATCAACAGGGCTCCCGCCAAGGTGCAAAGTGCGTTGCTTGAGTCGATGCAGGAAAGGCAAGTATCTATAGGCGAACAGACATTCCCATTGCCTGTGCCGTTTATGGTGTTAGCGACGCAGAATCCGATTGAGCAGGAGGGGACATATCCCTTACCCGAGGCGCAATTGGACCGGTTTATGCTCAAGCTCAAAATAAATTACCCTAATAAGACCGAGGAGAGGCAGATTCTTGACCGGATGGCGGTTACCAGCAGGACGTTTGATATTAAGCCGGTTATAAGTCCGGCTGACATTGCGGAGGTCAGGGCGGTTGTCGATGAGATATACATTGACGAGAAAATTAAAGATTACATTGTTAATATCGTTACAGCCACCAGAGAGCCGGAGAAATACGGCTTGAAACTTGGAAATATGATTACCTACGGCGCTTCGCCTCGCGCGACGATATATTTGGCTGTTGTAGCCAAGGCACACGCGTTTGTGCAGCAGCGCGGCTATGTTACTCCTCAGGACGTTAAAAGTATTGGAATGGATGTTCTGCGACACAGGGTGATTGTCAGCTACGAGGCCGAGGCGGAAGGTAAGAAAAGCGAAGATGTAATCCAGACCATTTTTGACAATATCGAAGTGCCGTAATTTTCAACTGTGAATCAAGCGGAAAAGCAGGAAATATTCGATGGAACGGCCGGATAACAAAACACCGTATAAAGCTTCAGAATATGATAATAATGTGAAGGCGACTATACCCTTCTACGAGATGTTTCATAGCGAGACCATTGACCTCGTAAAAACCATAAAGCCGAAAGCAAAATGTTGGCTGGATACGGGTTGCGGTACAGGTATTCTTGTGGAGAAGGCGTTTTCGCAATTTCATCACACATTTTTCATTTTGGCCGACCCGTCAAAAAAAATGCTTCTGCAGGCCAGAGAACGCCTTAGGTCGTTTCCTTCCGAACGCATCCGTTTTATTGATTCTGTCGGCAGTGAAAATTTGTGGGAGAATCTTACCGAACAGCCGGAAGTTATCACCGCTATTATGTGTCACCATTATTTTAAGCCGGGGCAAAGGCGAAATGCCGTAAAGGTTTGTTTTGACTCGCTGGCTCCGGGCGGAATATTTATTACTTTTGAAAACATTTATCCGGATTCCGAAAAAAACCTTGAAATAGGCCTGCGTTGCTGGAAAGAGTTTCAATTGTCGCAGGGCAGAAGTCCTGAAAAAGTGGTACAACACCTCGACCGATTTAATAAAGAATACTTTCCTATTCATATAGGCGAGCATATTAAGTTGCTGAGAGAATGCGGGTTCAGCACCTGTGAGCTATTTTGGTATTCGCAAATGCAGGCGGGCTTTTACGCCATAAAACAAAAATGATATCGCAGGAACTAATAAAAAAAGTCAGGCAGATTCAGATTTATACCTCGCGTGCGGTGAACGCCAGCTTCGCGGGCCAGTATGAGAGCGTCTTCAAGGGCAGGGGGATGCAATTTGAAGATGTCCGCGAGTATATGCCCGGTGATGATATTCGCGCGATTGACTGGAACGTTACCGCCCGGACAGGCAAGCCGTATATCAAGCGGTTTGTTGAAGAGCGGGAGATGACGGTGATTTTCGCTGTCGATTTAAGCGCATCAGGCCGGTTCGGAACTTTGGACAAGACCAAAAACCAGCTCGCGGCGGAGTTTTGTGCGGTATTGGCCTTTGCGGCAGCTAAAAATAATGACAAAGTGGGACTTTTGATTTTCACCGACCAGATTGAGCTGTTCATACCGCCCAAGAAGGGCAGCAGCCACATCCTGCGATTGATTCGCGAGCTGCTTTATTTCCAGACACCCAAGAAACAAACCAACATACCCCTCGCTCTCGATTATCTCGCTATGGTCGTGCGGAAAAGGGCGGTTGTCTTTGTGGTTTCGGATTTCATTCAGGCGGATTTTAAAAAATCTCTAAGTTTGTTGAACAAACGGCACGATTGTGTCGCGGTGCCTGTTAGTGACCCGGCTGAATTAGCGCTGCCAAAAGCAGGGATTATCGAATTTACAGACGCAGAGACCGGCGAGATAATTACTATAGATACATCGAACCGCGGTTTCCGCAGTCAGTATGAAAGCGCAAGCGCCGAGCGGGTCGGCCAGTTGAGGAAGTTGCTTCGTTCGATTAACGTTGACTGCATCGGCATAAGCACCGGCAAACCATACATAAACGATTTGATTCAGTTTTTCCACCAAAGGCACAGACGGTACTAATCGTAATATACTCAAATTATGACAAGTGTCGCAAAAAACAAAAGTCCATCAAAACGTCAACAGATAAAACATTGCGTATCTATTGTTTTTATCTATCTGCTTGTTTGCCTTAGCTGTAAAAAGGCGGGTTCGACCCCTTCGACAAGCTCAGGGCAGACAAGCTCACCGCGGGCCGGAACGGTTGCCGTTAAAAACCCCGTTTTTGAAATTAACAAATCATATCAGCAGGGGCCTATGACTGTGCATATCCGTGTTGATAAAAGCAAAATCACTATCGCTGATACTTTTTGGCTTGAGTTCGAGACTACTATCGGCTCAGGTTACGATGTGAATATGCCAAAGGTTGACAAAGTGCTTGAGAATTTCGGCATTGTTGACTGGCAGAACCTGGGCAATCGACTCGACGCGAATAATAACGTTGTCAGCGCTTATCGGTATCGTCTTGAGCCGTTTTTATCAGGCAAATTCGCGATTCCCGCTTTTACATTTGAGTTCCGCGACGTCAACGAGCATGCGGGCAAAACATACGAGCTTACAACCGAACCGGTTGATATTGAAGTAACATCGCTTTTGGGTGAGCAGCGGGGAAAACTTTCAATAGCGGATATCGAAAATGTTGTGGATATGTCGACGAAGACGATTTTGTGGTGGCTTTTGCCGGTGGTCGCGGTTGTCGGCGGGGCAGGGGGATTGTTGTTATATTTCCGAAGGAAGAAAATGAAAGCGGCTGTCAGGATTTTCAAACCCGCCCATGAGATTGCTTATGCCCGTTTGCAATCGCTCATCCGGCAGGACCTGGTAAAAGCCGGCAGGGTCAAGGAATTTTACGAGGCGATAAGCGATATTCTGCGGCACTATATTGAGGACCGTTTTGAAATGAAGGCGCCGGAAAGAACCACAGAGGAGTTTTTGTTCGAGATTCGGGATACTGGCGCTCTTTCGCAAGATCACAACAGGTCGCTGACGGAATTCCTCACGCATTGCGACCTTGTAAAATTTGCCAAACACAGCCCTACGAATGAGCAGATTCAGCACACCTTTGATTTGGCAAAGAATTTCATCGAGCAGACAAAGTCCGATGAGAAACAAATAGACGTAACCGACAGAATAGAAACATCACAGCCGGCGGGCGGGGGAGGAGCATAAATGCAGTTATATTCGCCATTGGCATTGTTGCTGCTGTTACTTCTCCCTGTGCTGGGCTGGATGATGCTTCGCAAAAAACGCACAGCCGCGGTAACGTTCTCGTCTCTGAACGCCGTGCGGGATTGCTCTGTTTCCTGGCGGGTGCGGTTACGACCTTTGCTGGTTGTCGCCCGGCTTGTTTGCCTGGCGTTGCTGATAATCGCCCTGGCGAGGCCGCGTAAAGGCACGACACTGTCGGAGATTAGCACAGAAGGGGTTGCTATTGAAATCGTTGTTGACCGTTCCGGCAGTATGGGCACTGAGATGGACTACTACGGCCAGAAACTCAATCGGATAGAGACACTTAAAAAAGTGCTGGCCGATTTTATAATGGGTAAGGAAGGTTTGGCCGGCAGGAACGGCGATTTACTCGGTCTTATTACATTCGCGCGATATCCCGATACGATTTGTCCCCTCGTGCTTAGTCATAACGTTCTGCTGGAATTTATGAAGAATACCGATGTTGTCCGGCTGCGGAGTGAAGACGGCACCGCGATAGGTGACGCGATAGCTCTCGCGGCTGCCAGATTGCAGACGGCCGAACAGGAAATTCAGCAGAGAAACAAAAAACTTAATAAAGCCGGTCTTGCATCGACGGCTGAAAACGCCGATTTCAAAATAAAAAGCAAGGCGATTATCCTGTTGACGGACGGCCAGAATAATACAGGCCAATATACCCCGATGCAGGCGGCTGGAATGGCAAAAAAATGGGGTATAAAAATTTACACCATTGGTATCGGTTCTGACCAGGCATTTACGACGGTGCAGACAATGATGGGCGCTTTCAAAATTCCCGTCGAGCAGGACCTTGATGAATCGCTGCTAAAGGCGATTGCCGAAGCCACCGGCGGTTTTTACGGCAGGGCTGATGATGCTCAGTCCATGCATAAAATAATCGAAAAAATAGACCAGCTTGAAAAAACCGAGGTCAAGTCGGTTCAGTACACGCAATACGCTGAGAAATTCGGTCCCTGGACGCTGGCCGCACTGATTGTTCTTCTTTGCGAAATGCTGGCCGGCTGCACAATATTCAGAAAGATTCCATAAGAGGTTTAAAGCAATTATGAATCTTGGCGATGATAAAGCATTGTGGCTGTTGTTTATAATACCGGCTGTTCTTGTGCCGGTTTACGCCTGGTGTTTCTGGAAAAAAGCGGCGGCATTGAAAGTCCTGGCAAGCGTAGAAATGCTCAGAAAAATAAATGTCGCGGTAAGTTTGAAAAGGCAAATCTTAAAAGCGGTTCTGCTGGTTTGTGCGTTTGCGACTATCATCATAGCTATTACCGAACCGAGGTGGAATCCGAAGCCGCTGCAGATAAAGAGCCATGGCAGGGATGTGGTGATTCTGCTGGATACCTCCCGGTCGATGCTGGCGGAGGACATAAAACCAAGCCGGCTGGAACGAGCGAAAATCGCAATAGGCGACCTGCTCGATAAACTCGGCGGCGACAGAATCGCAATTGTGGCCTTCGCGGGCAACTCTGCCGTAAAATGTCCCCTCACGCAGGATTATGCGTTTGTGAGAATGGTCTTGGCGGACATCTCAACCGAAAGCACTTCAAGAGGCGGCACGGATATTGGCGATGCCATCCGCAAGGTAACGGAAGAGGTGTTCGATAAGCAGTCGCGTGAATACAAAGAGCTTATACTAATCACCGACGGCGAAGACCACGACAGTTTTCCGGTTGAGGCGGCGCAAAAAGCGGCTGCCCAGGGTATAAGGATAATCGCAATAGGTTTAGGCAATGAAAACGAAGGTTCGCGAATACCAATTACCGGCCCGGATGGTCAGACGACGTTTTTGAAATATAAGGGACAGGAAGTATGGTCGAAACTTGACGCCGATACGCTTCGTAAAGTTGCCGCCGCGACATCAGGCGGCAGGTATATAGGCGTTGAGCCGGGAACGACGCTGGATTTGGGCGAGATTTATCAGGAGCTTGTCGCCTCTGCGCAAAAGCGGCAGCTCGAAACGACGACGATGATTACGTATGACGAGAGATTCCAAATCTTTTTGGTGGCCGGTATTTTACTTTTGGTTTGTGAGGTGCTGATAAGTGAACGGAAGAAGATATAAAATCGTTCTGTTTTTATTGCTGCTTGCCGCTGCGGCGCAACCGGTATGCGCTGAATCAGTCGGCCAGGTTGTTAATGAAGGGAACAAACTTTATCGGCAGGGACAATATAAGGAAGCGATTAACGAATACGACAAGGCGGCGACGCAGTCGCCGGAGGTGGTTGAGCCAAGGTTTAACAAGGCCGACAGTTATTTCCGGCTTGGTGACCTGCAGCAGGCAATTGACCTTTACAAAGCCGTAGCGGCCGAAAGCAAGGATATGCAGCTTGTCGAAAAGGCCAAATACAATCTCGGCGACTGTTTCTTTCAGCAAGGGGCGAAACTTAAAGATTCCGATTTGAAGAAGGCATTGGATAATATGCAAACAGCTATTGGTTGTTGGCGCCAAGTGCTGGACATTAACCCTGCTGACGAAAAGGCCGCCAAAAATATCGAGGTTGCGCGTCTGACTATAAAAGATATCATTGACCAGATTAATAAGCAGAAACAACAGCAGCAGCAACAGCAACAACAGCAGAAACAAACGCAGGAAGATCTCAAACAGCTTCTTGAACAGCAAAAAGCCCTCGCCAATAAAACGCAGCAGGCACAACAGCAACAGTCACCCGATTATAACGAAATCTCGAAAGAGCAATCGGACCTCAAAGACCGCACCGAGCAGGCTGAGCAGCAAATGCAGCAGCAAAATGACCCCAATAATCCCGACCAGAAACAACAGCAGGCCGCCGAACAGCTTGAAAAGGCGACTGATAAGCAGAAAGATGCTGCCGAAAAGCTCAAAAAGTCCGATGCCGCAGGCGCCAAACAATCGCAGGATGAAGCCGCAAAGGATATTGAAAAAGCGTTGAAGTCACTGTCTGACCAGCAGAATCAGAATCAGCAGCAAAAGCAGCAGGAAAATCAACAGCAAAACAGTCAGCAGCAAAAACAGCAGGAGCCAAATCAGCCCCAGGAACCAAACCAGGCACAGCAGCAGCAACAAGAGCAGCAGCAGGAACAACAGGCCGCTGCCCCAGATACTACAGCCGAAGAAATACTCGACAGGGAACAGAAGCAAAAAGAACAGCGGCAAATCTTGCAAAGTCCCGGATTCCAGAAGGTCGATAAGGATTGGTAGTATGCGTTGGTTTAGGATTAGTGTATTCGCGGCACTTGCAGCGACGCTTGTTATCGCCGTCGCCGGCGCAGTGGAACTGCGCGTATATGCTAATGTTGATACATCCAAAGATATTTACGCCGTAGAGCAGTTTAACCTCCAGATAATCATAGACGGCTACGACCAGCCAGGCCAGGTGGATTTGACGCCGCTGAGCGCATACAATCCTCAAAGCGCAGGCGGAGGCAACACTTCGCAGACATCTATAAGCATTATCAATGGTCGAACCACTACAAATGCCGTCAGGCGTTACGTGATGAATTATACGCTTACTGCGGGGCAGGCCGGGACGATACACATACCTGCTCTCGCCGTTACAGTTGACGGCAAATCTTATAAAACTAATCCCGTCGAGTTGAATATTGCTCAGCCCGGGACAACAGACCAGCTCGAACTTGAAACAACCTTATCACAACAGCAGTGCTATGAGGGCCAGGCGGTGGTATTGACGGTCAAATTCTATGTATATGCTAATATCGGCGACTATCACTTTGATATACCTGTCCTTACCAGCGACGCGTTCTATGTTGAAGACCGTGATGCCACAAAGCAATATCGGGTTAACCGCAGGAATAAAGAAGCAATCCTTTTGACATTCAGCAAGGTTCTCATACCGAAACACGCAGGCGATTACGATTTGGGTGCGTCTTCGGTTTCGGCTGATGTGGCGGTAGGACGTGGTCGTTCAAGAGACAGTTTTTTTGACGACTTTTTTCAAAACAACGTTCAATACAAGCGATTTGCGGTCAGCGTGCCGTCGCTCAAGCTCTCCGTCTTACCTTTGCCGCAGCAGGATAAGCCCGCCGGCTTTTATGGATTGGTCGGGCAATATACGATTTCCGCCGCTGCCGCCCCGACTAAGGCCAGTGTCGGCGACCCGATTACCCTGACAATCAAAATCGGGGGCAACTACCTCAAACCCGTCCAGTGGCCTGAGCTTGAGAAAATTGCCGGGCTTTCCGAAAATTTCAAAATGCCTTCGCAGAAATCATCGCCGACCGTCGAAAATGGCTTTAAGGTCTTTACCCAGACGATAAGGCCCGCCAATGATAAAATCACTGAGATACCTTCCATTCCGCTTGTTTATTTCGATGCGGACAAGGGACAATATGTAGTCGCAAAGACAGACCCGATAAAACTGGAGGTCTCGCCTACAAAGATATTAACGACTGCGGATGTCGAAGGGCGTGATTTTACGCCGGCAGGCAAAGAAGTGGAGGCCGTCAAGAGGGGTATCAGCGCCAATTATGAAGGGCCTGATTGCCTGCAAAATGTCAGATTTTCACTTTCGGCCGCTGTTACAAGTCCTGGTTATCTGGTCGGTTGGGCCGCACCTTTGTTGGTGCTGGTAACAAGCGTTTTAGCTAAAGCTCTCGTGCATACTACCCCGGAACAGACCGCTCGTAAACGCAGACGTAACGCCGCCAATAGGGCTGTCAGTCGCCTCAAAGGAATCCCATCCGCACAGTTACAAAATCACTGTGAGTTTATTGCTGAATCGATGAAGCAGTATATCGGAGAGCGTTTCGACAAAGTGGCTGGCTCACTCACCGCTGACGATTGTATGCAGACGATAATTGACCGCACCGGCGATTCCGCATCGGCTAACCGTTACCGGGATATTGTCAGCCGCTGTGATGCGGGACGCTATGCGCCGATGCAGCAGCAGCTCGATTCGGCGACAATCGATGAGGTCGTCAGGTTAATCTGTGTAATTGAGAAAGAGTCAAAAATATGATTGCCCGGTTATCACTTGTTTGTTTGGTTTGTTTGCTCTTTACGGCAGGACTTGCCGTCGGGGACACATTATCGAAAGAACAGATTAACACCCTTTTCAACCAGGCAAATGATGCCTTTCGTCAGGCCAACTCCACAGTTGATGATACCGACAAATCCAATTCGCTTTACGAAAAGGCCGTCCTCGGCTATGAAAAAATTATCCGTGAAGGCCGTATAGAAAACCCAAAGCTATATTACAATCTTGCAAATGCATATCTGCTGAAAGGAGACGTCGGCAGGGCAATACTTAACTATCGATGTGCGGAAAAGCTCGATAAGTCCGATTCGGATATCCGGAAAAACCTTGCCTTTGCCCGCAGCAGGAGAGTCGATAAGGTCGAGATAAAGACCGAAAAACAGATTCTCCAGACGCTTGTCTTCTGGCATTATGACTTTTCGATGCGAGCCAGGTTCACCATTGCTTGTGTTTGTTTCGCGGTTTTCTGCCTCGGTTTGACCGTGATGATATGGTTTGGCCGCAACGCTCCGTTGACGGCGATGACGGTCATCTCGGCTGGTTTGCTTGTTTGCCTTGTCGGTTCGCTTGCTGTTGAAGAGTATTCTCAGGCCGCTAATTTGGCCGGGGTTATAGTTTCTCCTGAAGTCGTGGCATATCAGGGCGATGGGCAGAATTACCTGCCCAGTTTCAAAGCCCCGTTGCATGCCGGCACCGAGTTCGAGCTTGTTGAGCGTCGCCCAGGCTGGTTTCACATAAAACTCGCCGATGGCAGCGATGGCTGGATATCGCAGAGTACCGCGGAAGTTATTGATGGTTCGTATACTCCATCTGTTAAGTAATAGGCCAAAGTTTTGTTTAACTGGGAGCAGTATAATATCCTTACGCCTCGGTATTGTGCGTCGAGTATCCAGCATCTAAAATCCTCCAATTTCCTGCCCGACTTTGTTATAATTACTGCGTAGTATTTGGTAAGGCGTTTTATGAATCAAAAGGTCCAGTGCGAGTTATGTCCGAGGGAGTGTATCATTGCACCCGGCCAGAGCGGCGACTGCCGGGTCAGAATCAATATAGACGGCGTCCTGCGCACAGTTGTCTATGGTTATCCGTGTTCCGTTAACATAGACCCGGTTGAGAAAAAGCCGTTGTTTCATTTTTTGCCAGGCACGCCAATTCTTTCGCTTGCAACGATTGGCTGCAATCTGCATTGCCTGAACTGCCAAAACTGGGAAATCTCGCAGGCCAATCCTGAAGAATCGACCGCCTCGCTTGTCTCGCCCGAACAGCTCGTCGCATACGCCCGGCAATATAAATCTCCATCAATCGCATATACATATACCGACCCGATTGCTTACTACGAATATGCTTATGATGCCTCCCGGCTGGCCAAACAGGCCGGTGTGCGTAACGTGCTGGTTACGGCCGCTTATTGTAATCCCAAACCATGGAATCGCCTGCTCGAAGTTACCGACGCTGCTCGTGTTGACCTTAAAGGTATGAGTGATGATTTTTATCGAAAGTTTTGTTCGGGTACCGTTGGGCCTGTTCAGCAATGCCTTATAGATGCTGTTGCTATGGGTGTGCACGTTGAGGTGATAAATCTGATTATTCCGACGCTTAATGATAAGCCCGATGATATTAAACGCCTGGTTCGGTGGGTCAGGACAAATCTCGGCAGCGATATACCTTTGCATTTCTCGCGTTTTTTCCCGCAGTATAAGATGCAGCATCTGCCGCCGACACCGTTGGACACGCTCGATTTGGCGAGACAGATTGCTATGGAAGAGGGATTATATTATGTTTACATAGGCAATATTCGCAGCCGTCAGGGCGAGAATACATATTGCCCCGGCTGCCATAAAATGTTAATCGAACGGCAGGAATACGTTGTCATGGCAAACAATCTGAAAGATGGCTGCTGTCCGGATTGCGGCAAAAAAATATACGGGGTTTGGAAATGACTCGGCGCAGTTTTCTGCAAAAAGTATTGGTTGCTGGCTTAATGGTCTTAATTGCCGGCTGGGTGCTGGCTAAAACCGTTGTGCCTCGCAAATTCCTGTGGGCAAAACCATTGTCAAAATACCCCGGCCGGTTAAAAACCATCGCCAACATCAATTCGCAATCCAAATGGAGTGGATAATATGTCTAACGGTTCCAATACAAATCAAGTGCGTAAATCAATATTGACTGTTGTTATCTTTCTTTCTGTCGTCGGTGCTGCTTATCTGTTTAAACAGGACCTGACAGACCTGCAAAAAATCCCTTATGTTCTGCAATTACCAAAATCGGCCGGGGCTGCCGAAAGTAAAGCCCAGAATCAGCCGCAGATTGCCAGGTCCGTCCTGACTTCGCCGATGGGGCAGATGGGCTGGCATGAAAACGACCCCAATGCTCTGGCAAAACAAGTCGAGGGCTTCTTTCAAAAAGCCCAGGTGCAATCCGCGGACGACGTCGTTGCCATTATAAGTCCTCACGCCGGCTATGCATACTCGGGCCAAACAGCCGCTTTTGGAGTTAAGGCCGCGAAAGCAAAATACAAGCGAGTCATTGTCATTGGGCCATCGCATCAGGTCCCTATGCTGGATGTCCTCAGCGTTCTGGGAGACGCAACTCATTACAAAACCCCTCTCGGTGAAATACCGCTTGATACTGAGTTTATAAATAAACTCTTACAATCCCCGCTCTTTAAGGACATCCCGCAGGCATACAGAACCGAGCACAGCGTCTTTATGCAATTGCCTCTGCTGCAATACCGCCTCAGCGATTTCAAACTTGTCCCAATTGTCGCAGGCCAGTGTTCTCCGCAAACGGTGCAGAAAGCGGCTTCAATCCTGAAATCGCTGGTCGATAGCAATACCCTCGTTGTGGCAAGCTCTGACTTTGTTCACTATGGCCCCAATTATGACTACGTACCATTTGACCAGAATATTCCCGAAGGGCTTAAAAAGCTCGATATGGGCGCTTATGATTACATCTCAAAACTGGATAGTACCGGCTTTAGCCAATATTGCGATAAAACAGGCGCGACTATCTGCGGCCGGGTGCCGATTGCTATACTTCTTTCGATGCTTCCATCCGGAACCAGACCGGAATTGCTCAAGTACACCACGTCTGGCGAATTGACAAACGACTTCACTAATTCGGTGAGTTATCTTTCTGTCGTCTTTCATGGCAATTGGCAAAAGCAAAATACCGTTGAACCGGCGAAAACCGATACTGCTGCACTAATACAGGAAGACCACAAAAAACTATTACTGCTCGCCCGCAGAACAATCGAGTTTTATCTGCAAAAAGGAATCGTTCCCACGCCCGAAGAATTGGGAGTGCCGGTAAGCGAGGCAATGAAGATTCGCCGGGCGGCGTTTGTAACGTTGAATAAAAATTCTGATTTAAGAGGTTGTATCGGTGAGATATTTCCAAGCCAGCCGCTTTATAAATCGGTCATTGCTAATGCGATTAACGCAGCGGTCAACGACTGGAGATTTACGCCTGTAACGAAAGATGAACTCAGCAGTATTAAAATCGAAATATCCGCTCTCACTGTTCCGCAGTCAATTGAGTCGTATAATCAAATCAGAATTGGAACCGACGGAGTCGTTCTAAGTAAAGGCGGACAGATGGCTTTGTTTTTGCCGCAGGTTGCGACAGAACAAAGATGGACACTGGAAGAGATGCTGACTCACCTGTCGTTGAAGGCAGGGCTTCCTGAAAACGCATGGAAGAGCGGTGCGAGCTTTCAAGTTTTTCAGGCAGAAGTGTTCGGTGAAGAAAAATGACGGCCCCTTACCGCGCCGAAATCGGTACCCATCCTGATTCCGTGTTTCCAGCCGGCGTGGCTCGCGGCTTCGTAATATTTGCTTATGGCCTGTTCTCAATCTCCGCTCAAACACTTATCTTCAGAGAATTCATTACCTCTTTCGAAAGCAACGATATCACTATAGGTATATTTTTTGCCTGCTGGTTTCTCTGGATTGCCATCGGCGCAATGCTGGTCAACACAAGTAAACGTCTCACCGACTTTCTGCTTGCAAATATTGAGCTGCTCTACCTGAGTTATATTCCTGCCTTTGTTCTTCAGGTGCTGTTAATTATTCATATTCGTCAAATTGCGGGAATTGCCCCTTATACGCTTTTGCCCATCCCTGCCGCCTTGCTTTTAAGCGCATTGGTTAATGCCCCCGTCAGTTTCATCACCGGCTTACTTTTTCCTCTAACCTGTCGCTGGGTTGCCCTCGAAACCACGCCGGCTGTCTCGCGAGTTTACCTGCTCGAATCACTTGGCAGCTTCATCGGCGGTCTCGGCACAACTGTACTGCTGACCTTTGGCATAAGTTCCGTTAAAATTTTTCTTCTTCTCGCCTTTATTCTATCGCTTGCTATTCTGCCATCTTTTTTTGTAGTGTCGCATCATTCGCGCAAAATAACTGTACCGCCGGTTTTTCTGCTGGTTCTTCTTCTTGGTTTTGCAGCGATTTTCGGTGCCGATAAACCACTTGCCAATTATTTGCGCACCGTCAAGTGGTCCCGTCTTCTCCCGGCGAATTCCCTTACCGGCTCCTTTCAGACCGCACAGGCCGAATACCTCTATGGCCTCTACCAGAACCAGTGGGTCGCCGTTCGTGAGGGCAGTGTTGTCGAGGCCGTACCCGACCCGACTTCCGCCGGAAGAATTGTCGCTCTTACCCTATCGCAGAATCCTAAGGCATCTCGCGTTCTCGTAATTGGTTCGGGGCTCGGCCTTTGTCGTGAGTTTCTCCAGCTTCCGCAGATTGGCAGTGTTGTCTGGGCTAATCCCGATAGCGAGTATATCCGTCGTGTCCTGGAATTTGTGCCGCGGCAAATGAGTATTTCTGATAAGCGATTTGAGAGTTTTACAGATGACCCGCGTGCTTTGCTGAGCCGGCAAAAAGAACGATTTGACCTCGTAATCGTCAATCTTCCCGACGCAACAAGTTCAATCCTGAATCGTTACTTTACAATAGAGTTTTATGAGCAGTTGAAAACCGCTCTTGGCTCTTCAGGCGTGCTGGCAGTTCGTATTCCAGCCGGTGAAAACATTATGGGTACTGAGCTTGCCACTATCGGCGCTTCTACAAAGCTCACACTTGAACAGATTTTCTCTCATATTGTCCTTGTGCCCGGTGACAACTCTTGGTTTATCGTCTCCGACTCTGACAACCTTACAGGTGACCCCGGCATACTGAGGGAACGTTTCGCCTCCATCCAAAACGCCGCCAATTCCTATCCGCCCAATGGTCTTTTGAGTATCTACCTGCCAGACCGCGCCGCCAAGGCGTTCGACACATATAACGCCGTTGACCTGCCCGCCGAGCATCTTCTCAATCGTGATTCGAGGCCGCTGGCTAATCTATATGCTCTACTGCTCGCGGCAAAACAATCTGACGCACCTGTAACTTTGTTTTTCAAGCATCTTTTACTTGCCGGCCTTCCGGTGTTTTTAGTTCCTGTTATCATTTATGTGATTCTGCGATTGATATTGATTCTGACTTCTCCCGTTTCCTCTAAGCCGTCAACCTTTGACTTTACGTTTATGATTTTCTCCACGGGAGTTGTCGGTATCGGCGTCGTAATTGTTCTGATGTATCTCTACCAGACCCGTTTCGGC
Organism: Sedimentisphaerales bacterium; assembly: GCA_050012515.1. GTDB lineage: Bacteria > Planctomycetota > Phycisphaerae > Sedimentisphaerales > Anaerobacaceae > Fen-1362. Next base: position 5,781 of record JBEKHA010000021.1, on the reverse strand, counting down.
TCCCTTTATCTTCATATAGGCGCAATATCTTCGATGTATATGGCCGGCCTCGCCGCAGGCGCAACAATCGCTAATCGCCTCCTGCAAAGGAAATATTTGCGGAATTCTGAGGTGCTTCTTATGGCTGTTCTGTTAATCCATTGCGCTGTTCTGGCAGCCGTGGCCTTTTGGCCTGCTTCGGGCTGGTCTCATATAAGTTTCGCAGTTGCATTTATTGTCTGCGGCTTGTGCGCCGGTTCTTACTTTCCGATAACCGGCAATCTTTTGGCCGTGAGCGGTTTGAATACCACACAGGCATCGGTACGACTCGAATATGCCGACCATATCGGTGCGGCGGCAGGGGGACTGTTAGCTGCCCTCGTTCTTATCCCCATACTTGGCGCAAAGATTACAATACTGATGTTCATATTACTTACCCTTGCCAACCTGCCCGCAACTTTTCTGAGAATAGGCCGTCCTGAAAAAGTTTTCGTATCACCAGTTTTTCGTTCAGCAGGTTATGCACTCTTTGGCATTGCTGTATCGTTAATACTTTGCTCGAACCTGCTCGTTACCGCAGGCGCCAAATTTGCTCCTGCACTTCCGCTCCGTGAAGCTCAGGCAATGGTCGGCTCGTTCCGACTTGAGGCCGCAACCATTGCCCTGCCCAACACCGGCAGGACAGCAATATATTTTAAAACCTACGACGCCAACGACAAGCTCGCAGGTTTCATTTTTAGTTCCGCTGACCTTGCCCCGAATGTTCAGGGATTCGGCGGTAAAATAAATATCGCCATTCGCACCGATGCCGCGGGCAATCTCCTCGATTTTCACATAATTAGTTCGAATGAAACTCCCTCTTATCTCGATATGCTCACTAACTGGCTGCCTTCACTAAAAGACCATGCCCTTTTCAGTCCTCAGCCATTCACAAATGTCGATGCCGTCACAGGCGCGACCGTCAGTTCAAAAGCAGTCCTCGAATCCCTCGCCCAGTCAGGCAGCGCCTTCGCAACTCAAATCCTCGGCCAAACCGCTCAGCAAACGACAGCTGTTGCCGCCCGTTGGCTGCCCGATTCGCAGGGTGCATATCTCATTGTTGCCTTAGTAATTTCTCTAATCGTGATATATCGGGGCGGCTTGCGGACACGACTGCTTGTCATCTGTTTTAACGTTCTCCTCGGCGGTATTTTTCTCAATGCCCAGTTTTCTACCGAACAGATTGCTTCTTTATTGTCATTGTCTATCCCTCTTGCAGTACCGACGGGAGTATTTATTCTTACAATCGCAGCGCCGTTGCTGGCTATTGTTTTTGGCAATATCTATTGTGGCTATCTTTGTCCTTTCGGCGCCTTGCAGGAATTTATCGGTTATGTGCTGCCGACCCGCTTCAGGCCGATTTTGTCAAGAGAGCAGATGCAAAAAGGAAGATTTGTCAAATTCGTCGTTCTTTTCGTAATCATAATCGCGTTTTTCCTGTCTCGAAATCATAATACTCTCGCCATCGACCCGCTGATTAGGGTTTTCAGTTTCAGGCATTTGGACGAGTTTATGCTGCTCATCGTAGCCGTGGCGCTTATCGGCTCTTTTTTCTATTCGCGTTTCTGGTGCAGGTATCTGTGTCCTGCCGGGGCGTTTTTGTCGCTGTTTAATAAGGTTGCAATATTCAGTCGGTTTTTGCCTGCGAAGCGATACGCCAACTGTGAATACGGGTTGAGCTTTGATGATAAGCTCGATTGTATCTATTGCGATAAATGCCGATATGAGAAAAAAACCGTTGTCGCTGAGTCACATGCCGGTTTTGCCTCTCGCTATTTTCTCCCGGCGGTGCTTGTAATTGCTATTGGTATTACTTCTGTGTCTGTCGAAAGTTTCATCAGGGAATTGCCGGTTCCATCGACTGCCGCTGCAGCATCGCCTTCGGCGGGACAACCCAGAAACGTCGATATACAGAAAATAAAAAATCTGATTCGTGAAAACAAACTGTCGGAACACGAGGCCGATTTCTATAAAAAGACGGGCTCTCAATAAACCTTTTAGTTACCCGAATTTTGTTTTTCTGGAGATAGAGTTGGAGAACAGCAGCAGGCGAGTTGCGATAAAAATTGCTGTCACCGTGGTCATTTTGGCCAGCGTTTATTTTTTTGTGGCAGGAAAAATGCGCCAGCCGGTTGAAATTGACGGCGGCTACCGCGAGGTGATGGGGACATTGGCGCGAGTAGTGGTAGTGGTAAAACACCAATTGCAGGGCAAACGCTGCATCGAGGCGGGATTTGAACAGCTCAAACGAATCGATGCAATGATGAGTGATTACAAGAATGACTCCGAGCTAAGCAGGGTCAACCGCGAGGCATTTACAAACCCCGTCAAGGTCGGCCCTGAGCTTTTTGAAATACTTCAAAAAAGCGTCAAGTTCAGCCAGCTTTCAAATGGTGCGTTTGACATTACCGTCGGGCCTTTGGTGGACCTCTGGCATAAAGCGGGCGAGGCGAACGTCGTACCTGACGAAAACACCCTTGCCACCGCCAAAGCGTGTGTCGGATTTGAAAAACTGATACTGGATGCGAATGAGCGAACAGTGCGGTTCGCAGTCAAGGGGATGCGTCTGGATTTGGGCGGGATAGCAAAGGGTTACGCTGTTGATAAAGCAGTTGAGGCAATGCGGCGGGAGGGGGCTATTGGTGGGATGGTCTGTGCGAGCGGCGATATACGCTGCTTCGGAAAACCGGCAGACAAAGGCACCTGGCGGGTTGGTCTGCAAAACCCAGTTGCGGCAAACCTGCCGGACTCGAATGACGCCATCGGCGCAGAACAGGTGTTGATGGTCTTGAAAGTGAATGATATGGCCGTTTCAACAAGCGGCGACTACAGGCGGTTTGTGACCATAGATGGGAAGAGATACAGTCACATCATAGATACGAGTACTGCGACAGGGGCAAGCAAGTTAAGCAGCGACACCATTCTCGCCGCAACTGCTGTGGATGCGGATGCACTTGCGACGGCTGTAAATGTAATGGGGGCTGAAAAGGGCCTTGCGCTCGTTGAGTCGCTGGACGGCGTCGAGACCATCCTGATTACCGCTGGGGGGCCGGAGTACAAAGTTGTCAAAAGCAGAGGAGCAGACGCGTATTTACGCTGACACGGGTTACACAGTATATCATCTGGGTTTGCTATACCATTCTTTTACGATTTTCTCCGCCGGTTTGCTGTATATGCAGAAGGATGTATCGGTTTTAGTTTTTTCGAGCGAAGAAAGGTCGGTGTGCCAGTCCCACCATGCGTAACCGATGAACCAGGGCTCGTCCCAGAAGGTTTCCAGCATCACCTGGTAAAATCTCGCCTGTTCATCTGCGTCGTAAACCATCGTATTTGGGTCGTTGTGAGTCCAGGGGATGGCGCTGCACCCCTTTGCGCTGCACATCCCAAGCTCGATGAAAAATACCGGGCGATTAAATTTCTGGCTTACCTTGCGCAGATTTTCTTTTACCGGCATCACTCTTCGCCTGAGCGATTCTAAAGTAGTATCTGACGGCAGAACATTGTTCAGGTCTTTCATTGCTGCCTGCACGTCATCTGTTCCTATCGGGTAGTATCCGCTTACGCCTATGACGTCTGTCGCGTCCCACCACCTTATTTTGATTTCATCGCCGTGATTGGTGTTGTAAGTAACTGCGCCGGGATAAACCTTTCGTATCTCGGCAATCAAATCCCGCCAGCGGTTGACGAACGGCTCGGTTGTCGTCATCTCGCAGCCCAGGCACAGCATTTCGCAGTTGGTATCAGCCGCAAGCTTTGCGTAATGAAGGAGAAACCGGTTGAACTCGGCCCACCATTGTCCCCACAACTCCGAGTCGATGGTTTTGCCGTCCGATTTTCTAAATTGAATGTATCCTCGCCATGTGCCGTCTCGCACGTTGACCGTAGGCTTGAGGATGACTTTGAGATTATTCTTGCGGGCAAGCTCAATAGCATGGCGAATTTCATTATCCGTAGCCATACACGGGTCGTTTTCGCCCCAGAAGATATTCGGCTCATTTGACTTGTTCATTTCCGCACCGAAGGCGATGCAGACCCAGTTGGCGCCCGTATCGGCCAGCTTTTTCATCGACTCAGCCGGAGCATCGCCGAGATATTGTCCCCGTGTCCCGGTCCAGCCCCAGCTATGACCCTTGATAAAACCCGTCGGCGAATATGTGCCGGTGAATTTGGAGGATTGATTTGCATCTTCTGCGAACGCAGACGACACAATACATAAAACAGAACTCACAAGACAAAGCGATATTCTTTTAATCACAGTATCTCCAATCAGGCAAATTGGCATTTATCTGTCATGCAGTGTGGGCGTAATTATAAATCATCAATCAGCTGAAGTTTAACCGAATTTCCCCCGTCTTGCAAGATTTGCTCGACTGAAGGACATATCACAGCATGCGCGAAAGATTCTTGACACTGCCAAATTCCGCTTTAGCGTTGGCTTCGGTTCTATCAAGCGTCTTCAAGTGAAAGAATGCGGTTAAAATAAACGGGGCCTGCCCCGCCACTCGGCGTTGCAGGCCCCGAAGAAAGTACTAACTAATTAACAAGTTGCGTTTGTTACGGCCACAGTTTTATCTGGTGCCACTGACTTCCCATTACAGCAAAATCCTGGAAGTCGATAGCTTCCGTGTTCGGGTCGCCGGAACTCTTGATATTAGCCAGGCTAACCAGTGGTATAAGTCCGACAACGCCTGTACCATCGGTTGCATCATAAGCTACTTCATTTGCATCCAGAGCGTAGTCATAAACCTTAAAGTCCTGCACCTTGCCGGACCACTTGCCCCAGTTAGCATACTGCTGGCCGCGCATGCCGATGCGGATAGACTGTACGGGCAGAGTAAAGAGCGGTGTGTTTGCGCCTGTGGCAGTTCCAACCAGTGAGCCGTTACAATAAACGAGCATTGTATTGGAGTCAGCATCTTTGATGGCTGCCCAGTGGTTCCATCGGCCGCCAAAATAGTTTACCGGCATTAAAGGGCCAGTTATGGTATTCCCGCTTTGTGATTGGAACCAGAAGGTCTGGTCACCCCACCTCCATGGAATCGAGAACGAGGTTCGCTCATTCCAGCTCGAGTCGTAGACAGTGAAGAAAGACTCCCAGGAGCTGCTCATAGTATTGCCCACAGTCGTATCAGCGTTAATCCAGACCGAAAGGCTGATGCTGCCGCCGTTGCCGGTGTTGTAATAGTGATTCGCGTCAGTCATGAAGCCAAATGCTGTATTCGGATCCCTTACTTCAACGTGAGAATTTTGGCTGGCGAGGGTGTTAAGGTTGATACACCCCGCGCCGTTACGGCCGCCGGTGGGTTCCCATAACACATTGCCGGTTTGACAAACATCGGCGGTGTAACCGCTTGCTGAGTCAGCAGCAGTATTACCCGAGCTCTCATTGAACTTGTACCAGATTACGGGGGCTTTATGGGGCACCGTAGTAGTAATGCTGTGCTGGGGTACAGCCGTCCAGAGCCAGTCATTCGCTAAAAGGTCCAAATCATTGATGTCAACGTCACAGTCGCCATCCAGATCAGCCGATAAGGTAAAAGCCGGGTTGCATGTCGCGGCATACAGCCGGATATTGTCAAACATCACGTTGCCGTCGTTGCCGGGGCCCAAAGGACTGGCGGGGAGACAACGGCCTGACCCGCCAAAGCCGAGGTGGAAAGCGCTTATTGCTCCCTCGTTCACCCCGCTGAAATTGGGGTCAGTGAGAGGGATATACCATTGTGTCCAGGCGGTCACCAGTTGGGCGGCGGGGTCACCAAGGTA
>JBEKHA010000020.1:0-28307 GCA_050012515.1 Sedimentisphaerales bacterium | reverse complement strand
GTAATGAACGTTCGTCGCGTTCATAGCCGGCGAAGGTCCCCATGGAATTCCCATGTTGACGTTGCTGCTTGTTAATGTTGTCCATGTGCCGTCAAATGCAGCCGTTCCGATGGTGCCGCGTGTGGAAACAATCCGGCCGCCAGCGATTAGAGCGGAAAGAGTGCCGTTGGCATTGTCGTGAATGTGTAACATACCGCCGCTAATATCGATTTTGTTTTGAGGTCTGACCTGGGAAAAAACGAAATTGCTGTCTGTTGTGCACTCCAGAGTTCCGCCATACAAGTCAATATCACCGTAATCGAGCGTAACTGCGGGGACGCTAATGAGTCCGCCATACATGATTACCCTGCCGTAGGTGAGGCCGAATTGACTGCCGATAGACAAACCGAAAGATCCTGCGGCCTGCGTAGTTACTGTGCCGCCAAATACTGTCAGTATGCCTTTGCCTTCTGTGTTGCTGTCAAAGGTGCCTACGTCAGCGATATCGACTCCATCTCCGAAGTTGACATTTCCTGAATACACACTGACTTCGCCGTCCTGAGCGCCTGCCCATGACCATTGTTGTATCATCAATCTTGCAATGGTCACATCGCTATTGATACACGGTCCGGGCCCCTTTTGCTCAATAACAACGCAGTCATTAGGCCCCGGAACACAGCCCCCCGGAAAACAGCCTGGTGGTTCCGGCAGACAAGCAGTAGACCAGTTATTGGGATTATCCCAGTTGCAGTCGCTGCCATCCTCCCATGTGAAGGGGTTGCACCAGGCAGAGTCCCAGCAGTGAGCTGCAAAGACAGATGAAAAATTGCTTATTGTAAGAAGGCATACAAAAACAGTAATTAAACAAATTGGGCGTGTGGTTGACATTGGTAACCTCCTCAAAATCTTCATATAAAGCCTCTCCCAAGCGAAACAGGCAACCCCAGATGCCCCCTCGCATCCGGTACCAATTGTCTTACTATATACTTTATCGACATGGGCTGAATTTGTCAAGAAAACTGCGTTTTTCCCGATTTTAAATAGGAATTGCCTAAGTATCTGTAATTGCAGAGGTTGCGAGTGATAAAATGTTAGAAAAACGACCGGTGTTCCTGGCAGATTTTAGCAAGGGCCGTTTGTGCTGATGTGAGCGGCAAGGAGAATGTGCCTTAGCCGGTCGATATTGAGCTGATTGAGATAGTCCTCAGTGAAATCCAGTTTGAAACGTCCGTGGAAATTCTTTATGCGTCTTTTAAGCTCGTCCCTGTCGAGGGCGGCTATCGAGGTCGCTGTTTGTTCAAAAAATTCTTTTGAAGTCATTGCATCACCTCTTAAATATACGACGCTTTTGCGAAACCGGGCCAACAATTTTCGTATCGACGCAGCAATTGTGCGGCTTTTACAGGAATTTGTTTTTTACGCAGAATGCGTTAAAATCATACTGAGATTGCGAAAAAAATTATTATGCGATTTGCGTATGGTCTGATAAGTTTCTTGTATGAAAACAAAAGAGCTTGATTATCACCTGCCGGCGGAGCTGATTGCACAGCAGCCGGCGAAAGACCGCAGCCGGTCACGACTGCTGGTTTTGGAGCGGCAAAACGGGCTGTTAACCGACACCCGCTTTGACAAAATCGGGGAATTTCTGCGCAAGGGCGACTGCCTCGTCCTTAACGACACAAAAGTATTGCCCGCGAAGTTTTTTGCGAAACGCCGGACAGGCGGCAAACTCGAAGGATTGTTTCTGCATCAGCATGATAACGCCTTCTGGGAGGTAATGCTCAAAGGTCTCGGCAAAATCAAAACGGGGGAACGTATCCAGTTGATGGATATCGCGGGCGAGAACTTTTGTTGCGCAGAACTTATAGAGAAAAAAACTGATGGCAAGTGCATCCTGAAAGTCGAAGCCGAAGAGCAGGCACAAAAAACTCTTGAGAAGATCGGTTTTCCGCCCCTGCCGCCTTATATAAGGAGAGATACTGATTTAGACCAAGCCGTTGAGGATAGATTAAGATACCAGACGGTTTACGCATGTAATCCCGGCGCGGTTGCAGCGCCTACGGCTGGACTGCATTTCACCAAAAAGCTGATTGAGGAGCTTAAACATAAGGGGATTGAATTCGCCTATGTTACTCTTGCCGTTGGCGAAGGGACTTTTAAGCCGGTAACCACTGAAACGCTCGAGGAGCACCAAATACACGAAGAACAATTCAGCATCGACGAAACAAACGCAGAATTGATAAATCGCGTCAAAAAAACTGGCGGCAGAATCATTGCCGTCGGGACCACCTCGGTCCGCGTCCTGGAAACCGCAGGAGCACATGGACAATTATCCGCAACTGACGACTCAACCCGCCTGTTTATTAGGCCGGGCTACAAATTCAAAATAATCAATGCGATGATTACCAATTTTCATCTCCCGCAATCCACACTGATTGCGCTCGTTGGGGCATTTACAGGCCTTGATATGATACTGGCTGCCTACCGGCACGCCATCGATAATCGCTACCGCTTTTATTCCTACGGCGACGCTATGCTAATAATTTGACATTCGACACGAATGGAGTTATATTTTTCAGGCAAGAAAATATCGAATAATGAATTATCGTATAAGCAGGAGTTTAAAAATGAACAAGAAAATTATGGTTGGCGCGGTTTTGATGGCAGTTGCGTTTTATGTGAGCAGTTGCTGCGAAATGAAATGCTGTGCTAAAAAATGTAAGGAGCCGGGAAAAATGAGCGTTAAAACAGAGCCATTCGGGAAAACCACTGACGGACAGCAGGTTGATATTGTAACACTGACGAACGGTAAAGGGCTTACTGCCAAGATAATGACCTACGGTGGAACCATCGTCTCGTTTGAGGCCCCCGACAGAAACGGAAAACCCGGAGATATTGTCCTCGGATTCGATAATCTGGACGGATACCTCAAGGGGTGCCCGTATTTCGGCGCGATAATCGGCAGGTATGGAAACCGTATTGCCGCGGCGAAGTTTACCTTAGACGGCAAAGAATATAAGCTGGCGGCAAACAACGGGGAAAATTCCTTGCATGGCGGGATAGTCGGCTTCGATAAAGTTGTCTGGAAAATTGAAAAGGCAGAGGTAAAAGGAAACAAGGCCGAATTGAAACTCAGCTGCACAAGCAGGGACGGCGAGGAAGGTTTCCCCGGCAATCTCAAGTGCGTCGTTACTTATACCCTTACATCGGATAATAAGCTGGAAATGAAATATGAGGCAACAACGGATAAGCCCACGGTCCTGAACATGACGAATCACTCATATTGGAATCTCGCGGGCGCCGGCAGCGGGGATGTCCTTGGCCACGAACTGATGATAAACGCCGACAAATACACCCCGGTCGATAAAGGCCTTATACCTACGGGAGAGCTGAAGAGCGTAAAGGATACGCCGTTGGATTTCACAAAGCCGATGACAATTGGCTCCAGGATAAAACAAATTACTGATATCGGCGGCTACGACCATAACTTTGCGCTCAACGGCAAGGCGGGAAAAATGAAGCTCGCCGCGAAAGTTTATGAGCCGACCAGCGGACGGGTAATGGAAATACAAACAACCGAGCCGGGAGTGCAGTTCTACAGCGCTATCGGCCTTGATGGCTCGCTTAAGGGCAAGGACGGCAAAATCTATAACAAATACGGCGCGCTATGCCTCGAAACGCAGCATTATCCCGACTCGCCTAACAAACCTATGTTCCCATCGACCGTTTTGCGGCCGGGTGAAAAATACGAGACGATTACGATACACACGTTCTCGACAAAATAAACCGGCCGCCGGCGTTTACTTCGACTCGTAGTTGCCGAATTCGCGGAAAACCGACTCCGCGGATTCGCCTGTCTGCTGCGCTTTCGACAGGTCATTATTCACAAACAGCCGCCCGTCATTCACATCGATGGCCTGCAGAAAAACACCTGTTCCCTCAGCGGCCCTGCAGTTTCGGATTGTTGCGCCATTCACCTTTTCGAGGACAATCGCGGCTCGACTGTCGCCGAGATGCGCCTGTCTGCCGATAAAGCCGTCGATTTCAACGTCGCTGACGTTCTCGCACCATATACTATTGCTGAAAAAGTCAGGAAGTCCGTCTTCCCATTCGGTCTCGAATCCGCTTATTTTCAGCCCGACCACGTTGGTACAGTAAAGAGCCGGTATATCGTGCTTGAATTGTGCGGTCGCAAAATCGCTGCTTGTCCTCAAATCGAAATTTCCGCCGTATGACTCGCTCAACGGGCTATTTTTCATTTTTACCTTAACGTTGTTGAACAGAAGGTCTTCGATGACGCTGTTTTTGCTGCCCCACACAACGATACCGCTCTCGGATTCCGCGATGATATTTGAGAAACGAACATTTTTAATATGGCCAAGTTTTTTGATGTCCGCTGTATTGGCAAGAGCGGAAACCTGTATCGGTTCCGCATGTCCCCACCAGTGGCCTGCGTGCAGACGGGTTTGGATTATAATATTCGAAAACAGCACGTTTTCAACCGAGGCCTCGTCGCGAACATTTACAAGCAGACCGCGATTGGATTCGCGGATGATGATATTTGAAAATGCGCAGTTTTTAATGTCCCCGCCCGTATAGCCGACGCGAAGCGCGGCTGACCGCGATTGCAGCGCGCAGTTGGTCACGGTTATATTTTCTGTTTTGCCCGGTCCAAGCGGGTCGCCGCCGAGAATCTGATGAGTACGCAGGTCGCTTATCGAGGTAATCGCAATACCGTCGTCACCTGTGGATATAACGCAATCGCTGATATGAACGTTGGCGCACGAAGTGCAGTGAATCCCGTCGTTATTGGGTACTACAAGCGGATTATCTATATGAACGCCCGAAACGACAACGTCCCTGCATCGGTCCAGATGAACCGTCCAGAGCGGGGCGTCTGCGATTGTCACATCCTGAATCAGCACATTCTTGCAGAGTGAAAACGCGACAAGCCGGCCGGGCCTTTCATGAGGAATAACCGGGCCATCCGCTGCGCCGAACTTCGGGTCCATATACTCTCTGCCCTGTCGCGTAAATTTCGGGTCAAAATCACCTGCCTCGGTGCGATTGTTTTTAATATCCATAAAACTTGTTCCGCTGCCGTCAATTGTGCCCCTGCCTGTGATTGCGATGTTGTTTGCGTTTGCGGCCGATATGAGACCGTATCTTTGACCATTGATGATGTAGTCGTTGAGGTCGGTGCTGCCTTTGAGAACTGCCCCTGCTTCGAGATACAACGTGGTGTTGGCTGAAATTCTTATCGGCCCCGTGCGAAATACCCCCGCCGGAATCGTAACCGTGCCCCCGCCCGCTCTCGCGCAATCGGCCAGCATCTTATTTATCGCGGCGGTGTTGAGCGCCTTCGCGTCACCAATCGCCCCATACTCGGTAACGACAAAAGTTTTGCTCGTGCTTTTTGCGCAGGAACTCAATCCCAAAACAGCCACTATTGCCGCTGATGTCAGAATAATTTTGCGAAATCGCATATTCCCTCACCCAAGATATATTTTGTCGCCGGGTTTGATGGTGGGTATCTTATCGCGCTTTTCAGCAACGTCTTCTCTTGTAAGGGCAAAGCCCGGCGATATCTCGATAACACAGTCAGGTAAACCGTCGGTTTTTCGCGGGACCTTCACGCCTGCCGATTCGAGCCAGGCAGCCGCGCGGTCAACCATCATTTGCCTGGCGGTCTGGGCGCTGTCAACACCCATCGCGTTTTTCGCCGGCGCAAATTCCTCGCTGCGGACGGTCTGAAGTATAATCGACTTGGCGGCAAGAGGCAGTGCGTCAAAAACAAAACTCTCCAGCTTAATGCCATTCGGCTCTTTGGGCTCGATTCGCCGCCCTTGGTCATCAACATACGGGATTTTCTTTGCCGCCCTGTGCAAAGGCAGCACGAAACCGTGCTTATTGAGCCTCTCAATAAAATTGACGCTGATAATATGAATGGCGATGCTGCCAAGCTCAAACGCAAGCGAGCCGTCTGGATTTCTCTTTTCCGCAAGCTCATCGGGGAGGTCGATGTATTCGATAACAGTTACCTTGCCGTCGGCCAGGCAGAAGTTGCCGAGTTTCTCGAACGGCCCCGTCTTACTCAACCCCTTCGACGACATCTCCGCCCCGTCAAGTGCGTGCAGCCCGATGAACAGCGGGTCAAAGATATTGATGAGGGGATTATCAACCTGGTAGTAGCTGACGAACTCGATGCCGCGTTTTTGCATATCAGCCATCGCGCCTGAGTTGTAAATCGCGCGCAAACTGCCGCCGTGGCCGTCGGGCGAAGTGGCGATTGTGTCAATATCAGACAGAAGGATTTTGCCGTCTAATGAAAAATTGGGCAGTGTCCCCTGCTGAAATATAAATATGTCGTTTTTGTTCAGGCCGTAGTAATTGTTGGCGGAAAAAATATCCAGTGTTTGCTGATAATTGAGAGGACTGGTCATAATATACCAAGGACAATTGGTTCTGTATTTTTTACAGGCCGCCGAAATGCACTCCGCGAAAATCTGGAAAAGCGTCTTATTTTTAACCGGGCTTATGGGAAAATTTCCTTTCGGTCCGTCGAAACCCAGCCGGGTTCCCTGTCCGCCGGCAACGACAAACGCCGCGACCTTACCCCGAGAAATCAGCTTGTCACCCAGTTGGCGCGCCTGGTCATATTTTTCTCGCTGCCCGGCATCGCCCGGCCGCTGAGCGTAAAACGGGGCAGGCGCAAGCTTGTCAGGCAGCTTGAAAGGCGAAGTATTCAGAACAAATTCTTCCCGCCAGCGGTTCAGCTGGGCAAAATCCAGCTGATTAATCTGGGCAAAAAGCCGGCCCTGTCTGGCCCGGTCAAGCCGGTCCCAGAAGGCCAAAATGTGGCTTTGACCATATTTTTTTAGGACGGTTTTCAGCTTTTGAAGCTTGTTTTGGTCTGTCATAGGCCTTTTCTCACGCCAAAAACAGCATTTATAAGGTATCTATGCGGAATTTTCAAGAATTATCGCGTTTTTTGCCGAAAACCTTCTTGACAACAATATGAGGCGGCACTATACTGAAGAATGTAATGGGCAGGTAGCAAATTAACAAATTATATAATGGTAGCCGTAATTATAAAGTACCCCTCTTAATCATAACCTGCCTGTTAGAAGTGGCTCGGTGTTACTTGACTCGAATCGGCGGCGTTTTTGAGTCAGGAAAGCCAGCCAACAAGTCCCATAAAATCTGGTCTGAATGTGTTTTTTGCCGGCCGGTTCCGAGCGAAAAAGTTTAACAGAGATTCGCGGAGAATTCGGGCGATAACGTGTGGTCAAGAACAGATTGTAATAATCCGTCTTTTACCATGCCCGATTGTGCTTAGGGCGGCCGGATAGCGAATCTCAAAAAATGTATAGGAGAAAACAAATGAAAAAGAAAGGTTTTACGTTGGTTGAGCTGCTGGTCGTTATCGCGATCATCGCTCTGCTGATGGGTATCCTGATGCCGGCCCTGGCCAGAGTCAGGATGATTGCCTACCGTATGGTCTGCGGGTCAAACCTGTCAGGCATAGGCAAAGCTTTGTTACTGTATGCCGGTGATTCACAGGATACATATCCAATGCCTGGCTGGACGGCACTGCCGGTAGTTTACGCCATGAGTGGAGCAGTTGGCAGTTTCGACGCCTCAGGCGGTACGGGCACCACCGCATTAGTATTCTATAATGCTACTGCTGGTTCCGGTGGTATGGCAACTATGGGCTCCTTGTTCTATATGCTCGTAAAATACCAGGATGTTTCACCAAAACAGTTTATCTGCAAGGGCGACTCCGGTTCAGTAATTTTCAAGCTCACAAGTTATACCTCGACAACAGTAACAGACCTGACCAAGGTTTACGATTTTGGCACCCACCCGGGCAAACACGTCAGCTACGCTTACCATTTCCCCTTTGCCAGAACCACTACCGCCAACCCGACACCAGGGTTCCCGATTTCAGTTAACAGCTCGCCAAGCAGCCCCCTCGCGGCGGATAGAAACCCGGGCCTGGATAAAAACGCCTCTACTTATATAAAGGGCGGAGATTACGGCGGGACAGTGCAGACAAATACCCCACCATATTCATCTCCTTGTAGTGGTACATCTACTGGAAGCACTACAGGCTGGACCACTAACAACTGTCAGTACACGGACAAAGATTTTGTGTTTAACGCCTATGCCCATCAGCGCGAAGGCCAAAACGTCCTGTACAATGACGGCCACGTGAAATTTGAGTCAACAGCCAATACGGGCATAAATAACGACAACATTTATCAAAGATGGCCGAATAATGGCGAAAATGACTGGCAGCAGACCTCCACGTCAACAGTACCGACTAAGCCATACACGGAAGCATGTGGACGCCTCCCGTCCTTGAATTCAAGCAGCCCCCCTTCAGGACCATACGCTTACACAGATATCGTACCGGGGGATGTGACAGATGCACTTTTGATTAATGACGTCCTTGATGGCGGCAAAAATGGTTAACGACATTCTTGACGGCAGCAAAAAGCTGATAGCTTAAAGCATCGTTGTTTAGCAAGCGGCCTTATCTCGGATAAGGCCGCTTTTCTTTTGCGCCGGCTAATGATTACGTTCGCGCTTTACTCACTGGCAATTCTCTGTCGTCTCGCGGGGGCAAAATGCGGATTTCGCATAACACTTAATCCGCATTCGACAATCGGCAATCGACAATGTTTTACATTAAAGGCCTCGTAAGGACCGATAACACTGCAAATCGGCCGACCGCTCCTTGCGGCCATATAAATATTGAAATTCTTAAAATCAGCGAAACCCGCCGCATCGCCCGTCTATTATTCACGCCCGATTCCGCCTTCTTTATTGACGAGCCGACCAAAAACCGTTATTATCGGCTTATCAGGCGGATGTGGCGGAACTGGCAGACGCACAGGCTTCAGGTGCCTGCGGGCTTTGGCCCTTGGAGGTTCGACTCCTCTCATCCGCATTACCTCGCAGGACGCCCAGCGGGCTTCCACAATCAACTCAGGACTTAACGAAAGGGCCTCATCAGGCCGATAAATACTTGGGCTAAAACCGCATTCTCAGGACGTTTTTTTCGAGACACTAAAAACTTATGGCGAACTTGTTATCGACATTTCAAAGTCGCATAACGCATTTGCAGCCATCGCTGCTTTTGACGCTCGCGGTCGTTACTATTGCCACCGGACTGTTTGTATTGCTCGGCGGGCTCGGCCTCAAAAAAGTTGTGTTCGTCGTAACGGGCCTCTTTTTCGGCGCATTCTGCACGTTGTTTTCTTCCGACACAAATCTGTTTCTCGCTGCCGCCGTAATAGGCACCTTTGCCCTGATTGCGTTTAACTTGCAGGATATGTTTCTTGTGCTGATTGCCTCGGCCGCAGCCGCCGTCATCGGCTATTTAGTCCTGATTAGGCCTTACTTCCTCCCCTCAAGCAACATCCTGGCTGTAATCAGGCAGTTTACCATAAGCGTCCCCTACTACAACTGGCCCCTGCTGGTGGCGCTCACCGTCTTGCCATTCGTGATTGCATCCTGGCAGGACGCCTCAGCGCTCTTTACCTCCGCAGCAGGAGCAATACTTGTCATGGCGGGAACGGTTATGGCTTTGCTGAATTCCGGCTATCCCGCCGTCGGCTATATCACCACAAAACAGGATATTTCCGTCGCGGTACTCGCCCTGGCAACAATAGCGGGCGCTATCATCCAGTTGTGGCTCCTGCCTGAAATTAATGTGCGATTTGCCGCTATAAGGAAGACCGCCAAAACCAAAGTTGAAAAAGTCAAAGCTGGTAAAGGCAAGGACGCAGAAAAACCAAAAACCGCAACCTGGCGCACGGCTTAACCGCCTGGCTTATAGGGCTTGAATTTTGAAAAAGGAGAAGAGTAAATGAGTTTTTCGCTGCTTTTGGCGCGAACAGCGCATCATCTTGACAATATCAATGTCGAGTACGGCACTAAATACGTCCTGCGTGCCCTCGATTTCGTCTGGCAGCAGACAACCCTTCTGACCTGGCTTCAGGCGGTCATCGGTATTTCATTCGGTGTCATCATCCTGATGTATGGCTGGAAAATCTATAAGACGCTCACCGTCATCGGTTTCGGCCTACTCGGCCTCTTTCTCGGCCTGTTGGTCGGCAACTATATCCAAAAACCCATCCCCGGTGCAATCATCGGCTGCATCCTTCTTGTCATTCTCGCCATCCCCTTAATGCGCTGGGCGGTGGCTATTCTTGCTGCCGTAGCAGGCGGGATACTTGCCGCCGGAATATGGCATTCCTGTAACCTTCCCCAGGAATTTGTCTGGGCAGGCGCACTAACCGGCATCGTCGCGGGCGGAATGGTATCCTTCGTCGTCTTCAGGCTCTCCGTTATGCTGTTCACAAGTTTGGCCGGGACATCGCTTATCGTCATCGGCGCGTTCGCCCTTATTTACCGCTATGAAAACTTTGCAAGCGACCCGGTAACAACACACCTCAACCAGCTTTATTACAGCAATCCCTGGTTCCTGCCCCTGCTGCTCACCGGAGGAACCATTTTAGGCATACTTATTCAATTAAGGTCCGGCAAGAACTCAAAGGAATAGCCGGTATAACCACAAATTTCGGGCGATTTTTTAATTTCCTTCAAAAAATCTTGCCTAATTTAACATAAGCGGTCCCATAATATACCACTACGACATCCCTCTTGTGGGAAAAGCAAAATTTTTTAAGTAAAATCCATAAGTTGCCCAAATACTCTAATCCTCCCAAATTAACACTGCCGATAGAGTAGGTATTGAAGTCAAATTACTCTAATATGGAGATTAGATTATGAGTGAAGCGACAGTAGCGACTGAACAAAGAAAAAATACACGAACACAGGTTGCCTGGCCGGTAAGTGTCTGGCTGCCAGAGGCAAACAGCTTTTTTAACGGCAGAAGCAGCAACATAAGCAGCGGCGGCGTGCTGGTTCGAGTTCCGGCAACTACGCCACTGCGAACCGGGCACATTGTCGAATTGAATTTCCCGCGCACAATGGCCCTCGCCAAAAGAAAAGGCAGCTTCGCCCGGATAAAGAGCGGAAGAGTAGTGCGAATCGAACGAGGCGAATTGCTTGACGACGCATCGATTGGCATCGGCATCGTCTTCGAAAGTATCGAGTCATAAGCTTAGACACGGATTAACACGGACTTGTCCGCCATTCGTGTGGCGGATTTACACCGTTTAATTAAAAATTAGTGTCTTTGTGTCTTAGTGGTTACTGAAATAAGAAATGCCGAGCGGCATTTTCTGACAGCATTCCCTCGATAGCACAGCAAAGAAGCAACAATCGAGGGTAAGCAGGGGAATGAAGAAACTATTGGCCGGCGATGATTTGAGGGTCGCCGGCCAATTTTTTTGCCCTTGGTTGGCCCCGAAGTTCACCTCGCCGCAGGCGGGTCCGCTTCGGGGTGTCTTATCTGGCGTTAACTTTCTTTCATTCGGCCAAGTTTATAACCAATATAGCCGACCACGGATATGCCAATAATATGAACGATAAACCATCCGCCGTGAAGAAACTGGAGGGACTCGGGCACAACCACTAACAGCAGATTCGTATGCTCTACCATTGTTCTACTCCTTAACCTAAACGAGGATTAGTTTCGAACGCCTGTTTTTGAAACATGATGCCGGCCGGTATTGTCCCAAAGCCGACGTAAGACCGCAACTCTTTTCCGGTCATTTCGTGCCGTCTCTGCCTTTTTTATTAGCCCCCCACACCCCTTAGGGGTAGCCGTGGCAGCAGGGAAGAAACAAAGGGACGCCCGCCCTTGGCGAAGCGGACGAAAATATGTTTGCCGTAAAAAAAAGAAAACCCCGACATAACAATCGGGGTCTTATTCAGGTTATTAAAATTTAAGCTTCTTCGTGCCTTAGGGCTTTTGCGGCAAACAAAACATCATCAATAATCGCATCTACCGGTATTTGCCCCAAACAAGGTGGAAAGAGAGCCCCAGGTAATGTGTACCATCCAGCGCAAATCGCAATCAGTGTAATCTGGTGGTGTTCCCGCCCCCCAAGCTACATCTGCAAGGTGCTGGCTTATATGATGCTGGCTAGTCCATTTATGGAATTCGACGTGGCTGTCAGCAAAAGAAACTATTATACCGCCGCCGTGTGCCCAGGAATCATCATACCATATGCCGGCATTACCGCCACCAGTATTATCATATGGGACAAAAAACGCTCCGCTTTTGAGATACGTAGCGTCAAAAAAGACGGCCCTGTCGGCTGTTCTTGCTATCTGGCTTCTGAGGATTATTCTCATATTTGGCGGGGCGCCTGAGCCAGGAAAAGTAGCCATTGAATGAGACATAGCGTACGTTATCTGATTGCCTTTTTGGCCAACGGGACACCTGTAAACTTTGTGGTCCTTTATATATCTCCACATCGTCCCCTCTTCCATAGCGTGATACCAGGTCGCATCTACCGCGGCGAGGGCAGCTGTACCAGTTAGCGCCACACTACCAGGTGCCGGACCAGTACCCCAGTTAGTAGCGGGGGTTGGCGGCAAAGCATGGTTTATGGGTTCATGGGGCCATTCATGCCACGACGGTTGAGCACTCACATCCCAGGAAGTGCCAGCGGGGACAGGCCACACGCTGAAAGTCCAGGAAAACCCTACATCGCCGACGGGCACCCTTTCGTTGTTGTTATCACAATACATCATCCAAGCGGTCTGTAATTGTTTAATCTGGTTGCTACAGACGGCTCGTTTGGCATATTCTCTTGCTCTCGCCAGGGCCGGCAGCAATATCGCCATCAGCAAAGCGATAATCGCGATTACAACCAGCAGCTCAACCAGGGTAAAACCCTTTTGCTTATTCATAAAATAACACCCCAAAAACAAAAACGATAAATCATTCCAAAACAATCAACACTAAATAGATTATCGGCCTCACAGGGGAGGCCAACTAATTATTCTATCATAATTATTGCCCCGTTTCAAGAGATTTTTGCGCGTCTTTGGGCGTGAAGATATCTTACGATTATGCTTTACAAATGTAAATCCTAAAACGCACATAATTTCAAACTCTACACTTATGGCATATAAAGGATATTTGAGCCGATGGCCTCGAGAAAAAAGCTGGGCTGAGGCCAGGAGGGAGGAAGAGGAGGATTTAACCTCAGCCCGTGGTTCGTATAAACCCGCATACGGCGGATAATTTTTACAGTGTTCTATCTCACTTATACTGCAATCTTGACCCCCCCACTACCTGAGGTCAAGTTACCCCTGATGTATTCTAATATAACAGTTAACAGAACAATTGCAACAAAAAAATGTCTGTCCGATGAAATTTTTTATCGCCATAATGCCCTGAAAAACTTATCAGGGATTTCCTTATAATCAGCTAAGGCAAACCCTTACGGTGAATCGCGACAGGATAAAAAACGGCAGCAAGCCCCGCCAAAACACTTTGACAAACCGCCCGGCATTGGCCATACTATGAAAACAAACCGGCTATGAGAAAAATCCTTCACAATATAACTCCTTGGTTGAGCGTTATCCTGTTCGGGATAGCGGCGGTCATAATCCATCACAAGCTCAGGCTATATCATTATCGTGACATCGTGGCAGAGCTTAGGAATATGCCGGCACGATACGTGCTCGCGGCAATCGCGTTAACGTTCCTCGACTATTTTATTCTTACCGGCTACGACACCCTTGCGCTTTTCTACATCGGGCATCGGCTGCCTTATCGCAAAATAGCGGTAGCGTCATTTGTCGGATACGTGTTCAGCCACAACGCAACAATCCTCGGCGGCTCCGCGGCTCGCTACAGAATATACTCAGGGCTGGGGCTTTCGGCGGGACAGGTCGCACGGCTGATCTTATTCTGCTCAATCACCTTCTGGCTGGGTTTTCTGGCGCTGGGCGGGTTTACCTTCGTGCTTAATCCCCAGGCAATCGAGCATGGCACTCACCTTCCCTTTAAAACAACCTGGCCGATAGGCGTCATATTTCTTGTCCTGCTCGCGACATACCTCATTGTAACAGTGCTGCGAAAAAAGCCCGTTATAATTAGCGACTGGGACCTGGCCATACCGTCACCGGGCCTGTCGCTTTGCCAGATTGCGCTGGCCTCAATCGACTGGGCGGTTGCCGGAAGCGTCCTGTATGTTCTGCTGGTAAATACCATACAGATGGACTACCCGGAATTTATCGAGATTTTCCTGCTCGCGCAGATTACTGGGCTTGTCAGCTCCGTTCCCGGCGGCTTAGGGGTATTTGAAGGAGTAATGCTGCTGCTACTTTCAGAAGTGGCGCCGGCTTCATCCTTAATCGGCTCGCTGCTTTTATATCGCGTGATTTATTATCTTCTGCCGCTCGGCCTTGCCTCAATTATTCTCGGCATCGAAGAAATGTCCGCACGCAAAGAAACGCTGAAACGACTCGGCGAGTCAATCGGCAAGTGGGCCGCCATGCTCATACCGCAGGTGTTCGCCGTCGGCAGTATGGCGGCGGGTACAATCCTGCTCGTATCAGGCGCCCTGCCGGCAGAGGGAAGTCGTATGGACATAATACGAGACATCCTGCCGCTGTCGGCGGTGGAAATATCGCATTTCCTCGGCAGCATCGTCGGCGCGGGACTGATTATCCTCGCAAGAGGTCTGCAGCGCCGCCTGGATGCCGCGTATCACCTTACAGTAATACTGTTCGCCGCGGGCATTGTATTTTCACTTGCCAAGGGCTTCGATTATGAGGAGGCGATTATTCTTGCCGTTATGTTGGCCGCTCTTATTCCCTGCAAGGACCGGTTTTATCGCAAGACATCCCTCCTTCGGGACAGATTTTCATTCCCCTGGGCGGTTTTGGTAGTAGCTGTAGCAGCAAGCTCCATCTGGCTCGGGTTTTTCACATACAGACATCTCGGACATGCAGACCAGCTATGGTGGAGGTTTGCGTTCAACGCCAACGCGCCGAGATTCCTGCGGGCAAGTACAGGCGTTGTTGTTGTTATCCTGCTGTTCGGTCTTGCCCGGCTGCTTGTCCCGGCGAAACCCGTCTTTCTGCCGACGCCAGATACCGAAATTAAAATCGTTGAAAATATTGTCCGGAACAGTCCGCGGACTTACGCCTGGCTTGCGCTTCTCGGCGACAAAAGATTCCTTCTGGACGATAACAAAGACGCGTTTTTGATGTTCGGCGTCCAGGGCAGAAGCTGGATATGTATGGGCGACCCCATAGGCCCCGAAGACGATTCAAGAGAGCTTGCCTGGGAATTCCGCGAACTCTGCGACGAATATGATGCCTGGCCCGTCTTCTACCAGGTCGATACCGAGCATCTCGATATCTACCTCGACCTGGGTCTGACGTTCCTCAAATTCGGCGAGGAAGCCAGAGTTGAGCTGCCCAATTTTTCGCTCGAAGGCCACGAACGCAGAGACCTTCGCTACGCGTATAACAAAATGACAAAACTCGGATTAACTTTTTCCGTCATCGAACCGGCACAGGTCGAAACGGTCCTTGTCGAGATGAAACGCGTTTCCGACGCCTGGCTTGAAAGCAAAAACACAAGGGAAAAGAAATTTTCTCTCGGCTCGTTTGAACCGGAATACATCAGGAAAATGCCTGCCGCATTAATTACTCAGCAGAATAAAATCCTCGCCTTCGCCAATATCTGGCAGGGAGCAAAAAAAGAAGAGCTGTCAGTAGACCTCATGCGATATTCGCCCGACAGCCCGGAAGGAATTATGGATTATATGTTTACCGAGCTTCTGCTGTGGGGTAAATCGCAGGGTTATAAGTGGTTTAATTTCGGAATGGCGCCGTTTTCGGGGTTTGAAGACAGGCAGCTTGCTCCGTTATGGTCTCAGGCAGGGGCGTTTTTATTCCGTCACGGCGAACACTTCTATAACTTCCAGGGTCTGCACGAATACAAGGACAAATTCGCTCCCGTCTGGCAGCCGAAATATATCGCCTGTCCCCGCGGGCTTATGCTGCCAAGAATTCTCGCCAACGTCGCCGCCCTTGTCTCCGGCGGCATAAAAGGCGTCGTCGCAAAATAGCTGTAACTGACCGGCTAACTGAAAAAATAAGGAACTACATTATGAAAAACAGCGCCGTTCTTCAAATCACCACGGGACTTTTGATTCTCGCCGGTTTATCAACAGCAGCCGCATACGGAATTGAGCCGGCCGCAAAGACGGAGCTGCTCTGGCCCAATGGTGCGCCGGGAGCGAAAGGTAATGACGCAAACGATAAACCGACAATATCAATTTACCTCCCGGCAAAAGAAAAGGCAGCCGGCTCAGCGGTCGTTATCTTTCCCGGCGGCGGATACCAGATGGTCGCAATCGACCATGAGGGCCGTCAGGTCGCTCGCTGGTTAAACGAATTGGGCATCGCCGCGTTTGTTGTCGATTACCGCCATCGAGGCAGGGGCTATGGGCACCCCGCTCCTATTCAGGATGCGCAGCGGGCGATCAGAACCGTGCGAAGCAGGTCGGCGGAATTCGGAATCGAACCAAACAAAATAGGCGTCATCGGTTTTTCCGCTGGAGGCCATTTGGCATCAACCGCAGGCACTCACTTCAATGAAAAATTCTACGACCCGGTTGACGCAAATGACGGCGCAAGCGCAAGACCTGATTTTATGATTCTGATTTACCCGGTCATTTCGATGGGACCCCTGTCGCACAGCGGCTCTCGCAGCGCATTGCTGGGCAGGAACGTGTCGCAGGAACTGGCAGATAAATTCTCGAATGAAAAACAGGTGGATTCCAACACCCCGCCGACCTTCCTGGTTCATGCGACAGATGACAAAACCGTGCCGGCAGAAAACAGCATCTCCTTTTATCTGGCCTGCAAAAAAGCCCATGTGCCCGCCGAAATACATATCTGGCAAAAAGGCGAACACGGATTCGGCCTGGGAAAAACCGGAACCCCCGTTTCCCGCTGGCCCGCCTTATGCGCTGACTGGATGAATAATATGGGCCTTTGCGGCAAATAAGGCCGACCGAAACCCCGGCCAAAAAAATTACTTTTCTCTGTACACTACTGGTCCCCTAAAACACTGAAAGCCGGCCTTCAAATTCCCCCGCAATCTTTGGGACAGTTACGTGCAAAGCCGGTTATTGACTATTTAACGGCGACAGGGTATCCTCAACCATCTGTAAATGCAGGTTTTGCAATATTCAACAGCTTTTAGGCGGATTTTCAATGCTCAAAAGGACAGTCAATTGCGGCCAGCTTCGTCTGGCGGATAAGGATAAAAGGGTCATTCTGGCCGGCTGGGTAAGGTCATCCCGCGACCACGGCGGACTTATATTCTTTGACCTGCGTGACAGGGAAGGTATCACGCAACTGGTCTTCAATCCTGAAAAATTCCCCGATGCCCATAAACTCGCACAGACGGTCCGCAGTGAATGGGTTGTGGCAGTCGAAGGTGTCGTAGAGCCGAGGGGCGAAGGACTGGAAAACCCCAAACTCGCCACAGGCCAGATTGAAGTGGCGGTCGAGAAACTCGAAATCCTCAATACCGCAAAGACGCCGCCATTTGAGATTGACACAGCCGAAAAGACAGGCGAAGAGGTCCGGCTTCAATATCGATATATCGACCTGCGCAGGCCAGTGATGCAGGAAAAGCTCAAGGTTCGTCATCGTGTTACAAAAATCGCACGCGATTATCTCGATTCGCTGGGCTTCTGGGAAATCGAAACGCCTATGCTGGGTAAAAGCACCCCCGAAGGGGCACGCGACTTCCTTGTCCCCAGCCGATTGGTGCCGGGAACGTTTTACGCGTTGCCCCAGTCGCCTCAATTATTCAAACAGATACTAATGGTCAGCGGCACCGACAAGTATTTCCAGATTGTCCGCTGCTTCCGCGACGAGGACCCGCGGGCCGACAGACAGGCGGAATTCACCCAAATCGATGTGGAGATGAGTTTCGTCGAAGCGGATGACGTCATCAAAGTTCACGAAGTGCTGGTCGCCAAAATTTTCAACGAAGTGCTCGGCCTCAATATTAAGACGCCGATTCGGAGAATGACCTATAAAGAAGCACAGGATGATTACGGCATCGACAGGCCCGACCTTCGCTTTGATATGAAACTGAAAGACGTATCCGATATCGCGGGCAAAAGCACATTCAAGGTCTTTACCTCTGCTATTCAGTCGGGCGGTATCGTCAAGGGGCTTTGCGCACCCGGCGGCGGCGAAAAATACTCGCGCAACGACATCGAAAAAACACTGACCGGTTTCGCAGCCGATTACGGGGCGAAAGGACTTGCCTGGTTCAAGGCCAAAAATGAAAATGGCAAAATGACACTTGTCAGCAACCTGTCAAAATTCTTCAGCCCCGGCCAGCTCGAAGAAATGGCAAACCGTTTCGGCGCAAAGGACGGCGACCTGGTCCTGCTGGTAGCAGCCGACGAAAAAGGAGTAAATAAGGCCCTTGCGCCGCTTAGATGTAAAATCGCGAAGGAACTCAAACTCTACGACGAAGGCAAATTTGAATTCGTGTGGATTGTGGACTTCCCGCTGTTCGAATGGAACGACCAGGAAAAACGCTACGACTCGATGCACCACCCGTTTACCGCGCCGATTCCGGCGGATATCCCGAAGCTGGAAACCAACCCGGGGCATATTATCGCCCAGGCATACGACATAGTCGTCAACGGCTCGGAAATAGGCGGAGGCAGCGTCCGTATCCACAGACCCGAAATGCAGGCGAAGGTATTCGACCTGCTGAACATTACAAGAGAACAGGCACGGTTACGATTCGGCTTCTTCCTGCGTGCGCTCGAACACGGGGCGCCCCCCCACGGCGGAATCGCGCTGGGATTAGACCGGATGATTATGCTCCTGACCGGCACCGACAATATCCGCGACGTAATCGCCTTCCCGAAGACGCAGCGGGGCCAGTGCCTGCTCACCGACGCACCGAGCGAGGTCGAGCAAAAACAGCTTGATGAGCTGAACCTGCGAACACAGAAACATTCGCACGAGCTTGCAGACAAGGCAGAAGAGCAGAAACCAAAGCATTCATAATAACGAGGCGGCAGTGTTTAATCGGCACAGTGAATGCAACGATATGCCAATGGTTGTGCCCCGCGGCTGGCTGGAAAGACAGTCATGGGCGTTCCAGGCCGGGTTGCTTATCGGCGCCGTGCACATGCTCTTTATGCTCATGAACATCATCTATATAATTAGCCACCACGAGGGGCAATGGCACATGTTCTGGATTGTATGCGGCTACATTGACTACCCCGTGTCCCTGTTGCTGCCAAAGGTCATACTGCCTGCTTTCTCGCACTTTTTTGCAGCCGGCGACCCGTATCTTGCCTCCGCCTACAGCTTGCAGCTTTTCTTAATCTTTTCGCTTTTCCATATACTTGTCGGTTCGGCATGGTATTTCGCCCTGCCCGTTCTCGTTCACAAGGCCTCTAAAAAAATCACAGCCACAGCGACAGGGGCCTGGGCCGCCGCAACAATGATGATTATTCCCATCCCGTCACACTGGTTACAACTGCTGAGATTCATTGGCGGCAATACCAAGCAAACCGCAATCGGATTAAACAGCGTTTTGCCTGCTGTATGGATTATTTTATTTGTCTGGCTGTTTCTCACAAATGTCAAACGAAAGACAATGCTGTGGCTGCTCTGCCTTGTGCCTCCGGTTTTTTACTACTTAATTCTGGATTTATATTATTATATGTTGCGGGCCGGCCGCTGACTTATCAAAATAAGTAAGCCGTAACAGCCACAACTTTATGCTGAAAAGAATAGGTAAAATTTATCACAGGATTCTGGTTTTTCTGCACTTATCACCTTTGTCGCTGGCGGAAAAATGCAGAATCGCATTCGGTACGGCAGTCGTGCTGATACTGGTTTTAGCACTGCTCATTCCTTACGGCTGGATGCGCCAGCTCACCCGACAGAACCGGCTTGACGCCAGCAGGGCCTGGGCGGAAACACTGGTTAGGAATCATTTTCAGACACATCCCCCGGCCGACATCAAACTGGCGATGCTCGATGACCGGGGCAACGTGATGGACCCGAATAAAACAGACATCCGCTGGGTACGCTTCAAAAAAGACGACAAAAAAATAGAAGGATTGACTATCCAGCAGAGGCTTATGGTTGAGGACCTGCGCGATAACGAGGATTCCTCCGACCAGATACGCTTTGAGACCAGGAAAAATACGCTCTATTCCAGCTATGTGCGCGTCTTCCGGGCGACTGAGGGCTGCATAACCTGCCACAACCCACAGGGCTCGGCAGGGGCATTTAATCGCAACGAGGCAATAGGCGCAGTGGTAGTCGAAAAGCCGGCCGCCGAAATACGCAGGGCGGTTCTCCTCAACCGCGTCTGGATTATCGTCGCCGGTTTAATCAGCGGCACGGGCGCAATCGTGGCATTTTACATCATAACGCAACGGGTTATTCTGAGTCCTATTCGCCAACTGCGCGCGCTTGCCAATAACGTCGCCGAAGGCAACCTCGACATCAGAAGCTCGATAAATACCCGCGACGAATACGAGAAACTTGCCGAAGCATTCAATCACATGCTCGACGGCCTGCAGGCCGCCCAGGAAAAGCTCCGCCAGGCCAACAGGCAGCTCGATGACAAAATCATCGAGCTTTCGGAACGCAACATCGAGCTTTTCAAGGCAAACAAAATCAAGGGTGAATTCCTCGCGAATATCTCACATGAGTTCAGAACCCCGCTTAATTCCATTATGGGTTTTGCCCAGGTGCTGCGCGATAAACCTGAGCTGCTCAAAGAAGACAAGGGAAAACGCTACGCAGAAAACATCATCGTAGGAGGCCAGCGGCTGCTCAATATGATTAATGACCTGTTGTACCTGGCAAAAGCCGAGGCCAACAAGATTCAATTACATATCGAGCAGATAAAAGTCGATGAAATCTGCGACGCCGTTGTGTCTTCGTTTTCCGAAATGACACGGGAAAAAAACATCAAGGTCGAGCTTGAAGTGCAGCGGGACATACCAACTCTTGTAACCGACGCGGGAAAAATCCAGCAGATTCTCGAAAACTATATGAGCAACGCAGTAAAATTCACGCCCCCGCATGGCAAAATAACGCTAAGCGTCGTAGTACTCGACGACAAAACAATCAGATTTTCCGTAACTGATACCGGCTGCGGAATAGCCGAGGCCGACAAGGAAAAACTGTTCCAAAAATTCGGCCAGCTCGGTAATCCCCTTACCCGAGAATCGGGCGGCACAGGTTTAGGGCTTGCAATCAGCAAAGAGCTTGCGGATATGCTCGCCGGACAGGTCGGCTTTGAAAGCCAGCTCGACAAAGGTTCGACCTTCTGGCTCGATATACCGCCATCCCTCATTAAAGACCAGCCACAGTCGTAACACACGCTCTAACATAGAGTTACGTGTTGCAGAGGATTCAACCTTGAGAGTTTTTTCACATCGACCGACTAAACTTGTGGAAAATGCAGCAAAAAATGTTAAAATGGGAAAGATTATTAGAAATTCACGCCTAATATTGGACGATTAACGTACTATCGAAGATGTTAGCGAAAAAATTTTCAATATTATATAAAACCACGATAACACTCGGTTTACTTGTGGCGATGTGTCTGCTCAGTTCGTGCGCCGAGCCGGAGGCGACTGATAAGCAGGATTATATAGGACCTTCCGATTCGCAACCAGCTATTCAGCCGTCGCTGGAAAATGAAAAAACACAGGAACCTAATTCTTCGCCGATAGTGAAAATCGAGCCGACGGGACCTATTGATATAACGATAAATGATGCGGTCCTTATATCTCTGCAGAAAAACAAATCGCTGGCAGTTGAAAAACTAAACCCGCAGATAAAAAGAACCTTCGAGGAGCAGGCGTTAGCCGTATTCGACCCGGATTTAAAAGGAACGGTGTCGCAAGGCCAAACGAGGTTAGTGTCGCCTCCGGCGCCCGGCTCGGGACCTGTTAAAGAAACCGGAAAGGCATTCAGCGCAGACGCTTCATTAAACGAGTTTTTGCCTACGGGCACAACATTATCGCTTGACGGCAGCACAAGCCAGCTTAATGAGTCGTTTGCCGCCGAGCCGTTCGTATCAACGCGGCTAGGTGGGAGCGTAACGCAATCGCTTTTGAGAGGTTTTGGCTCCGCGGTAAATCTTGTCTCGGTAAACCAGGCCAGGATAGACACGAAAATATCGCAATATGAACTTCGCGGATTCGTTGAGTCGCTGGTGGCGCAGATTGAGGAAGCATACTGGAATTGTTCGCTGGCGGAAAAGAGCATAGAGATATACGAACAATCGTTGCAAGTGGCGGAAAAACAGCAACAGGAAACCGAGGAGCGAATTAATATAGGCTCGCTGGCACGGAGCGAGCTTGCCGCGGCCAAGGCGGAAACAGCGCTTAGGCAGCAGGACCTCATCGTCGCGGAAAACACGCTTGCCCAGAGCCGGCTCAATCTTTTGCGGCTGCTGAACCCCAGTGGCAACGAAACCTGGGACAGAAAAATAATTCTCAAAAGCGAGCCGACGACACCGGCAATCGAGCTTAGCCCCGTGGAGACGTACGTCCTGCGCGGTCAGCAGATGAGGCCGGAGCTGAACCAGGCGAGACTCCAGCTCGACCGCAATGACCTTGAACTTGTAAGGACTCGCAACGGCCTGCTGCCGCAGCTCGATTTTTTCATTACTCTCGGCAGGACGGGATATGCCGACTCATTCGACGATTCGGCCCGGAACATTTTTAAGAAAAATGATTACGATTTCACGGCCGGCATAACTTTCGAGTACCCCCCGATGAATCGCTCGGCGCAGGCGACAAACCAGCAGGCCATACTGTCACGCCAACAGGCACAGGAGGCGCTCGGCAATCTCGAACAATTAGTCGAGGTTGATATAAGAGGCGCTTATTTGCAGATTACAAGCGTTCAGCAGCAGGTTGTCGCGGCAAAAGCGAGCAGGGAGCTGATGGAGGAAAAACTCAAGGTCGAAACCGGCAAATTTGAAGTCGGCAAATCAACGTCGATTCTTGTCGCGCAGGCACAAAGAGATTTTCTGCAGAGCCAGATAACCGAGCTTACGGCCGCAATAAATTATCAGATAGCGATAGTGGAGCTTCATCGGCTTGAGGGAACACTCTTGATGCGAAGCGGAATCGCCAGTCCGGGCAGCGAACCGGTAAAAACATCGAAAATTACGTCGGGTTAATTTGGGTTGGTAAATTATTTATGAATAAGAACAATAGTAAAATTAAAATCTGGCCGGCAGCAGTGCTGGCGGTTGCAGCCCTGCTTACCGGTTGTTCGCGAAAAACGCCCCCCGCTTCGCCGGCCGTACCGGTATCGGTGGCACAGGTAACGCAACAAACCCTGCCTCTTGAGCTGAGCAGCTTCGGGACAGTCGAGGCAAATAAGAGCGTCACGATAAAATCACAGGTGGCTGGCGTTCTAACGATAGTCCATTTCAAAGAAGGGCAGGAGGTCAACAAGGGCGATTTGCTGGTTTCAATTGACTCGCGGTCTTTCGAGGCGGAGCTAAAAGCGGCACAGGGAACTCTTGAAAAAGACGAGGCGCAATTGAAGAACGCCGAAAAAGAGGCGTCCAGACAGACGGAACTGCTGAAGAAGGGCTATGCGTCGCAGACCGATTATGACAACAGCGTAACGGCGGTGGATGTGCTTAAGGCCGCCGTGGCTTCCGATAAAGCGGCGGTGGAGGACGCGGCGATACAGGTTGATTATTGTTCAATCAGCTCACCCATCGACGGCGTCATTGGTGCGATTTCCATTGACCAGGGCAATTTAATCAAGGAAAAAGACGTCCCCATCGCGACCATAAACCAGATAAGCCCCGTCAAAATAAGTTTCACACTGCCGCAGCAGTATCTGCCCCTGATACGCAAGTATATGGCCGACAACACACTCGAGGTAATCTCGAAGATTCCCGGCGCAGAGGGGCAGGAGCCAGCGAGAGGGTCTTTGCTTTTTATCGACAACTCAGTAGATGCCGGCACGGGAACAATTCGGCTGTGGAGCATATTTCAGAACGAAAAACGCGTGTTATGGCCAGGGCTGTTTGTAAACGTCGCTCTTAAGCTTGCGCAGG
This sequence comes from Sedimentisphaerales bacterium, assembly GCA_050012515.1. GTDB lineage: Bacteria > Planctomycetota > Phycisphaerae > Sedimentisphaerales > Anaerobacaceae > Fen-1362. The sequence continues at coordinate 4,270 of JBEKHA010000020.1, read as the reverse complement.
AACCTAACGTAATAGTTGTGCCTTCGCAGGCGATTCAAAACGGCCAGCAGGGTCAGTTTGTTTACGTGGTTAAGGCAGACAACACTGCTGAAGTCCGGCCCGTTACCGTGCAGCGCACAGCAGATAACAGTTCCATTGTCGAAGGAGTCGAGCCGGGTGAAACAGTAGTAACGGATGGACAGCTCCGGCTGGTGGCAGGCACAAAGGTTCAAATAAAGGAAACAACAGGCAATAAAAACCAAGCGGATAAAAAATGAACTTTACAGCTCTGTTTATAAACCGACCCGTAATGACAACCCTCGTGATGTCGGGGATATTAATCTTCGGCATCGCGGCTTTTTTGCATCTTCCCGTAAGCGATTTGCCGAACGTGGATTTCCCGACGATACAGGTTTCCGTCAACTTTCCGGGAGCAAGCCCGGAGACAATGGCCTCGTCGGTGGCGACGCCTCTTGAAAAACAATTCTCTACGATTGCCGGTATTGACCAGATGACATCAACGAGCGTGCTTGGAAACACACAAGTAACCATTCAGTTCAGCCTCAGCCGCAATATCGACGGGGCGGCGCAGGATGTCCAGGCGGCAATCACACAGGCACAAAAACAACTGCCTCAGAACCTGCCATACCCCCCTACCTATCAGAAGGTCAATCCGGCGGACCAGCCGATTCTTTACCTCGCTTTGACCGGGCCGACGATGCCTATGTACTCGCTGGATGAATATGGCGAGACCCTTATGGCACAGCGAATTTCGATGGTCAGCGGCGTGGCACAGGTGGTGGTATATGGCGCACAAAAATACGCAGTTCGTGTATGGCCTAATCCGACGGCGCTGGCCAGCAGAGGTCTTGGTATCGACGAAGTTGCCAACGCCATCGCAAACGGCAACGTGAATCTGCCCACGGGGGTACTTTATGGGCCGGATAAAGCCGTAACGGTGGAGGCAAGCGGACAGTTATACGACGCAGCTGCATACAAACCGCTGATTGTAGCATATCGCAATGGTTCGCCGGTCCGGCTCGGAGACCTCGGTAAGGTAGTGGACAGTGTCGAAAACAACAAGACCGCCGCATGGTATATTACTTCTAACGAGGCACGACGCGGGATTATTCTGGCGATACTGAGACAGCCCGGAACAAATACGGTGGCGGTAACAGATGCGGTGAAGAACCTTTTGCCGAGCTTCCGGCAGCAGATGCCTGCCTCGGTTTCGCTGGACATACTTTTTGACAGGTCGATGTTTATCAGAGAATCGGTCAAGGACGTCGAATTTACACTTATTTTGACGCTGATACTGGTAGTTCTGGTAATATTCCTTTTCCTGCGGAATGTGTCGGCAACGGTAATACCAAGCTTGACGCTGCCGATGTCGATAGTCGCGACTTTTGCCATAATGTATATTGGAGGATTCAGCTTAAACAACCTGTCACTGATGGCGCTTACTTTGTCGGTCGGGTTTGTGGTCGATGACGCGATTGTTATGCTGGAAAACATATTCCGGCACATGGAAATGGGCAAAAGTGCGATTAAAGCAGCGGTTGACGGAGCGAAGGAAATTGCGTTTACGATTATAAGCATGACGCTGTCGCTAAGCGCTGTTTTCATCCCGATTGTTTTCATGCCCGGCCTGATAGGACGGTTATTCAGGGAATTTTCCGTAACAATCGGAGTGGCCGTACTGGCGTCCGGGTTCATCGCACTTAGTTTGACGCCGATGCTATCGAGCCGATTTTTGAGAAAACCCGAAACTGTCAAGCACGGCCGGGCTTATGCGTTTACAGAACTATTATACAATAAAATGGTCGCGTTTTACGAGCGAACCCTGAAATGGGTCCTTCGGCACAGACGCGGCACGATGGTTTTCTCGGCACTTATTCTGGCCAGTACTATTTACCTGTTTAAGGCCATCCCCAAAGGATTTTTACCCAGCGAGGACCGCGCACAGATATTCGGGTTTACGGAAGGAATAGAGGGAATATCATTCGACTCGATTATGGAACATCAAAGGGCGATAAACAAAATTTTACAGAAAGAGCCGGAGATAGGTTCGTTTATGTCGAGCGTCGGCAGAGGGGGTGGCAATTTGGGAACAGTGTTTATCCGGCTGAAGCCGAAGTCCGAACGTAAACTTTCAGCCGACCAGCTTATCCAGAAATGGCGTGGTATGCTGAACAATACACCCGGAATGAGGGTTTATCTGCAGAACCCGCCGTCTATCCAGCTTGGCGGAAGATTGTCGAAAAGCCAGTACCAATACACGCTTCAAAGCTATAACCTCGATGATTTATACAAATACGCCGGGATAATGGAGCAGAAGATAAGACAAATGCCCGGCTTGCTTGACGTAACCAGCGATTTGCAGATAAAAAATCCGCAGGTTAATGTTGACATAGACAGGGATAAGGCATCGAGTTTGGGCGTAACGGCCCAGCAAATCGAAGACGCCTTGTATTCCGCCTACGGCACACGCCAGATATCAACAATACTGACATCGACCAACGAATACGAGGTCATACTGGAGCTTGAGCCGAAATACCAGCTTGACCCCGCCTCGCTGGGTATGCTTTATATAAGGTCGAACAGCGGACAGCTTGTCCCGTTGAACGCCGTGGCCAACCTGACCAACAGCGTCGGGCCGCTGAGCGTAAATCACCAGGGACAATCACCCGCCGTAACAATCTCGTTTAATCTCCCGCCAGACTTTCCTCTCGGAAACGCGGTCGACGCAATAAACCGCCTCGCGAAAAATACCCTGCCCGATACGATGACGGCAACTTTCCAGGGAACGGCACAGGCGTTCGCGGCATCGATGCGAGGGCTCGGGCTTCTGCTGGCTCTTGCCATACTGGTGATTTATCTTGTTCTCGGGATTTTGTACGAGAGCTTCATTCACCCGCTGACGATATTGTCGGCCCTTCCCTTCGCCGGCTTCGGTGCGCTGATTACGCTGATGATTTTCGGCGAAGAACTCTCGATATACGCGTTTGTAGGCATAATAATGCTCGTCGGGCTTGTGAAAAAGAACGGTATAATGATGATAGATTTCGCCATCGAGGCACAACATCAGGGGAAAAGCCCCTATGACGCGATAGTCGAGGCAAGCATCATCCGTTTCAGACCCATTATGATGACGACGATGGCGGCGCTTATGGCGGGCCTCCCCATTGCTATCGGGCTCGGTGCAGGCGCTGAATCACGAAGACCGCTGGGTCTTGCCGTAGTCGGTGGTTTGCTGTTCTCGCAAAGTATTACGCTTTATGTCACGCCGGTATTTTATCTATATATGGAATCGCTGCAGAAAAAGACACGCACATGGTTCAAAAGAGAACAGAGTGCCGCTAACGGCGAGAATGCTCGACAATAAACTCTTTTTGGGGACCGGGCGTAACGCCAGCACTCGAAAAAGACCGGCAGCATTAAATTTTTAATTTAAAACGCAGGTCATTTGTTTCTTACCGGTATTCCGGCTTGCCTACCAGGAACGACCGGTAACGCTATTAACAGACACCGTCTCATTGAAATCGGCAAAGCTGATGCCGAACAGTATGGAACCTGACGTATCAATCGCATTAGCGCCATTTACCGATAACGTAAATGTCGCCTTATCCGTATCCACCTGTGCCGTAACAAATCCTGTGTTGCCGCTGGCGGCAGCAGCAGCTTTACTGCATTTATATAAATGCCCTGTCTTAGAGGCAGTAAATCCGCCCTGTGGAACTCTGAATACCTGGTCGCCCCATATAAAATTGACGTCCTCATTGCACAGGTTAACACTTGTGTCTCTCACCGCGATATCTCCCGTAACGGACAACGTGCCGGATGACGCTTTGCTGCCATTCTTGGCCTTGGCCTTGTTTACGACAACTTTGTCGTTATACAACCTCATAAGGCGCGTCGGGATTAACTGCTTTGGACCGTTGACTACCGTCTCGTCGGCATTACCTGCCATAATATAGTTACCCATAGTGATATCCAGCCGCAGGGGACAGCCCAGGCCGGTCAGGTCTATGTTATTCGTTTTTATTGTAAAGGTCTTGTTGCTGAAATTCATTGTTAATGAAGTAATACCTCTGTTGGTCCCTTTGGGAGGAGTATATTTGTAATTGTTTTTAACTATCTTGCTGGGGTCGAAACTGATAGTTTCGTGGTTAATAATGTTGCCATCCGCCAGTGATACGATATTGATGTCTATCTGAGTAACACTGGACAGCGCCAGCGGCGATGACGCCATTGTTCCCGATGCCGTAAAGGCATCCGTCATGTTACTGTA
>JBEKHA010000019.1:0-32696 GCA_050012515.1 Sedimentisphaerales bacterium | reverse complement strand
TATTAATGCCAATCTTGCGGTTGGCACCGTAACCACAGCATATAGCAATACTGTGGTTGCTGGAAATGTTATCAGCCAGAGTCCGGCTGCCGGTACAGTGGTTACGACTGGTTCGTCAGTGAGTTACGTAGTGTCTTTGGGCAAATCTTTAGGCAAGCCGACAGTACCCAATATTGTGGGTATGACAGCGGCGGTGGCAAACACGGCGGTTGTGAATGCAAATCTTGTGGTCGGCACTGTAACGACGGCATACAGCAATACCGTGGCAGCTGGAAATGTAATCAGTCAGACCCCAGTTGCTGGCACAAAGGTTGCGACTGGTTCGAAGGTGAAATACGTAATATCCCTGGGCGAGAAGCCGATTGTACCCAATATTGTGGGTATGGCAGCAAGCGATGCGAATACGACAATTATTGACGCCAATCTTGTGGTTGGCACCGTAACTACCAAATACAGCAATACTGTGGTTGCTGGTAAGGTTATCAGCCAGAGTCCGGCTGCCGGCAAGGCGGTTGCAATCGGTTCGAAGGTGAAATACGTAATATCTCTGGGCAAGAAATAATTATGACCCGCCACATACACCAGTAGGTTATGTTATAGAATACGTCCCCGAACCCGCCACGCTTTTGCTGCTCGGCCTTGGTGGTCTTATGCTGAGAAAACGCAGTTAAGCCGGTCCATATAATCTTGTAGAGCCACTGTAGGACAGGTCTTTGGACTGTAGAATCGATGAACTTGGCTTGAGGTGAGCCATAGAGCCACTTTTTGGAAATCGGCCTAAATCTGCCCTAAACAACGCATCTGCCTAAATGTGACAGTAAAGAGGCCTATTTAGGTTGGCGTTTTTTGCTCACTGTCATACTTTCTGCTGACTGCGACCACTTCCAGTTAAATTTTTGTATATGTTTTCGATGGTAGTTACAACAGCAAACACGACAAACAATAAGACCGTCGCTGCCATTACTTGTAAGGGGGTTATAACCAAGGAGCAGAGCAGCGAGGATTTCACCCAATTGCGGATGAACACAAAGACCAATACAGCCAGATTGACATAAAACAGCATCTGTATGTTTTGAATTGGGTCGAATATCCCCCCTTGGTATTGGGGTGCATCGTGACCAATGCAAACACCTATTAAAAGTGCTGTAACGACCGCAGTTCCACATAGGATGCCAATGTTTATAAAATCAAACATACTGTAACCGTATTTGGTATCCAAATGGTCAGCAAGTTTGGTTAACCAATAAATAATGGCTATCAGAACCAGTATCCCGCCGAAAACATACAGGGTAAACATCGTTATATCCTCCAATCCTTTCTTAATAGCCGTTTAATTATCAATTCATCAATGCCTTACCTTTAGTTGTTTGGGTATTCTTCCTTTTAGGGCGTTTATCCTGTTTGCCTGTAACTGCTTTTCTGATATTGTCATTTGGTATCTCCTTGAATATTGGTTTGAATTAATGCGTTTATTGCCAACTTGATATGCTCTGACAGGTTAGGCCAGCGTTCGACGACCTTTGCCAAGTTGGGGTCTTGAGGGTTTTGTGAGGTGCTCGGTGCATTACGTGCGTCGGATTTTGCACATATACTTGTTGAAATCGGGGTTTTTAACTGTTCTAATGGGGGGTGTTCGCGTCCTGTATCGCCCACTACCCCTACGCATTGTGTCGCAATGTCTTGTTCTGTGTTGAATTTAGGGGGTTCACCAACTGTATGCTGCGCTGTAAAACACGGTTCCGTGTTTTATTTTGCGCCGCCCTCTCCGTCGCCCAAAAAGCTGGTTAAACTGGCAGCAAGCTGCCTGTAAACAATGACCGTATATTGATAGTTATAGTTCTATGCCATCAATTATCAATCCGTTCAGCATGATTTAGCCAAAACCTCGTCCTTGATAAGAAAGGGCATATTTGGTAGTATAACTGATTATATTTGGCTTCTTTGCCTTTTTGGAGCGAGTTACAGGTGGGTGAAAAAAGCACGATAAAACATGGGTGTGACGTATCAGGCGACGTTCAACGTGCCATGGCAATCTTTTTCGAGCACTACGACTTTATCCGTGCGGTTATTCGCTGCAAAATTAAAGATGAGAGCGGGGCCGAGGATTTGCTCCATAATTTCTTCCTTTCTCTTGTATCAAGACCCATCCCGGCGGAAGTGCAGGATATCAAAGGTTATATCTACAGGGCGATAACAAATGACGTAACAGACCATGTCCGAAGCATCAAAAAATATCAGGCAATGACACAAAAATATGCGAATTCTAACAAAATAATCGTCAACAATAAGCCGCCTTTAGACGCCTTAATAGAAAAGGAACAGACAGCCCGGATGATAGAATTAATCAGAGATCGGGTAACGAAGAGCGAATTTAAAGCTATTGCGTCGATATACTGCGATGATTTACCCTTAAAAGAAGCGGCTGACAGGCTGAATATCAATGACCGCTCTGTAGTGAGATATATTTCCACCGGCCTTAGGAAGGTTAAGCGTTTTTTGGCATTTGCGCAAGAGGTTGAAGATGATAGCACCCAATTATAACAAATTTTGCGCGGAAGCCGAGCGGCACTACTTTGACCTTTTACGTGATGAGGCCGAACGGCCTGTTCCCAGTGAAGTCATTGACCATATCATGGGATGTATTTACTGTCGTGAGCAAATGAGCCGGCTTGAAACAATGCTGGCCGAATGCAAAGAGCATCTACAAACGCCCCCGGAACAACGCCAGATGGCGACTACCGCCATACTCAAGCTGCACTTTTCGTTTGTGGGCAAACACGTTAATTGCGCTGATGTAAGGCCTTTTATGCCTAATCTTTTGGCCCCGACAACGCAAATCAGGATACCTACACCCATAACAGCCCATATCGATAACTGTGACCAATGCAAAGAGGATTCCAAAAAGCTGCAAAATCTGGGCCTCAGCCCAAAACAGCTTATAACCCTCAGTCAATTGTTTGCAGATGAACTTGATGTCGACGAAACGGATTGCACCACGGCTCGTGAGGCAATCCCGACTGTGGCTGCGATGACTTTGGGCCGAACAGATGCAAAAACCTTAAGGCATTTATCTTTATGCCCGAAATGTCGGCAGGAACTGTATGAATTTCGTCAGACAATCCTGGAACAAATAAAAACACTGCATAGCGAAAATGAAACACAGAAGAATATCTTCCCATGTTCATCGGTAGGAGCAAATGACGTCTTTGATTATTGCATCCCATACGGCATAGACCCGGCAAGCGACGAATATGCCAAATTCCGCAAGTCCTTAACCACGCACATTGGTTGCTGCGCCGAGTGCATGGATAAAATCCAGCAATTGCATAAGACGATTTATGATATTGCCGAAAGACCGGAATCCGGCGTTACAACGGTCTTCCACATAGACACGACTCCCAATGTCGAGACAGAAAACATATACGCAGGTTTCCCTGTAAGGGTGGAAACGGCCAATTCGGATAGCCATGAGCAAACACATTCTGAAACATTTGAAACAGCCATAAAACTCAAACCCGCATCGAAGAACTTCAGACCGCTATTGAAAGCGGCGATTCCGGTTGCAGCGGTGATAATGGTGGCGGTAGGTCTGTTTTCTACCGTCCATACCGCAAAAGGTCTTGGCATTGAGCAGATTTACAGGGCCATTGACGCGGTTAAGAATATCCACATTTCCAGCTTCGTTCCCGATAAGCAGAAACCTGTTCAGGAGATATGGATAGCCAGAGGCTCCGGCTTGTATGTTATTAAAACGGAAAATGAGTGCACGTTGTGGAATACTTCTGACGGAGTGAAAAAGGCCAAACATTTAGACACAGGCACAAACGAACAGATTTCATTAAACGCTGATGCGCTGGCAAATGTAAAAACTAGGATTTATGGCTCAATAGGTATAATGCCGTTCGACAAATCCTCCGATATTCCCCCGGATGCAAAATGGTCTGAGATAACGGATTCCGGGCTTGCCGTTAATACCGCCAATACGAAAGTATATGAACTGAGTTGGGCCGAGAATGTTTATGTTGGTTCAACAACGCAAAAGAGCTGGCGGATATTTATGGAAACCTCAACTAATCTGCCGCAGAAAATTCAATGGTTTAAACAGTCAGCATCTGACCCTCAGCCGGTACTGGAATCGACTATGATTATCGAATACCCCGGCGACAAAGAAATAATTGCAAAAGCGGAAGCTATGTCTTTCTAATCCGCAGTTATTGGGAATCTGGCGTCCATAGCGGGTACTGGTTTTCATAATGCCCCTCGGAGGTCTTTTTAACAAGTAAATCTTCCGCTTTGGTGCGGGCTGCGTGACCATCTACAAATCCAACGTTGACCGTCATTTGGGGATGTCTCCCATATAGAGCGTCTATCATCTGTTCCGGCAAAAGCTGCCTTTGGCAATTTATAGACAAGCCCGGAATGTAGGCAGTATCTTCTATTTGTGCGTTGCCAAACGTTACCGGCGGGACATCAGCTGCGTGCCACCAGCTTATGATTGCGTAACCGCTATCGACTATGAGCAATGTCTGAGCCGGCCGGAAAATGTCTGAAAAGCATCTTGGTTTGCCGACAAAATTCTGGTCCGCGTTTCCCATGGACATTCTGCAAATAGACAGATTAACGCCGTAGTTTCCGCAAAGAATATCATTTTTGAGTGCTGTCTGTTGTAACTGTTTGGAAGGGCATTGAAGCACGGTCTTCCCAGCCATATTTTTCTTATAAATGTCCTTAAGGTAATTAAACCACCACCACCCAGTTCTATCATAGCTACTATTGCCAGCATAACCACCGGCAGGAGGCGAACTAGGTGGATTAGGTGGAGGTAGGTTATAAAATCCATAAGGGAATTTGTCGGTATCGGTGACGTACACTGACAAGGCCGTACTTAACTGCCTGATATTAGACATGCAGACGGCTGTTTTTGCCTGAAGCCGGGACCTCTGAAGAGAAGGCACTAAAAGCGCAAAGAGAACAGCAATAATTCCTATTATTAAAAGCAATTCAATCAGGGTTAGTCCAAATCGCCGCATAGCCGACACTGTATGACTTTCACAGGGGAAAGTCAATCGCGTCAGAGCGACAATAACGACAACCTAGATACTGCTGTACCCTATTGACTCATCACCACGATAAAACCGCGGTTAGTTACATACACGCCATAATATAATAAGATGTCCACACGCCGGTTACCGTGCAGGAATCGGGGTCTTCAGGGTCGTTAATGCAGGGAGTTGACATATATCTAACCATTTTTGTGCTGGAGCAGCTGCCGCTATCGGCAGCTGCGCATGCATAGCGGGTGTAATATTCATAGTATTTTCCTCCACACAAACCACCAATCTCACTGCAAAAGATGACATAGTACTGCTGAATGAGATATGTACAGGAGTAACCGGAGCCGCCGGTTATATCTGCCAACTGGTCGCTGCCGATGTCATTAAAATCGCCCTGAATCGGCTGTTTCGAGACAAGTAAAGCGATACCGTTTGGCCAGTCCATATCAAAGAAGTTGATTTCCATGCGGTCATAGAATTTAGTCGACGAAAGGTCTGTTATCCAGACATACCGGTCATCAATGCGATCCGCGACAACAAAATGGCTCTTACCGGGGAAATATAAAATTGCCTTGCAGCCGTTTAGCTTTTTGAGCGTATCGATGTTCGTCTTAACCGCCCGACAATAGAATCCAAATCCCTGCAGGAAGGATTTCATATCGTACATACTCGTAGTGCCTCCGGTCTGATTAACCAGGGATGCAAGGTCTTTATCCGAAATTGTAACGCCGAATTCCGACGCGACGTATCCTGTCGCAGTTGTTGCGCAATTTCGCGTATTCGCTCCATTTGATTTGACTATCGCCACACGTTTTGTCAGAAGCTGGTTTGTATCAGCGGCGTTTGATCGCCGGTACATTGCCGGCTTAGTGCTTGTATCAGAATAATACTCAACCAGCGCATCCGACTCATAAGGGACATCAAACGCGTTTGCTTGCGGAACGTTATCGTCTATGGCGGTTAGATTCCACAAGTCGCGGGCCTTCAGCCGACCCGAGCCGGCTTCAAATTGTTCAATCAGGATGGTTTTAGGAACCCAGCTGCCTGCGATAAATACATAATCCGAATACTGTCTTGAAATTGTCGAGCCATCCGATTTTTCTATTAAACAATTTATCAACGCATAGTTTTTGGCAGAGTCCAGTGTAAAGTGACTTTCGCTGCCGCTGGCTTCCTTGAGCGTCAAAACTATCTGTGTCCCACTGTTGGCGGCCGATTCAATACCTGATGATTCAACAGTGCAAAGATTGCTGTATGTATAGCGACCGTATCCCCACGGAACCAACCCCGCAGTTAAAGGCCCGTTTACAGGATGCGGGCTATTTCCTCCTGCGTCGACAATTGCATTGTTGGCGGGCAGGAAATACGTGGTGTACTTTTCGCCATCCCAGGCAAATATGCGTTTTTGGTTCACGCCGAGGTCAAATTGCTGAGTCATAAAATTGCCGGCCAAATCCCCGCCTGGTTTTACTGAATCAGACCGTGAATCAATGTTAATTTCCCAGTAGAACCGCTTGTCGTCAAATTTTACCTGCTCCGTGGAGTGCATTGTGTATTCGTTGGATAACTCGTGGCGAATGTTAAAGGGTATCGCGTCAAGTTTCATCTTCTGCATCTCTTCGGTAAGCTCTCTTTTGTTTGGCTCATTTTGGTACCGCTGAATCTCCGCGGCGATTTGCCGGTTAATCTCATTTCCATCGGTAACGGCTGATGCGGCATATTCCTGATGTGATGCCTCAATTGTGCCGGCCGCAATCCAGGTCTTGCGGGGTTGAGCGGTCAATTGTTCAAAAATTTGCAGAAGCTCCGTACGCTCCAAAGGCCTGTCCGCAACCGCGATTCCGCTGCCAAGCAGCACTATGACGATAATTCCTGAAAATATTCGTGTGTTCATAACACACCTCCTCTCGTATCTACTGCGTTATCACAAAAAACACCTTAACCAATCATCACCGGGTTTTTACAGCAACACCTATAAATTGAAGGCGTTGTGAAAATGGAAATGTTGACGATTTTCTGCCCTAGTGTGACATAACTTGACTAATTTAGGGAAAATTCTTATAGATTGATGGCCTTGCGAGGGTTAAATCGAGGTTACTGATTATCTGGTCTTTTCCAGCCAGTATTCGGCGAATTGTATTAAGTCGCTGATGCCTACATACCCATCGGCATCAAGGTCGGTTCCCGAGCAATTATCCGGTTCAAGACAGTCGGTTCTTCGCCAATTCAAGCCAAGCATCGCAAAATCCTCAAAGTTGACTATTCCGTCACCATTAAAATCGCGTGTTACGACATGAGTGAAAGACATTTGGTATAATGGGTTATCGAAATCCACATCCCAGTTGTAAAAGATAACAGAACAGGCACCCACGCTAATGGCATTGTAATCAACGATAAACCAGTCGCCAACTAAGGCAGTATCGTCCCCGGACCCGGAAAACTGAAAACCACTGGCATCGTGCTCCTGCCCATTCACTTCCTCAAGCTCTTCAACAGGCCATACTATGGCCATATCGCCGGCATCCGGCAATTGTGAACCTCCGGACAAAATACCGTAATTCTGATTTGCATCCCAAATAGCCAGTTCACCGCCGTCCCAGATATCACTAGTATCGGAACTAATAACGATAGTGAGGTGCGTTCCAACCATAATTGGGCGGTAAACGAATGGAATACAGGGGTCGGCAAGCTCAAGCGGCGTATTGCCATCCGCCAGACAAACCCTTGTGAATACTTCAGCATGCGCTGCCGGCGCCGTTGCAACCAGAAGCAATGTGAAAAAAATCAATCTTTTCACAGCCCACACTCCCTTTAACGAGTTTTTAGAACTTTAACCCAGCATCAATAGATATGACCTCCCCGTCCGAAGGTGAATGGTCTGCTTACTCCCTTGTCATCATCTATCCGTCTAAACGTCAGGCATTATAGCACATTTTGTTTGCTAAAATCAAGCAAAATGCAATATGGTCCAAAAAGACAATCAACCTTTAGCTGTTTCCAAACGCCTTCTTATAGAAGCAACGCTGATGGGGAAGCATCTAACACAGCAGATAAACTAAAAGGATATATGAAGAACAACAGAATCAGCAGAATAATGCAGTTATTGACAGCGTTGCAATCTCGGAAGGGTCATGCAATTTCGGAATTAACCGAGATACTGGGAAAAAGCCGTCGCACTGTATACAGAGACATGAAAGAGCTGCAAGGAGCAGGTTTGCCTTAAGGAGCAGGTTTGCCTTGTCGTTTTGACACAAGGCGCCACTGTTATACTTTAGACCTTCAATCACCTCTTCCAACACTTGCTCTGTCCAAAGATGAAGCATTCAGCTTGCTGTTACTGCTTCGCGAGGCGAGTCAGAATATAGGGCTTCCTTTTCTTTATCCTGCCCGGCTGTTATCCCTTAAAATTGAGAATTGTCTGAGACGGGAAGTAAGACAATTTTGCGACACATCGTTTCGATTTATCTCGATTAACCCCGCTTCTAAAACCAGGATAGACTCGTTGGATAAAACATTTATACAGGTTCTGGAAGCTATTCAAATAAAGCGGGTTTTGGCCATTCATTGCTATTTGCCTGTCGAACGAAGGTCTGTCACAACGGACTTAAATCCTTATTATCTGGTATATTCCTCGCACAGCTGGCATGCAATCGGAGAATCGAGTTTTCACAAGGCGGTGCATACTTTCGAATTGAATCATATCGCACAGTTAAGTCCTTTAGACAGATATTTTGTGGAAGATGAGAAATTCGACCTTCGCGAGTATTTTGGGTATGCCTGGTCATTATTGCGAGAAGGGCAAATCTACGAGGTCGAATTGAGATTTTGCCCCCGAATCGCTGCGGAAGTTGCTGAAGTCCAATGGCACCAAACACAGACCGCCTCTTTTGAGGATGATGGCTCGGTGGTACTGAAATTCCGTGTGGATGGGCTTAATGAGATAACATGGTGGATTTTGGGCTATGGCGACCAGGTGGAAGTTCTTGCGCCCAAGGCATTAAGGCAAAGGATTGCTCAAATAGCATCAAGAATAGTAGATTCACAACAAGGATAACGCGGTTATATCATAAAAATAATGACTTTTTTGAAATTAAAACCGTCAACATTTTGCGGCTTGAGACGCCATAAGTAAATAGGTGGACTGATTGTAAAGGTCAACCGGAGTGTAGAAGCGATGCCATCCTTATCCTTCTGCGGTCCTCGGATGGCGAAATGAGCGTTCTAAGCAGAAGCTTCCACACCAGCATATCTGCTGGAAATGGGGCAAAGGGACCAAAATTTCTTTGCCCCATGTTTTATAAAAATAAAGCAATGTTAATCTGGGTAAAAGAAGGGGTGACAGATTCTGTAATTCAGCAGGAATTTGCCCTGAAAAGCAATTTTTCGTCAACATTTTATGCAGTCAGTCGCTTTTATTATATAGATAAACCATGTTGGTTGATAGTAGTTTGATGCGATAAACGACTGGTAAGTGGCTCGTTCAGAAAAAATATAGACGAATACGACAGTGGGTAACCAGAAATACATCATTGAACAGATGGAAACCTATATCCGCCAGGGAGGTGGCGAATATGAGGATTGGTTCATAGGGTTGGCCGATAACCCCATCGCTCCAATCGCGGAAGTTTCCCGCCTTCATAAGGTGCAAAATCACAAGTTTACATACATCGAAACGATTTCAGGGGAAGTTGCCAAAGAGGTTGCTGATTATTTTATCAATGCGTGCGGGATGGACGGCAATATAAGCGAAACAGAAAAAGATGGTGCCTGCCGGGCACTATATCTTTATAAAAAAGCCGATCATCTCGTCACCTGCGAAACCGGCGCATCAAGCCGATTAATTTGCTGGGTGCGCAATAAGCTTTTTCGGGTTTGCGCCTCCGACAATAATAAAGTAATCAGGAGATTATATGCACCGTGACCATGAGATTTTTATTCAGGCGATCAAAAACAAAAAAAAGATTCTCATTAAACGCCGCAGTGAACCTGGCCGTGACGCAAGCACGAAGGTCTGCTGCCCCCTTTTTTATATCCCGGCAGGCGACAAGAGCAGTTGTGGTCACTACTACGTCTGGGAAGATGAAAAAGGCCTAAAAGGTAATGTTTTGAGCGTTAAAGCAGAAAACATAGTCCATATCGGGCAGACACAGGAACCATTCGATCCGGTTGGCTTGACTCTTGTCAGCAACGAAGATATATCGCCTGAACATCAACAATCTCACTAATTTTCAATGACTACTTGCCGCACTTATAATTCTACCTAAGATATTGCTCACAGTCTTATCCCCCCAAAGCCCCCGAAAACAATCCCCTTTTTTATGTACTCGGAAAACGCGCTTTCGCTTGAAAATCAGGGGCCTGATGTGTATAATTTGTGTTTTCACTTGAAAGGAAAACCGAATGAAATCAGATGTAGCCAATATGTCGCTTGCCCCTGTGGGCAAAAAACGAATTCTCTGGGCGGACAATGATATGCCTGTCCTAGCGTCAATACGCGAAAGATTCGCTAAGCAGAAACCATTGGCCGGCAAAAACGTCTCGGCCTGTCTTCACGTAACCGCCGAGACCGCCAATCTTGCCCGGACACTCAAGGCAGCAGGCGCAAACCTTGTCCTGTGCGCATCGAACCCGCTCAGTACACAGGATGACGTCGCAGCGTCATTGGTCAAGGATTTCGGGATACCCGTTTTCGCAATCTGCGGCGAAGACCGCAAAACATACTACAAACATATTCACGCCGCGCTCGACCATAAGCCCGTCATCACCTTAGACGATGGCGCAGACCTTGTTACCGAGCTGCACACCAGCAGAACCGAAGACGCTCCTCGCATAATCGCCAGCTTGGAAGAGACGACGACCGGCGTTATCCGGCTTCGCGCACTCGAAAAAGCCGGCAAACTGAAATTCCCCGTTATCGCGGTAAACGACGCGGCAAGCAAACACCTGTTCGATAACCGCTATGGGACGGGCCAGTCAACCGTCGATGGCGTGATTCGAGCCACCGATCTCTTACTCGCGGGCAAGAAAGTCGTGGTCGTCGGTTACGGCTGGTGCGGCCGGGGCTTCGCGATGCGATGCAAAGGTATGGGCGCACTTGTCATCGTTACAGAAATCGACCCGATTAAGGCAATCGAGGCCTCAATGGACGGCTTCAATGTTATGCCTATGGCTCAGGCCGCGAAAATCGGTGAATTGTTCCTGACGCTGACCGGCAATAAAAACGTAATACGCGGCGAGCATTTCCGCGTTATGAAAGACAGGGCTGTCGTCGCTAACTCGGGCCATTTCAACGTCGAAATCGACATACCCGCCCTGACGAAATTAAGCAAAAAGATAAACAAAGGCGTCCGAGAGCACGTCGATGAATATATCCTCAAAAACGGCAACCGCATACATCTGCTCGGTCAAGGCCGGCTGATTAACCTCGCTGCCGCCAAAGGCCACCCCGCCTCGGTTATGGATATGAGTTTCGCAACCCAGGCATTAGAGGCCGAACACGTTATCAAAAACGCCCGGTCACTGACCGCCGCCGTTTATAATGTTCCAGTCGAGATTGAAAATATCGTCTGCACGCTGAAACTCAAATCGATGGGTATCTCGATTGACAAGTTGACGCCTGAGCAGGTCAAATACCTCGCCGACTTCGGCGAAGGCACATAACCGGCAGGTAATTCGATATGTTCAAAGCTGTTTTGTTTGACCTCGATGGTACGCTGCTTTATACGCTGAAAGACGTCGCCGACGCGATGAATAAAGCCCTCGTCCACTTCGGCTTTCCGCCTCATCCCGTTGACGCATATAAGTATTTCATAGGTGAAAGCGTTATAACCGAAGCCCAGCGTGCCCTGCCCGAATCCGCATGCGACCCCGAATTAGTCAGGAAAGTCGCGGCGTATTCGGAAGAAATCTACGACAAATGCTGGGGCGATAATACCTACCCATACCCGGGCATACCGGAACTTTTAACGGAACTTCCGCGACGCGGCTTGTCTTTGGTAATACTTTCAAATAAAAATGATCGTTTCACAAAGGTTATGGTCGAAAAAATCCTTTCGCAATGGCGATTCAAAATAGTGCAGGGAGCATTGCCGAATGTCCCATTAAAGCCCGACCCCATAATGGCGCTGCAAATCGCAAAGAAACTCCGTATTCCGCCCGAACAATTCCTCTACTTAGGCGATACCAGCACTGATATGAAAACAGCCGTCGCCGCGGGAATGTTTCCTGTCGGCTGCTTATGGGGCTATCGCACCGCTGACGAACTGCTCGAATCCGGCGCAAAAGCCCTCATCGATAATCCGCTCGACGTCCTCAAGCTACTCGACGAGCTGCGCAAATAAAAACCCCCCGATAAAAATCGAGGGGTTTTAGTTCTCGTTCTACGATAGTGTGATTTTATTTGGGTTTTGGTGCATCCGGTTTGGCTGGAGCCGGCTTGTTCGGCTCTGCCTTGGCCGGTTCCGATTTTGCGGCGACGACACGGGTGGCATTGGCCTCTCTGTCGCCCCTGTCGCTTTTGAATGCGCCTTTTATCGCATCACCCTCAACGGTCCCTTCAAACTCTGTCTCCATAATGCGGCCTCCGAAATCGCTTGTGCGGATAAAAGTAAGTTTCCCGCCTTCAAACTTTATATTTGAAACTTTGCTTTCACCCCTCTGGCCCACCCATTTGCCGGCCAGTGTGCCATCGGCGTTCTTTGTTATGGTCAGCTTCTCTACGTTATCTCTTGCCGGCATATTAACGCTCATTTGCCACCCACCGACAATCGCATCTGCCCCAGTTTTGGCTTCTCCCTGTAATGCCCCCTCGAATGTAAATTCGCCAAACTGACCTTTGCCTGTGCCCTTGAGTTTTCCGCCTTCAATGGCTCCTTCGTAAGCCGTCTTCATTTCCTGACCGCCAAAATTATTGGTCTGGACAAACTTCAGTTTGCCGTTCTCGAAAGTAATGTCTGACAGCTGGCTTTCACCCCTTTGAGTTGACCACGTTCCCGCGAGTTTGCCATCGGCGCTCTTAGTAATCGTCATCGTCGCCGTCATAGCCCTTGCAGGCACCTGGCTTTTGAATTCCCAGTCGCCAACCACGCCTTCTGCCGCAATAACCATCGGCGCCAGCACAACACACGCCAGCACAACAACCGCTACAATCGCTTTGGTATTCATAATTCAATTCTCCTAAAAAAACGTTAAAAAGATTCTCGTTATCCACGAAAACAATCAAAAGTAAGACGTTCCGGCGCCTGTATTTATTTCAAATATCAGGCGTTTGCCTGGGTCTTTGAGCAAATGGCCTGCCTGTAAAGGGAAATAGCAGCAGAAACCATACCGCTAACATTGTGGTTTTGGCGGAGGTATTGCTGGGCGGACTCGGCAAGCCGTCTGGCTTCATCGGGCCTGTCAAAGATACGCTTAAGACAATTATAAACGCTAAGCTGGTCATCGGGATTAAAAATGAAGGCGGTTTTGTCTTCGATAATGAGGTCATCGACGCCGCCTTTGGCCGCTGCGACAACGGAGCCGGCGCTCATCGCGGTCAACAGCAGCATATTGAATCTGCTTGATGGTCTGGGTGCGATGAATACGTCGGCAGCGGAACCGGCGGAGTAGAGGCCCAGCGAACGAGGAACGATAGTAATCGCGTGAAGCAGGTCAAAAGAGCGAATTTGTTTCCAGAGCGGCCCTTCGGGGCGCCCTGAAACGATAAGAGCAACGATAAACTGACAACCATCGACAATCAGGCGATGAAACGCCTGGAAAATGTTATCAAGATTGGCGTTGTTATCAAGAGGCGGGGCGACAACAATACCCGGCAGATGCTTGGGGTGAATAAAACACGCGGTGGAATCCTCAACGAAGGTGCCGACGTTGATTTGGCGAACACTGTCTGCGAATTTGGGGTGAGTCGCCACGAAATGGTCTTCGATGGTTTTGGCGGGCACGATGATATTGGCGCAACGAGTCGGGGAAAAGGAAATGACAGACCAGTGCGAGGAAATCGAATTTATATTGAGCAGATATAGGATATCAAGGTTGCGAGCAAGCCAGCGAGCCGTCACAGCGGAAGTTTCGCAAAGACAATGAATAATCTCCGGCTTGAATTTACTGACTCGATTGAGAAGAACGCGAAGATTGTAATGCTGCATCAGGGGTATATCAATTGCCGGGTGCCTGACGACCTCGACAGCCGGGGGGATGATAGAGTCGGCATCGCTTCCCGGCGGACATATCAAAATAACAGGGACGGACTCATCAGCCAGGCCAACGAGCAGGTGTTTGAGGTATGAAGGATATTCGGCAAGCGTGCGGCGAGACGCGATAAGAGCGACTCGCGGCGGCTTAGGCGCCTCCGGCTCAAACTCAGATATGAGCTGTTCATCAGACATAAATATCCCCTGTCAGGGGAAGGGTATTATAACGAAAAATTTTCCTGTTTACTATTTTCTATTTCAGATTTACCCGTGATTCGATTTGTTCAGCGTATTTTGAGTGTGGCCAGGGCGATAGCGGCAAATGCGGCGGCAACAAGCCAGAAACGGACAACGACCTGCGGTTCGGACCAGCCGATAAGATGAAAATGATGGTGGATTGGCGCACACCTGAAAAGACGTTTGCCGCCCGTGTATTTGAAATAGGAAACCTGCAGGATAACGCTGAAAAGTTCTATCATAAAGACGCCGCCGATGATAAGCAGAAGAATTTCATTTCTGGTGGCAAGCGCGCCGTAGCCCATAGCGGCGCCGAGGGGCAACGAGCCGATATCTCCCATAAAGACCTGCGCGGGATGACAGTTAAACCACAGGAAGCCGAGGACCGCCCCGAGGATAGCGGAAAAAAATATGGCCAACTCACCCGCCTGCGGGATAGCAGGCAAGAGTAGATAACTCGACCATGTGGCTGTGGATGTCCGGCTCATTGGTTCGGATGCGACATAGCAGAGGACGGCAAGAACAAACGATGCGATACCCGTGCAGCCGGCAGCGAGACCATCCATACCATCAGTAAGATTTACGGCGTTGCTGGTGGCGGACAGATACAGAATGGCGATGAGAATAAACATCCAGTTGGCTAAGGGCAGACCGTGTTTATAGAAGGGAAGCCAGAATTTCCGGCCGTCTTCGATATTGGTAAAATCGATATAGAGGAAGGAAGCGATAAGAACTGCGCCGCCGAACTGGAACAGAATTTTTTCCCATGGTTTGAGACCGTCCCGGCTGCGATGATGCGATTCGGCGGTGAGTTTTAACCAGTCATCAACTGCTCCAAGGGCGCCGAACCACAGGACGAGGATGATTGCCTTCTGGATGAAGGGGTTGTTAAGCTTGGCCCAGAGAAGGGTGGAGACAAGCACGGCGGTAATTATAATCAGGCCTCCCATAGTCGGGGTATTGGCTTTTTGCTTTGTAAGCTCATTCAGGGACGCGAGATAGAATTCGGGTCGGTCGCCGATTTTTTTTCGCATAAGCCAGCGAATAAGAGGCGGCCCAAGCACAAGTGCGATAACCAGCCCCGTCAGAAGGGCCGCGAAGGCGCGGAACATCACTTCCTGATAGGCGTAGAAACCCAGCCGATGAGTAACGGTGTTGCGAAAAAACCAGAGAAGATGATAAATCATTTTATTTTCGTCTTCCGTGACCAGTAACCGCCGCCCCGCCGCCGGTATCAGGCCGGACCGGACGAGCGGACGATTCACTGACGATAACTTTTTAGTTTATCAACAACAAGCTCAAGTTTATTAACGCGTGAGCCCTTGACCAGTATTATATCAGAATCTTTTATCAAATTCCGCAAGTTATTGCAAAGGTCTGTATTGCTTGTGAAGCTGCGGGTCTCAATGTCGGGCGAGGTCTTCTTGGCAGATTCCGCGGCAATAGCAGCAAGGTTGCCGAGCGTGATGATAAGATTTACCCCTGCTTTTGCGATTTGTTCGCCGAGCTGACGGTGTAAAATCTGTTCGGAATCGCCGAGTTCCGCCATATCGCCGCAAATAAAGACCGCTCTGCGTTTTTTACTGCCGGCGAGGTTTGTGAGGATATCAAGGGCGTTTTTCATCGAGGCAGGATTGGCGTTATAGCAATCGGATATAATAGTAAGTGAGCCAATCCTAAGCATTTCGGTTCGCATTGAAACGGGGCTTATTGATTTTATCGCGTCGGCAAATTGGGCGGCTGTAATACCAAGATTTGAGCAGATTGCCCAGGCAGCAAGGGCGTTTTCAACATTCCCCCTGCCGGGAATCGGAACTTCAACAGGTACACCATCGATAGTCAACTCGCTGGCAAGCGGCCCGACGGAAATATCACGCGCGCAGTAATCGGTAGATATGGAACAAGAAAAAGTTTTAAAAATTAAGCCGGCCCGGCGAACGGTATCGAGCAATGGCGGGCAATCGGCGTTAATGATAAGAATACCCGACGACGCGAGACCTTTGGCGATTGATAATTTTTCTTCGGCGATTTTCCCGACGGAACCGAAGCCGGCAAGATGGGCAGGATAAACATTGGTAACCACAGCGATATCTGGCGAGGCGATTTGGGTCAGATACTCTATTTCGCCCAGATGATTTGAACCCAGTTCGACAATGATAATTTGCTGATTCGGCTCAGCTCCCAGCAATGTCAAAGGTAGGCCTATGAAATTATTGAAACTTTTCGGCGACTGGAAAACCTTGAAATGCCGGCTAAGGACGTGGTGAGTTATTTGCCTTGTTGTTGTTTTTCCGGCGGAACCGGTGATTGCGACGACCTTGAATTTGCAATCCTGGCGATACCAGCGGGCGAGGTCGCCAAGGGCCTTTATTGTGTCGGATACCTTAAGAATCGCCTTACCTGGAAATTTCCCTGCGGAAATGTTTTTGCTTACCACCGCACAAACAGCGCCTTTATCAAAAACGTCGGCCAAAAAGTTATGACCATCGAAATTCTCGCCCGAAATGGCAAAAAAACAGTCGCCGGGTCTTACGGTGCGTGAGTCGGTAGATACGGACATAATATGTGACTCGTCGCTCGTGACTCGTGGCTCGTTGCTCGCCTTTATTATTTTGGCCAAATTTTCAATTGAAAGTTTTTTCATTTTTTAGTTTTCAGCAAATCTATGGCGATTTTATGGTCGCTGAACGGGAATTTTTGCTTGCCGATGATTTGATAATTCTCGTGGCCTTTGCCGGCAATTACAACAACATCGCCTTTTTTGGCTGATTCAACGGCAAGAACTATCGCCTTTTTCCTGTCGGGCTCGATTTTTATTTTGGGTGAGCCGGGGTCTTTGAAACCGGCGACAATTTGACTGATTATATCATCGGGGTTTTCGGTCCTTGGATTATCGCTTGTTACTATGCCTAAGTCCGCGTATTTCTCAACGACTTTTGCCATACGGGGTCGTTTGGTTTTGTCCCTGTCGCCGCCGCAGCCGAATACGACGATGAGACGGGCTTTACATAATGGCTTGAGAGTTGAAAGAACGTTATCAAGAGCATCGTCGGTATGAGCGAAATCAACGAGAACGGTAAACGGCGCATCGGATTTTATATTTTCAAGCCGGCCTGGAATAGCATCGAGAGAGGATAAGCCACGAGCAACGGTTTTGAGGTCGAGACCCGCAGACAGACACAAGCCCGCCGCGGCAAGATGATTGGCAACGTTGAATTGGCCAAGCAAAGGCGTTTTTATGCGAATACTTTGCCTCTGATATTGAAGGGTAAATGTCGTGCCTGAACCATCGATTGAGTGAATCTCCGCGGAAAGGTCAGCATTCTCATCAACGGCAAACCAGAGAATTTTGGCCTTGGTAATCGTGGCGATTTCCTTCGAGTATGGGGATTGCTTATTCAGGACGGCTGTCGCATCAGGAGAAAGTATCGCAAAGAGTTTCGACTTAGCGGCCAAATAGTTTTCGGTGGTTTTGTGGTAATCGAGGTGGTCGCCTGTAAGATTAGTAAAGGCCGCAGCTTTGAAATTAATCGCGGCGACGCGGTTTTGGTCGAGGGCGTGAGAACTGGCCTCGATAACCATATATTTTGCGCCGGCTTTTAGCATTTGCGATTGCGATTTTGCGATAGTCAGGCAATCAGGGGTGGTGAGCGGCGCAGGTGAAACATCGATGCCGGTATCGTAAATGACGGTCCCTATGAGGCCGCATTTTTCCCCAGCGGCCATAAAGCAGGAGCGGACAAGAAAAGTTACCGTGGTTTTGCCCTTGGTTCCCGTAACGGCGAGATTGGTGAGTTTCTCGGCAGGGTTACCGTTGGCGGCCTGGGCAAGAACGGCAAGGGCAATGGAAGAATCAGGGACGGGGATAACCGATGCTTGATTCTCGATACTCGATTCTCGCAACCCCCCAATAAATTGGGGGGCTAAATTTTTTTGGCAGACAATGAATTTTGCGCCTTTGGTGATGACTTGTGGTATAAAGTCGTGGCCATCGACATTTGGGCCTTTGACAGCAACGAAGATATCACCCGGCTCGACGATACGAGAATCATCGCACAGCCGGGGTGAATTGCCCGAACGAACAAGCATCAACAGTTCATCAAAAGTCATAGCGTTAGGAGTATTTTAGAATGATAACTTGTCGGATGCAATGAAAGGTTTATACTAATCAGAGAAGATATTCGCAAACTCCAAATAACCTGGAAATACGGGGATGATTATGAAGGCAAAAATTTTCGCGATTGGGCTTATCGTTTTGCAATTCGCTGTTGTGGCGCTGGGGCAAACCGATGACGTCGAATACTACGCTGTATTCGTGGATGGGACCAAGGTCGGGCACGCGATACACAGCAGGATCGTAACAGGCGAGCAGGTTACAACCACAGAAACTGCTGATATGGCGCTAAATAGAATGGGAAAGACAGTTCTAATGAAGACAAAAGAAATCTGCGTTGAGACGGCAAAGGGAGAGCCGGTATCGTTTACCTCCGAACAGGATATGGGAATAGTAACGATGAAAACCGAGGGGACGATAGGCAAAGACGGAACTGTCCGGACTCAGACAACGGGAATGGGGGCCGTGCAGGAAAATACCCTGGTCTGGCCAAAGGGGGCAGTTATGGCGGAGGGGCTGCGCCTCATTGAGCTGGAGAAAAAACTGAAAGAAGGCACAAGTTACGATGTAAATGTATTCAGCCCCGGCATAATGGCCGCTGTTTATTCCCGCGTTAAAGTCGGCGCAAAGCAGGACGTGGATTTGCTGGGCAGAATAGTTTCACTGACAAAGGTTGAGACGGTTATGAGTATGCCCGGAACCGGCGAGATTGCTTCAATTGGTTACGTTGACGAGCAGTTACGGGCGTTAAAAAGCATAATGCAGATGGCAGGTATGAACGTGGAAATGCTGGCCTGCACAAAAGAATTCGCGATGAGCAACAACCAGCCCGCTGAAATAATTGACAAGATGTTTTTGGCAAGTCCTGAGCCGATTGAAGACGCCGCATCGGCTAAATCGATTACGTACTACCTGAAACCGACCGCTCAAACGACGAATCTCACGATACCGTCAAGCGATAACCAGCAGGTCCAGAAGCTCGAAGATGGAACGGTAATAGTAAAAGTAGAACCGGTGAGTATGCCTATGGGCGGAACATTCCCATATAAGGAGACAGATGCGAATATCGCAGAGATGATGAAGCCAGGCAGATTTGTGCAGAGCGACGACGCGAATATAATCGCCCTTGCGAAACAGGCAGTTGGCGACGCGAAGTATTCGGCAGAAGCGGCAAAAAGAATAGAGGAGTTTGTGTCCAAATACGTAAAAGACATCAGCTTGTCGGTTGGATACGCCTCGGCGACAGAGGTCGCGGCGAGCAGGAGAGGCGACTGCAAGGAATTCGCGGTCCTGTGCACGGCGATGTGCCGGGCAGCGGGGATACCGGCAAAAGTAACGGTGGGCGTGGTATACGTAAATGACTTCGAGGGCAGGACCGGCTTTGGCGGGCACGCATGGACGGAGGCATATATAGGCGGCAAATGGGTCGGGCTTGATTCTGCGTTCAAAGCTGGCGCCCTGGGAAAATTCGACGCGGGACATATCGCCCTGGCATCAGGCAACGGCGAGCCGGCAAACTTCTTTAACCTGGCGACGACATTAGGCAAATTCAAAATTGAAAAAGTTACAGTCGAACCCGGAAAGTGAAGTCATCACTCGAAACGAATATCTTCGATAACCAACTGGACGGAATGATTGCCATTGAATGAGTCGATTGCGGCGTGATAGGCAATATCAAATGAATCGCGTTCCAGAAGTTTCTTTTCGAGCGGCCCCATCCTGAAGCCAATGCATCGGATTGAGTTGGTGTGGTCCGTAACGGCAAACTGGAGGTGGTCGGCAGTGGCTCCTACCCTGCGAGGCGGAGAACAAAGGCGAACGCCCCTTGTGGCAAACAGCGGCTCAGGATTGCCCTGCCCGAACGGGCCGAGAGTCTGCATTTCGCAAACACTTTCATAACTGAACTCGGACAATAACACGATGGCGTCGATATTGAGCTTGTTGAGGCACTGTTCCTCGGACAAATGCTGTTGAGCATAGTTTTCGAGGGCATCGGCAAACTTCTGGATATTCTCCGGCAGGACGGTTACACCCGCGGCCATTTTGTGTCCGCCGAAAGTAACGAGGTGTTCCGAACAGGCGGAGATTGCCGCGAGAATATCGAATCCGGGGACGGAACGCCCGGACCCCTGTGCGGGCGTTGAGCCGGAGTTAATTATAATCGTGGGGCGGGAAAATTTATCGACGATTCGGGACGCGACTATACCAACAACACCGCTGTGCCAGGAAGTGTCAGCCAGCACAATGGTTTTCCTTTCGGGGTTGCCGAGACCCTTTTCGGCGATAATCTGGCAGGCGTGGTTGTAAATCTTGCGTTCAAACCGCTGACGCTGCCCGTTTTGACTCTTGAGGTATTCGGCAACCTGCGTGGCATGGGCAAGCGAGGTGGAAGTCAGCAGCTCGACTGCCAAACGGGCGTGGCCTATTCTGCCCGCGGCATTTAGCGTAGGGGCAAGACGAAAACCGATGTGATAGCTGTCGAGGCCTTTACCGGTAAGCTCGGCGGATTCGATGAGGGCCTGCAGGCCGGGCAACTTGGTGTCTGAAAGCAAACTAAGACCGAAACTTGTAAGCGTCCTGTTTTCGCCTCGAAGCTCCATAACGTCGGCAATGGCACCCATAGCCGCTAAAGATGTGGCATTGAGCATAAAGTCGCGCATCTGCGGATTAAGCTTGGGGCCTGTTTTGAAAAGGTCCGCGACTGCCCAGCCCAGTTTGAAGGCGACTAATGAGCCGGAAGAATCAGGATTGGGATATGATTTATCGAGCGAGGGATGAACAATAACTAACGCCTGCGGCAGCGTGTCGGCGAACTGGTGGTGGTCCGTGATTATCAAATCAACACCGAGTTTTTTCGCAAGGTCGGCGGCGGCGTTAGCGGTAATACCGCAATCAACGGTTATAAGGAGTTGAGTTCCGGACTTGGCGATTGATTCGACCGCCTCGACATTAAGGCCATAGCCCTCGTCGATGCGATGCGGGATATAATAATCGACGTTTGCACCGAGCAGCGTAAGGATTTGCCAGAGAATTGCAACGCCCGTGATACCATCGACGTCGTAATCGCCATAGAGCGTGATTTTCTGTTTTTGGGTAACTGCTAATTGAACTCTTTTAGCGGCGTCTCGAACGCCGGGAAGCAATTCCGGACTGATTAAATCGGTCAGTTTGGGCCTGAGAAACGCAGAACCGGATTGCGGGTCGGTAACGCCTCGATTGATGAGCAGTTGGCCGAGCAAAGGCGAAACCTTGAGCGATTTGGCGAGTTGGTCTGCACGGGGGTCAGCCGGCGATATAACCCAGGTTTTTTCCGCGTAATTTGTACGCCGATGATTTTTGTGAAGCGGTTCACAGGAAGATGACTTGCCTTGCGTCCGTGCAGAAGTTCTCATTAGTAACTATCCCGTCATATTACAACATAATCGCGATGATGGCTTACAGACAGAGTGTATCAGAAAGATGTATGTTTTTCAAGGATTTGTTCAGGCACGCATATAAAGACCGCCGTTGACGGCGATATATTCGCCCGTGATGAATCCGGCAGCTTCGGAACTGGCGAGAAACAGAATTGCCCTGGCGATATCTTCTGGAGTTCCGTTCCTGCCCAGCGGGGTTTGCTGAATAGTTGCTTTTACCCGTTGCGCGGAGCTGTATCGCTGGTGGAAGCGTGTTTCGATGAAACCAGGGACGACGGTGTTTACGCGTATGCCGTACCGGGCAAACTCCTTGGCCATAGCGATTGTTTCGGTGGCGACGGCCGCCTTTGCGCCAGCGTAGATGCCTGCGCCATCACCACCGCCGTGATGACCGGCAACGGAACCGACGTTTACAACGCAGCCGGCGGATTTCTTTAACCAGCCAAGAGCCGCCTGAGTAACAAAAAATATCGAGCGAACGTTTGTTTCGTAAATATTATCGTGATACGCGGCGGCGGCTGTCTCAAATGGCTGGCGTTCGATAAGGTCGCCCGCGTTGTTGACGAGAATATCCAGCCCCCCTGCCGTTTTGGCAAAACGCTCAACCATTTTTTTTACCTGATTTTGGTTTCTAACGTCGGCCTTGAGAAGGATACCGTCGCTGTGCTTTTTCACTTCAGCAAGTGTCTGCTCGCCTCCCTGTTTTGTCCTGAAATAATGAACGCCGACGAAACAGCCCTGTTTGGCAAATTCAATAGCTGTTGCCTGCCCTATGCCGGAGCTTGAGCCGGTAACGAGAACCCTTTTGTTTTCGAGGTCATGATAAATCATATATTTCCTTATTGCATCTTCAGCAATCGCACGGGACTAATTAATTTTGGGTTTGGCAGGTTTTGTTTTAGTGTCCGGTTCAAAAATCAGCAACAGCGAATCCCCCGGCTTGATGCTGATATTCAAAGCGCCCGACTTGTCGCTATGTGTAAATTTGTCGCGCTTGCCGGTATCTGGATTCCAGACCCAGGGCGTTTTGCCGGCGGTATTGAAATCCGCACGGAAAGATACTGGGGCGGCGTTATCGGTATTGGCAAAAAAGAATATATCTCTGCCTTCGGCAAAGTAATGGACGAAAAGGAGCTTATCACTCGGCGGAGAAATCCTGACGGTTGGTAATACGCCGATTTTTTTCATCATATTGGATGTCCAGGACGGCAGGTTATCTTTGTCTTTGTCCGGGGCCGGAATGAACAAAACCTGGTTTGGGTCACTTCCCTCGACATGACGCATAGTAAGATCGACGGCAACACTTCGTGGAATGAGGTTTCTGAAGCCGGTGCCGGTCAGCGGTTCCTGGCCTATGAAGACGATTTTGCCGCCTTTTGCGCCAAAGAAACGCAGATTCCTGACAGCAAGAAAATCTTCTATCGAGAATATATCGGGGACGATGACGGCTTCATAGGTCTGCGAGCCGAAGTGCAGTTTGCCGTCATCGAAAGTTACCTGTGAGACGATTTTATCGCTGATGAAATCAACGGTATAGCCGTTCTGACTGAAGGCCTGCCAAAGAGGGAACAGATACCAGATATAATCGGCTATCCTAGTCTCAGAAGGCCCGCAATCACTCCAGAGGTCGGCGGCTGGAAAAAAAATGGCAATCCGGGCCTGGTGGCGGGCATTTTGGAACAAATAAGACAATCTCGCATTGCGTTCGGTCCAGCTTCCGATATACGGCCACACAGAATTACGTTCACCGGGAAAGGAAACGCCGGCCAGAATGGATAGATTGTCCCCTGCAACGAATGCAATATTGTCGTTTATCTTCAGTGATTCGATATTTTCTGAATCGCTGACCGTTGACTCGCCGATTACGAGGGGCTTGTCGGCAAGATGAGCAGCCGAGGAGGTGATTTTATCCCAGGTTCGATATCGCATATTGGCGCCAGTGCCCGGTACATCCCCCTGAAATATATCGAGCGGCACTGAGCAGCTGTCGAGAATATTAACGGGACCTGCCGGAATGCGGGACAGATC
The DNA here is from genome assembly GCA_050012515.1 of Sedimentisphaerales bacterium. GTDB lineage: Bacteria > Planctomycetota > Phycisphaerae > Sedimentisphaerales > Anaerobacaceae > Fen-1362. Next base: position 8,659 of record JBEKHA010000019.1, on the reverse strand, counting down.
GCCATTTTCACGACAAAAATCCTTAAAGGCCGCGGTAAAGTACTCGTGATACATTCCGATGATGGCCGAGTAAAAATCATAACGCACGCGGCGAATAGTATCGTAAAAACGCGTTTTGGCAGCGCGAATATCAGTGTCGAGAACAACAGGCAAATACGGAAGTACGTCGTATCCATACCGCTTAATAAACTGCTGCTGAAAATCACTTGTCCAGTTTGCAAGGCCAGGTTCGGCAGGAGGACATACAATCGCATGAACTGAATTTCTGAGTTTGCCGCCAAAAGCCGGGCCAAGTTTGGCGGAGATGTTGTTGAAATATTTTTCTACGGTATTCTTATTGAGCACGTCGAGAACCGGATCGCCTGTAGCGCCTGCGCCTGATTGCAAAATGCCAGCGTAAAGGGTATAGGTGTTGGCATCATTAATATCGATGGCAACTGTGCCATCCTGCCTGATTTTCCCGATTAGTTCCTCGCCTGGCAGAAAACTCGGCGCTTCCGTGCGAATCAGACGCAGAAAAACAAGCGTGTAATTCGGGTCAGGAACCTTAATTAAATCGTTTACGTTCACGACAGAATTTATCGGCCCGGTGAATTTCTTTTTGCTTATTGAGATTTGCCGGCCCTGCTCAGCGGGTGAGATAAATGAGCCGCCCAGTGTTGAGCCAAGCGACAAATCCACAATCATCCCCCGTTGTTTCGCGGCGTCTGCGGCAAACTTCAGCGTTTGCGCGTTTACATCTTCAAAAATGGAAATTTCAACGCCGCCAAAACCCGCTTTTTTGAATGCATCGAGCCGGCTTATTATTTCCTGCTCGCCCGGGCTATTGGCATCCCAGTTCCAGTAAATAATCGGTCTGACTGACATAGGCGGATTCCTGAACCCGTCATAAAGATTGTCCGCGGACAAAACTGGGGAAACGAAAAACAATGAGAGAACTAACACGTGATATACCCGGCGTTTTATCATTCTACCGTCATCGCAAATCATTTCTTATCTTCCTCTTGAATGTTATTGAGTTCCATACCAAATCTGTCCAACTTTTTATGCCCCTCGTCATATTGGGAATATGCATTTCGGAGGTGCTTGCCGAGGACGTCCCAGGTTCCGGTGAAATCAGCAAAAGAGGTGTTGAGTGTTTTTAGGTTCTGGCGTATCTCCGCTGCCTGCTTTTCGATTTGCAGACCGTGAAGACCCATCACAACCGTCATCAGATATACATAAAGCAAATTCGGTGAAACGGGAAACACCTTTTTACTGTGTGCGTATTCAAGGATATTAAATATTTTTTCTTTATCATCATCGGGATATCGAATAACCGTCTCGTAGTACACATTTTCAGCAGGCAGATACATAAATGCGAAATCGACAGTACCTTCGGCCGGTTTGATATATTTATCAGTGATATCATCGACGTAGCCCTTTATATCATTGATAAATTTCTTCCTCGATTCGGTTCGTTCTTTTTCTGTTTCTGCCTTTAAAATTAGTTCGAAATTTTCCCGCGGAAATTTAGCATCGACAGGAACACTGTAATCACGAAGGTTAACAAGAGCATCAACCGTTTTGCCGCTTCTGAAACTGTACTGGAGCTGATAACTGCCTTGAGGCAAAATTTGCGCAAGCAGGTTCTCAAGCGACCATTCGCCAAGACCGCCGCGAAGTTTCGGACTTGCGAGGATTTCCTGAAGACGCTTTACGTCGTCGCCGACTTTCTGCATCTGCGTGCTGGCGGTCATTAACTGACCGATTTGATTGTTGAGCTTACTTAGTGTATCCGTTGAAGATTGCAGGCCTTGAGTTAATGTAGATTGACCTTTTTGAAGAGAATCCTGAATGGTGCTTCGGGTGGAATCAGCCGACTTCAAAATGGAATCGAGCTGCTGCTGGAGAGATGCTACAGCAGTTTGCTGCTGAGTAAGCTTATCCCTGTTTGCGGAACTGGTGCTGAACTGGTGAATCAAAACTATCGCCAGCAGAACAGCCACTATAACCAGCAGAGTCGTTTCCATAATCAAACCCTCAAAATAATCAGGGTATTATAGGTTTTGGGGGAAAGAACGTCAAAAGGAACGTTGAACATCCAATATCGAACTTCGAACCTTGAACAAAAAATTACGCGGCGGCGGGTTCGGAGCTGTAATGGTCGAAGTTGACGGATATTTTCTTGCTGATGCCCTGCGTCTGCATAGTAACGCCGTAAAGCATATCCGTAACGCTCATCGTTCGCTTGGAGTGCGTGATTATGATGAATTGCGATTCCTTCTGGAATTCCCTGACGATTGCGTCGAAGCGCTCATTATTGGCCTCATCGAGGGCGGCGTCAACTTCGTCTAAGAAGCAGAACGGGGACGGTTTTGCCTTGAAGACGGAGAACAATAGCGCGATGGCGGTCATTGCCTTTTCGCCGCCTGATAATAGCGAGATGCTCCGGGTTTCTTTGCCGGGGGGTTTCGCGACTATTTCGATGCCCGCGTCGAGAACATCGATATCGGGCGCTTCTTCAAGAATGATGTCGGCTTTGCCGCCACCGAAGAGCTTGCGGAAAATCTGCTGGAAATGGCCGCGGACAAGCTCGAACGTCTCAAGGAACTTTTCTCTGCTGATTTTGTTAAGACGGTTGATTAACTGCTGCAACTGGCCCTTACTGGAATTAAGGTCCTCGACCTGCGTCGAAAGGAAACTGTGCCTCTGTTCGAGGTCCTGCTGTTCCTGGATTGCGTCGAGGTTAACGTTGCCAAGTCGTTCGATTTTGCCCCGCAGCTCAGCGATTTCCTCACGCACCTTTTCCCAGTCAACGGCGGTGTCTTTATAATTCTGATAGGACTGGAGCAGGTCAAGCTGTAATTCGTCGCGAACCCTTGAAATGAGGTCCTGCTGTCGCACGTCGAGCTGGCCAAGCTCGATTTTAATCTCATTTATCTGCTGCTCAATCTGGCTTTGCATGGTGCGTTTCTCACGCAGCGTTTGCTCATTGCTTTTTTGCTCGGCAAGAAGCTCTTCGATTTGCTTGTGCAGCTGGGAGCTGCTTTGCTGCTTCTGGTCTTTTTCACTGAACAGATCGGAGACAGCCGATTCAGAAGCAAGAATGTCGCTCTGGGCTGCCATGGACTGGTCGGCGCAGCTTTTGATCTCGGATTCGGCCGCCGTGATAGCCCCTGCGTTGGCAGCAAGCTGGGTCTGGAGCGACTGGATTGTCTGAATCAGCGACTGGCGATGTTCGGATATCTGACCAAGCGAAACTTTTAAGTTGGTCAGCTTGTCGGAAAGCGTCTGCTGATTCGTCTTGAGATTCGAGTAATCGCCCTGAAGCTGGTTGATTCGGGCATTGCGCTGGTTGTTGACGGTCTCAAGCTCCTGGAGCTTTTGTTTTGACTCGTATTCCTTCTGGACGGACTGCGCGATTTGCTTTTCGAGCTGGTCGATTTCGCCGGTGATGAGGGGCTGCTCTTCCCTGATCCGTTTTATGCTCTCTTCGAGTGAGGCCAGTTTCGAATTTATCTGCGTCTTTTCGGTATTCGCCTCGTAAACCGCAGTACGAAGGTCTTTGCAGAGCTTCGTCAGGTGGTCGCCTGTACGGATTGATTCGTCAATCTGCTTTTGAAGCGCGTCTATTTCATTAGTGATATTGGTAATGGTGTCCTGTAACTGGCGAAGCCGGCTTTTTCGGGAGATAAGCCCCGCCGCCCTGCCGAGAGGGCCAAGCTTGATAAAGCCGTCGCCCGCGGCAAACTCACCTTTGAGAGTAACGAACTTATAATCAGGCCCAAGCGTTTCTGATAACTGGGCACTCTTGTCGATTGAATCGACGATGAGGGTTTTGCCCAACAACGCCCAGACAAGCGACGCGTATTTGGGCTGGTAGTTTACGAACTCAACAAGACGCCCCTTCACGCCCGACAGCATCGAAAGGTCATTGGTATTCACAAACGGCTCGATTTTGTCTGAGCTTATGAAATGTACCCGGCCATCGAGCTTATCGACGGCGTCTTTGCCAGCCAGCAGCTTTTCGGTCGAGGCGATAACCACAGCATCGGTCTTGTCTTCAAGAGCCGCCTCAACCGCTGCGGCATAATCAATGTGCGCGGTGATAATGTCCGCAAGAATCCCCTCTACGTAATCAAACTGCGACTGGTTTTCGAGAATGCGTTTTGCCCCCGCCTTGACGCCCTCCCTGCGGTTTTCCATATCCGTCAAAACCGCAAGCTCGCTTGCCAGTGCGCTCCTGGCTTCCTTGCTGTTTGCTAATCGCTTTTTGTCCGCCTCGGCGTGAGCGATACAGGTATCGGATTCCTTGCGTTTGTTATCGAGGTTTTTCGTCAGGTCAGACAAAACGTTTTCGATATCGTTCAATCTCGCGTCGCACTGTGCCTTTTCGGTCAGGAGTTTTTCAAGCTCTGCGCCGGCAATCTGTGCACGACCCGCGAGACGGTCTTTTTGAGAAGAAAGATTGGTGCGATATACGGATATGCTTTGAAGCTCATTGTGAAGCTGGGCGGTATGCCGGACAATATCGATTATGCCGGATTTCTCGTCTTCAAGCTCTGCCTCGAGCGAAGAGCACTGGGCGTTAATATCGGCGATTTCCCTGCTTGTCTGCTCGACGTCGAGATTGCACTGCTCGAATGATTTTTCATTTTCCTGCTGCTTTGTCTGGTATTTTTCGAGGTCGATTGTGAACTCATTTTTTTGTTCGGCAAGCTGTTGCGCCCTCGTTACCGCAGCGGCCTTTCTCTGCTCAAGCTCTTTAATCCTGGTTCGCAGGAATTCTATCCGCTGCATCTGCTGTTCAATTTTGCTCTGCACCGCCACAAGCGAATTATCAGTGTGGTTGATGCTGCTTTCCGTATCGATTATCTGCTGGCCTATCTGGCTAAGCAAAGTATCGTGTCTTGCCACGTCAGCGGCAACTACGGCAAAATTCTTTTCCGCTTCATCGAGCGCGGCTTTCTTCTGGGCCGCAGTTTTGAAAATCTTATCGAATTCCGCCAGCGAGTAATTGACTTGAAGCTCCTTTAGCCGTTGAGTGTATTGAACATAGCTGCGGGCTTTGCCTGCGGCTAACTTGACGCTTCTCAACCGACTGGCGACCTCACTGACAATGTCGGCAAGACGAAGAAGATTCTGCTCGGTGCGTTCGAGTTTGCGAAGGGCTTCTTCTTTGTGCGCCTTGTATTTGCTTATGCCAGCCGCTTCTTCAAATATCACTCGTCTCTCGACGGAGGACGCGGTAAGCAAACGCTCAACCTGTCCCTGCTCGATAATTGAATACGCTCTGACGCCGACGCCGGTATCCATAAACAATTCGCGGACGTCTTTTAGCCGGCAGAGTTTGTTATTTATTCTGTATTCACATTCGCCGCTCTGATAGATGCGCCGGGTAATCTGGACCTCGTCGGCATCAATGGGTAGCCGGCCCGACTCGGTCCCGGCGGTATTGGAAAGAAACAAGCTGACTTCCGCGCTGCCGGCGGGTTTTCTGCTGGCGTTGCCGCTGAAAATTACATCCGTCATTCGTCCGCTGCGCAAACTTTTTGCGCTTTGTTCGCCGAAGACCCATTTTACAGCGTCAACAACGTTGCTCTTACCGCAGCCATTGGGGCCGACAATGCCGGTTACCGCCGCTGAAAATACGAATTCCGTTTTATCTGCAAAGCTTTTGAAGCCGTCGAGGATAACTTTTTCAAGTCGCATTTATTAATCCTTAATAATCAGGCAAAACCATGGGCGGAAGAGACAATAGTCAAAGAACGACGAAAACCCTCCTGCCGGTACTCTTCTGCCGCAAACACGAGGAAGCTCAAAGCCATAAAGTCCTATAATTATACAATCATTATTATTACTACGCCAGTTCCGTCCCGGCGACACAATCAAATATTCTTCGCCTTTACTTATAAACTTTCGATTCAGTTCTTACGTTCGTTTTGTTCTAACATTATCGGTCGAAGAGTCACTATTTCTTTATAATTGGCATATTTTTCGGGAAGGGACTCGCGTAAAATTCCGCCCTAACGGCGCCGGAATCGACCATCTTGTTAAGAAGTCCCACAAGAGTAGAATAGGGAACGCCAAGTCCCGGCCCGCCCTCATCAGTCGGGGTCAATGGCTCTCGGCACAATGTCTCAATAATGTCAGCGATGTCCAGTGAGCTTTTCAACTGGATAATTGTTTCGGGGTGTTTGGGATGTTTACGGATTATCGTGGCGTATTTTTCGCCGGCAGGAACATTTATGGTAATAGCCCCGTCAGGTGTCTCAACGAAAGTATTACTCTGGCAGTGTATCGGGGCCCCAAGGATTGTGACGCAGGCCTGGTCCCGACGAGAAATCAGGATTGCAGGTTTTCCCGCCTCTGTTACCTGGTCAAGGTAAAAACTGTTGGCTATTAACCTTCGGGAGACGGCGGTGTCTTTCAGGTGAACAAGCTTATCATAGGCAATGAGGCGGACGGTCAAATTATCGTCCCGCAGCAGCGAACGAAACATCGAGGTGGCATCCTGTCCGGCAGAGGCATTGGCAAGGGCATTAACCGCCTCTATACGGTAGGGTGAGTTCTTATCGGTGGCCATATTCCAGAGAGATTCCCTGCCTCTCTGGTCGCCGAGATTGAACATACAGCGAGCGGCGCGGAGGCGGACTTCAGGGTCGGACGAATTCAGCAATGCCGCCAGTTTCGGGACTGCGATGTTACCCATGGCTTCGAGAGTTATTTCACTTGTATTTTTATCCTTGGAACCGGCGAGTTTCTCTATATTAGTCATTAACCTTTTGGCTGTAAATTCAGGCGAATCGAAAAGATATGTAGCCCTTACGAGCTGAATGAATCTGCCTTTTGCGTCTATGTATTTTGTCGGGACTCGCAGTTCGATATTACCCGGCGCAAGTGCCATGGCAGTTTCGTAGCCGAATCGTTCGTTTATACGATTACGGATTTGGCTCGCAGCACGGTAATCAGGCACGCGAAGGGCAAGATTGATTTTGTATTCCTCGATTACAGAGCCGCCGCCCAGAACGTAGCCAACTCGCTGGCCCTGTGAATCGGAAGCCGTTGAATCGACAAATACCGGGCCTTCGGCAGTAGCAAGGGGCTTGATGCTGGTGCCGCCCTGTTGTGTGTCGAAAAGGTCGGTGCCGTAGAGCCAGCCGCCTTCAAGAGAGGTTGTTTGTGTGCCGGGCAATGCGGTAACTCTAAGGTCAAACCGCTGATTTTTTGAAGCAGCAGGCGGAATCATACCCTCGACAACTACAACGGCAGTATCTGGGCTGTTGATAAGCGCATCAACATCGATTTTGGCGCCGCCGAGCCGCTGTAGGATGTATTTTTTCAGATTCGCCCTTATCTGTGTAGGACACTCAGACGAACCCGTACCGTTAAGCCCCCCTACCAGGGCATAATTGCTTACCGGTATCGCATCGGAAGCGAATATTTCCGCATACATACCGATAGTATCGTTTACCGCGTTACTGTCGGCTGCCTTGGGGTTTTTAGCGGTCTTGCCGCCTGCACAGCCAAAAGTTGCCGCAAGAAACACTAATGTTACACACCACAATGTTTTGCGAAGATAATTTTTCATAAACAAAACACATCTCCCTTATTAGTTTGGCTGCCCCTGCCGAGGCAAAACACTAAACAGTTTTTTTGAAATCCGTCAATGGATTTATCGGCCAAAAGCCACCGGATACACCATTTAATCGCATAATACGCGACAGGCAGCTATGAATTCCCTGACCCTGAGAAGGTTTGTCTGTGCCTGCCTGTGGTCCACAGAGGCAAATGAGGCGTCGGACTCGGCCCTGGAGTTGAAGGCCTGACGAAAATACTTATAAACCTTTTCGTCGAAAAGACCCGTTTTCACAAAAGCATTGTTAAACTCGGATATAATCGCATGCCTTGTGTCGCTTTGGACCTCTTTGGCCAGCAGGGCGGCGGTAGCCGCGTTGAGCATAGCGTCATATGTCCGTTTCGCTATTGCTTCATAAAACCCCCCTGCTATCAGGTGCTCCATCTCCCGCAGGGTTTCATTTGCGATGCGAAGGTGTTTTTCAACGTTTGGTTTCATGATACGCTTTATTTTCCTCTCTGGTTCGCCCAGTCGCAAGAAAAAACGGACTATTCACCGATTATCTGGCAGATTGCATGGCGGCTGCGTGAACGGGTATCGAAGTCAATAAGGATGATTTGCTGCCATGTACCAAGGGTAAGTTTGCCATCGACAATTGGGACGGCCAGAGAAGGCCCAAGTAACGATGCGCACACATGCGAATGCCCATTGTCGTCGTGCCAGGTCTCCTCGTGCTCATAACGGGCGTTCCGAGGAGCGATTTTTTCAAATGCTGCTTTAATATCATGGTTAACCAGCCCCGGCTCATATTCGGTAGTTATAATCGCGGCGGTTGAGCCGATGACAAAAAACGTCGCTGTCCCAACAGAAACGCCTGATTCGGCAACTGCCTTTACCGCCTGCGGGGTTAAATCGATGACCTCGCTGTTGCCCTTTGTGCTGACCTGAATTTTTTTGGTTACGACCATAGGACGCTCCGGTTTCTACATCAGATGGAACCAGTTATCTGGGCTGGTGAAAACAGACCAGCTAAGTATTATTTCCGATACGGTTACGGCAGCGACGATAATGCCGACTACAAAGAGCAACGCGTAAGCA
>JBEKHA010000018.1:0-38424 GCA_050012515.1 Sedimentisphaerales bacterium | reverse complement strand
GCTGGGCTTTGATCTCGTAGGTGTTACTGATGCCTCTCCCGTTGGCACGGAGCATGTCTATCGGCTTATTAGCTGGCTCGACGCCGGCTATGCGGGACGGATGACCTGGCTGCACTCAAATCTCGAAAAACGCACCGACCCCGCCAAACTCCTGCCCGGCGCCAAATCCGTTATCATCGTCGCCCTGAACTATAAGCCGGCACAACAGAAGACAGAAACCAAAGGATCAAAGACGGCTCCTATGGGTCGGGTAACCGCCTTTGCCCAATATGATGACTATCACCTGTTTATAAAAAAATTGTTGCGCCAGCTCGCCGATTTTATCACCTCAACGACCTGCCCGATACAGTTCAAGATTTGTGTTGATTCCACGCCTTTGCTCGAACGGGCGCTGGCGGTAAGGGCGGGGTTGGGCATAATCGGCAAAAATCGTATGCTGGTCAATCCTCGCCTCGGCCCGCAGATTTTCCTTGGAGAAATCGTTATCAATATCGAGCTTGACCCCGATAAGCCGTTGAAGGATTCCTGCCCCGACTGCGGCGAATGTGTCGCTGCCTGCCCGACGGGGGCGCTGAAACAGGATGGCTCATTCGACGCCACTAAATGTATCAGCTATCTGACTATCGAGGCCAATACCGATGTGCCCGCGGAGCTGGCGCCGAAGATTGGCAATCACCTCTTTGGCTGTGCCGAATGTCTGCTCGCCTGTCCTTACCAGCAAAAAGCGCCGGCCTGCACCAACAATAAATTTGTCCATCATCCCGACCGGGCCCAATTGAATTTGAATGATTTACTCAATCTTACCGAAGAGCAGTTCAAAATTCAGTTTGCTCATTCGCCGATTCTTCGCCCGGGCTTAACTCATCTCAAAAAGATTGCAAACATCTGCCTTCAAAATTTATCCGCCTGAGGCGGGTAAACTTCGCTACGTGTGCGATTGCCGTTCTGTTACTGTTTCAGCCCTTCTTCTTGACTGCTGCCTGCAAAAAAGTATAATAAAATTGCTTTTGGCTGGAGGCAAAGGGCAATGAGGAAAAAAGGTCTTACATTAATAGAGTTGCTGGTTGTGATGGCAATCATATCCCTGATGATGGGTATCCTGATGCCGGCGATAACGAGGGTATGGCAGGCTGCCTACCAACTGGTAGCACCGTACGTTACAAGCACAAATCCTCAGACATACGCCAATGATGTAACGCCTTCGCTTGAGGAAATAACGGTTACATTTGACCAGACGATGAAGGATAAATCATGGTCGTGGACGGGCGGAGGTGAGACGTACCCGAAAGCGACTGGTCAGCCGAGCTATGACCCAAATAGAACAACATGCAGTTTGCCGGTCAAGCTGGAGCCGGGAAAGGTTTATTGGGTAGGTATAAACGGCCCAATTTATTATCGGAATTTTAAGAGCGCCAAATATGGAGCCCCGGCCAAGCGATACGTGATTTTGTTTGCGACTACGGACCTGGATGGAAAGCCGACGACTATACCTGCTGATTTGCTGGCAAAAGCGAAGAAAATTAACGAACAGAGCAATTAATTAACTTCGGTCTTGCTTGCCACGGCGACTTGTCCGGCGTAGCGAAGCGAAGTCGGAAGCGCCGGCGAAGGAGGATTATCGCAGAAATCACAGACAAAATGACTCTCTTTTTTTATAGTAAATAACGTTTACAAAAAGTTGATAGTTATGATATAATTCATCTGTCTTTAGAGGGCATGGAAACAGGACCATGAATTGAAAAAGAAGAAGATAATTGTTCAGGAGGAGTTATCTGTGAAACGGTTTTTCTTCGTAATTTGGGCAATCGCGTCTATTTCAATATTATCCTGCGGTGAGCTTGTTGAATCCGCACAGGCCCAATACTCGGGCGGGACAGGTGACCCATGCACCCCGTATCAAATCGCCACAAAAACAGATTTACTGGCTTTGGCCGCTAATACGACAGATTATAACAAATGTTTTATCTTGACGGCGGATATTAATATGGGAAGGCAGGTCTTTGCGACGGCGATTATTGCCGCGAGTACCAACTCGGGCACCAATTTTCAGGGAACGGCCTTTACGGGGACTTTTGACGGGAACGACCATAAAATCACTAACTTTATCATCAACACATACGGCGGGAGCAATGGCTACCTTGGCTTGTTTGGCTTTATCTCCATCGGCGGCTCGGTTAAAAATCTCGGTCTTGAGAACTATGCGGTCAATGGTGGTTCTAATTCTAGTTCTGTCGGTGGTCTGGTGGGTGCCACCTATGGCAGCAGTATCAGTAATTGCTATTCGACGGGTACAGTCAGCGGTTCTTCAGGTTCTGAAGAAATCGGCGGCCTGGTGGGATATAACTTAGGCGATATCAGCAATTGCTATTCGACAGGTACAGTCAGCGGTACTACTTGGGTAGGTGGGCTGGTGGGATACGCCTACAATGGCAGTATCAGCAATTGCTATTCGACGGGTTCGGTTAGCGGTTCCAGTGCTGTTGGCGGTCTGGCGGGAGGCAGCAACTTCGGCGTTATCAGCAATTGCTATTCGACAGGTACTGTCAGCGGTTCTGGTTCTCAATTCGGTGGTCTGGTAGGGGTCAACAGTGGAGATATCAACGATTGCAATTCGACAGGTGCGGTCAACGGTGTTTCCGGTTCTGAAGATGTCGGCGGGCTGGCGGGAATAAACGTCGGCTGTATCAGCAATTGCTATTCGACGGGTTCGGTTAGTGGTGGTTCTAATTCTTTGGGCGGTCTGGTGGGATATAACGGTGGCTACAGTATCAGCAATTGCTATTCGACGGGTGCGGTCAGCAGTTCTTCCAGTCCTAGCCCTGAATATGTCGGCGGTCTGGTGGGATACAACTACTACGGCATTATCAGCAATTGCTATTCAACGGGTCAGGTCAGTGGTAACTCCACTGTCGGCGGGCTGGTGGGATTCAACGATTACGGCACTATCAGCAATTGCTATTCAACGGGTCAGGTCAGTGGTCCTTGGTATGTCGGCGGGCTGGTAGGATTAAACACCTTAGGCAGTATCAGCAATTGCTATTCGACGGGTTCTGTCAGCGGCACTTATCATGTCGGCGGGCTGGTGGGATACGGCGGCTACCCCCCCAGGGGCTGTTTCTGGGATATAAACACCTCTGGTCAGACGACCAGCACCGGCGGGACAGGCAAAACAACGGCTCAAATGAAAACACTTTCGACATTTACCTCGGCGGGATGGTGGGAGGCAGCGGCGGCGGCTACATGAGTATTAGTGGCTGTTTCTGGGATATGAACACCGCCGGCCAGACGATTGGTGTTGGATTTCATAATTCTCCAATAGGTGTTTTTGGCAGGACGACGGCTCAAATGAAAACACTTTCGACATTTACTTCGGCGGGTTGGGATTTTACGAATGAAACGGTTAATGGAACGAGTGACTATTGGCGAATGTGCGTGGATGGGGTGGATTATCCGCGGCTGAATTGGCAGTCGCCTGATGGTGACCTTGCTTGTCCTGATGGTGTGAATTTTGTTGATTTTGCATACTTTGCTGAGCGGTGGCGGACAACCGGGTGCAATTCATCTAATAACTCCTGCGGTGGCACGGATATGGATTCCTCCGGCACTGTCGATATACAGGACCTCGTGATTATTGCGGCGAACTGGCTCACCGGCGAGTAACTGCTGAAAGCATTTTTCTAATAAGTGTTATCCGCCGCAGAGAGGGTAGGTAAACTGCGAGTCGATTGCTGATTTGTGGAAATAAAAAAGCCCCTGTTCAGGTTTCCCTGGACGGGGCTTCGTGCTTTAATCAGGCGATTATTTCATAGTTGGCTGTTGCCTGTTAATTTCCTCAACGGCAGCGGTCTTGTCGGACACTATTGTAAATATGCTGTCCAGAGCCGTTACCGAAAAGATTCCTTTTGTCGCTCTTGACACGCTGCACAGAATCAGTGTGTGGTTATCATCCATCAGGAGTTTCCGTAGTTTGAGCAGCTTCGACAAGCTCGATGATGTAACGATATCAACGTGCGAAAAGTCAACTATAACGTCGCAGCAGTCGCCTCTTTCGCGGACGGCGTCGATAGTTTTGCCGAGCTCTTCGTTCAGACCCGGTTCCGGGGGCGCCTCAACAAGAAGTGTGTTTTCCGACAAATCCCTGGTATCCATTTTATCGCTCCTATCTCATAATATCGAAAAAATATGGGTTGCTCTATATAGATTATGCTCAAGTAATGGTTGTTTTGCAAACACCCTTTAACTCTTTCGTCAATTTAGCAGGGAATGATTACATATTCTTAGCGGCCGCAAAAATGCAATATCACCGCTCGTTTTTATGGGACTAATTGGTGACCGGCGGGTCAATATCCCATCCGCCGCCCAAGGCCTTATAAAGGGCGATTAAATCTGTGGACATGGCACGAGTGCTCTGAACAAGGGCGTCTTCGGAACTGTTAAGCGAACCCTGCGCAACAAGCACATTGAGGAAATCGGTTTGCCCCTCTGCGTAGAGCTGTGAGGAGAGGTCAACGGCCTTTCGGTTTGCGGTGACGGCGTCAACGAGGGCTTTATGGCGTTCGTGCTCATTGACGTAGGCGATAAGTGCGCTTTCCACGTCGTTAAGGGCAGTCAGTACGGCTTGTTTATAAGTAAGAACCGCCTGCTGCTGGAGTGCCTTCTGGACTTCTATATTTGCGCTGACTTGGCCTGCGTTGAATATCTGCCAGTCAACCGAGGGGCCGAAAGACCAGTAGCGATGGTTCCAGCTTAAGTTACCGGCACTATTTGCCTGGGTGGAGATTGAGCCGGCGAGATTGAACTTCGGGAACAGGTCCGAGGTCGCAACGCCTATTTGCGCCGTTGCGGAATGTATTTGTGCCTCGGCTCGCCTTATATCCGGACGCCTGCGGAGCATTTCAGAGGGCAGACCGGCAGGCACTTCGGGCGGCGTAAGAGGTATCGATGAGGCCGGGGAAAGCTCTTCCAGAAGAGAAGCGGGCTCCTGACCAAGCAGAACGGAGATGCTGTATATAGCTTGTCGTGCGGATGTCTCAAACGCGGGAATCTGCGACATTGTTGTGGCGGCCTGGGCGTCGGCGTTTGCGACGTCGAGCGCACTGACAAAACCGCCTTGAAATTGCTGGCGGGTCACATCTGCGGTGTGTTTTTGCACCTTGAGGTTGTTCTGGGCAATGATTATTTCCTGTTGATAGCCGCGTAGCTGCACATAGTTATTCGCAACTTCGGATACAAGAGTTACCAGGACATCTCTTCGGTCTTCAATTGCCGCAAGAATACCAGCATCTGCCGACTCGATATTGCGTCTGGTGCCGCCGAAAATGTCCAGTTCCCACGCCGCGTCCAGACCCGCCTGAAACAGGTTTGTCGTCGAGGCAGGCACAGCCCCTGATGCAGGTGTATGGTTGCGTGTGGCACTTCCGGTTACATCGGCGGTGGGCCAGAATCCAGCGCCAGCCACCCCGCGCGAGGCCCTTGCCTGGCGGATTCTTGCTTCTGCCTGTTTTAAGTCGAGGTTTGATTTCATCGCGCGTTCGATTAACGATGTGAGATTCGCATCATTAAATTCCGTCCACCACTTCAGCAGCATCGTGTCGGGTGATGTGTTGTTTTTGGTTCCGACCCAGCCGGCGGGGGCGTTCGGGGCCTGCGGTTTATAGTCCGGGCCTACGAGGCAGCCCGCCTGCAATAGCAGGCACACGCAGCATAAAAATAAAAAGATTACGGATAATATTCTTCTGTCTTCTGTCTTTCTCATTCGTATCTCAATGCCTCAATCGGGTCCAGGCGAGATGCCTTCCATGCCGGGTAATAGCCGAAAATGATTCCAACGCTTGCTGAGACGACGACCGAAGCCACAATGGCCGCCATTGATGTTTCTGTGGGCCAGCGCAGAAAACGGGTTATAAGATACGACCCGCCGCAGCCCAGGATAATGCCTAAAATTCCGCCTGCAAGACACAGGACCACGGCCTCTATCAGGAACTGACGCAGGATGTCCTTCGCCCGGGCGCCTACCGCCATTCGTAAACCTATTTCCCTCGTCCGCTCGGTAACTGATACCAGCATAATGTTCATTATTCCAACGCCGCCGACAATCAATGAAATCAGGGCGACAGCGAGCAAAAGCTTGGTCATAAGCGTCGTTGTGGAAGATAACGCGTTTGTCATCTCGGTCATATTGCGGATATTAAAATCGTCGTCTTTAGGGTCGCGAATACGGTGACGTTCTCTCAAAAGGGCGGTTATCTGGTCTATTGCCTGAGGTATTTCAGCCGTGGAATTTGCCGCAGCGACAATCTGGTCAACGTTGGTAAACCGCACCGGCTGAGGGTTATCCGCCGCCTGCGTCTCCGAAGGCACCGGGTATAAAGAGGTCACTGAAGTAGGATATAACTGGCTGGGAGAGCTTGTCGTCGAGGTTGTGCTTGTTGTTGTGGCGCTGGTCGATGTTGAAGATGAAGCGCCTACGCGAAACTTGATGGTTGTCCAGGGAGCAAGAATAATATCGTCCTGGTCCATACCCATCATATTTGCGCCTTTGGCGCTTAGGACGCCTACAACCTTGAACGATATGTTCAGAACCCGCATTTCTTTTCCTATCGGCGATACTCCCTGAAAAAGTTCCCTGGCAATCGTCTGGCCGATGAGACATACCTTTGTCGCACTGCGAACGTCTTTGTCGGTGAAGATGTCGCCCTGCGCCATATCGGTCCAGTCCCGGACAGTGAGGTAATCGGCGGTCGTTCCGTAAATGCTCATCGGTACCCAGTTGCGGTCCTGATAAACTGCCTGGCCTCTGGCGCGAACAAGGGGGGCGGAGCCCTTCACTGCAGGGCAGTCACGGATAATCGCGTCGCAATCCTGCGGCGTGAGCGTCATGCTGCTGCCTGCGCCAAAATTGATGCCGCTGCTTGTGGCGGCACCGGGCAGGACAAGAAGAGTATTTGCCCCCATTCTCGCGATGGTTTTAGCGATGGCATCCGATGAACCGTTGCCTATTTCCATCATCGCGATTACCGCGCCGACTCCGATTATTATGCCTAACATCGTCAGCATCGTCCGCATCGGGTTTTTGCCTATCGCCCGAAGCGCCGTTCGCAGTATTCGCATTATGCGGAATAACCTCATTATGAACCTCCCTGTGATGTTTGGTTGTTCACGATTAAGCCATCGTGAATATGAATCTGCCGCTGAGTATGCTTGGCGACATTCGGGTCGTGTGTTACTATAATAACCGTGATGCCTTCCTCCACGTTTAGCTTCTTAAACATTGTAAGAACCTCTTCGCTTGTTTTCGAGTCGAGGTTGCCCGTTGGCTCATCGGCAAAAAGCACCGAGGGCCTGTTAATCAGCGAGCGGGCAACTGCGACACGCTGCTGCTGACCGCCTGATAATTCCGACGGCTCGTGGTGCATCCGGTCGCCAAGCCCGACCCTGGTCAGAAGCTCTTCGGCGCGGCGTTTTACCTCTTTATCCGACAGATGCTCCCGCGTGTATGACAAAGGCATCATCACGTTTTCCAGTGCGCTTGTGCGGGCCAGAAGATTGAAATTCTGAAATACGAAACCGATTTTATGATTTCTCAGATTCGCACGTTCGTCGGCGGACACACCCGATATTTCCCGCCCCTCAAGCCAGTATTCACCGGATGTCGGATGGTCAAGGCATCCGAGGATGTTCATTAGCGTGCTTTTCCCCGATCCCGATGCCCCCATCAGCGCGATAAATTCTCCTTTGCTGATTGAAAGTGTAATCCCCCTAAGAACGGGAACATCAATGTCCCCCATATAATAGGTCTTATAAATATTTTTCAGTTCAATCAGTTCCATAGTATTCGCAGCGAATCTGCAAAATTTATTAACGTCCTGTCGGTCTGGGTCGTCCGATTTGCGGCGTGAAAGGATTAACCGTTCCAGAACTGCTCGCAGACATCTGTTGTTCTCCCGTGATTACCTGGAGACCTTCCTTAAGCTCATCACCCTGCACTTCGGTCATTGTATCGTCGCTTGTACCTGCGAGTACCTTGATTGGCTTAACTACTCCGTTCTCGCTTGTCCACAACGTGGCTCTTTTGTAATTTGATGGACGTGTCTTCGGCGCGTTTGGGTCACGCTGTTTTTTCCCTGAACCTTTACCCTGTTCGGCGGAGTCATTTAATGCCGATTGGTACTCCGGCGCAACCAGTTCAGCCCTTGGTTTCCATCTAAGAGCAGCGTTTGCGACCTCCAGAACGTTGTCTCTTCGGGTGACCTCGAAATTAACGTTCGCGGTCAGGTAAGGAAGTAATTTACCGCTTGAGTTGTCCGTGTCGACCTCGACTGTATAGGTAACGACGTTTTGCGTCATAGTCGCATTGAGCCGAATTCGGCCGACCACCCCTTTAAACGTTTGGCCTTCGTATGTCGAAGTGGTAAATGTTACCGGCTGACCCGAGTAAATTTTCCCGATGTCGGCCTCGTTGACGGAAACCCATACCTGCATTCTTTTAAGGTCCTTGGCAATCAAAAACAAACTCGGCGTATTCAAACTCGACACCACCGTTTGACCGATGTTGACCCTGCGGTCTATAATGACGCCTTCCACAGGTGATGTTATTGTGCAGTATCCGAGATTTAGTTTGGCTTTTTGAAGTGTCGCTTCGGTCTGGTTGACGGACGCCTTGGCCTGCAAAATCGCCGCCTCACCGACAGCCACGTTGGCCTGTGCAACCTCGAAAGCCGCCTTATACGAATCATAACTGCTCTTGGCAAGCGCCTCGGAAGGTCCTAACTTCTGGGCTCGTTCCCAATCCAACCGGGCCTGGTCAAGCTTGGCTTTCAACTGCAAAAGGCTGGCCTGAGAACTTTCCACTCCTGCTTTGGCCTGTTCCAGCTGTGCGGTGGCCAGGGCGACATCTGAAGCGTAAGATGTGTCGTCAATTTTCGCCAGCACCGTGCCTTCCGCAACTGGTGAGCCGTAGTCAATCTCATTGCCGTCTTCGTCTTTGCCAAAGGCAATGATGAGGCCCGCAACCTGTGCGCCTACGTCCACCAATTCTTCCGGCTCAACTGTTCCTGTTGAGTTTATGGTTGACAGGATGTCGCCGCGTGTTACCTCGGTAATGCGGAATGAGACCTTTTTAGCATTGTTCTTGTTGTAATACCACCATCCGCCCGCTATTCCGGCTGCTATTCCTATTACAACTATCACTGAAATTATCTTTTTCACGTTATATTCCTAAAAAATCACCTAACTCTTTTAATATACTATCGTTGTAAGACGCTTAACCCTTAACTTATATTGCCCCATTCTTCCCTAAATTAACAGTTAATCTGAAACTTTACGCTATTTGGCGGGGCTTGTTCAAATAGGACGGCTGCAAAGGGCTGATATCCGCATTATTATCATACCAAAATTGCCCCTTCCGAATCAAGGTTTTCTGCACAACGAGAGGACTATTTCGCATCTCAACAGAATTGATTTACCCTGCCTCCCAGGTTAATATTTAACGTTTGTTTTAGCCGTCCGCCGTAAGGCGTCCCTTACGGGAGCTGGTACGGCAGCGAATTACTAAAAGGAAGCATATCCCTATGACTAAAAAAGATATAGAGACCTTTCAAAAACGGGTCAAAAGCGAATTATACGAGAATATTATCCCGTTCTGGCAAAAGCACACCATTGATAATGAATTCGGCGGCTTCGCGGGCCAGGTCGGCCGTGATTTGAAAATCGATAAACACGCAAACAAAGGATTGATACTCAACGCCAGAATACTCTGGACCTTCGCGGCAATGTATCGCTTTGACGCCGACCCCAGACATCTCGAATTGGCAAAAAGGGCGTATGATTATCTGAACAATTATTTCTGGGATACTCAGTTCGGCGGGATGTTCTGGCAGGTTGACTATCGCGGCCAATGCGCGGATGACTCCAAAAAGATTTACGGCCAGGCGTTTTATATTTACGCCCTTGCCGAATACTATCTCGCGACAAAAGACCCCGGCGCTCTTGCGCGGGCAAACGAGATGTTCGAGCTTATAGAGCAGCACAGCTTCGACAAAGTCAATACCGGCTATTTCGAGGTATGTAACCGCAACTGGACGGTTGCCGAAGGCGCAAGCCTCAGCGACAAGGATATGAACGAAAAGAAATCAATGAATAACCATCTCCACATAATTGAGAGCTATACGAATTTATATCGCTGCGAACACAAACCCAAAGTCGCGGAGAAAATCCTCGGTCTTATAGATAACTTTACCCGCCGCATCATTGACCGTAAAACGTTTCACTTCAACCATTTCTTCGACGAGCTTTGGCGGCCAAAATCGGATTCGTACACCTTCGGCCACGACATCGAGGGAAGCTGGCTGCTTTATGAGGCGGCAGAAATTCTCGAAAAACCTTCGTTAAGTAAAAAGGTTGCGGAAGTCGCCCTTGAAATGGCCCAGGTCGTTTTCAATGAAGGCCTTGATAAGGATGGCGGACTGCTTTACGAGGGCATGGGGGGCAAAATAATTAATTCAGACAAGGAGTGGTGGCCCCAGGCCGAGGCGGTTGTGGGATTTCTAAACGCCTATCAGCTTTCAGGCAAAGAGTATTTCCTGCAGGCCGCTTTGAATAGCTGGGACTTCATCGAACGCAAGATTGTTGACCGCGAGGGGGGCGAATGGTTTATGAAGACCAGCCGGGACGGCATACCAAATTTGGATGACCCCAAGGTCTCCGAATGGAAATGTCCCTACCACAATACCCGAACCTGTTTAGAAACGATACACAGGTTAAAAGCCATAGGCAAATTATGATTTTATAGCCTGAGTATATTTCCCGTGGCGGGGCAACTCGTTATTTTTAACAAAAACTGCGATATTCGACTGTTATGAGCGAATCCGTAGTCCTAACCTACCCCAAAATCAAGCTTTTCAACGCTGTTAGCCGACTTTATTAAATCAGCAAAATACTTGCATTTTCTGATTTTCCGGTTAAACTGCTTAACTTTATGTTTCTGGTTCGCAATTGTTTAATGTCTTATTACCTGAGTTTTTAAGGAGAACACAGTGGAAACACGGTTGAAAAGTGCTGTAACGCCGGTGTGGGCGTTTTTGGCAGCGGCGGTCGCATTGTTGTGCGGCGCGCCGGCGGCGATGGCCAGCGAAGCCGAGCTTGTTTTGCCCGACCTCAAGTCAGTCAAGTTCTTCGGCGACAGAATTGACGGGGCATCCCTGCTGGTCTGGGGACTGGTGATATGCGCCTTCGGTATGGTCTTCGGAATGGTGCAGTACTCCCGTATTAAAAATATGAAGGTGCATAAGTCGATGCTCGAAATCTCCGAGCTTATCTACGGCACCTGTAAAACATACCTGTTCACGCAGGGTAAATTCATTGTTGTCCTGTGGGCCCTCGTCGCGGTAATTATATGGGTCTATTTCCACCTGCTGCGTGAAATGTCGAACCCCACTGTTGCTATAATTCTCGTATGCAGCTTGGTAGGTATCGCGGGCAGCTACACCGTCGCGTGGTTCGGCATGAGAATTAACACCTTTGCCAATTCACGTTCGGCCTTCGCCAGCTTGAAAGGCAAACCATTCCCGGTTTACGAAATACCGCTTCAATCAGGTATGAGTATCGGGATGCTGCTCATCAGTATCGAGCTGTTCGTTATGCTCTGCATATTGCTTTTCATTGACCCCAAATACGCCGGCTACTGCTTTATCGGTTTTGCCATCGGCGAATCACTGGGCGCATCCGTGCTGAGAATCGCAGGCGGCGTCTTCACCAAAATCGCCGACATTGGCTCCGACCTTATGAAAATCGTCTTCAACATCAAGGAAGACGACGCACGCAATCCGGGCGTCATCGCTGACTGTACGGGCGACAACGCGGGCGACTCAGTTGGCCCGACCGCCGACGGTTTTGAAACCTATGGCGTAACAGGCGTCGCGCTGATTTCATTCATACTGCTTGCCGTCAAAGACCCCGCTGTTCAGGTTCAGCTTCTTGTCTGGCTTTTCGTTATGCGGCTTGTAATGATTTTCACAAGCAGCGTTTCCTACTGGATTAATGCCGTCATAGCAAAAGCTAGATTCGAAAACGTTGACAAAATGGATTTCGAGAAGCCGCTGCTGTCCCTTGTATGGCTCACCTCGTTTGTATCAATCGGCCTGACCTATTTCGTTTCCTGGCTTATCATACCAACCCTCGGCGACGGCTCAATGTGGTGGAAATTCGCGTCGATTATCACCTGCGGCACAATCGCCGGTGCAGTGATTCCTGAAATGGTCAATATGTTTACAGCCGTCAAATCCGCTTATGTTCAGAACATCGTCAACGCCTCCCGCAAGGGCGGGGCTCCCCTGACCATTCTCGCTGGTTTCTGCACAGGCAATTTCAGCGCATACTGGATGGGCCTGGCCATTATGGGCTTAATGGCAATCGCCTATGGCGTCAGCACGTTCGGCTTAGACGTAATGATGATTGCTCCATCCGTCTTCGCGTTCGGTCTCGTGGCGTTCGGCTTCCTTAGTATGGGGCCTGTAACAATCGCCGTTGACTCATTCGGGCCAGTTGCGGACAACGCACAGTCCGTCTATGAGCTTTCGCTGATTGAGAGTATTCCGAATATCAAGGCGGATATCAAAAAGGAATTTGGATTCGAGCCGAATTTCGACAAGGCCAAGAGATTCCTCGAAGAGGCGGACGGCGCGGGCAACACCTTCAAAGCGACCGCAAAGCCCGTTCTCATCGGCACTGCAGTTGTCGGTGCTACCACGATGATTTTCTCAATCATCATTATTCTCACTCAGGGCCTCAAGCCCGAATTACTCGCAAACCTGTCGATTCTGCATCCGCCGTTCCTGCTCGGCCTGATGGCCGGCGGGGCGGTCATCTACTGGTTCACGGCTGCCTCCACCCAGGCCGTATCGACCGGCGCATATCACGCCGTGAAGTTCATTAAAGACAATATCAAGCTCGATGGTGTGACCAAAGCATCCAGCGAGGACAGCAACAAGGTCGTCGAGATTTGCACCAAATTTGCCCAGAAGGGTATGATTAACCTGTTCCTGGTCATATTTTTCAGCACCCTCGCCTTTGCCTGCCTTGACCCCTATTTTTTCATCGGCTACCTGATTTCAATCGCTTTGTTCGGCCTGTTTCAGGCAATCTTTATGGCAAACGCAGGCGGCGCATGGGACAACGCCAAGAAATACGTCGAAGTTGACCTCAGGGAAAAGGGCACCCCGCTGCACGCCGCAACCGTTGTCGGCGACACAGTCGGCGACCCCTTCAAAGATACCTCCTCGGTCTCGATGAACCCCATCATCAAGTTCAGCACCCTGTTCGGCGTCTTGGCTATCGAGCTTGCACTCGTATCGAGCAGGAAGGTCGATATCACCCTGGCGATTGTCTTCTTTGCCATCTCGGCCTTCTTCGTCGCGCGTTCATTCTACGGTATGAGAATTAGAGACGAGGATTAACAAGCTGAAGCAGATTTTGATGTAATGCACAAGGGGATTCGCGGCTTCGCGAATCCCCTTTTTTATTTTATTTTTTTGAATAACGCTGTGATTTCTTCAGCGATGTGTTGGGCGGCGGCGACAACCTCTTTCGTCGGCTGTGCCCCGAAAGTTAGCGTCTTTGGCTGTATGCCGATTATTATCGCCTGAAACTTAAACGACTCTAACAGATAACCAATTATTACCGCCAGCGGCAGTGAGTGCGTGCAAAAAGAAATTCCACTGATTGTTTCGGGTTCCATTATCTCGATATGTCCCGGCTCTTTATTGAGTTCGGCGGCGTCGATGATTATCAAATGCGTCGGCTGAAACTTCTTTATCTCGCCCGTGAGATTTTCCGGCGCCGTCTCACCTATAAATACCTGGAGTTGAGGTGTAACCGATTTGCCTTTTGTATTGTTCTCGATTTGCTGTGCCGCCAGAAGCCCCGCGACGTCATCGCCACGTAATTCCGACCCGACGCCTAATACGGCGACCTTCTGGGCGTTATTTAGTTTCTGTTTTAGTATCTTTGCCGGCATCTGTGCCTAAAACCACCAGGAGTTTGCCGTGTTCAAGCTGAGCCAGCTCAAAGTCAGGCGTGGCTTCGAGCGCCTTTTTGGGGCAGGTATCGACACACTGGGCGCAATATAGACATTTGGCGAGGTCTATCTCGGCGACAAATTTCTTTTCGCCCACTGGTCTAATCGTAATTGCTCCCGACGGGCAATCCCGCATACACATTTTACAGCCGATACATCTTTCCTGGTAGAACCGCAGCTTGCCGCGAAAATTTTTCGGCATCGGCTTTTTCACAAACGGATACATCGACGTCGCCGGCTTCTTGAAAAGCGACCGCAGCACCTGACTTGTCATTTTTCCCGGTCTGAACATTATCTGTTAACTCCCTTAAGAATCAGGTCCGCGATAAACTGCAAAAACGCCAGCGGCGCGATAACTTTCCAGCAAAAATTTATCATCTGGTCGATTCTCAGCCGGGCGACAATTGTGCGGGCCAGCGATATGAGTCCTATTATGAACAGTACCTTTACGATATATAGTGCGAATCCCGCCGCAGGCCCGTAGTTCAGTCCGAAAGGCAGGAACACCGCCGCCAGTAACGACGCACCGACGACCAGTTCCATATCAACCGCCAACCTGAATATCGCCAGGAGTCGCCCGCTGTACTCGGTAAATGCCCCCGCGACGATTTCCGTTTCCGCCTCGGGTATATCGAAGGGCACCTTTTCAAGTTTCCCCAGAAGGGCTATTATCGCGATTACAAAACCAGCAAGATTAAACAGAATAGCCCACGGATGAGTGCTGAAATATACTGACATCTCGCTCAGCGACCAGGTGTCGGCCAGCATCGCCGGCGCCAGTATGCTCAAAAACAGCGGAATCTCGTACGCGAACAGCTGCGTCAGCGAGCGTGCCGCGCCAATCATCGAATAAATGCTTCGCGAATACCACCCGCCGAGGAAATACGTCAGCGTGGGGACAGTCAGCAGATATACCACCACGACAAGGTCGCCCTTGAACGCGAATAACGCCTTCGAACCCCACATCGGCATATAAAGAAACGCCGTGAGAATCGACGTCATCGCAATAATCGGCATCAGCTTGAAAACAAGCGCATCGGCGTTCTGCGGTACAACGTCTTCTTTCGCCGACAGCTTTATGAAGTCGGCTAAGGGCTGAAACCACGGGGGTCCAATCCGGTTCTGCATCAACGCGTAAAGTTTGCGATCAACGTATTCAGCCGTCAGCCCGAACGCCGCGACGAATAAAAACCCCGGAAACACAAAAATATTGAACAACGCCTCTGTCATTAGTTCGACTCTCTCATAGTTCTTAGTTTTCGGTTCAATTCCGCGAAATTAATTCCCTGTTTGCTGTACCACTCAATGCCGTATGTCCGCAGCGTCGGCCAGTCCATTCTGTCTGTCCGGCCATTGTCAATGTTCGTTGTCGCGATGGCCCTGTCCGTGCACGAAAAACACGGGTCAATCGCCGCAATCACAATCGGTGTATCCGCCAGATACCCGTCCTTCAGCATATGAGCCACTACCTGCACGTTGGCAAGTGTCGGTGCTCGCACCTTCACCCGTTCGGGTTTATCGCTGCCGTTTGCCTTGACGTAGTGGACATCTTCGCCTCGCGGTGCTTCATATCGGCTTATTGCCTGGCCTGCGGGAATCTTTCGCGGCGCCTTCACCACTATCGGTCCATCGGGCATCTGCTTCAGTATCTGCCTGACTAACTTATACGATTCCATCAGCTCGCCCACGCGAACCAGCGTTCTGCCGTAAACGTCGCTGTGGTTATCTGTAATCACATTAAACGAAAGCTCGCTGTATGCTGCGTATGGGTCATCGCGCCTTGCGTCTCTGTCAACTCCTGATGCGCGGGCCGTCGGGCCTACTGCGCCCAAGTGTGTGGCGTCCTCTTTCGAAAGCTTGCCTACTCCTGACAGCCGTTCTCGCAGCGTGATTTCCTGTGTGGCTACCTGGATATAATATTTTGTCCGCTCTTCGAGGGTATCGATAGCGGTAAGTATCTGCGGTATTTGCTCGGCGGTTATATCTCTTCTCACCCCGCCGATTGTGTTCATCCCGTAGTTAACGCGGTTGCCGGAAATAATCGCCAGTATATCCATTACCAGCTCCCGGTCTCGCCACGTGTACATCAAAAGCGTGTCGAATCCGATTTCGTGTCCCGCAACCCCCAGCCAAAGCAAATGACTGTGAATCCTTTCAAGCTCCGACACAAGCGTCCGGATATAAAGCCCTCGCTTGGGTACCTGTAATCCTGCTATCTCCTCGACTGTCTGAATAAAGCACGTCGAATGCGAATGCGAGCATATCCCGCAAACGCGCTCGACAAGGTACATATCCTGAATATACGTCCGTCCTTCGCAGGCCTTTTCGATGCCGCGGTGGTTATAACCCAGCCGAACCGTCATATCGGTTATTTTTTCGCCCCTCAGCGTCAGCAAAAAGCTCTCCGGCTCTTTCAGCATCGGGTGCTGAGGCCCTATCGTTAATTTAACTTCTCGTTCAGGCATCTTCTTCTATCTCCTTGCCTCGGCTCGCCCCTGATTCGGGCGAGACGGGCGCTTTTCCGATTGTGTCCGATTTCCAGTCCTTGCGGAGCGGGTACTGACCCGCGGGCCATCCGTCGGGAAGGGGGTATCTGTTGCCGGGCGGCAGGCCTTCTACCTGCATACCCAGTAAATCAACCATCTCCCTTTCGTAAGCGTCCGCTGCCGGGAATCTCGCACTAACTGTTTTTATTACCGGTTTATCTTTCGGGACACTGATGTGTAAATTCAGTATTATCCCGCTTTCTCTCGCTATGTGATAAATTACGCCGAGCGTAGGCCCCTCATCAAGGCCGGTTATCGTCGCGAGAATTACAAATCCCAGTTTGTCAACCGCGTAGTCGAAAATCTCGCTGAATTCAGCCGCCGGCACGTCCGCCCAGATGCGTCGTTCCCGCTGAATCGTAATCTTTTCCGTCGACAATCCGAATCTCTCGGCCAACTGTTGTTTTATTTTTTCTTCTTCAGCTAACACGGGTCGCTCCCAATTATGTTCCGTTAACTACTGCTTCCATGGCGGGCTTTGATGCGTTGTCCACGCTCGCCAATAGTTTAACCACCCCGTCTATAATCGCCTTGGGGCTTGCCGGGCATCCCGGTATATACGCCGAAACAGGTATCACCTGGTCTATACCGCCCTCGACGTTGTAACAGCCGTTGAATACCCCGCCCGAACAGGCGCAGGTCCCGACCGCCACCACGAACTTCGGCTCAGGCATCTGCTCGTATATCCGTATCAGCCGGTCTTTTATCTGCCTCGTAACCGGCCCTGAGCATACCAAAACGTCCGCATGCCTCGGCGTGCCTCTTAATATCACACCGAACCGCTCCACATCGTATATTGGCGTTAGTGCCGCGATAATTTCAATGTCGCAGGCGTTGCATGCACCCGTGTTGAAGTGAATTATCCACGGCGACTTGATTCTTGCCCACGTTACTATTTTCTGAACTAAACCCATATCGAGGTTACCTCTTATACAAAACGAATAAGCCGACAATCGCGCCGAGTATGTAAACCACCGCGATTAAAGACGTCTGCATTGTCGCTACCGGCACAGTCGCAATCATCAGTGCAACAACGTGCAGTATCGTAAAATAAAACGCGAACGGGAAAAACTGTGTGTAGTCGGGCTGTATCATGTGCGTCTTGATGTCCTCGCCGCAGGAATACTCCTTCGTCAGTCCCGCGGGGACTTTTTTCGGCTTCAGCGCCAGCTTCGACAAAACATACGCACCAAAAACCGCCGCCAGCATTATCGCGATGAATGCTACCGGAGGCGACAGTAATAGTTCATTTGGCATCTTCTTTTTATCCCGTGAGATATTAAGTTTTTAATGGTTATTCCCGCGAAATTGTTTATCTCACGGGGTTTATCCCTTGATATTTCTTAGCAATCTTCCGTCTATCGATTTAATGTTCTTATATACACACAAAACTATTCCAACCGCTACGGCGATTACCACCACCTCGATGACTATTAGCGTGATGGCAAGCGCCTGCGCCAGCGCCATTCGACCGGTTACGTATCCCGCGAGTATAATAAATAGCGTTACACTCTTTGTCAGAATCTCCAGTCCTATCAGCGCCCTTACTAAGTTGTAAGTCATTATCAAACAATAAAAGCCCGTTATCAGCAGAAGTATCGCCCCTATGCTGAACAGCCAGAATACCTGCGGTATTTCATCTATCATTCGCTCAATCCTTAAACAACGCAACCACCCCAAATGCCCCGGCCAGCAGAATCACAATCTGCCCAACCAGGTCAAGGTGTCGCAGGTTCCATATAATATTACGAACGTCACTCTCACTTGGTGCGGCCTGTAAATGGAAATCCAGCGGGATATGAACCTGGTACAAAGCTACACCCGCCAGCACGAGAATTACAGGCAAAAGCCAGAATTTTGAAAATCGCTCTTTTTGCCTTTCCGCCGCCTGCTCATCGGTCAGCCGCTGTGTTAAGCTGATGCAGCTTATGAATATGGCGGATATCAGTCCCGCGCAAACCGACAGTTCGAAAACAGCCGCCAGCGGCGAGTTGAGCTTGAACATAATTATTGTCAGAATCATGCTGGTTAGCGCCAGCCCTATCACCGAGCGTAATAGGCGCACGGTCATTACCGTCCACGCGGCCGCTAACACTAACGATACTCCAAGTATGATGTTTATTGTCATATTTTCTTTTTACTCACTTCTGCGTAATCTGTGTAATCTGTGGTTAAATTTATTTCAGAAAACTGCTTATAGGCATCAAAATACTGTTAAACATCCACGGGAAAGCCACGCCGACACCTACCGTTATCGCCGCCAGTATCGAGGCGGCCACCGTTATACCCAAACCGGCTTCCTTTACGTTAGTCAACCCCTCGGCCAGTTTGCCGAAGAATACCTTTCGCTGCATCAGCAGCAGGTATGCAAGCGTCAAAACGCTCGCCAATACCGCTATCATCGCGTATGTGTGCAGACCGTTCTGCCACAACGCTATCACGATAATCAGCTTGCTCCAGAATCCCGCGAGGGGGGGTACTCCAGCCGTTGACAAAAATGCTATCATCGAAGTTGCGTTGGTAACGGGCATCTTTGTCCCCAGCCCGCCTAATTTGTTCATATTCGTCGTGCCCGATTGCTTCTCTACCGCCGCGGAATTGACAAACAGTAATGACTTGAAAATCGAGTGATTGAACAAGTGGAAAACTGCTCCGACTATCGCCAGGTTTGTCCCGCAGCCCAGTGCGAGGATTATGTAACCCACCTGGCTGATGCTCGAATACGCCAGCATCCTCTTGAAATCGCTTTGTCCCATCGCTGCGAATGCCCCGACGAGGATTGAAATCGTGCCTGCTAATAAAAGTATGTGATTTACGGATTCGTTATTCGCGAATACCGATGTCGTCAGCCGAATCAGTGCGTATATGCCTGATGTCTTGGTTGCTATGCCTGCAAGAAGCACCGATGCCGCCGCCGGCGCAGCCGAATATGCCCCGGGCAGCCACCCGTGAAAAGGAACCACGCCTCCTTTGATTAACAAACCGCATATAAACAGGCCGATTGCCGCTATCACTAAAGGATTGCCCTGCGACTGGCGAACCGCGCTGCCTGCCGCCGCGAAAGATGTGTCCCCGACCACCAGTAGCATTATCGCAATCGAAAGCAGCATCATTATCGTCGCCGTTGCCGATAAAATTATATATTTGAATGCCCCTTCGAGGGCATTGGTGTCTCGCTGAAAAGCGATAAGTATAAACGATGCGACCGCCGTTACTTCGATGAATATATACAGCGTAAACAGGTCCTTAAGCATCACCGTCCCGTTCATTCCAATCATTGCGACTAAGACGAGGTTTACAAAACTGAATCGCTGTTTGTCTGTGCCGATTGTCTGCATACCGACCAGAATTGTCGTCAGCGTTACAATGCCGATTGACAGCAGCAGCACAAGCGTCAGGTTATCGCAGGTAAGCCCCAGCGAAAAATACCTCGCCCATGTGTCTGTGCCGCCGCGACCCGTCGCAATCATCATAACCGCGAGTATCTGCCACAGCGACATTATCACCCCGAAGAAAAACGCCAGTTTCTGCGTTATGCTTCGCATCGGCAGATTCAGCAGCACTATCGCCAGCAAAGGCAGCAGTAAAAACGGTGACAGCATTATTGCCCCTTAACTAAAACGACTTCATTAACATTATTACGACAAACAAAACGCCTATTAACGACCAGACAACATACAGCGAATAACTTCCCGTATGCGCCAGTTTTATCAAGCTCGATAACCCCGCTGCAACTTTCACGGCGAAATCCTCATACAACCAGTCGATTGCCCTGTCTATCCACCAGCCGAATCTCGATAAGCCCCGGACTATTTTTAACACGATATCATAAGGGTCGAACCAGCGGTTCTCGGCCTTTGTATAAATGCCCTCAAGGAACGGTGCGTGACGGATATGGTCGCTCGCCTTGTACCCGCTGCCGTTGACCTTCGCCGCGAACAAATGATGCAGCAATGCGCCAACCAGAACAATCACCGTAACCGTAATCAGCATCGTATTGGGGCCGAACTCGTGTCCCCCCAATCGTTCCTCGCCCAGAATCGGCTTTATAAGATTATCTAAAGGCAGATAATTCCAGACGCCGAAAATCACGCATACCGATGCGATAATTATCATCGGCACAAGCATCGGTAATGACGCTTCCCTGACGTTTTTGTTTTCTTCGCTCATCTTGCCCAAAAACGCCGCGTGCCCCAGCTTCAAAAATGACGCCGCCGTAAGGAATGTGCCCAAAATCGCCGCTAAGTAAAATACATTTCCTCTTACTAATGCCGCGTCATAAACAAGCTCTTTTGAGTAAAACCCGTTAAATGGCGGCACACCCGAAATTGACGCGGCCGCTATAACAAAACACACAAAAGTTACAGGCATCTTTAACCACAGCCCGCCTAATTTTGCCAAATCAGTTGTCCCCGTTTGCTTTTCCACCGCACCGCCCGTAAGAAACAGGCAGCTCTTGTACAGCGCGTGGTTTATCATATGAAACAAACCGCCCACAATGCCTATGGGCAGGCATGTGCCTATCCCCAGAATCATGTACCCGACCTGGCTTACGGCGTGATATGAAAGCAGCCGTTTGTAATCCTTCTGCACAAGGGCCATCATCACTGCCAGCAGGATAGTAACCGCGCCGATTATCATAAGCAGCATGCTAAGCCCCGACTCGCCGCTGAGCTTGAACATATCGAGCGATATTCTCGCCAGAAGATAAATGCCCAGGAGCTTCTCAAGTGATGCCGGCAAAAACGCCATAAAGGGCAGCGGTGCGTCAACCGCCGCGTCGGGAATCCACGTATGAAATGGCACCGACCCGGCCTTCGAAATCGCGCCCATCATCATAAGGATAAATGCTAAAGCGCCCAGCGAATCAACAACGGGCAAGCTGATTTTGGAGATTGTCATCGTGCCCGCTAAGTGCCCCGTAAGACCTATCCCCATCATCAGGCACAAATCGGAAATACCCACGATAATGAATGCCTTAATCGCCGTCTTGTATGCCCCCGGCCGCCCAATCGCAATCATCCCGAACAGCGTCAGCATCAACCCCTCCCAGAAAAACAGCAGCAGGATGAGATTGTCCGCCAGCACCGCGCCGTTAGTCATCGCCAGCGTTATGAGCAGGTAACTGTAAAATTGATTAAGGCGGGGCTTGTCCCGCATAAATGAGCAGCTGTAAAGCACAAACAAAAACGAAAATGCCGATCCTGCGACGAGAATAAATGCGCTGAAGTGATACAGCCGCAAAGCCAAATCAATTCCGAAACCAGTCCATGGAATTGAGAAATTTATATTTTCTTTGAAAAGCGTTATGGTCAGCCCCAGTGTCGCAGCCGTGGCAAGCAGGGCAATCGCCTCCTTGACGCTCTTGATTTGCTGGCCTATCAGCAGAACCACTAAGCCGGCGGCAAAAGGTATGACTATTGGCAATAAAATGAAGCTGTCTGTCATCTGATTACCCCCGGCAGATGTTGAATCGCGGCCATAACAAATTGCGTCGGCCACGCAATCGCGAATCCCGCGATAATCGATAATACCGCAAGCGACGCGACGCTAATAACCATCGTGGCTGACCCCTCCCTGACGGGCGTGGTCTTTGGCTCACCCAGAAAGACCATACTGAATACCCGCAGCAGGTAAATAATTGTCATAATCGCGCCTATCAGGAATGTCAGCATAATCCACATGTCACCCGCCTTGATAGTGCTCGTCATAACCATAAATTTGCTGAAGAATCCGCCGAATGGCGGTATTCCCATAACCGAAAACGAACAGAACAGGAACGCAATCGCCGTAATGGGCATCGTCTTAATCAACCCGCCCAACTTGGTGATATCCTTGGTTTTGGTATTCTGCTCAACAATTCCCGCGCACAGGAACAACCCGCCCTTGGCCAACCCATGCATCATAATATAAAGCAATCCGCCGGTGATGCCGATTTCGTTGCCGATTGACAAGCCCAGGAAAATAAACCCAATCTGACTTACGGTAGAATAGGCAATTATGCGTTTCAAATCGGTATCGACCATCGCCGCCGCTGCGGAAACTAATGCGCTTGCGCCAGCGACTACCGGCACGATGGTATGCCAGGAATCATCAATAGTAAACGTCGCGATGAATAACCTCGCGAAGACATAAACGCCTATCTTAACAAGCAAAGCCGCGTGCAGCAGGGCGGTAACTGGACTTGGAGCCACGCCTGCGTCTGGCAGCCAGGTATGGAACGGCAGCGTCGCGGATTTGGAAAAGATGCCCGCGAGCATTAAAATGACCGCCAGATTCGATAAGTGACTGGCGCCGAGGGTTTCTTTTATGGTTTGGAGGTCGAAAGAGCCGGTTTGCTGGTAAACAATGACGAAGCCAATGAGCATAAGGAGTGAGCCGAACATCGTAACAAGGAATGCCTTGTCGGCCTTAATGACGTGCTGCTTTTCCCTGAAAAAGCCGATGAGCCGCCAGCTTGTTATGGCTGTGATTTCCCAGAAAAGATACAGGAATACGAGGTTGCCCGCGAAAATCAGGCCCATCATACCGCCCAAAAACAGCAGGACCATCAGGTAGTACTCGTTCTGGTTTTCATAATGGCTGATGTAGCCAAAAGAGTAAAAAATGATGATTGCGCTTATAAAAGCGGAAACCAGCGCCATAAATACCGCCAAGCCGTCGGCGTACAGGGTGAAATTGAATATGTTATTGATATTGGCCGTGAAATTTTGCGGCCCGGCGGACACAACAACGGGCAGGAGAGCGATTACTAACAGAAGGGGGATTAAAGCCAGCGCCAGCGCAAGGAGATTTCGCAGGCCCGCTGAAATTCGGCCCGCCAGGGGCAAAATAAACGCCCCGATACACGGCACAAGAACTACACAAAGGAGCATCAATCGATTATCCATAATCGTATCTTTAACAAAGACCCTAAGACACTAAGTTTTCTTTGTAAAAGTAAAAACAAAATCCTTACTGATAGTAAATAAAAGAATGAAACATATTAGCGGCTTACCGGCTTATAGTCAAACAGAATTTCAGATGGTTTTTTAGGCGCTGGTTACGCTGTTTTTTGCCAAAAAAGTAATAATATCCGGTAATTTGAACGCCGATAAACAATATATGGGAAGCATTGCCAAAAGGCCATGGCCTTAACAATAGCTGAATATGGGAGTTAAAATGGAAAAGATATGCTGGAAAGATGAATACAGTGTGGGGGTTGAAACGTTTGACCATCAGCATCAACACCTGTTTGAAATTACCAATAAAATCATCGACCACTCCGGCTCATCCGAGGATTCAGAGCTGGTCTCGGAGACGCTGACGGAAATGATCAACTACGCCAGAGAGCATTTCACGGCTGAAGAAGTTCTTATGCAGGAATATGTCTACCCGGAGATCGAGTCGCATAAAAAGCAGCACGACTACTTCATCAATACAACGGCTGAACTGGCCGTAAGCTTTATGGATAACAGGAATACGACCGCAGGTGAAATCGCGGAATTCCTTATACTGTGGCTGGCAACACATATTCTCAAGTCGGATATGAAATACAAGGAGTTCTTCAAGGCAAAAATCCCCGCCAAAGCGGCATTAAGTGTATAGCGGACAGCGTACGGCGTGTAACTTAATCAGCAATAAAGAATCCAAGATAAGGCATAGAGACAGATTTGACCTTATCATCCTCGTTTAGCGGAAATCCTTCACGCTCGTTTGACACAAGTTCAAATTCAATACGCACCTTTAAAGAGTCACACTCTTTATGACTATATGTGATTGCGCTCGGTATGAAAATCCCCCCGTTTTGAAGCAGAATTTGATTCACTTTTTTCCGCGTTGTGCCTGGTGTGATACTCTGGATTTCCAGGATACGGTCTTGAAGCCATTTTTTATAGATAGGCGCTTTATCAGCGGAGAGCGGCTTAACACTGTTGCATTGCTGAAAAATCTCTTCAACAGGGTCGGCCTGTGGTTTAAATATTACATCACCATTCAGGTGGCGTCCTCCTTTGATATACAATTCAGGCGCACAATCGTCAAGCCAGAGTGCCGGCTCAGATATGCAAATTTTACCTTCCGGAGTTGGCCGAAATACACGGCAGTCCGGTGGTTTGGCCGTCGGTTGAGGTTTGACATCGGATTTCGTGCATCCGGCCAGCAAACAAGCAAACACAAGAGTCAAGATAACTTTCATTTTTTCCTCACTACACGGTCAGCATTAATTTTATGATGTTATTATGCCAATAGCAATAAGGCGGATTAGCCGAAGTTGGCCGGAGCACAACTTTTTAAGCCGAGGGAAAAATACCGTCAACAATATAGCCGGTCAGTCGCCTTAAATAATAGGTTCACAACGGTGATTGTCTGCGCGAAAGGACGGTTGAGGGCGCAGTAAAGCTGGTTCGCTCCGCTTCTGCGCTCTCAGCCGGGGATTACGCAATTGGCGATTTGCGATTGCCGATCTGGGGATGTGGATTCTTAAAATACTTGTTTTCTTTCCAGTCTAACAATATACTCCTAACCACTAAGCCACGAAGACACAAAGTGGATTCTTAGTGCCTTAGCGACTTTGTGGTAAAAGATTGAAGAGGTTCGCACCTTTGGTCCCCAGATTTCCGGTGCAGTGTTGAAAGGTTAACAAATGCAAAGGAGAATATTATTCAGCGTCATTGCTGCTTTAGGCAGTGCAATTGGGACTGCTTTAGGGCTTCAAATAGCTGTATTGCAAAATCTCAAACAAACTGTGTTATCAGGTATCCTTTGTTTTATCATAACACTCTTACTATGTTACTTTTTATATCCTAACTTTTGCGGAAGCAAATCAAAGGAATAGGTGGTATAGGCGAAAGCGCGTTATATAAGGATTTATTGGAACATTTACAGAACCAAAGATGATGACTTTAAAAATCTTTGGTTTGTCAATTTTTTACAGCTAACAAGGAAACTCCTAATTCACGCATTGGGCATTGTTTACACCATTCTTAAAATTGCCTTGTTTGTTTTTTCTGTAAATTGTAGAATCAAGTTATCTGACGAATAAATTCTCAGCGAAGATTGATGAAAAAACGGAATTAATGGACAGACTATCTGGATCCCCTGTTGCAAGACCAAAGTAGCGACTTCTCGGGGACAGGCGGGGGGATGCGGAAATTTGCGCTGCGCTCCGAGGTCAATAATCATTGAGTTTGTATTTGCAGGTGGGGTCGAGGGTATAGCCGATACTGCCCCAGCATCGCATCTGCATATTGTAGAGGTCGTTTTTGCCTGTGCAGGTTGTCGGCGTATAGCTGATAGTATTATTTTTTCCGGCGAGGATGGTTTCGTCCGCCCGCCACATAAGGCGAGCGCCGTGGCCGTCGGCGTAAGAGGCACATGTTCCGCTGCTGTGTCTCATCATCGGCGCATCAAACCAGCTCGGACAGGAATAATTGACAGCGTAGCTATCGGGGGAGAGCAGTCCCTCGTCGAGGAAGACAAACCTGTCGGAGGGCTGTTTAATCTGTGTCAGCATTTTCAGACAGAGGTTGGCCGGAGCGGCAGTAAAGCCGGCCGTGGAACAGCCGCTGTATAGATACTTGCCGTTCATTGAATCGATGATGGGGTATGTTACGAGGGCGTTTTTTTCGCCGGTGGGGCAGCGGTAGATTTTTTCGTGACCGGCATATCTCCACAACGCGCCGGTTTGAATCGCGCACCTCTGGCAGCATTCGTCGGTTGTTCCCCATGCGGTGCCGACCCATGGCAGCTCATTGACATGAAAATCGTTATAGGCGTTGCCTGTTGTTGAGGTTTCAGGGGGGGCAGCCGCGCAGTTGGTCCCGGACGGACAAGCAAGTGATGATGCCGAACATGAGGCGCCGGGAGCAATCGGGCCGCCGTTGACGAGTTTTTCGCTGTTCATCTGGGCGTATGCCGTCCAGGCGATGGTTAGCTGCCTGAGGTTGCTCATGCATACGATGCGTTTGCCCTGCTCGCGGGCCTTACTGAACGCGGGAAATAATAAGGCCATAAGCAGCGCTATTATGGCAATGACCACCAGAAGCTCGATGAGCGTAAACCCGACTCCGCTCTGCTTTGCCGTGGCAAGTGCTTTGTGTCTGGTCATACGAAGTATTATAAAGGAAACAATCGCAGATTGAAACAGCCACGAAAAACATCCTATACTCAACTGTGATGATATTTTAAAAATCGTTCTTGATATTGCGTTGGCGTTTTGATATTAACAACCGCTTATGAAAACGGATTTGAAAAAAATATTAGTTTGTATAGTTGTTGTCTGCGTATCAGCGGGCATAAGCAGAGCCGATTTGGAGGGGAAGGTCGATACGATTGTCGAGTCGCAGGCACAGGGCAAGGTGCGCATTGCGGTCAAAATCGTAAACCCCGTGGGCGGCTCGGTCATTTATAGCCACAATGCTTCATTGCCACTGATACCGGCGTCGAATATGAAGCTTGTTACGACGGCGGCCGCGTTACATTACCTCGGCCCGGACTTTACTTACGTGACGGGCGTTGGCTTAGTCGGCGATGCCGTCGCGGTAATAGGCAGCGGCGACCCGATTTTGGGTGACAAAGCCGCTATGCAGAAAAATAATCTCGACCCGCGCTGGGTATTAAAAGACGTTGCCGGGATTCTGCACAAAAACAACGTAACGACAATTTCAGACGTTATTATTGACGACACCGTATTCGATAATGAATATGTTCAGCCGAACTGGCCGAAAAAGGAGCTGAACCGATGGTATGCCGCCGAGGTCGCGGGCATTAACTACAACGATAATTGCATCGAGATTATTGCGGAGACGGCTGGCTCAAAAGTTGAGCTGACTATCGACCCGCCGACAAGCTACGTAAAGATAATCAATAACTGCAAGGTATCGGCCACGCAAACTGATACCACTATCGGGGGGGCGAGGCCCGCCGGCTCAAACGTCATAACCGTTTCAGGCGTCTGCTTTAAAAAATGTGAGCCGATCCGCGTTACAATCGACCGGCCGCCTGCGTTTTTCGGCTATCTGCTTGCCGAAGAGATTAAACGCTCCGGCGTTGGCATCACGGGAAAACTTGTCGAAAGAGAAATCCTGCCGCAGGACCAATTCAAGCTTCTTGCTGTCTATCGCACCCCTATATGGGATGTTTTTGACCGCTGCAACAAAGACAGTTTGGAGGTCGCCGCGGAATCACTGCTGAAGACAATCGCCGCATATCGACAGCTGAACGGCAAGGGCGGTTCATGGGCACAGGGTAAGCAATTCGTGTCGGATTACTTAGTTTCGCTGGGGGTATCAACCGACCAGTTTGTTCTCGACGACGGCTGCGGGCTGAGCGAGAACAATCGTCTAAGCGCAAACCTGCTTACGGCTATTCTCCTGGACATCTATAAAAAGCCCGAGTGGCAGAAGTTCAAGGAGACCTTAGCGGTAGGGGGGGAAGACGGGACAATTGATAAATGGTTCAACGAGCCGAAATACAGGGGCAAAATTTTCGCCAAGACCGGCTACATCGGCGGCGTCAAGTCATTATCCGGCGTATGCACTACCGAAACGGGCGACCGGGTATTTTCGATAATCACCAATAATACAAACGGCAAAAGCAGGCAGGCCATTAACGATATAGTCAAAGCCATAATTGACGAATCGCGATAAAAATAGACACTGATTAACACCGTATTTAGACACGGATTTACACAGATTGACACTGTTTTTTAAAAATGCTAAAAATCGGCAATATAATTCTTGATGTTCCCTTTTTTCAGGCGTCGCTCAGCGGATACAGCGATTACGCTATGCGTGCAATCGCGCGTGAATGCGGAGCTCCTATGACTTTTGCGGGCGTAATGCTCGCAAAAAGCGTCGTCCATCCGCGGGTTTTTAATAGTCCGGCATTCAAACCCGGCGATGAGGAACATCCGATAGGGGCACAGCTTTTGGGCGAGGATGCCGAAATAATGGCAAGGGCGGCTAAAGTGGTATGGAAGGCGGGTTACGATTTAATAGACCTGAATTTTGCCTGTCCTGCGCCCAAGGTTATTCGCCGAAAGCGGGGGGGCTTTCTTCTCAATGAGCCGGATAAAGTAATGGAAATCTATAACGCCGTAAGAGAAGCTGTCGAGTGCCCGGTAACTATGAAATTGCGGACGAGTTTCGATAATCAGTCCTATGATAATTTCTGGGACATCAGCACCAGGGCCGCGGCGGGAAAGGTAGATGCGTTAATTGTGCACCCGCGCACTGTTTGCCAGAGGTTTACCGGTCCGGCAAACTGGGAGTTTTTATCAGAAGTCAAAAAACGATTTCCCTGCACGATAATTATAGGCAGCGGAGATTTATTTTCCGTTGATACAATTAAAAATAATATGAAAAACTCCGGCGTAGATGGCGCGGTAATCGCCCGCGGCGCCATTGGTAATCCATGGATTTTCGAACAGCTTCGCGAGGGAGATGATTTTCTCCCTCCGACTCTTGAGCAACAGGGCCGGGTAATTTCAAAACATTTCAATTTAGTTTGTAATCTCTATGGGGACAAAAAAGCCATCACGCATTTTCGGAAATTTGCAATTGCCTATTGCAAACTTCATCCCCTGCGCAGAAAAGTCCAAAAAGCCCTTTTTGCGGCAAAATCGGCCGAAGAATTCTTAGCCGTCGTAAAACAAGGGTATGGCCTGTAAAGATTAGACGCTGATTGCGCAGATTCACGCTGTTTATTTCATTTCCGAAGCGGGTTCTTCGCTTCGCTACGTATCTCTGTGGCTAAAACTTTTTAGTTGTTGGCATATCCGACACGGGTTATTATTTTAACTATGCCTGAATCTGCGAAAAAATCTTTCGTCATTTTCACGTATTTTGTTTTGATACTGGGTACCTTGCTGGTCTTCCGGCAGGTACACAATTTCGCTTTTGTTAATTATGATGATACCGACTATGTGTACGAAAATCCGCACGTTTTGAACGGTCTGACCGGGGATGGCATCATCTGGGCTTTTACCACCAACCACACGGCCAACTGGCACCCTTTGACATGGCTGTCACTTATGCTCGATTGCCAATTGTTCGGCGCCAACCCCGGCTGGATGCACCTTGTAAACCTGCTTTTGCACATTGCCAATACCCTGCTGCTTTTTGCGTTGCTAAGGAAAATGACCGGCGCACTATGGCCGAGCGCATTTGTCGCGGCGGCCTTTGCGATTCATCCGATGCACGTTGAATCTGTCGCGTGGATTGCCGAACGCAAGGATGTATTAAGCACATTATTCCTTCTTCTTACATTGGCCGCTTATGTCAGCTATGTAAAACGCCGCAGCCTGTTTCGCTATATGCTGACAGTGCTGTTATTCGCATTAGGCCTTCTTGTAAAACCAATGCTCGTTACTTTGCCGATTCTGCTGCTGCTTCTGGACTATTGGCCGCTCGAACGAATCAGAGGACTGAGGACTGAGGACAGAGAACGGAAGACAGAAGGTGTGTTTCAGAAGTTGTCGGCAGGACAGTTAATAGCCGAAAAAATTCCTTTCATTGCTCTTTCCCTTGTCTCAAGTGTAATTACGTTTCTGGTTCAGCTTAGGGGCAGTGCAGTGGCACATATCGACGCCCTTTCTTTGAAGGCCAGAATTGCCAATGCCTTCATATCTTACACAAGATACACAGGTAAGCTGTTCTGGCCGCAAAATCTCGCGGTATTTTATCCTTTTGACGCCGACAGCTTTGCGTTTTGGCAGGTGGTTATGTGTGTTTTATTATTGCTTGTTATATCCATTTTTGTAATTTGTTTTGGACGAAATCAAAAGTATTTGCCGGTAGGCTGGTTCTGGTTTGTTGCAACGCTTGTACCCGTCATAGGTTTTGTTCAGGTTGGCCAGCAGGCATTGGCCGACCGCTACACCTATCTTCCCTATACAGGTCTTTTCATAATGATTGCGTGGGGTCTGCCGGAGCTTCTTTCGAAATCGAAATGGCCGCAGAAAAAAATCGGTATCGGCCTATCGATGGTAATAGTACTGACAACCCTCGGAATATGCACGCATCAGCAGGTCAGCTACTGGAACAACAGTTTTACCCTCTTTTCACACGCCATCGAAGTAACGCAAAACAATTATATTGCGTACAATAATCTTGGCGTTGCCTACAACAGCGTTGGCCGCTACCAGGATGCGATAGAGGCCTATAAGCAGACCATAAGAATTAAGCCAGACCACGAGACATACTTTAATCTTGGCGTTGCCTGCGGCAAACTCGGCCGTCAGCAGGATGAGGTAGAGGCCTATAAGCAGGCCATAAGAATCAAACCGGATTATGCCCTGGCATATATTAATCTTGGCGATGCCTACAACAACCTTGGCCGCTACCAGGATGCGATCGAAACCTATAAGCGGGTCATAATAATCAAGCCGGATTACGCCGAGGCGTATTTTAATCTTGGCGTCGCCTATGGCGAACTGGGCCACCAGCAAGATGAGATAGAGGCCTATAAGCAGGCCATAAGAATCAAGCCGGATTACGCCGAGGCATACTACAATCTTGGCGTTTCATACGAAGACCTTGGCCGCTACCAGGATGCGGTAGAGGCCTATAAGCAGACCATAAGAATTAAGCCGGATTACAGCGAGGCATATATTAATCTTGGCATTACCTGCTACAAACTTGGCCGCTATCAGGATGCGATAGAGACCTATAAGCAGGCCATAAGAATCAAGCCGGATTACGCCGAGGCACACTATCATCTTGGCGTTGCCTATTTAGTAACCGGCGATAAGGGTTTGGCCCTTGAAGAATACAAAATCTTAAAAACCCTGGACGTTGAGAAGGCAAACGAATTGTTTAAATTGATTAATAAATAGGTATTCCCGAACCTGCCACGCTTTTGCTTTTCGGTCTTGGTGCGGCGATTCGGTTCCGTGGTATAATTTATATGTCTGGAGCATCCTGGCTGTTACTTTTTATTCGATTATTTGAAAGTTATCTAATAACACGGAATAATCAGCCATTGACTGCCCTGCATCAGCAAGTGGTACCATCATAAAATTTTTAACCACACCTTTCTGATTTGCCGAAAACTTGTAAATTTGTCTGCCATGCCATCCCCATCGAGGTAATCCCTTAGCATCGTTTATATTTTCATCAAGAGCTAAAATTTGAGGGCCACGTTTTACAGCTACCAATTGTGAACCTTTGTTATTGTCGGGTATAAGTTTTAACGGCATATCAACACTTACCTGGATTTTATCTTCTAAATTCCAATCACGTTCAATTGATAAAAACGTTCCGGCCTTGCCTGTATAATTAACTCCATTTACTTCGGCAGTAAAATTATCTGCCCATGCGGGAACATTAAGAAGAATGGCATATTTTGATTTTAGAGAGGTTTTAACATCTATACTGATTTTGCCATTAACAGGAAAATCGGTATTTACGTTTAATTCAACATCCACTTCTTTATCACCCGAATAAGATTTGGTTCTATATGTACCGGATGAATAGAGAAGTACAGCCGGAGAGTTATTAATAACTCCGGCAGTAAATTGAGGGATAAGTGCTATACCACGAGGAATGCTTGATGCGCAGCAACAAATATCCGGTAAGATTCCATGAGTTACTTCCCCATACCGCTTTCTGCCATTTAATGATAGAAAATAACATACTTTGCCATTATTTGGGTTTTGAGCAGGAAGCAGTGCATTATACACACTTCCTTCAAGCTGCTGAGCATATTTCTGCTCTCCAGTCAGCCGCAGCAATTCCCAATTCATTTGAATCCATGTAACTGTAACACAGCCCTCGCCAGGTCCGCAATATGTGGCTCCACTGTCGTAGCGGCCTACAGGATTTAAGTCGAAGTCACCCTGAAAATGCTCATCATAGCTTGTTGTACCATGAATGTATAACCTTTTGCTTACAATATCGAGCCAGGCATTTTGAACCACACGAAGGTATTTTTCGTTACCAGTTAACCTGTACAATTCCAACAGCCCAACGAGATTTGACATCATTTCATAAGCCTTGCTATCGGCTGTTTTAAACACACTTCCGGTTTCCAAAAGGCTTGAAATAATTTTAGGGCCGCCACTTTCTTCCCAGGAATCAAGGATGTAATTACAAAAATCAAGGTATTTTCTTTCACCTGTGTACCTGTAAAGTTCCACCATAGGTTCGAGTATGCTGGTGGGGGCCATTCCCATATGGGTTCCAGACTTGATAATATCTAACTTATCTTTGCCGAAAGTATTACAGAGTAAATCGGCCATCTTTTTACATGATATAAGAGCCGGTTCATATCCAGTTACTTTATAGTAAGCTAATAAACCAATCATATTATATTTATGGCTCCATACATCCCAAGATGTCCATCTGCTTTTTTCGAGATATGTTCCCAAATATCCATCGGGAAGCTGGGCGGCAATTAAAGATTGAGCGGCATAATCCATTCGTTTTTTTAATTCAGGATTACCAGAGTTTTGATATTCCAGAGCGGCTGCATGCAAAAATTTTCCAACATGCTCTCCTGCCCATTCTTGTGCCCCCGGACGATGCGTGTAAGGACTAAGAATACTTTCCAAATCAATTTGAAGCAGCCTTTTTTCGTTGTTTATTTTCATTCTTTCGGCTAAATAGCCGTTTTGCGTTTTATTATAATAAACAGCCGGTATAAACTGATCTTCGACCTTGTCTTTTACAACATATACAGGTTGCCCAATCAATACATTAGTTATAGATAAAAAATTACATACTAATAAATAAATAAATCTTCTCATATCTTTTGTTTTCATTGTGATCTCCTATTAAAATCTGCTCAGCTACGCTGCTGTGCATCATTTTCAATAAAATACAGAATTTGTCATTAAAATTCAACCGTACTATAAAAAACTCATCCAATGCTAAGTTTTTGGAAAAATTGATCTTACAAGCAGCTTATTTTGTCGAAATTGGTCGACGTCACTTCGGTTCCTCGATATGATTCCTATGTCAGGAGCATTTTGGTGGGCTTTTGAAATTATACAGGAGGGCGGCCTAATGGGTGGGACGAATATTTTTACTGTACGGGTAGATCACGCAAGGAAGCATTAAATACCCTACCAATCCCATAACTGGGCAAATGAAGCAAAGTCTTTGAAATTATACGAAACAAGCCACGAGTCGACGAAAATGGCAAGGTCTTCGATGTTAACGTGGCAGTCGGAGTTCAAATCCCATTCAGAAGGGCACGCCTGCAGTACTATGTGACAAACCGTCAGATTCGGGATGGTGTATGTAAACGAATTACCTGTAATACTGCTGATTGGCGTTGTTTCTTTGATATTGGGGTCGTTGCTGTCGAATTTCCAAACCCTTCCCGTTCCGAAGCTTTGCGGGCTGGTGATATTGAATGTCCCGTTGATTGGATTGTCGAAGTTCTTGTTAATGACTATCAGGTGCAATTGTGATTTGCTTCCGTTGAATACCGAGGCATAGATGGAGCTGTCCACCTTGTCCGAGACCGTTGAGTTGACTTCCGTGTCGCCGAACTTGGAATGTGCACCATCGTAGTTTATATACATTTTGATTGCTACATTAACGTAGTTGCTATCGCCGACGCCCCAATAGTTTGCAATATACACTCCGTATTTGCCGAAAATACCCAAAACATCCGCCGTTGCTATACCGCCAGAATAGTGGGTTTCGCCGCCGTAAGCATACTCGGAGAATGAAAGATTGGTGTCGGGATAATATGTATTAATGGATTTCTGAATCGGCGGCAGGATAGGCAGCCACTGACCATACCATTTTTCTATCCAACTGACTTCATGGTAGTCGTAATCCCACAGTGACCTCGGTGCCTGCATACGTGCGGTGCAGTTTGCTCTTGAGTAAACCGAGGGCACAGCAGTGATTACGTTGCCGTCCAGGGCGGTCATATTGCCGTCCAGCGCTGAGGGATACCAGTGTAAGTCAAGGACGTTCAATAGACGTTTGCCCGCTACAACAGAGTTGGCCTCCATCTTGTCAAGGTAATAACTGAGGAACCAGTTAGGGTTATAATTATTTATCTGGTAGCTGGGCCAGTCGGGTGCGCTCTGGAAAGTCAGATAGCCGCCAAATCCGTAGCTGACAGGGCCAAGCATCTGGGCATTGGGGTCAATATTTTTTACGGCTAAGGATACCGCCACGCTTTTATCTTTATATTCAGCACAGCTGGTCGCGGCTGGGTGAATTTCAAGGTGGGTGCTGTTCCAAATGTCGGGTTCGTTGTCCATACAATAAAACTTTACGCCGTTCGGGTCGCCAGCGTGACCGTATTTGCTCACAAGGAAATTGACAAATTCATCGATATATACATTAGCATCAGTTGTAACCGGGCTCCACGGAGGGCTGCAGAAAGGGGCACCCTTGGAGAAAACAACCTGCTTGAATCTTGATGATGGCGCTGTTTGTGTAACTAAATTGACTTCACCATTACCGTCAGCCGAGACATAGCCGGCCATTTGCAGTGTTACGATGGAGGCCAGATTGTTCGCAATACAGGAATCGCGAAAATCGCTTATGTATTTGCCCGGAGTCGTATCGTTGTTGGAGAGGGAACCATTGTAGTAATACCAATCGTTGCCGGCATTTGTGTAGTTGTTTTCCCAGTTGTAAGGGGTGGTGTTATTACCGCCGTTTCTTACGATGGTACAATTCGC
Organism: Sedimentisphaerales bacterium; assembly: GCA_050012515.1. Classification (GTDB taxonomy): domain Bacteria; phylum Planctomycetota; class Phycisphaerae; order Sedimentisphaerales; family Anaerobacaceae; genus Fen-1362. The sequence continues at coordinate 3,176 of JBEKHA010000018.1, read as the reverse complement.
ATTGGAGTAGCTTGTGGCGTATTGGTTTACGCCGTAGATGTATTGGCTGATTGGCGTTCTGTTTGCGTCGGTGTTTATGGTATAAGTAACATTTACAGTGCAATTCGTGCAATTCCCGAGGGCAAGAGAGTCCATATCTCCTGCCGCGATGGCGATGAAGTTTCCGTCTGGCGGCGTCGCCTGACCCTCTTCATTGTTGCCCCAGGCGACGACTGAGTCGTCGGACTTAAGGGCAAGAGAGTGGTCATATCCTGCTGCGATGGCAATGAAGTTGTTTCCGGCTGGAACATTGCACTTACCATAAGCATTGTCGCCCCAACCGACGATTGAGCCGTCGGACTTAAGGGCAAGAGAATGGTCATATCCTGCCGCGATGGCGATGAAGTTATTTCCGGCAGGAGGCGTCGCCTGACCAGAATAATTGTAGCCCCAGCCGACGATTGAGCCGTCGGACTTAAGGGCAAGAGAGTGGTCATATCCTGCCGCGATGGCGATGAAGTTGTTTCCGGCAGGGGGCGTCGCCTGACCATAACCATTCCAGCCCCAGCCGACGATTGAGCCGTCGGACTTAAGGGCAAGAGAGTGTAACCCTCCTGCCGAGATGGCGATGAAGTTGTTTCCGGCAGGGGGCGTCGTCTGACCATAACCATTCCAGCCCCAGCCGACGATTGAACTGTCGGACTTAAGGGCAAGAGAATGGAATCCTCCCGCCGCGATGGCGATGAAGTTGTTTCCGGCTGGAACGTTGCATTCACCATCACCGTTGTAGCCCCAGCCGACGATTGAGCCGTCGAACCCAAGGGCACAAGAATGGTACCCTCCTGCAGCGATAGCAGTAAAGTTGCCTCCGGCTGGAACATTGCATTCACCATCACCATTGTAGCCCCAGCCGACGATTGCCGCCGGCACGGAAGTAAGCCGTACGTTGTCGAAGTAACAGGTTGTGTGTACGCCATCATTGTTGGTTGTGAAGATAAGCTCTACATACGTGGTGTTAAATGGTATCAACGGTAGCGCAGCGGAATAGTCAATCACCATATGATACACCTGCAGAGGGGAACCAGCCCAATATCCAAACGTATAGGTAGAATTTGCGAGGGGTTGAAAGCCCCAACCCGGTGCATTAAGCGTAACATTTTCAAGCTTATTCCAGCCGCCGGTCCCGAGGGTATCAGCCGGAACCGCCATATCGAACTCTAACCTCTTATGGGCCATAAAGTCGGCCACAAAACCGTAGCACTGCAGCTTAATAGAAAGACTCTGGCGCCACCCGCTGTTAGTAAGTTGGAGACTTTTGCTGCCAAGTGTGCTCCAGCCAGTGTTGGCACTGTACATAGCAGGTAACGTTTCAATAGGCACACCACAACCCGAATTACCAGCAGTCCAATCAATCCAGCCGTCGCCATTGGCGGGCATATTCTCCCAGTTACCAATAACACCTGCATAACTTGTGGAAGTAACAGCAAGAACAACAACGCAAAAAAGAGCCTTTCTGCTCATAATTTTTTCCTCCGTTATTTTTGCCTCGGGGTGGCTCGGCGAGGTCTACGCCGCCGGAAGCGCAAGATTATTATATGCTAAAAAATCAATAATATCAAGTGGAAAATTTAGGAGCCACGGCAAAAAGGCGGTGAATATAAGGTAAACCACGTACTGCCAACTTTCAATGATTTCTTCAGGATGCATGGCAGTACGTTTCTTAATATCTCCGTTAAGAAATACTATCAAACTTTTTGCTATTCCTTAACGGGGAGCAGTATATTTCATTTCCCCAATAAATCTTTGTAATCAGCACAAAACTCCTTCCTTTTACACAGCAGGCAATGTTCTCCTCTCCAGATGTCATCAAACTGCTTCATAATCCCTGCAACAAGCCCCTTATCGTCAGTGATAATACCAGCTTCAAAATTCCTCCTAGTCTGAGATTTCATTCCCATACCAGCACCTGTAAGATTTGCACTGCCTGTATAAGCGAACTTGCCATCTACTATTACACTCTTTAAATGAACACGAGGACACAAAATCCTTTCCATCCCACCTATCAGATTCGGATATTTGTCAAAATCCCTTCTGAAAGCAGGACCAGGCTCTTTTGCATGCAACAGCCTTATCTCAACACTCCTGGCAATTAAATCAGACAACACCTCAAGAAATGGGGCTACCTTGCCATTTTTCTCAACATGTAAATCCTTCAAATCAGATGTTGCCAGCCAAACAAACTTCCTGGCTTTAAGAATCAGCTCACAAATCACTTTTTCATATATTTGCCTGTCTGTAATAAATTCCAGCATAAAGGCTTTCCGCACGTATAAGGCTTATTGAAGGCAGTTTACCTGTCTGCACTTATAGAGACAATCGAATTCTTCACTTCTGGCCCAAACTGCGATGCGATGGAAAATCGTTTTGTCTTTTGTTTTGTTGTTTGCCAATCTTGGATAACCTTTACTTCTTTCGGTTTCGTACTGATGGATCAGCCAGTTCCTTTCCGAGCTATTACGCGCATTTATCTGGCGAAACCCTCAATTTCAAGAAGTTTCCTTCTTTTCAATGAAACCTCTTGAATCTATCTCTCAACCAAGTGTCTCTAACTGCGTCACTTTGAGCTGATGTTGAATGATTAAAGAGGTTATCGGATAAATATCCTAATCCTCTATTATTATTTATTTCTTTAGTTTGGCTCAGACCCATAAGTCTTTATCTTCCACAGCAATCTTGGACAAGAGCTTAATGTCCGTAAGCTTTTCGACGGTGGCCTTGCGGACAATATATGCCATATATCAATTCATTTATTCGAAATTATTTAAGGTTTTCAATAGATCCTGCGGATAACTCAAGCGGTTTGTTTCAATCGCCTGGCTGGGAAAAATCCGGCTCTGTTTTAGCATTAAAAACCATAAATATCAATTCTGTAAAAAGTCAATAATAGACATCTGCCGAGCAACAAATGGCATACCTTCTATAGTCAAATATGTTATAATACATGATGCCATGCTCTAATGTAGGCTATAGCCTGCCTAAATGTTTTTATAGGTGATTAATAATGAAGAAACATGCCATAATTTTCATCATATCGGGGTTGTTTATTTCATTAAATTTGTCGATTCAAGCCGCCCCTATTGCTGTTACTTATAACATTAAAACCGATACGGGCCAAACACCTATCAGCAAATACATAT
>JBEKHA010000017.1:0-51867 GCA_050012515.1 Sedimentisphaerales bacterium | reverse complement strand
TGGCGCGTTGAGTCTGTTGAGGAAACGCAGAGCGTAAAAAGCTCGAAAAAACAATTTGTTTTATAAATCAAAGGGCTGTGTTCAAACAACACAGCCCTTTTTCTATTCAGGATTTTAGCCGATATTAAGCCAATTTTGGTCAGGTGGCATCTTTGCCCGTTATAGAAACAAGACATCTCAAAAGTCATAGAGCCTTTTTGAAAACGGTACTATAAGTGTAAAAAATATTCATCCCAACTATCAGGCCACCCTCCTGTATGATTTCAAAAGCTCGCCGAGACGCTCCTGACATAGGAATCATATTCTGGAACCAAAAGAAAGTCGACCAATTTCAGCAAAATAAGCCGCTTGTAAGATCAGCTTTTCCAAAAACTTGGCATCGGATGCGTTTTTTTATAGTGCGGGATTCGCTATCCACCTATACGAGTAAGGACCACTATTCATTAATTACGTATTCATTTCCTTAAAGCCAATATTCGGCAAAGGTCGCCAAGTCGAGCATGTCAACGCTGCCACTATGGTCAAAATCAGCTCCATTACACCAGTTGGGATCGCTGCAAGTATCATCCATCCAGTAGTTTGCAAAAATGGCATAGTCAATGAAATTGACTATATACAGCTCGGTGCTGGAAAGATAGTCGTGGTCGAAGATGTTTTCACCTTCGCCCCCTATGACCAAGACATTCCCATTGGGCAACAATGTTGACGTGTGATCCCAGCGTGCAGTGTTCAGTGATTCTGCATTCGTCCAAGTACCGCTCGCCGGATCGTATAACTCCGTGCTGGAAATGGCGTTTTGGTTGCTGTCTTCGCCTCCCGAAGCCAGCACCTTCCCATTGGTAAGCAATGTCATCGGAAACGTAGCCCGCCCGGCATTCAACGCGCCGGTCACCGTCCACATTCCACTGGCCGGATCATACAGTTCCGTGCTGGTAAGCGAGGCACTGCTCCCCGCGACCAGCACTTGGCCATTGGGCAGCAAGGTCGCTGCATGAAGACATCGTCCGGTGTTCAGCGAGCCGGTATTTGTCCATGCCCCAGTGGCCGGATCATACAACTCGGCGCTGGAAAGAGTGTGGTCGGGAGAACCCCCATAGCCCCCAGCAACCAATACCGTTCCACTGGATAACAATGTCGCCGTGTGCCACGCACGCTCGGTATTCAGCTTGCTGGTCCCTGTCCACGTTCCAGTGGATGGATCGTACAGCTCAGCGCTGAAAAGCCAGTCACCGCTGTCACCGCCTACCGGTCCACTGCCTCCCGCCACCAAAACTTTGCCGTTGGGGAGCAAGGTCGCCGTGTGGTGAAGGCGTGGGAAGCTCATCGCCCCGGTTGTTGTCCATGCCCCGGTGGCCGGATTGTACAACTCCGCGCTGGAAAGAACGCCGTTGTAGTTATCGCCCCCCGTAACCAAAACTTTGCCATTGGGGAGCAAGGTCGCCGTGTGCCATATCCGTGGGTTGTTCATCGCCCCGGTTGTTGTCCATGTCCCGGTGACCGGATCGTACAACTCGGCGCTGGATAGAGCGTGAAAGTTGTACCCCCCTGGTCCACCAGTCACTCCTCCACCCACGACCAACACCTTCCCGCTGGGCAGCAAGGTCGCTGTGTTGTAAATGCGTGCGGTGGTCATCGGGCTGGTGTTGACCCAGTAAGCAGCTTTAGCCTCGTGAATGACCGATAGATTGAACGCCAGCAGCATCAGGAGTGGGAGCAGCTTCGCGGCGCAGGCAGTTCTTAAACGCCCGGCCACCGTGTTCGGGCAGGTTGTTTTCACAATGGAGGTTTCTGTTTTCAAAATTTTCCTTTCCAGGTTTTTAACCGCGGATTCGTGGCGGCTGCCTGCATCGCAAGAAGAAATGCCATGAGTGAGATTAAGTGTGTTTTAGTCATTTTTCTCCTCCTCGGATTTTTTCTACAAAACATTTTATCGGCTTAGTTGCAGCACATCATGTAGATAAGCTGCCGAATTGATAGATATTGATTATAACATGGATTTTTAGCCGGTGCAAGGAAAAACAGGGGACTTTCACCTCGCCCGTACTGTAAAAATATTCATCCCATCCATCAGGCATCGCTCCTGTACGACTTCAATGCAAGAACGGGTTGAGCTTTCTGATTATTATAGACATCCTCCGGATTCATTAAAAGAATTGAATTGGCCGCTTCTCACTCGATCGAAGGCAACAGTGGAACCTTTAGCGCATCTTGGGGGATTTCCCCCGTCAGAGATTTCAAAAATGCGTTAATGTCATCAAGCTCCCCTTTTGACAGGTCCCTGCCCATCTGGATTTTGCCCATAATCCATTCGGCCTGCTCTAATGAGACAACCGACCCATCGTGAAAATACGGCGAGGTTTTTTCAACGTTTCTTAACATCGGGACTTTGAATACGAACTTGTCCGATTCTTCCTTTGTCACTTCATATCTTCCTTCGTCAATTGGTTCGCTTTTCGTGTACTTCCAATATGGCTCGGTAATTCCGAATTTTTGATACGCCTGGCCGCCTATGAAGGTTCCTGAATGACAGCCCGCGCAGCCGAGCTCCATAAAAATCTTCAGTCCCTGTTTTTGATGTTCGGTCAAGGCATCTTTGCTGCCGTTCAAAAAATCATCGAAGGCAGACGGGGTCACGAGCGTCCTTTCAAAAGCGCCGATGGCTTGTGCAAAGTTGCCGATATTAACAGGGTCCTTGTCTGCTGGAAATGCCTCCTTGAACAGAGGCGTGTACCCATTGATGTCTTTGAGTATCTTTTCCACCGCCTCGTATGATGGCATTCCAAATGAAGCAGGCCCGATTACCGATTGTCTGGCCTGGTCCTCGACGTCCGTTCTGTTTCCTATCCAGTGAGCAGAAATTTGGCCCGCGGCATTGAGAACGGTAGGGGCATTTCTGGCATTGACTTTGCAGTTGTTGCCAACGGATTTTTTTAACCCGTCAGCCGCGTATAAACCCATCGGGTGGCATCGGGCACAGCTAACCGTGCCATCCGCGGAAATCCGGGTTTCATAAAAAAGTATTTTCCCCAGTTGGACCTTTTCAGGGGTGATGGGGTTTTTATCAGATATTATCGCTTTGGGTAGTGGGCCGAAAGACCGACTGGCCTGTTTTTGCAGATCTTCGTCCGCGTTACCGCCTGACAATATGCCGACGAAAAACGAAATTGAAATAACGACAACAACCGTTATGCCCCGTACTGTAAAAATATTCGTCCTACCCATCGCCGCCCTTCTGTATGACTTCAAAAGCCTACCACGACGCTCCTAACATAAGAATTATATCGCGGAACCAAAGGGAAGTCGACCAATTTCAACAAAGTAAGCACCTTTACCCAAAAACTTGGCATCGGATGAGTTTTTGTTGTGAATTACTCTTGTAACCCTCCGCATCCATAAATTGAATTTGACTTTCATAATTAGCCTCATTATCCTCACCTCACAGATAACCCTTATGCACTGATAACCCAGCCGCCAGGGCAAAAAGAACAAAGTATTTGCATAAGTTGTATTTATAAATAAAGTGGCAAAAATCTTTATCGTTTTTATTGTTGCTGGTTCGATGGTTAAAAAATAAAGAGGTATTACAATGAATTGTAAATGCGCATTTCGCCGCAGTCGGCAGCTATTGTTTCTCCTGCCTGTCATAGCGTTATTGTCCGTTGCGTCGGGCGGTGAGGTCAAAAAAGAGAGTCCCAAAAAGGAGACGCACATGACAGATATTTATGATTTCAAAGTCGCCGACATTGACGGCAATGATGTGAACCTCGCCGACTACAAAGGCAAAGCTCTGTTCATCGTAAACGTCGCCAGCAAGTGCGGCTTCACGCCTCAGTATAAAGGGTTGGAGAACATCTATCGCCAATACAAAGACAAAGGGTTTGAAATCCTTGCTTTTCCGTCCAATGATTTTATGGGGCAGGAGCCGGGAACAAATGAGCAAATCAAAACCTTCTGCCAGCTCAATTATCAGGTCAGCTTTTCGTTATTCTCGAAGATATCTGTCAAGGGCGAAAATATTCATCCGCTATACAAGTTTCTTACTGAAAAGAGCACCAATCCCAAATTCGCAGGCAGCATAACATGGAATTTCAATAAATTCCTAATCGACCGCAAAGGCAATATCGTTAACAGATTCGACTCCCGCGAAGAACCCCAAAGCCCTGAAGTCATCAAAGCCATAGAAAATGCTTTGCAGTAATATATGTTCAGCGGCCACATATTCTGCCGTGTTCACGCTGACAAAAGCAAACCGCGTATGTGGTTGAATTTAAAGGGCGGAGCAAAACCGCGGCGTGTACGTGCTGGAAAAACGACCAATTTCAGCAAGGTAAGCTGCTTGTAAGGTCATCTTTCCCAAAAACTTAGCATCGGACGAATATTTTTACAATACGTGAAGCAGAGAATTACACCTTTGCCCGTCACATATAGCCAGTGGTTCCACGTCACTTCAACTGCGAGGCCGCAAAGTCCCAATTGACGAGATGATCCAGAAAGGCCTGCACAAAGTCCTTGCGGCGGTTCTGGTAGTCGAGATAGTAGGCATGCTCCCAGACATCACACGTAAGGAGCGCGGTTTGCCCGTGTGCCACCGGTGTATCCGCGTTCGACGTCTTGACAATCTTCAACACGTCGCCATCCTGCACAAGCCAGACCCAGCCGCTGCCGAATTGCGAGACGGCCGCGGTCGTGAAGGCATTCTTGAACTCATCTAAACTCCCGAAGGACTTCTCGATAAGTTCCAGCAGACGCCCGGTGGGCTTACTGCCACCGCCGGGCTTCATACTTTTCCAGAAGAACGTGTGGTTCCAGACCTGGGCCGCATTGTTGAAGACGGCTGCCTTATCCGCCACGCCTGCAGTCTCCTGGATTATCTTCTCCAGCGGCTGCGTTGCCCACGGTGTGCCTGCGACCAGTTTGTTCAGGTTGTCCACGTAGGCTTGATGATGCTTGCCATAGTGGAAGCTCATTGTCTTAGCGGATATATAGGGTTCCAGCGCATCCTGTGCATAAGGCAGCGGCGGCAGTTGAAACGCTGGCGCCGTGCCCGGCGGTGAAGGTTCCGCTGCCTTGCCTGTGACGGCCAGACCCACCAAGAGCACCAAAGCTAACACCACAGACCAAACCTTGTTTATGTATGACTTCATACTACACACTCCTTAATGTTGTTCCCGGTTCCTTTATTTGCTCCATGTTTTCTCGTTCTGCTTCTCATAATTCAGATATAATCAAGCCAGACACGCTATCGCCGAAAGCTACTTCATCGCATTTTTCATATTCTTACCTGTACAATCATATCTGCGAAGAGTAATAACCCAATAAGGGAAAACCTAATTTGCCACAGCTAAAAAGCTTAGACTGTGCCAGCGGCAATGCACACGGATTCATGGGTTTCGCATAGGGCGTACTGTAAAAATATTCATCTCATCCATCAGGCTGCTCTTCTGTATGGCTTCAAAAGCATACCACGACGCTCCCAACATAGGAACCATACGGCGGAACCAAAGGGAAGGTCACTTTCAACAAAATAAGCTGCTTGTAAGGTCAGCTTTCCCAAAAACTTAACGTCGAATGAGTTTTTTTATAGTACACCGAGTAAAGACCGGGCCGTTTGCTCGGCCTTAAAAGCCCGGATGTAATTTTTGGGGGGGACAGAATCTCTACGCCAGAGACTGTCAAGTTCAAGAGCTTCTAAGCAAAACTGAAACGCGAATCACAGACATTCGGATTTATCGCTGACGAAAATCAGAATATTAACTCGTTAAAGAGCAAAGAGTTAGTAGCTGATTAATATTTGCACCGCACGGGCTAAAAAAACAGACATTTTCCCGTGGTCGCTTTATTTCCTCAACTTAATTTGTTTCGGCCGGACGCCTGTAAGGTCAGCTTACCGGGGCTGCCACAGTATTTGAGCGGCTTCCAGAGGAACCGCAACACTATCGTAGTTCGGTATCACCCTCGTCGTATAGTCTGTCGCAGGCCGGGTCGCTGATAGTGTTACGCTGTAGATGTAACCCTTGACCACACCCACCAGTTGCCGGCCTCGCTTCATCTCCTGCCGTACTGGACTACTGCCATTTATCCCATTCGCATAAAGCTCCACTCGAACCGCATTCGGGTTAATGTCGTTGAGATAGACCTCAACTTCAAATATGTGCCGCTGTCCGTTGGTTTCAACCTTTATTTCGCCGAAACGCATCGCAGACCATTTTTGTTCAAGAGTAAGCTGCCAATTTACCAGTTTTTTGCCTATTGCACCTTTATCGGAAGCACGCACGCGATAGGATGCCGCAGCAGGAAGGTAATGCTGCTCGGTGTATTCCCGCACGGTGCGATTGGCGGAAAAACGCGGTGTCAATCTTGCCATGCTTTCACGAATACGCGCCACCCACGCTTTGGGAATATCGTTTTCATCGCGGTCATAAAATTCCGGTATCAATTTGTATTCGAGCAAATCATAAAGCTCTTCGGCTTCTGCGGCATCCCACGCAGGATCGTTGTCATGTTCCCTGCCGTCACCTAATGCCCAGCCAACTTCTGGGGTATAGGCTTCGGCCCACCAGCCATCCAGTTCTGAAAGGTTGAGACCGCCGTTAACCAGCACTTTCATACCGCTGGTTCCACTCGCCTCCCATGGGCGCCGCGGTGTATTAATCCAGACATCCACCCCCTGCACCAGCTGCCCGGTCAAATGCATATCATAGTCGCTGAGGAATACCGCATGCTGGCGCACCTCGGGCCGCCGGATAAAACGCATCCATTCCTGAATCAAATTTTGTCCCTCTTCGTCCGCAGGATGGGCTTTGCCGGCGATTATAAGCTGCACAGGACGCTGGGGATTACTCAGCAGGCGAATCAGCCTCTGTGGGTCATGCAGCAGCAGGTTTGGTCTCTTGTAAGTCGCAAAACGCCGCGCAAAACCAAGCGTCAGCGCATTGGGGTCAAACAGGTGTCGCGCAGCCTCGACCATTTGCCGCGATAATCTTTCACGGGCGTATTCAACAAGAGACTTACAGGCAGCAGTACGAAATCGCCAGAGCCTGGCGTCGGAGATGTGGCGAATATTCTCGCCCAGTTTTTCGGTCGTTCCCAGCCAACGGTCTTTTCCGCAAGCTTCAGTCCAAAGTTCGTCGGCCGCTGCCGAATCCCACGTCGACGTATGAACTCCGTTGGTAACGGACCCTACCGGAATTTCTTCCTCAGGCCAGCGAGGAAAAAGGGACTGAAACAAACGGCGGCTCACCTTTCCATGCAAACGGCTGACACCATTAACCGCCCCGCTGCCCCGTATTGCTAAATAAGCCATATTGAACGGTTCTGATGAGTCATTCGGATTTTGCCTGCCGAGAGCAAGCAAATCGTCAGACGAAATGCCAAGCCCGTTTTGTGCGTACCAGCCAAGATATTGCTCGATGAGAGCAGGAGGAAAGCGGTCAAAACCTGCGGCTACCGTGGTATGGGTGGTAAACAGATTGCCCGCCCGTGTCACAGCAAGTGCAGCATCAAAAGGCCGGCCCGTCTCATCCATAAAACTCTTGGCTCGCTCCAGAACAGCGAACGCGGCATGTCCTTCGTTCAGGTGACAAACTTCCGGCTGGATGCCGAGAGCACGGAGAAGTCGCCACCCGCCGATGCCAAGCACCAGTTCCTGTTTAAGACGCAATTCCAAACCCCCGCCGTAAAGTTCGCTCGTAATTCCTCTATGAGCCGGAAAATTCGCCGCATCATTGCTGTCCAGCAGATAAAGCTTCGTTCTGCCGACCTGGACCTGCCAGGCGCGGAGCCACACCGAGTAATCGGGCAGCTTAACTTCCAGACGCAACCACTCCCCGTTCGGTTTTCGCAGAGGCGTGATTGGCAATTGCCCCGGGTCGTTGTATGGAAAAAGGGCTTGTTGCGCTCCATCCTTATCAATCATCTGGCGAAAATAGCCCTGCTGGTATAGCAGCCCCACGCCGATCACCGGTACACCCAAATCGCTGGCGGCTTTGAGCTGGTCGCCTGCCACATTACCAAGCCCCCCCGAATATATTGGCAAGGCTTCGCTCAGCATAAATTCCATACAGAAATAAGCGACACAGGTCAAAGGAACTTTTGGATAACTTTGTTGAAACCACGCAGGCGCTGCTGATTTGCGGCCCTTGAGTTCCAAAAGCTCATCCACTTCCCTGCGAAATTTGGTGTTAGCCAATAAGTTTTTAAGTTTTTCCCGTGAAACCGTCTGCAAAACGACCCATGGATTTTGTGTCAGTTCCCACAATTCGGGGTCGAGCTGTCGCCAGACTTTGTCCCCATAATGGCTCCACGACCATCGCATATCCAGAGCAAGCTCAGCCAGAGAATCGAACCCTTCGACTTCCACAGGCATAAAAGAGTATACTGGCTTGCCGATATGTGTTTGCTTGTCCATTGCCATTCCTTAAGAATTTTTCTTAACGGGAACTACAACCGCATCACCGACGCTCCCGTTACAGAATCAGTTTCAAAGGGGCACAATAGCTGGAATTATAGCGCAAGACTTTGGAGAAGTCGACCAATTTCAATGAAATAAACTGCTTTAAGATTACCTTTCCTAAATACTTGACGTCGTATGAGTTTTTTTACAGTACGGGCATGCCTATCAACGCTCTCCTGCGTCAATAGCCCCGATATTCGCTTCAGGACTAAAATGTCTAAGAGCAGTTACTTGTCTGGCAAGAGGTCTTTAGAATGACGGCTCCGAAGTATCATCGCACTATTTGGCGTCAATTTGTACGCCTCGTAATTGGCACTAATTGCATAGCTTATGTGCGAACTTTCTGAGATAATCATCTTTATCTTAGTTTGTAGAGATTCTGCGATGTTTGAGTTTAATTTAGAGAAAATTGAAGACCTTCAGAAGCTTTCGGCATCGTTATCACTCAATATACCGATGCAGGAGGACGTTTCGATTCTCGGCACCGCCGTTAAAATCGGACCGCTTACAGCGCCGAATCGGCTGGCCGTTAACCCTATGGAAGGTGCAGATGGGGATAGTAACGGCAGACCCGGTGAACTGACAATGAGAAGATATAAACGTTTTGCCGCGGGCGGCAGCGGTATTTTATGGGTTGAAGCAATCGCTGTAGTCCTGGAAGGCCGGGCAAATCCCCGGCAGTTATGGCTTCACGACGAGAGCAAAGATGCCTTCGCAAATATGGTTGCGGAGGCGCGAAAGGCCGCACAGGCATCGATTGGCAGCCGGCACCACCCTATTATCGTTGCGCAATTGACGCATTCGGGCCGATATTCAAGACCGGAGGGGGTTGCGAATCCGATTATTCCGCAGCGGGACGCATATCTTGACGCAATGATTCCACAGCAGCTCCCGAAGAATGCCAAAACAGCGATTCCGGATAATTGGCCGATAGTAACCGACGCCTATCTCGATGGGCTGGTTGAGGCATACGTAAAGGCCGCGAAGCTGGCGTTTGAGGTTGGTTTTGATGCGGTTGATATCAAGGCCTGTCATGGCTATTTAATCAGTGAATTGTTGGCGTGTTACAATAGGCAAGGCGAATACGGAGGATCATTTGAAAATCGCACACGGCTGCTGCTGACTATCATTGACGCGATTCACCAGCGGCTTGGAAAAGACAGGATTATTACAACGCGGCTGGGTATTTATGATGCAATACCTTATCCTTACGGCTGGGGGGTGGATAAAAACGATTACACAAAACCTGACCTGACCGAACCCAAAAAACTGTTTGCTTTGCTTGCCAAGCGTAATGTTCTAATGACTAATGTAACTATTGCCAACCCATATTATAATCCGCATTATGGTAGACCATATAATAAGCCAATCATTAGGGGCTATGAGTCACCGGAGCATCCCCTTCAGGGCGTGGAAAGAATGATTCGTTTGACCGGTGAAATGCAGAGTGCATTTCCGCAAATGATTTTAGTAGGGCCTGGGTATAGCTGGCTGCAACATTTGATGCCGTATGTGGGGGCGGCCGTTTTGAAAAAGGGTATGGCCGGCATAATCGGCGCTGGTAGAATGTCTCTGGCGTATCCTGATTATGCTAAAGATATACTTATCAAGGGTAAGCTTGACCCCAACAAAGTTTGTATTGCCTGCAGCGCATGCTCGCAAATTATGCATAACGGTTGCACAATAGGTTGCGTCGTACGGGATAATAAGATATATGGCCCGATTTATAAACAGTGCAGGTTAGCTTTGTCTAAGTGAGGATATATGAGCACAAAAGAATCACTCCAGGGGAAACGGCCGGTTGCTATCGTAACCGGGGCAAGCCGGGGCATCGGCAGGGCCATCGCAATCGAGCTTGCGGGACTCGGGTTTAACATAGTTATCAGTCATTATGATTTCACAGAGGATGGCAAACCTGACGAAATGGCGGCACAAAAAACATCGGACGATATTGTAACCAAAGGTGCCCGCTATATCGTATTGCGTGGGGATATCAGCAGCCACGCCGACCGTGAGGCGCTTGTGAAAGCGGTTAAAGGTGAATTCGGCAGATGCGATATGCTTGTGAACAACGCGGGCGTTGCGCCTCTGAAACGAGTTGACCTGCTCGAAGCGACCGAAGGAAGTTTCGATAGAGTCATGAATATTAATCTCAAAGGACCGTATTTCCTCACTCAAATGGTAGCAAAGTGGATGATTGAACAGAAAAAACTATTTCCTGAAAGAAACTTCCGCATTGTGAATACCGGCTCAATGTCGTCTTATACGAGTTCGCCTGCCCGCGGCGAGTATTGTATAAGTAAGGCCGGTGTCAGTATGATGACTATGCTCTACGCCGACCGCTTAGCGGAATTCGGAATCGGCGTATTTGAAATTCGCCCCGGCATTATTGAAACCGATATGACAAGCGTCGTTAAAGAAAAATACGATAAACTTATCGCCGAAGGAGTTACGCCGATTAAACGCTGGGGACAGCCCGAAGATGTCGCCAAAGCTGTCAGTGCAATTGCCGAAGGGAAACTGGATTTTTCGACGGGGCAGGTTATCAATGTCGATGGCGGATTCCACTTGAGACGACTTTAAGGGATTAAAAAATGGACATCAAAACAACAATGCAGGTTTTACTCAAGGACGGCTTTATTCTCGTTTTCAATGATGACCGGCTCGATATCGTTAAGACAGCGAAATCGCTGCTTGAGGCGGGTATCAGCAATATGGAAGTTACCTGCCGAATCAAAAAGCCGCTGGAGAAGCTCAGCCGGCTTCGCAGGGAATTGCCTGAATTTGTCGCCGGCTCCGCGAGTTTGATAGATTATCCTGAAATGCTCAATATCGCCAACCGGAACAATACTGATGCCCCCCTGCCGTCCGTCGATGACGTCGTTAACGCAGGGGCACATTATCTTGTCTCAGCAGTTAATTTCAGAAAAGCAACTTACGAAAAATATGCTGGCAAACTTCCGATTATCCCGGGTTGCGGCAGCGCAACGGAAATAGTAACACAGTTTTCGCTTGGAGCAAATTTCTGCAAGGTTTTTCCCGCCAAAGAGCTTGGGGGACCATCCTTTATCAAGGCGATTGACCCCCCTATCCATAAGTTAATCTCACTTATCCCGACCGGCGGCACAAATGCCCAGAATATTGGCGATTATATTGAAGCGGGCGTTTTGGTGCTCGGCGGCTCTTTCAGCGCTATTGAGAAACCGCAGTTGCAGAAGATTGTCGAGCAGCAGGATTATAAGCTTCTTGCCTGCGAATTGAAAAAGACGAAGGACCTTATTGACCAGAAGCGAAACCAGAAATGGCCGGGACTTGACTTCGCAAAGACCTCGATAGATAAAATCAGCCGGTTAACGGGCCGAAACTTTAATATCAGGTAGCTTATGGAATTAGTTAAAATAGGCAAGCAGACAATAACCGTCCGCAGATATAACACTGTTATCGTCGGCGCCGGTGCAGCCGGGATGAATGCCGCTGTTCATCTTTATGAATTCTTCACACAAAAAGGAATCAAGGACGCTCAAAACCGTATTGCGGTAGTAACCGCTGGCGTTTCTCTCGGTGCTTCCCGAATGGGCGGCTCAGACAAGCAAACCTATTATAAAATGGGCACCAGTCCTGATGTCCCTGACAGCGCCGAGGCATTTGCCAAAAGTATTATCGCTGCGGGCTGCTGTCACGGCGACTTGGCCCTGGCAGAAGCCATCGGCTCACTAAGAGAGTTTTATCATCTCGTTCAGGCAGGCGTGCCATTTCCCCATGATTCAACAGGCAGCTATATCGGCTATAAGACCGATCATGACCCTTATGAACGGGCGACGTCTGCCGGGCCAAAGACAAGTAAACTGATGTGCGAATGCCTTCAAAGGCAGGTCGTTGGTTACGGCGTCCGGATTTACGATAATCAGGAAGTCGCGCATCTGCTCACTACCGGCAAAAACAGGGACAGGCGTATCATAGGAGTTGTTACAATTGATAAAAAGTCACTGAATGCCAGAAATTTAGGCATCAACGTTTTCAAGTGCGAAAATATTATTCTGGCTGCCGGCGGGCCGGGCGAATTATATAACGCAAGTGTCTATCCCAAAAATCAATCTGGCATTCATGGCCTTGCGTTCAAGGCGGGCCTTGCCGCTGAAAATCTCACTGAATCACAGTTTGGGCTTGCCAGTACACAGTTCCGCTGGAATGTATCAGGTTCCTATATGCAGGTTATTCCTCGCATTTTCAGCACCGACGCGAATGGCAGCGACCGGAGAGAATTCCTGGCAGATTTTTTCCCGACGATGAGCAAAATGGCCACGAATATTTTTCTCAAGGGATATCAATGGCCGTTTGACCCGCAGAGAATTGAAAACTGCCAGTCCTCACTTATTGATATCCTGGTATTTAATGAGACGCAGAAAGGCAGACGCGTCTTTATGGACTTCCTGAACAATCCAGTTGGGAATTCCCAAATGAAGCCCTTTGCCATCGAAGATCTTGATGAAGAAGCGCTTGCCTATCTGCGGAAAACGGGCGCTCTTCAGAAAACACCCATAGAGCGCCTTGCCCAAATGAATCAGCCGGCTATTGATATTTATTCCGAACACGGCATCAACCTCCGGAAAGAGCCTTTGGAGATTGCCGTCTGTGCTCAGCACAATAATGGCGGCTTTGCTGTCAATCACTGGTGGCAATCCAATATCCAGCGGACGTTTGTCGTCGGCGAAATGGCGGGAACCCACGGTGTAAAACGGCCCGGTGGTTCAGCCCTGAATTCCGGACAGATCGGTTCGCTGCGCGCCGCTGAATTCATCGCGAATGTCTATGGTGCGGCTATGCCTTCGAAAAGTTTAGCCGCGAAAGAGATTAAGACGCAAGTTGGGGAGCTGATTGCCAGATTTGACTCCCTTTCGCAATCAAAAGGGCTTGAAACCCAGGAGATAATTGACGAGATTCAGAAGCGTATGACTGCCTCGGCGGGCCATATTCGCGAAATTAATGATGCTCGTAATGTGCTGACTGCCGCAATTGCTTTAGTGAGCCGGATTAAACAGGATGGTATTGCAATAAAAAGTTCAAGAGACATTCCCGTGGCTATCAGAGCTGAGCATCTTGCACTGGCAAGCGTGGCGTATTTTAAAGCGATTGTATCCCTGCTTGAACAAGGCAGCGGTTCGCGCGGCTCGCACCTTGTACTCTCGCCGGATGGCGTGCATATTGCCGGCACCGAGTTTCGCTTCAAGCCGGAAAACAAGGATTTGCGCAATTCAATCCTGCGAGTTGAATACGACCCTAATTGTCCGGACCTGTTCCATTGCGAAAACGTTACCCCGAGACCTATTCCAGCCGAACGTAAAGCGTTCGAGCCGGCTTGGAAAGATTACCGACAAGGGAAAATCTATGGTTGACCAGCGTGCATCCAGATATGCGCTGGCGATGACACTTGCAGCGGCGCTGCTTGGGTGGATGTTTGACGGGTTTGAGATGGGACTTTTTCCCCTTGTTGCCAGGCCTGCGTTAATGGAGCTGATGGGGCCCCAGGCGAGCAAAACTATCGGCACCTGGTTTTCGCTCATAATTGCTATGTTCCTCGTTGGTGCTGCGTGCGGAGGTCTGTTCTTCGGCTGGCTCGGCGACCGCATCGGAAGAGTTCGTGCGCTTGTATGGAGTGTGGGGACATACTCTGTATTTTCGGGTCTTTGCGGCTTTGCCACAGCGCCGTGGCATCTGGCGGTTTTGAGATTTATCGCCTCGCTCGGTATGGGCGGCGAGTGGGCGCTGGGAGTAGCGCTTGTGATGGAGGTATGGCCTTCGTCTTCGAGACCGATGCTGGCAGGGCTTATAGGCGTGGCTTCAAACGCGGGATTTCTTCTGATCGCGTTGATGGGGCTGGGACTCGCAAAAACGATTGGCAGCATCGATTCATTTTTCACTATTATCGGTATGCCCGCGGAATGGGAAAATGCCCTGTTATCCAATTCGGCATGGAGATTGCTCTTATTTCTGGGAGCGATGCCGGCGATTTTGACTTTTTTTATTTTATTGTTCGTCCCGGAATCGCCTCGCTGGAAACAGGCGGCGGCTAATTCACCAAGAAACCGCGTTTCAGATATTTTCAAAGGCGGTCTGGCAAAATCAACAATAAAAGGTTCGATTCTGGGGGCGATTATACTTTTAGGAACGTGGGGTTCGACGCAGTGGCTGCCTGCCTGGGCGGACAAGTTAAGCGGACAGCTCCCGACAGCCAAATCATGGGCACAAATCTGGTCGGCCGCCGGGGCGATTGTCGGCGCTTTTCTTGCGGCATACCTGGCGAAGTGGACAAGCAGGAGATTGGCATATTTCATTCTTTGTATTTTGGCCGCTGGCTCTTGCGCATATCTTTTCAGAACGCCTTTTGAATATGGCGGCTGGTTTTTGTTCTGGGTGTTTATTGTCGGAGGGGTGACGGCGAGTTTCTTCGGCTGGCTGCCCCTGTATCTGCCGGAGCTTTTCCCGACAAGGATTCGAGCGACCGCGCAGGGATTTGCGTATAATATCGGGCGGGTGCTCGCGGCGGCAGGAACGCTGGGGGCGGGTTCGCTTTTGAATTATTTCAATGAGGATTACGCGCGAATGTGCGCAGTTGTAAGCTTGGTTTATGTCATAGGAATTGTATTTATCTGGTTTTGCCCTGAAACGAAGGGCAGACCTTTGCCGGAATAACAAGTTGTATTATCCTGCCATGTATTATATAAAAAATTGCCCAATGGTAAAAGATTGGCTTTAAGACTTTATAAAGCAGAAAGGAAAATATAATGAAGTATGGGTTGAATATTCCTGAAAATGGTGAGCTGGATTTGGTATCGTTGGGTGCGTTGGTACACCGGCTGGATCCAGGCATTATGCCGTTCAAAAAAGCGACTAATTTTGATGTGCATGTCAGCGGCGGCGAATTTAACGTTGCCGCAAACCTGTCGGATTGCTTTGGGATGCACACCGGCATCGTGACGGCCATGGTGGATTACCCAATAGGTGATTTGATCGGCCAGCGGGTGCGTGCGATGGGTGTTAGGCCTTTTTATAAACATTTCAAACATGATGGTGTGAATGGGCCTAACATGGCCACCGTGTACAGTGACCGCGGCTGCGGTGTACGTGCCCCTGTGGTATTCTACAATCGCTGCAACGAGGCGGCAGCACAGCTTAAGCCGGGCGATTTCGACTGGAAGTCAATCTTTGCGGGCGGAGTGCGATGGTTCCACAGCGGCGGTATCTTTGCAGCGCTTTCGCCGACAACGGCCGAAGTGATTATCGAAGGTATGCAGGCCGCGAAGAAAGCAGGAGCTATCGTGTCGTTCGATCTCAACTATCGGGCCAAACTCTGGGAAATATGCGGTGGCCACGAGCGAGCGGTTGCGGTGCTCGACCGGATTGTGAAAAATGTGGACGTGCTTGTCGGAAACGAAGAGGATTTGCAACTTGGCTTAGGGATACCGGGGCCGGAAGTAGCCGCAAAATCCAAACTGGATTCAAGCGTTTTCATCGGCATGATAGACAAAGTTATCAAAAAACACCCACAGATTAAAATCGTAGCGACAACACTGCGTGAAGTGCATTCGACCAACCACCACAGTTGGAGCGCGGTGGCATGGATTGACGGCACACCCTACATGGCGCCGACGTGTGAACTTAATGTAGTTGACCGTGTCGGCGGCGGAGACGGCTATGCGACCGGTTTCTTCTATGGTCTTCTCACTGGTCAATCGCCTAAGGATGCGGTGAAGCTCGGATGGGCGCACGGCGCACTTTTGACAACCACACCGGGTGATACCACAATGGTTACGGTGGATCAGGTGAAGGCATTTGCCGGCGGCGGTTCGGCGAGAATACAAAGGTAGCCAAATAAAATGTCACTACAGAAGAATATAAGTATCCGTGATTTTGGGGCTATTGGCGATGGCATTGCCGATGATACTATAGCGTTTAAGAACGCCATCGAGCAAGCCGATAAAAATAACGGCGGGAAAATAATTGTTTCTGCGGGCAAATATCTGACCGGGCCAATTCATTTAAAGAGCAATATAAACCTGCATCTTGACAATGGCGCGGTAATATTACTGGGCGATAATCTGGACAAGTGGCAGCCTATCAAATCAAGGTGGGAAGGTATAGAATGCTACGGATACTCACCTTGTATCTATGGCGAAAACCTCAAGAATGTTTCTATCACGGGCTCCGGAACAATTGACGGCTGCGGACAGGCATGGTGGAGCGAATTTAAACGACGCAAAACAAATGGCCAGACCCAGCCGGTTTCTGCTCGTGACAAGGAATTCGCAGAACTCAATGAGAATACCGACCTTTCCGATTGTGGAGGAGGCGGCATTGGCTCCTTCTTTTTCAGGCCGCCACTTATTCAATTTAATAATTGTTCAAATGTGCTGCTCGATGGTTTTACGACCCGCAACTCCCCTTTCTGGAATACGCATCTTGTTTACTGCACAAACGTTACAGTTAAAAACGGGACGTTTCAAAATCCCCCAGAAGGTGTCAACGGCGACGGCCTTGCTCTTGACTCCTGTAACGGCGTAAAGGTTTTTGACTGTACCTTTGATGTAAACGACGACTGCCTTTGTTTTAAATCGGGTATCGGCAAAGACGGCATGCGGGTCAACAAGCCCTGCCAGAATATCTTCGTAAAAAGATGCAAAATGCTGCGAGGCCACGGCAGTGTTGTCATAGGTTCTGAAACGGCGGGTAGCATTCGAAACATAGAAATCTCCGATTGTGTTTTTAACGACACCGACCGAGGACTAAGAGTAAAATCCCGGCGAGGAAGAGCCGGCATTGTAGAAAATATCACACTTAATAACATCACTATGAATGGCGTCGGATGTCCGATAGTGATGAATTTATATTACGAATGCGGCGCACGGCCAGAAGAAATTGCGTTTCTTTCCGACCGAAAGCCAATGCCCGTCACAGACACTACACCGTGCATTAGAAACATAAAAATAACAAACGTTACAGCCAATAACGCCCAAAGCGCGGTGGCCTTTTTGTTAGGCCTGCCTGAACGGCCTATCGAAAATGTTCTTTTTGAGAATATCAAAATTACGATGGCTAAGGATGGCATTCCCGCACGCCCTGCTATGGCCTTCGGCGTTAAAGAAATGCAGGGCCAGGGAATCATCGCTGAGTTCGTCAAGGACTTTGTCCGGAGGAATGTCTGCGTAAAATGAGAACCAAGAGAGGTAAAATGCAAAAGAGAAACTCACAAAACGATGCAGTCGTCGCAACCGGTTTGAGCAGATTCATCTTAGCAATGGCCTGTGTCATTCTGTTAGGCGGATGTGTCAGTCAGACAAATGTAGGCTGGGAACAGGCCGATAAGATTTTAAGCAGGGTTAAAGCTCCTCAGTTTCCGGCTAAGGATTTTATGATCACAGATTACGGTGCAGTGGGAGATGGGAAAACCAATTGTACCCAGGCTATCAACAAAGCGATATCTGCCGCTAATAAAGCCGGCGGTGGTCGCGTGGTAGTTCCAGCGGGCACATTCCTGACTGGCGCTATCTATCTGAAAAGTAATGTTAACTTATACATATCACAGGACGCGGTTGTCAAATTTTCAACTGACCCCAATCAATATCTTCCGGTTGTGTACACGCGATGGGAAGGTGTTGAGTGCATGAATTACTCGCCGTTAATCTACGCATACAAAGAGAAAAATATTGCTGTAACAGGCAAGGGAACGCTTGATGGGCAGGGTAGCGAAAATAATTGGTGGAAATGGAGGAGGGCTCTTCAGAGCAAGGATAGACAGGAATTATTTGCGCAGGGACAAAAAGGCGTCCCGGTCGAGCAGAGACTTTACGGCGGCAAATACCTGAGGCCGACCATGATTGAACCCTGCAAATGCAAAAATGTCCTGATAGAAGGCGTAACGATCCTGAATGGTCCCTTCTGGCATATTCATCCAGTACTGTCACAAAATATTATTGTTAGAAACGTAAGGGTGGACGGCCTGGGGCCCAACAATGACGGGTGCGACCCCGAATCGTGCAAAGATGTGCTCATCGAGGGCTGCTCCTTCAACACTGGAGATGACTGTATCGCAATAAAGTCCGGCAGAAATAACGACGCCAAACGGGTAAATGTGCCAAGTGAAAACATTGTTATCCGCGATTGCCTTATGAAAGCAGGTCATGCCGGCGTTGCGATTGGCAGCGAAATAACCGCCGGCGTCAGAAATATTTTTGTTGAAAAATGTACAATGGATGACCCGAACCTGGATCGCGGAATAAGACTCAAAACCAACTCTGTCCGCGGTGGTTTTATAGAGAACGTCTATATAAGAGATATTACGATCGGGCAGGTAAAGGAGGCCGTGCTGCTGATCGATTTCTTTTACGATGATACCGAGAAAGGCAGTTTCAAGCCGATTGTTCGGAATATCAATATGGGAAACGTTACCAGCAGGAAAAGCCAGTATGCTCTGTTCCTTAGGGGTTTTGGCGACTCGCCGATAACCGATGTTCGTCTGAAAAATTGCACGCTTGATAATGTCACAAATCCCGATGTAATCAGCAATGTAAAAAATCTGGTTCTGGAAAATGTGAAGATTAACGGTAAACTTGCCTCTACAGACAGCGTGGATGCCGACTAATCAGACTGGCGTCAGTGGGCGAGCATTTTAATAAGGCCCCAGAATGCGGCCAATATGCCGACGGTAAGGGCTGCGCTGGCGAGGACGCCCCAGGTATCATCCTTGTCCCATTTGCAGAATTCCCAGTTGCTCTTGGGGAACAGCTTTGTATGGTCGAAACGGGTCGGGTTGTCGTAGCTTTTCTGGAGTTCAATCCTGTCGAGTTCATGGTCGGCGATAACCTTGGTTTTCATTTTGACGTAGAAGCGAGCGATGTTCTCTTCAAGGCCTTTGTCCCTGGTAATCATGCTTACGGGGATAAGGATAATAAACGGTAAAAGCGAAGCTATAAGATATCGCAGCGTCATCAGCGTGGACGGTTTCATATTTTTCAGGTCCAACCCTACTATTCCGCCGACGACAAGCTCGGTTTTCAATCTGCCTAAACCGGTCATTGATGAGTTGGCGTCTTCGGGATTGCTCCTTGCCACTGAATCATAGTATATGCTTGCAGGAGGAATTATAAATTCCTTGCTTATTTTTTGTCCGACAGCCGAAGCAAGTCCTTTATCAACGTCCTGTTGCTCGGCTGATGTGCTGCGTGTAACTGTTTGTTCAGTGGTTTGCTGGGTGAGCCATTTTGAATGCTGGACTGAGCCGAATAGCGGCAGTATTTCCGGCAGGACCGCGAACAGTATCGTGCAGATTATTACCTGTACATAGACGGCCTTCAGGGTCAGGCGCTTCCAGAACAGCAGGAGCATTACCGGTGCACCAAAGATAATATTCAATAAAGGCTGCATCTTAATTATATCAATCAGGCTTTTGTAGTGTACCGCGACGTAAATAGCGAGCAGAAGAACGCCGGCAATAGCGATTCGCGAAACGTTAATGTAATGACGTTCGCTTTTGTTTTGGACCAAGGGTTTATACAAATTTCGAACGAACAGCGCCGAGAGGTAAACGCAGTTGCAGGCCAGAGCGGCCATATTAGCCGCCAGGATGCCTGCTATCATAATGCCTCGCAGTCCGACTCCGAGCAGATTATTGCTCATCACGCCCCAGGCGGTATCGGGGTCGGAGATTGAGTTCTGGTAGAGAGCAAAAGCAAGCAGACCGCACAACGCCCACATAATAGTAAGAATTCGTTTGGTATAGTTGCCGCCTAGGCCGCCGACTCTTGCGGTAATTTCATCTTTGGCTGAGCCGTTGTGGGCCATATTGCCCTGATGGCCGGTAATGCCGATAATATAATTGGCCAGTAGAAATGCGGCGATTGAACCTAAGGAGAATTCGTCCAGACCGGAACCAAAAAAGGACAGCATATGCTCAGGCACTCTTGCGGTAAACTCGCTCCAGCCCCCAAGTTTTACCAGCGCAAGCGGAATCATCATTATTGAAAATACGATTACTAAAAGTCCCTGGATTACGTTGTTCCAGACCGTTGCCTTAAGCCCTCCCATTATTACATACGCGCCTACGAAAATTGTATAGATTGTATAAAACCAGGTCATCGGGGTGTAAGATATAGAAGCTTTGATTTGTTCTTTGAGGTACATACTGTCGAGAGCTTTGTATCTTTCGAGCTTTTCGGGAGGGAGCTGTTTTGCTTTGTAGAGCTTGTTAAGCTGATTGTATTCCTGGAACATTTCCATGCTCTGTTTTTCGGCCAGGGTACATTTTTCGACCGGTTTGATTGTCATTGCCTCGAAAGTGCGAAATGTGATTTTGTAGCTCATCCCGGCGAGAATTACAGTCAACCAGATTCCAACGCAGGCGTAAAAAACGGAAAGGAATTTACTTTTGAATCGCTCATCGAACAATTCGGCCATTGTAATCAGCCGGACTCGTCTGAACCAGCCGGCTATGAACCAATAGTAAGGCCCTGAAAAAATAGGCGCCAGCAGAAGCCATACGCCTCCGAGTCCTTTGCTTAATACGAAACTGGCGGTACTTATGGCGTTGCTGGCATCAATGATAGTGGCCATGTTCATAAAGTACTGGAGGAGTTTGCCCACCGAGCGGCCGGCCATGAAGAAGTCTTCCTGGCTGCGTACTTTACCAGCGGTTCTTTTGCCAACGTAGGTGATGGCGGCCAGATAAGCCACGATTAATAAAACATCTATCGGGTGAAAACCTAAAATATACATGCTGCCAGCACTTTCATTTACATCGAATTTCTAATTAGACCCAGAATATATATCGGGGATGGAACTTATGTCCACGCAAAACCGCGCAAAAAATAAGGCCTTATTGCGCATGACCGGCGGAAACTTTAGCCGGTGTGTTCGCATCGGCTGCTGATTCGCTTCGGAAGCAGGGCTTTAATTCGGGGGCGACCTTGACCAGTTCCTCAACAACAAGTTGAGCAAACATCACGCTGCCTTTGGCGTTGAGATGCGTGTTGTCAAACTCGTTGTTGTCTTTGACGGGGCTGAACTCCCAGCATTTTTCTTTGCCCAACTGTTCGCATAATTGTTTGCTGCTTGCGTGAAGGTCAACGAGCGGCACGTTCTTTTCCTTCGCGAGTGCCTTGACCGCTTCGACGTATGGAATCAAACTGGAGTTAATCTTTCCGTTGCCGGATTTATCCCACTGGCGGCGCACCATTGAGGTTACCAGTATCGGCTTCGCGCCGATTGCGCGGGTTTCGTCTATATATTTCGTCATAAATTCACGATAGGTGGTATTGGGGTCCGTAGTGCGTTCGCCTTTGTTGGGTTCATCGTTGTGGCCGAACTGAATCAAATAATAATCGCCTTTAAGGGCCAGTGCTTTTGTCAAGCGGCCCTCACTGATGTAGCTTTTGGAACTGCGGCCGCCAATGGCCTGATTTAAACACTCCGCGCGGTCGGTAAGGAACTGCTTGAAACCGGGGCCCCAGCCCTGCCTGTCGGAAACCGTTGAATCACCCACCAGGACAAAACGAATCTTGTGGTCCGGCAATTTTACAGTAACAGGCGGCGCGGCAGGCGGTGCCGTTGCGGTATTAGCGGCTTGTTCTGTCTTGGGCTGATTACCGGACGGTGCCGGCGTACAATTTTTGAGAGTAAGCCCGGAGGTTGAATTCGCATCAATTGTCCAGGCGGGTGTGCTGTTTATAATGTTAATCGTGTCAAATGTGCTGTTTGTGCAATATTTGATATAGGCCCCGCCGGACGCGGCGCCATCAATAGAAATGTTGCTCAGGGACAGATCGGTATGCGGCGTGCCGGCTAATCCGCTGACATAAATACCATATTTTTTAAGGTTGGTGCAGCTGATGTTCTTTACTGTAATATCCTTAAACTGCCCCGGGCCGCCTGAGGGATAATCGCAGGAATAAGAGCTGTCGAAGAATATCGCAGAATGCTTCGCAATGTTTTTGATTGTAATATCCCTGCAAAGAACGTTTCTGGCTCCGCCGCCTTGTTTGGTGCCGGTCTTGAAGCGAAGGCCAATATCTGTTCCGTCAAAAACACAGTCCTCGACTAAAACATTCTGAATCCACGCTGCTGTAAAGCTGCCGAAAACCACTCCGCCGTGGCCTCGTTTGGCGATACAATTAAAAACTCGGATATTATTGTCCGGGTGATTTTCTTTTACACCGTCAGCACCGACACCCGCATTGAAATTTATGCAATCATCGCCGGCATCGAAACTTGAATTGAAAATATATGCTGTGTCACTTGTCGCAAGGTCAATGCCGTCAGCATTATGAATATCGTAAGTAGTAACCGTAATTCCGTTTACCGTAATATTTTTGGAGTAGCTGATAAAGATAACGTGCATCGGAGAGTTTACAAGTGTGAGTCCGCCGAGATATAAGCCGTCAACGCCTTTTACGGTAATCATATCAGCCCTGGCGCTGTCTTCATTGGCGTCCTTTGCCTGGTTACTGCCCAGTATTGTATCCTTATGCCCGATTATAGAACCGACGGGATCAGAGCCGCCGTTTACCGTGCCTGAGCCGCATATCCGGACGTTAGTAATGCTCCCATACGTTTCAGTATAAGCGTTTATCAAACCCATATAATTTTTGCCTGATGAATAATATGGGAATCTTTTGCTTGTCCGCGGATAGTCGGCGGCGCTATCGCTGCCTCGTAAAATTCCGTCGATTTGAAGCGTCATGTTGCTTTTTAAGAAAAGAGCGCCGCTGACAAATGTGCCGGAAGGAATTAGGACTTTGCCGCCTGCCGTGCATTCATCAATTGCCTTTTGGATTGCGGCGGTATTTAATGTTTTGCCGTCACCAACTGCACCATAGCCGATAACGTTAAATACTTTCATTGCGGGAGCTGTTAATTGTATGACTTTATTGCTAGGCCCGGATTCTTCTTCGGATGCATCTACGGCTTTTACGGTAAGTGAATAGGGAGAATTAGCTTCCAATCCTGTAATATTGTAAAAGAGGTTTTTTGTGTTGCCGGCCAAAGACCCGTTTTGATAGACATTGTAACTGGCAACGGTTGAATAATCAGACGGTTTGCTCCAAATAGCTGTAATGCTTGAATCATCATAGGCCATAGGCGGAACCGTCAATTTTTGAGGCGCGGCGACGAAAGCAGTTTTACCAGTGGCTTTTTTGGATGCGTTGGAATCAGGCGTAGTTGCACTCTGGGCCTGTTTTTGGAAGGCAGCACAAACGAACCATATTGAAAGGGTGACTAATAGAATGAGGTCTTTTCGCATACCGAGCACTCCAAAGATTTTGTCAAATAATACGGTCTTTAGCAACATTCATTCTAATATGCCGCTAAGTTTCCAAGATAGCCTTTTCGCGCACAAAAAAGGATAAAATTGCGCAAATATGCATATCTGGCCGAAATTTTACCAAGTTTTATGATATAATGATACAAAGGTAGTACTCTATAATGATTTTTTCGCGGAGTTAGTGATGAAGAGAACTCTAAAGCGGTTGTCGTTGATGCTGTGGATACTTTTCGCGGCTTATCCTGCTTATTGCAGCACTTATTATGTTGACCCAAATGGAAACGACAGCAACGTTGGTGACATCAACCATCCTTTTCAAACGATTGGCTATGCCGTGGGATTAGTTGTGGCCGGCGATACAATTTACGTGCGAGGAGGAACATTCATATATACAGACACAACCGGCGGAGTTACTCTTCCCACAAAAAGCGGCGCGAGTCCAACAAACAGATGTTCTTTAATCGGCTATAATGGTGAACGGCCGATTTTGGATTTTAATGCTATGTCTGGGACATCCGCGGACGGCCTTAAAATCACCGGGAGTTATTGGCATGTCAAAGGTTTGGACTGCAGAGCGGCCCCGCATAACGGGATACAAATTAACGCAGGAACCTACAATATAGTTGAGTTTTGCCGCTCATACGAAAATAAAAATACCGGCATTCAGTTGAAAAATGGTGCATCGTACAACCAAATAATAAATTGCGATTCCTACTACAACTGTGATTATTATGATGGCGGAGGGAATGCAGATGGTATCTCGCCGAAACTGGATGTCGGCACAGGCAATTATCTCTACGGCTGCAGGTCGTGGCAGAACTCGGATGATGGGTACGATGGATATTTAACCGTGTCTAATGATATAAATACTACTTTTGACCATTGCTGGTCTTTCAAGAACGGGTGGTTTTGGAAGGATGGCTCAACAACCTCAACGATGAACGGCAATGGATTCAAGATGGGTTCTTCGGGCTTCATGCATAATGTCATTCTGAAAAACTGCCTGTCATTTTCCAACAAATCCAAAGGATTCGATCAGAATCATAACATAGGTTCTATGACTCTCTACAACTGCACGGCATATAGTAATGGCGGCAATAATTATTCCATTTACGACACACTGGCCAGTGGTAAGACGGCAACGGTTACCAATTGCGTTTACTATATAGGGGGAATAGATCTCGGTAGTTTTGTTGTGCAAACAACGGACAGCTGGTCACCCGGGTTTGCCGCTACCCGTGCGGATTTTGTCAGTTTTGATATTAATGAGGCTAATGGCTTACGAAAAGCTGACGGCAGTCTGCCGGATATTAATTTTATGCATCTTGTTGCTGGAAGCTATCTCATTGATCATGGAACGTATGTCGGGTTGCCGTACCACGGAAGTGCACCTGACCTCGGATACTTCGAGTATGGCGGCTGTACCACCCCGGCTGCCTCCGACCTCAATGGCGACTGCGAGGTGGATTTCTTCGACTATGCTCAACTGGCTAATGCGTGGGGAAGCAACCCGCCAGAGGTCGATTTGAACAAGGACGGCTATCTGGATTTGTTGGACATAGCACAATTCGCAGCAGACTGGCTGAGCTGCAATCGAGACCCTGCCAGTGAGTGCTGGCAATAAAATGAACGCGGTCTAATGAGGGTGGTACTGATGGCGGTATTTCTGAGGCAGCATTCCGGTGATCTTTATAAAGGCACGTCTCATATTTGAGGTGTAATGAAAGCCTGAGTGGACGGCTATTTCATCGATTGGAAGATTTGTCTCCATGAGCATTGCTTTAGCAATTTCGAAGTGCGCCTGAATGATTTCATCGTGTACGGATTTCCCGATTAAATCATGGAACCTCAACTGCAGCAGGCGCTTGCTCATACAAACGTGGTTGGCGATTGCATCGACCTGAAGAGGGGTATGACCGTTTTGCCTTATATACTTCATGGCTTCTACGATAGCAGGGTCGTCGATTGCGTAGATATCTGTTGAGCCGCGTGTTTCGACATGCGTCGGCTGAATTTCTATGCACTGTCCCTGCATAGTTTCATGTCCTGATATCATTTTGTCGAGCAGTTTGGCGGCGTCGTAACCGGCTTTTTTGAAATTAAACGCGATGCTCGACAACGGCGGGTCACAGATATTGCAGAGGGCATTGTCGTTATTGACGCCGAGGATGGCAATTTCGTCCGGAATATTGAAGCTGGCTTCTTTGGCCACATTGAGCAAATAGCAGGCAAATATGTCGCAACTGGCCAGTATGGCTACCGGCTTGGGGAGTTGTTTAAGCCATTCTATTAGTTTTTGTTGACCGGTGCTGAGAGCCGTGTTAATCCATAATCTGGTAAATGGAGTCAGATCATTCTTGAGAAGCACCTGCTTTTCTTTGAACACATGGACATTATAACCCATCTTGGCTAGGTATTGGGAAAAGTGTTCCAGCCTTTCAGCGGACCACCTTGCCTGCGTAAGACCGAAAAATGCCAGATTTCTGAATTTCTTTT
The DNA here is from genome assembly GCA_050012515.1 of Sedimentisphaerales bacterium. Classification (GTDB taxonomy): domain Bacteria; phylum Planctomycetota; class Phycisphaerae; order Sedimentisphaerales; family Anaerobacaceae; genus Fen-1362. Next base: position 25,609 of record JBEKHA010000017.1, on the reverse strand, counting down.
CCAGCAGATATTCGCAGGCCATCTGTGCGACCTCTTTGGAATTCGCGCTTATAAAGGGAAGATTGAGCAAATTTTGTATTGTGGCCACTCCTATCAGGGGTATGCCTATCCGGAGCAATTCTTCTGCCTTTATAGTTGTCTGTATGCTTGCAAAAGCCCCTTTGCAGCCTCTTTCCTTGAGAAACATCAGTGACTTTTGCGAGCAATCAGGCCAGATAATCAACTGCCGGTTTCCCTTGTCACGGATGTATTCAGAGATGCCGGCCATCAACCCTTCGGTGTTGTGAGTGATATTATTGTGAGCGAAAGCAATTTTTATTTTTTCTTTCATCTCATCGCAACCTTTGTCTGTCTTTTAGTTTTTGTGTGTACACAAAAGACTTTCGAGAAAACCGAAGTGTTAAACTATTATATCGATTTAAATAGATTTGTCAACATACTGCAGCTTGTAAACTGAGACCGCCGCGCATCGTTCGCCGATTTTTATTTTAGGGGCAGTAAATTTTAAATGATTTTGCGCAGGCGCAGCGGCAATATCCGAAACGAAGTATGCAGTATAATCTGGCGAAGAGTATATTTTTATTTCCGTTTGTTCTTTGGCACCGAACCTCAGGGACGAACGAATAATACGGCCTTTGCGGGTGAAACCAGGGGCGAAATTCTCAAAAATTAAGAATTTAAAGTATCAGGCGACAGCTATTGCCGGAACATCAAAATTAGCGATTTGGCCTGCTTTTTTTGGACTAAATCTAAAATTCAGAATTTTTTGTGGGTTGTTGAATTTTATCGCGTTAAAAATATTGAGTAATTTAAAGAAACAAGCCGCATTTCTGAGCAAAATCATGTGCTAAACCCTTGATTTTGATGAATTTACGGCCTCTGCGCGAAATCGACTTTATTAGTGCGCAAAATGGCCTTGTTTGAAGCTTTAATTTTTGAGAAGATGCTTAATGAAGAAGTGTGTCTTGTATATGCAGTGCTTGGTGTGTGCCGGGTACTTGTTTAATACAAGTAGAGATCGTGTATCTTTATATTGGTTTAGTTTTTGGAGGAGATGAGAATGAGAAAATGTGTAGGGATTCTAATGGTATGTGCCTTATTGTTGTCGATTGGCTCGACAGCCAAGGCGACCAGAACTTGGGTCAGTGGTAACACGGGCAACTGGAGCAATACGGCTAACTGGAGCGGAGGTGTTTTGCCCATAACGACCGAGACGGCACAAATCAACAACGGCAATGCGACACTTGATACAAGTCAGCAGGTTGGCCAGCTTTTGATGGGTGATGCTGCTGCAACGGATGTTGGTGTGTTGAACATTACCAACGGCTCGAATCTGACTGTTTCCAAGGCTTCGTCAGAGCTTTTTACGCTCGTAAAGGTCAGCGGTGCATCAGGAACAGTCAACCAAAGTGCCGGTACCGTAAGCGTCTATTCACCCGGTTATGCTGGAACAGGTGAAACGCGTCTTGTATCAGCTAGTTCAACAACTGGGACGGCAATTTACAATCTGTCCGGTACGGGCATCCTTGATACTGAGGTACTCAGCAAGGGTAATGCCGCCGACAGTAGCGCCCAGTTCAATGCTACTGGCGGAACGTTGGTCATCCGGAACATGATTTATCGGTTTGGGCTTAATAGCGCAGGCGGTGGTTTTAATCAGGGTCAGGCCACGTTGGAAATAGGCGCTATTAATACTATCAAAGCGATAACCTTCGGTAACAGCACCAATGCGATGGATTATACTGTCGGCACTGGTGGAACCATAGATTTTGACATTGCTTCCGCAACCTCGTTCGACAGTATTCTCCAGTACGGGAATTATGCCAACACCGCGGGCGCAACGTTGCAGATCGACCTGCTGGGCGGTTATACCCCGACCGTGGGCAGCACCTTTGACGTATGGAAGTTCAACACCATGAGCAACACTTACAACAATGGCAGCGGTGCATTCGGCGTCCTTCCGGCTGGTTGGACAGCTGCATGGGTTGATACGAATGGCGATACATTCGCGGATACACTCCGCCTGACATATGTCCCTGAGCCGGCTACAATCGCATTGCTCGGTCTTGGCTTACTGGCCATGAGACGCAACAAGAAGTAAAGGGAAGTTTATCAGAATTAAAAACTCAGGGCCATATTCGATAAAAGAGTATGGCCCTGAGTAAATTTGGGCGGGCTGAATGTCAGTCTATGCTCTTTTGCAAGTCAAAGTGAACATTTCTGCTGTCAAGGCATTATTCCGGGATTCTTACAGGTCTTATTTATTATAGTCCGGGGGCCTTGCGTAAACATAGTAATAATAAACTAATAGGTCTTTCGATGTACTTCAGATTAGAATTTAGAATGTTTTGTAAACCTTTTGGTGTATCGGGGCAGTTTTTTGTCTTATGAGGAGGACATGGCTATGAAGTGTAGATTGATATGGGTGGTTTTGGCTATAATGACATTGGTTTCTACGAGTGCATGGGCGATATGGAATCCCGATATGGATTCCAGTCTGGTTTTCAACATGAATTTTGAAGTTTATGATAACGTGGCGCATACGACCACGAGTGCAGTACTCGTAAACGTCCCTCCAACTCCACCCTATTATCCAATTGGAACGCTAGTAGATTATAACACTGTCTATCCTAATGTGTTTGGTGAGCCAAGCAGAGCCGGTCTCGGCGTCGATGGTAATTTTGCGGCGATGCATGACTCAGCCCCCGGCAAAGGTGTACCGGAAGGCAACGATGTTAAGCTGACTGTGCCATCATACGTACCCATTTTCAATCTTGGTGACTATACGACAACTAAGAGTACATGGACATTCTGGTTTAATGTGCCGAGTCTCATCGATGGTACTATGATAAGGCATGCAAGCATAAACTATTATAGTGACCCAACAAATTATGGTAAGCTCATGTGGGAAATACGCATATATGGCGGCGTGCTCCAGTTTTATCACAAGAACAATAGTTTGCAGATGCAGACAGCATCGACACTTAGCGACCTGGGGCTTACGGTTAACACATGGCATCACGCAGCAGTTGTAGTTGACAGAAGTAATAGTATGGAGACAGCCGTTCCTACTACTCAGTTAAGCACCAAGATATACATCGATGGTCTTGAGGTGCCTGTAGTAGTTTCTTCTCTTAATACTACTATTAGTATGAATGTTGACACCGACCCTATTACGCCTGCACCTTTATGGATTGGAGCCGGGGAACGCGAATTTGACGGTTTGCTTGACGATGTACGTCTTTTCAGCCGTGTACTGACCCCATTGGAGGTCAGTATTCTCAATCAGCCCGATAGAACCATCCCGGCAGCACTGCTTCCTATTCCGGGGTCTTCAAATGTGCCTATTGCGACCGCTCTGACCTGGGAACCGGCAACCGGAGCTGCGGCACAGAGTTTGTATTTAGGCACGGATCCGAATAATCTGCCCCTTATAACGTCAGGCGATGGTTCACTGAATCAGGCAGCAAATGCCACAATCGGCGGACCACTCTCTCTTAACACTACTTATTACTGGTATATTAACACGGATGGTTCAAATGGCCCGCGCTGGTCGTTTACCACCGAAACAGGCAAGGCCGTTAATCCGTCTCCTTCGAATGGTGCGTCAGATATAGATGTTAATGGCATTACTTTGTCCTGGAGCACTCCGAGTGCGGCAACATACGCAGTTTATCTTTCGAAAGACATAACTCTGGTGCAATCCAACAGCGTCAGTGTGCGGATTGCCAATGGTATCACAGGTCCTAACGTAATCCTTGGCCCGAATGACGCGAACAGCAGAGGCGCAACCTATTATTGGTGTGTAAACAGTACTTATCCATCGGTAGGGACGATACCGGGAGACATATGGAGCTACAACACCAAGCCGTACGAGCTTGTTTTTAACACTTCAAGTGCTGACACAACCTATGAGAGCCAGGTTATCCCGGCCTATACCTGTCTTGCTCACACAGACGGCTGGTCTGACCCCTGTGCAACAGCTTCCCTTGCTTCGGACGGCGTGGCGGTCTTTAACTTCCCGAACGGCTTTAATTACGACAGGCGTTACGATATTGTCGTAGTGCCGGCGTATCGCGCTACAGATGTCTGTTCCCCGACCTATCCCGCTACTTTTCCCACACCGCTTGCTATTCACGCAACAGGCGATTTCTATTTTGACGGCAGAGTGCAGATTGCTGGGGATGATGTTTTAACTTCAACTCAAGATATCACCTTCGCGCGTTCGGGCGGTTTTGCAGGACCCAAGCACGGTCAGGATTCAAGCATCTTTAATGATCGTACCGTTACACTTACCGATTACTGGACTGCGTATAATATGCCCGTTGGCTACCACGGTCGCTTTGGTACCATTGGTACAGCGAAGTCCATCTATGTTCCAACAGCCCTTGCGCAGAGTGTATTTGGTCCGGGCCAGCCAGTAAACCCGCCATATAAAGGCGGTGGCGGCGGCGGTTCCGGTGGTATCGGTGGTGATAGCGGACGCGGTTACTTCTTTGGTGTAGATACTACTGGTCCCAGCTATGGCGATAAAGAAGTGCCTGTCCCGTTTGGCGGCAGCTCCGGCGGATGGGGCGGCACTAGTACAGGTGGCGCCGCGGGCGGCGGCGGTATTGAGATTGTCGCTACCGGTAACGTAGTCCTTGACATCAATTCCCAAATCAAGGCCTATGGTGGCGGCCAACTGTGTTCTGCGGTAGCGTACCCGGCTGGCGGCGGCGGCGGCGGTATGGTAAGGATTATTGCCGGCGGCTCTGTTACCAATAAGGGTATTATCGATGTAAACGGCGGCATTGGCGGCAATGGCCTTCAAGCCAATAATACCGGCGGCGGCGGCGGTGGCGGCCGCGTGGCCATTTTCTATGGCTCTACCTACTCCAACACAGGCACAATTACAGCTAACGGCGGCGCAAGAGGCACTTACAACTTAACACTGGGTCTTGCACGATGCGGTCAGAATGGCACTATCTTTACCACAAATGGTTCGCCCAAAAAAGCTTCAGCGCCAACGCCTGCAAACGGCAATACGATGGTTTATTGTCATCCCGACCCTTGTACTAATTTCCAGCTAAAATGGTACTCTGGTTACGGCGGCACAACCGATGTTGTTTACTGCGATACTAATCTGAACCCAACCACTTCGCGAGGTTCGGTTTCCGCGACTCGTGGTCAGCACAGCGTAACTATGACTGTTTCTTCCGGGAACACCTACTATATGAAGGTTATAACTGACGGCACTGTCAGCAGCGATACGTGGTCATTTAAGACGGTTTACTGGAGGTGCAGGCAGTATGATGGAGCTGCAACTGATCCTTACCATGTTGGTGGACCAGAGTGGGATTACAATCATGACTGTGGCCTTGATATTGAAGATTTTGAAGATTTTGCGGATAATTGGCTAAACCCAGCATTTGATATCTACACGCTCGAATTTATTGATTTTGCCAGGTTAGCAGAGGAATGGCACCAGTGCTTTAATAGAACAGACGGCGGTTGTGCCGGCTTTTAATATATCAATGAAGGATTGTGCGTTTGTTAAACAAGTTCCTTTTCAGGATGATTAGGGATAAAGCCATGAAAAAAGAACAAGGTTTTACATTAGTCGAATTGCTGGTTGTGATAGCGATTATCGCCCTTCTGATGGGGGTTTTGCTGCCTGCATTGACTAGGGCCAGAGAGGTTGCCAGGCGTGTAGTTTGTTCCAGTAACCTTAGGCAAGTGGGGATTGCGATTATTGCTTATGCCTCCGATACCGATGTATTGCCATTTTATGGCGAGGAGTATCCGCCTCCTTCTGACGGCTCGGACGGCGGAACACAACATCCTTACGTTGCGTACAAGGACGATGTGACGTATGAGGGTACTGTTGGTGGGACACCTGTCCCGATGAGGCTGGGTTGTCTTTATGCACGAAAGTATATAGGAGATCCGAAAGTATTTTATTGCCCGTCCAATAGTAGCTTAGGATACAAGTATAAATCGTATATAAAACCCACCCAATGGGGTACTCTGCCGCAGGATGTTAACCCGCTGCTTGTTTCTTCCGACGGAAAGGTAAATCAGTGGGTGCGTACAGGATACGCTTATTATCCGATAGATGAGAGCGCCCTTAAGGTGCCGGACTCTAGCGGGGTTACCTCTCTACTTGTGCCTTCATCTACGCAAAGGAGATTGACTAATCTTGATAAGAATAGCCCTTATGCGACAGATTACCTTTGGTGGTCAAGAGCCGATATAGTCCATAAGTCAGGAATAGACAAAGCAACCAATCGTCTGCAAAATGGTGGTATCAATGCCTTGTTTAAGGATGGACATGTCAGGTTTGTTAAAGATGAGCCGGTTACATATACCACTGGAACAAGGGGGAGTGCTGTTTTACAAGGCACAGTCTTCAATAATTACTTTTGGGATCTCTGGGATAAAGCTGGTCAAACAAAACCTGCGGAAGAGAATGATTCAAGGATTGTTTTCTACAATATATTTAGGCTGATTAAGCCCTAATGGTTTGGTTCGGCAGTACGGAGTTGAATCGCCATAGGAGTGTAATGTAATGTCCCGGTTGTTGTACGAAAGAGGTATTTTCCGGGACAGCGGGCTATGGATGGGGGGGAAAGCGGCATCAGCGTTTGGGTGGGGATTGTCTAATAAGCGAGTGATGAAAAATACTTCTATTTGTATTTTTTGTTTATTTGTGCTGTCTCCAGATAAAAAGGTGCCTGAGCAGGCAAACGGAAGCATTAATCTCATTAACAAATGCCCCAGGATTTGAAGGGAAGCATTTATGACAGGGAAAGTTTTTAAATTGTCGGCGGTTTTATTTTTGCTTACAGGTTGCGCATGTTTCGCAGCTCAGGATAGTAATGCACTCTGGCAGCCGGATGTAAAACTATCCGGCTTGGCTAAGCTTTTTGAGTCCGGCAATACTCGCCAGATCGTAGTAAGTGCCGACGGCCATGCCGATTTTAATTCGATACAAAAAGCTGTTGATTCTATTGGCGAGGGTAATAAAGAAAGAGTCGTCGTGCTGATAAAACCCGGTTTTTATAACCAGCGGGTTCTGATACCCAAAAATAAACCTTTTATCACCTTACGGGGCATTGACCCGTTCAAAACAACTATAAGTTATAATCTCAATCATGATATGAACAAGCCTGACGGCTCAGGTATATATCGCTCTGAGTGCGCGACGCTAGTTGTCGATAGCAACGACCTTATACTGGAAAATCTTACCATTGAAAATACTTTCGGTTCTCATCCACAGGCGCTTGCGGCAAGGCTGATTAGCGAGCGTGCCATCGCTGTGAATTGCCGGTTTCTCGGCGGACAGGATACGCTGATGGCTAATTTTGGCAGACAATATTATCTGAATTGTTACATAGAAGGCGGCACGGATTTTATTTATGGTTATTCTCAGGCCGTTTTTGACAACTGCATGATACATTCCAAGGAGAGCAGTCATATTACTGCCCACGCAGCTACCGAGCCGAATCTTCCCACCGGCTTTGTATTTTATAGTTGTCGGGTTACTACGGCCGATGGTATTATGACAGACCTTGGCAGGCCGTGGCGTCCTTACGCAAAGGTGGTTTATTATGATTGCTGGCTTGACAAAGGCATAAAGCCAGAGGGTTGGGATAACTGGCGCGACCCCAACAGAGAGAAAACGGCTTTTTATGCGGAATATAAAAGCTCCGGCCCCGGCGCTAATCCTTTATCGCGAGTGAAATGGTCGCATCAGCTTACGGATAAAGAGGCCAAAACGTTTTTGCTGGAAAACTTTATGAAGCTCGACGGACATGCTATTGACCAGTGGCTTCGTGAAATTCTTGATTTTAGGAAAACAACTACTCTAGAATTAAGTATTTATGAAAACCATTAAGATTGGGATTTTTTGTTTGGTTGTATTGCTTGGTTTCAGGTCCGCTCCAGCATCATTGCCGGCCTTTCCGGGCGCCGAAGGTTTCGGGATGTACGCTATCGGCGGCCGAGGCGGCCAGGTTATTGAGGTTACCAATCTCAATGACAGCGGTCCAGGCAGTTTAAGGGCGGCTGTCGATACCAACGGCCCAAGGATCGTCGTTTTTCGTGTTGGGGGCTATATTGAACTGAAGTCGGTGTTGAATATTAAAAGGCCGTATATTACGATTGCCGGCCAGACTGCTCCGGGTGACGGAATATGTCTTAAGAATTACTATATCGCTGTACACGCTGACAATGTGATTATTCGTTATTTGCGTGTGCGGCCCAGCGATATTGCAAAAGAGGAATTCGACGCCATATCGGTTTTTACCGGCCACAATATTATCATTGACCATTGCTCGGCGAGCTGGTCAACGGACGAAGTCGTCTCGGTTGCTTCAAGGGGACATAACCTGGGTAATGTTACTGTCCAGTGGTGTATGATTACCGAGAGCCTGAATTGTTCTGTTCATAGTAAGGGCTGTCATGGCTATGGTTCTTTAATACGTGGGGGATATGGCAATGGCATTACATATCATCACAATCTTTATGCCCATCATGCCGGCCGAAGCCCCCGTCCGGGTAATTATGTTGATTCTGAGCGTGACCCCTGCGGTTTGTTTTTCGATTTTCGTAATAATGTGATTTATAACTGGGGGGGGCATTATGCTGGGTACAATGATGACGGTAAAAACGAGGATAATAGTTTTACCAAAATTAACTTTGTGAATAACTACTATATAAAAGGCCCCAACTCCACAGGCAGTTATGCTTTCAAAGAATCGACCACTTGCTGCAAGGCATATTTCATCGGTAACTGGATGGATGGTAATTGTCCTAGGGATCCATGGGACCTTGTTGAATTTGTTGGTTTTACTCAGGCGCAGAAAGATGCGTATAAACAATCAGTCCCAATACCAGTTGCGCCTGTAGCTGCTGAGGATGCGCCAACAGCGTATGCACGGGTTTTAGCCGATGCCGGCGCGGTATTTCCTGTCCGGGACGCAGTGGACAAACGTGTTGTGGACAGCGTGATAAAAAAAATGGGCGGTATAATTGATCGTATAGACGAAGTCGGCGGCTATCCGATGATGGAATCCGGCGTATCACCTGAAGATAGCGACCACGATGGGATGCCTGATAAGTGGGAGTTGGCTGTTGGCCTTAATCCTTACGATGCAAACGATGCCCGAGGTGACCGCGATGGAGACGGTTATACCAATATCGAAGAATATATTAACTGGCTGCCGCTGAGAAAACCGATGCCGGGCAAATCGGCAGATGTTAATAGTGTCCGTGTGATTGATACTAATAGTGCTTCGCGGACTGGCGTTAGGCGTTAATTAAGTTCTTTTGGGAATTTTGAAGAGTATTTTGATGGATAAGCTAACAGTAGTTAACATAGGCGGCTTTGGCCATTCAGACGCGGTTTTTCGCGATTTAGTTGGAATGCAGGAAGCCGAACTGATCGGGCTGGCTCCGGCGTATCATGGTGAAGACATTTCTAAATTTCTGCGACTCCAGCCGGGTGTCGGGAAGAAGGTATATGATGACTATAAACAGATGCTAAAGGAATTAAAACCTGATGTGGCGGTAATCAGCACAAGACTTGACCTTATTCCGCTCCTGATAATGGATGCTGCTGATGCTGGTTGTCACGTAATAGCCGAAAAACCACTTGCTCTTGATTTGCCAATGCTGGGAAAAGTTCGCAAATCAGTGGAGCAGAATAAAATTAACCTTATGGCTATGCTGACTATGCGCAGTGACCCTCAATTTGTAGCCGCCCGGCAGGTTTATGACAGCGGCGCCATTGGTGAGGCTGTTTTAGTTAATGCCCGAAAGAGCTACAAATGGGGCACAAGACCCGACTGGTTTGGAGACAAGGACAAGTACGGCGGCACAATAGGGTGGGTCGGCATACACGCCTTCGATTATATCAACTATATTACTGGTTTGGGTTTTACCAAAGTTGCCGCGATGCAAAGTAATTTTGCACATAGCGAACGGGTTGCCTGTGAAGATAATTGTGCTCTTGTGGCGGAACTTGGCAACGGCGGACACGCTACGATAAGTGTCGATTATTGCCGTCCGGAAATTGCCAATACTCACGGGGATGACTGGATAAGAATCGTCGGGACAAAAGGAGTGCTTGAGGCAAGCGGCTCTAAAAAGGAATGTTCTGTTATCAGTAAAGATAAAGGCAGTTTTCAGTATCCGTTGCCCGACGGAAAAGATAAGATATTTAGCAGATTTCTTTTGAATATTCTTGACGGCAAAAGCAATGACGAAATCGCACAGGTATCTTTTATGCTTACAAAAGTGTGCCTGATTGCCCGCGAGGCTGCCCAAAAGAACAAGGTTTTGAATATAGAATAGTAAATGGAACAGGCGATGATTAAATTGGCGATGGTAGGTGCAGGCGGATACGCTTATGAGTTGATAAAACGTATCGTGGGCCTGCCCGACAAAATAAAGCTGGTGGCCGTGACGAGCAATCCGACGAGGAAGTCGTCAGGCAGGTCGTTCTGTCAGAGCAAAGGCATCCCGATTTATGATGATACTGACCAGATGATTAAGAATGTTAAGGGGATTGCTGATGCTATTTTTATTCCGGCACCGATTCACACACATTTTAATCTGGCTAGGAAGTGCATAGATGCCGGTTTTGATATTTTTCTGGAGAAGCCTCCTGTCGCCACCATACAGGACCTTGATGAATTGACGAAATATGCGTCAAAGCATGGCAGAAAGGTTCCTGTAGCATTCCAATATCTCTATTCGTCGATTATACAGCAATTAAAAAAGCAGATTGTGGAAGGCCTCTACGGCCCAGTAAAACGAGTAAGAGGTATGGCCGGCTGGCCGAGATTTGATACGTATTATAATCGCACTGAGTGGGCGGGTAAGCTTCGTATAAATGGCGATTGGGTCCTAGACGGAACCATAAACAATCCTCTGGCTCATATGCTGAGTGACGAACTATATCTTGCTTCTATGAAGCCGGGCGCAATGGCGGAACCTGTAAGTATCCAGGCCGAGCTGTATCATGGCCATGATATTGAGAGCGAGGACACCAGCAGTTTAAGAATCATAACCGATAAAGGTGTCGAGATACTGTTTAATGCTTCGCTTTGCTCCGAAGCGAAAATGGACCCATCCATTATTATTGAATGTGAGAAAGCCAGGATTGAGCATGTTGGCTTCAGTAAGGCGAAGATAGTGCTTGAAAACGGCGACATTGATACTATAGATGACGAGAGCGACAAACGTATCAACATGCTTACGAAAATGGCTGAGAATTATGAAAGCAGAGCACCCTATCCCGTGAGTCTTGAGACCTGCAGGCCTTTCACGCTGGTTGTAAACGGAGCATTTGAATCTTGTGGATATCCCCATTCGATTGACAAGAAATATCTGAGTTGTTATGAGCATAACGATCTCATGGGCGATACGGTTAAAACGGTAATCAAGGATATTGACCATGTTTTGCGTGTTGCTCATGAAAACGGCAAGCTGTTTTCCGAAGTGGGCGCGGCATGGGCTAAAAAGTCCAGCAACTTTGATTTAAGAGGTTATAAAAAATTTCCCACCACTGCTTGTTTCTAATTTGGGTAGGAAAGGATTTGTTGTGCAATGATAATACTTAGTTTTCGGGTTGTTTAGGCCAAAAAACATAACAAAAAAGATTTTCAGCCTTTCCCTTACCTACTTATCTCTCTACTACGCACTGTCCCACTTTCCGCTGACGGCGAACAGTCGGTCAAATAACTGCTCATGCTGTGGAGGTGGTGCGGGATGTGGACGGGCAATGGTACATAAGTCATTGCGGCTGGGGACAAGGCGGTGTGTATCTTGCTAAACTCAACTGGAACGACGGCCTGGACGACGCGGACACGTCAATGCCGGTGCCGTAAGTGTCCGTACAATTACTTGTATATATCTTTGTGCCCTGCGCGATACTGGTCTATGATAACAGCCGCGATGATAACGCATCCGGTGATAAGGCGTTTGGTCGATTCCTGAGCACCTATCTGGGCAAGGCCGGTACCTAAGACCGCGATAATAAGGACGCCAAAGAAGGAGCTTATCACAGAGCCGCGACCTCCCATTAAGCTTGTGCCGCCGATAACTACCGCAGCAATGGCCTGAAGCTCAAGACCGGAGCCGGCATTTGGGCTTGCGGATGACATTCGGGCCGTTTGTATGACTGCCGCCACGGAGGTTAGAAAACCGCACAAAGTGAAAACCAGAAGTTTAATCGGACGGGGATCGATTCCCGACATCCTTACGGCCTCTTCATTTGTGCCGATGGCTATCATATACCGTCCAAAAACAGACCGCGACAATACGAGCTGCCCCCCTGCCACAATAATAACAGCCAATATAAAGGGCAGCGAAAGCCCCAGAATCGATTTACCCGTGATTACCTCAAGCGGGCCTCCGATATATATGGTTCGCGAATTGGTCACCATATACGCGGCGCCTCTCGCGATTTCAAGCATACCAAGCGTAACAATGAAAGACGGAAGGTTCCAGCGAATGACAATAAGGCCGTTGACAAGACCGCAGAGAATGCCCACAAACAGGCACGCACAAATCGCCACCGGCAGCGGCAAATTAAATCCTACTAGGAAAACGCCCAGTACCGAACCCGCCAGGGCAAGCACCGAGCCGACCGACAGGTCGATACCTGCGATTATCAAAACATAAGTCATTCCAACAGCGACGATTGTTATATCCGGAATCTGGTTGGCGATTGTTCTGAAGGTTGTAATGGTAAAGAAATTATTGGCAGAGAAACCGAATATGATTAGTAGCGCAACCAAGGCGAAAAATAAACCAAGATAATCAGTCACAAAGGCCCGAATATCGGCTGTTTTTTTGTTTTCTGTCTTCAGCATAAGCTCCCGATGCTTTCTGACGGTTTATTTATATATCCGCTGAAGGCGGCGGACATAATTTTTTCTTGGCTCCACTGTCCTCGTGCGAACGTCGCCGCGACACGTCCTGCCGACATTACCATAATGCGGTCGCAAACAGCCATAAGCTCCATAAGGTCAGAGGAGATAACTATAACCGCCTTTCCCTTTTCCGCAAGGTCCGCGAGAATGTGATATATCTCAAATTTAGCGCCGACATCGATTCCCCGTGTTGGTTCGTCAAAGAAAAAGATATCAGCGTCTCTGTTGAGCCATTTTGCGATGACTACCTTCTGCTGATTGCCGCCGCTAAGCTGGCCAACCATTTGTTCACCCGATGAGCAGCGTATGGACAAGGCATCGGCAAATTTATCGGCTAAGATTTTTTCGCTGGATATTTTTATCCACCCGAAACGGCTGACGCCTGATAATCTGGTCAGTGAGATATTCGCGCGAACAGGCAATCGCAACAACAGCCCCTGTTCTTTACGGTCTTCAGGAAGAAGCGCAATCCCGCTGTGAACAGCGTCACCGGGACTGCGTATTTCGAGGGGTTCTTCTGAATCGCCCAGGCAAATTTTGCCGCTGTCACGGCGGTCGGCGCCGAATAACGCTCGAATCATTTCTGTGCGTCCGGAGCCCATCAGGCCGGCAACTCCGAGAATCTCACCCTTATGAACGTCAAAAGTAACGTCTCTTATCTTATTCGCCCGGGTAAGGCCGGTAACGCTCAGGGCTGTTTGGCCTGATGTCGCCGCGTGCCGCAATTGCTGCTGTTCGAGGTCACGTCCGACCATCATGCGGATAATGCCGCCAGCACTTAGTTGTTTTGTGGGTTGTGTTGAAATTAATTTCCCGTCTCTCAGCACCGTTACACAGTCGGTTATGTGGATTATCTCTTCGATGCGATGCGAAATATAAATAATTCCGACGCCGTCGGCCTTAAGTTTTTTGATTTGAGTGAAAAGAAGCTCCGTTTCGTTGTCAGTCAAAGACGCGGTCGGTTCATCCATAATTAACAGCCGGCACCGCTGCGAAAGTCCGGCGGCTATTTCAACCAGTTGCTGCTGGCCTGTACCCAGGAATTTCACCGGCATATCAGGGTCAGTATCACCAAGTCCCACCTGCGTCATAATTTTCCGCGCTTCGCTGTTGAGCTTCTTATAGTCGATTACTCCAAACCTGTTAGGGAGTTTGTTCAGCAGGATATTTTCCGCGATTGTGAGATTTCCAATCAGGTGCAGTTCCTGCATTATCATACGGATACCGGCTGATTCCGCGTCTGTTCTGTTGTTCGGTTTGTAAGGCCTTTTGCAAAAGCGCATCTCGCCTGAGTCCGGGATTTCAGCGCCGGCTATAATGCGGGCAAAGGTGCTCTTGCCCGCGCCGTTTTCACCGACAAGGGCGTGAACCTCACCCTGCATCAAGTCGAAATCGACTGCTTCCAGCGCTCGCACACCAGGGAATGACTTGCTGATTGCGCGGGCGGTAAAAAGTGTTTCGCTTGACGGGTTTATCATTTAAGGGTTTCCGCCGTAACAAGGTCAACAGGAGTTTCTTTGTCAACCGGAACTGATTTTTCCTTGAGCATCTCAAGTGCGTACTCTATGCCGAATAATGCGAGTTTATCGGCGTGCTGGTCAACTGTGCAGAGAATCTTCTTTTCTTTAAGCAGCCGCTGAACAGCGAGGATATTATCAAAACCGACAACAAGAATGTCATCCGATTTGCCGGCCGCCTTAATCGCCGATACGGCACCAAGCGCCATACTATCGTTGGCGCACAGGATACCCTTAAGGTCGGTATGTTCGGTAACCAATGCCGAGGCGAGCTGGTTGGCCTTATCCATTTCCCAATACCCGGTTTGGGAGCTGATGATGTTTATTCCCGCGGCTTTCATCGCGTCCTCAAATCCGAGCTTTCGCTGGATTCCATTGAATGCATTGGGCGCGCCCTCGATAATAACCACTTTGTCCCCCTGCTTGAGCTTATTCGCCAAATAGTCGCCGGCAAGTTTCGCCCCCTTACGGTTGTCCGGCCCCACAAAAGGAATTTTGACGTTTTTCTCATGGAGAACGTCTCTGTCAAACTTGTTGTCGATATTGACGACTATAATTCCGTTATCCATTGCCTTTTTACAAACAGGAACGAGTGCCTTCGAGTCGGCTGGGGCAATAACTATGGCATTCACTCCTTGCGCAATCATCAGCTCGACAAATTCAACCTGTTTGGCCACATCCTGTTCATCTTTAATACCAACCACTATGAGGTCGTAGTCCGCTGAGTGTTCTTTATGGTGCGCCTGGGCGCCTTCCTCCATTGTCTTAAAAAATTCATTGGCCAGCGATTTCATAACCAGGGCGACTCTTGGTTTGCCAGACGTCCGTTGCTTACAATCGCACATTTGCGCGGCTATTATCACAGCACATAACACAAGAATTGTTTTCTTCATTTCTCTTTCCTCATTATTTCTGTTTTTTCAATTTTATGAATTTCTCAACCTCTTTCATACTCGGCATAGATGATTGCGCCCCCATTTTTGTAACAGACAGGGCCGCCACATTGCCGGCGAACAGGACCGCCTCTAAAATGGTTTTACCCTGAGCTATACAAAACGCTAGACCTCCGACAAACGCATCGCCTGCCGCCGTGGAATCAACAGCTTTTACCTTTTTGGCGGGGAAGAACTTATTTATTTCATTGTTGACTACAAAGCAGCCTTTTGCCCCCATTGTTATGATGACCGTTTTTACCCCGCGTTTCAGGAGTTTCCATGCCGCCTTACCGGCTGTCTTTGTGTCTGTCACTTCTATGCCGGTAAGAATTCCGGCCTCAGTTTCGTTTGGTTTTATCACATCTGTCATCGCGAAAAGTTCCGAACTTAGTTTTTGAGCCGGCGCAGGGTCCAGAATAAAAGGTATCTTGAACTTTTGAGCTAATCTTGCAGCGAACTCAACAGTTTTCACGGGTATTTCAAGCTGGGCAATTATCGCACTGCACGAAGCAATTGCCGATTCAGCCCTTTTCACATCTTGCGGCGTCAGCAAATGATTGGCGCCAGGGGCCACCACGATTGTGTTATTGCCAGCTTTATCAACGGCAATTGAGGCCACTCCGGACAATGCTTTGTTCGTTCGAGTAACATACTTTGTATTCACACCCTCTTCTTTGAAGTTGGTGAATGATTGTGTCCCGAATATGTCTTCCCCCAGTTTAGCCACAAAATAAACCCGGGCGCCCAGTTTCGCAGCCGCCACTGCTTGATTCGCTCCTTTGCCACCTGGAACCATCAGGAATTCGCCGCCTAAAATTGTCTCTCCCCGAGAAGGCAGTCGCCGTGATTTAACCACAAGGTCTATGTTTGAGCTGCCGACCACACAAATTTTGGGTTTATCAGTTTTCATCTTCATGTCGTAAAAATTACGGAATTTTGCTCAGCGCCGCTTCTGGTGATGTTACGATATTGCCGAGCGTCTTTGAGCCATTCGTTGGCATCCATACCTTCCGCCGGCGCCAATATAAAATGGTCATTCACTGGGATAGTCTGGGAATACGAAACGCCGCAGATATTCAGCAATAATATGAGAGTATTAACTATGTTTATCTTGTTGACAGCCAACTGTTTCACCTATAATTCTCCATGTTTACAATTGTATTAATATTCATCAAAGCATCAAGTAAAATAGATTTCCGACTTTAAAAACAATTGAACTTTCAGAGCAATCCGGTTTTAATACTTGATTATTTAAGGAGTTACAAAAATGCCTGAGAAAAATATTTATGTATCAAGACGCAACTTTCTAACAGGCGCCGCTACGGCTGGATTGGCCCTGACCGTATCTAAAGCTGTCGCCATGGGCACCAAGTCGAACAAAAACGACCTTTTGGCCCAACGTGCTAAACGCACCATCAGGTTCGCTCATTTCACCGACATCCATATCGACCCGAACAGGCACGCCCCCGAAGGTTTCGCGGCCGCACTGCAGCATGTTCAGGCGATTGATGATAAACCCGAAATGATTATTACAGGAGGTGACCATGTAATGGATTCCCTCGGCGCCAACGATAACTGGACCAGGGTTCAATTCGCTCTGCTCAAAAAAGTCCTCGCAAAAGAGTGCTCGTTGCCCGTCAAATTCTGCATAGGCAACCATGATGTCTGGGGCTGGGACAAGGAGAAAAGCAAAACAACCGGCCAGGAACCGCTCTGGGGCAAAAAAAGAGCCGTACAGGAATTAAACTTAACCAACCGGTATTACAGTTTCGACATAAAACCGTGGCATATCATAATATTGGACAGCACCTACCCCAGCAGCACCATTTATACGGCACGGCTGGATGACGAACAGTTCGGGTGGCTGCAGCAGGAGCTCGAAACTTACAAAAACATGCACGTCTGCATCATCAGCCATATCCCGATACTCTCCGTAGCGGCATTCCTTGACGGTGACAACGAAAAAAGCGGCCACTGGACATTACCCGACGAGTGGATGCACATCGATGCCAGAAAAATGAAAGATTTATTTCTCAATTACCCCAACGTTCATCTTTGTATAAGCGGCCATATGCACATGGTTGACAGGGCATTATACAACGGCGTAACCTACATTTGCGACGGTGCCATCTGCGGGGCATGGTGGAAAGGAAAAAATTATGAATTCAAGGAGGGCTACGGCATCTTCGACCTGTTCGATGACGGAACCTTTGAGCATAAATACATAGAATACGGCTGGAAGGCGGTATAGCAAAAGCAATGACCTATGACTGACCAACGGGAAAATACAACTCAGCTTCTTAAAATGACCGGTATATGCAAGAGCTTTTCCGGCGTAAGAGTTCTAACAGATGCCCAGTTCGAACTCAGGGCGGGCGAGGTGCACGTTTTAGCCGGGGAGAACGGGGCGGGCAAAAGCACGCTTATTAAAATTCTTGCCGGAGTCCACACTGATTACGAGGGACGGATTTTCCTGAATTCACAGCCGATTCGATTTTCTTCAATTCAAGATGCCGCTGACATGGGAATATCCGTAATACATCAGGAATTGTCTCTTGTTCCGTCGATGACCATAGCTGAAAATATTTTTTTGGGTCGTGAAAAGTGTCGCGGCCTGTGGCTCAATAAAAAGGAGATGACAGCCGCCTGCCGAAAACTGCTTGATGAAATAGGACTCGATATCGATGTTACTCGAAACCTCGGTAGCTACCCCCTGAGCATTCAGCAAATGGTGGAGATTTGTAAGGCGCTTGCCTTCGATTGCCGCATCATAGTTATGGATGAACCGACCAGCGCCTTAACCGAAGTTGAGGTCGAGAAATTATTCGCAATCGTGGACAAGCTCAGGAAATCCGGCTGCGGCATTATTTACATATCGCATAAAATGGAAGAGATTTACAGGATTGCCGACCGTATCACCGTGTTGCGCGACGGCCAGTTTGTCGGAACCGCTGCTGCCAAAGAGCTTGACCGGGGCAAAATGGTAAAGTGGATGGTAGGCAGAGAGTTAAATCAGCAGTTCCCCCGGCATAAATCTATTCCGGGGCAGGTCAGATTAAAGGTAAATTCATTTACCCTTCCTGACCCTGTCGGTAAACCAATGCCCGCCGTGAACAATGTCTCATTCAATGTCCGCAGCGGAGAAATACTCGGCATAGCAGGACTGCAGGGGTCAGGAAACAGCGAACTCTTAAACGGCATTTTTGGAACTTATGGCAGCAAAACACGCGGCATTTGTGAACTTGACAGCCAGCCATATAAACCAACAACGCCCGCAAATGCTATCAGCCGGGGAATATCACTGCTGACAAACGACCGCAAGGCCAACGGTTTGGTTTTAGGGATGAACATCGTTCACAATGTAACGCTTGCTGCACTTAAAAAATTCTCGCCTCTCGGCTGGTTAAAACCAAACAGCGAAAGTAAAGCCGCAGCCAAACAGAAAGAATCGCTGAATCTCAAGGCGGCAAGTTTGAAAATGCCGGTGGATTCTCTGTCCGGAGGCAACCAGCAGAAAGTCGTGATGGCCAAGTGGATAGAAGCCGAACCGAAGGTTTTCCTGCTCGATGAACCCACAAGGGGAGTTGACGTCGGCGCCAAGCATGAAATTTACGAACTGATGAATAAATGGACCGGCGAAGGGCTTGCTATTATACTCATAACATCTGAGATGCCCGAATTACTCGCTATGAGTGATAGAATCATTGTTATGCACCGGGGCTCAATCACCGCTGAATTCGATTCCGGACAGGCAACACAGGAAAAAATCCTTCACGCGGCAATGGGCGTACAAACTAACTAAGAAAGGCGTCAAAGTGACAAAGCTCTCCTCGGAACACTGGTTTGCCACCCCTACCGCCAGGGCTCTTGGCGCCCTGATAATTGTTTTTGCGTTAGGGCTGCTTTTTAATGCCGACGGCGCCTTTTACAAATGGGGAACCCATCGCGATATGCTGCGTGCCGTCTCTGTTTACGGCATACTCTCCTGCGGAATGACTCTTGTCATAATCAGCGGGGGCATTGACCTGTCGGTCGCAAGCATCCTTGCCCTGACCGCCGTATCCTTTTCGCTGTTTACCATTCACAGGGGTATTTCCACTCCAATAGCGATTTTAGCATGTCTGGTTATCGGCGCACTTTGCGGAATGTTTTCAGGGGCTGTAATAGCGAGATTTCGGATTCAACCCTTCATCGCAACGCTTGCGATGATGGTTTTTGCCCGCGGCATGGCAAAATGGGTATCAGGCGGACAAAAAATCTCGACTGCCGTCCAGCAAAGCGACGGTACATATAAATACGTGAATGTCCCCCGGATATTCAATTTTATAAATTCAAAAGTCCTCGGCGATAATATCACCGTTGTAACGCTGATTTTCGTCGTCTGCCTCATAATCTCCTGGATACTTCTGGTCAAGCTGAGATACGGCCGATATCTTTACGCGATAGGCGGCAACGAAGAAGCCGCCCGGCTTTCCGGCGTCCCTGTCGGCTTGACAAAAATACTCGCTTACGGCATGAGCGGACTATTCTGCGCCGTTGCCGGAATGTGCCAGGCGGCCCAGGAACTCCAGGGTGACCCTGAAGCCGGTATGTCCTATGAGCTTTCCGCCATCGCTATGGTTGTCATCGGAGGCACAAGCTTGCAGGGCGGCCGGGGTGGTATCTGGCTGACATTAATAGGCGTCCTGACCATAGGTTATCTCGAAAAAATACTCAGCATTAACGCCATCGGTGAAGACAAACGGCTCATGCTGACCGCCGCGATTATTATTGCAGCAGTCCTTCTGCAGAAAACGAAAAAATAATTCTATTTTGGAGACAGCTTACGATGCCGCTTGTAGACACCAGGAAAATGTTCAAAACGGCGTATAGCGGCTGTTTTGCCGTAGCGGCCTTCAACGTTTACAACATGGAAATAACCGAGGCGATTGTTACCGCGGCCTCGGAAGAACAAGCCCCGCTGATACTCCAGATACTACCTATCACCAGAAAATACACGAATATGACCTATCTCAGGTCTTTTATTGACGCCATCATTGCACTTAATCCGAGTATCCCCATTGCTCTCAATCTCGATCACGGCGACAGCTTTGAGACCTGTAAAAAATGCATTGATGAAGGTTTAACCTCCGTAATGATAGACGGCTCAGCACTGCCTTTCGAGCAGAATATCACCCTGACAAAACAGGTTGTTGATTACGCCCATCCGAGAAAAGTTGTTGTCGAGGCTGAGTTAGGCAAAATAGGCGGTATCGAAGAAAACATTCCCGGCGTATCTCGCAGTAATATCAAAAACAATCTGACCGATCCCGACCAGGTAGTTGAGTTCGTCGCAAAGACAAACTGCGATTCACTTGCCGTCGCCTGTGGCACAAGTCACGGCGCATATAAATTCAAAGGCGAACCCAAACTCGCCTTTGAGGTCCTGGCGGCCGTCGCGGAAAAGCTTCCCAGCTTTCCACTTGTAATGCACGGGGCAAGCAGCGTCCCGCAGGACATCAAAAACATTATTAATAAATTCGGCGGCGATTTATCCGACGCCAGAGGAGTCCCCGAGGAAGCCATAAAAAAGGCCGCGAAGATGGCTGTCTGTAAAATTAATGTGGATACCGACTTGAAAATGGTAATGACGGCGAAAATCAGGCAGGTCTTCGCCGAACAGCCGAAGGAAATCGACCCTATGAATTACCTCGGCCTCGCCAGAGATGCCATCAAAGAAATGGTCAGGCATAAACTGCGTCTCCTCGGCTGCGCTGGAAAAGCACAGCAATGTCTGTAAGAATACAATAATGAATATTGACGTCCTTATCTTGAACACCGCGGTCGCTGATTTCAGAAGTAACGAATTTAAATTTGTAGAAAAACTCGTCGCCCCCGGCGGCCTGGCCAAATGCAAATCCGAATATATGCCCGATTATTCTCAGCTTCAGTATAAACAATGGATTGACCGCGGGCTGGCCTCTGCCGGGGGGCCCGGCAATGCCGCACCTCTGATGGCAAAGGCCGGCTTAAAAGTCGCCGCGGGCGTCAATCTCGGCAAGGGTAATTTTGATGGTCTCGATGCTCAGGGCCGATTCTTTTTTAACATTATGGTTAAAAACAACGTCGACATGTCACATACTTTCATCCATCCCATCCTCAGCAGCGGAACAACGTTTATTTACGAAAAAGGTGACCGTGAAAGAGGCGGCATTGCCTATTTTCCTAATGCCAACGATGATTTCGACCTTGAATACTTTAAGTCTGCCGTTATAAAACTCAGACCCAAAGTCGTTTATTATATGTATTCGGGCCTTTCCGACAGGGCCGATGCCAACGGCGGAAACAACCTGGCGGATTTTATGCGATTCTGTGCTCAAAATGGCGCTGTTACTATCGCCGACAGTCATACTCTGACAAACAACCCCCAGCTTCTTTTGAAATCCGAAACGCAGGTCGAAGGCTACAAAATCCTCAAACCCCTGCTTTATGAGCTTGACCTGTTCTTCACCTCTTTAGATGAAGCCCGGCTGATTGACCACTCCCTCAACCTCAAACCTGATTATAGTGATTTCCCCAAAGAGAACTTTATCAATACATTCCTGACATCTCTTTCTCAAAAGTTCTGGCGTAGTAAAAACCCCAAAGTTTTCGGCGTAACTGTAAAAGACGGAGCCGCAGTAATATACAGGGACGCTTCAAGCAAAGTTACGGGTCCGTTGATGGTTACTTCCAAATTTATGTCCGGAGAGGCAATTGACCTTGTGGGGGCAGGCGATTCATTTCGTGCAGGTCTGGTTACATACATCGTAAAAAACATCGACGACTTCAAAGCAGGAAAAATAAATATCACCGAAGCCGCCCAGATGGCCAACCTCTTTGCCTCTCTTTACATCACAGCTTCCCTTTCAGACCGCTATGGCAATATAGATAGATACGAAAACTTGCTGCGAAAGATAAAATCACATTAAATAATCTTTGATAATTCCCTGCTGTGCCTATAGTTTTTATGGGTGTTTTCGCAATAAAACCGCCAACTAATTTTAAGGAAAGATTTATGAGAAAATACATATCGATTTTGATTGTCATCCTGCTTGCCGGCTTCATTTTGATTGCAGGCTGCTCAAAAAAAACCGTCGAAAAAAAAGATGAAGGCACAAAAGCAAAGTGGACTATCGGCATGAGTCAGTGTAACCTCGGCGAACCTTGGCGAGTGCAAATGAACACCGATATAAAATCGGCCGCCGATAAACACCCTGAAATAAAGGTTGTCTATAAAGACGCACAGAACGACACATTGAAACAACGCTCACAGATGGAAGAATTTATCAGCGCAGGTGTCAACCTCATCATAATCAGCCCCAAGGAGGCCGCCCCCCTGACCCCTGTTGTGGCGCAGGCATACCAGAAAGGCATCCCTGTCATTGTGCTGGACAGACGCGTGCTGGGCGACCAGTACACCTGCTTCATCGGCGCCGACAATAAAAAAATCGGTAAGGCCGCCGGTAAATGGATTGTCGAAAAGCTCGGCGGCAAAGGTAAAGTCGTCGAATTGATGGGCCTGATGACTTCCACTCCAGGCCAGGACCGCCACTCTGGTTTCCGCGATGGCATAAAGGGCAGTGATGTTAACATAATCTTCGAGGCTGATATGAAATGGCTTGAGCCCGACGCAAGAAAAGAAATGGAATCTGCACTTGCCCGCTTCGACAAAATTGACCTTGTTTATGCCCACAACGACCCCGGTGCTCACGGGGCGTTTTTGGCAGCACAAGCAGCGGGACGTGAGAAGAATATCATATTTGTAGGGATTGACGCTCTGCCGCAGGAGGGTCAGGCCTATGTCAAACAGGGCATTATGCAGGCAAGCTTCGAATACCCGACCGGAGGCAAAGAAGCCATTGAGCTTGGTCTCGACCTTCTCAACGGCAAAAAGATTGAAAAAGAAGTTACGCTTTCTTCGCGGGTCTTTACAAAAGATAATATTGATTCTGGAGGTCAATTGCTAAAAGATTAACCTGGGAACTGACTTATAAACTCAAACGGCTCGTTAATTCGACGAGCCGTTTTGAATTTCTATGAATCCCAAATCCTGCCTGTTACAAATGCCGGAATAAATCCTCCCCGCCGTTAATAAGGTGAATCAGGGGTTGAGGACGGTCAACGCCTTCGATGAACTTAGGTCTTGCCGCCCACGGCGTGACACTCAATACGCCTGTCAAATCCATCCAATACTGCAGTCTCGCCGTCGGCAAACCCCAGACCATATGCAAATGATTGGCGGGCGCGTATTGTTTATATTCAACCATCGAGGCGTATTTAGGCACAATGAAAGTATGCGGCCAGTTCCAGTTGGTAAGATTGACCATTTTTTTAGAAAGCTTTTCAGGGACTTCGGTCGTAACTGCCTCGTCCCAGATGAAACTGAATTTGTTACTGTTGTAGCCGTACGCCATTCTGCCGGCTATGCCTTCTATACCCGCAGGCGTCATAAAGGTTGCGGAATTTCCGCCGCCGGGGAAATATTCGGCATCTGCCAGAGGCATAGTTATCCTGCTCATAATCTCTTTCACGCCAGTCCCGGGCATAGCCGCCCAGTCGAATGATGCGCTGCCGGAATTGTTGCCGTCAACTAAACCTTTCTTTACCCAGTCCGCATCTTCCGGCAGGTCATTTACGCCGATTTCCTCGGCTAACTGTTTAATTTCCCATCCCTCCCATACCTTCCTGAAATCCATAAACAACGGGGGATTTCCGCCGCTTAGATAAGTCATAAAAAGCATTGTAAGCAGAGCCTGCATATCCGCCTCCGTGGCGAACGGCAGAGGAGGTTTTTTGCCGTTATGGTCAAAGCTGCTGTTGAATAAAGATTCCATACAATCCGCGACCGGCAGAGGCCGACCTCTTAAGTCGCTGCCCCATTCGAGCTGGCTCATAAACCCGCCGCCTACCGCGTTAAGCTGGGTCATCAGGTCCCGGTTAATAAGGTACATAGCGAGCGACTGGTCAAAACGAAAACTATCTTCGTCGCTTTTCAGTTCAAGCCGGTCACCGATATATCTATCAATCCAGCCGCGTAATTTTTTCAATTCTTTTTTATCGTATGCCTGTTTTGCCAGCATATCAGCCAGCAGCTTCATATCCAGCCGGGTTATTTCAAGGCCAAAAGTATTTCTCGTAGGAAGAATATGAGCAAGGGCAGTTTCCATACCCATTGAGTCATGACCGAATATCATCACCCTTCTACCCCGAAGAGCCACAGCGGTGACGGCGGCATAACACCAGTCAATAAGGTCTTCTGCCGTCTTTTCAGTCATTTTCGGCTTGATGCCCGTATCAGCCCATTTGCCCACGTTCAGATGAACCATTCTGCCTGACTGGCTTAAAGCGCCGTTGAGGGCCTGGGCATATACTACTCCCGGCTTCGGGCCGCTGTTGCCGCAAGTGATATTCAAAGGAGTGTTGTCGGGAAACTGCCCAAGCAGCGAAATCGTTGTCAATTGAGGGAACGCCCATGTATCAGGCGCGCAAACAAGGATATCCACCCCCGCCTGCCTGAATTGCTGAGCTACTATATCGGCCTGCGATTCACTATCCACAAGAACGGCGGAATACACAACCTGCACCAGCACATTGCCGGGCAGCACAACCTTGCCGCTTATCGCACTGGCCACTAATGAAACGATATTCTTTGCGCGAGTTCGGCTTTGTTCGTCTATTCGAGGGTCACAGGGGGCAAAAACGCCGATAACAGGGACCTTCGGATTTGCTTTTGCAATCTGGGGCAGGCATTTGGCTTGGCTTTTGACCGTCATTTTTTTGTTTTCCATTAATGATGAACCGCCATACAAAGGAAATATTTCCATAAAACGACTACAAGCACTACTTTTTATTATATTAAAGTGCTGCTGTAAAGGATTAAAAGATTGGTTAAAATCGCGCATTAAACCAAATTACTTCATATAAACTGTAACTTCTCCCTGTCAACAATAACGTTGAAGTCAAAATTTGAAAGGGCCGCCCCCGCGTCTTGCTGTCGTAAGACAGCTGCGGGGGAGACCCTTTCTTCTAATCAATTGGTACAACGACAATTTAGTTGTCAGATTCCCACAGCCAGACATCGGCAAACGCCGTCAGGTCATCTATTTGTACATTGCCGTCACGGTCGCGGTCTGCGCCGCTGCACCAGGCATTGGACCGATTGCAATTAGTTTTAAGCCACTGGCCGGCAAACGTCGAGTAATCTGTGAAATTA
>JBEKHA010000016.1:0-56408 GCA_050012515.1 Sedimentisphaerales bacterium | reverse complement strand
TACAGTAACATGACGGATGCCTTTACGGCATCGGGAACAATGGCGTCATCGCCGCTGGCGCTGTCCAGTGTTACTCAGATAGACATCAATATCGTATCACTGGCGGATGGCAACATTATTAATCACGAAACTATTAGTTTTGACCCCAGCAAGATAGTTAAAAACAATTACAAATATACTCCTCCCAAAGGGACCAACAGAGGTATTACTTCATTAACAATGAATTTCAGCAACAAGACCTTCGCGATAAAGGCACAAAACGTTGACCTGACCGGCCTGGGCTGTCCCCTGCGGCTGGATATCACTATGGGTAACTATATTATGACAGGTAATGCCGACGAGACGGTAGTCAACGGTCCAAAGCAGTTAATCCCGACGCGCCTTATGAGGACGTATAACGACAAAGTTGTCGTAAACAAGGCAAAGGCCAAGCATAACAGCAAAAAATCGTCATCAGATTCGCTGTCCGTTACTGGAAATATTGCGGTAGAGGATATGAATCTTGATACCAATGAGCCGAATCTTGTTACTAAAGATGTTCTTCTGACATGGGGCGACCAAAACGGTACGCCCACCAAGACCTTAACCTTTACAATTCCTGGGAATGTGAACCCTGCTCTTGCCAGCTTTAAGGTATCCAGAAAAGGGCATGTATATAGTTGCAGCAAAGTACACCCGGCAGAGGACCCGAACAGTTCGGTAGCAGCACAATTTGACCTCGACCAGTGTACGTTCACGGTATCTGTAAGCAAAGCGAGTTCTGTTTTCACAGGCCCTGCTGACCCGAATTTCAGCGTAAGCTTCGATACTCCAAACGGAGAGTTCTACCAGGCGGTTGACATTAATCTTTCCACTGGAAAGTCATATTGAGTTTCCCTAAGGTCATCGCGGATATAAGCAACTAATCAGCCGATGTTGTCCCATATTATAAAAAGCTCATCCGATGCTAAGTTTTTGGGAAAGCTGATCTTACAAGCAAAGTATTTTGCTGAAATTGGTCGGCTTTACTATGGTTCCCCAGTATGATTCCTGTATCCTGAGTGTTTTGGCGGGCTTTTGAGGTTATACAGGAGGGCAGCCTGAATCCAGCTGGAAAAATCTTGCAAAGAAATCTCGCTGTCTGTAAAAAGAGGCAATTGAAGATAGCGATAGGTTAAGCGATTTAGGGGTTAAGAAAATGGATAACAAGTTATGGTCGGTTGTTTTATTAGTGTTAATTCTGTGCGTTTTTTGTTTACCGAGGTCGCTGGACGCAGCTTCGGAGCAGAATGTGCCGGTTGAGGAGAAAGCCGAGGGCTTTGTTCCGCTGTTTAACGGCAAGGACCTGACCGGCTGGGTCGGCAACACGACCGGCTATGCTGCGCGAGACGGCAAAATTGAAGTTCTGCCAAACGTTGGGGGAGGCAATCTCTATACTGAAAAAGAATACAGTGATTTTGTTCTTCGTTTTGAATTTAAACTCACAGACGGCGCCAACAACGGCATAGGTATTCGTACCCCGCTTGAAGGCGACGCCGCTTATGTGGGTATGGAGATTCAGATACTCGACGACACCAGCGCAAAATACAATGACCCGAATCGCAAGGACTATTATAAGCTTAAACCTTATCAGTACCACGGCTCGATTTACGGCGTCGTCCCGGCCAGGACCGGCTACTTGAAACCCCTCGGCCAGTGGAACTATGAGGAAATCGTCGCTGACGGTCCCCATATTATCGTAAACCTTAACGGTACAATCATTGTTGATGCCAATCTCGACAAGGTTACCTTACCAACTGTGGATGGCCACAAACACCCGGGCCTTAAGAATAAAAAAGGCCATATCGGTTTTCTTGGCCACGATGACGTGCTTGAGTTCCGCAATATCCGTATAAAGGAGTTGAGCAGCGGGACGAAGACCGCTTCCGACAATACTGATACTCGTACTGTAAAAAAACTCATCCGATGCTAAGTTTTTGGGAAAGCTGACCTTAAAGCAGCTTATTTTGCTGAAATTGGTCGGCTTTCCTATGGTTCCTGTATCCCGAGTGTTTGGCGGGCTTTTGAAGTCATACAGGAGGATGACCTTATATGTCGGAAACCCTCTCACAACAGCTTGTATTAAAAAATGGGGTAGATTTGATAGAGAAGAAAATAAATAATGAGAAAAGCAAAATACGAATGATAAAATTAAAATTATTGAACTGGATTTTGTCAACGGAATCGATTGTTACCTCAATAACATTAAGGAACATTTATGGTTTCGGCGGTGCTAATAGTCACCGCACCGTTTATGGTCAGGGCCCGGCCGTTCAGGGTGCCGCCGCCAAGGGTAATGCTTGTATTCGCGAGAATGTTTCCAGCGAAGTTGTTGTTGGCATCAAGGATCAAGGATGACCCAATTTGCCAGAACACATTGTTGGCCGACGCGCCATTAACCAAGGACACCGTGGCGTTGGCGGGCGTCGTCAGGGAGGTGCCGACCTGGAAGACCCACTGCGCGCTGGGATTTCCCAGAGCGTTCAGCGTCAGAGTGCCGGCCGTCCAAGGCGCACTCGTCGCAGTATAGGTGTAAACTCCCGGAGTGAGGGTCACTCCGCCCAGGTCCGCAGGTCCGGGCACGCCGCCCGTAGCGTCCGCTGCTGTATTGTATGCGGTAATCAAGTCCGTGTGGGCCGAGGATGTTGTGAGGTCGGCGGTGGTGTACAGAATACCGTTGACCATTCCAGGCGTGAGTCCTGTCACCGTTGGTGTCGGAGAACTGCCTGCGTCACCAGTAATAAAAGTTGACGAATCGGCGTTGGTCACACCACTGCCGCCCAGGACTGCGAAATCAGCCGCCTTACCCAGAGATATTAACGTGGCCTGTGGCGAGACAGAAGGGGGCACGCGCTGGGCGATAATAATTGACTGATCGTTGGGGTCACTTTCTATCGACATCATGGTGTCCTTGCCGGCATTGATGTAAAACGTGAAAGTGCCGGTGCCATTGGAACTTGTGACACTGGTGGTGATGATGCCGTCGCTGCCTATGCTGTAAGTTCCCGTGAAATCCCCCCCCATGTTGCCGCTGCAAGTGCCGTTGGCGTTGAGGGTCAGACTGCCTTCCATCACATCAAAATCGCCGCCGCCTTGCAGTCCGTTGTCCGGATCAAGAGTGATTTGAGCCGGCGTATCGAATTCCATCATGTTCCATGAACCGGTAATGTCTGATGCCGAGGCGGAAGAGGGCGCGCGCTGGGCGATAAGGATTGACTGACCATCGGTGTCACTTTCTATCGACGTCATGGTGTCCTTGCCGGCATTGATATAAAACGTGTGGGTGCCGGTGCCATCGGAATTTGTGATGCTGGTGGTGATGATACCGTCGCTGCCTATGCTGTAGGTTCCTTTGAAATTCCCTCCCATGTTGCCGCTGCAAGTGCCATTGGCGTTGATGGTTAGTTTGCCTTCCATCACATCAAAATAGTCGCCGCCTTGCAATACGTTGCCATTAAGAGAGATTTGAGCCGGCGTATCGAATTCTATCATATTCCATGAACCTACCATTGAAGCCGTAAACGTCGCCGTGACCACGGTGTATGTTGAGATTGTAATCTTAACGCTTTTGGCGGTAGCCGTCGTGGCACCCGACCAGCCGGCAAAGGTGCTTCCTGCGGCCGGCACAGCCGTCAATGTGACCACAGAGCCACTGGTGTAGTTGGCGTCTTTTGGACTGACTTTGACGGTGCCTTTGCCGGTTCCCGCCGTGTCAACCGTGAGGGTGTAACGCGGAATGATGTCAAATATCGCCGTGACCACGGTGTATGTTGAGATTGTAATCTTAACGCTTTTGGCGGTAGCCGTCGCGGCACCCGACCAGCCGGCAAAGGTGCTTCCTGCGGCCGGCACGGCCTTCAATGTGACCACAGAGCCATTGGTGTAGTTGGCGTCTTTTGGACTGACTTTGACGGTGCCTTTGCCGGTTCCCGCCGTGTCAACCGTGAGGGTGTAACGCGGAAGTTGAACCGCCGCCATAGCGACATTGCTTATGGTCAGCAACACGAGAAATATTTTGGTTATTTTCATGGAATTCCCCTTTGGTTTTTGGGACGACACAAAGAACATTCCTGATTCCCCATTAAACGTTTGGCTACACAACCAAGTCTTTCAATTCAATGATGATATCAAAATCCGCCTCAGATAACAATAATCCAAGTTCCTTTTCGCTAATTTCATTGCTTCATCTCGTACTATAAAAAAATCATCCGATGCTAAATATTTGGAAAAGCTAATTTTCTAAGCAGCTTATTTTGCTGAAATTGGTCGACTCCCTTAAAGTTCCTCGATATGGTTCCTGTGTCAGGAACATTTTGAATGGCTTTTGAAGTCATACAGGAGAGCGGCTTGATGGATGATATGAATATTTTTACAGTACGGGATCGGTAGCGAATATTCAAACGGCAAGCTTCCTGCCCTATCTACCCTACAATCAGACGACTTATAACAGAGGCGAATAACCTCCCAATGCACTTATGATATTATCAACAACGTCGCTGACATTAGCCCCTGTTCTATTGGCAGTTTGGGTTGTTTTGGAATCGAGAGTTGCCGAAACGGTGCTGAACCCGATGAGATCCGCCGTGTAAAAGAATGTTCCATTCATAAGTATGCCGCCGCTCAAGGCGGAGGGAATTGACTTTGTACCCGAAAGGCCGATATTTGTCGCTTTTAACTTCCCGAACAGATTAGCGCTGTAATCAATACCCCCTGTCGCACCTATGGTTATAGCCGCATTATTCCCGCTCCCTGTTAACTCTATATAGTCGGTGATATCGAGCGATTCATAATGTTTTTCGCCTTCGACGTTGCCATAAAGCACAAAATCTGCCGCGTCAATCACGGCTGATTCGTTAGAATCGTTGACATTCATCACCAGAACGCCCTTTATCGCGCCTTTGGCTATCGTGTCATAATCAGTGGCAAGTGTTTTATAGCTGATGTTCACTTTATAAACGAGGATGTACCCATACGAGGGTGCACATACACCTAATACCCCCAATAATACAAACATCGCCAGTAACTTTCTCATTTTCTGTCTCCTTAATCTGAGGTTTCTCATATACACGCCTTAATATCACTACTACACATTCCGATTTCCACAGGTTATCATATCCATCTTAAAACGCAATTATTTTCAGTCATTCCTTGCGGCTTTGACTATCGCAATCCGCTAAACATACAATGACCTCCAGAGTAAAAGCCATCTTGGGTCTTCTTTTTGATGTGCATAAACACCGCTTCAGGCAAAGCTATGCATCCGGATAACTCGTACTTTGTTCAAGGATTCATCGGCCATCGGGCCATCTATACTTTATTTTTCAGGCGGTCAGCTAATCCAAACCGCTGGTGTCAGTAGTGAGGGAGGAAATTATTACATGAATCGTTACAGCTCCAACTTGGTCGGTTGCATCGGACATAAACGTGGATATCGAGCTACAGGCGCACCTGTCAGATACACCCGTGACTATATTCGCGCTGCGCGGTGCTACTGCTTTTGCAGGGTGAAGGTAAACGTTGTGATAGCATTGGTACAGCCCTCCGAGGAACAGGTCGCGGTGTAGGTCACCGTGAACGCGTCGTCGGCGAAGGGAGAGTAGCTCACGGACTGAGAGCAGCCCGGACTAACGCTCGCCACCGCGGAGCTGAAGGCCTGCACCACCACCTTTGCGAAGGTTTTCAGGTTTGTCATCGGGAACGTGCCGATAGTCGTGAGAGGGATAGAGTACCCGGGATAAGTGACGCATTCTGGTGGTGAGCCGCTGCAACACTGGAAGCTGCTGACATCTGCCGACCAGGTCATCACGTAGTTTCCCGTGGTGAGGTTTTGGGGGAACCCTTCAGGCAGCCCCGGCACCGGCTTTGGTGTTGGAGGTGATGGCGGCAATTTTCCATCGCAGTCGGTGGAGACCAGCAATCGTCGGCTTTCCATGCCATTACACCAGGCGGTGATTCCGGCTGCGCCGCAGCCACCCTGCATAGTAACAAGGCCCGTATCGGCATCAACGGTTGCGACCAGCGTGCCCACCGGGTTGTGGGCATAGAATTTCACCTGGCCGCTGCATGCCACTTCATTACCATTTGCATCGAAGAAGTGCGGAGTTACAGTGAACGTTGTGCCTTCCGGCAGGAATCCTGTGAGTTGTTCAGCAGTTGCAGTGCCCGACGCAATTGGCTGCGGCTGCATAACTGCCGTTATAGTCGCATTGCTGTCCGTCACCGAAACCTGACCGCACTGTGGTTTAAAGTTCTTCGAGCGCAGTGTCCAGTTGTAATCTCCAAGGGGAACAGGAACTTCCGCCTCGCCATTTTCGATAACGGCTCGCAAACCGACTCCCTGATTCGACTGACTGAACATTTCGAGCGAACCGGTCGAAAGCGGCTGACCATATTGGTCTGTTGCCGACACCGGGACTTGAACAAACGTGGGCGCGGTCTTCTCCGGTGAGACGAGCTCCTGATACAGCAGGATGTCAGCAGTGCCAGGCAGCAATGTGACCCTTTGGAGGACAAGATCATCGCTCGGATTCAGGCCACATTGGAACACATCTGTCATAATGTTCACCGCCTTGAGCATATCACCTGCTTTGCCGGCTGATTCGACAATTTCAGGACAGGCCGCCGCAAATTCGGGGAATGCAATGGCGCAAGCGGCCGTGGCCGCCGGGTCAATGATGAATTTGTCAATTATTTTATCCACGGGTAATTCGGCGAGTGTGGCTTTGTCCTCTGCCAGAGCATCCTGACATGAAATCGTTGTTTTGGACACGGTAGCCTTCAATTTCTCTATCATCGCTGAACTCAGGGCCGACTCGGTTGCAGACGATATCGTGTCCGATAGTGGAGAAGGAGGAGCATTCACTTTCAGAGAGGGCAACGCAGATGTTTCAATCGGTAATATTACGTGAGAGTATAAATTGTCAGGACTGCAATCCGGCTGGGAACTGACGGTAAGCGGGTCGGTATCCTGATGCTGGGAAACCGCCTTGCAGACGGCTGCTGATGAGGCTGCGACTGTGTTCGGGCCTTGAAGCACGAGAATTTGAAGCGGATACCTGCCGAGAGGGTCTGCCACGGCGAGCACGGCACGCGAGGGGTTCTTTTTATCCAACGCCAGCGAGAGCGAAAGCCCCGTAATGGGACTACCTGTATCCTCGTCCTGTATCTGGATTGGAAGGGTAACTTTGCCGGATTTCAGCATCGCGTTGCCTAAATCATCGGTAACTGCGGCAGTACCTATTTTCTTGGGCAGAATAGTAATAGATGGTGAGGAACTCACAATAGAGTTTCCATCTGTACTGGTTGCATTACCGCTTAAAGTCACTGTCCCGGCCAGCATCGCCTTGTAATTCATAGAGAACTTGACCGTTTTTCCAGGAGCGATTGACGCCGACGCAGGGGACGGCCATTTGAGCAACGCTGCCCATCCCGTTCCGTTAACATCCAGCGATGAGGGCTGGACGCCTGTGACAGTTGCTGAGCCCGTGTTTGTTACTACCATGTTTATGGTGAAGGTGCTCGATTCTATAACAGAGGTCTTGGCTACGGTGATAGAAGAACTGAGTGGCGTTGATAGTAAATCGCCCACCTCGGTTATAGTGAGGTTTTGCCCGGCGACGTTAACCGTTTCCATTCGAGTGCTGGTACTCGAATGAGCTGCTGCTGAGTAGTTAACCGAGTTGTCGCTGGAGCCGCTGATACCCATCAGAGCAAGTATCACGACAATAAACGATAAGCTGGTCTTCATAGTATCCTCCCTAATTTGGGATTACCTATTTATATCTCTTCAGTTGCACCGCCAAACTTCATTTCTAATAGAGTACTTAATTTACCATTACAATTCAAACCTTATGACTGCTTTTTAAGGATTTTTCAACTGAAAAAGTAACAAGGAAGCGAATTTTCTTGCAAATTACCAATACTTTGAACGCGTACTATAAAAAACTCGCCCAATTCTAAGTTTTTGGAACATCTTGCCTTATACGCAGGATGCCGCAGCTTCGAGTTCTGTACCGCCCGGTTTCCCGCATTATGGTCGGGCTTCAATGGCAAGTTTCTTAACAGAACTGAGCCGTTGTCTGGCTTTGCTGCAGGATGTTTTTATTTCGACTTGCGATTTGCCCTTCTCTCCGACAGACAGCTTGACGCTCAAGGCCGCTTTTTTAATCCCCATGTCCGCAGTATCCAATTCAACAGCAGCGGCTGTGGTCATTGAGGTATTAGCATTTTTCTTCGCCCAGGCCAATCCGCTCGCAGTAAGATTCTGCCGGCATGCCTCAAGGTACGCCCGGTCGGCCTGAAAACCAAAGATGTTTGCTTCGGAGGCCAAAACAATCATATACATCCCAATCAGTGCGAGGATGGCGATGACAATAAGCATAACGAAACCGCTCTGTTTCGATTTTATGGCATTCATTTGGCAGCTTCCCATAATGCGCCGGCAAAAAACAAATTGTTGTTAGCCATCTTTTTCCGTATATGGCCGAAATTTTCATCTTCGATACAGGTGCTTACCTCAACCGCGCGACCCGTTTTGTCTTTGTTCCAGGCCTTCCACTTAATTTGGCCGTGAGGAACCGACCAAACCATATCTCCGCTTGCTGTACTCGCGGGGCCACCGACAAAACTTCGAAAAATGCGACCATTGCTGAACTTATAAGAAATCACACCATCCGACATTTTCATCAACAGCGTATTAGGTTCGTTAGGACCATTGACGGACTCCGACAAGGTTTTTGCTGAAACGGCATCAGCCCGTATATGACTTATCACATTGTTAAGAGAGGTGTTTTCCTGAATGAGGCGGGAGTCCCTGGGCAAATCATATATAAACGTTACCCAAAAACGATCCAGCGCTACCATGACCATTGCCATAATAGAAAGGACAACCACCATTTCGACAAGAAAATAACCCTTGCGCATCTTAATGCTCCCGCAAAACAGACATATCGCCTGCTTTACTTATCGCGATACTGTTAGTCAAAAAATATCTCGATAATCGGACCTCAACCTTTTTGTTTCCCGTAGTTCCTTTGGCTGAGACGCTAATAAGCTTTAATCCTTTCCATTGGTTCGTTCCTTCTGATTCTTCAATTTTAACGATGACACCCGGCCATAATCGGTTAACGTCAGCTTCGTCAATCGTCTTGCCTGTAACAGCAATGCTGTCGAGTGTCGCCTGCGCTGCGGACACACAGCGTTGTTTTGTAAAATGATAATGGTTTAGCCGCCTGAAACCATCAAGCGATATAGCGAAGGCAACCATAATCATTCCGA
Source organism: Sedimentisphaerales bacterium (assembly GCA_050012515.1). Taxonomy (GTDB): domain Bacteria; phylum Planctomycetota; class Phycisphaerae; order Sedimentisphaerales; family Anaerobacaceae; genus Fen-1362. The sequence continues at coordinate 47,114 of JBEKHA010000016.1, read as the reverse complement.
GAACGGCTAAAGAAACAATCAATTCTGTCATCATCAGGCCGCGATGTCTGGTTTGTTCAGTTCTCATTATTTCCCATCTTTCATCCAAATCAGGGTGTCATCGAACTTGCTGTCGCGTATATAATCGCTATAATTGGAGAGAATACAGCATAAACAATAAATCCGACCATCAGCCCAAGGCAAATTGTTTCACACGGACCAATTATGAACCTTGCTAATGTGGCCAGCCGGCTATAACCCCAGCGATACGATGTTTCAAGCGTTTCGAGAATATCGAGAGTATTTCGATGATTATGCACATCGGCAAAAGCCCATGCCATCGCGTTTCCCATACCGCACTGCCTGGCTGACAGGCCTATATCGTCTCCGCGTTCAACCATTGCCAGCCAGTTTTTAACTTCTCTCCTGAAGCATTCGTTTATGTCCAGCCGGAGTGCATTGGCTATCGCCTCGTTGACCGTGCAGCCGGCATTAAGCGAAAGCCGAAGCATACCGGCTATCCGCTGCATCGCGCAGCACCACTCATACCACCGGATAAAAGGCAGATGCCACTTTAAAAAATCACCTGCGCGGGAAATCAAATACGGTTTTTCAGCCCGGCGCGGTCTTGACCTGACGCGAATATAAACTGTACCACAAACCAAAACCAGCAAGGCCAATACAAGGATAAGACCTGAGCCGCTGCTTTTCGTAAAAAACTCCGAAATTGTCATTAACGACCTTGTTGCCAAAGGTAGTTGCGTACCATCGCCCATTTCCGTCAGTACCGCCCTCACTTTAGGTAAAACAAACACCATCATCAGTAATACCTGTATAAAAATAACAAACAGCACTAACGGCGGATATAATAAAGGAACGTGCCTGACCTTTTTGCTGGTGTTTGCTTTTGCGACCAAATCCTGCTCAAGGGCTACAATCGCCTGCGGAACCTGGCCTATTCGCTCGCCGGCAGCTACCATCGACACGATATAGCCGGGACATTTAGGATATCCGCGTCTGAGCGATTCGCTCAAAGAATATCCTTCAACAAGCCATTTCTTTATATTTCTAAGTATCTCTGCCCGCTTGTAATCCTGGCCGACCGCAGCCATCTCCAGCGCCATAGGCAGCGGAAGATTCTGCCTCATACTCGCACCAATTGTTGTTATCACGTAAGAAGACCTGGCGAATTCTGATGTTTTGAACGCGCCGATTACCGCCCCTATAAACAGTTCAACAAAAACCAGTCCAATTCCGCCCCAGGTACCAAAAAACGCAAAGGCAGCAATCGTAAACAGAATCAGAAAACATGCTATCAGAATCCTCCTTGCCCAGATTCTGGCCCATCGAGAGCCCTCCCTGCTGGGACCGAAAGCGGTTATCATCAGCACAGCAAAAAAAACGAAAGGTGCAGCAGCAAATATTTCCATCTGTTCTGAGACGGCACCAGATACAAACATAGCCACACTTAGCACAATGCCTGCAATAAATCCCAGCCCCGGCTTTAAAAAAGCAAGCATTCCTGAGACAACAAACAGCGTAATTGCCAGAGCAATCAGCATAAAAATCCTTAACCACCCACATTAAGAGTTGCGATTATTTTTATCATTGGCAGGAAAATCGAAAGGATGCACAGCATTATGAAAAAGCCCACAAAGATAATCATAACGGGCAACAATAGCCCCTGCAGGCGGGTCTGGGCACTGCGAACCTGCTGGGCATACATATCGCCTAAACTTCGCAGGTTGTCTTCCAGTTCATTTCGCTGCGAACCCAGTTGAATCGAATAAAGAAAGAACCGGGGCATAACCCGGCAAAATTGCCCGGCGTCGAGAATGCCGGCCCCTTTTTCAATCTGTCCGGCAATCATGTTCCCCTCCCTTATCAGTGTTTCACTGCCCGCCGCGTCAGGCCCAAGCCGCAGGCACGTCGGCATATCACAGCCGGCAGCGACCATCATCGCCATTGCCTCAGCCATCTTGCTCAATATGGTGCTGTGATACAAAGCTCCGAACGCTGGTATGCGCAGCATTATCGCTTCCCTGATTCGTCGTCCCTCCGGAAACGACCGGAGAATTGCATTGATTCCCAAAAGCGCAACAACCAGACAGCCGATTACCAGCCAGAAATATAAAATGTGATCCGACATAGATAAAGCGAACTGCGTCAGCAGAGGCAGTCCTTGCCCTTCCAGCATTTCCTGTAAAATATTCCTGAACTTTGGAACTATAAACAGCAGCAAAAAAGTCGTAATAAGGGAACCCATAACAAAAACGACCGCTGGATAGGCCATCGCTTCGAATACTATCCGTCTTGTCTGGCTGGAAACCTCAATGTGTCTGTTTAAGCTCGTCAGCATTTCGCTGAGCCGGCCTGTCTCGACGCCGGCCTTGAGTATCCGGCCATAGAGCGGCGGGAAATGCTCTTTCCTTTTCTCAAATGCCCGCTCAATGCTCATCCCCGCTTCGAGGTCCAGGGCAATCGAATCTATCAGCTTGCGCATCGGCTTCGAAGCCACGTCCTTCGACAGTTCTCTCAGCCCTTGTTCCAAAGGAATCCCGGCTTTGGTAAGCGAGGCGAGCTGCTGATTGAAAAGCAAAAACTCAGTCCTGGCAATAGGCGTTTTAGGCCTTTCGGATTTGGCCTTTTCGAGGGAATTGACTTTGAGCCGCATCTGCTCAAGCAATTCAGATGCTTCCTGCGCCGACCCGGCTTCGATAATACCTTTCATCAGCCGGTCAGAAGCCGTCATCGCACTATATTCAAAAGTCGCCATCCTGAATCTCCCGTATTATTATCTACCTGTCAAATATCTGCTGAGCCGCATACTTTATCAAGCTCATCCTGCGTGGTCAGGCCGTCAGCAACCAACCGCCTGCCGTCTTCAACCATACCAGTGTGCCCTTTATTAGTCAGGACTTTCTCAATTTCATCAGTATCGGTCTTGGCGAGAATCGCTTTTCGCAACTGGCTGTCAAGCCGGACAAGCTCGGCAATCAACATCCTGCCCCGAAATCCAGTTCCAAAACAATCATCGCATCCGACTGGTTCGCAATCGCCGGAAGCTGTTTGTTTTTTGCATTTGTCGCATAGTCGGCGGACAAGCCGCTGATTCAGAACAGCCGATATACTTGATGTCACCTGGTATGGCTCGATACCCATCTCCAGAAGGCGTAGAATCGCCGACGCGGCTGAGCCGCTGTGCATTGTGCTCATCAGCAGATGCCCCGTAAGGCCCGCTTCAATTGTTATCTTCGCTGTTTCAGCATCCCGAATCTCACCTATCATCAGAACCTGGGGGTCCTGACGAAGAAGTGAACGCAGAGCCGTCGGGAAAGTCATCGGACCAAAAGGCGTGATTTGAACCTGGGTAACGCCATCGAGTCGAATTTCCACGGGGTCTTCCAGAGTTACGATGCTTTTACCCGGAAATTGTTCCTGGATGTGTCGCAGAACCGCACCTAAGGTGGTGCTTTTGCCGCTGCCTGCCGGTCCAGTCACCAGCAGAACACCCTGATTAGCATAGGTGATTTGCTTCAACGCAGCATATATCTCCGGTGCGAATCCAAGCTGTCCGAGGTCTGTCAACTGAACGTTCTGGTAGAAAATTCTCACCACACATCTTTGGCCGTATATTGTCGGAAATACCGAGAGCCGACGGTCAACAATATTTCCATGACCATTGTTGATTTCCATCCGTCCTTCCTGGGGCACATCATTGCGATACGTCAGAAGTCCGCCCAGAACCTTCAGGCGTGAAATTACGTTGTCTGAAACAGCTTTCGGCAAAGATTCGACTGTGTTCAGCACCCCGTCAAGTCGAAATTTTACCACCAGTTCAGACCCGGTTGGCTCAAAATGAATGTCGCTGGCGCCTATATCTACGGCTTTTGTGAGCAGTTCATCCACAAGTGCGACAACGTCACCAGCTTGCGGTTTTCGCTCGTAAGACTTGTCTTTATAAAGAGTTAAAGCCATTTCCCTGTACTCCTAACAAACATATTACCGCTTTTTCTCTCCTCCCTCCTGTAGATTCAGACGCGCCGGCAGGGCCAAATGTTATTCAGAAAAAATGAGATTTTTAACCATTTAGCATTGAATTGGTGTTAACATAATATCAGGCAGCGCGTCTTAATAATCGGAGAAATTATGACTGGCAGGGCTGTCAGCATCGAATTGTTGTGGGATGTTCCAATCCCGGCGACGTTGGAAAGAACGCAGGGTTGGGTTCTCTGCGCTATGCAGCAGCACGGCCGGGGGCTGGTTAATATGCTGTGGCGAATACTCGGCAACGAACAAGACGTTTGCGACGCTTATCAGGATACGTTTCTGAAACTAGCGAATCACGAGCACGGATGCAAACCCGAACATGTAAAGGCGTATGTCTTTCGTTCGGCAAGCAACATAGCCATATCAATCCTGAGACATAAACTTGTAGAAAAGAATAATCCCCCGCCGGTGATAACCACACAGAACAATACTAACTCTCCCGCCAGTGAGCTTGATACACGGTATTTAACCGAGACATTAAGAGCGGGTATCGCGGAGCTGCCGGATCATTTTCGTGATGTCGTAACTTTGCACGACCTCGGAGATTTGCCCTATGAGCAGGTCGCAAAGATTATGGGAATCACGGCCGCGACCGCGAGGGTTTACAGATGCAGAGCAGTGCAGCTTCTGGCTGCGCGGATGAGAAAGGAAACAAGGTAATTATATGTGGGCCTTGAAGGGGAAAAATTACTGCAGACAACTTAGAGACCGGGTGCTTCGGCTGATGGCCAACAGTTTCAGTCCTGACCAATACTGGATACAAAATCATATTGCCGGCTGCCCCCGCTGCCAGCGACGATTGGCGCGTCTCGGCAAGGTTGAGCTTGCAATATCTGTGTTAAAATCTCAGCCGCACAATCTCAATCTGCTGATGCGAGCCAATACACAGGCCATCGGTGTGCTCAAACACTGCCTGCGAACAACTGCTAAAGCCGAACATCTCCGAAATATCCGACCTGACCTGAGCATTGTCGAAAGATGCGCCAGGTACAAAAATTCATTCGCCAGCGTTGCCGCGTGCATAGTCATCGCCATTTTGATGAAAAACGGCGCATTTTCTTCAGCAAAAATGTTCGAAAGCAAAGGCCAGAAAGCAGTTGAGCATTACTACGCCAGCAACGTAGGCGAGGACATCGCCCGCGATATCTTCACAACAAACGCGTAACCATTTACCCCGCACGCAGGATGTTACAGGTTCAAGCCCTGTACGACGTACCATAAAAAACTCATCCGATGCCGTGTTTTTGGGAAAGCTGATCTTACAAGCAGTTTATTTTGCTGAAATTGGTCGATTTCCCTTTAGTTCCGCGATATGATTCCTATATGTCGGAAGCATCTTGGCGGGCTTTTGAAATTATACAGAAGGGCGGCCTGATGGGTGGGACGAATTTTTTTACAGTACGGGGTGAATCCATGAGGAGATTGTTTTTCCTGTTATGGGTGGCAGTCATCCTTTCATTTTGCAGGACTGTCTTTTCGGCTCATGCCGACACTCTTACGCTAAAGCCCATCGGGCAACTACGGCTCTTGTCGGGTCCCGTTTTCGGAGCTTCCACTACAGCGTTTTATGAACATCTGCTGGACGACCCGGTCAAAATAGCAGTACTGAAGACAATGGCCATAGGGCTGGACCGTTTTCCCGGCGGTTCTGACTCCAACTTTTACAAATGGCGCACAGAACTGATAGAAATTCAGGAGCGCCCCGACAGTTCCCCCTATGTGCGGTTTTGGGCCAAAGCGGCTGCAAACATCGCCCGCGGCAAGCCGGCCGGCGTGACATTTGAACAGTATGAATCTTTTTCTCGACAGATTGGAGCTCAAATAATCCTTGTCCCGAATCTGGAATCCTCGAGCGTCTCCGAACAGGTAGAATGGTTTAAACGTCTGTCTCGTGAAGGTATGGTTCCGCAACGCATTGAGTTGGGAAATGAATTTTGGGTTGCGATGGGTAATGATCCGACAAGCATTGCTCGCTGGCCTGATGAACCGACGAGTATGCGGATTATGAAACAGTATCTGGATGCTTTGAAGCCCTACTTGCCCGCGAATGCCAAAGTCGCCGTACAAACCGCTGCGGGCGCCGTTGATGAGCGAAAGGGTAAGTTTGGGCAACGGCTCCGGCAATGGGATGAGAATCTGCATCCGGAACCCTGGTTTGATGCCGTTACGCTGCATCTCTATCCACGCTTGCGCGAAGTGATGGGAGACCCCGAAGCAGGGACAACACCGCCAACGTCACAGAATGCGGCGGCACGCCTAAATGCTATGATGGCCAGGGTGGATGAAGGAGTTGAGCGAATCCTTCAGGATATAGAGCACCGCCTGCCCGGTAAAGAAATCTGGATTACAGAATGGAATACGTGCGGAGCCAATACGGTCACCGAGCGTAGTAATGCTGTTGAGCCAATGTCTCCTCCGATGGAGATGCTGACCACAACGCGTATGGCGTTGGTCCAGCTGCGCCATCCTTCGGTAACCGCCTCTCTCTTTTTCATGTATAGTTTTAGACCACGAGATTCCCACGCGATGTTTGTTTCGGACGGCCGGGGAAGCTACGCCCCGGTTTCCACGGCTGTCGCGATGCACTGGTTGAGTGAAGCTGCTAATAGCGGCGGCTCTTTCCAACGCCTCATACATGAAGGCGAACATTCGGTTCCCGGTGGTGGAGCGAAGAATGAATCTTATCTGCCAGTCGAGGGAGGGCTTTTTGATTCCCCAAAACATACTATGCTCTTGGTTGAGAATGTTTCTTCTGCCAGTCTTTCGTTTGACCCTTCAATGTTGGTCAAAGGACGACATCCAAACCGGATTGAAACCCTCGCCATGCCGGACCTTTTCAATATCGATAGAACAGCCGCAAAAATAGAGACGCAAGATACTGCGGGACCAATAGTCATACCGCCGTTCTCCTTGACCCGGATTGTTTGGAATAAGAACTAAGTAAATACATAAATATTTCAGGCGGCGTATTGCAAAAAAAATAGTCCAACGCTAAGTGTTTGATAAACCTGATCTTACAAGCAGCTTATTTTGTTGAAATTGGTCGTTTTTCTTTTGGTTCCGCGATATAATTCCTATGTCAGAGGTGTCTTTGTGAGCTTTTGAAATCGTACAGAAGGGCGGCCTGATGGATAGAACGAATATATTTGCAGTACGGGGAGCAGTTCCTCGTCTTTGCCGACTGACACTTCGGCATTGCCGAAGATCAATCGCACTTATCGAAATAAGAATTGGAGGATGAGATGAACATTTTAGGTATCTCAGGCAGTCCTTGCCCCAATGGCAATACGGCATACGCGGTTCAATATGCACTCGACATATTAAAACAACAAGGCTTCACCACCAAATACATATCACTGTCAGGAAGAGACATCAAACCATGTACAGGTTGCTTCAAATGTAAAAGAACTCATTCATGTTATCAGCAGGATGATATGCCTGAGATAATTGACGCAATGAAAGAGTCCCACGGATTACTGATTGGCTCGCCGGCTTATTTTGGCATGGTTTCAGGCCAGCTGAAAACGATGATGGACCGCTGTGTAGTGATGCGTCCCAGCTATGGCAACCCGCTTCCAATGACAGGCAGGGTCGGCGGAGCCATCGCCTGCGCCAATTCCAGAAACGGAGGCCAGGAGACCACCCTCCAAAATATTCAGACGTTTTTGCTTCAGTTGAATATGCAGGTAATCAGCGACGGCCCCCCATATTCGCACTCGGGAGCAACCATCGCAGGAAACGCACAAGATGATTCATGGGGTCTGGAAACAGTAAGGAACCTGGCCCTGAACATGGCTGCGGTGCTAAAACAAGACCACCTCATACTAAAAACTCATCCGATACTAAGTATTCAGGAAAGCTGACTTTAAAGCAACGTATTTTGCTGGGTAACATAGTTTTCCGAGGTTGCTTAAACCGCCGTGTACCATTTCTCCCGGAAGACCTCTCTTATGTGAAACGATAATGAGCGGAGATAACACAGGATATTTTCCGCGGATGATTATTGCGACAAAATAAAAAGGCCGCGCAGCCGGACTTGTTTACTGTCAGGCCGCGCGGCATAAGTTACTTCTGTTTGGGTGTTCAAACAGGCCGGATTAGTTGGTAGCTTTCCTCTTATTGAACAGGTACAGAATAATCCCAAGAGCGACCAGGCCCACCAGCCCGTTTTCGCCAAGGACCTTCAGGATTCCCGTTATATTGGTAATCACCTGGCCGAAGAACGGCACAGTGTTACCAAACAGAATCTCAACCGCGACACCGAGGGCAATCAACAGCAGTGCTATTTCAGTAATCTCCGCCAGCCATTTCTTAATTTCTATGAAGAACTGCATCTGTATCTCCTTAAATTTAAACCAGTTATGTTGTGAAACATCCTGTGCTCTTTTCGGCTCATACTTCTTTTGGGCTTTAATATTTATAGAAGCCGGTAAATACAGGGGTTAAGCTTAATTTTATGTAGGATGTTAATTAGACGGTTGACCAGCCAGTAAACCGTTTTTTCAATACTGAGAAATTGGGTAGGAGGCTATCGGGTTAGAGTAATGTTAAAATGGGTAAAATTTACTTGACTAAAAATGATAAAATGGTATATAATCCGAATATGATCGGGAGCGTTATAATTTTTGTTCTGCGGATCTGCCTTGTGGCGGTTGTGGCGACTTTTTTATGGCGGTTAATCGAGCCAAAAACCAAACAGGCAAGGGTACTTAGGGCCGGTTTGTTAGTCGTCGGCATGCTTGTGGTTTTGATTGTTGTTCGTATATTTGGGGTTTAACAAGTCATCATAAAGCCGGTGTGTTTTGCAGCCATTTTCGTATGCGTAAGCTCTTTTATCGCCCATTGCCTGGATTCCGAGCTGGTTTTGTAATTAGGTGGTGTCCACGAGCTTAATCATTTATTTTTGTTATCTCTTGGTGTAATCTCAAACGGTATGGCGGGCAGCGTGCCTATATAAACCCGCTGTTTTGGCACCTTCTTTTGGTTGTTCTGGGGATTATTCGGCGGGTCAGCGGAGACATCCACAATCAGATTATCCACAAGCCCGACTTTGGCGGTGTTACTGTCTGCAGCAATCGCGAATGTTAATTCACCGGGGGTTATGTTCACATCCCCAAGTGTCAGGCCCGCGGGCGGTTCGCTAAGTTCAAGATAGATAGCGGGAGCGGGGGCCGCTGGTGGTCTTCTCGGTATTTTGACCAGCACTTTGGTTTTGCCGCCTGCGGGGATTTTAATATTGTTATCATCGACCAGCTCAAAAGTCGGCGCACGGCGTTTATAATACCCCGTCATGACCATAAGCTCCTGAGATGGAACCATGTGCTGGTAGATAAACGCCTGCATCATATCCTCCGCCGGGGTAACCGGCCTGCTGACTGTTTGACCGTCGATTTTGGCCCGACCTTCAAGTTGCAGATTAATTGGCTGCTCCAGCGGTTTTTGCGGAGCCGTAAGAGTAACGCGTAATCTGTCGCATCCGGCTGGGATTCTCGCCCCGCTTAGTTTGAAGCCGGGCGGCGCGTCTTTGAGCATCAGTTCGATTTCGCCGTTAAAGCCGTCTTTTCGTAATGCTTCTACGATTACAGGAACAGTGCCGCCCGTCAGGATGTTAATACTTGATGGCGCCGCTAACAGAGCAAAATCCGGCAGGGGGTGGCTGATTCGCAGGCGATAGCCGTAGTCCGGGCCGCCGTGATTCTCCGAGTCGGCCAGATGCACAAAGTATGTCCCGGTGTCAGGCAGCCGGAGACGCAAATACGAATCGGCATTGTGTGTGAGCAGGCCCACGTTCTTGTCCCCATTATCGTCGTTGTATCCCAGCACCTTTCCATTGGCGTCACTGAGCCACAGCAGCGAGTCGAGAGGGGAATTCAACCTGCGGGCATACACCTCGGCCACTATCTCATCGCCGGCGTTGGCGTCGAAGCGGAATATATCAATATCGCCCGGCTTACTGATGCGCCCGTTAACTATTTGCGGCAGGACAATGTGTTGAGCGTCTTCTGTTGTGCCGTTGTCTTCGATTTCATTACATTCGGGCAGTGAATCCACCGCGTAAGGTACGCTGTTGCTTCGCCGGTTGTTTTGCCGCAACTGGGTCTGACGGATTGCGCCGCCGCCGGGCATTGTATCCAGAGGCATTTCGTTGGTGTCGAGATTCCACCCCTGTATCGACGCGACAGTGAAGACCCCCGTCTGGCCTCCGAGCGGAAACATCTGCGTTATGAATGGTTGTTCCGACAAGCTGACGCGATAGACGAAATCCTCCCGCCCGCGGTAAATGGAGTCGCGAATCTCAAGCTCATAATCGCCGTCTCTGGTAATTCTGTAAAATAACACCGGGTCGGGATTAAAAAGGTAATTGCCCGCATAGGCCAGCTCTTTGCCTTTGGTGTCATACAGGGTCAAAGTCGCCTGAAACCAGCCGGGCACGGCGTCCGCGAGGTATGGAATCAGATGCCGGGCCTGTGCTTCTATCGTGAGATTCTGGCCTTTTTTTGCGCTGAAGCGGAAACGGTCCGCCTCGCCGGGAAGAATCTGTCCGTTGAGCAGGACGGGAAGCCGGACTTTTGGCGTAAAGGGTTTGCCCGGGTCTTTGAACTCCGGCGAGCAGGTTTCCGGCAGCAGCCCTACCTGGAAGCATAACGGGTTTGTCAGGCCGGCGCTGGTTCCAATCCGAAGTTCCCGGTCGCCCGGTTCGGCGTTGGGGTCGATGGCGATTTCGATAATCGCCATTTCGCCAATCTGCATGCTGACGGGATATTTATTGCTGAGGAATTCTTCCGCAACTTTTTGCAGCCCCTTTGGGCTGAGCTTGTCAAGATTTCGCAAAAGGGGATGGTCCGGCAGTGTAACCGGCGGCGTGTTCGTATCGTCGGGCTTATTTGTATCGGCAGGTTTATTTGCGTCCTTTGCGATTGGAGGCATCGGTTTTTTGCCCTGGCCCTGAAGTTTTTTTCGTAATTCATTAATCTGTTTCTGGAGTTCCCTGCGCTGGTCGCCGTTCAAAGGTCTTACCCGGCCAATGTAGCGTATTACCGAGCCGTGTACCCCCTGGCCGGTGACATATACTTCGTTGGCGTCTTTAATAAACTGTCCGCCCACGGTAATTTTAATGGCGGAGCCCTGTTGTCCGCCGGCCGGGTAAAGGTATCCGATGTGCGGTTCCCTTTCATTTGAGGCGCCCTGCGCATTTGCCGCGTATAAAGCCAAAACCGCAATCAGTAATCTTCTCGACAAAGTCATCATATCGCTTATTTACATTATTTCTTTTAGCCGGCCGGTTGAAGGCATAACCTGAAGAGCCAACCCTTTCGGGTTTGGAAGCGGACCATCCGGGTCGATGCCCAGTAGCTCATATATACTGCCGATTAAATCTGCCGCGAGCACGGGACGCCGGGCGACTTCCTCTCCCTTATCATCCGACGCGCCGACAACCCGGCCTCCCTTGAATCCGCCTCCCGCGACAACCGCGCTGAAGCAGTTGCCATAATGTCCCCGCCCGCCGTTCCAGGGTGATTCCCATTGGATTTTCGGCGTGCGTCCGAATTCGCCCGCCCATACTACGATGGTGCTGTCAAGCAGGCCCCGGTCGCTTAGGTCCTGCAGCAGGGCGGCCATCCCTTTGTCCAGTTCGGGAAGTTTGCGGCGCATCGTCTCGAAATTCTGTTTATGGGTATCCCAGCCGCCGTAATTAACGGTAATGTATGGGACGCCGATTTCTACAAGCCGGCGGGCCATCATACAGGATTGTCCGAATTTGTTCCTGCCGTATTTATCCCTGAGCTCGTCTTTTTCATTCGACATATCGAATACTTTGCCGCCGTCGCCGAGAATCAGGTTGTAGGCCTTTTCCTCGCATCGGTCTAACTGTTCGAATTGCGGATTTCCGGGCATCGCCTTGCCGAGTGAATCGAGTGAGCCAAGCAGCTCCCGCCTGCTTTTCTGCCTCTGGTCTGAAATGCCCTCCGCAACGACTCCCGATACGACGAAACGCTTTTGGCTCGGGTCGCCTCCCGTGGCAAAGGGCTTGTAGCGTGGGCCGAGGAAACCTTCTTCTGAGAATCGCCCTTCGGTGTCGGTAAGCACAATATATGGCGGAATCAGGCCCTTATAGCCGTGGTCATATCCTCTGAATAATGAGACAACCGCCCCTATACCGGGGAAAACTAGGTTGTCGCCGGGTTTTCGGCCGGTCTTCATTGTGTATGTAGCCGTTTCGTGGGCGTTAATGCCGTGGGTCATACTGCGGATGATTGAATATTTGTCCGCCTGTTTGGCCAGCTGTGGCAACAGCTCACAGATTTGTATGCCGTCCACGTTTGTCGCAATCGGGTTTTTGAATGGGCCGCAATAATCGTTGCCCGCCTGCGGCTTTGGGTCAAATGTGTCTAAATGCGACGGCCCGCCCGACATCCAAAGTTCTATAACTGCTTTCGCTGGCGTTCGTTTGGTTGCCTGCGGCAAATTCGCGTCCTCACCTTTGGCATATACGCATAATTGTTTACCGAACGCCAACCCCGCTGCGCCGAGAAGTCCCAGCTTCAGCGCTTCTCGCCGGGTAATAAAATTTATTTTTCTTTGTTCTTTCATATATGTTTTAAGTTATTTCAATGGCGGTATAAAAATTCCTTGGTGTTGATAAGCGACCACGCCAGGTCATCAATGGCGGCTTTTCGCGCCATTCCTTCGCCTTGAAAATATTTTTCAGCCGTTTCCGATTCGGACTTTGTCGGATAACGAGACAGGATTGTGAGGTATATATTTTTTATAAGCTCAGTGCGATTACCTTTCGCTGCTTCTGCCTGCTGGCGCAATACAGGACTGCGTTCTATCTTGTTTTTTATATCGTTTGAATTGAGCAGATACAGCCGCTGAGAATCCGAGGGCTGGTTGTTGCGTTCGGATTCTAAACCCGTATCGCGTGAGGGTCTGCCGAACATTTCGAGGAACGAACTGGTGATGCTGCCGTCCTCCAGTTTAATGGTTCGCTGCCCTTCGGGAATGAACGTGAATGGCTCCGGTATGTTGCTTGAATAGTTTTCTCCTGTCCCGCCAATCTGGTCTAAAGCGTCGATTAGCACTTCCGCGTCCAGCCGGCGGACAGGATAGCAGGCGAACATCGCCTCGGCTCGCGGATTATTGCTGCGTGGAATCGAAGATTGCTGATATGTGCCGGAGTTGAGTATGAGCCGGTAAATATGTTTCAGGTCGTATTTGGATTTTACAAGCTCCTTTTCCAGAAAGGCAAGCAGCTCAGGATTTACCGGCGGGTTATCCGGCCTGATATCATCCGGCTCGGTTATTATGCCGCGACCCATCAGCCATGCCCATACGCGGTTGGTTATATTGCGTGCGAACCATTGATTATTCGGCTCGGTAAGCCAGTCGGCAAATATTTGCCTTGAGTCATCCTTTGGCTGAATTTGCACTTTCCTGCCGTCCGGGAAAACGGCCTCACGCGGGCCGGCCAGTGCCGGGTTCAGATATACTATTTCCTCCTTCCACTCGGCAGTTTTCTTATAGGCGACCTGTGAGAAAAAAGCTTCCATATTAGTCCGGGTGGATTGCGGTAAACTTTCATAACGTGTCCCCATAAACGTCAGGGCGACCGTCCTGGCGATATCGGAGGGTTGCCTGCCCTGAATCGCACGGTAGAAATTTACCTGCGGCACGCGGAAGTTGCTCCCGCTCGAAGTTAATAGCTCGCGGGCGAACTGGTCATAAGGCATATTGGTGCGCAGCGAATCGTGAATCCAGTGATAATATGCCTGCACCGCGTTTGGCCAAAGGTTTATGGGAAATTCGGACTTGACCCTCAGCATGTCGCACCATTTCAGCGTCCAGTAATCGACAAATTCCTCTCGTTCCAGCAGGCGGTTAATAAGTGATATGCGCTTATTCGGGTTTTTGTCCCGCAGGAACTCATCGGCCTCTTTTGGGGTGGGCAGTGTGCCAATCACGTCAAGATAAACTCGGCGGACAAATACCGCGTCGGAGCATATATTGGCCGGCTGAATGCCCGACCGCTTTAACCCGGCGAAGACCAGTTCGTCTATCTTGTTTTGAGGTGTCGCAGGGGTTGAATTTTCAAAAGGATTGTCTGAGATGCCTTGCGGCCCGGTCACGGATTTGGAATCGACAGCCCCGACAAAGATAACCGCAAAAACAAGTAATACATTCATATCTTGTTCTCAGAATCCCATAAACCTGCGGGTGCGGTTGACCTTTTCTGATAAGACGTTTCAGAAAAGCCCAAAATTGCATTAAAACCTTGCTCAACCCCTAATGTTACGCTCCGGCTGGCTGATGTCAAGCAGGGTATCGTAAAGCCGGTGTGTTTTTTCTTTGATGGCCATCGGTAAAAGGGTATAATTAAAATCGCCTTTGGCTGGGGGCAAAAGGCAATGAAGAAGGAGAGTGAGAATGACCGGAGAAGGGTCAAGGTTTATCATTTTCAATCAGGCGGAATCGGTGCGCGCAGGGCGTACCTGAAATAAATAACTATTTTTTTAAGGAGAGAAAAAATGAGAAACCAAATTATGTATGTAGCAGTCCTGTTGGCTGCTGTTTTGTCGCTGCCCGTTCTGGCTGAATGGACAACGCCGGTGCCCGTAAGTTCGGTGAATACATCCTATAACGATTGGATACCGCGAGTGTCCTCTGACGGTCTGTCGCTTTACTTTGTCAGAGACAGTAGCGGCCAGGACCAGATATACGAGGCAACGCGAGCCACGCCATCTGGGCCGTTTACCCAGATTAACGAAGTCCTCAGTTCGTCCTCTGCTAGCGGTAACGCTCTTTATCCGTGGGTATCTTCTGATAATCTGAGGATGTATTACGAAGACGAATCAAGCTCTTGGCAGGTAAAGGTCAGTCAACGGGCCTCTGTGAACGCCCCCTGGTCGCAGGGAACGGCGGTGGCTGGTCTTCCCAGTGGCATCAATTCTCCATCGTTTTCTGCGGATGAATTGACTGTTGTTTTCAGTAATCCCAATGTTGGAGGTTGGGATATTTATATGGCCACGCGACCCGATAAAAATTCACCTTTCGGTAATATAACAAACCTGGCGGGGATTAATACGGCTTCGATTGAAAGTGGGCCGTATCTCTCGCCAGATGCATTGACGATATATTTAAATTCTGACCGTAATGGTACATCGCAGATATTCGAAGCGGTACGCGATTCCCTTAACGACCCCATTGGCAACGTCGAACATCTATCGGTTTTTGACACTCCAGGCGGCGCAAGTGGCCAACCTTGCATAAGCAGTGATGGCTCGGCTTTTTATTTCGACCGGGCATCACCTGATACAGCGGGAGTGGACATTTACGTTTCATACAATGTCCCCGAACCTTGTACGCTTTTGCTAATCGGCCTTGGTGCGGTGATGTTGAGAAGGAAACGCTAATAGGGTCACAGCATACTACATCAACATTTTTTTGCAGAAAGAAGGCGGCGATGAAGGTTTGGCGCAATTTAGCGCTGCTGTTGTCGTTAAGTGCGTGGGCATTTTACAATCAAAATTTCTCACGTCAATATTTTGGCTGTTTTTATTTTGAATTGAATTTGCCGCACCAATCATCAGGATTCACATTTGGCCACCCTCTTTCGTTTTCTATTCTTCTGCCTCCTTCACCGTGGGGAGCAACAGCGTATTGCACGACTGGAGGCATTGCGCGGCACTGGCCATAATTTGCGTCATAGAACTCACACTTGGAACATTGTCTTTCTGTGTTACTCATGAACGCCTCCTTTCAATGTTTCTTTTCTTCGCCCGCGAAAAAAGACAAGCAGCAGACAAGTTGATAATCTCCCGCCGCTAAAAACTGCGTTTTTGAATGGGCGATGCAGGAATCGAACCTGCGACCCGCTGATTAAGAGTCAGCTGCTCTACCGGCTGAGCTAATCGCCCTGATGAAACTTGTGTTAAGAAGATTATAGAAGAAATCGCTTTTTTATCAAGTCCCAAAAGGCAAATGGTTTTGAGGATAGTTTTCTTATTGCTTAAAAAAAGAAAAAGCCGTGAGGAAATCCACGGCTTTTTTGATTTTTTTGTTATGTTATTTGCTTAGCTTCTGCGTCTTCGCAACAGGGCTGCCGCGCCAATGGCGAGCATGGATAACGTGGCCGGCTCAGGTATCTGCAATTGCTCAGGAATCTGCACTACATAATCCTGACCGGTGTCTGAGCTTATTGCGACCAGGTTATTCGCGAAATATGCCGGGTCGCCGTTCAACTGGCTAAGCCAGGTATTGGCAATAGCTCCCTCTGTAAGGTCAGTGGTGCTGAAGCCCGTGCCACTTGTAACATCCCACGTTGGGTCGGTTTCGTAAATAATCTCCCATATAGCGAAGCTAAATGCTTCTGCCGTTTGCTTATTTGCGCCGGTTGCCCATGATGGGTCAAAATCTCTGCCCCAAAGCTCACGAATATAATTGGCTTTGGTAGTTTCCATAGGCGTGCCATACTGAGCTGGTTGTGGTGCGTTGTTCAGGGAAATTACATTCTCCACGCCGAGTTCCGCATCTTGAGCCAATTCTATACAGAAGCCCCAATTGGGAACATAATCGCCTATGCCGGTGGTAGCGCCTGTAGTCCATGAATAGAGGCCGGTGTAGTAAGTACCGCCACTACCGCCGGCAAGAGCAGTGCCGGAGAGCTGGGCAATGTCAGAATAATTGTTATTGCGACTCGTGATATCAACGGTGCCGTAAGTCAGTATTACGGGGACTGCATTTGCAGGGGTTAAGCTTAATGCTGCTATCGCGACAAAAAGCACTGCTACTTTGAGCTTAGTGTAGCTCATAACTCTACTCCTCCATCTTCTTCTTTTCTTCAACCCTTCTCTTTTAAGGGCTATCGGCTTCCATTGCCTATATCACCTATTTTAACGTGCAGAGATATAAGCGCCGTTACCCAACTTAACATCAGTATAATATTACCGACCTATAATGTCAAGCGGAAAATCAAAAGTTATTGGGATAGCAAGGGGATAAAACGGTTCAGGCAGTATTATCTACCTGTTTTCTGAGGCACCGGCAGGCCCAGTTCAGCCAGGACTTTTTTCATATCCTCCCAGACCTTTCTGCGATTGTCATCGGAGTAGTTGCGGAGCAGGTAGGCGGGGTGAAAAGTGGGCATAAGTTTTATGGGTTTGTGGCCTATGCCGGGGATATATTCGTGGAAAATGCCACGCAATTGCCCTATTGCTTTAGGGGTATCGAGTAATGTCTTTGCGGCGTGGGCGCCGAGGGCAACGATTATTTCCGGGTTGATTAGCTCAATTTGCCTTTGCAGATAAGGTATGCAGGCGATTATCTCTTCAGGTTTTGGGTCGCGGTTATCCGGCGGCCTGCACTTGAGGATATTGCCAATCCAGACGTCTTCGCGTTTGAGACCGCAGGCGGTAATGATTTTGTCCAACAATTGTCCCGCTCTTCCGACAAAGGGTCTGCCCTGTGTGTCTTCATCGGCTCCGGGTGCTTCGCCGACGAACATTATGCGGGCGGAAGTATTGCCTTCGCCCGGCACAGCGTTTTTGCGCAGTGAGCCGAGTTCGCATTTGCGGCATTTGCGCGTCTGTTCGGCTATATCCTCAAGCTCCTTGATGACCTCAGGCGAGGCGGGCGCGCTAACTGTGGCTCGTGGCTCGTGACTCGTGACCCGTGACTCGTTTTTGTCGAGCGACCCGGTCTCGCTCTGGGCGAGAGCCGAGGCGGGCGAGTCACCAGCGACGAGCGACGTTTTTTTAACGGTTAATCCGCCGGAGAAAAATTCCGCCATTTCAGCGTGCTGGCGAATGACTTTTTTAATGTCAGGATTACTTTTCATAATCTGGATTGTAATTCAGTTTTCGCCCGGAGGCAACAAAAAGGACACCCCTAAGGAGGGTAAAGTCCGTCCTTTCCGGATTTTGACAAGTTATATCAGGGCGAAAGTCAGGATTGCCTTTTATCAGGCAATTGTTAAAATAAGTAAAACTTATGCAATTGCCCATGATTAAACTTATAATAGCATAAGAATACTAACTATCGGCAGGATAAATACAGGTGTGTTTAATATGGTTCATCAAGGGGACTTATAATGCACATAGAAACGTTGAAGATGTTTTGCGATTTGGCGACGCTGCGGAGTTTTTCAAAGACGGCAGATAAGCATATGGTGAGTCAGTCGGCGGTTTCGCAGCAGGTTGCTCAACTGGAAATAGAGCACAAGTGCCAGTTGCTTAACCGGCAGAAAAGGCCTTTGGAATTAACGGCCGCCGGAGAGCTTCTGTATCGGGCGGCAAGGGACATCGTGGACAGGTATGACCAGCTCAACAGCGAGATGAACTCGCTCAAGTCGGCTGCCCAGAGCAGGATAAACGTGGGAGCGATTTACAGTATCGGGATGCATTCGCTGCCTGAGTATATCAAAAGATTTATGGTCAAAAGGCCCAGCATCAACGTTCACGTGGCGTACTTTATCTCGGAAAAAATTTACGAACTGGTGCTGGCGGGCGAGCTTGATATCGGTCTTGTCGCGGTGCCGAGAAGGGATAAGCGGCTGGATGTCTATGAGTTTGAGGATGAGCCGTTAGTCCTGGCGTGCAGCTCGAAACATCCGCTGGCAAAGCAGTCGCAGATTGATATTCATAAGCTGCAATTAGAGCGGTTTATCGGTTTTGAGGAGGGAGTGCCCACGCGGGATTGGATAGACGGAATTTTCCAGCGTTATAACGTGGTCATAAGGCCCGCGATGGAGTTCGACAACATCGAGACGGTCAAAAGGGCGGTTGAAATCAATTCGGGTGTCAGTATTCTTCCCCGCACCGCGTTGTCGCAGGAGCTTGCGGCGGGTACCATAAAGGCGATTGAGTTTTCAAATGAGAGGTTTGTGCGCCCGACGGGGATTCTTGTTCGCAAAGACCGCGTTATCAGCCAGGAGACGCGATACCTGATAGAGCTTCTTCGCAGAAAATCTTGAGTATGTAGCACGGCCATCTTGGCCGTGTTCTCACGGGCTGGAAGCCCGTGCCACTATTTGGAATTTCGATATGCGAATCAAAGCGGTGATATTTGACCTCGACGGAACGATAACGCAGCCGTTTTTTGATTTTGACGCGATTCGCAAAGAAATGGGTTATGCCCCTGACGCGGGGCCGATTCTGGAATTGATGGAAAAGATGACGGCAGGCGAGCGCGATGATGCGGAGCGGATTTTGCTGGCTCATGAGGAAAAGGCGGTCGCTGAATCGACATTGAACCCCGGCGCAAAAGAGACGCTTGAAGAACTGCACAGGAGAGGAATTCTCATAGGCATATTGACCCGCAATAAGAAAGAAAACGCGTTTGCAGTTGCCGACAAGCACGGATTACGATTCGACGCGGTTGTGGGCAGGGAGGAAGGGCCGGTAAAGCCCGATGCCTTTGGCGTTCTGTATCTTTGCGAGCGGTTTGGGATAAAGCCGCAGGAGGCATTGGTAGTAGGCGATTATCTTTTTGATTTGCTTTGTGCAAGGGTGGCAAATGCGGTTCCCGTACTTTTGAAAAATCATCACAAGGCCGACGAATTTGCCAAGCACGCCGATTTTGTTATTGAAAATATCGCTGGTTTGCTCAAGATTATCGACGGGATGTAAGAAAATTTATCGCAAAGGAAAAGATGGACAAAAACATTAATAATTCAGAACTGTCCCCCTTTTTCCAAAAAACAAGCTGGTTATTATGGCTTGATATATTGTTGACCATTCTAACTTTATTGCTAAATTTTGGTTTTTATAGGTACTGCGCTGTTTCAGATTATAATTTTGGAGTAAACCCAGACCCGGACAGCCCGGTAATGTGGAAAATATTAATTAGCACATTATTGTATTTCATATTTATTTTCATATTGTTTTTGGACCAGATTGCTGCCACTATAATATTGTTCGCACAAAAATTGACTCGGCAAGGGATTATAAGTTTTATTCTATTATTTGTTTGTATTTTTGTCGTATGTATTGCTTACAAGAACCGAAAACCTGGAATATACTATATATTTCAAGGGCATACCGATAGGATAAAACGAGATGTGGATTTTAAATTGATTCGAGACTGGAGTAACACCGTTGATACTAGTAAACAAGATGATTATGGCATACCAAAAGAGCGTTGGCCTAGTTTTATCAAACAGCTAAAAGCAAATACTGTATTCGTTGAAAAAAAAGAAAACATAGGTACCGTAGTTAAGTTTGAGTGGGGTGGGACTTTCGTACATTGGGGATTAGTTGTGGGCCCCCCAGATATGGATGTATCTGAATCCCAAAATCGGTCAGATTTAAAGCGAGGTGATGAATATCGTTTAAAGCTTGCTCCAGGAGCATATGTCTGGCATGACATAAGATAACAGAGGAGGGAAAAATGATGAAAGAGGGACAGGTCCTAATTTTAATTGACAAAAGTTCGTAGGCATACGCTAATATTGTGTAGGCGACGGCGAAGGGTTTTTATGTTGAGAATATTGATTATCTTGGCGGTGACAGTTGGCGGATGCGGTCAAGTGTCTTGCGCCGAGCAATCGACGCCTGATGCGAATTATGTATCGAGCGTTCTGGATGGTCTTAAGCAAAAGACAAGCGGGCTGCAATCGTATCAATGCGAAGTCGATTACCTTTTCAGCCAGCCGGTGCTCGAATCGAAAACGCTGCGAACAGGAAACTTGTATTACGCCCGCCTCGGCAATGGTTCAAAGCTGCGAATCAACTTCGGTACCCTTACACAGGACGAAAATCCTCAGCAGAAATACGGCGAACAATATATCTTCGATGGCCGGTGGCTTACGCATATCGATTATCAGATTAAGCAGGTTCAGAAGAGGCAGTTGGCCGAGACCAATGAGCCGATAGATGCGTTTGAATTAGCCAAGAGGAATTTTCCCCTGATTGGTTTTGACAAGACGGAGGATTTGCAGCAGCAGTTCGACATTAACCTCGTCGGCGAACCAAACGGATTAACGCATTTGCATTTGAAGGTCAAATCTGATTCTATTTACAAGGATGATTACAAATCGGTCGAGGTCTGGATTGACAAGGGATTGATGCTGCCTGCGAAAATCTCAGCGGTATCAACTGAGGGCGATATTTACGAGATTAGTTTCACAAAGCCGAAGGTCAATGAGGCGATTGACGAAAAGGTATTTGAGTTTACAATTCCAGATGGCTTCGGCCAGCCGGAAATAATACCGTTGAAAAAATAAGGTTTCCGCAAATAAACAAAAAAAGGAGTAAAAAATGTCTAAGGGAATAGTTATTTATTATTCGAGAAGCGGCAATACAAAGCAAATGGCGGATATGATAACAAAGGCGATGAATGATGGCGGACTGGAAACCGACTGCAAAGAAATCACAGGAGTCAAAGTTGATGACCTGCTCAAATATGACGCGATAGTGATTGGTTCGCCTACCTATTACGGCGGTATGGCGGCGCAGGTTAAGCAGCTTATTGACGACGCCGTGGTCAAACACGGGCAGTTAGACGGCAAAGTCGGCGCGGCCTTTACCAGCGCTGCCAATATCGGCGGAGGCAATGAAACAACGATTTTGGGTATCCTTCAGGCGATGATTATCAGCGGCATGATAATCCAGGGCGACCCGCAGGGCGACCACTACGGACCGGTTTCGATAGGCAAGCCCGACCAGAGGGTTGAGAAACTTTGCGCCCGCTGGGGCAAAAGAATCGCGGCATTGACCCAAAAATTAGGCCATTAGAGGATTTTGGGGATAGCGGTTTTTTTGAAAAAAACGCCGATTTTCCTTTGACAACACGGTTTTGTATAGGTAAGTTTCAATCGTCAGCTTTGAAAACAAGGAACGTTAACCCTCTTACTTAACTGGAGGCACATCGATGCAAGAGTACGAAAATTTGAAAGTACTGGTAGCGGAAATTGAAGCAGACGTCAGCAAGGCCGAGGGCGGAAACAAGGCCGCAGGGACGCGGGTTCGCAAACAGATGCAGAGTATCAAGCAGGCGGCCCAGCTTGTTCGCAACAAAGTTCTGGAAATCAGAACAACACAGTAGGTATTAACAGGCACATTTTGGACGCTGGATTTGGCTTATATCGGTTCGCGACGCGGATAGTCGTGGAGCGGGCCGACAGGCAGACAGCAATTGCGCCAAGTCCCCATTTTCAGGGATAAATAATGCCTCCGCCGCTATTATTCGATTTATCGAAGATAAACCTCGCCGGCAAACCGATTTTTAACAGGGATGACATCCTCAAGGTCAATCCCCAGAATTACGAGATGCAGCAGCTTGACGGCGTGCTCTGGTATGACAAGCCCAATATGCTTGTGCTTGGCTACAAGGACGTAACCGACAAGGAGTTCTGGATTCGCGGACACATACCGGGAAGACCCCTTATGCCGGGCGTGATTATGATTGAGTCGGCTGCCCAGTTACTTAGTTACTTCGTCAGGCATGTTCTGGGCGAGAACTGCTTCATCGGTTTTGCCAGTATTGACTCGGCTAAGTTCCGTGCGACTGTCCAGCCGGGCCAGCGACTGTTGCTCTTAGGCAAAATAACAAAATTCAAGCCGGGCCGAAAATACGACGCCTATATCCAGGGAATGGTCAACGACACAATGGTTTTCGAGACCGAAGTATCCGGTATGGCAGTCTGATTCATTGTTCTTATCTATCAGAAAACGGAGCAGGGAATGGCACAGGATGAACAGGTACTGGTAGTCCAGCGAAAGGTTTTTGAAAGCGCAGGCGCGTTTAACGGTCTTGTGATGGATACACAAAAGTATCTGGATAAACTTTTTGCCGCGGGCGTTCCCCGTTTTATGTCCCGGCCGCAGGCCGAAAAAGACCCCTCCTTTAAGCAGCTCATTCCTTATGTGATTATGACCTGCAGCGGCAAATACCTAAGCTACGTCCGCGGCAAACGTGCGGGCGAAACCCGCCTTGTCGCCAAACGCTCTCTTGGCATCGGAGGCCACATAAACCCCACCGATGATATGCCGCTTTTCGGCAATTTTTATGATACCTATCTTACCGCTGTTCAGCGGGAAGTTGCTGAAGAGATCTCAATAGAGACCAGATACAAGGACAAGGTTGTCGCACTTCTCAACGACGATTCAAACGAGGTTGGGCAGGTGCATTTAGGAATCGTTCACTTGTGGACTTTGGATGAGCCGAAGGTGAATAGAAAAGAGCAAATGATTACGCAGATGGGTTTTATGAGTATCCCCGAATTACAGGAAGTTCGCGATACTATGGAAACCTGGTCACAGATTTGCTTCGATGGCCTGTCGAAGATGGCCTGAACCGCCGCAGGTCGCCAAAGCGGCATTAAAAGACAATTCAGAGCATTTCTTTTAGCATTTCCTTCTTAACATCGCCGCACCGAGGCCGAGCCGAAGGATAAAAAGCTAAAAGCCCTTTAACCAGTAGTCGCACATTATCGCCAAATCGGCTATATCTACCGTGCCTGACAAATCGAGGTCGGCGCCGTCGCAGTTGTTGTTGCTTGCACAGTCCGTATTCAACCAGCGTTCGGCAAAAAACGAATAGTCAGCAAAGTCGACCCCATCGGGACAGACAAAATCGCCGGGTACTATCTGCCAGATGAGTTTCGGATAATTAGTGGTTTCACAGATGTGCCATACGTAATCGAAATCCCAGTCAACAAAACTGCCTTGCTGTTTCATTTGCTCATCTGTTAGCGATGTTCCGTTACCATTATCCGGCCCGCTGGTGATAAGAAAATAACTGCTGCTGGTAGTGCCGTCGTAGCTGTACCCCACCAACCCGCCGATATACGCTGAGCCATCCCCGCCAATAACCGCGCCTGTCGAATAGCAATTGCTGACAGTGCCAGTACCTAGGTTATCCCCCACCAGCCCGCCGAGGCAGGATGAACTATTTCCGCCGGTAACAGTGCCTGTCGAATAGCAATTGCTGATATTGCCGCCGTTGACTCCCAGCAGACCGCCGAGAAACACTGAGTTATACCCACCAGTGACGGCACTTTTCGAATAGCAATTGTTGACAGTTACCTCGTTGTCTCCCACCAGACCGCCGAGATAGTATGAATTATCTCCGCCGGTGACTGTGCCTGTCGAATAGCAATTGCTGGCAGTTCCCTCGTTGTCTCCCACCAGACCGCCGAGATACGTTGCGTCATCCCCACCAGTGACGGTGCTTGTCGAATAGCAATTGCTGATATTGCAGCCATTCTCGTTGTATCCCACCAGACCGCCGACTTCTCCAGAACCGCTGACCGCACCCGTTGAATAGCAATCGCTGATACTGCCAGCGCTGTATCCCGCCAGCCCTTTAACATCATCAGAACCGCTGACTGAAAAGTTCTCAAGACCGAGATTTTTAACCGAGCCGCCGAAGCTAATCTGGCCAAATAGACCGACGTCGTCTCCGCCGTTGATGGTAAAATCAGTGATTTTATGGCCGTTGCCGTCAAACGTCCCCGTAAAGTCGCTTGCGGCAATGATTGCCGTCGTAAAGACCTGCCCTTCCATATTAATATCCGCCGTCAGGATATAGCATTCGTTGTAATATGAGGCATCGGCGGCCATTGTCAGCAAGTCCGCTTTAGTCGCGATTCTGTATGGGTCATCTGGTGTGCCAGTGCCTACACCGCTTTTGAAGAAAGGATATGCCTGGCCTTCAACAATATCCCAAATAGTAAAAAAGTCCCATCCTGCGAAACTGCTTTGCTGTTTCATTTGCGTGTCTGTCAGCGATGTTCCGTAGCCATTATCCGGCCCGCTTATGATAAGAAAATAACTGCTGCTGATAGCAGCGCCAGAGTCCTTTCCTCCCACCAGCCCGCCGACATTTGAATCACCGATGACTGTACCTGACGAATAGCAATTGCTGATACTGCCGTAGCTGTATCCCACCAGACCGCCGACAAACTGAAAACCGGTGACCGCGCCTGTCGAATAGCAATTACTGATAGTGCCAGTATTGCTTCATCCCACCAGACCGCCGACAACATCAGAATTAGAACCACCGCTGACCATACCCGTCGAATAGCAATCGCTGATACTGCCGTAGTAGTTGTACCCCACCAAACCACCGATAGAATAATTACCACTAACAGAACAATTCTCGAGACCGAGATTTTTAACCGAGCCGCTGGTGTTGACTTGGCCGAACAAACCGATGTTGGAATTACTTCCGCCGTTTATGGTAAAATTAGTAATCTTATGGTCGTTCCCGTCAAAAGTCCCCAGAAAGGCAGGCCCAGAGGCAATAATTGCCGTCGTAAAGACCTGTCCTCCCATATTAATATCCGCCGTCAGAATAAAGCAATTGCCGTAGTCATCTGTATTTGCAGCCAAAGCGAGTAAATCTGCTTTTGTGGCAATTTTGTATGGGGCACCCGTTGTACCGCTGCCGCCGCTATATGCTAATACACTGCCAGCCGCGATGGTTAGTATGGCTGTAAGAAACAGGATAAATGTTGTTCTGGTTTTCATCTTTGCTCTCCTCCAGGTTTTTCTTTAGTTTCAAGAAATGCGGCAAAAAACCGCATCCCATCCTTAAGGTAACAGTATATCGTAAAAGTAGGAAGGAGGCAAGGGTTTTTGTAATTGCCGATTTCCGATTGGCGATTGCGGATTTAAGAAGAGATTTCTTCGTTTCGCTCGCAATGACCCGGCAATAAAGTTGCCGGGCTAAACACAAAGAATCTGCGTTCTCTGCGGAATCAGCGTCTCCCGTTGGAGATGGCCAAGCCATAAAATAAATCCGTTCGCCGATTTCGGATTACTATTGCGTCAGCCAGTTGTCGGCGAAAATTTCGAGGTCCTGCATATCGACTTTGCCAGAAGCATTCAAATCCGCGCCGCCGCAGAAGTTATTGGATGATGTACAATCGCTTTCAAGCCACCGGTCGGCAAAATACGCGAAATCGGCAAAATTAACGCCATCCGGACAAACCCAATCCGCCGTGGGAATTACTTGCCAATTCAGTTTAGGATAATTCATTCCTTCACATCTCATCCGCCATATAGTCGTAAAATCCCAGTCAACAAAACTGCTTTGCTGTTTCATTTGTTCATCCGTCAGCGGCACTCCGTTGCCGTCATTCGGCCCGCTGGTGATAAGAAAATAGCAATTGCTGATGCTGCTGTAGTAGTTGTACCCCACCAGCCCGCCGATAGCAGAAGAACCAGAAGAACCGCTGACCGCACCCGTCGAATAGCAATTGCTGATACTGCCGTCGTAGTTGTATCCCACCAGCCCGCCGATATACGTTGAGTTATCCCCGCCTGTGACGGTACTTGTCGAATAGCAATTACTAATGTTGTTGCGGCTTTCGCTGTATCCCACCAGACCGCCGAGATAGTCTGAATTATCTCCGCCGGTGACCACGCCTGTCGAATAGCAATCGCTGATACTGCCGATGTAGTTCAATCCCACAAGCCCGCCGAGATAGTATGAATCATCTCCGCCGGTGACCACGCCTGTCGAATAACAATTGCTGATGTCGCCGTAACTAAATTGCCCCACCAGCCCGCCGAGATTCTCTGAGTTATACCCGCCAGTGACGGTGCTTGTCGAATAGCAATCGCTGATATTGCCATCGCTGTATCCCACCAGGCCGCCGACGTACGAAGAATAAGCATCGCTGCTGACCAAACCTGTCGAATAGCAACTGCTGATACTGCCGTCGTTTTCTCCCACCAGCCCGCCGACATACTCTGAGTCATACCCGCCAGTGACGGTGCTTGTCGAATAGCAATCGCTGATATTGCCATCGCTGTATCCCACCAGGCCGCCGACGTACGAAGAATAAGTATCGCCGCTGACCGCACCCGTCGAATAGCAATTGCCGATACTGCCGTCGTTATATCCCACCAGCCCGCCGACATAGTTGTTGCCGGTTAGATTGACATTCTTGACACCTAAATTGCGGATTTGGCCGCCGGAGCCGACATAGCCAAACAAGCCGACGTTATTAGAACCAGGCATGTTAATATAGACGTTACTTATAATATGACTTTGGCCATCGAAGGAGCCGGTGAAATTGTTGACATCATTTCCAACAGGCGTCATTTCGATACCCTGCATATTAATGTCCGCGGTCTGAATAAAATATTTATCCCAATCGGCGGGCGAGGCCATCAATAACTGCAAATCAGCGACGTTACTGATTTGGTATGGGTCCTCAGTTGTTCCTGTGCCGCCCGTATATTGGGGCTGAGGTGGTGTCACAGAGTTTGGTTCCCAGAAGAGATGCGGATAAGTGATATTCTCCTGTATCTTCCAGATTGGCGGGTCGCCGTCAAAATCCCAGTTGACGAAACTGCTTTGCTGCTTCATTTGTTCATCTGTCAGCGGTGTTCCGTTACCATTATCCGGCCCGCTTGTGATAAGAAAATAGCAACTGCTTATGGTGCCGCTGTCGTTATATCCCACCAGCCCGCCGACGTACGAAGAATAAATATCGCTGCTGACCATACCTGTCGAATAGCAATTGCTGATACTGCCGGTGTAGTGGTATCCCACCAGCCCGCCGACGTACGCGTACGAAGAATAAGTATCGCCGCTGACCGAACCTGTCGAATAGCAATTGCTGATACTGCCGCTGTCGTTTTCTCCCACCAGCCCGCCGACAGAATGAGAACCAGAACCTCCGCTGACCGCACCCGTCGAATAGCAATCGCTGATAGTGCTGCCGTTGGATCCCACCAGCCCGCCGAGCTCGCTTGAGTTATTTCCTCCTGTGGCATTGCCTGTCGAGTAGCAATTGCTGATATTGCCGTAGTTCCATCCCACAAACCCGCCGAGGTCGTATGGACTATCCCCGCCGGTGACCGCGCCTGTCGAAGAGCAGTTGCTGATAGTGCCCTCGTTGTCTCCCACCAGCCCGCCGAGCCACGCTGGATTATCTCCGCCGGTGACCGCGCCTGTCGAATAGCAATTGTTGATATTTATGCCGCTGCCATAGATGTAGCTGTATCCCACCAGCCCGCCGAGATATTCTGAAGAATCTCCGCCGGTAACAGCGCCTGTCGAATAGCAATTGCTGATACTGCCGTTGTAGTTCCATCCCACCAGCCCGCCGAGAAAATAAGAACGATAATCTCCGCTGACCGAACCCGTCGAATAACAATCGCTGATACTGCCGCTGTTGCTGTATCCCACCAGCCCGCCGATATCCCAGGAATTAGAACCACCGCTAACAGTACCCGTCGAATTGCAATCGCTGATACTGCCGTAGTTGCTGTATCCCACCAGCCCTCCGACATAATAAGAACCAGAACCACCGCTGACTGAACCCGTCGAATAACAATTGCTGATGCTGCCGGTGCCGTATCCCACCAGACCGCCGAGATACTCTGAGCCATCCCCGCCGGTAACGGCGCCTGTCGAATAACAATTGCTGATAGCTCCATAGTTCTCTCCCACCAGGCCGCCGACATAATAGCTTCCGGTCATATTAACATTCTCGACGCCTAAATTGCTGATTTGGCCGAAGTTATAGCCAAACAAGCCGACGTTATTGCTGCCTGGTTGATTGATGACTACATTGCTGATTTTATTATGGTTGCCGTCAAAGACACCATAAAATGGTGTATCGCTGTTTCCAACTGGTGTCAGGGTTATCCCCGCCAGGTTGACATCCGCCGTCAGGATAAAGGAACTGCTCCAGTCGTCAGAGGTGGTCATCAGCTCCTGCCAGTCCCCGACGGTACTGATTTGGTATGGGTCATATGTTTCTCCTGAGCCGCCGCTATATGTACCGGCAAAAGAAACATTAACTAAAATAAGGACAGTTAAAATAACAACTTTCTGGTTTAAACTTTTCATTTTTCTCTCCTCTTCAAAAAATCATAATGGTTTTAGTGTGGTGTGTGCGCATAGATGTTTATGTAGAGGATTGCTCCCAATAGACATGTTGCTTCTCATCATACCCTTCTCCATTCTTCATTGCCTTTTGCCCACCAGCATCAGGCGAGTAACATTATACCCTTTTGCCGGTTACCGTCAAGGGACTACCGGCTCAAGACCACGGACACCAAACTAAAGCCCCGGCTCTGCCGAGGCGAGCTAATTTTAATTCCCGACCTCACTTTAACAGCCAATTGTCAGGACAAAAATCAAGCCAATCCGAAGCAAGAATGCTGTAATCAGCAAAATCAACATGGCTGCTGTAGTTCAAATCCGCAGCCAAACCTCTGCCGTCCATCAGCCACTGTTGAGCGAAATTATGCAAATCGTCGAGACCGACAACGCAGGCGCTGACTCCATAATCGACAGGCGCAGTGGAACTGAAATGAATCCAGCCAATATTCTCGCCCCAGGCGTAGCCATCGAAATTACCGTTGGAGTCAATGCGGACGCCATAATCATTGCTGTCTCCGGGGATGGTCGGATTGAAGTTAATCCAGCCGACATTCTCGCCCCATGCGTAACCTGACAATTTCCAGTTTGAGTCATAGGTTACTCCGCCGTAACTGGCAGGCGAGAGATTAATCCAGCCGATATCTTCCTGCCATATATAACTAGTCAATTTACCGCCATATACCAGGACGCCCGGTCCCTGCGAAGGATTAAAGTTGAACCAGCCGACATTTTCGCCATAGGCATATTTCGAGCCGTTGTTATAAGGGTCGATATTTCCGGCTCGTGCCGGGTTTATTATCAATATCAGCACCGCAAGAATACCGAGTATCTGAAACATATTTTCACGGTTCATTGCAATATCCTGCCTTTATTTTCTCATTCTTCACAAACTCAAAGCGCAATACAAATGACTTTTGAACTATAGCTGTTTTTTTCATTATTACGGGGCATAGTTTGAGCCGTAAGTGCAATTAGCAGGGTGAGTCATATTTGTCCCGTTGTTGTTATATGCGGTGTTCTGGTCGACAAGGCTATTTCCCGCAAGGTAGATGCCGAAGACAGTGCCGCTCGCGAATGCTCCGTTCGAGTAAACTGTATTTCCTATTACGGTACAGCCGCTGCCGGCATAAATGCCGTCAACAGTACCGGATCCCGCCGACATTCCTTGTCCATTCAGGTAAGCTGTATTTCCGGTTACCGTACCGCCGGAGGAGGCATAGATGCCGTGGACCAGGACAGTAGCCGAAGAACCGTTACCGCAGACCGTATTTCCGGTTATCGTGCTGCCCCCATTGTTAGCTGCGATGCCATAAACGGAACCAGCGGAAGTTCCGTTACCGCTGACTGTATTTCCGGTTATCGTGCTGCTGGAATTGGCCGTGATGCCGTAAACGGTAGTACCCGCAGCAGCATTATATCCGTTAGAGCCGACTGCATTTCCAGTTATTGTGCAGTTGTAGCCGGCTAAAATGCCGAAGACATAGGCATTCACTTGAGCCGAACCTCCGTTATTGCTGACCGTATTTCCGGTTACCGTGGAGTTGTTGGCGACCGAGATGCCGAAGATATTGCTTCCGGAAGCCGAAGTTCCATTGTTACTGGCCGAACAGTCCCTGACCTCGTTGTTGGGGCCATAAAGCTTAATTCCAAAATTTGCATTAGACAGAGCACGAACACCGATTACCCGGTGGTTTGTACTGGTACCGTTTGAGACCATCGTGATGAAATCATCATTGATACCATAAGAAAAATTGCTAATCGTGCCGTTGCGGATTTCCACGTTGATTCGGTCGGTCATGTAAATGCCGGACCCTGTATTATTCCCTGCCAACGAGAAACCGCACAGGTCAATGGTTACATTATCCGCGTTTACAGTGATTGCGGTACCTGCGGCGGTCAGATTTTTAGTAAGGTAATAGGAGCCGCTTTGTGAAATCGTATATGGCACGCTTGTTATTGGAATCCTCGGTTCAACCTGGTCCAATGGCTTCATCGTCGAGCCGGGCGGGGCGTTTGGCTCCAGATTACCCGCCATACTAACTTGTGATAAGATTATTAACGCACAAACAAACGCTGAACATTGAATTGCTGTCTTTGAATTGAATTTTTTCATGACTTCTTCCTCCAAACACAAAAAACCACATAAGCTTTTAAATTTATTTGCTTTATACGCTACCAAATCCATCACAAATTGCAAGTATTTTCTGCCTTTTGTGCGGTTTAACTGCCGTATTTACCGCTTGTTGCCATGTCCCTTAAACTTATGGAGGCAGGTCATTATGCTTAGAAACTGCGTTTTTCTTCTCACCATCATCGCACCCATGCTGCCAAAGCAGGGCAGTTTAATAGCAAAGATGTCAATTTCTAATTCTCGGCCTCGAAGTGGCTCCAGGCGTAAGACCCTTTATAGTAAATGTAATATTTGCCGTTGATTTTGGGAATAGTAGAGGTAAAGACGTATTTATTGGTGTAGTCAGTCCCGTTTATGGTTAATTTATCAAGATTCCAGTTGTTTGTGTAAGTGCCGAGATTGGTTGATTCCCAGCAGAACTCGCCTGCACCATCTTGGGTGAAAGGCGCGGTAATAACTGTCCTTGTGTCGCAGCCGGCGATGCAGGTGCATCCGGTAGTGACAATGGCGTTCACTGTAATACTGATGGGCGATGAGGTGGTTACGGCTCCTTCGTCATCTGTTGCTTTGGCAGTCAGAATATAGTTGCCGTCGGTCACGTTATTCCAGGTGAAGGAATAAGGCGTATTAGTATCTGTCCCCAGTAATGTTGAACCCTGATAGAAATCGACCTTGCTCACGGAGCCGTCGCTGTCAGACGCCGTGGCATTTATGGTAACGGTCGCGGGGGCGTTAAACTCAGCGCCGTCGGCCGGTGAAATTATAGAAATGGTCGGCGGATTGTTTGTCGAGGCGGATGCGAGTTTTGCGAAATCGAGGAAGTTTATCATTTCATCGGCGACAAAATCGCATGGTATTCCTGGGCCGGTCGCGAGCCAGTAGTCGGCCATTACGGCGAAATCGCCCATGCCAATTACTCCATCGCAGTCGAGGTCGTAAATGTTGTTGGCAGTGTAATTCTGGTCCTGCGCGTTGGCCTCCACATTAACGTAAATCATCTGGTTGGGCTCAAATGTGTAATGTTTTTTGCTCGGCGTTATCGTTCCCGACCAGTTGCTGTCCACCGAGAATGTGTAGAAGCCGTTTATGTCGGTCGTGTATTGCCCGCCGTTATTAGTGACAACCAGCACGCCTCCTATCGGCACGTTACAGTCGTTCTTAACGTAGCCGGTGATAGAAACCGGCGGCAGGATTGGTCCGGGTTCCTGTCCGTAGATGCGAACGCCGTTGTCATAAACCGGAATGTACGGGGTCTGGGCGGCCGTCGTTGTAAGACCCTGATACGACCAGTCGTTGTTCGGGTCCCAGGCGGCAGCGGGAGCGTTATTCGGAAGGGCTATGCGGACCTGCGTTTCTCTTGCGCATTGCGACTGCCCGCCGGGGTAGATTGCGCTGCCGGTGTAATCAACGGTGACATAGTAAATATTGTCTCTAAGGTGCGTCGGCCCGGTGACCGTAACCGGAACTTCTGTATAATTTTTCGTTACTGTAACATTGTTTATAGTGTAGCCGGCGTTAAATGCCTCCGTCAGGTCGAAGAAGTAACGGTATGACAATTTGTCGGTCACTCGTGCGGGCCAGGCCGAGTGGTTGGTCAGGTCAACACTCCATTCTGTATAAGTAGTTCCTTGTGAGTTAATCTTGGCGTTGGGAAAGTACTCGGTGTATGGGTCTTGGTCTTGTGCGAAGTCGCTTTGTCGCGGGAAACCCGATATTGGAGTTCCGCCGTAAAGTGAATACATTTTTGCCAGATCGCCGACAAGCGCCGCGTCATAATCGCAGGCCACCTCATTTTGTGTATAGTTGCTCCTTACGTCCTGATAGTTGTCGCTGCTGTCCGGTCCGCCAACCATCGCCCCGTGTATTATGTGTCTGGTTTGGCTTGGTGTGCCTATATCATTGGCCCATGAGCCGTGTGCGGTCCTGTGATGCGGGTACTGAGGATAATTGGCGCCGAAGCCGATAATGTAACCGCCGGCGCGAGGGTTGTCTCCGAGGATGTATTTAATCTGTCTTACCGCGAAGTTTCTGTAGCCGGTTTTCTTTGCCGCATTACCGTGGCTGTCGTCTGCCCAGATAAACGCTAAGAGCGAAGCATTGGCGGCGTAACGCAGCGAAGCCCACGAGTCCAGCCATGCCAGCCCGCCGGGGGTGTAAGTGATGCCTCCGCCGGGCTGCCAGAAGTCGAGGTTGCGTTCGATTGAGTCGATGTAGATTTGCTTTCCTGTGGCCCGTGCCAGCAGGATTTGTGCCATATAATGCATATCGTCCCATGAATGGGTCCACTTGTAGCCCCAGTAGCCGGTTTGTCCTTCCATGCCCCAGTTGTTCGCGCAGGTCTCGGCCTTATTCAGGTAGTTTGCGTCGTTGGTGGCCAGGTAAAGCCATGCGGCTGCTGCTGATAGTTCATCCCAGTATCCGCTGTAGGAAGTATAAAATCCGTTGGCGGCCGTGTAGCCGGAATCGCTTTGGGTGGTGTATGCGAAGTCGAATAATTGCTGGGCGTGAGTCAGACATAAGGAAGCATAGTTTGGGTCGGTCGGCATTAAAACTATGGAGGCCGACGCAAGGGCTGCGGCCGTCCCGCCGACAACGCACGAACCGGGCGATGTAGCTGTAACCTTGTATGATGGCCGGGTCATTACCTCTTCAATTACCTCAACCGGTCCCCACCACGCATGGTCGGCGCTTCCGGCGCCAACCTGATAATAAAATTCATTTGTAGCGGTGTGGCATTTGATGAAGTAATCGGTGCCCCATCTGATATCGTCGAGAACCTTGTCCAGCAGGCCTGCGTTGACAAAGGCGCTTCGATATTCATAAACACCCCAGCTAAGCGTCGCCACCGTTGATGCCATGGGCAGGCCGAACTTCACGTTGTCGCCGGCATCCAGATAGCCGCCGGTCAAATCCTGCCCGACGTCAGCCCCGTCGTTCAGGCACGAGTCAGCCCGCCATATCACAGGGTTATCAGCCGGCAGGGGGCCGCAGCGCTGCTGCATGTAGAAGTAAATCGCCTTCTGAAGCGCCTCGCCGTAATTATAATCAGCACCCGCCGTTTGGCTTAGAAATAACACCATTGCCATAATTGCAATTGGGGTGGCTTTTAGACGTGTTTTACTTTTCATACTCTTCTCCTTCTTTGCCTTCGCCTCTCAGCGGCTGTCATCAGCTCATCGGGGCTAAAAGACATTCTTGATTATACCCTTTTGCCGGTGAAGGCCAAAGAAAAATCAGGTAAAACCGCTTCGGGTCAGCTTAAAATATGGTAGAATAGTTCCCGGTCATTAAATCGAACCCGGGAAGGAGTGTCTGGCTCGGGAAGAGAGGAAATAAAGGGCTTATTCTATGAAAACACAGTGTCCTAATTGCAAATCGAAGTTCAATGTCAATGAGACGAACATCGGCAAACAGGCGAAATGTCCTAAATGCGCCACGCCCTTTACTATTGAGCCATTCGTAGAAACGCCCGCATCGCCCGTGAAGCAAGGCGGGCCGGCAGCCGTGGAGCAGCCCGTAAAGAGTCCCGAACCAGTCACGCCTCCGGCGAAAGTCGTGCCCCCGGCAGAACCGCCGGCGTCCGTAGCTCCACCGGTGAAAAGTCCTGAACCTATAGCGCCTGCTGTAAAAAGCCCGGCACCAATAGTACCTCCCCCTATAAGTGCCAAATCGACAAAGCAGGAGCAGCCCGAACCCAAAGCGGCGTCGAAAACAGCGGTATCAAAAACATTGTTTCTATATTGCTGGACGGCTGTGCAGGCTATCGCAGGGGTTTTGGGTGTGTTAGGCCTTGTTCTGGCAATACAAAAAGCAGCTCAAGCAACTTTGATTGAAGTTTTTGCGACTGCGGATGTTTTCCTCGTATGCAGTGTGGCAATCGAGCTTATGCTGTTTTACAAAATGTGGGCGGCCATTAAGGACAGCCAGCCGTCCATCTCGCCGGGCAGGGCAGTCGGATTTTTATTCATCCCGGTCTTCAATATTTACTGGGCATTGTTGATGCTCACGGGATTCACGGAGGACTATAACTCATTTATAGTTCGGCGTTCGATAAGGACTGGGAAGTTACCGATGACGCTGTTTCTAATATACGCCGTTTTGTTTATGTCAGCCGCAATGTTTGTGACGATTCCTATGATATGCATATTCCCATTCATTGGACTCATAAGCAGGGCGTTTGAGGGTTATTCTCTTGCCTCGTGGGTGCTCGTATCTATCGCAGCCGCGGCAGGCATTGGCCATTTCATTACATATATATTGGTCGCGTTCAAAACCTGCGATGCGATAAACGCCTTACCTGGAAAACAGACGTAAGCCCCAAGGCCACGGAAAAAGTGCGAATTTTCCCCCGTTTTTTTCTTGCAAGTCCGATATATGTTTTAGATACTACGGCACCGTTGTTGTAGCGTGTCCAATTGGGTTGAGGTTTATCAGGCGGCGTAATGGAAAGCAGGGCGATGCGATATCAAAGTCACCGATGGAGCATAAGGGGTGGATTAGTACTTAGCTCGTTATTCGGTGTTTTTTTCGCGGTTCTAATCATTGTGATACTGCTGCTCGGCATCGAGGCGTGTAGTCCCTCAAAGAAAGGACAACCGCAATCGCCAAATCCTTCAAAAACAGAACAGCCCAATGTACCCGATTCTCCCTCAAGACAAGAACAGCGGACACATAACATTCAACAGGCAACTGTTGCTGCTAACAGGAGTTTACCGAAATTTCTCAAAGGTGCGTGGCCGCAGAAGACGGACTACGGCTTCAAAGCAGAAGATGAGCAAAATGATGTGTCGCTCGCGGAACCCATTCTCGTTTATAATATCGATGAGGAAATCGTCGGAAAATTGAATCGAGAAGAGGATTTGGCTTCGGCTGTGGAACTGATAGGCGAGTTGATATATCCCGTTCAGGTAAAGCAGGAGTATCGTACCTTGTTCGGGGTCAGGTTGCGTGGGAATGAATGGCATGGAGCTTATCTGGGTAACCCCTATCTTGCCGCATCGCTTCAGGGCATTCGAAAGGCGTGGACATCAAAAGATGGCGACGGTTTCAAGTTGGTTTCCTGTATACAACCTCGCGCCTTTTTCTTCATTGCGATACATGCCGACAAGCCCAATTTGACCCCTGTTACCCGTGTGTCGCTGAGTGGCGGCAAATATCTTGCTCCGCCGCCGGACTGGAATTCCATAACCCCTGCGGGAGTTGTTTTGGAATCGCTGAAGAATTTCTGGAAATCGGGTGCTAATGCTAATGGTATCGGGCAGCTTAACGATGTCAATCAATAGATAAACGAAAAAAACGAACAATGAAATTAAGGAGAACAAAAATGAGGAGTAGAGTGTTGGCTATGTTAGTGGTCATGGTTGTGGTTTCATTGCTGGCGCCCGTTTATGCCGGTACGCTTGCTGTGCCGCTGATTGGGCAGGAAGAGGACAATTGGTGCTGGGATGCATCCAGCAATATGATACTGCGGTTTTATGGGTTTACCCATACCGAGACGGAGGTTGCGGACTGGGCTGTTGGTGGCTACAATGTAGGAAATCATCTTTCTTCAACTACCGTAGGTCCCTTGGCGGTTCCGGGTGATCCGAACTCAACTTATAACAGGAAGGGATGCGGCCTGGTTTTAACTCAATTTGGCCCCGTTGATTCGTCCTATTTAGCCCGTGCCCTTACTATGGACGAGGTATCCGAAGAGATTGATGGTAAGCGCCCGGCAATGATTGCTATACGCTGGATAAAAGCAGGCAAGGATGTCGGCGGCCACGCTATCGTTCTTCGTGGATATGATGAGTCGGTTGATGAGATGATATCCTTAAATGACCCATGGCCGGCTGACAATAATGTTCATGGTGCTGGTACGCCGGGAGCTTCTTATGAAGTGGCTTACGACGATATGTTCTCGACAGCCGGAACCTACTCTGATGCTTCTGCGGTAATTGGAAACCGCTGGGCGCAAACGCTTAAGACCGGACGCTCTTTGGACTTGTGCTTCCTCATAGATACGACGGGAAGTATGCAGGATGATATCGATTCAGTAAAGACCGCATCATTGGCCATGATTGACTATTTAGCAGCTAATTATAAGGATTTGCGATTAGCGGTAGTTGATTACAAAGACAATCCCGATTGTGAGTCGTGCGACACCGATCCGACGGTGGACTATATTACCCATGTGGACACGGTATGGACAGCCGATGCCAATGTGGCAAAGGCGGCGATTAATAACCTTCCTCCCGCTGACGGCGGCGGAGATCTGCCCGAAGCGGTCTTCTCGGCCCTTGTCCGTACAATGTCCGGCTCGGAAATTGGCGACTGGAGAAAGGATGCCGAGCGACACATTATCCTGATGGGAGATGCTCCCGGTCACGACCCCGAACCCTGGGATGGCGGATATTCTTATGCGGATGTGCTTGCTATATGGGCAGCGGAACCGAACAAAATAGCTATCGATGCATTGTTGCCACAGGCGGGAGGTGAGTACGATGAAGATGCCAGTGCTCAATTCAGCGGCTTGGCGGCCGCTACCGGCGGCAGTATGCAGTCTGCCACAGACAGCAACACCGGGGTAGCGATGTTGGAAATAGTTAATGAAATCACTACAACGCCGCGGTCCCCGCGTGCCAGCATAGCGGCATTCAAACCCGTATTTACTTTTATCCCGCCGACAGAATCTATGGGACCTCTTGTCAAAAACATCCTGCTTGAGATACAAAAATGGAATGTCAATACAAAGGACCCCAATAAATCTGTCTGGAAGAAGTATATGCTGGTCAAATTGGCTGACCCGAATGCCACTTCCTGGACGCCCCCCAAGCCGCTTCCTCAGGGCGATTATCAGTGGCGTGTGGGATATGTCCGTGGAGCCGGAACTTTTATGTTGCCTTCCGGCGAAACACGAAAGGTGGCAGCGGCAACGCTGATGGAACCGAACTGGACGGCATTTACACGAGAGGAAGTGGTGCCGGCTACTCCCACGCTGGTGAGCCCGTACTCCTCTTTTACTGCGACCGACAAGGAGCAGGATTTCATCTTTGACACGGTAGTTGGTGCCGATGCGTATGCTCTGGGGATTTCTGCGCAACAGCCGAAAACGGGAACTTGGAAGCTTTGGAAGAAGTTAACGGTCAAGCCCTCAGCGGCGGATCCAAACACGGGGACTATTACAGTGACAGTTAAGGGGCTTACGCTTAACGGATCGTATGAATGGAGTGTGCAGGCGCTGAATTACGACAATCCTAAGCCCGTGTACTAAATTAAGATTTTCATATTGCCTGTGGCGGAGAAGGTAATTCTCCGCCACAGGTATATCTTTTTGGCTGGAGAAATAATGAAAGCGGCACGGTTTATTCTCATCACAGGGCTGGTTATTACCACTGTGCTTGCTTTATTGATATTTACAGGGATTAGGCTTGAACAAAGGAAGCAAAACGGCGGGGCGCAGGTATTAACAAAAAGAAACGCGGTTGTTGCGCATACCTCCAAAGAAAACAATGGTAATGTTCCGGCAGCACTCAATAGCCGTACCGGCATGTCTCTGTCCGAGTCCATTGCCCATGCAAGTCCTGTATCTAAAATTGATATAAGTCCATCCAAAGATTTGCTTGTGGCCCAGGACAAACCCAGGTTGGATTTGCCTGTTAGCCAAAAGGCCGAAGCCCTGTTTGCGTCTGAAGACAAGCCCGGTTTACCTGTCAGCCAAAGACATCAGTCGATTGCTCCTGCTGGCGCAACTGACGAAACAAAATCGGATTCCATGGAATCGAACCCCGCTGGCATTGATATTGGCTGGTCATATTTCAATAACCCGGAAGTCCACGGGCAAAACGGCCAACTGCTGCCTTCGCCGGAAAAAGTGCTTGCGAGTAAGGCAAAAAGTATTTTGGAAAATTACAAGGACAGGAACACAGAAGGGGTCATCATCTCGGAAGAGGAAGAAATTGACAGCTCTGAGACAGCGTCAGGCGGAAATAGTTTGAATGATGGTGTCGGCCTTGATACGACAGGTTCTGTCGCGGTGGTTACCGGTACTGGAACAACAGTTGAAATGCTCGCGGAACAGAGCACCTCCGACAATCCTGCTGACACCAAATCTCAAATCGACCGGCTTTTGGCGGCATTGGCCGATAGCAATCCCGTTGATGTTCGTCTTGAAGCGATTTACCTGCTTGCGGATGTTGCTCCCGATCAGGCGAAAAAATTTCTTGATGATAAGGAGGACGTAATTCGTTGTGAAGCAGAAAGGATTGCCGGTATCATCCCCCAGGACTGACGAGAAAAAAATATTATACGATGAATCACAATCAGAAATTAAGAATCATCAATTCTAAGAGTCGCTGCGATTCAGAGATTGGTTTTTCTGTTTTCGACTATCCACTGCTCACCTGCTCTGTTTTTTGCTCCGCAAAAAATAGCCCCAAGGGGATTTGAATGCTTTACCGCCTTTTCGCTACTATTGCCGAACCAGGGCCGAGAAGTAAGAACGTAGGGGCTCGGGTTATTACCAGCAGGCGCGCTTGGCGGGTCAAGGTTGGTTACACTCCTCAAGCCAATGCGATGCCATTATTGCGAAATCTGCAAGATCAACTTTATAATCCCCATTTAAGTCACCAGGAATTGGTGTAGAACAAACGATTGTTGGGACAAGGTTTCCTTCATACGCTTCTACAATTTTTGATGCTATCCATGCTGAACCGTTTGCGTCGGGGTGAAGCCGTCCTGAGCCGACTGCTTCGTAATACCCATATGGATAATTCCATACATCCACATAGGTCATACCAAGTTGCTGCGATATCCATCGTATATTATTATTTAATAATTGTTGTACAGTTTGGCGCGGCGTTACATAATTAGGGTCTTCATTGCCATTACCTACCCACGTCGGCACCATTCCACATAATATAACGTCATCATCATTACCAAGTAGCTGGTCATCATAGCCGATGTCAGACCTTGCCGCATCTGATGCCATTCGGTTGATATACCCAGCCAGATTTGAAACGGTCGCTTTCATCTGTGCTGGGGTTGACGTATTCGAAACTTCGTCTATTAAGTCGTTTATACACATACCATTTCCAAAGACGTACACCACACTGCGATAGCCCGCTAAATCTCCGCTTGGGGCTGCGTATGTCTTACCGGTTTCCCACGGTATCGTTCCATACAAATACCCCATTTTTTTCCATTTATGGGCAGCTAAATCTATAGGGAATTTCCCTGATACATGGTCGGTCATGCAGTAATAATAATGACCGTTAGTTGATACCCTTGTGCCTATGCCATTCCAGCGTTCAAAGGTGCTTGGTTTGTCTTTGTCTATGGTTGATAATTTACTTCCGGATATAGATGCCTTAATGTTATACCGTGGCTTGGTAAAGGTATTGCCAAGATAACATTCAATGTTCGCCATTATTGAATCGCCAATTGTAACTAACGGTTTTCGGCAAACATAAACACTTCCTATGGTTGCGCCAGTGCCAGTGGTTTGCGTAAGTCGTATTCGCCTGATTTGGTTGGTGCTGCCAAGAACCTGAAAAACTCTGCCCTGTGCAGATTGGTGGCGTATTGGACTTGTGTCGTAATCACAGAAAAACACTTCAATCCTGCTGCCTACCGGGTCAATGTAAATATGCAAATTGATTTTATGGCCAATAGAACTTGCCGGAAGAAGGCAAGATTGAGTAGTGCCTGCTTTTAATGTATTAAGCGTCGCATCAGCGACGTGGCTAAGTGTTATTGACCTTAACATGCTATTTGTGCCGCCACCACCTCCTTCACCGCTTCCTTCGAGTAGTGTTTCGTCCAAGTTTATAACACCATCTTCCGTATTGGGAACATAAAAGTTTTCTACAATAATATAATAATCGTCATCTATAATGGTTGGAATTGGTATTACGGCGTCTTTAGCATAACAATTCGTATTGCTATACACCAAAAAATCAGCAGTGGTGCCTGCAAACTGGACATCCAGCTCGCCGGTAGCTGTTGCGGTCGTAACAACTGTTGCACCGTTATTGGGGTCGTTTTCGATTGCGGGACTGGCGTTGTTTAGATTTGTTGCATAAGCGATAGTTCCAATTTCTCCTGCTCCAAAAATTCCAGTAAAGTAATTTCCTGTATCAGAGTCAAGATAAACAGCGGGATACATCCCCGCCGTAACATCCCAATCAACTGTAATCGGGGCAAGTGTCTGACTGGTTGAACTTGCCGCAGCTGCGTTAATTGCCGCCGTTATATCAACCGCTAACGCAGTATTGACTACATAATGAGTGGCATCTGTGCGGGTAACTAAATACAAAACCGCCTTTGTCATTAAAGCATTGGCATTTTCCTTGTAAATAGACACCGTAACAGACGTAACCTTGCCTGTTTTCGTTATTATGTTATTAGTATCCACGTAGAAGCAATGATCAAATGCCGGAGATGGATTAGAGCCAAAAACATTGGCTAAATTGCCCTCGAACACCCTTCCCGTAGAATTACCCCAGCCCCCGTAAATAATTGTCTTTGGCGTCGGGTCATACGCTCCCCAACAGTTCACGGCCATAGCCAAAATAATTACCGCCAAAACGAGTTTCCTCATTTTCTTCTCGTCCTCAAAAATTGTTGATATTTGTAGCGGAGCGAGCGCACCGATTCTGCCTGCCTGAAAATAAAATGAACTGAAACCCTTCTACACCATTCTCTCATTTTCTCTATGCCTTTTGCCCCCAGCCAAAGGTAATCTTCATTATACACTTTACAGCCGGACAGGCAAGGAAAAAGTGGGCAAAACATCGCCTTTTAACCTGTTTTCCGCTGATATGGCATTATTCAGGTTAAAATCTGGACGACCGGCCAGCTACTGGCCAAGACGTGCGGGGCGGGCAATCCCTGATGTGAAAATAATCAATTCTAAGATTCACTTTTTGAGTAGTGGAGAAGTTGAGCAGATGACCGCAGCGGAACAGTGGTCACTCGTCAATCCGCTACCACATGCTCGCATGTTCCACTGCTCTATTTTTTGCTCCGCGAAAAATAGCCTCAAGGGGATTTGAATCCGCCTGCGGCGGACAAGCCCCTTGGCTTGCTTTACCCGCCGGAGGCGGGCCCTGTCGCCGGGTATAACTGATTTAGAAATTCCCTGCCTTGCCCGCT
Organism: Sedimentisphaerales bacterium; assembly: GCA_050012515.1. Classification (GTDB taxonomy): domain Bacteria; phylum Planctomycetota; class Phycisphaerae; order Sedimentisphaerales; family Anaerobacaceae; genus Fen-1362. The sequence goes on along the minus strand of JBEKHA010000016.1, from coordinate 4,978 downwards.
TTTTAAAATGTTTTTCTCTTTTTCTCGCAGATATATGGTCGGGAAATTTTTCGATATGCAGTAGTTTGAATTGGCCTATGATTTGGGCGCTCTTGGTGTGTCCTGATCTGTGCTCGGCCAGTCGCCGGTTCAAATTGTTGGTTATGCCGCGGCAAGATATTCGGCGTATTCAAACATTATGTGGGATGTGACGAATGAGTATCATCTTTTCCGTTCCGAGGCATGGGTCAATAAAATGGGGGCACTCCTGAAATCGGTTGACCCCGCCAAACATCTAATATCGGTTCACGGACATTCGGAATTTCCTTTCCGAAAATCGCCATGGGTGGATGTAGTTTTATATCAATCGTGGGATGAATGCGGTGGGTATGATTTTATCACCGAGTGCCGCAAAAAGCAGACAGCTGCTGGCAGGATTATGACTCAGGTTAATGAAGAATATGGCTATGAAGACACTTACCCGCTTTGGGGATGCGGTGCCAAAGCAAGCAAGAAGGAAGATGGACGCTGTGCCGACAACCGAAGGCGATTGGCGTGGGAGATCTATATGGCTGGCGGTTATCAAACTACAGGGGAACGAGCCAATGACGGCACCGGCGCGGGCAAAGACACGGGCGGCGGCTGGATTAACGGGCGGGGCAATGATACGATGGTTATGCTTGTCGGATATGTCGTCATCAGGAGGATTTTTGAGCAGGTCGAATACTGGAAAATGAATCCGCATCCAGAACTTGTAAGCTACGGCAACCTCTGCCTTGCCGAGGCGGGAGAGCAGTATCTTGTTTACAGCCGATTGCAGCATTGCAGGGTCGTTTTGCCCAAAGGAATCTATACGGTAAAAATGATAAATCCCCGCACGGGCGAAGAAACTAATCTGCCTCTCTCAAACGCCGAAGACGGTGCTTGGCAGTATCCAAGACAATTATCCGATGACTGGGTGTTTATCATCAAAAAGAAATAACAATATAAACTAAAGTATTTCAAATTTGAGGATTACAGCAATGGAATGGACTAGTCGCGATATAGCGAAAATGATAGACCACTCGCGATTGAGGACTTGGAGAACCGGATTGAAGTGATAGAACAACGGTTGTCCAACAGGTAATTTACTAACGTGTAGCATAACCGTTGAAAAGTTGACCAATTTCAATAAAATTAGCTGCTTATAATATTAGCTTTCCTAAATACTGAGCATCGAATGAGTTTTTTTATAGTACGAGGGCGGCCTGATGATTGAGAAGAACGTTTTTATGTTACGGCCACAAATCGCAAGAGAGTCCGATAATTCTCTTGACAAAGGTGTTTAAGGGCGGTTAAATATCTTCAATACATCTTAACAGGAGAAAATTTCAGAAAAGGGAAGTTTTATCTTTTTCCCTCAATTTCTTTGGAAAAGTGAGGTTTCTATTGCGAAAGAAAACACCCACACACCCGTTTTTAAGGAGGGTCAAAAATGTCATCAAATACAAGAAAAGCAACTCTTACTGAAAACATCCGTGCCTGGTCAACTTTGATTGTTATATGTCTTGCCCTGATGCTGGATTTTGTTTCTACGGGTTACGGCGATATCATAATTGGTAATTTCGAGAACGCCGACAGTAATGACGGCTGGGGCCCCGGGCCGAATGACCCATGCGCCATTCTTGTTCCCGATTGTAACATAGGCGTCACATTGGGCCATGGGAGCCTCAAATTAACACCTCGCACTGCTGGCGCCTACTGGGAACTTGCCTGGGCCTGGGCGGGGTCACCATTGAATTTAACCGGCGCAAACCTTCAGTTTGACATGACAATGGTCGCTTCGGAATGGGGCAGCAGCGTATGGACTCAGGTAGGTGATAAAATCGCGATAAACAGCAATGGTCCTTCCGGCTGGAAGGAGTACGGACCAGCTTCCAGCAGTTTATTGCCATATTCGTTTATAGACAGGGATACCGGCTTACCTACCACTCACGACTGGGGCCCATGGGACGGTGATGCGAACAAGACGTACAGCTATGACATTTCGGACTACGATGTGACAGGCGCTACCTGGGTGCAGATTTATATTTCTGTTCAGGATGCTTGCTTTCCCGAAGGCGGGCATTTCTACTTCGATAATATACGGCTGATAACGATTAGTGGCAGCATTACTGGTGCGGTAAGCGATTCAAACGGCCTGCCGATTGCGAATATAGAGGTTGATGCTTTTAACTACCAGACGGGTGATTGGTGTGGCAGTAACAACACCGACAGCGACGGTATTTATGAGATAACTAATTTAGCGGCCGGTACATACATAGTTGGAGCTTCGGGGCAAGGCACTCAATATGTATCGGAGTTTTATAATAATCAATTTAGCTGGGACCAGGCCACGCCTCTGAGCGTTTCAGCAGGTCAGCAGACATCAGGCATTGATTTTTCACTCGGACTGGGCGCATCGATATCAGGTACGGTGAAAAATTCTGCTGGCGTTGGACAGGCGAATGTCGAGGTGGACTGCTGGGCTGATAATGGATATGAAACCGGCACTCAAACCGATGCAAACGGCTTTTACAAGTGCGATGGGCTGCCGGTCGGCTACAATTATAATGTTGATGCGTATCCACCATCAGATAGTAACTATGCGATTACGGAGATTAGTGTAGGCGTTTACCAGCCGGGTGAATACACAGACAATGATATTAGACTTTGTATAGGTGCAATACTTTGCGGCAGGGTGCTGGATGCCAAGACCGCTGAGCCTCTGGCGGGTATAGAGATTGATATTGATTATCCTAACGGCATATATTCAACTAGCTCGTTAACAGACGCTTATGGTGCTTTTTGTCTGACACAATTGCCGCCGGGAATAGCAGAGATAAAAGCAAAGCCGGACATTGACAGCGGCTATGCGTGGAGTCTGCCCTGGGGGAGCGACTTGGTTTGTTTGAGCGAGGGAGAAAATCGGTCGGGGCGCATTATTACCTTAGAAAAAGGCGCACTGGTCAGAGGATATATAAAAGATGCAAACGGCAATGCGAGTGGTATCGAATACGACTACAGCGGCAGAAAATGTGATGGCTGGGATGATGCAGATGATATTAATGGAGATTATGAGATACGGCTTCCTGTGGGGATATATGCTATCAAGCCGGATAATACGGATGAATTCGGCGCATTGCCCGTGATGGTCACAATAACGGATGTAAACGAGGAAGTTAATGTTCCAAATATGATAGTTTACACTGAAGAAGACGGCGGACAAATTTTAGGCAAGGCCATGGATCCATGCAATTATGCAAGGACAGGCTATTATGACATTATAGCCTTTAAAGCAGGGACTGCGATTAATGACCCAAACATATGGTATACCGTTCAGCCGGTAGCTGAGGTCAAAATGGCACATAGTGGCCCATTTTCCCTAAACAAACTGCCGCCCGATGCTAATTACGACATCTATCTTTGTGTGAGTAACCAAACTCCGGACGGAATAATGTGGCTCGCGGTGCGGGGCTCAGTATTAAACGTCGCAGCGGGGACAACTGGTATCAAGCTGGTATACAGTTCGCAAGGAAGTACCGTGACAGGCATTCTGAAGAATGCTGATGATAGACCTGTTTTAGGCGCAACTGTATTACTTTCGGATTCGTCGGGGGGCTTCGGAGGTTTTGGGGACGCCGACTGCAATGGTGAATATGTTATCTATAATGTGCCTGCGGGGATATATACTGCAACCGCTGTACACAGCAAATACCTTTCTGCATCAACAACGGTGGAAGTTCTTGATGGGGTGCCTGTCGATGTGAACACTATCATTATGCCGTTTGGGGGGGAGAAGGAAGGACCGGATTTGAACGGCGACGGCGTGATAGATATGCTCGATGTCGCGGAATTTTGCAGAACATGGCTGGCAGACGACCTGCCGGATGGTGATTTCAATCAGGATAACATTGTTAATTTCAGAGACTGGGTGCGAATAGCCGAAAACTGGCTGAGCAAAGCGATTTGGTATCAGGAATAGACCGGCATTAATTTTATGCCAGCGAAGGAGTTGGCCAAAAACGGTCTTTTCGATAGCTGAATCGTCATAGAAGCAGTTCATGGGCCTCAAACGCTGTCTCAATTTTTTAATCAGCCGTTCCATTCGGTTATTGGGCTGATCTTACAAGTAGCGGATTAATCTGACGCAACTGTGCAGGGTAACCATTTATACAAAACACCGAACCCGCCACGCTTCTTCTTGGGCTCGGTGCGGTGGCATAATATAATAGCTGCCGGGTTCATACCCACCTCTTTCTCCCCACACACCCCGTCAAGTCAGGCTCTTGTGGGATTTGAGGGGCATTTGGCGCATTAGGTGCACCGGATTCTGCACCGTCATTTGCTGAAATCGGGGTTATTGATAGCGCCAGTGAGTGGTATTCAAGTCCTGCATCGCCCATTCAAACTGCTAACTGGCAGTTCATCCCAGGGGGTGATATAGTTAATTGGGTGTGGCCAATAAAATTGAGAGGATTTTAAAACATGACCATTTATTTAAATTTACAATAGGAAAACAATATGAACGAATTAGGAGAGCCATTATTGCTCAACACAAAGAAGTTAGCGGAACTTCTGTGTATTTCCGGCGGATTCAAAATTCTTCCCTTCTTCTGCGATTGTGATATAGGCATTTGCGATGCCTAAATTAAGCAATCTCCCCATAGACCCCGCTGGGGAGGAGTGATGATAATTGGGGACATAATATTATAAAGGTCATCCTTTCATTCCAGATGGTGCTTCGGCATAGATCCCTGAATAATGTGGATGAAACGCGTATCAGTTTTTGTATTAAACAGGGCAAAAGTGAAAAACGGCAAAAAACAAACATTCAAATTTAATAGGAGGCATAAAGTATGAACTGGAACGAGCTTATAGCTGACCCGATTCGCCAAATGCTGGCGAGGGTACTGGACTATCTCCCAATCCTGCTTGGTGCGCTAATAATCCTGATAGTGGGCTGGATTGTGGCCAAGGC
>JBEKHA010000015.1:0-57387 GCA_050012515.1 Sedimentisphaerales bacterium | reverse complement strand
CATCTATGGGCAATATTAATGAAATTATGATGAACGGTGCTTCGGCCTGGGGTTGTGCGATGTTCGCAGTCGTTCACAGCGCCAATGGCATATTCACAAACCAGGCGGCAGCTGGCCAGTCCCCGATGATTCCGGGGTCTGCCGTGGAAATAGACGGCAACAATATCATTCTCGAAAACTACAAAATTCGTAATCCCAACGGACAGGCCTGGGAAGGAATAAATGTAAATGGCGAAACTTACGGGGGAGGAGTAACGATTCAAAACTGCTTTGTAAAAGATGCCTTCTTTCCAATTGTTTGCAGGGCTAACAATGCTCTCGTTGATGGTTGTATTGCACAGGGCAATTGGCCTTATCTGGTAGAGGCGGGGGCAAGCAGCAACACTATCAAGAACAGCACCCTATACTGTTATCCGAGTCCAGTTATGAATACCGGCTGTATCACTACGGGAAGTGGCGATAAAGCCGTAAACAACCTCTGTTATGACAATATCTGCGTAGCTGATAGTTCGCTTATCAATATGGGGTCAGGAAGTTTGCCGACGACTACCATATATTGCATCTATGACTATCAGAATTACATTGGCGGTAATTATTTTGAAAATAACTGTTACTGGACGATAGGAGCCAATGCCAAACTCGCTCAGCTTAGCACCATAGATTATACTACGCTGGCTGGAATAATATCCGCCTGGCCTGTTGTCGGAGTTAATACCAGGTCATCGTTAAACGATTTACACAGCATTTACGCCGACCCCCAGTTTGCTGATGTGAACAATGGCGACTTTAGCCTATTGTCAAGTTCGCCCTGTATAGACACAGACGGAGGCGATAAGTCGTTTATCGGCGCAGTTCCTCCAAAGCCCGGAATACCGGGTGATTTGGATGCCAATGGCAGGGTAGACTTCTTCGATTTTGCCATCTTTGCCCAACATTGGCTGGAAGGTGTTGAGCTATAAGTATAGCTTAATTCTATCCCCGAACCAGCGCATTTATTTATGCTGGTCAGGCCGCTGCTCTATTGCCTCAATCCGGTTCTCCAAGTCCTCAACCGCCTTATGCGCAAGGATATATTCGATAACATCTTCGCAGGCAAGCCGTTCGTGCCGATAACTGCATATAAAACCAATACCCCTTGTCTTATCCCAGGCAGAAGTTATAATCAAAACCGCTTTTGGCTCCGGTGAGCTGACCTGTCTCAAGCGTAGTCGAAAGAGTCGAACCGCTTTATGGTTTAACAAGAATTGGAAGGCCTGGTTGTGCAGCCAGGCGATTAATCCGCCTCCCATAAGGGATGCCAAACGGCATGCGGCGGATAAATATGGGAAATATCAGAATTAAGGAGAATCTTATGAAACGAATCGTGTTTTTGATAGTGTGTGTTTCTTTTGCAGCCGCTTGCTTTGCCGATTCGGGTGTATCAGGCAATAATGCTCAACTGATTAAAGCCGCAAAGGACGACAACTTGAAGGCGGTAAAAACCGCCCTGGCTGACGGCGCAGATGTCAACGCGAAAAGTTCCGCTAATGGTGAAACAGCCCTGATGTGGGCATCAAAGTACGGCCATGCGGAGATTGTCAAACTCCTGCTGGAGAAGGGGGCCGACGTCAATATGGCTACAACCGACGGTGCAACTGCCCTGTGGGTGGCGGCAGAGAATGGTCATTCGGAAGTTGCCAACCTCCTGGTGGAGAAGGAAGCCGATGTTAATGTGAAGAGGACAACCGACGGCATAACTGCCCTGTGGGCTGCATCTAAGAATGGCCATGAGAGGGTTGTCAAACTCCTGCTGGAAAAGGGGGCCGATGTCAATGTGAAGAAGACAACTGATGGCGAAACCGCCCTGTGGGTAGCGTCGAGGGATGGCCATGCGGAGGTTGTCAAGTTACTGCTGGCGGCGAAAGCCGATATAAATGCAAAAGCCAAGGATGGCAAAACGGCGTTATGGATTGCGAAGCATGAGAAACACTCAGAGGTCGTGAAATTGCTTGAAAAAGCCGGAGCAAAGGAATGATTTTCTGAAAGCGCCAACGTCTTTGAATGGATGGAAAGTCCATGGTTTAACGGAAATTTCCAGTCCTTTTCTCTTAGCTAATTTGGCGGGGTAAACCCCGCCCTACAAACCACAACTTGACCCCAGATAACGAATTTCTGGGGTCTTCTCCCTTCGCCAAGGGCTACTCCCGCGAGGGACGCCTTTCAGCGGGCGGGACAGATCGCTGCGCTACAAGAAAAGCTTGCCATAGGGGGATATTTTCCGTAAAATTCAGGGTAAGTTTGATGCTAACCACAACTTATGGGAAAGGAGTTATAAATGTCTGACTATTCGATGAACCCTGAGGGGGAAAAATTTCAACTGCCGAGCCAGGAACAATACCCAAAGGAACTCAAACGAGTGGAATCGCTGGCGGAGGCCGCACGCAAAGAAGGCAAGGAAATCGTCGTGGTAATGGGCGTTGGGTTCGTCGGGGCGGTAATGGCGGCCATAATAGCAGACACGGTCGATAAGAAGACGGGCAAACCAAGCAAATTCGTTATCGGCTGCCAAAGGCCGAGCACGCGGAGTTACTGGAAAATACCGATGCTCAACGAGGGCCGCTCGCCCGTTAAGGCGGAGGACCCGGAAGTTGACCCGATGATAAAGCGGTGCGTGCTGGAAAAAAAGACGCTCATCGCAACATATAACAGCGACTGCCTGAAACTGGCGGACTGCGTGGTTGTTGACGTGCAGTGCGATTACAGCAAGCAGGAATTAGGCAATATGCGGACCGGCGTTGTCGAAATGGCAGCACTGGAAGCGACGATGAAGACGATAGCCGACAGGGTACAGGCGAATTGCCTTACGCTTATTGAGACGACGGTTGCGCCGGGGACAACGGAGTTTATCGCGTGGCCCATTATGAAAAAGGCATTTGCCGCCCGCGGGATAAAATCGGAGCCATTACTGGCGCATAGTTTCGAGCGGGTTATGCCTGGCAAAAATTATGTCTCGTCGATACGGGATTTCTGGAGGGTTTGTTCGGGATGCAACGAGGAGGCGAGGAAACGGGTTGAGAAATTCCTGCACGAGGTTTTGAATACGAAGGATTTCCCGCTGACGGTTATGGACAGGCCCATCGAATCGGAGACGACTAAGATTGTTGAGAATTCCTTCAGGGCGACAACGCTGGCGTTTCTGGATGAGTGGAGTTTGTTCGCGGAGCGAAACGGGGTTGACCTGATTAAGGTCATCAATGCCATCAAGATGAGGCCAACGCACAATAATATGATATTCCCGGGGCCTGGTATCGGCGGGTATTGTCTGCCCAAGGACGGCGGGCTGGGATACTGGGCATATAAGCATATTCTCGGTTTCGAGGACGACATTTTCAAAATGTCAACGACGGCTATAGACGTCAACGATACACGCGGCCTGCACGTGGCGGAGCTGACGCGCGATGCGCTGCGCAATATGGGCAAAATGATAGCGGGAGCAAAGGTATTACTTTGCGGGGCGAGCTACCGTCAGGACGTAGGCGACACGCGATACAGCGGCTCGGAGATTGTCGTGCGGAAGCTGACGGAGATGGGAGCTGAAATGAAGGTTCACGACCCATACGTCGAGCACTGGTATGAATTAGAGCAGCAGGACGTATATCCCGCGCCGGGGCATTCGTGGGCGAGATTCTTCCATAATCAGGAGGATTTGGTAAATATCCGTGTTCAAAAAGACCTTTCAGCGACGATTAAGGGCGTCGGGGCTTTGATATTAGCGGTTCCTCATAAACAGTATCTGAACCTTGAGCCGAAAAAGATGGTAGAATGGGCAGGCGGACCGATTGCGATAATCGACTGCTTCGGGATACTGAGCGATGAGCAGATAAGGCAATACTTTGTGCTTGGCTGCGAGGTCAAGGGGCTGGGCAGAGGCCATATACAGCGGATAAAAGAGAATGTCCGCAAATCAGGTTCTCGATAATAAAAAATTAGGCCGCGTTACCGTGACTTTGGAACACCAACAAAAGCACATAAGCATACTTGTATATGTTGGTATAGCTGTCGCCACGCTTGTCGCATACGAGCCGATACGGCACAACTACTTTGTCAGCTATGACGATGACCTGTATATGAAAAACCCCGCCGTAACAGGCGGGATAACCGGCGATTCGATAAACCTCGCGTTCACAAAGTTCTATGCCGCGAACTGGCACCCCCTGACGTGGCTCAGTCACATGCTGGATTACCGGCTTTTCGGACTAAACCCAACGGGACATCACTTAGTCAGCGTTGCGATTCACATTGTCAACGCCCTGCTGCTTTTCTGGATTCTCACGAACATAACGGGGACAACCTGGGTAAGCGCGTTTGTCGCTGCGGCATTCGCCCTGCATCCGTTACAAGTGGAATCAGTGGCGTGGATAGCTGAGCGGAAAACGGTTTTAAGCGGTTTATTCTGGCTTCTGACAATGGCTTCATATATTCATTACGTCAGAAGACCGGGATTCGGCCGGTATCTCGTGGTGTTACTGGTATTCGGCCTTTGTATTATGACCAAGCCGATAGTCATTACGCTGCCTTTGGTATTGCTCCTGCTGGACTACTGGCCATTAGACAGAATTAGATGGGGACATCAGCGCAACAACAAGGCGCGGAACAGACCAGACCAAAAAACAATTGGATGGCTAATTGCGGAAAAAATGCCTTTGCTGGCGATGTCGGCAATTTTGGGCGTTCTAACCGTTATAGCGCAGCAATCCGGAGGCGCAATCAGCACGTTAGATAAAGTCCCATTAGACGACCGAATAGCCAATGCGCTGGTTTCTTATGTAAAATACATCGGCAAACTGGTATGGCCCAGCGACCTGGCTGTTTTCTATCCGCCTTCGCATTCGAACTTATCAAACGCTGCAACGGCGATTTGTGCTTTTATATTCATAGTGATATCGGCCATAAGCATCTATATTGGGCGCCGCAAAAAATATATAGCAGTCGGCTGGCTGTGGTTTGCGGGCACGCTCGTTCCAATGATAGGGCTGATTCAGGTTGGGGACCAGGCGATGGCCAATCGTTATATGTACCTGCCTATGCTGGGCCTGCTTATTATCATTGCCATGGCAGGCAAAGAGCTAATCGGGAAGCTACCTCAATTAAAAACCATCGCGGCTATAACCGGTGTGACAGCGATACTGAGTTTGCTCATACTTACCCAAATGCAGGTGCGGCACTGGCGGAACAGTATCACGCTTTTCGAATACGCATTAAGCGTTACGGAAGACAACGCAATTACGGAAAACAGCTATGCATGCGCTTTGTTCAATGAGGACCGTCTCGATGAGGCAGAACAGCATTTTGGCAATGCGCTTCGTATAAACCCAGAGTTTGACACCGCTCTCATCCACTTGGCCAGAATATATCTGAAAGAAGGAAGGTACGACGAGGCGGTCTCGATATATGAAGAGCTTATAAAACGCAATCATAAAACCCCAGAGCTTTACTACAATCTTGCGATGGCGCTCCGGATGCAGGAAAAATATGATGAATCAATAAAATATTTCAATAAATCACTGGAGCTGAACCCGAACGACGCTGAATGTCTGGATGCACTGGCAAGCAGCTTTGCGGCGGCAGGCAGATTCGCCGAAGCAAAGGCAACCGCGGAAAAGGCGTTGAAGCTGGCTCGGGAAACTGGGCTAAATGATTTAGCGGTCGCGATTGAAAATCGAATAAAACTTTACGAAGCAGGACAGTCACATCGTGAGAAGTAAATGAAAGTCAGTCAAAAACATATTGTCTTTGCCGTAAGCGCCGCACTGGTGATTGTAACATTAGTCGCCTATGAGCCGATAAGGCACAACGGACTTGTGAGCTATGATGATCCTTCCTATATAACAGAAAATCCCAACGTAACGAGCGGAATATCATTGCAGTCGATTAAATGGGCATTAACAAAGCCATACGCGGTAAACTGGCATCCGTTAACATGGCTGAGCCATATGGCGGACTGTCAGCTTTTCGGGCTGAACCCAACAGGTCATCACTTAGTCAGTGTTGCGATTCATATTGCCAACGCCCTGCTTGTCTTCGGTATTTTCAGGAGTTTGGGCGGGGCAATATGGTTAAGCGCATTTATCGCCGGGGTATTCGCGCTACACCCTATACAGGTAGAGTCGGTGGCGTGGGCGGCGGAACGGAAAACGGTTCTGAGCGGGCTGTTCTGGCTGCTGACAATGGCGGCGTACATTCGCTACGCAAGAGTGCCTCGATTAAGCCGATATCTGTTAGTGTTAGCGATATTCGGGCTTTGTATTATGACCAAGCCGGTGGTTGTAACGCTGCCTTTCGCGCTGCTTCTGCTGGACTATTGGCCGCTTGAACGGATTCGATGGGGACATCAAGCGGAAACGGCAAAGAATAGTAAATCGCCCGGATGGCTGATAGCAGAAAAAATCCCCCTGCTGGCGATGTCGGCCATATTGAGCGGGGTGACTTTCATTGCGCAACGAGGAGGAGAAATTGTCCCGACGCTGGAGAGATTGCCGCTGGAATATCGAGCTGCAAATATGTTTCTTTCTTACATCAAATACGTTGTCAAAATGATATGGCCAAGCGGTCTGGCGGTATGTTATCCGCATCCCCGCGCGATACTTTCAGATGCCCCCGTAGTGATATGCACAATACTCTTTATACTGCTGACGGCGGCCTTCATTTACGCGGGCCGGCAAAGAAAATACGCGGCGGTCGGGTGGCTGTGGTACGTAGGCACGCTTGTCCCCACGATAGGGCTGGTTCAGGCCGGTGCACAGGGAATGGCGAATCGTTATATGTATATCCCGATACTGGGTCTGCTGATGATTATCGGCTGGGCGGTCAGGGATTTTACAGCCGGCCGGCAGCGAGCGAAAAAAGCAGCGGCGGCAATTGGAGTATTAGTGTTGTTGTCGCTGCTTATACTGACCAGAATGCAGGTAAGGTACTGGGAGAATTCCCTTACGCTGTTCGGACACGATATCGAGGTAACAAAAGACAATGTTCTGGCGGAAAACGGCTACGGAATTGCTTTGTCCCAGGTGGGGCTTGTCGACGAGGCACAGAAGCATTTGCAAAACGCGGTGCGGCTAAGCCCCGCATATTCCGAGGCGCGCAATAATTTAGCGAGTGTTTATCTGAAGAAGGGAATGCTCAACGAGGCAATCGCCTGCTTTAATGAGATTATAAATCGCAATGAGGCGACAGCAGACATATACTACAACCTTGCCGCGGCACTGGAGATGCAAAAGAAATACGACGAGGCAATAAAATATTACGCCAAATCGCTGGAAATAAACCCCGAAGACCCGTCTGCCAACAAGAGAATGGGGATTGCACTATTGGCAGCAGGAAAAACAAACGAAGCAATCGGGTACGCAAAACGCGCCTGTGAACTGACGGGGGACAAGGACGCTGAATGTCTGGAGACACTGGCAAGCGGCTTTGCGGCGGTCGGGAAATTTGACGAGGCAGCGAGAATTGCCGAAAAAGCGTTGAACGCCGCGAGGATTTCAGGCCGAGAAAATCTTATCGTCGATATCCAGAAACGGATAAAACTTTACGAGGCCGGACAGCCATATCTTGAGCAATAACAAGATTCATACCGTCCGAAATCGGGCAATAAAAACACTTGACAAAGGAAAATATTTTGTATAATATATTTGTATAACATCATTGAGCCGGCTACAAAGGTCGCCTACACCAGCGGCGTTCGTAATCTGCTCGGGATGATACCTTAAAACAGGGCGATTTGATGGAACAGGAAATTCTGGACCAAATCGAGCAGGTTATCGGCTACCGATTTTCCAGCCGCAAACTTCTGGCGGAGGCCTTTATGCACGCCTCGGCGGTCGATAAACGGACGCTAAGCAACGAGCGTCTCGAATTCCTCGGCGATTCCGTTCTTGCCCTGGTAATCTGCAAAACCATTTTCGAACGCTCTCCCGACAACCTCGAAGGCGACCTGACTAAAATGAAAAGCATGCTCGTCTCGCGAGGGACTTGCGCCCAGGTCGCCCGGAATCTAAACCTGCACAAATTTCTCAAGGTCGGGAAAGGCATGGCGGGCAGCCAATCGCTCACACATTCGCTTGCCGCGGGCCTTCTCGAAGCCCTTATAGCGGCTATTTATCTCGACGGCGGCTTCGAGCCGGCAGAAACCTTCATCCTTAAAAATTTCGACTCTATCCTTCAAAAAGCCAGTGTTGAACAGGCACAGGGCAACTTCAAATCCATTTTACAGCAATTTGCTCAGCAGCACTTCAATATAACACCCGCCTATGAGCTTTTGGACGAAAAAGGGCCTGACCACAATAAATGCTTCGAAATCCAGGTTGCGATTAACCAGAGGCATTTTCCCAGCGCCTGGGGCAACAACAAAAAAGAGGCCGAGCAGAAAGCCGCTCTCAATGCACTAATCGAGCTGGAGGTAGTCAAGGATTATTGCGAAGAACCGCAGCCGGAATAAACTGCTTTATATTACCCAATAATCAGCCAGGCGACAGCCGCTAACACCAGCGCCGTTATCACCATAAAGACAAGTATCGAGCCGAACAACAGCATGGTTTCTTTAAGAAAGTTGCCCACTGTAACTTTGGGCACCTTTGTCGCCTTATATACCACCGCTATTGCCGCCAGGAGGGGCAATACCAGCAGCAATGACCGCGGATTAGTCCCAATATCCTCGGGAACCCGGAACTGCGCCATAATATCAGCCGCAAGAGCCAGCATATTTATTGCTCCTCATCCTGCGTCTTGCGGAGATACGCCATATATACCGCATTGACTATACAGAGCAGATTAAGCAGGCCCGAAGTGCTGGTGTATATCTGGCCCATTTCATTAGGCCTGCCAAAAACCGGGAAGCCGCCGCCTTTGGTGTAATGCCCGATAATCGCCACCAGCGGCGAATTGGCCATCTGCACTATATACCACAACCTGGCTCCGTAGGGGTCAACCACGCCTATCGAGCCGACATAAAGACCTGCCGCAAAAATTACGACTATCGTTACAAATATTATCAGTGCGCGGCTCGTCTCTTTAAGGAGGAGGTATCCGCCGCCCGGCAAAAACCACCCCGCCAGCGCCACCAGAAACATCAGCGGCCAAGGATTTCCCTCTGTTTTATGGTATGACACCGTTATTTGCCCGCTCGATTAATATCAGCAGGAGCCGTATTCGGCTCGGTCTTCGGCGCGTTGGCGTCCTGCTGCTCTTTTATTTGAACATATTTCATACGAGTAACTATGTTTTTGGGGCTGTAATGCGATACGGCCAGCGCCTGAGAATTAGCGTATTCATCCCTGACGTCTTCTGACGCCTTGGTAACATCAAATACCTCCTGATAAAGCCGATGAATAGTTGCGCTTTCGAGGCAGTAATAGCACATTCCCGGTTTGAACTCCATGATTTCCCCCTGTTTGGCCAGCGTATTACTGTCTTGGGGTATAAGAGCGAATACCTTGTCCATAAGCAACCCTTCCCGTATCATCCTGTTGAGAATCATTCTGGCCATTGGATTGCCCCGAGAACGGACCTTTGTTTTCTCAATCTCCTCCGCATCTATCCTTTGAAGCCCGCTTCGTTTGTTCAATACGAAAGTCCGGTCTTTAATCGGTGTCGTATTGGAATCGTCCGTGTCTTTGCCGTAAAGCGTGTTAAACCGTTCGACTGCTGCCTTCCACCCGGCCGTTGTCGTCAATGTAACAAACTCTTGCGCCCTGGTTTTGGCCTTATCCATCGCCGCAAGCAGTTTAAGGTCATCGGTTATAATTTCTCTTATAGTGTTCGAATCCGGACGTGCCGAGCCATCCTGTTCAAATTGTATGCCGTGTCTGTCAATCCTTTCATCTATACTTTTCGGCTCGGCGGCCTTTTCGGCTGCGACAACCCGCACCAGCATCATATTTCTGCCTTTGTAGCCCTCCACGCTCATCTCCTGTGCGTCCTTCAACGGGCCGATATTTTCATAAAGTCGCGGCGCCTTAATATCCATCGGGCCAAGCTCGCTGACCTTCAACTGGTCTATCGCGAACAGCACTCGGGCAAGCGAGGCCTCCGCCACCCCGGCCCCGCCAGCGTAAAGCGAACTGAAATTCTTATCGCTCTGAATATCAGACACGCCCAACAAACCCGTCCTGCCGGCGTAAACCCGGACTTTGTATTTTTCAGTCAATTCCGCCGCCACTTTCGCATAATCAACGGCGGCCTTTTTGAACTGCTCGTCTGTGAGCTTGCCCTGTTCAGCATCCGTCCCGGACAAATTTATCTCAGTAAGCGACTTGGCATCGGTTAATACCTTTTCAGCTTTTGAATCGACCTTTTCATGGTAAAGCCGTTCCGATAACCGCGACGCAACTTCTGCGTAACTGTGGGTTTTCACTACTACGCCGGAATTGGGGTCGTTCGGCTCCGCATAATCCCTGTATGCAATAGGCGGCTGTGATGAATGCTGCTGATAATAATCTTCGGTTTCCTGCTGCGTCAATGGCTTAATTGTCGCGGCAACATCGTCCAGCCGAACGGCTATATACTCAAGACAAACCCGCTCGGGAAGCTTATAGCCAAAACCGTACGGATTATCCTTGTCCGACTCGCCGGCGAAACACCCTTTATATTTGGCGAACTGTTCCGCAACCTTACTCGCTTCCGGCTTGAACGAATCATCCTTGAACGTGCCTGCCTCAAACACAACGTAATTGACGTCGAGCGTTTCACGGTGAATATCTGTCTGGTGGAGAATCTGCGGTATGGTTGTACTCTCCATCAAGCATACCACGCCACAGTAACTGATAATCGAACTCATATCAGCAAACGCCTCGAGCACCTGCTCTTCGGAAAGCCGGTATTGTTTTTCTATCGCGATGATAACCTGGCCATAGCTCCTTCCCTGGAATATCCGCGGTATAACCAATTCGAGCTGCTCTTTCGCTCGCTCAGCTGATACCTTTATCCCGGCCTCCTCGGCTTCCTTTGTCAGTAAAAACCAGTATATGCTGGGAGGATATTGCTTAGTGTAGATTTCATTTATCTGATTATCCGACACCCCATAGTCATCCATATTGGCAATTTGCTTTATACGGCCGATTGATTCGACGGCGGCGGAACGCTCCGGGAAAATCAATTCCCCAAGTAAAATCGACCTCATATCCTGCGAAGACATTTGACGCGGGTCCGCAGGCCTAAGCACTGATTCCAGGCCCAGCGCTTTTAACGCCTCTATCTGCTGATTAGCCAAAGCCACGTCCTGCCTGGTTATCTTCCTGCCGTTACCGTAATAGGCAATTGTCTTCCCCTCGCCCGTCCTTGCCGAGCTGAAGTAATTCATCAGCGGCTCGATTGTAAAAACAATCATCAGCGCAATGACTACAAAGGCCATTATTTTGCGGTTGTGCTTGCGAAACCATACCATCAAAGTCATTTTGTTGCTCCGAAAATGCTAACCAACGGTTTTTTCAAAGTTGTACAAGTATAAAGAATGGTCTTGTTTTTTACAACCAAAAACAGCCCGGCATTAATTCGCTTCTTCAGATATTATTTCCCCCTTCCAAAACCCTCTCTCCAGCTAAAACAACGCCTTTTGACACAGGTTTTGCTTGACTTGGCAGGGCATTTTTGCTACCATAATGTTGCTGCACGTACAGACAGGCGTCTATTCGCCGACCCCGTTAAAACGGGAAAAAGAGATACGATGCAGCAGGGAGATGGGTGACAAAAAACGATTATAAATCGCCATGTCTCCCTTTTTTATTACGGCTTTTTACTGGATTTCCAGTATATTCGTGAAGAGGACTACCGCCTCGCCGAGGTCGGCATTCGCCTCGATTGTCCCGACAAGCCCGACTTTTTTATCGATAAATCTGCTCAAATCCATATCCGCAGCCGAGCCGGCAGGTCTGGCATAACACAACGTCTTGCCATTCCCGTCAATAACTTTGTAATACTTCGCGCCGGGCGTCTCAGCGAACAGGGGCGTTTCCTTAAGCGTGCCTATAGCCGCGAATATGCCCTTGTCCTCAATCTTCGAAAGTCCTTCGTTCTTTGTGCCTTCTATTTTTTGCTGGGTCTTGGCAAGCTGGTCTTCCTGAACCTTTATCGCACCGGCAATTTCCTGCGAAAGCTCGTACTTCTCAATCGTCTTCAATAATCCAGCCGCGCTGCGTGCCGCCCTGGGACTTTGCTTGTCGCCGGCAATAACGGCAATCGCCTTCTTCAGCTCAGCGAAGTTCTGGTCTGCTGCCGGCTTTGCACGCTCCGCCTCAACTTTTTCCTTGAGGGCCTGCACCTCACCCATTCTCTGCTCTTCTATTGTAACAACAGGAGTCGGGGAAGGCATATTCGGCTCATTTGGCGAAGAAACCGGCGCTTTTAATTCTCCTGGATTCGTCGGGAAAGGTGATGCCGGCATAGGATGCGCAGTGGTCGGCATTGTCGTGGTCGTCGTCGGTGCTGCAGGAGTCGGAGCCATCAGCGTTCCAAGAGGTTTGGCATTCTGACTGCTTACCCACAAATACGCGCCCTCAGGAGGGGCTATCTTGCAGTAACCGTCTTTTTCCTCGCCGACTATGGTTATTTTATCGTTCTTGTTGAGCTTTACCTGCATCGACGTAGAGTGCATCGGCTGAACCTCGTCCGAGCCGGCGTAAACGCGAACCGCTTCCCCGATAACCGTTCCGCTCGTATTATTCTGCGGGTCAATCTGGACATATTGCTTTGAAATCCAGGAATAACTGCCCGCCGGCGGAACTATCTGAAGCCAGCTGAATTTATTGCTGACGACCTTGACCTTGTCGCCTTTCCTGACCTTGCCGCAATTATAATACTGGGTGCCCGGGCCTGACCGAATATACACATCGTCGCTTGTTATCTCCGCCAGGAACGGAAACGCCGGCAGATTCAGGGCATTGGCCTCTGCCGCCGGGGCCGCACTCGCCGGGGCGGTATTACCCGGCTGTGCCGAAATAGCAGGCAGACAAATCGCCGCCACAAGAACAATAATTGAAAATCTCAGATAAGATTCCATTCTTCGACCTCCTAACAAAAGGTTTTTCTCCATAAACGCCAACCACCCCACATAATCCTTCATAGAACGGGGCCACAAATTTTTACTGATTACAAAACTATCACTGTCGCCCCCCCTTGTCAACTATTTTGTGCCGTTCTTTTGGTATGACTTTGGGGCTTTTCTTCGAACACCGGGAAAATATCTTTTACCAGCAGATAAACTATGGGCTTAAAATCGGCAGACAAACCAAAATCATCGCAAAAAACACCCAATCATAGGGCTTTGCGGCAGATGAATCCCCTGGTTGGTCATTTGCCTCGAATCTCGCGGCAATGAATAACCGCCTAACCCTAATAGCCAGCTGAAAAACGGCTGCTGTACCCATTATTCCTATTATATTTTTGAAAAAATGAAATTCGTACTATGCAGACATATCGAATTGAATTTGATATAGTGCAGTTGATATGAGGCAGATTGCTGATAAGATTTCGTCCCCGAGGGCTATTTTACTGGCCGGGGTTTTAATTATCATTGGCGCCTGTTTTGCGGCGTATATTCCTGCGATAAAAAGCGGTTTTATCTGGGATGACGATGTGTATATTACTGACAATCCACTATTGAATGCCCATGACGGGCTTTATCGCATCTGGCTGTCAACGGATTCACCTTCACAATATTTCCCGCTTGCATATACGACGTTTTGGGTTGAATGCCGGCTGTGGGGATTTAACCCGGCTGGTTATCACACAGTGAACGTGGTGATTCATATTGCAAACGCCTTATTATTGTGGCTGGTTCTCCGTCGATTGTCGATACCGGGGGCATGGTTTGCTTCAGCGGTCTTTGCCCTGCATCCGGTACAGGTAGAATCGGTTGCCTGGATAACCGAGCAGAAGAATGTCCTGATGCTTTTCTTTTCGCTTTTGTCGGTTTTGTGCTGGATGGAATTTGCCATCGGCAACAAGTCGGGCCGCAAGGCGAATTTATTCTATGCCGGTTCTCTCGGACTATTTGCCTTGGCTCTTTTCAGCAAGTCAACCGCATGCACACTGCCTGCGGCGCTCGTTTTGATACTGTGGCTCAAGCGTATGCCCCTAACAGTAAAACGCTGGATGCAGATTGTGCCGTTTGTTGTAATGGGGCTTGGGATGGGGCTTCTGGTGATGTGGTGGGAAAAGAATCATCAGGCGACCGGGCTGGTCAATCTGCGACTTGGTGCAGCGGGGAAACTGTTAATAGCAGGCAGAGCGTTGTGGTTCTACCTGTGGAAGCTGTTCTGGCCCGTTAATCTGACGTTCAGCTATCCCCGCTGGAACATCGACCCGACCGCAATCCGGCAATATGCCTGGCCGGCAGCGAGTATATTGGTTCTGGCTTGTGCGTGGATTGTACGAAATCGACTTGGGCGAGGGATTGTGACAGCGATATTGTTTTTCATGGCGATGCTGTTACCGATGCTCAGCTTTTTCTCTCTTTTCACGTTTATATATACGTTTGTTGCGGACCATTACCAGTATGCTGCGTGTATTGGTCCTATCACGCTTGTCGCAGCAGGCAGTGCGCTGGTTTATCGGCGGTCAGACAAAAACGTAAGGTTTTTTATGTTCTCGGCCGGCAGCATCCTGATACTATCATTAGGCGTGTTATCCTGGAGACAATGTCACGCATACGCCAACGTGGAAACGTTATGGCTTGATACGCTGAAAAAAAACCCGGATTCGGTTTTGGCTCACGGCGAAATTGGCCGTATGCTTTTTAAGCAGGGCAAATTCAATGAGGCCCAATTCCATTTCGAGCAGAAGATTAAAGCCGCATCATACATGAAAACGATTTTCCCCTTTAAATATGCATTATTTCTTGACGATTATGGGGTTGTTTTAAATAGTATGGGCAAATTGGATGAAGCGATTGTCTGTTACCAAAATTCACTTGACGTTTGGGAACATTTTGCGGGGGCACACTTTACTCTTGGCCTGGCATTGGCTCAAAAGGGCAATGTTGAGCTGGCGAGGTTCCATTTTCTTCGTGCACTTGAAATTATACAGGACAAAAAAGACGCCCAGCTTAATCAGAGGCTCTGTCCTCAGTTGAATTTAAACCAGTTTAATAATGGAATCCACCGCCACCTGGATCTATTAGAAGAAAAAAAATAAGTATCCCAATAATTAAGGGTTCCTTGATTTCCTTTGAGCATTTATTATCCCATACAATGATGCTGAAGGAATAATGGGGACAGGGGGCTGTTGAAAAAGTCCACTATTTTCTCAACATTGTTATCAGCCGGCCAGACGCGAATGCGCCGCTTCCATCATCAGCAAAAACGCTTGCGCCTCGGTGCTGGTCCCCGACCTGTCAAACAACGGCGACCCGCACGCACCCTGCACAACGCCATACTCGTCAACCTTGGCATGTGCCCCCGCCCGCATTTTGTCCGCCGATTTGAGGAAACTATCTTTCAGCCAGCCGGATTTTACCCCCTTGTAAATCGAATACGCCAGCATTTGCGACAAATTGGTCTCGACGAATGTATTGGTATCGTCAACTACGTCGTGAAACAGCCCGTCAGGCCGCATAAAAGAAATACAGCCGGCTAATAACTCCTCCGTATAACCAATCAGCTTTTTGCGGTCATCCTGCTTATCCTTAGGCAGCGTATCAATTATCTGCGCCATACCCGCCGCGCACCAGCCGTTGCCCCCGCCCCAGCACGCCTCATGCTTGAAGACCTTTTTCTTGTCGTCCCAGATATGCGAAAACAGCTTCTTGTCGCTTTTCCACAAAAATCCCCTGTAACAATTGACCTGCCTGATTGTCTCCTCGAAATCGCCCATAAGAGCCAAAAACGGCGGCGTCATAAACATCGCGTCGCTCCATATCTCTTTGCCTGACGTAACGTGACATATCGCCCCGTTTTCAGTCCTCGGCGCCCTCTTTTTGAGATATGTATATAACGCGTCCGCCGCGTCTTTTAGTTTTGAGTCACCGGTAACTTTATAGGCATACAGAATCGCGGCCCCATTTGAGCCGGGGTCTGTTACCGCGCCTTCCGAACCAAGCATCGCCACACGTCCGTCAATTTTGCTGCGGACAACGGCCTCCTTACCCATCAGCACAACGATGTCCTTTTCCCCCTGCTCTATCATCGCCTGCGATGCCACCCCCTGCTCCCAGCTTGCCCGCTGCATACAAAGCATCGCGATTTTGGCTTTCTCAACCAAATCGTTTTTCACGGGTTTTCCTGACTCCGCCCAGGCCATCTTCGAGCTATATCCCCCAGCCGCGGCCAGAATCGGCAACGCCAAAACGTCCCGTCTTCGCATCGTCTTTACCTTTCAAAAACATATTGTTCGCTATTGCTAAAACCGGCTGACAGTAATTATAATTACCCCACTGACAAAAAACAGTTTATTTCATTTTGCTGAAAGGACAATAGCATGCGAACCATAAGAAATCTCATCGTCGCAATAATAGCAGTGGCCTCAATTATGACACAGGGATGCAATGAAAGTCAGCAGGCCTCGCCCAGTCCCAAAACATCCGCTAAAGCCGAAAAAGCAGCCGCGATGAACTACGATTTAAAAGACAAGGATGCATTCACCATAATGGGCATACAGACCCGAATTACTTCGGCTAACGAGAAAAACCCTGACGCATACACTAAAATCTGGGATGCCTTCGAGCCATACAAAGACCAAATCAGGCCTCTCAGCATCGAATGGCGATATTACGGCGTTGACTTCGCTATGGACAAAAAAGGCGACTTCGATTACCTCGCCGGAATGCCCGTGCGAAAAGACGCTACGCCGCCCGATAAATCCCTCGTTACCCGCGAGATTCCCGCCGCACGATACGCCGTCTTCAAAACTACCGGCGAGAATATGGGCAAGACCTATCAATACATCTTCAGCGAATGGCTGCCCGCCTCGCGCTACAAAATCGACAATAAGGCCTGCTGTTTCGAGCAATACGCCCCGCGGGAATGGATGAACCGCCCTGTCTTTATCTATATTCCCATCGTGCCAAAATAGGCGATTTCGGAAGAGTTATGCTAAACGGCTGGGGTTGAGCTGCTTCGTCCGCCAAAGGAGACGGATTGACGCGGCTTAAAACAGATTTAAAACAAATTATACAAGACCCATAGTAAGGGCTTGATTTGTTTTTCGTCTTTCCATTTTATTTCCTTCTGCTTTAGCAAGCCCTCAGATTCAATCGTCAGCCAGAAGTTTCTCCAGCCCTTTATCAATGAAGAACTCGGAGCTACCCCCATTACTGAAAACCTTGCCGTGTTTGTCAATCAGCACCATTGTTGGAAAGGCCTGTATCCCGTATGCCGCGGTTGTCGCTCCTCGTGCTGTTTTTTTTGTTCCATCAATCCTGCAATATCCGCCTCCGTCAAGTGCGACGGCAAAGGGTATTTTTCTGCCATTCCAGTTTTTTTTGCTCAGTTCCTCAATCTTCTTTTCCAATTCCTTTACAGAATTCACCGAATCATCGTGGATACAGATAATGACCAGCCCCTTGTCGTGATACTTCTCGTGCAGGTCCATCAACTTTGGCATACCCGTCACGCAGCCGGGGCACCACGTCCCCCAAAAATCCAATAACACGACCTTGCCGCGAAGGTCTGCCAATTTTATCGGTTTACTGTTTATCCACCCTTTTATCTGCTGCAGTTCCGGGGCATCCTTTACTATATCTGTCGGCAGGTTAACATCTGTCTCCACCTCCTCTGCGCCGGCCTTTTCAAGCATTTGGACGATGTCTGTATGGCCTTTCTTTTTTGCCGCCCATAAGGCCGTTATAGTTTTACCGTCGAAGGTTATTTTCGCATTAACATCGGCGCCCTTTTCTATCAGGAGCTTGACAATTTCAGTATGGCCCTGCTGCGCCGCCATATACAGGGCTGTTCCAAAGATGTTACTCTTCGCATTGACATCGGCACCCTTCTCCAGCAGGAGTTTGACAACTTCTGTATGACCCATCGCCGCCGCCACCATCAGGGCTTTTCCACCCGCGGCATTAACATCGGCGCCTTTTTCCAGCAGGAGCTTGACTATTTCTGTATATCCCCCATTCGCCGCACTCATCAGGGCCGTTCCACCCCCGTTAAACTTCGCATTGACATCGGCGCCCTTTTCCAGCAGGAGCTTGACGATTTCGATATGGCCGTTCTGTGCCGCCGGTATCAGGGCCGTTCCGCCCTCGTTATACTTCGCATTGGCATCGGCGCCCTTTTCCAGCAGAAGTTTGACTATATCCGTATGCCCCTTGGCCGCAGCCGTCATCAGGGCTGTTCCACCGGCAAAGGTGTCTTTCACGTTGACATCAGCGCCTTTTTCCAGCAGGAGCTTGACGATTTCGGTATATCCTCCCACTGCCGCCGTCATCAGGACTGTTTCACCGCCAAAGGTATCTTTCACATTGACATCTACGCCCTTTTCCAGCAGGAGCTTGACGATTTCGGTATGGCCGTTGCGCACCGCCTCATACAGGGCTTTCCAGCCGATGTTATCCTTCGCATTAACATCGGCGCCCTTTTCCAGCAGAAGTTTGACGATTTCGGTACGGCCCATCGCCGCCGCCGTCATCAGGACGGTATCACCGCCGGCGGTTATTTTCGCATTAACATCGGCGCCCTTTTCCAGCAGAAGCTTGACGACTTCCGTATGACCGTTGTACGCCGCTATCCACAGGGCTGTTGCACCGTAGGCAGGTTTCTTTAAGCTGACCTCAGTATCCTTTTCTATCAGGAGCTTGATGACTTTCGTATCACCGTTGTACGCCGCAGACATCAGGTTAAATACGTAGTCGTTTTTGGCCCTCACATTAACATCGGCGCCGTCAGCTAAAAGGGTTTGCACGTCCGGGAGGTTGCCATCTTGTACTGCTTGAAGCAATTGAAAGTTCTTGTCCGATACATCCGCCTCGGCAAAACCAGCAGCCATAAGAGAAATACACATCATAAAAAACAGGATTCGTTTCATAAGATTTCCCCTGAGTTGATGCCGTTTCATTCGACATTCCTCATATTTCTCCGCCGCGTGCCGTTTGGCATCCCTTACGGGAGGCGGAGTAAACGCCTCACAATGCAACATGGTATTCCAATTCAGCGATACTACCAAAAACTTCATCCAACTATAAAGACGCCCGCCGAAGGGCAATGTTAACAGCTAAAGGCATTATTCGCATTTGAAGACGCGGTAAGAATGCGGCTTTATTATCATTTTGAAAGCCATCTTATCCGGCGCCGGCGCTGCTTGTCCAAATCGTCTCGGCTGGGTCACTACCCCATCACCTGTCAGCTCTTCGCCGGAAAGAATATCCCGCAATTTATTTATTCGCTTGTCCGCCACAATCTTCACGTCCACCGGCTCATCACGGAATGACTCCACGATAAACGTGTCATTATCATAAACGAACATCGCGACCTGGCTGGGGCCGTCCAATCGGACATACATTTCTTTCGCCAGCACGGCCCTGATTTGAGTCAAGACCTCCGGGGGCAGGTTGTATAAATCCCCGTAGTTATCGGGAATCGTCAGGATATACAATCGGCTGTTGGCATAATCCGCCGAATGTAAAACAGGATAGCCATTGCCGCTCGACAGGCAGAATATTTCCTCCCATGAATCATTGGTAAGGTATTTAATCTGCGGAATTATAATCTCCTGCCTGGATTCAAATACCTGGCCTAATCGGCGCTGGACCTGGAATTGTTTAGCGCGTACTTTTTCGTCGCCTATTCTCAATTCGACAATATCCTCGATACCTTTACCCTGCAGTTCCTTATACAACCCGGACGTGATTATGACCGTCTTGCCGTCAACCAACTGCTTTTTGATTTTATTCACTATTCCATTGTCGAATTTCGCCGACTCGGTCAGGAATATCACATTGGCCTCCGCCGGGAACTCAGGCATCAAATCCATCGGTATGCCGCACATACCAATATAGTTGTGCAGGAAATCCTCACCCACCGAATGATACGGCTTGTAGCTTTTGACCCCGACGGGGTTACCTAATCGGCCTAAAAATTTATCAACCAGCTCTAAACTATAACCCGCGGGTCTTGCCATTGAGCTTGGCGCAACTGTCGTGCCGTTACCCAGCTTTATCGGCTTCATCATCTCATTAAAATCGAAGCACGTCTGCCCCCCTTGCCAGTCAGCACGGTATTCCTGCGGTATGGGCCTCAGCATCGCGCTGAAGTTAAAAAGCGTAATCTCCGGCGCCTTTGCGAAAAGCGTCAGCCACAACTGCTCCGCGTAACGGTCCATATACCTGACCCCGAACGTATCGACCCACCCGCCGCCGTTACCGCCCGGCTTTATGTTCTCGAAATACCGGTATATCTCATAACTCTCATATTGCTGAAGGTGCTGGTCCGTATAAACCGGGTCTCTCGTTTCTGTCCCCGTGTATATCCCGTCAAAAATTTTCGGCTCCGCTTCAAGATTGAACCCGCATCCCTGGAAATGCTCATACCAGTTCGGGTACTTGATTACCATTTTCACCTTCGGATTCACCGCCTTGGCAGGCCCCACCACCAGATTTCTCGCGGCCCCCTTCATTAAGTCAAGTCGAAATTCCGACCAGCTCTGGCTGCCCTTGGCCTTGATGCACGATTCGCATTTGCAGTTGGTAAAGAAAAAGTCATCGAGAATAATCTCATCGAATAATTTCGCCGTATATTCCGCTATTTCCTTCACCCGTTTGCGCGATTCGGGCTTGGTATAGCAAAACGTCTGGAAGCGGTTACTTTCCATCACCGTAAAGGTAATGCCCCCCGCCACCTCGACGCCTTTGTCCTCGAAAAATTTCTTCGCCGCCAATATCGTATTCACATCCACCAGCATCGTGTCACGGTGCGTCTCTAAATAAATTTTATCGACCTTAACCTGCCTCGATATCTCGTCCCAGCGTGTCGCCAGCCAGTTGGCATCGCTCATCTGGTTCACGTCCCGGGCCGGAGCATAAATTGCCACTTTGAAGTTCTGATACCCCTTGGCTAAAGTCGAAAAAGCTGAACACATAAGAATTAATACCCCCACTGCTAACACTGCAATTGCCTTACACATACCATCATCTCCATTAGAGCTAATATTTACATGTGTAAAGGAATGAATCATATTGTTTTTTGGTCCGCTGTCAAAGATAAATCCGCGCCAAATTTGTCTTTGCTGCTAAAATTGAGGCCGAAAACCTAAGACAAGAGGCTAAAAATTTTGATTCCTCTATGGAGGTATGTATGCGCGTTCGATAGAACGGCAGAGAGCTTTTCATCGACCGGTCATTTTCTCGAGCTTTTCCGGATACCGAGCCCCTTGCACCTTAATGTTGGAGGCGGCGCTTTCGATTTCACGGAGATCGTCTGACGTAAGTTCGACTTTAACTGCTCCAATGTTCTCGTCCAGGCGATGCAGCTTCGTGGTGCCTGGGATTGGAACAATCCATGGCTTTTGGGCAAGCAGCCAGGCGAGCGCTATCTGAGCAGGGGTCGCCTTCTTACGTTCCCCGATTTTTCCGAGCAGTTCAACCAGGGCTTGATTTGCTTTCCGAGCCTCCGGCGTAAAGCGAGGGAGAATGTTGCGGAAATCGGAACTGTCGAAGGTCGTTTTTTCGTCGATCTTGCCCGTGAGGAAACCCTTACCCAGCGGGCTGTAGGGAACGAGGCCGATTCCGAGTTCCTCAAGGGTCGGTATCACTTCCTTCTCGGGGGTTCTCGTCCACAGCGAGTATTCGCTCTGGAGAGCCGTGACGCGCTGGACGGCGTGAGCGCGACGAATCGTCTGCACTCCGGCTTCAGAAAGGCCGAAGTGCTTCACTTTGCTTTGCCGGATCAGTTCCTTTACCGCCCCCGCCACGTCTTCGATCGGCACGTTCGGGTCAACTCGATGCTGATAGAGCAGGTCGATTGTCTCGACCTTAAGTCGCTTTAGTGAGCCCTCGACGGCCTGCTTTATATGCTCCGGCCGGCTGTTCAGGCCCGCCGCACCGGGCCGCGTATCGTTGCCGCTGAGGTCGAATCCGAACTTGGTGGCGATCACTACTTGCTTGCGGAAGGGAGCGAGAGCTTCGCCCACGAGTTCTTCGTTTATGAACGGGCCGTACACTTCGGCGGTGTCAAAGAATGTGACGCCGCGTTCCACGGCCGCCCGGAGAAGAGCGGTCATCTCCTGCTTATCTTTAGGCGGGCCGTAGGAAAAACTCATTCCCATGCAGCCGAGCCCGATAGCCGAGACTTCCAGGCCGCTTTTTCCCAATTTACGTTTTTGCATTTTTGCCTCCCTGTTCTTGAGTTAACTGGGATTTCCCATATAACCTTGTATATTTCTGCTCAACCACACTGCTGAGACTCATTTTCGATAGGATATCAAATTTGTCGCGAAAATTCAAAATTTTAGCAGAAAAGACAAATCTGCATAAATTTAAGATGGTCAGCATTATTGAATTTCTGCCTGCCTTTATGGTATAGTCACAGCCGAAAGGTGTGTAATGCCGGCTAAATTGAGCGACCATAATCTGCGGGAACCTGTCTCCGCCTATATGCGGACCGATTTCGTCGCGCTTAAACACGACGAAACCGTAGCTCATGCCATAAAATCCATCAGGAATCACGCCTCCCCTAAAGATATCCTTTATCTCTATGTTACCGACGAGCACAATCGCCTCACGGGCGTCGTCCCCATAAGAAATGTAATCACCAGCGACCCCCAAACGAAAATCTCGTCGATTATGGTCCGTTCCCCCGTCTCGGTCCTGCATTCACAGCCGGTCTTGCGCGCCTGCGAGCTTTTCACGGAATATCGCTTTCTTGCTCTGCCCGTAGTCGATGACGACAACAAAATCCTCGGCATCGTCGATATAAATCTCTTCACCGACGATGTCGTCTCGCTCAACCATCAGCGTCAGCTCGAAAACGTCTTCCAGATGATTGGCGTCCACGTCTCTATAGGCAAAAAAAAGGTTTCTCCGTGGTCGGACTTCAAAGGCCGGTTCCCCTGGCTCTTCTGCAATATCACCAGCGGCATAATCTGCGCCTTCATCGCCAGCCGATACGAACTGCTCATCAGCGAACTGGCCATCCTCGCGATGTTCATCACCGTCGTCCTGGCAATCTCCGAAAGCGTCAGCATCCAGTCAATGGCCCTTACCCTACAGGTCCTCCTCCAGCGAAATGCCTCCTGGCGGCGCATATTGATGGGTGTCCGCAGTGAATTGCTAACCTCCGTTCTCCTCGGCGCCGGCTCCGGCTTCGTCGTAGGTCTGACCGCTTACTCCTGGAAAGGCATCTTATGGCAGGGTATCGCCATAGGTCTGAGCATCTGGCTTTCCGTCATCACCGCCTGTCTGCTCGGCGTCATTGTTCCCACCCTCATTCGAAAATTCCGCATCGACCCAAAAGTCGCCGCAGGCCCCATCGTCCTCGCCGCCGCCGATATCGCTACCCTGCTCTTTTACTTCTCCACCGCAAATCTCATCCTCGGCTGACAACCGCCGAAAGAAAAAAGCCGGCCAAAAAAACCGGCTATTCTCAAATCACTAATGTGTATTTCGCCGCGTTGCTGATTTACCTGCCAATCGGCAGCGAATGTTTCTGCCAGGCCTCAAAGCCGCCTTCGAGCTCCATTATCGGATACCCGTTTTCCGCAAAGAGTTTGCACGCCTTGGCCGCCAGATGGCATTGCTGTGAATAGCAATACACAACGTTGGCCCGCTCTCTGCTTAATCCCCTAAACGAGTTCCACCGCTCCTTCGGAAGGTTTACCGCACCGGGGATATGGCCTTTGCTGAAATCCTCCTTGCTTCGAACGTCAATGATGTTTACGTATTCGCCGCTTTCAATCATTGAGTTCAGCTCGACCGGCCCGGTAGTAAATTCCAGCTTCGCTTCGAAAAACTCCACCGCTTTTCTTGTGTCCGTTAGCGTAATCATTGTCAGCTCCTTTCAAATTTGTGCCCATTGTGAAAGGTTTCAAATCTGCTTCTTGTTCTGTTTATTTATACGATTGGCGTAAAATTGTGCTTATCAGGAAATTGCTTAGTCGCCCGCGTTTATTTGAGCAATAAAGAAAGCCAATTTAAGCATAACTCTTACCACCCCGGCTAAAAACAAATCGTATAAAAATCAATGGAACACGGGAAAAAATCGTATCTGTTGCGGGTCGTAACAATGGCGCTGCTATCCGTCGGTTGGGGTAGTGCAGCCGCTTCGGATGGCTTTTATAAACAGTCCCCCCTTATCACCAATGTTTACGCTACCGCCTATTATTGTGTTTACAACTCCGAACTCCACGGCACACAAACTATCACCACGACCATTTCAAACAAAACTTATACCCTGAAAGCATCATTTTTATTTGGCGGTCTGGGAGTCGCTATGCAGGGCACAGGTAAAACCGCCCCCGATGGTGACTATATCAAATACATCAAAGGCGCCGGCTGCTTCGTCCGCCTCACAGGCCCAAACGCAGGCAGAAACCCCGAAGGCAAATGGGTTATCAATCCGCAAACGCTCCGCAATCGCTACGCCCGCCTCGGCATCACCGACTTTGCCGGTTTCGGCAATCTGGCCCTTTTAAATCCCGACTCAGCAACCTATTCAATCGTTTCATCAATCACCGGCTCAACGGGCCGGCCCCTCACTCCCTGGTCCTCTATCTCCGCCGATTCATTACTCATCCCGCCCGGCCAAGCCGTTACACTTGTCTTCAAAAACGGCGCGACCACCCCCTCAGGACTAAACTTCTCTAAATTCATAGTCCATGACTCAGGCCAGTCCATAACTGGAAAACATATTGATATTTACTTAGGCGAAGGCAAATCCGCCATTGATGACTGGAACCGCACCGGCGGCAACCGCTACGTAGATATTTATCCGCAGTAAGGCAAGCCCTCGTCTATTAGCGGGTGGCTTTTTTTGAATCGAGAAACGCCTGCAAAATTTCCGCGGCGGCCAGGGCATCTATTCGGCGTTTTTTCCCTTTGCGGGTCAAATCCATATCAATCATCTTGCCCTGTGCGGCGAAGGTGCTCAATCGCTCATCCTGAAAGAAAACGGGAGTGTCAATCTGCTTTTTAAGCTCTGCGGCGAAGGTCTGGACCTTTTTTGCCTGCGGGCCGACCGAATCATCCATATTCAAAGGCAGACCCAGAACGAGCGCCCCGACATTTTCCGCCTTGACGACTTCGATGATTTTGCCGATGAGGTCATTCGATGTAGGAATCGCCATAAGAGGCGAGACGAATGTCTCCGTCTGGTCGCAAATCGCCAGCCCTGTAATCTTGTTTCCGTAATCGATTGAAAGGTATCGCATCCAACTAAGCCACAGATTACACAGATGTCACTGATTCATTAACACAAATACTGTCGCTCGTCGCTCGTGTCCCGTCGCTCGATAACAACGAGTCACGAGACCCGAGTCACGGATTAGACGATTAGAGGAATTTATCCCCTGTTCGTTTCTCAATAAGCTCAAGAAGCTCTTTCAGCCGATATGCCTTATCGACCGGGCAGACGAGCGTCGCGTCGGGGCTGTGGGCGACAACCATATTTTCAAGTCCTATGCCCGCGATGAGGTGTCCTGCGTCCTCGGTTACAAAGACGCTGGATTCGCAATCCAGCAGTTCGGATTGTGCCGCGACGACGATATTATTGTTTTTGTCGGATTGTATTATATCGGCCAGCGCCGCGAACGAGCCGAGGTCGAGCCAGCGACAGTCGAGCTTGATGGCGTGGACGCCCGGCGCTTTTTCCATCACGGCAAAATCGATACTGATTTTGGGCAGCTTCGGGAAGAAATCATTAAGCGCCTGCTCCTGATTCGGCCCATCCCATGCGCCGGCAATTTTTTGGAGCGGCTCGGCAGCATCAGGAAGGTATTTGTTAATAAGAGCGAGGATGGTCTTGGCCTTCCAGACGAAGATGCCGGAATTCCAGAAGTGTTTGCCTTCAGCCAGATACCGCCGGGCGGTCTCTTCGCTGGGCTTTTCCTTGAATCTATCGACGGTGAAGATTTCATTTTTGCAGTTCGGATATTTTTTCGGTGATGAGCATTTAATATAACCGAGCTGGGTACTGGGAGACGTGGGATTTATGCCGAAGGTCAGCAGCCGGTCCGGATTAGCGTTGATGAAGGCCAGAGCGTCCTTGACGGCCTGCTGGAAGACCTCCGCCGGCTCTATGATTTGGTCCGCGGTAACGACCGCCATTGAAGCATCGGGGTCGACCTTCGCGAGTATCGACGCCGCGAGTCCTATCGCGCCTGTGGTATCGCGGACGACAGGTTCCGCGATTACATTATTATACGGCAGGCCAGTAACTGATTCTCGCACCGTATCCGAGTAGCCGGAATTTGTCAGAACGATGATGTTGCGGGCGTCGAAGAGCGGCGAAAGCCGGTTGAAGCAGAGACGCAGAAGGTTCTGGCCCTGGAAAAGTTTGAGGACTTGTTTGGGACGAGTTTTACGACTGAGGGGCCAAAGGCGTTTGCCCGTGCCGCCCGCCATAATCACCGCGTAATTCATAGTTCGACCCTCGAAACAGACACAAGACGCCAGACATCAGATACAAGACCAAAGACGCAAGACATAAGAAATCTGGCCGGATTTTATCACGGCGACGCCAAAAAACAATAGTAACCTTGCGTTAAATCTAAATCACAAAGTCGCCATCAAATTCGGTTTTGGCGCGAATCTCGGCGGCAAAATCGGCATAGGACCTGTCCGGCGTGTATTGGCCTGCTTTGCCCATAAGCGCAAAGGTCGCCTGCTTGCCCAGTTCAACCGCGGGCTGGTCATAGGTATTGACGTCCAAAAGAGCGCCGGCAAATGAGGTCGTCGCCTCGAAGAGGAATATGAACTGGCCAACGGTATAAGCGTCGATTTTGGGGAAAAGGACGGTCAGGCAGGGACGATTGCTCGCACATAAGGCGTATTCGGTGGCCTTTTTCTCGGCGTTGAGCAGGTCGCCCATATCTTTTTTGGCAAGGTAGTTAAGTTCAGGGGCGGATTTGGGCGGAGCGGGAATCCTGACCTTTCTGCCGAAATCCTGGATTTCGAGGAGCGTAAAAATCTTGTCGTTCGGGCCTTCACGATACAACTGAACCTGGCTGTGCTGGTCGGTCGCGCCGAGGGCCTTGACGGGTGTGGGGCCGACGAATGCCTCGCCGCCATCTAAAAAGTATTTCTTGCCGAGCGATTCCGCCCAAAGCTGGCGATACCAGTCGGCGAAACTGTAAAGGGCGGAGCTGTAGGGCATCATCACGGATATTCTTTTGTTGCGGTTGTAATAGTGGATTTGAATCGCGGCGTTGATGGCGGCGGGGTTTTTGAAGAAGTCGGGATTCGTTACGCGGATGTGCATATCGGCTGCGCCTGCGAGGAGCTGGTCGATATTTATGCCCGTCATCGCTGCGCTGAAAAGGCCTACGGCTGAAAGGACGCTGAATCGCCCCCCTACCCCATCGGGAACGACGAGCGTGTGCAGGCCTGCGGCGGCGGCGATTTTGCGGAGCGTGCCTTTTTCGAGGTCGGTGGTCGCGACGACGCGGTCCTTGAGTTTTTCTTTGCCGAAGCGGGTTTCGAGCATTTTCTGGACAATCATAAATTGCGAGGCGGTTTCGGCGGTCTGGCCCGATTTACTTATGACGTTGAAAACCGTTTTGCCTAAGCGAGGCGTGATGAAATCCAAAAATGAGCCGAAGTGCGCGGGGTCAACGTTGTCGAAGACGAAAAGACGCGGGCCTTTGCGCTTGTGGTTGTCCAAGTTATAGGTAAATGGATTGAGTGCGTTTTGCAGGGCGATATTGCCGAGGGCGGAGCCGCCTATGCCGAGGACGACGAGGTTTTCGCATTTGGGCTTGAAGTGTTTGACTAACGCTTTGACGCTTTTGGCGATTTGCGGGTCGCCGGGGAGCAGACCATAGCGCGAGTTGCCTGTGAGGATTTCGTCTTTGATTTTGAGAATCAGGGGCGTTGTTTGTTTGGCTAATTCATCCAACTGCTGAGTGGTTATGCCGTGTTCCGGGCCGATTACGTCAGCCATTACATTTTTATAGTAGAACTGAATTTGTTTGCCAGCCATATTCATCCTTTCGTCTTTTTATCTGCTATCTCCGACGTTGATACGGAAGGGAATAGTTTATTCGTTCTGAGGGAAATTTCAATCAAAAACCGGGGGCCACCCGGCTTCGCTACGCTTCGCCGTGGCAAGCAGAAAATTTCAGACACGGATTGTTTTAACGACTTTGTTGGGCATGGCCGCCATTCTTCCTTATCATTTCCCTTTTATCGTTTCCAGCCACCCATCCATCTGCTTCACCTTATTTGGCATCCCTATCTTCTGAAACAAATCCCGTGCCTTTTCCCAATACTCCTTCGCCTTTCCCAAATCGCCTCGCTGCATATAAATCCCTCCCAAGTTACCGTACTGGTTCGCCATCCCTTCTTGCCGACTTATTCTTTCGTCTATCTCCAACGACTTTTTGTACATCTCTTCTGCCTTGTCTAATTCCCCTCTCATTTTGTAAATCACCCCCAAGTTGCCGTACTGGATTGCCATAATCTCTTGCAGCCCAACCTTCTCCGCAATCTCCAGCGATTTTTTGTGCATCTCTTCTGCCCTGTCCAATTCACCCCTTTTTCGATAAATCAGTCCCAAGTTGCCAAATGCGTTCGCAATGCTATCTGGTCGATTTAATTGCTTCTCGATATCCAGCACCTTGCCATACATTTCTTCTGCCTTGTCTAATTCCCCCTTCGTTTGATAGACGTTCCCTAAGTTGCCGTAATTTTCTGCCATCCTCTCAAGATGGCCAAGCTTCTTTTCTATCTCTAATGATTTTTTGTGCATCTTTTCAGCTTTGTCTAATTCGCCCCTCATTTGATAAATCACCCCTAAGTTGCTGTACTCGCTTGCCGTTACCACAAGCAGGCCACTCTTCTCCGCAATCTCAAGCGACTTATTGAACATTTCTTCTGCCTTGTCTAATTCCCCCTTCGTTCGATAAACCAGACCAAGATTGCTACTTCCTATCGCTTGCCAAAAATCGTTATTATTCGCCAGCCCCATCCCCAAAATCCGGCTAAATATTTTCTCTGCTTCATTTAAGTTCCCTTGTAGCAGTTCAATACCCCCTTTTTGATTGAGGGCATCCATGTCCTCGGGGTTAAGTTTCAAAATCTCATCGACCGCAGCCCGAGCCACCTCTATATCGCCATGCAAATAGGCCACCGCTGCAATCTCACGGTTTCGCTCAACGAGCGAGTTCCTTTGCAGATCACGTTCCTTGACCAATACATCCAATAAGCGCCTCGTGTCCCCTGTTTTCCGCAGTTCTTCTATGACGCCTTTGGTTTCTGGATTGTTGCCTCGCGCCTCTGCTTCCGCCGCACGTTGTATAGCACTGACTAATTGCTTCTTCAAATCAATGCTTTCCTGAAACAATCTTATGTTTTCGTCTTTGTAAGGTTTAACTATCTCATTGGCGATATCCCTTGCCTCGTTTACATCCAATCCATAATTTTGGGTAATCGTTACTGCATTCTTATCGCCCTTAATTTTCACATCAACTTTCTGCGACCTATCCCCGCTTTTATAGACATATAATCCGATTATGGTTGCAAGTACTCCTATAGCCGCGACTATAACACTAACCAATGCTATCTTTTGGGGACGCGTCCACACTTTACCTTTAACCACAAGTCACCTTCCAATTCAGCACCTCATTAAATTTCTCAAGTTTTTCTTTTCTTCCTACAAATATCTCGCTGTTTCCCATTGGCTTTTTTTGTTAAATAACCTCTCTACTTATCCTGTTTTTTCGCCGAATCAACTATAAATCCTGAGGATGTTGGCGTCAAAGGAATAATCAGCGGACAGCGTACAGTGTGTAGCGGATAGTCGATAGTGGTTAGTCGTTAGTATTTAGTCGTTAGTCGATAGTTGAGAAGATACTGGATCCCCGGCAGAAGACCAAGGTTCAATTGCCGATTTCCGAATGTCGATTGACGATTTAGAAATGCAGAAGAACCCTGCCACTCGCCTGCGGCGAAGATGGCAGGGCTAAATATTATTTGGATGACTCACAGGATTTTCATTTTTGGGCAGCGGTCCATTTTTTCTGCCAGGCGGGGAACTGGTCTAAAACTGTCTGCGGCTCGTAAGCGTACCAGCCGTAAGAAGCGCGTCGCTCTCTGTCCACCTCGGCAAGAGAATAAAGGAATTCACTTTTTCTATTTGAGAAAAGCGGCCTGTGTGTCCCAAGCTCATAAAACCGGGCCCAGATTGGCGGCGCAGATTTGTCTTCGACAACACGGCGGTCAGTTTTGATGGTCCTCAACGGGAATTTCTCCTCAGGAGCATTGAATTCTTCAAACCGGATTCCCTTCAATTTAGAATCCTCGAACCATTTAACGGCGCTGGTCACCGACTTGATAACTTCCGGACCGGGTTTATCTATGCCCATTAACAAAAGGATGATATTAGCGCTTTCTTTGCTACAAATACTCGGCGGCTCATACGCCCGCGCCCAGGCGGGAGCCAAATTGACTTCATCATGCTGCTGACACCACGCGGTTAATGTCCCGTTATCGATTATCTGGCATTTGAGAATGCAAGACAATCCTTTATCAAAAGCAACTTTGACTTTTTCGCGGCGAGCGGAATCGACAAAGGAATAGTACGGCTTGTTATCGATTATATCCTTGAGCATAACCATTACGCCTGTCATAGCGTCATCGTTGAATGTGATACGCCTGCTGTAGTTCGATTCGAGGGGGAAAAATTGCGGCCAGCCACCGTTGGGGTACTGGGCGGAGAGCGTAAAATCGATGCCTCTGAGGCATGCATCCTTATATTTTTCATCGCCGAGGATTTGGTAAGCTTGTGCCAGATATTTTATGTGCGTATATGTTGTGCTATTATCAAATGTCGTATGAAGAGCGCTTTTTGCCTTAAGAACCTTGTCATGCTGTTCGGGGGTTAATATTGCCTGCATATCGTAGTTTTTGGGCCAGCCGCCGTTGTCCCGCTGGTAGAGAAGGACATTGTCGGCAATTTCTTTTATTTGCGCCGGTTTGTAGCGGGGCTGGTTCGGCTCGGGATTAATTACATTCTGCGCGTCAAAGATATCGTACCAATGGTGTGTGTCGCTGTAAAAATCACTCGTATCTATCTCGTTAGCTTTATTGTCCGGCTTAGCCAGTGCATAAGAAACAAAACAGAAAAACACAGATGATACCGCCAGTAGAATTATTTTTTTATTCATCATAAAAGTATCTCATCCTGATTCGATAATTATTTTTAAGGTACGGCTGGGCGCACAGCGGCAGGTTGAGTTTTTATTTTGATTTCCGACGACTTCAATGTCGGGGACGTCGCGGTGAGGGTCAGAACGCCGGGCTCCTGCCTTGACTGGACAATAATCTGCGCGAAGCCATTGAAAACTTTTCGTTTCCAATCCTTTGCGGGGATAAAGACCTGCACCACGCCGGGGTCGGCATTTAACTCTTCGTATTGGCGTCTCACGACAAGAGGAGTACCCACGACGGCATAGACATTTTTGCCTTCTTTTAAGATGCCGAGGTCGAGCTTGAAATTCTGATTGGGGGGATTACGCTTGATACCTGCTGCAACAAAATAGCCATTGACGTAAATGGACTGATTATCGCTGATACTTTTTGTGAAGAGGGTAAATTTCATATCATCGCGGATGGCAGGCAACTGGAACACGCCGCGAACGGCAATCAGGTCATCAGTTTTGGGGGTGTTTACTTCGGTTGCCTGTTTGAAGTCGGCCCAGTTCGAATCGTTGAAATCATACGCAACCTGCGGGAAATTCTCCTTATCGGTTATAAATGACATTTTCAACCGGCTAATCAGCTCAGGCCTTGTGGTATCGAGGAACTGATCCGGCTCGTGGCTGGAAGGGTCGCCGTTGCCGACGCCGAGGATTTTGCCCTGTCCATGGAGAACGAATGATATTTCATTGCCGGCGGTGGGGACGACGCGTCCCTGAGCATCTTCGACCTGCACGGTTATAACCGATACATCTTCGCCGTCGGCCTTGATGGAATCGCGGTCGGGAATAAGGCGGATTGCGGCGGGTTCGCCTGTGGTTTCGACTTTGTCGGTGATTATTTCTTTGCCCGCTTTATAACCTTTGGCCAGGAGTGTGCCGGGGAGATAATTGACATCCCATTGTGCGTGGGAAAGTTTGGGCATTGGTTTGCGGCCTAAGGATTTATCGTTGAGGAAAAGCTCAACTTCGTCGCAATTGCCATAAACCCAGACATTTACGGGTTTTCCTTCTTTGCCTGCCCAATTCCAGTGAGGGAAAATATGCAGCGTTGGCTCATCGGTCCAGCACGCTTTTAGATAATAATACGTATCTTTCGGGAAACCGCAGAGGTCGAGGATGCCGCCCTCAGAAGAGACCTGGGGCCAGCCGAAGGGGTTTGCCTCGCCGCGATAGTCGAAGCCGGTCCAGAAGAATAATCCCGCGACAAAGGGGTGCTCGGCGCAGAACTGGATTCCCCTTTCAATGCCGCGGCCTGAAAAGCGGCGACCTGAAGAGCTACGGTCTGACGGGGCCATGTGGGCATTCGGCCTGTCATCTTCGTAAACGCCGCGTGTTGCGCTGGTGGTGCCTTCTTCGGTCAGCACAGACGGCTCGTTGGGGAATTTGGCGTGGTGCTCATCGATATTTCCGTGAGCGATGTAATTATATCCCATCAAATCTATTACGGTTGAGATGCCTTGTCCCCATCCGCCGCTGATGGCGGCAGTGACGCGGCGGGTCGAGTCAAGACGCTTTACGAACGCCTGCATGGTCGCGGCGATGCGTGCGCCTTTTACGTTTCCTTCGATGGACCATTCTTCATTACCTATAGACCAGATGATAACGCAGGGATGATTGCGGTCTCGCAGAATCATTCTTTCGAGCTGCTGGAAGTGTTCGGGCGAAGAGCCCATGAGGCGGTTTTCGTCAAGGATGAGCATACCGAGCCGGTCGCAGGCTTCAAGGAATTCAGGAGTGGGCGGGTTATGGGAAGTCCGGATGGCGTTACTGCCCGTTGATTTTAACCTGTTTATACGAAATTCCTGCAGGGCATCGGGGATGGCTGTGCCGACGCCGGCGTGGTCCTGATGATTATTTGTGCCTTTAATCGCGACGTGTTTGCCGTTCAGGAATAAACCTTCGTTGGGGTCAAAACGAACCAAGCGTATGCCGAAAGTTGCTTCATAACGGTCAACCACTGCGCCATTGGAACGCAGGGTCGTGATAAGTTTATGCAGATAAGGGGTTTCGAGAGACCATAGTTTGGGATTGCTGACGTCGAGGACGCAGGGATATTCTTTTGTTTCGCCGGGTTTGAGGATGAGGGACTTTAACTGGGCCGACGCAATCGGTTTTCCATCGGCATCCTGAATGGTTTGAGCGATATCGAAAGAGGCATCAGTATTACCGTCATTGGCGACGGTTGTCTGGGCGGTAACTACAGCCGATTCCGGCTTAAGCTGGGAAGTTACAAAAGTACCGTACTGGGCGACGTGGAGGGGCGATTGTTTAGTGAGCCAGACGTGGCGATATATTCCCGCTCCTTCGTAAAACCAGCCCTCTTCCATGGTGACATCGACACGCACGGCGATTACATTCTCGCCGCCGTAATTGAGATAATCGGTGATATCGTACTGGAAGCTGCTGTAGCCGGAGTGTTCCGTGCCGATGTAGAAGCCATTTATAAAAAGACGGGAGTCACGGTGAACGCCGTCGAATTCGATAACGATTCTGCGGCCAAGGTCGGATTCGGGGATGGAAAACTTTTTGCGATACCAGCCGACGCTATTCTGGGGGAAATTCCTTCCGACGGCTTTATAGCCGTGACTATGGCTGCCTTTGCTGTCGAAAAGCATCTCTACCGCCCAGTCGTGGGGCAGGTTGATGATTCGCCAGGCGCGGTCGTCAAAATTGCCCGCTGCGGGACCGTCGCCGTAACCGGTTTTGGCCCAATAGGAAAAATAGGAGGTGCCGTGTTTAAAATCTTTATCCGTGTCATAAGCGTGGCCTAAAGCAAACAGCCAGTTAGAGTCCATTAACAATCGCTCCCGGCCGGGCGCGACTGCGTTTGCGTCATTTGACTGGGCAAAGGACTGAGCAAAAATAATTTGTGCAAATATGAGGGCTGCAAACAGTAACTTTTTTCCCGGCTTCATTTTGTCGCTCCTGTTAATTTCATAATATCCATTTCGGCCCGCGGTTACGAGAAACCAGTTTAGTAATACTGCGGTGATTTTCAATTAAAAACCGGGAACCACAGCGTACGACGGGCAGTTAAGAC
Organism: Sedimentisphaerales bacterium; assembly: GCA_050012515.1. Taxonomy (GTDB): domain Bacteria; phylum Planctomycetota; class Phycisphaerae; order Sedimentisphaerales; family Anaerobacaceae; genus Fen-1362. Next base: position 23,036 of record JBEKHA010000015.1, on the reverse strand, counting down.
ACAAGGGAGAAGACCAAAATGGAATGTCCAATGCTGAATATTAAATGTCCAATCCGCCGCCACAGGTGAATAAATGTCGAAGTAAGCCCGCGGAATTATTTGGCGGGCAAAGCAAAAGGGCTCACGCTGATTGCGTAAGCCCTTTGGGTTGCACACAGAATTTTACGATTTTTAAGCTTTGCGCCTTCTCACGATGGATAGAGCGCCAAAGCCGAGCATAATGACAGTGAACGGTTCGGGAATCTGTACTACGTAATCCTGACCATCAGGCGAACTGGTCGCGACCAAATTATTCGCGAAATACGCCGGGTCGCCGTCCAACTGGCTAAGCCAGAGATTGGCTGTAGCGGCCTGTTCGATGCCTGTAGCATAGAAACCTGTACCACTGGTAACATTCCACACAGGGTCGGTTTCGTAAATAATTTCCCATATAGCGGCGCCGAATGCCTCCGCCATTTGTTTGTCTGCGCCGGTTGTCCATGCAGGATTAAAATCTCTGCCCCAAAGCTCACGAATATAGTTGGCTTTGGTAATCCCTATTGGGGTGGGTGAATCGGCCTCCTCGAGGGGAACAACATCCTGCCAGCCGTTATACGGTCCCTGGGTCAATTCTATACAGAAGCCCCAGTCAGGCACAGCCGTCCCCAGACCGGTGCCGCCCGTGATGTTCCAGGAATAGACGCCTGTGTAGCCGGTTACATCGGACAGACCGCCGCCCCAGACGGTGCCTATATCGGAAAGAGCATTGTTGTGATTCTCAACATCTACAGTGCCAAGAATCGTCGTGGCACTTGCCGTCGAAGTCAGCGCAATACCAACCAAGACGACTGCCGTAAAAATCATTCTTCTCATACTCTTCTTCTCTCTTCTTCTTATTCACACGGAGAAAACCGGCGCAGAACATCTCCACGCCAAACCAGGGTTTCTCCTGATTTATCCATGATGGACAGACATGTTGAGCAGGGTAAATTTTACCGGAGAATAAAATACCACCATCTGGTGACCGTTGAGGAGTGCTCTCTTCGCCTTCTCTACTCCTCGAACTTCATTCTCTCTTCATAACCCTTACTCGCTGCCGTAAGGCCTCCGGCCCTACAACGTATAATATACCATAATGCCCAATGGCTTGTCAATAGCTTTTGGACTATTTTAAGCATAATTAAGCGCATCACAGGCGAATAAATGATGATTGCCGATTGACGATTGCCAATTGTCAATTTTGAACTGCGTTAAACGGTTGCGGTTACGCGGCTCGTTTAGCCAATCGTAGTGCGTATAGCAGCGGATAAATCAGTCGGAGGTGTCAATTTTAATTTAGTAATTGAAGAGGTCGCGGAGGGAAAAGTTTTTGCCGGAAGCCAAATTCAGGGCGTTCAATACTTTGGTCTGGGTATTAAGAGTCAGTCGTCTGCCCTTTGCGGCACGCGAGACCATTTTGTGCGTAAGCTGCTGTGTTGAGGCGGCCACAAGGTCGTGCGGTTTCAAATTGTACCTAGCCAAGATTGCAGCAATCGGCTGCGGGCCAAGGTCGAGTTCGGTTTTGTCATTCATATCTTCATACTATAGACCAAAGACGCCCCTTCGACAAGCTCAGGGCAGGCAAGACGCAAGAGATTACCAATTGTCGATTGAGGTATAATTTTTTTTGTAAATCAGGGCGATTGTCTGTATAATCCCGATATGACACAGAGCACAATAAAATACGGAATCGGGGTCGCAGCAGTCATTCTGGCGATTGGGGCAATATCCGGCTGCAAAAAACAGCCGGCAATCGGCGAACAGAATACAGACAACATAGAACAAAAAACGGACAGTAACGGCGTGAAGGATAGCAACAGTCCTCCATCTTCTAAACCTGCTGTGCTAAAGCCCGCTTTAAATGAAATAATCCGCAGCGCCACAAGCTGGGCTCCGACTTTTACCGAATGGTACGGGAAAAACGCCCCGGATTTCACCGTTATAGACATCAACGATAAAAAGCATACGCTCGGCGAATACAAAGGCAAAGCTGTAATGCTCGTATTCTGGGCGACATGGTGCGGGCCATGCATCGCGGAAATACCGTCTATCATCGAGTTGAGAAAAAAAATCAGCGAAGACAAGCTCGTGATTCTGGGCATATCCTATACCGACCCGAGAAACACCCCTGAGCGTATCAGAAATTTCGTCGCGACAAACCCGGCTATAAACTACCCGATAACCGCGACCAACCAGGCAATTATGCCCAGACCTTATAATCTCATAGACGGCATACCATGCAGCTTCTTTATCGCTCCCGACGGCAAAATAAAGCTGGCGACCGAAGGGATGATTCCATTGCCGCAAATGAAGGCAATTATCGAAGCAGAACGCTGAAAACCGCTATTTTTTGCGAAAAATCTGCTGGACAACCGGTCCGGCAATCGTTAGAATGCTGGTTTTGGCTAAAATAGAAGCTGTTATGACAATAGAAACAACGAGGTAAAATTATGGCACATAAAAAGGGACAAGGTTCAACAAGAAACGGCAGAGACAGCAACCCGAAATATCGGGGCATCAAGCTGTACGCGGGCGAAATAGCCAAGGCAGGCAGCATCATCGTAAGGCAGTGCGGCACGAAATTCTTCGCGGGCAAAAACGTCCAGATGGGCAGGGATTATACACTTTTCGCGGTCAGCGAAGGCAAAGTCCAGATTGCAGGCCGAAAAGTCAACGTAGTGTAAATAAAACAATAAGGATTACCGATGAGAGGATGGTCTTTGTGCCATCCTTTTTTTATGTAAAGAAACAATGTTTGTAGATGAAGCGAAAATACATGTAAAGGCGGGCGACGGAGGCAACGGCAAGGTGAGCTTCCGGCGGGAAAAATACGTCCCGAACGGAGGCCCCGACGGAGGCGACGGAGGTAAAGGCGGGGACCTCATTTTCTTAGCCGATGCGAACCTCGATACCCTTCTGGACTTCGCGGGCAAACACAACTGGCGGGCACAAAATGGGGAGCCGGGCACGAATAAAAACTGCACCGGGGCCAACGGTGATGATTTGATAATCCGCGTGCCGCCCGGAACGCTCATTTACGACGCAGATTTCGACCTGCTGCTTAAAGACCTCAACGAGAGCGGTATGAAGGTATGCATCTGCCAAGGCGGCAAAGGCGGCAAGGGCAACGCACGATTCGCAACGTCGATTTACCAGGCGCCAAGGTTTGCGGAGCAAGGCGTTCCAGGCCAGGAACGGAATTTACGTCTGGAACTGAAACTGATAGCAGACATCGGTTTAGTGGGAATGCCCAACGCGGGCAAAAGCACGCTGATTTCGCGATGTTCGGCAGCGAGACCCAAAATCGCCCCCTACCCTTTCACGACACTTGAGCCGGTACTCGGCATAGTAAAATTAACCGATGAACGCAGGTTTGTTATGGCGGATTTGCCGGGCCTTATCGAAGGCGCACACGAAGGAGCGGGACTGGGCTTTGAATTTCTCAGGCATATCGAAAGGACTCGTATCATCGTTCACATACTCGATATTATGCCACCTGACGGCTCGGACCCTGCTAAAAACTACCGCCAAATCCGCAAAGAGCTTGAAAAATACAGTAAGTCGCTCGCTAAAAAACCGGAGCTTATCATCGCAAACAAGATTGACCTCGACCCGGAAGGCAAAATCGTAAAGAAACTGCGGAAACAGCTGAAGCACCGCATTTACCCGATTTCAGCCGTAACGGGCGAAGGTATTAAGGATTTATGCGAGCTGCTCTGGAAAAAGGCGAAAGAAAAGCGACAAAAGCAGTCCCTCTTACCCTAAAAAAATTATTTTTCACATCGGCAGGGGTATAAATACAGATATAATGTGCCGCTGGCATAAAATCATTGATTCTGCCCCTTATTCTTGGTAAACTGATTGATATAATCGTTCTTAAAACTGCACCCCAAAAAAGGAGAGTCGGTGATGTCGTTTTTAAAAAAAGAAGCCCAGCCGCGTGTTTGTCCCAAAACAGGCAGAATAATCAACCCGGTTCACAACAAAAAATGGACGTGGTGGCTGTTCCCGTTCACAGGTCTGACTGCGTTAATATGGTTTTTAATCCGCGTGATACCCAAGCCATCACGGGCAGCGTATCCCTGCCAGCGGGTAGCGTTTCCGATAGCATCGGGATTCATCGTCTGGATTGCCGGTCTGGCCGCCTCAACCATTGCCTTTCGTAAAGCAAAACGTCATCTTGTGCAGGCACGCTATGTCCTGGCGGCAATATGCATCGTCGCCAGCGTCGGCTTCATCTGGGCCGCAATGAGCAGCACTGATCAGAAAATATCATACGGAGCTGACGACCCGCACCCCGCAAACGCCCCGATTGGAGTCGGCAAGGGCGTTCACCCAGGCCGGGTGGCCTGGATTTACGACCCCAATGCCGCAAGTTGGCCCGGCTCAGACGGCAATAATAATCCACCTTACTGGTATTCAAATACCTGCACCAATCAGCAGGTTGTCAATGATATGTTCTCAAAGGCGCTTCGCTCGCTGACCGGCAAAAGTACCGACTCTGCCGCATGGGATGCGATATTCAGAAACTTCAACCAGCAAATCGGCAAGGGAAATGTTGGCTATACGCAGGGCGAAAAAATCGCCATAAAAATTAACTTTACGCTGATGTATTCCAATCCGAGCGATAGCAATAAACCCACGTCTCTCCTCAGCGAAATAGACGAATCACCTCAGCTCACAATAGCCCTTTTAAAACAACTGACTAATGTCGCCGGAGTCAGTCCAAACAATATAAGCATAGGTGACCCCGGTAAAGAAATGCCCAACTACTGGTATAATATGGTCGGCCCCAATTGCCCAGGCGTCGTTTACCTCACAAGGCCCGGAACTTCTTTTGCCGGAAGAACCAATGTCGCATACGATACAACGTCTCCATTCTACTGGAGCGACCCCACTTCTTCTCACTTTAGCGGAGTCACAAATCAGGACTACATCCCAACACACTTTTCTAAGGCAGCCTATTTTATAGACTTTCCTACACTCAAAAGCCACAACGACGGCGGTATCACCGTCTGCGGTAAAAATCACTATGGCTCTCTAATCCGAAATCCCACCGACAGCGGCTATTACAGCACACACTGGACGAGAGCAACAGAAACGCCCGGGATGGGACACTACAGGGCGATTGTCGATTTGTTGGGTCATCCCCGTTTAGGCGGTAAAACGCTGCTTGCGCTTATCGACGGCCTATATGCCGGCCGAAGCTGGGATTCCCACCCGATTAGATGGAATATGACCCCGTTCAACGGTAACTGGCCGTCCAGTATTTTTCTTTCTATGGACCAGATAGCAGCCGATTCAGTCGCTTATGATTTTATGTTCAACGAATGGAATGCCGCAAATCCTGACGACCCAAATATGAATGGATACCCGCACAAATCCGGCGCTCATGACTATCTGCACGAAGCTGCTTTAATTCCCAATCCACCGTCGGGGACAACCTATGACCCAAACCACAACGGGGGTCTGACCGCAAGTTTGGGCGTTCACGAGCACTGGAATAACGCAACTAACAAACAATATACCCGCAATCTCGGCACGGGAAATGGAATCGAGCTTACTACAAGCGCGCCTGGCTGGGCAGACCTCAATTATGACGGGTTTGTCGATTTCAAGGACTTCGCTATACTCGCAAAAGCATGGCGCAGTCATTCGGGCGACACAAACTGGGACGCCAATTGCGATATCTCATCGACACCGGGCGACGGCGTAATCGACGAAAAAGACCTGTATGTCCTGGCCGATAACTGGCTGATGGATTATACCACTGCACTGGTTGCACCCGGGGCGACACTACAGCAGGTCTATTCTGATTCGAGTTACGACTTCGAGGGACCAACCTGGGACCCAAACAGCAATAAGCTTTTCTTCAGCAAGAGACCTGTGAGCAGCGGCACGTATCAGATTGTACGGCTCGACTCGCCGAATAACGTAACGGTTTGGATGAGCCCATCGCCTAATACCAATGGCACGGTTCTCTCTATCGACGGCCGACTGCTTACGGCTGACGAAAGCACAATGCAGATTCGCAGTCTCCGCATTGGTGCATCAGGCCCAGTGGACACCACAGTCCTTTGCACGGCACCGGATAAACCAAACGATCTCTGCGAACTGGCCAACGGCAACATCTATTTCACCTGCCCTGACTGGTCGAGCACCACTTACCAGGGCGTATATCTTCTCAAATCGGGCAGCTCCACCCCAACGCGGGTCAACAATGCTTTGAACCAGCCAAACGGCATCCTGACCTCCTTAGATGAAACCAAACTATACGTTTCCGAAAGCAGCAGCAGCGACCTCACCAAGAAACGATGGTGGGTTTTCCCAATCAACTCCGACGGGACGCTGGGGACAGGTTCAGTTTTCTTCAAGCCGACAGATTTAACGGGTATGGGCACAAGCGACCCGGATGGTATGACTATCGACAATCGCGGCAACTTGTATTTCACCGGCCTGGGAGGCGTCTGGATTGTCTCGCCAACAGGCACCGAGATTAAAAGGATTCCGACGCCTGATGTCCCTGCGAATGTTTGTTTCGGCGGGCCGGATTATAAAACGCTTTATATCGCCTGCAATTACAGGGTTTATTCGCTCGCTATGGTCGTCCGCGGCGGTGAATGAGACATCCGTACGAAACCAAAAACAAACCGGCCGGCAATTATTTGCCGGCCGGTTCTTTTTATAGCAATTTAAAGCAACAGCTCACTAAATCAAACTCTGTGGTCTTCGCGAATTATGGTGCGATAACCGCCGGACTGGCTTGTGTTCCAGTTTTTAGGCGGCTTGATTTTTTTGAGCCGGTCGAGCTGGCCAATGTCTTTTAGACGCTTGTATATAAGCTGCCAGGCGCACTGACGTTCGGGATTGACTTCGCAGCGGTCTTCTCGCGAGCCGCTGCATGGGCCGTTTAGCATGTGTTTGGCACAGCGGGAAACCGGACAGATGCCGCCGTATTCGTGAAGCACGCACGCCCCGCAGGCAGCACATTTTTCCGTCCAGACGCCTCTTTCCTCGAGTATGCCGATGAACGCCGTATCAAGCCCGGCGTAAACCGGTTTATCGGTGTAACGTTCGGCGATGGCCTGAACGCCGGCACCGCAGCCAAGCGAAAGAACCGCGTCATTTCTCTTTATGGCGTCTGCCGCCTGTTCGAGAAAGACATTGTCGCACTGGCGCTCTATTGTCAATTCCTCAACTTCAAGGGGAAGCCCTTTTAGTTTCGCCGACATTCGTAACGCGGAAGCAATGATGCTTACCTCACGCACTCCGCCGGCAAGGCATACGGTAACGCAGGTGCCGCAGCCCAGCACGAGGAGCTTTTTGTGGTTTTTCACGATTGCCAGCAGGTCAGGTATATTTTTCCTTTGAGCAACTATCATTAAGCGGCACTCCTATTTTAACAAACCATTATTCTTTACCGGGCTTGGACCCAGTTTGCGAACGGTTTCAACCATATCGATAATCGTATCAGCCAGGGGTCTGGCCATCGCGGCGGAAACGTTTACCATACGAAGGCGTTCTTTTTCGATGCCGATTTCTTCCAGTATTTCTCTTGTGTAATTGACCCGTCGTTTCGCGCAGAGGTTGCCTTCGACGAAATGGCAGCCGCCTTCGAGACAGCCCGCGACGAGCACACCATCAGCGCCGTTTTCAAGGGCCTTCATAAAATATTCGGTCTCAAGCCGGCCAGTGCAGGGCGTGCGGATTATTCGCACATTGGGCGGATACTGGATACGCATAGACCCCGCCAAATCCGCCGACGAATACGCACAGTAGTGGCAGCAGAAGGCGAGTATTTTAGGTTCAAAATTTTCCTGTTTCATAGGTTACACTTTTTCCGTTAACTCTTTTGCCTTTGATGATGTTCCTGCAAAAATTTCACCGTTGCCGCCGGCGAACAACTGCTTAATCATCACGTTGAACTGGTCTGTCTCAAAATGATACAGTTGTATGGCCCTGGCGGGACATTCCGAAACGCATATTCCGCAACCCATACATTTCGCGGCCTCGATTTGTCCCTTTCCGTCCTTGTTGCAGAACGGAGCCAAATACGGGCAGACGGTAACGCAGGTCATACAGGATATACACTTCTGCTGGTCAACGTATGAAACCTGGGCGCTGACGTCAAGTTGAGTTTTGGAAAGCACTGTTGCAGCCCTTGCCGCAGCCGCACGCGCCTGTGAGATATTCTCGTCGATAAACTTGGGCGAATGCGCAAGTCCGCAGAGAAAGATACCTTCGGTGGTGAAATCCACCGGACGCAGTTTCATATGTGCCTCTACGTAGAACCCGTCGGCGTTAAGCGGCACCTTGAGCATATCCGAGATACGCTTGTTGTTTTCCCTGTCGGTCTCAACGCCCGTGCTAAGCACGACGTTATCCGCCTCGATATTGATTGGCTCAGGAAGGTCCGGACTGTTGACCGTTACCAGCAGACCGTTATTCTGACTGACTACCGGCGCCGCTTCGGGAGTATAGCGGATAAAGACGACGCCTGCTTCGCGTGCCTGCTTGAAATACGTTTCCCTGAAACCATAAGTCCTGACGTCCCTGTAAAGGACATAGACGTTGGCTTTCGGGTCGCGCTTTTTGATTTCAATCGCGTTTTTGATTGCCATCGAACAGCAGATTCGGCTGCAATAGGGATGAGTTTCGTTGCGCGAGCCGACGCACTGAATCATAACAACGTTTTGGCCTTTTGCAGGATACGCCTTATCGTGCAATTGTTTTTCCAATTCGGCCTGCGTCAGGACGTCTTTTGTCCCATACATAAATTCTGTTGTCTGGGCCTTTCGTGCGCCGGTGGCAACGATTATCGTGCCGCCCGCAACTTCAGAATTAGAGCCGTTTTTGGCAAGCGTGATTTTAAATTTGCCAATGTGGCCCGCGATGGCGGCGATTTCGGTGCCCAGGTAAAGTTTTATGTTGGGATGTTTTTCGACCTGCTTTATAAGGGCGCTGGTAAAGTCCACGATATCATCGTGCTCAAATGTGTGATAAATATCCTGGAGCGTTCCGCCCAGACGCTCGGCCTTTTCTATCAGGTGCACCTTGAATCCCTGGTTAGCCAGCGCCAGTGCGGAAGTCATACCGCTGAGCCCGCCGCCGATGACAAGACCCGTCTGGTCAACCGCCAGCGTGCCGCTTTCAAGGGGCGAAAGGAACCTCGCCCTGCTGATTGCCATTTTCACCAGGTCGGTGGCTTTTTCTGTAGCCGATTGAGGAACAGCCGAATGTACCCAGGAACACTGGTCGCGTATATTGGCCATCTCGAACAAATACGGATTAAGGCCCGCTTCACGCAGCGTCTCGCGGAACAACGGCTCGTGTGTACGCGGTGTACAGGAGGCAACAACGATTCGATTGAGCCGATGCTCGCGTATCATATCCTTGATGTTCGACAAGCTCGTATCGGAGCAGGTAAACATCGTATGAGACGCAAAAATTACGTCTGGCATATTCTCGATATTCTTAACAACCTGTTCGACATCCACCACCGAACCTATATTCATACCACAGTGACATACAAAGACGCCGATACGTGGGTCTTCATCGGCAACATCGTGCTCACTTGGGTAGCTCTTTTTGGTAATAAGGGTATTGCGCACCGGTGCAAGCAGCTCCATTGCCATTGATGCGGCGGCGCTGGCCTGCGTAACGGTTTCCGGGATGTCTTTTGGTTCCTGGAACGCTCCGCCGACAAAAACGCCTGGTATGGAGGTTGACAGCGGGGACAATCTATCCGTCTTGCAGAAACCAAAATCATTAAGTTTAATTTTAAGACGTGAGGCAAAATCCGCCATAGAAGCAGGCGGTTCCATTCCAACGGAAAGCACTACAAGGTCAAAATCCTTGTGCTGAATATCGTTGCTCTGGTCATAGTAATTCAGTCGAAGGTCATTGCTGCCGGGAAGCTGAATTACACGCGAGGGAATGCTCTTGATGTAATGTATGTTTTTCTGCGCCTTGGCACGCTCGTAATACTGGTCGAAATCTTTGCCGAACGCGCGTATATCCATATAAAAGATGGTTGCATCGAGTCCATCGACGTGGTCGCCCGCTACCATTGCCTGTTTGGTTGCCATCATACAGCAAATCGAGGAGCAGTAATCGTTGCCGCATTCGGAATCGCGTGAGCCGACACATTGAATCCACGCGATACGTCTTGCGGGTTTGCCGTCCGAAAGACGAATCAGATGTCCCTCAAACGGGCCTGCCGCCGAAAGCATTCGCTCGAATTGAACGCTTGTAACGACATTCGAATATCGTCCGTAGCCATATTCGCCTTTTCGGGTCGCGTCGAACTCTTCAAAGCCGGGGGTAAGGAGCACCGAGCCGACTTCTAATTTGACTATCCGTTCTTTCATAGCGTGGTCGATAGCGTGCTGCTCGCAGGCCTCGACGCACTGGTTACATTCCGAACACAGGGCGCAATTCAGGCATCTTTCGGCTTCCGCCAGGGCTTGCGCCTCGGTGAGTCCTTTTTCGACCTCTTCGAAAGTCCGCAATCGTTTCGCGGGAGCTAATTCTTCAGGATGGGGACGCGCCTTTTTCTCCACGTCCTCCGTATCAGGAAGCAAATCCTCGGAAAGGGGCTTTAGGTTCTCCTCGAAGCGATTAACAAGCATTTCTTTGCCGGTCAGGAATCGCTCGATGGATTCGGCGACCCGTTTGCCCGCTGCGACGGCGTCGATAACAGCCGCCGGGCCTGAGGCGTTATCACCGCCGGCAAAAACGCCTTCTATCGAAGTTTGACCTGTTACGGGGTCTGCCTTGAAAAATCCGCGTTCGCTTTCTACGCCAATGTGACCGACAAACTGTTCATCGGTCATCTGGCCGATGGCGATGATAATCTGGTCCGCGTCAACGGTTATGAGTTCGTTTTCGTTAAATTGGGGTCTGAAACGCTTCTGGTCATCGAAGACCCTTGTGCAGCGTTTGAATTCTATGCCTGTAATCGAGCCGTTGCCTGTGATACGTTTCGGTCCCCAGCCATTACGAATCTTAATACCTTCGGCGAGAGTCGCTTCGATTTCCTCCCTGTAGGCGGGCATTTCATTTGCGCCTTCAAGGCAAACCATTTCGACCTGTTTTGCGCCGAGGCGAAGCGCGGTCCGCGCAACGTCAACCGCGACGTTGCCGCCGCCGATGACTATGACTTTATTTTTCACCTTCGGCTTATTGACTGAGCCGGCGTCCCTGAGGAATTCAACGCCGTGGATAACGCCGCTGATTTGTTCGCCCGAGATACCGAGCTTGCGGCTTTTATGTGCGCCGGCGGCGATGAAAACCGCCTCGTTATCGTTGCGAAGCTTCTGGATAGTAATATTTTTTCCGACAACACAGTTATAAACAAAAGTAACGCCCTTCCGGCGGATAATTTCTATTTCGTGGTCGAGCACCTTTTTGGGCAGCCGATATTCCGGTATGCCCCAGCGAAGCATGCCACCCGCCTTGCTTTGCGATTCATAAACCGTAACCGCGAAGCCCGCGTCCGCAAGGTCGCTCGCAGCGGTAAGTCCGGCAGGGCCTGCGCCGATTATGGCGACTTTTTTCGCGCCGGCTGAAGGTTTCTTTTCTTCTGGCAGAGTAATCTGGCCCGCTTCGAGCAGTTCCATTTCTTTATCTGATGCGAATCGCTTGAGCAGCCGTATCGCAATCGGGTCATCGGCCTTGCCTCGTGTACATTCGGCTTCGCAGGGATGAGTGCAAACCCTTCCGCATATCGCTGAAAGCGGGTTTCTCTGGCGGATAAGGTTGACCGCCTTGACGTATTCTTTTTTCTTTATGAGCTGGACGTAACCCTGGACGTTCACTTTCGCCGGACACGTCATTTTGCACGGCGCATGACCGTTTTTCAAAATACCGAATATATTGGGAGTCGCCTGGGCGTAAAGTTTCGCGATACCTTTTCTTGTCCCCAGACAGCGGTTAAATTCATCCGGCACATCGACCGGACAAACCTGCGTGCATTCGCTGCATCCGGTGCATTTATCTTCATCAACATACCTCGGATGCCTTTTGACGGTGGCCTTGAAATTGCCGGGTTGTCCTTCGAGGTCAACCAGCTCCGAGAGAGTCATTATCTCGATATTCAGATTTCGTGCGCATTCGACGAGCTTCGGCGAAACAATACACGTGGCGCAATCGCCCGTCGGGAAGGTCTTGTCAAGATGGGCCATCATACCGCCTATCGCGGCGTCGCGCTCGACCAAATAAACCTTGAAGCCGCTGTTGGCCAAATCGAGCGACGCCTGAACACCGGCGATGCCACCGCCCTGCACAAGTACCGCGCCAATTTTTTTATCGTCCCCCGTAAGGGGTGCTTTGCAGTATTTACCCATTGCCGCTCACTTCCACCTTCTCCAAAACCTTTGAAGCAGGAACTATTAGCTTATTAAATCCGAGTTTCTTCGAGCTGATGCCAAGACCAAGCCCCAGAAGCTGCGTGATATACACGATTGGTATTTGATAGTCCCTGCCGGTCTCTTTTTTTATGTCCTGCTGCCGCAAATCGAGATTCACCTGACACATCGGGCAGCTTACCGCTATGCAATCCGCGCCGGAACTTTTGGCCATTCCAAGAATCGAATCCGTCAGGTTTACTACAACGTCCGTCCTCGAAAGCGACAACCCGCCGCCGCAGCATTCGACCTTATACGGCCACTCGATTGATTCGCCACCTATCGCTTTAACCAGCTTATCGAGCGACTTAGGATTTTCCGGGTCGTCAAAATTAACGACCTTCGGCGGACGAACAAGCAAACATCCGTAATAACAAGCGACCTTGAGGCCTTTTAGCGGATGCTTGATTGCGCTGCTGATTTTTTCCAAGCCGACGTCCTCAAGCAGGACCTCAATAAAATGCCTTATTTTAACTGAGCCGTCGTAATCCCTGCCAATCGCGTCACTGACTTCACTGCGGATTTCCGATTCGGTCGCGATTTCATGATTCGCTACTTTCATCCTGTTATAGCAGGCCGCGCAATTCACGACGCAGTCAAGCCCCATATCCTTAATCTTGGCCAGATTGGCGGCAGACAACGCCGCTGCCAATACATGGTCGGTCTGGTGAGCGGCGGTCGCTCCACAGCACGTCCAGCCCTTCGGCTCAATCATTTCGATTCCCAGCGCAGCGGCTACTGCCAGAGTTGACTGGTGCATATCGCGGGCCGTTGATTCAGCGGAACATCCGGGGAAGTAGGCGTATTTCATATTCCGGCCCCTTTATTCTGTCTTGTTTTTTTGAATATGCGTTTCACCGTTTTCCTGTCCCCGCCAAACGAAGGCAACAGCGAGATTTTGCCTTTCCTGAGCATCGTCGGGAACTTTTCCGTATCGTTCATCAGTTTGCCACTGCCTAATTTGTAAGCGGTTATCATCGCCATTTCATAAGTCCGGCCGAACACCTCGACCGTTTTCAAAAATGCCTTGTTAAACAAAGGCACGTTACCTTCCTGTTTCGATGCCCCCCTTGATAATGCCAGTTTTCGCAGCGCATCCATCACCCCGGCAACATCGATACCCATCGGGCATCTGGCCGAGCACGTCTCGCAGGAAACGCACATCCAGAGAATATCGCTTTCCAGCAGCTCATTGCCCGCGTTCAAGTGCAGCCGACGCATAATCTCCGATGGCCGGGACTTTGTAAGTTTGCCGACGGGGCATCCGCTGGAGCATTTCCTGCACTGAAGGCAAACGCTCAGGTCAACGCCGGAAATCTTTTCGACGGCGTCTTTCAATGCTTCGCCTGCTTTGGCTTTCTTGATTGTTATCACTGTAATTATCCTATTTCACAATTGGTTCTTCTGACAGTTCTGCGTCAACATCGTCGGTTTCTTCGGATACCATAGCAGCGGCGCTGGCGGGAACAACCTTGCGGTAAACGTCCGTTGGCTCGCGCCGCTCGTTATCCACAGTCAAAAGCTGCTCTATTGTTATTCCGAAAAGCTGTTCGTTTTCTTTCAGGTAAGGCAGTATCAGCTCCCAGTCCTCGTCGGTTACTTTGGCGAAGAGGCCGCCGTTTAACTGCTGGTCAACCATTGTCCTGTTCGGGTCGCGGACAAAAATCGCCCCGCCCGAAGCAAGGGAGAATATGTTGCTGCCCGGATACGGCTGCTGGAGCGCTGCTAATTTGCCGTTATCATCGAATTTGACGCCGTTTAAGATAACAAAGCCGCCGCCGTTATGCGGGTCGCCCGCCATAAACGACTCGGCTAAAAAGTCAAGGCACGTGCCGTTTATCACCACCTTGGGTCTTCCTACGGAGTTGATAAGCGGTCTTCCAGCAGCGTTACCAAGCACATATACGCTTGCGCCTTTTGCGCCATACATAAAGGTCTGGCCCACGTCACCGTGGATTACAAGTTTTCCTCTTTTTGTGATTTGACCTACCTGGTCCTGGGCGTTACCGTGCACGCTGATGGTCAGCCCATCGATGCCGGAAGCAAGATAATCGCCGGAGCTACCGTAAACATCTATCGTAACATCGTCGGTATCCGGACCGAGGCCGCAACCAATGAATCGCTGACCGATACAATTGAAGCTGATGAAATGCCGCCAGCCCTTGATATACGCATTGACTAAAAGTGCCGCGTCGCATTCGTCGCCTTCAGGAGCAAAATTAGCCGCGTCGATTACAAGAGTTGTTTCATTGGCCTGGGGTCCCCTGAGTTTGTCTCGCGTCTCAAAATCAATGAGGCGATGATTTCCATCATAAGAATTCTTAACGCCTATATTGGGGATATTCCAGAATAGCTCGTTCAATTCGCTACGAACAATATGAAGGATATGGCTTCGTTTCTTCGAGCCGGTTGAATACCTGCGGTCATTAAGCAGCGTCAGGACCTCAATCGCGAGAGTCGCTTTATGAGGGTCCTTGGCCTGGTTTACAATCTGCCGGCAGGCAAAACGAAACTCATCGAACGTCCATTCATGCACAACGTCTCGAATCGTCTCGAAAATCGCCATACTATTGCCCGACACGAATCGCTCGCCGATGAGTGTCTGTATTTTTTCCTCATCCTCAGAAGAAAAAGACGGTTCCTGTGAAAAATCGCAACTTTCCGCGGCTTCCGGCATAGGTACGGTTCTACCGAATTTGTCCGTGCACGAAATCCGCATTTTGCCGGCCGAATCCGCCCCGGCGGATAAATCTTTCTCAAGATTGAATATAAATGACCCGCCATCGTTATAACTGCCTCCGCGGGCATTCCAGTATTTGTCCGCCACAGGGCATATCCTCTTGTCGTCTTTGGATAAGCTATGCAGCGTGGCGTCGATGGCCTGTTTTTCCGAACAAATCAGACCTACCTGGACTTCGCCGTCGCAGAACGCGAAGACCTGGGGCCGAAGCATCGCGGTATCGGTTATGCCCATAAGCTGAAATTTTTTCTCGCGGGCGATGCTACGGGCGATAATGAAAAACCACGGGCCGTCGGGTGAGCCGTGAATATGAGTCGCCTGAATGTCGCGGTAAATTTTTTGTTTCTCCTCATCCAGCCGGTCAAAATCCAGCTCGGTAGTCGGGGCAAGCGCCTCAATAATGTATTCGAGCGGGTAGTGATACGTCCTGCTGAGCAAATCGAATAAAAGCGCGGACACTTCCGTATCGGTGAGGAACTGCGGATAGATATTCCGCTGCTTGAGATATTCGGTTACGGAATGGTAATTGGCAAAGTCGCCGTTGTGCACCAGCGCCATATCGATAGCGGCGAAAGGATGCGCCCCGCCGGGATGCCAGACGCGGCCCTTGGTCGGGAAACGCTGATGGGCAATCCACTCGTAGGCACAGAGGTCTTCGATTTTATAATACTTCACAATCGCCTCAGCAAAACCCACGACTTTGAGTATCATAATATTCCGGCCGTGCGAAAGCACAAAGGCCCTCTTCTCGCCCAGCGACGCATAGTATTTCTGATTCAAGCTGAAGCTGTTCTGGTTAATGAATTCGTCTTCCGCCTCGCTGCGGTCGAGAGTTTGCAGGTTATTTTTAGCGATGAAGGCATCAAGCACCTTCGGCTTTACCCGAACAAAATATCGGCACACATCGGGCGGCTTAACTTCCAGGCCGGGCACGGTTTTCCAGTCACCGACCTTATCGAGCTGGGTCGATTTTGCAATATCGAAATTAGGACTGATAAATTGCTTCTCTATTTCCGGCTGGGCTTTATCATCGAGGAAAGCGATGTGAAGCATATAATGGCTGTCCAAGACCTCACGGCTGACGCCGAGCTGTTCCGGCACAAATCCGACAGCGGCGATGCCGCCGCCTTTGCCGTTTCCGCGATTGTGCATCTGTCTGGACGGCTCATAAATATGCTTGCCAGGCACCGGCACGCTGCAGCAAAAACCAACAACACCACAACCGCCCTCTTCGGCCTCTTTCCTGATGTCAGAAGAATAGTTCAGCTTTTCAGCCAATTGTTTTCTCGAATATGCAAGTTGTTTTATAATTTCATTATTCATTTCTTGACTCCAACATCATTGGTGTAATCAAGATGCATCAACAAGTCGGTGCGTCCGCGTAATTCAGTCACGCTTTTCATACCAAAACGCTGAAGTATTCCGACAAGCACTTTTCGCCAGGCGTTATAGAGATTGATAATCCGCTGTGTACCCCACTCGATACTCATTTTCTGTGCCAGCTCAGGGTCGGTTGTTGCGATACCGCGCGGGCAGCCACGTCCGCTTTCGCATCTGCTGCACCGGACACATCCGAGAGCAACCAATTCAGCGGTCCCGACAACGACGCCGTCTGCGCCGAGAGCAATGGCCTTGGCGATGTCGTGTGCCGAGCGTATCCCGCCGCTTGCGATGAGCGTTACTTTGTCACGAACGCCTTCGTCAGCCAGGAACTTGTGCACCCTCCCTATGGCGTATTCAATCGGCATTGCGATATTCTTTTTCGCAATATCAGGCGCCGCGCCTGTTCCGCCGTAACCGCCGTCTATGTGGACGATATGGGTCCCAGCCGAGTAGCTTCCGACCGCGACCATATCGACATCCGTCGGCGTCGATACCTTCGTTGACATTAAAGCCCTCTTGTTAACGTGTTTTATCCAGTCAAGGTGCTTTTGATGGTCTTCGATTGAATAAACGCTGTGGAAGGGAAAAGGCGAAAACAGCGATATACCAACAACCGCCTCACGCATCTTTGCCACAGCCGGGGTGTTCTTGTCACCTAACAGGTGGCCGCCCAGACCGGGTTTTGCGCCCTGGGCATATTTGAATTCCACTATCGGCACGCGCTGAATCGTTTCCTCACGCACGCCGAAAAGGCCGGTCGCGACCTGCGTAATCACGTGGTCGTCATAAGGCCTCATCCGCTCCATATATCCGCCTTCGCCCGTGCAGGTGAAGGTATTCCAAGCCTTAGCGGCCCTGGCTTTCGATAACTGGGTTACGTTGCTGACCGACCCGAATGACATACCGCCGCCGTACCAGGGGACATCTATTTTAATTTCGGGCCTGCCATCGCCGCGTTTATTGAGCGATATGCTTGTGTCTATTTGGTCGGCGTCGATTTTTACCGGGGGTTTATCGGGAAATTTGAATCTGAGCCGGTCAAATCCGCCGCCTGAATTGCCGCACTCGTATTCGTAACCATATTCCGCGGGCGGTACATCGCCGGTTTCAGCCATTTTCCACGTCGCCAAAATCAAATCACCCGGCCAGCGATAATCGCCCAGTGCCTTAAACAGCGGGTTTTCCTTGAGCTGTAATGCCTTCTGCGGACACTTCGCAACACAGAAATGACCATTATTCTTCTCGCAGGCAGGACCTATACATAAATGATTCTTCGGCTCAGCAAAATACTTGTAGCCGGGTTTCAAAACGTGGACTCCGTACTTGCAGACCTCGGCACACTTGCCGCATCGCTTGCAGTTGAGGTTTCGATGGACAATGAACTTCGCAATCTCGTTGCGATAGCGCGACGGCGCCGTCTTAACAACACGCGTCACATCTTCCTGCGGCACAAGGGTCTTGAGCGTATTCTCAGGAAGGATATTCTTAATTTTTTCTGGAACCGAAAAGCTTGCCAAAGGTTTCCTCCTCAAGATTCTCGAAGAACATCGCGCGGCCGACGTCGCCGCGAAGACGACGAACCTCACGCATTCCCATCGCGCCCATAACCTCAATCAACTGGTCGTGCCAGGCGGCGATAAGATTGGTCATTCGACCGACGCCGTAATTAATATCAATTTTTTCCAGCTTGGCCGGACATATCATCCCCGGCTTACAGCTATTACACAGATGACATTCAAGCGATATAAGAAGCGGCAGATTGATTGTTATCAAATCCGCGCCGCATATAATTTCTTTCGCCATATGCTCAGGCAGTGCTATTCCGCCCCCGGCCATAAGCGTAATCTCATCCCTATGTCCTTTTTCTATCAGGGTCGTGTGAATCTGGCGAGTCATATCCTTGATAAATCGCGGCTTGCTTGCGCCAATCTCATTGCCATTTGCGTCTGCCACGATATGTATTACTTCAACTTCTTTGGATTCGGCGAGTTTTATCGCACGCTCAACTCCCGCTGCCGTCAACTCAACTCTTATCGCAATGATTATCCCCGGATGTATTTTTTTTATTTCTTTGATGCGTTCTATCACCCTGGCGCTATCGGCTATTTCCACCAGCCGGGTTTTCTTAAGGGCGTCTTTCGGGATAACCTGGCCATCAGCAATATAAAACGCAATATTGTTGAGCTGCTTATCATTTCCCTGCCACTGACGAGAATCAATAATCGCTATTATGTCGGTGTTTACAGCCGTCTGAGCAATAATCGGATTAAACTGCGGCAAAGTATGCGCAGGTGAGGTCATATCTATTATCATAGGCATCGGAAGCGAAACTAACGGCGAAGCGTTTGCGCCGGTCTTGTTGTCGTTGAAAGCGAGGTATGGTAGTTTTCTGCCGATATCGACCGAGGTGCTGATATATTCACGTCCATGGATTCCATCGCGTGTGGGACGAACGATTTCGGACATATCCGTCCACATCGAATCAAAACCCTTGCCCGAAAACGGCCCGCGATAACCCGCGCCGGAAACCGGAATCTTCGCGGTCTCCGCCTGAAGCCAGGTCGTTTTGATAATATCCGGAGTCCAGTAGCTGTTTCCCATTTTCTGATATTCGGGATTGATGGACATACACAAAAGACCCTTTGTGCAATCCTGAACGCACGAAAAACATCCCATACAATCGAAGAACAGAGCGTTCACGTCGCTGAGATTACGAATATAATCCGCTTCCTGCCTGTAGCGGTCGTAAACGCAGGCCTTCTTGACGCAGTTATGGCATCGTGCGCAATCTTCCCGCCAATCGACCATTCCATATTTGCCGATTCGCGGGCTTATGGGCGGCACAGGTTGTGTTTTAATGTGATATTTTTCCGGCATAATAAATTCCTGCTATGACAAGGCCGCTGCGACAACTTCCGGCGACACTTTTCCTTTGCAGCCGCAATGTATATGGATACCTCTGAGGCCTTTCATTTTTTTAAGCTTCCCGATTGTCTCAATGCAGATAGCCAGACCTTCTTTCTTCTGCGCCGCTTCGTTGCCGGCTTTTTTGAGCCGCTCAATCACGCTGTCCGGAATGAAATAATCCGTGTATGTACTCCGCAATCTTTCCGCTTCAGCGGCACAATCCAAAGGCAAAACGCCTGCCAGTATCGCCGCCTTGGCGGTGCTCGCCTCTCCGTCATTAGGGTCGCGAGCATCGCTTATCGCCGCGTTTAACCACTGGCTGAATGTCTCAATATCGAATACGGCGCACGTCTGAATAAACTTTGCGCCGGCTTCGACCTTCTTTTGCATCCGCATCATATTTAATTCCACCGGCTTCTGGAACGGGTTGGCAACCGCCCCGATGAGCATTGAAAATTGCCCCTCAATCTTTGACCCGTCGGCAAGAATGCCCTTCTCCGACATATTCGTCGCCACCTCTATAAACTGTGTGGAATCGATATCATAAACGTTTGCCGATTCCGGGCACGCCGACAGCGTCTGATGATAACCGGACAGGCAAAGCACGTTCTTAATTCCTAAGTAAGCCGCTCCGAGCAAATCGGATTGTAAAGCAATCCGGTTCCTGTCCCGCGTAACAATCTGGCAAATCGGCTCAGCGCCCGCTTTTAGCACCGCAACCGACCCGGCAATGGAAGACATTCCTATATTATGGCAGTTGTCCGCCACGTTGATTGCCAGAGGCCCCTTGCCCAGCGCCTTCACCGCCGCTTCGGCTGCCGAACCGTCTCCGCCCGCACCGGGCAAAATCTCCGCGGTGACTATAAAATCCCCCTTCGCTATTGCATTTGCGAACTTACTGTCAATTTTCATACAACTTAGCTTCCTCTTCTTATACGTGCGTAGTGCTGCTTTTGGGCTGAGGTAAATTTCTTACCCTGCCAAGAAAATCCCTGATTTCGCCAAGGGCTCCTTCGACGCCGCCATCCTTCAACATAATCACCGCCATCCGCCCTTTGCCCATTCCAATCTCTTCCAGCAGCGACTCGACGGCTTCAGCCCGTTTATTGGCCCGTAAATTTCCTTCCAGGTGCTGGCACTCATTCTGCTTGCAGGTAACGATTACAGCCCCATCCGCCCCGGTTTCAAACGCTTTCACCAAATACGGAACGTCAATTTTCCCGGAACACGGCAAACTTATCGTCTTGACTGTAACGTCGTCCAGTTTGCTGATTCCTGCGGCCATTTGCTCCGGCTCGATACTGTTTGAGCAATAAAAAACATACATCTTTAAGGTTCGATTATTCATAATGCTTTTCTTGTATATTAGCTTTTCTTATACTGCATTTTTCCCGGTTTTTGCTTTTCCACAACCCCTTATTACGCTATTAAGCGGCTTTTGAGCTGTTTTTCTACAATAATGCGCTATGAGTATAACTTATGTTTATAGAATTAGCAACACTTTTGTATCCTGCATTTCCGATCCGATGAAAAAACAGGTGCGACGAATATTCCAAGTTTACACCGAATCGGCTACCCACGCAACCGTCTTGAAATTACAGCAAGGGTGATTGCCAGTGAGTTTTATCCGTCACTACAGCGGTTCTTAACAGAACAAACAAAACAGCCGGTGATTTTGTCGCCGGCCGATTTTATGTGCTTGCATAAAATAGACTCACCCACTAAACTATTTTATTAACTCGGAGAGGTGACCGAGCGGCTTAAGGTAACGGTTTGCTAAACCGTCGTAGGGGGTAAACCCCTACCCCGGGTTCGAATCCCGGCCTCTCCGTTTTTTATTGCGCATAACAATGACATGCGGTGTCAACAAGAGATAACACTATATCATTTAATATTTTATGAAAAGTAAATCGACCGATTATTTATTACTTTCCCAAAACCCTGAAAGTGTCAATCACTGCCAACTGATGACCATCAAAGAAATCTTTACCACAAGAAATCATACAAGAAAACTGTTGGGAGCCAGTAAACCTCTCTACTACGCACTGTCCAAATTTACGCTGACGGTGAATAATTTGAAATTATTTCCCGAAACGAGTCTACAATCGGTTTGTTGCGTCTGGTTAATACAAACGTATATGCTCAGTAAAGGTTTTCGATTGTAGGGGATTGTACTTGGGTTGTAATTATTGTAATCCTTCTGGTTATAACTTAGAACGGGTGGACAGGACTTAAGGTGGGGGAATAAATGCCCAGACAGAGCCGAGTTCGTCGATTTTACAACCCAAAAACCTATCTGGTAACGGTTCTACAAGATTATATAGTCCTGATTACGTGCGTTTACTTCTTGCCTTGTTTGGCCAGCAACGACGCAAGGCTGTTACGGGCGAATTCATTATCCGGTTTTACTTTTAGTGTTTTTCTATAATATACTTCTGCCTGAACAAAGTCGCCTTTTCTTTCGTATGCATACCCCAGCTGATTATACATCTCCTGTATATTCGGCAAGTCGGTACTTTCCTGTAATACCATGGTAAGGCATCCGATGGCTTCGTCAAACTTGTTTTGTGACAAAAACGCGGTGCAAATGTACTTCTGTGTAATAAGATTCAATGGGTGAATACGTATAGCTTCTTGAAAGTAACGCATTCCTTCATCATATTGCCCCTGTTCGCAAAGATAATACCCATAACAATCAAGGACAAAGTCGTTGTCTTGGGTGACGTTAATAGCCCGGCTGAACAGCGTGGGTGCGTCACGCCAGTATCCCACCTGAATCCGCGTCAAAATCACCATAGCAATCAACGCCGAAGCTGCTACTGATGCCAGTATCGATTTTGAGTAATGCCTCTTTGAAAATATTTCCTCTGCACCCCACGCTATTATGATAAAGACGCCTATCCCCGACAGGTACATATATCGGTCAGCCATCATCTGTGTTCCTGATCGCACCAGCCCAATTACCGGCACTAACGTCCCCAGATACCATAAAAGCCCTACTATCAGCCAACGCCTTCCTCGCCCCCATAAATACAGCAACAGTACCACACCCATAACCGCCAGTAACGCGGAATCTGTCTCAACTTTATCCTGAACCGGATAAAAAACCGCCAAGTTCTTTGGAAGAAGTATTTTTACAATGTAGTTAAAATAAGAACTCATTGCGATTATTACACGGAAATGCAAAGGGAAGGCTTTAAGGCTTGTTACTGATCCGCCTTGTTTCTGGACAACAAAGGTGATTATGCTGGTAATCGCTGACAGCACAAAGAGGGGAATTTTCTCTATTATTAGCCAACTCATCGGTACGGTTTTCTCGACAGGAGGGCCTCTCAGGTTAAGCCGTTCAAGGGGCCAGTAGTCCAGCAAAAGCAGCACAAACGGCAGTGTCACTACAATCGGCTTGGTCATAACACACAGGCCGTAGATTAAGAACAGCAATGTATATCGCCTGATACTCCGTCTCTTTGTGTACCAAATATAGACAGCCATTGTGAGGAACCAGAATAGTCCGCTTAGCACCGTTTTTCGCTCGGCTGCCCACGCCACCGATTCCACTTGTAACGGGTGCAGTGCGAATA
>JBEKHA010000014.1:0-71502 GCA_050012515.1 Sedimentisphaerales bacterium | reverse complement strand
TGACCATTGATCTATCATCAATCTTGCGATGTTCTCATCGCCATTGATGCATGGCATAGGCCCCTTTTGTTCGATAACTACTGCGGTGCACGCGCCCGGCGGCAGTACGCCAGTAAAGAGATTGGCATCGCCGTTAGCGATCCAGTTACCGACGTTGTCCCAGTTGTTGTCGTCAGTTCCTTCCCAGTCGGCTACAGCGCTCCAACTAAAACAGTCGGCTGCTATAGCACGATAGCATGGAACCAACAAACATAGAAGCACTAAAATGGATACAATTTTCCTTGACATTATGTTTCCTCCTAATCACCCTAAAAAAACAACCATTTATGAAACTATGGATGCCTGGCGGACGCCGCCAGACGTTATTCACTAATATAGTAACAGACCAATACTGAAAAATCAAGCTATTTTTGCAATTTCGCGAAGTTTTTTTGGACCATAAGTTGCCGATATTTCGCGTAACTTCTTGTCTGACAACACATTATGCGATAAAAGCAAGTCAGTATCGTCTCGATGGAACAAAATTTAATTGTTGTAACATATTGTAATCACTGTACTTAGGGCTTTAAAAAACCCGTTATCGCCCATAATATGGTCAAAATTTATTTAAAGACCTAAATTTTATAAAGAGCTGTT
The DNA here is from genome assembly GCA_050012515.1 of Sedimentisphaerales bacterium. GTDB lineage: Bacteria > Planctomycetota > Phycisphaerae > Sedimentisphaerales > Anaerobacaceae > Fen-1362. The sequence continues at coordinate 70,866 of JBEKHA010000014.1, read as the reverse complement.
ATTTTTACCGTCTTAGCGGCTTATTATGTACCCCATTCCTGGGCAAAATAGGCAAAGTCAACGAAAGTGTATGTGTTAAGCCATGTGCTGGTGAAATCTTTAAGGTCTAGGAGGTTTACATGGCAATCGGGAACTCCTGATGGGCCTGTCAAATCCCACGTCGGCGGGGCGGCCTGCAGAACTATATGGCAGACGGTTGTCGCCGGTATGGTATATGTAAAGGAGTTATTTGTGATAGAGCTGATTGGCGTTGTGGCCGTGATGTTTACGCTGTTATTGTCAAATTTCCAGACATTGCCTGATGTGAAGGTTTGCGGGCTGGTAATATTGAAGGTTCCGGTGATGGCATTGGTGATGTTTTTGTTAATAACTATAAGGTGCATCTGGCAGGTATAGCCGTTGAATACAGAGGCGTAAATGGAGCTGTCAACCCTGTCGGACATTGTCGAATAAACTTCGGTATTTCCGAATGTGGATTTGTTGTTATCGTAGTTTGTGTACATTTTGATTGCGGCATCAACATAGTTGCCATCGCCCCAATAAGTAGCAAGGTAAACTCCGTATTTGCCGAAGATGCCGAGGACATCCGCCGTGGCGATGCCGTCTGACCAGTGGGTTTGTGCGCCATAATCGTATTCAGTAAATGAGAGGTTGGTATCAGGATAATAAGTATTTATTGATTTCTGTATCCTGGGAATTATCGGCAGGTAACTGCTGTACCATTGATCAATCCAGCTTAGTTCGCCGTTAGGCCAAATGTAAGTTGGGTCCCACAGGGTTCTTGGTGCCTGCATACGTGCGTTATACATATCTGTGGTATTTACGGTATTTATAATCCTGTTGCCGGCACTATCCGTTGCTTCGGGATACCAGTGGACATCGAGGGAATCGAGGAGCCGTTTGCCTGCGACGACCGAATTTGCTTCCATCTTGTCTAAATAGTAATCGAGGAACCAGCTATAACCGGTGTTAAGCGGGGCAGTCCAGTCGGGTGCACCCTGGAAAGTCAGATAGCCGCTAAACCCGTAACTTACAGGGCCAAGCATCTGGGCATTGGGGTCAACATTTTTTACCGCTAAGGATACCGCCACGCTTTTATTTTTGTATTCAGCGCAGCCGGTCGCGGCAGGGTGGACTTCAGGGTGAGTGCTGTCCCAGAGGTCGGGTTCGTTATCGAGACAGTAGAATTTGACGCCGTTCGGGTCGCCAGCATGACCGTATTTGCTCACAAGGAAATTAACAAATTCATCCATATATACATTAGCGTCGGTTGTAACCGGGCTTCCCGGGGGGCTGCAGAAAGGAGCGTTCTTGGCGAAAACGACCGATTTAAAATAAATCGACGGAGCCGTTTGAGTAAGGAGATTGACATCGCCGGAAACAGAATTCGAGACATAACCGGCCATTTGCACTGTTACGATAGAGTCCTGATGGTTTGCAACGCATAAATCGCGGAAACCGTTAGTAATGGCGTAGCCGGGTATCGAACTCGAACTCATATACTGGTCATTTGAATAGTACCAGTCCGCGCCTGCGTTGGACCAGTTGTTTTCCCAGTTGTAGGCGGTGAGTCGATTTCCGCCGCTTCTTACGACGGTGTAATTTGAGTTGCCTGTCGAGTTTGTGCCGTAGATATATTTACTAATAGGCGTCCTGTTGACGTCGGTATTGATATTATAGGTGACGGCTATGGGGGCTGCTGTGACTGATGCGCAGAAGACAAAAACCACCACTATCGGGGCTATACGCCTCATATCTGCTCCTCCTTGCTTCGCTATGCTGCCCGCCGAAAAATAATAACCCCCCGGCAGGAAGCGGGTTTCGGGTATGGCTATCTCATTATATATCACAGAAAGGGCAAAGTCAACGAATTTGTCCGGAAAAGTGTTGCATCATTATAATGTAACCCGCAAAATACCCTACATTGATGGCCTGTTTTCTGAAACGACATGAATACGGAGAAAAAAAATGAAGATGCAAAAAGGATTTCTGATTGTAACGATTGTAGCGTTTGTGTTTGCGATGAGTGTGTCCTGCGAATCGAAGTTTGAGCCATTTCAAATACAACCACAAACCGGCGAAAATACCGCTGCAAGGCAGGTACTGAATTTCAACGGCGACTGGAAGTTCGCCAAGGGCGGGCAGAAGGGGGCACAGGCGGTTGATTTTAATGATTCATCGTGGGAAGCGGTTCGGCTGCCTCACGACTGGGCAATCGCCGGGCCATTCAATCCGAAGGAAGACGGTTATGCCGGCAAGCTGCCCTGGTGGGGCGAGGGCTGGTATCGCAAGAGTTTTAAACTCGACAAGGCCGACGCGGGAAAACGCGTATATTTTGATTTCGACGGCGTAATGGCGTTTCCGAAGGTTTACGTCAACGGGCAACTGGCCGGTGAATGGGACTATGGTTATATGTCATTCCGCGTCGATGCGACCCCATTCGTGAAATTCGGCGCCGGCAATACAATCGCTGTGTATGCTGATACTCGCAATCACGGCACGCGATGGTATCCCGGAGCGGGAATCTACCGCAAAGTAACAATGACCATAAATGAGCCGGTTCACGTCGCACACTGGGGAACTTATATTACGACCTCCGAAGTGACCGACGCGTCGGCAAAAATCAGCGTTCGTTCGACTATTGAAAATAACGGCAAAAACAAATCGAAAGTCAGCATTGAAGTTAACCTGATTGACCCTGACGGCAAAATGGCTGCGGTATTGGAGACACGCGGCGTTATCATACCCGCAGGCGCGACACAGGACTACAACAGCCCGTCTGTTGTGATTGCAAAACCGCAGAGATGGGACATCACAAGCCCGAAACTTTACACGGCCAAGACAATTATTCGCCAGGGCGATAAAGTAGTTGATACGGATACGACTACTTTCGGCATACGCGAATTCAAATTTACCGTTGATGACGGATTTCATCTCAATGGCAAACGAGTGCAGCTTCACGGCGTGTGCCTGCATCACGACCAGGGCGCTCTCGGCGGGGCGTTTAATACCCGCGCGATGGAACGCCAATTAGAGATTATGCGTGATATGGGCGTAAACGCCATACGCACAAGTCACAATCCGCCCGCGCCGGAATTGCTGGAACTTTGCGACCGGATGGGGTTTGTCGTGTGGGATGAATGCTTTGACAAGTGGGACAAGACCGCCGACCGCGACCCCTGTAAAATGCCGCTGCAGCAATACGGCGAAAAACAGATTCGCAATTTTGTGATGCGAGACCGCAATCATCCAAGCGTTGTCGTCTGGTCAATCGGCAATGAAATAGACCCGCAGCCCGCCAATAAAGAGGGCGTCTCATCGGAACGGATTAAATTTATGAGCGATTTTTTCCGCAAATACGATTCGACGCGCCCGATTGGTATGGCCTGCCATATGCCGGTCGTTGCACAGAAGAAAATGCTGGATGCGCTTGACGTGGCTGGTTGGAACTATCAGCGCAAATATGCGCAGTATAGGCAAAATTATCCCAACAATCCGATAATTTACAGCGAGTCGGCTTCCGCGCTTAGCACACGCGGCTTTTATGAATTGCCTTTGCGGGAATCCAAAACACAATACTCAAAAGAGTTCCAGGTCGATTCCTACGACCGTAACGCCGCGAGCTGGTCTGATATCCCGGATCGCGAGTTTGCTTTGATGGGAAAAGATAAATTTGTCGCTGGCGAGTTCGTCTGGACGGGTTTCGATTATCTCGGCGAGCCGACGCCTTACAGCAGGCAGGCGAGAAGCTCATATTTCGGCATTGTTGACCTCGCGGGCATACCCAAAGACCGTTTTTATCTCTACCGCAGTCACTGGCGGCCTGATGTAACTACGGTGCATATACTGCCTCATTGGAACTGGCCCGACAGAATCGGGCAGAATGTCCCCGTGTATGTTTATACCAACGGCGACACGGTCGAGCTGTTCCTTAACGGCAAATCTTTAGGCAAACAAACCAAAGCAAAGGAAGTCACCGGCTCCTCTTATTATGCTGCGATAGATAAGTATCGTCTTTGTTTCAACGATGTGAATTATGAGCCGGGCGAGCTGAAGGCGGTCACCTATAAGGATGGCGCAGAGATTGGTCAGGAAATTATGCGCACGGCGGGTGAGCCGGCGAAAATCCGTCTTACGCCGGATAGAAAAGAGTTATCTGCCACCGGCGATGACCTCTGCTATATCCTCGTTGAGGCCCTCGATGCCAATGATACTTTGTGCCCGCTGGCGGATAATCTGATTAAATTCAAAGTCGATGGCCCTGCTGAAATCGCTGGAGTCGCTAATGGCAATCCTCTTTCTTATGAGCCGTTCCAGGCGGATTACAGGAAGCTGTTCTTCGGCAAAGCAATGCTGATTCTGCGGACTAAACAAGGGCAACCAGGCGACATCCGTTTAATCGCCGACAGTGACGGCCTGACCCCCGCGGGTATTGTCGTCCAAAGCCGATAGTATCCAACTAATGGAACTTAGTTAAAAAGAGGGTCGGCTGAAAAATGGCCGGTCCTCTTTGTTTTATGAGCATAGCCCAATCGTTGACTAAGGATTTAACGTTGATGCTGTAGATGAACCCCATGCAGCAATCTGCGCCCAGCGAATGTCCCTGGTTTGCGTCGCAGGGGTTATTATGAAGCCGGCTGTTGCTTGTTTGGCGGCGACAAGAGTGCTGGATTCCTGCCATTTGTGATATTCGGCGTGGCCATCAACAAAAGAAAATGTTGTTCCGTCGCCGTGCCGTGCCGATGGCGGGTCCCACCATTGCGGCGGGCTTTGGAAAGTGACCGTCCAGCCGCCCTCCGTTGCTCCTTCACAGCCGCCGTCGTCAACAAAAATCATACGTTCGTATGCTTTCTTAATGTCCTGGCGGGTCTTAATGAGCATTACGGGGGTGTTTAACACGGCAGCCGCGATTACTGTGACATTCATCTGGTCAACTACAGAAAACGACCTTGTCTCGTCGGCATTAGCCCTCGGGCATTTGTAGGCCTTTACGTCTTTGACATACCTGAACAATGCCCCATTTGTTATCTGTGTTTTTTTTTCGGCCGGACCAAATACAGCCCCTGTCGTCCAACATGGCGGGAGCGCCCAGTCCCTTAAAACCCAGGGCCATTCATTGTAATGCATTCCGCCTGCCGCATAAGCTAAAGTGGTTGTAGTGCATGGTGGTGCCGCAACTTGCCCGTATTCTTCCGAGTCGCCGCAGACGATTTTGTCGCCGTTATCATCAGCGTACATCATCCATGCGGCAGTCAATTGCCTCTGATCACTAAGACAAGCAGCCCGTTTTCCCTGTTCTCTGGCTCGGTTCAGAGCAGGCAATAATACTGCCATCAGCAGAGCGATGATGGCGATAACAACCAATAGTTCGACTAATGTGAATCCACCTTCGCTAAAGATACGGTGGACAAGCCCGCTGCGTTTGCTCATAATAATCCTGAACTGTATTTTAAACTAAGATACCAAGAGCATAAGTCAACAAAAGAGCACAGCAGCACAAGCAACTTGTGCTCTTTAACCTTGTGCACTTATGCAGTTTTTTGTGCCTTTATGGCTAATTTATATTCTGCGCGAGGCGGGCAAAAAAAAGAACGCCATTTTCTGCTTAACATCCACCATTTTCGGCATATAATACGGTTGTGAAGAACCTAAAAAGAGTCGCGTTGATGATTGAAAGCTCTCGGGCATTCGGCAGAGACCTGGTCCGCGGGATTATGAGGTATTCGCGGCTGCACGGGCCGTGGGTATTTCCGTGGGTGTTCTACAGGCAGGACCTGTTTTATGTTGCTCGCGGCAGCGAACGAGCCGAATTAGAGCACCTGAAAAAGTGGGGACCCCAGGGCATAATATCACGCGATACCAGAGATATCGAAGAACTGGCAAGATGGGATGTTCCATTATTTGTGGCGGTAGCGATGAAGCCGCCCGCGGCGAAGCGAAACAACATAGTAACTGATAATCGTGCGGTAGGCAGGATGGCCGCGGAGCACCTTCTTGAGCGAGGATTCCGTAATTTCGGGTACTGCGGTTTTGATGATATGTACTGGTCCTGCCAGCGAGGGGAGAATTTCGGCGCACGCATATCAGAGGCGGGTTTCAAAACGAGCTTTTACAAACAGCCCAAATCCCGCGCGAATCGTTTATGGTACAGAGAGGAGGCAATTCTTGCGGAATGGCTGCGCGGGCTGCCAAAACCGGTAGGGATTATGGCGTGCAACGATGACAGGGGACAGCATATTACCGAGGCCTGCGCCAACGCGAAGCTCGACGTGCCTTATGAGGTGGCTGTTATCGGCGTAGATAACGACGACCAGGTATGCGATATTTCAAACCCGCCGTTGTCGAGTGTTGCCCTGGATGTCGAGAAAGCCGGTTTCCAGGCCAGCGAGCTGCTTGACAGGATGATGGCGGGGGAAAAGATGAAACCCCAGATGGTGATTATTCCCCCGAACAGGGTGGTGATGAGACAGTCAACCAATATCGTGGCGGTAGAGGATAAATTAGTCAGCCATGCGTTGAATTTTATTCATCATAACGCCAAACGTCTTATACAGGTGGATGATGTTGTAAAAGATTTAAGTGTCTCAAGACGCAACCTCCACGATAAATTTCTGAAGACGCTGGGACGTTCGATTTATGACGAGATTAAGCGGGTGCGGATAGACCTTATCAGCCAGATGCTGATTGAGACGGATTTGTCGATATCGGATATTGCGTCAGGCCTGGGATATGATAATACCAATCATATTGCCCGGTACTTCAAGGAGAAAATTGGAATCTCGCCGCTGGAGTACCGCAAGCTTCATGGGCACAAATAGGAAAATTCAGGGATAATTGACCGGAACAGGAGAACATTAAAATGAGAATGCAAAGGCGGTTCAGCAAACAGCGTTCAGCTTTCAGCGTTAAGTGTTGTGTGCTCATTGTTATTTGTTCATCGGTTGTTTTTGCGGCGTATCCCTTCGAAGACCCGAATCTCCCGATAGAAGACAGAGTAAATAATATCGTTTCTCTTATGACACTGGAGGAAAAAATATCCTGTCTCAGTACCGACCCCAACGTTTTGCGGCTCGGTATCAAAGGTTCCAGGCACATCGAGGGACTTCACGGGGTCGCACTTGGCGGGCCGGGCGGATGGGGCAGGGATAATCCCGTCCTGACGACGCAGTTCCCGCAGGCAATTGGTATGGCAGAGACCTGGGACACAGACATAATTAAGCAGGCGGGCGAAATTGAGGGCTACGAAGCGCGATACACATTCCAGAAGTTAAACAGGGGTGCGCTTGTCGTCAGGGCGCCGAACGCCGATTTGGGCAGGGACCCGCGATGGGGCAGGACCGAGGAGTGTTATGGCGAGGACCCGTATTTCAACGGGACACTCGTCGTCGCCTTTGTGAAGGGGCTTCAGGGGGACAATCCGAAATACTGGCAGACGGCTGCGCTTATGAAGCACTTCCTGGCCAACAGTAATGAGAACGGCCGCGGCAAATCATCCTCCAATTTTAACGAGCGCCTTTTGAGAGAGTATTATTCGGTTCCTTTCAGGATGGGTGTTGTCGAGGGCGGCTCCCGCGCTTATATGGCCTCATACAATGCCTATAATGGGATACCCTGCACGGTTCAGCCGATTCTAAAAGATATCACAGTCAAAGAGTGGGGACAGGACGGCATAATCTGCACTGACGCCGGCGCTTATAAAAACCTTGTTACTCGGCACAGGTATTATCTCGAAATGGATATGGCTGCCGCGGCGTGTATTAAGGCGGGCATCAACCAGTTTCTGGACAGATATCGCGATGGTGTAAACGATGCGCTTAAAAATAAGCTGCTGGCCGAGGCGGACATCGATAATGTTATAAAAGGTAATTACAGGGTTATTATTCGGCTTGGTCTGCTCGACCCGCCTGATAATAACCCTTATGCCAAAATCGGCAGGACCGATGCCCAGGACCCCTGGCTTACAGACAAGCATAAGCAATTTGCCCGATTGATTACGCAAAAATCGATCGTCCTGCTGAAAAACACCAATAATTTATTGCCTCTTGATAAGGACAAGCTGAAATCCGTCGCCGTAATCGGTTCTCGTGCCGATGAGGTCCTGCTCGACTGGTATAGCGGCACGCCGCCTTATACTGTTTCACCGTATGAGGGAATAAAAAATAAACTTGCAGGCAGGGCGACGGTTCAGCTCGCTATTGATGATACCAACAACGCCGCGGTTAATCTGGCGAAACAATCCGACGTAGTTATTGTCTGCGTCGGTAATCACCCGACCTGTGACGCCAATTTTGGAAATTGCCCGAATCCCGGCGAGGGCAAGGAAGCGGTTGACCGGAAAAGCATAAATCTTAATCAGGAAGAGCTGATAAAAAAGGTGTATCGGGCAAATCCCAATACTGTTGTCGTGTTAATCAGCAGTTTCCCCTATGCTATTACATGGACACAGAATAATGTCCCCGCGATAATTCATGTGACGCACAACAGCCAGGAGCTTGGCAATGCTTTAGCGGATGTTCTTTTCGGCGATTACAATCCGGCTGGCCGGCTCGTCCAGACGTGGCCTCGCTTTCTTGACCAGTTGCCGCCTATGATGGATTATGATATTCGCGACGGCAGGACGTATATGTATTTCAAAGGCGAGCCGCTTTATCCATTCGGATATGGCCTGAGCTACACCACTTTCAAATATACGAATCTGCGGACAAGTTCAGACAGCATTTCCGAGAATGGCCGGATTACTGTAAGTGTGGATATTACAAATACCGGCTCGCTTCCCGGTGACGAGGTCGTTCAGATGTATGTCAGGCACCTTGGTTCCGAAGTTCAAAGACCGATTAAAGAGCTGAAAGGTTTCAGGCGAATCACGCTGCAGCCGAATGAAACGAAAACCGTCCAGATACCGTTGAAGGCTGAATCGCTCGCTTACTGGAATACGGACACGCAGCGATTCGTTGTGGAGCGGGACAAAATCCATATAATGCTCGGAGGGTCTTCCGCCCAGACCAGAGTCGAAAAAACCGTAAGCGTAGTTGGGGGATAATTACAATGAATCTTAAAAGAAACGATGCCGTAAAATTGATATGTTGCGTATTGGTTGTCTGCTTCGCGGGCTTTTGTAATGGTGCGTCTGCTGATGACCTGACTTTGTGGTACACACAGCCGGCGAAACAATGGGTCGAGGCGCTGCCCATCGGCAATGGCCGGCTCGGCGCCATGGTCTTTGGCGGCATTGATAAGGAACGCATACAGCTTAATGAAGACACCCTTTCCGCTGGCGGGCCATACGACCCGACTAATCCCAATGCCCTCGCTGCGCTGCCCGAGGCTCGCCGGCTGATTTTCGCTGGCGACTTTAATCAGGCCAATAAGCTCATCGGCGAGAAAATGATGGGCAGGCCATTGACACAGATGCCTTATCAACCGGTAGGCGATTTGAACCTGACATTCCCAAACGTCGAGGGGGCTGTGAATTACCGTCGCCAGCTTGACCTTGATACTGCGATTGCCCGTGTGGATTTCAGCGTCGGCGATGTAAATTTCACACGCGAAGTATTTTCCAGCCCGGTTGACCAGGTAATTGTTGTTCATCTGACTGCGGACAAGCCGGGAAAAATTTCGTTTGCCGCGGCGATGCGCAGCCCGCAAAAAGCGGTGGTTATGGTGGAGTCGCCCGATACAGTAGTGATTCGAGGCGTAAATCCGCAGGCGGCTGGCATAAAGGGGGCGTTGAAGTTTCAAGCCCTTTTAAAAGTGATGGTTAGCGGCGGGCAAATTAGTAGTGACCAGAACCAGGTTTCCGTTACAGGAGCGGATTCCGCGACGCTGCTGGTCGATGCGGCAACAAGTTATAAAAGCTTCAAGGATGTTACAGGCGACCCGGACGCGATTACAAGAAAGCATATCAGTGATGCAGCAAAAAGACCTTTTGAAATTATTCGTAAAGACCATATAGCCGAACATCAGCGGCTGTTTAGCCGGGTAAAGTTAGACCTCGGTACTACTGAAGCTTCCAAACGTCCAACAGACGCGAGAATCAAAACCTTCGCTTCCGTCAATGACCCGCAGCTTGCGGCTTTATATTTTCAATTTGGGCGTTATCTGCTTATCTGCTGTTCTCGTCCCGGCGGCCAGCCGGCGAACCTGCAGGGTTTGTGGAATGAAAGTACCAATCCGCCCTGGGGCTGTAAATATACGGTTAACATCAATACCGAGATGAACTACTGGCATGTGGAAACGACGAACATTTCTGAATGTGTAGAACCGCTGGTCGCGATGATAACGGACTTGAACGAAACCGGCGCTCACACCGCTAAAGTATGCTGGGATGCCAACGGCTGGGTTTGTAATCATAACACTGATTTGTGGCGTGCTACCGCGCCCATTGATGGTCCGTTTTGGGGTTTTTGGCCTACGGGTGGGGCGTGGCTTTGCCAGCATCTCTGGGAACATTACCTGTTCACTTGCGACAAGGAATTTCTGGCAAAGACGTATCCTGTTATGAAAGGTGCGGCTCAGTTCTTTCTCGATACCCTTGTTGAGGAGCCGAATCATCACTGGCTTGTAACCTGCCCGTCGCTGTCGCCTGAAAACGGCCATCCATACGGAAATGCGAGCATTTGCGCGGGGCCGACGATGGATATGGAGATTCTGCGGGATCTGTTTTCCAACTGCATAATCGCATCGGAAATTCTCGGCATTGACAAGGATTTCCGCGGAAAGCTTGCCGTTGCCCGTGAGCGTTTAGCGCCGATTCAAATCGGCAAAGCGGGGCAGATTCAGGAATGGCTCGATGACTGGGATATGCAGGCGCCGGAAATTCATCACCGTCACGTCTCGTTTCTTTACGCGCTTTTTCCGAGCGACCAGATTTCAGTGCACAAGACACCTGAACTTGCCGCAGCGGCCCGGAAATCGCTGGAGATTCGCGGCGATGACGCTACCGGCTGGGGACTCGGCTGGCGATTAAATCTCTGGGCACGACTCCACGATGCTGAGCACGCTTATAAGATTCTGCGTATGTTGATTACACCCGACCGCACCTACCCGAATATGTTCGACGCGCATCCGCCTTTCCAGATTGACGGCAACTTCGGCGGAACCTCCGGTATAACGGAAATGCTCCTCCAGAGTATAAATGGTGAAATAGAACTGCTGCCCGCGCTGCCGAAGGCCTGGCCGACCGGCTCAGTAAAAGGATTAAGAGCGAGAGGCGGGTTCGAGGTGGATATGGCGTGGAAGGATGGCCGCTTAGGCAACGCAACTATAAAATCGCTCAACGGCAACGCTGTTCGCGTTCGCACGGCAGCTCCGATAAATGTTGTCTTAAAGGGCAAAGCTGTTGAGGTGACCAGACCCGAAACCAATGTCGTGGCCTTCAAAACTGAGGCAAACCAAAGTTATAATCTCGTAGTCAGCCAATCAAAGGGCAAGTTATGAGAACAGCAAATACAATTGTTGTATTGATACTTGTGATTTGCTCTGCATCCGCTTTCGCCGGAGACAACCTGGTTAATCTTGCGGGCCAATGGCGGTTTGCTCTCGATGTAAACAACGCCGGCGTAAAAGATAAATGGTTCGAGAAAACTCTCGACGATACTATTCAACTGCCTGGCACCACCGACGAAAATCACAAGGGGACACTCAACAATACCCGCGAAACAAGCCGGTTGACCCGTGTTTATACTTTCGCCGGCTCCGCCTGGTATCAGCAGGATATCAATATACCGGCTGAATGGTCAAACAAACGCATTACGCTTTTTCTCGAACGCACGAAAAACAGCCGCATCTGGGTTGACGGCAATGGTCTTGGCTCGCAGAATTCGCTCGTCGCTCCTCATATTTATTCGCTTGGCCCACTGTCGCCGGGCAGACATCAGTTAACGCTGCGAATCAATAATTCCGAATATCCGCCCATAGGCGACCCTCACCAGATTAGCGACCAGACACAGACCAACTGGAACGGCGTCATCGGCAAAATCGAACTTGCCGCTGCCGACCCCATCTATATCGATGATATTCAGGTTTATCCGGATGTTGCCGCAAAAACAGTCAAAGTTCGCGTCAGTGTAATCAACACTATGGGACTGATGGCCAACTCAACCTTGACGCTTAAAGCATCAAAGACACAAGGGACGCAGCAGGAGGTCAAGCCCGTTTCGATTCATTTTCCGGCAGGCGACAAGCCGGCGATAGTTGAAGTCAATTATCCGCTCGGCGATAACGCGCAATATTGGGATGAGTTTTCTCCTGTGCTTTACAGGATTGCCGTTTCTCTTGATGCTTTTTCGGCAGGGAAAAAATATGCCGATAACAAAGAGGTTGTTTTTGGCCTGCGAGAATTCAAGGCGAAGGGGACACAATTCAATATCAACGGCAGGACAACATTTCTTCGCGGCAAACACGACGCCTGTGTTTTCCCGCTCACAGGTTATCCGCCTATGACCGTCGATGGCTGGCTGAAGGTTTTCAATATCGCAAAATCATACGGCATAAACCATTATCGTTTTCATACATGGTGTCCGCCCGAGGCGGCGTTCGATGCCGCGGACCAGGCGGGCATTTATATGGAGCCGGAATTGCCGAACTGGGCCAACTTCGGCGAGCCAAACCACGATACCTTCTGTCTTGCCGAAGGCGAACGGCTTCTGAAAACTTTCGGCAATCACCCGTCTTTTGTTATGCTTGCCCTCGGAAATGAGCTGGGCGGCAAACAGGAACTGATGGCGCCGGTCGTGAGGCAATTGCGTCTGCTCGACTCCCGCCATCTCTATGCCCAGGGCACCAACAACTGGTTCGGTATGGTTGACCCCAACGATGATTTCTGGGTGAGCTGGCAGGTTCGCTGGCAGAAAATCCGCGGCTCATACGCAGCGGTTGATACTCCTCTGGGACATATTCAAATCGGCCCGCCGGGGACAGATAAAGATTACGCTCGCGAAATCAAAGGCATTACCGTGCCTGTGATTTCTACCGAAATAGGCCAATATCAAATATATCCCGACTATCGTGAAATCGACAAATACACCGGCGTTTTGCTGGCTCGCAATTTTGAAATCTTCCGTGACCGTCTCAAACAAAACGGAATGCTCGATCAGGCAGACGACTTTTTCCGTGCGTCAGGAGCTTTGGCAGTGCTGTGCTATCGTGAGGATATCGAGGCAGCATTGCGAACTCGCAGTTTCGGCGGTTTTCAGCTTCTTGATTTGCAGGATTTCCCAGGGCAGGGCACCGCTCTTGTGGGCATACTTGATGCTTTTATGGAGCCGAAGGGACTCATCGAGCCGGCTCTGTGGCGCCGGTTCTGTTGCGAAACTGTTCCTCTTGTTCGTATGAGTAAATACACCTGGACAGTGGGCGAGACATTTAACGCCAAAGCTCAGGTCGCTAACTTTGGCCCTTCCGACATCAACGATGCCATGTGTGTCTGGAATTTGAGAAACTTTCAAAGGGGCACGACACTTTCCGGACAACTGCCCGTGCAAAATATATCTCAGGGTACGCTTACGTCACTTGGGGACATCAATGTTCCGCTTAAGGATATCGCCTCGCCGACGAAACTTACGCTTATGTTTGCGATTATAGGCACTAAATTTGTAAATTCATATGATATCTGGGTATATCCCGACAAAGTCGATACTTCCGCGGGTAATGTCATCATAAGCCGAAAGTATGATGATGCGACGCGAGAGGCATTGAATGCCGGCAAAAGTGTTCTGCTCGTACCGGAGTCGAACGATCTTAACAATTCGCTCCTCGGTATGTTTGCCCCTGATTTCTGGAATTACGGAATGTTCAAAAAGCTGGCCGAGGAGAGAAAAGTCCCTGTTGCTCCGGGAACTCTGGGAATTTTGTGCAGCCCTAATCATCCGGCTTTGGCCGATTTCCCCACGGAGTTCCACTCCAACTGGCAGTGGTTCAATCTGCTCCAAAATTCCCGCACGATGATTCTCGATGTTATGCCCGCCGGCTACAGGCCGATTGTTCAGGTCATCGATAATCTCGAACGTGCGAAGAAACTGGGGAATATCTTTGAAGTTAAAATTGGCAAAGGTAAGCTGCTTGTCTGCTCCATAAATCTGCCCGCGATACAGGATAAACCCGAAGCGAGACAGTTATTGCACAGTTTGTTGCGGTATATGAACTCCGACCACTTTGAGCCAAAGACGACTATTGATGACACGACCCTTGGCCGCATACTTCAGTAGGTTAGCGGGAACGGAATAATATAAACAGGCAGGGGAGCAGGAGTCAGGTTGTTATTTCTTTTTCTTACCTTTGCTCTTTTTGACCTTTTTGATGCTCTTTTTCATTCCCGACCGGCATCCGCACGTATTACACATTTTTATTCCTTTCCTGAACCTGATACATGTTGACTTGTTTGCCGCACAGGTTATACTACCACCCTGCCCCTAAATGGTCAACAACTCAATGCCTGAGGCGAGATTGACTGGCGCATTTGCGCTGATTTTGCCGAACATTTAAAATGAACGACCGATAAGGCAGGACGGCAACATTGGGATGCCAGATGTTACAAAGTGTTGTTTTAGCTGAACTGAATCCGTTGAAGCCGGTGATAGCTGCGCCGTTGTTTCGTTTTTCAATAGACGGATACGAGATTGTATTCAGCAACCACATGCTGATGGTAATGGTAGCCGCGATTATCCTGCTGATAGTCATTCCTCTCGGAGCAGGGAAGAAAAGGTTAGTGCCAAAGGGGTTGCAAAACATTATCGAAAGTATATGCGTTTTTCTCCGCGATGAGGTTGCCCAGCCGGTCCTCGGGCACAATACGGACAGGTTCATCTTTTTTGTGTGGACGCTGTTTTTTTTCATTTTGACGATGAATCTGCTTGGAATGGTACCCACCGAATCGGCTTATTATCTCGTAACTGGAAGAAATGACCGTTTAGGCGGCGGCGCAACAGCCAACATCTGGATTACAGGCGCCCTGGCGATGGTGACATTCGTCCTTACTCACGCTGTCGGGATAAAAGAATACGGACTGTTCAAATATCTCTCGATGCTGGCGCCTAAGGTGCCGTGGCCGATACTGCCTTTGATTTACGTGCTGGAGATATTAAGCGCGCTGGTAAGGCCTTTTGCCTTGGCTGTTCGTTTGTTCGCTAATATGCTCGCGGGCCACATAGTGCTCGCGACCTTCGTCGGTCTCATATTGGTTTTCAAAAACTGGTTCATCGCGGCGGGTTCGGTAGGAGCGATAATAGTGATGTCATCTCTTGAGTTGCTTATTGCTGTTATACAGGCGTATATTTTCACTTTGCTTTCAGCATTATTTATAAACTTGGCTTTGGAATCAGAACATTAAACGTTTTTGGAGGTTTTGAACAAATGACAGAATTAGCAGGAAGTGTGTTGGCGGCCGAGGCGGGAATCGGCAACGGTCTGGCGATACTCGGCGCCGTCGTCGGCTGTGGTCTGGCGGTTCTCGGCGCGGGTATCGGTATCGGTTTCATCGGAGGCAAATCAACCGAGGCAATCGCACGCCAGCCCCAGATTGGCGGAAGAATCTTTACGACGATGATTGTCGCGGCGGCCCTGATTGAGGGCGTTACCCTGTTTGCCTTAGTCATCGGCTTTTTGGCGATGTTCTGGATGAAGGGTTAAACAAGAGGGCAAATAAATGCTCAAATTAAAAACAACAGTAGTTGTGTTGCTGGTGCTTTCAGCAAGCGCATGCGCATTGGCGTCAGGCGGCGAGGCGGCGGCCGAGGAGCAAAGCATCTTCAGCGGCACGTTTGCCGATTCGCTTTGGACGCTGATTGCTTTTGGGTTGCTCCTTGTAATCCTGACAAAAGTGGCGTGGAAGCCGCTGGTCAAACAGCTCCAGGCCAGACAGGATTATATAAAGCAGCAGATAGATACGGCCGAAGTTTCGCGCAAGAACGCCGAGGCGATGCTCGACCAGTACAAACAGCAGGGCATCGAGATTGTGAACAAGCTGACTGCGCAGGCGCAATTGCTCGAAAAAGAAATGGTCAGCAAAGCCGGCGACGAAGTTGCCCAGATGAAACGCAGGGCTCAGGCGGACATCGAATATTCCAGAATTGCCGCCTCGCAGCAGATGTGGCAGGAGGCCGAGGATATGCTGCTTGCGCTCAGCGGAGAAATTGTCGGAAGGGCCGTTACTCATGAGGACAATCTCCGGCTTCTATATGAATCCATAGAAAAGCTCAAACGCGAACAGACGGGTGGACGATGACCGGAACCGATATAGGGCTGCACGTTGGTGACCTCTACTCAAAGGCGTTGTATGACCTTGCAGCGGAGTTTGGAATTGTCGAAGAAGTCAAAGATGAGCTGACGATGCTTGAGATGCTTATCGCGCAGGAAAGGGAATTCCTGAACATTATGGCGTCGCCGCAGTTCACCGCCGAATACAAGCAGTTGCTGCTGAACAAAATGTTCGCTGGGAAAATAAGCGACTTGACTCTGAATTTCCTGCTTACTATTGACAGGCACAACAGGACGATGTACCTGCCGCAAATGATAACCGGTTTCGGCGAATTATGGGATGCCCATCATGGTATCAGCATTGTCGAGCTGACGCTTCACGAAAATATAAATTCGGATGAGCTGGCGAACGTTACGCAGGCCATTTCGAACGCGATGGGCAAGCAGGTTCAGCTTAAATTGAAGGTTAAGCCCGCCATTATGGGCGGGGCGGTCATAAGATATGGTGAAAGCGTTATCGATAATTCGATAAAGAATCGGCTGTATCACGCCGTGCGTACTGTAATGGACAGTTGCAAACAGATAAGGATAAAAGATGAAGTCCAATATCAGTGAAATCAGCAGTATCCTGAAGCAGGAAATAACCCGCTATAAAAACAAGCTCGACGTCTCTTCCGTCGGAAGGGTTGTCGAGGTGGGCGACGGCATCGCGCGTATCTACGGCCTGGACAACGCTATGTCCAGCGAGATGCTTCGCTTTGAAAACGACGTCCGCGGCGAGGTGTTCAACCTCGAAGAGGACTCCATAGGAGCCGTTATCTATGGTGACTATACCAGCGTCAAGGAAGGTTCCGATGTCTATGGGACGGGCCAGGTTCTTTCGGTGCAGGTCGGGCCTGAATTGATAGGCAGAATCGTAAACCCGCTTTGCGAGCCGGTTGACGGCAAAGCGCCCATAAAATCCGCATCCAGAAGATTCATCGAATCTGAAGCCCCGAATATCTCCGAAAGGCAGCCGGTAAAACAGCCGCTGCAGACGGGCATAAAAAGTATTGATTCTATGATACCCATCGGAAGGGGACAAAGAGAGCTTATCATCGGCGACCGCAAGACGGGAAAAACCGCTATCGCCGTTGATGCGATAATCAACCAGAAGGGGCAAAACGTAATTTGCGTTTATGTCGCTATCGGGCAGAAGGAATCCACTATTGCTGAAATAGTCGATACGCTCAGGCGTTTCGGTGCGATGGAATACACGATTGTTGTCGCCGCCGCTGCCGCCGACAGCGCACCTATGCAATATATAGCTCCTTACGCCGGCTGCGCAATCGCGGAATATTTTATGTATGAGCAGCATCGTGACACGCTTTGCATTTACGACGACCTCAGCAAGCACGCTGTAGCGTATCGCCAGTTGAGCTTGCTTCTTCGGCGTCCTCCGGGACGAGAGGCGTATCCG
Organism: Sedimentisphaerales bacterium; assembly: GCA_050012515.1. GTDB lineage: Bacteria > Planctomycetota > Phycisphaerae > Sedimentisphaerales > Anaerobacaceae > Fen-1362. The sequence continues at coordinate 53,216 of JBEKHA010000014.1, read as the reverse complement.
GGTGACATATTCTATCTGCATAGCCGGTTGCTTGAACGCAGCGTGAAGCTTTCCGATGCGCTTGGCGGCGGCTCGCTTACCGCATTACCAATAATCGAAACACTCGAAGGTCAGGTCTCCGCCTATATTCCCACCAACGTTATTTCAATAACCGACGGCCAGATTTATTTACAGAAAGACCTTTTCCACGCCGGTATCAGGCCCGCTGTTGACGTCGGCATCAGCGTCAGCCGGGTAGGCGGAAACGCGCAGGTCGCTGCGATGAAACGCGTCGCCGCCAAACTCCGTCTTGACCTGGCGTCGTATAACGAACTGCTCAATTTCGCCCGGCTTGGAACCGAACTTGACGCTGCCGCGCAGGCACAGCTCGACAGAGGAGCCCGAATGGTCGAATTGCTCAAACAGCCGCAATTTGCCCCGATGACCGTCGGCGAACAGGTCATAACTATTTTCGCCGGCTCAACGGGACTTCTCGACGATATCCCGGTTGACAAGGTCAATGAATTCGGCGTCCCGCTCATCCAGTGGCTTAAAAAAGAGTATCCGGCTTACATAACCGACATTAATACAACCGGCAAATTAAGCGATGAGTTAGCGGCAATGCTTACCGCGGCTATCAAAAAATTCAAGGAAACACGGAAATAAAAATACGCTGAACAATGGCTGCTATAAGACAAATACTTCAGAGAAAAAAAGCGGCACAGAATATCTGCCGTATAACCAGGACGATGGAGATGATTTCCACCGCGAAATTCAAATTCTATAATCGCCTGCATCAGGCCGAGAGCGATTACCACAACGCCCTCGCCAGGGCTGGCTATCTTATGACTACCGGCGAGGCCGCTCTTACGCATCCGCTGCTGAGTGAAAGGACAGGCCCCAAGCGGGCAGTCCTTGCCGTCGGCTCAACAAGGGGCCTGTGCGGTTCTTATAACTCCGAGGTTTTCAAGCTTCTCGCCGTCCATTTGAAAATGGCCCAGGCCGAGGGCAAACAGCTCGATATTTACCTGCCCGAAAGCCGGCTCCTTAATTCGCTTAGCCATTATGGTATTACTCCCAAAAAAGTTTACACCGCTCTCGACGAGATGCCCACTTACCTTCAAATCGAGAAAATAGCGGATGATTTTATCGAGCAGTATATCAAGGGCGACCTCGAACAGTTCTCGATGGTGTATATGCATTACCATTCCGCCTCAAGCCAGCAGGCACAGTCGCTGACGATTATGCCACTTACGGATTTGATTGCGCAGTTAGCGACTAGGTCCACGCCTATCTGGCCGTGGAAGTTGTCTTTCGATGATTTCTATTTTTCGCCCCCTATATACAAAAGTGTCGAATCGCTCGCCAAAATGATTGTGTCCGCGTGGATATCGGCCTGTTTTATGGACGCCGCTCTGAGCGAACACTTGGCGAGAATGGTCGCGATGAGAAACGCGACCGACAACGCCGACCAGATGATTAAGGATTTAACCACGGAATATAACCGTGCGAGGCAAACGCAGATAACCGGAGAATTGCTCGATATTATTGGCGGCACAGGAGAGTTGGCGTGAATAAAGGAACTATAATTCAGGTGATAGGCAGCGTCTTTGACGCTAAGTTTGAATCGGAACAAATACCGGCCGTTTACAACGCGGTCATGATACCCGGCGATTTCGGCAAAGGACGCACCAAGCTCTACGGCGAGGTCCAGCAGCATCTTGGCGGCGGTCGCGTTCGTGCCATATCGCTCGGCAGCACGATGGGCCTCAAACGCGGTATGGAAATCGTCGATACAGGTTCGCCCCTGATGGTCCCCGTGGGCAAAGAAACGCTCGGAAGGGTATTTAACCTGCTCGGTGAACCAATCGACCAGCGCGGCCCCATAAACGTCACAATGACAAAGCCAATTCACAGGGACCCGCCAAAGCTCATCGATCTATCCGCCAAAACGGAAATGTTCGAAACGGGTATCAAGGTTATCGACCTCTTGTGCCCATTTGTCCGCGGCGGCAAAACAGGCCTCTTTGGCGGCGCAGGCGTCGGCAAAACCGTCATCATCCAGGAGCTTATCGCCAGAATCGCCACTAAACATGGCGGCTACTCTGTCTTCGCGGGCGTCGGCGAAAGAACAAGAGAGGGAAACGACCTCTGGCTCGAAATGCAGCACACCAAAATAGGCAGCAGTGAGGACACTGTTCTCAATCATACCTGCCTGGTTTTCGGCCAGATGAATGAACCTCCCGGCGCGAGGTTGAGAGTCGCCCTTACCGCGATGACTATGGCGGAATTTTTCTGCGAAAGCGGCGTGGGTGATACGCTGCTGTTCATCGACAACATATTCAGGTTCTCACAGGCCGGCTCGGAAGTGTCGGCGCTCCTCGGACGTATCCCGTCGGCGGTCGGCTACCAGCCGACCCTGGCGACGGAGATGGGACAGTTGCAGGAACGCATTGCTTCGACGAAGACCGGCTCGATAACTTCGGTGCAGGCGATTTACGTCCCTGCCGACGACCTAACCGACCCTGCCCCGGCCACTGCGTTTACGCACCTTGACTCCTTTGTCGTGCTGAACCGGGCAATCACCCAGAAAGGTATTTATCCTGCCGTTGACCCGCTCGAAAGCACATCGCGTCTGCTCGACCCGAATATCGTCGGCAAAGAACATTATGAAGCCGCCCAGACGGTTCTCGAATTTCTCCAGAGGTATAACGACCTTAAGGATATTATCGCAATTCTCGGCGTCGATGAATTGAGCAAACAGGACCAGACAATCGTGGCAAGAGCCAGAAAGCTCGAAAGGTTCTTCTCCCAGCCGTTCTTCGTTTCAAGACAGTTTACCGGCCTCGAAGGCAAATACGTCGAACGCTCCGCTACTATCGAAAGCTGCAGGCAGATATGCGAAGGCAAATGGGACAAACTGCCTGAAGAGGCGTTTATGTATGTCGGCTCAATCGAGGACGCCGAACAAAAAGCGGCGACACTTTCAGTCAAGGCAAAATAATATCGGCCTGCTTTGAATATGGATAATACTTTTCAATGCGTTGTAGTTGCCCCGCCGGGCAAAATCATCGATTGTGAAGCCGCGTCGATTGTATTCCCCGCTCACGACGGCATGGTCGGTGTCCTGTGTGACCATATGCCGATGTTCTGCGAGCTTGGCCTTGGGATGATGGAAATAGAATATGTGTTCGAAGAAACCGGCAAGCCGCAGAACAATAAGGCGCTCGTGGTTATCGACAGGGGCTTTGCCCTCATCGCACAAAATATTGCTACTATTGTCTCGAACGACGCTTTTTCCTCGACCGATATCAAAAAGGAAAGAATCGAGCGAGTGATTGAGCGTATCGAAAAAAAGTTATCAGTTGCCGCTTATCCCCCGGACCAGCAGGAGCACGAAAAACAAAAGGTTGCCCTGCTGAAGACCTTGTTGGCGGGGGGCGAATCGAATCCGCTTGATTTGGCAGGTGAGAGTTCCCCATAAATGTCCCCGCAGGAAAACCAGTCGGAAAACAAAAAATGGAAGTCCCTTATGAAATGGTCGGGGCTTGGCGTTGAGTTCGCCGGCGTCGTTTTTTTGTTCTGCTACTTCGGCTATAAACTCGACGAAAAATTTCAGACCAGTCCCTGGTTTCTTCTTGCCGGTTTTTTTCTCGGCTTCATCGGGATGTTGTACATCATAATCAAGGACACTCGTAATCTCTGGCGGGACTGAAATGGATACGCCGAACGACACACGCCCCCAAAATACTCGTTGGAAATTCGCCGCTATGGTTGGGGTATATTTCGTCGGCACGTTCAACGACAATTTTTGCCGCCAGTGCGTGATGCTTCTGGCCGTCGCATGGGGCTTGGCCCGTATGCAGAGTTATATTACCGTTCTGTTTACGGTGCCGTTTATTATTTTCGCCGCTTACGCGGGTTTCCTGGCGGACCGCTTCTCCAAACGCTCGGTGGTGATTGGCGTTAAGCTCGTCTCCTTCGTCGCGTATATTCTGGGAATTATCGGGTTTTATCTGAATAGCTGGGCGATTATTTTAGTTACGGTATTCATCCTCGGCCTTCAGGCCGCGGTCTTTAGCCCCGCAATCAATGGTATCATTCCGGAACTGTATCCTCCCGCCTATGTCGTTACCGCAAATGGCATTATCGCTGCCGCTGTCAACATCGCGATATTGCTTGGTATCGCCGGCGCGGGCTTTGTCCTCGATGTCAATGGCACGGTACACGATGTCCCCATCGGTATGTGTCTTGCCGCGGCAGTCGGCTTAAGCGTCGCTTTTATCACGTTTGTAATATCCTTTTTTGTCCCCGTGTTTCCCGCCGCCTCACCCAAAGCCCATTTTCCATGGCAGGGGCCCTGGGAGTCGGTAATTACGCTTGCTCAAACCTGCGGCGATTCTCTGCTCGCCAATTCGATTTTCGCCAAGGCCTTTTTCTGGTTCGCTGCCACGTTGCAAATCCTTGTTATTAATCCGCTGGGCCTGACACAGTTCGGCCTTACCAAGACAATGACCAGTGTCCTGATTGTCGTCGAGCTTGTGGGAGTTGGTATTGGCAGTTTGCTCGCTCCTTTGATTGCGAAAGGCGAGAAATGGTATCGGGTGCTGACCCCCGCGGCAATTGTAATGGCGATTGCGATGTTCGCCGTGACTGCCGTTCAGTATCTGCCTTTGTTTGCGCACAAACCGGTCGTCATAGCCGCACTGGCGGTCCTGGGAATTGCCGGCGGGATATTTTGTATTCCGGTTACCAGTTTCGTTCAGGTCAGGCCCGTCCCCGAAATGAAAGGCAGAATGATTGCCTCGTCGAATTTCGCCGACTTTATAGGCATATTGCTTTCAGGTGCGGTATTTTATATTTTTAACCGCCTGGATATAATGCCGAGCAGCTGTTTTGCGATTGTGGCGGTTTTAACATTGGCGGTGGCCTGCTGGCTCTTAATGTCACTGCGGGAGAAAAAGCGGAATGCTTATTGATGATGGGATGATACTGATATCGAGATTCCTGCTTTGGTTGCGATACCGGATACGCCTCGTCGGTCTCGACGCAATCGAGGCCAAGGGAAAGACCGGAATAGTTTTTCTGCCGAATCATCCCGCCCTTATGGACCCCATTATCCTTTATACGTATCTTCAGAAGCGTTTCGCGCCTCACGGCCTTGGCGATGTTGACCAGGTCGATAGACCTCTTATTGGTTTTTTTGCCCGCAGGTGGGGCGTGCGGACACTTCCGAGTATCGAGAAATATGGCCCCTCAGCCAGGGCTGGGATTGAAAAAGTCCTCGACGAGACGATTAGGGGACTTAAACAGGGCGAAAACCTTTTGTTGTGGCCGGCTGGAAGGGTATGTCACAGTTATAAAGAATCGCTGGGAGCTAACAGCTCCGTCGAGAGTATTTTGAAAAATTGTCCCGATATTCGCGTCGTTCTTGTCCGCACTCGTGGTTTTTGGGGCAGCGCATTCAGCCGGGCGTCCGGCAAAGAAGCGATTGTGATGCCGGTTTTGCGGAAGGGTATTTTGCAGTTGCTCGCCAGTTTTATTTTCTTTGCCCCTCGCAGGGAAATCACAATCGAATTTTACGAGCCGCCTGACCTGCCTCGAAACGCCGACCGTAATACTTTCAATCGTTTCCTCGAAGATTTTTATAACGCCGATGCTCCGCCAAATACCTATGTCCCCTATACGATATGGGAAAAGGGAGGCACCCGCATTGTTCCTGAGCCGACGCCGCCGACGCTGCAGTCGGATTATTCGAAAATTCCGCCTGCGACGCGGCAGATTGTTATGAAGTATATGTCCGAAAAAACAGGCATATTGAACCTCAAAGAAACCGACCGGCTGGCCGCTGATTTGGGTATGGACAGTTTGGTTCGCACCGATTTGCTCCTCTGGCTCGAAAAGGAATTTGGTTTCCGTCAGGCTGATGCCGACGCGATGCAGACAATCGGCGACGTTATGCTCGCCGCCTGCGGGCAGTTTGTTTATCTTACTACGATTTCCATTAAGCCAGTTCCGGCTGGGTGGTTCAAACCTCATCCCCAAATCCGCGCATCTGTGCCCGATGGTGGTTCCATTACCGATATCTTCCTCATGCAGGCCTCGCGTCACCCGGACCATATCGTTATTGCCGACCAGATTGCCGGCGCAAAATCGTATCGTGACATCATCACCGCCTGTCTCGTTCTTCGCCCGCTTATCAAACAGCTCGAAGGCGACCGCGTCGGCATAATGCTGCCCGCCTCCGTTACTGCCGATATCCTTTATCTTGCGACGCTTTTTGCCGAGAAAGTTCCCGTTATGGTCAACTGGACCGCCGGCCCGAGGAATATCATTGCTTCACTTGATTCTGTTGGTGTAAAACATATCCTTACGAGCAAGGTCCTCGTTGACAGAATCACTTTGCAGGGTATTGACCTCTCAGCCGTTGCCGAACGGTTCTGTTTTCTCGAACAGTTGAGCGGTAAAATCTCCCGGACTCGCAAACTAATCGCTTGGTTTACCGCCCAATTGTCCTGGGCCTCTTTGCGCAAGACGCGAGTCCCCCAAACCGCCGCCATCCTTTTCACAAGCGGCTCCGAAACGCTTCCCAAAGCCGTCCCGCTTTCGCACGCCAATATACTTGCCAACATACGCGATGTGCTTGGCACAGTCAAAGTTTACGAAACAGACCGCATTATCGGTTTTATGCCCCCTTTCCATTCCTTCGGTCTGACCGTTACCATTGTGCTGCCCATTGTAATCGGCGCGCAGGCCGTCTATTACGCCAATCCGACCGAATCCGATACCCTCGCCAAAATCATCAGCGCTTATGGCGTTACCGTTCTTGTCGGCACACCGACGTTTCTTGGCGGTATCGTCCGCATCGCGACCCATGAGCAGCTTGACACCCTGCGTTTCGCCGTCACCGGCGCGGAAAAATGTCCCAAACAGGTTTATGATGCCCTCGCCGCCAAATGCCAGAAGGCCGCTATCTTCGAGGGCTATGGCGTTACAGAGTGTTCCCCCGTCATATCGCTCAACGATGAAAACACCCCCAGACCCTTCTCAATAGGTAAACTCCTTCCATCGCTCGATTGCCTCCTTCTTCATCCAGAGACATTAAAGCCGCTTTCTACGCCCGCCACCGGCATCCTCCTCGTCCGCGGCCCAAGCGTTTTCTCAGGTTATCTCAATTACTCAGACAGCACGCCTTTTGTCGAAATCGAAGGCAAACAATACTACAACACCGGCGACATTGTCTCCATCGACCAGGATGGCCTGATGACCTTCCAGGGCCGACTCAAAAGATTTGCCAAACTCGGCGGCGAAATGATTTCCCTGCCCGCCATCGAATCTATTCTCGAAGCCGGCTTTCCGTCCGAATCGGATAAAGGACCGACTCTTGCGGTTGAATCAACAGAATCCGAACAGCCCGAGCTTGTCTTGTTTACCTCGCGCGATATCGAACGTGAAGAAGCCAATAAAAAAATCCGCGCCGCCGGCCTTTCAGGCCTTCACAGTATCCGCCGAGTAATCAAACTTAATGAGATTCCCCTCCTCGGCACAGGCAAAACCGATTACCGCGCCCTCAAACAGCTTCTTGCCAAAACCGTTTAGTTCGTTCAAAGTTCGATGTTCAATGTTAGACGTTCGATGTTTGTTCTGCTTATTCTACAAACTTCTTAAATTCTTCAATCAATTGCTTCGTCAACTTGCCTGGTTTGCCGTCGCCCGTTATTTTGCCGTCGAATTTAACGACCGGGATTATGTCCTTGGTTGTTACCGCCAAAAACAGTTCATCTGCGCCTGCTGCCTCTTTGGGTGTCATTGATTTTTCGACAATTCCCAGCCTGATGTTCTTCGCCGCCAGTTCGACGTATTTGCGTGTCACCGAAGGCAATATATTTGCCTTAAGAGGCGACGTGCGCAGCTTCCCTTTAACAATCCCGAAAAACGCCGACGATGACCCCTCTGTAATCAGCCCGTCATCATTCACAAATATCGCCTCCCAGCATCCTTTTTTGTCCGCGTCACCCTTTGCAAGAACGTTGGGCAGCAAATTCAGCGACTTGATATCGCATCTCTTCCATCGAATATCAGGATACGTCGATACCGCGACGCCTTCGTTTTTCAACTTGGGGTTTTCCTTTAGCTCCGTAATCGTCAAAAAGAAATTCGGCTTCAAATCCGCCGCGGGCAAATGGTCTCTCACACCAGACCCGCGGGTGATATGAAAATATATCTTCGCGTTGGCTATCCCCGCCTTCTCGAACGCTTTGAGAACCTTTGAGCGGATTTCACTCACGTTAACACCGGCTATCTCTATTGCCTTCAAGCTGTTGGCAAAACGCTCAAAATGCTCATCTATCGCGAATATTTTGCCGTTATAGCTCCTCAGCACCTCATAAACCCCGTCGCCGAAGAATATCCCCCGGTCAAGGTGCTCGCTGCCTACCTCCTCGATGCCCATCATTTTGTCGTTTATCATCGCTATCTGCATTATTTCATTCCTTCATTGTAGTTGGCTGTGTCGCCCGTTTCGTATTGCGTCGTGAGTGATGCGTATTGCGTAATCCCGCAAGACGCAGGACGCAATACGCACGACTAAACGAGTTTATAAAAATATCCGATATTTCTCTTTACTGCAATACCGCAGTTGCTATAATACTCAGCTTTTACGAATGTTTGAATTTGAACGTCGGAGTGCTTGAAATGTACGCAGTAATCGAACAAGGCGGTAAACAATATAAAGTCGCACAGGGTGAATCGCTCGATATTGAGCTTACGGCTGTCGCCCCGGACGCGAAAACAATAGAGCTTGGCAAGGTACTGCTCGTCAGCGACGGCAAAGATGTCAAAATCGGTGCCCCATACCTCGCGGGCGCAAAGGTCATCGCATCATTCAAGACCTCCGCGGAACAGGCCGTTGTTAAAGGCGAGAAGATTCAGTCACAGTATTTTCGCAGACGCAAAAATTACAACAAGAAAACAGGCCATCGCCAGAAATTCCTCCGCGTTACAATCGACAAAATCGAATCCTAAACAATTCATAACCCCCGACTTTTTTATGTCGGGGGTTTTTTATTGCGCCCGAAAGTTATTTCCATCCCGCACTTATCGCAGCGGAAGTTCACTTCGTATTCCCTGTTTTCCTCATCCAGCAAAATCATCGGCTCGACAGGTGATTTTTGATTTTGTCCGCCGCATAACCCCAGCTCCTGTCGCAGGCAGTACTTTGTCATCATTACCACCTGTCCCGACATATCCAGCCCCGATTCCGCCGCCGGCTCAATTGTCTCCACGCCGTGCCGATGATAAAACGCCTCCGCTTGTTTATTCAGCACGTTGCCTCTGAAATCCAAATGCCTCTGCGGATAGGGCACGTCATTTTTCAGGATATGCCCCGCTGCGCGAGGCCGATTTGCTTCCCTTGCCTCGAGCATCTTCTCCGCCAACTCCCGTTTTGCCGCGTTCAGTCGTGACACAGGCAGAAAATAAACATCCAGCGTCTCTACCCGCACTTCCGAACAATCGAAAATCGTATTTCCGAGTTTGCTTAACTGCGTAATAATCGTTTGCCTTGCCTGCTCTTTTTTTAACGCCGGCTGCGTATCTCCGCTTATTTCCACCGTTGCCTCATTGCCATCCTCATCAGCCCCGATGAGAATCAATCCATTAGCCGACTCACGCATAACCATCGTCAATCCGATTTTACGCTCTGCCGATTGGCCCGACAGTTGGCGATAAAACTCGTAATCGTAATTGCGGTAAATCTTCTGTCCCTTGCTTATATCCTGCATCTTTTGCGGGTAAATCTTCCTGCCCTTAACCCCATTGATGACAGTCCCGGCCAAGTTCTTCTGTCTGTCAAAAAAGCAAAGCCCGTCTGCGTTGTGCAGCTCCTGTTCGCCGTCGATGACAAAGTAATCTTTGCCTGTTTCCGTTACCGTGCCCACAAATTCACCCATCGATTTGGGCGTGTCAATTGAGCCAAGGTTCGCTTTTTTGCCTGTGATGCCGTAATCAGTAAATCCGCGATTAAACGTTTTCTCCGGATTTGGCTCAAAGTTAATTTGTGTCGTTCCTGACGATGCGCGTTTGAGTTTCTTTTTCGCTATGATTTCATCCAGACGCCTGCGATAAAAACTCACGGTATTCGCGACGTATGCCGCATCCTTCAATCGTCCTTCAATCTTGAACGCATCAACCCCCGTGTCAATCAGCTCTTCCAGATGCTCCGACAAATTCAAATCCTTCAGCGATAACAGATGCCTGTCTTTAGCAATTATTTTCCCCTGTTCGTCTTTGACGCTGTATATCCTTCTGCAGGGTTGTGCGCATTGTCCCCGGTTGCCGCTTCGTCCGCCGATTGCATAGCTCATATAACACTGACCGCTTGCCCCAACGCAAATCGCCCCGTGTATGAAACACTCAAGCTCGATTGTCGTCGCCTTGCGTATTTGCCTGATTTGTTCGAGCGTCAGTTCCCTCGCCAATATCGCCCGTGAAAAGCCGATGTCCTGCAGAAATCGCACCTTCTCAGGCGTATTGTTATTCATTTGTGTGCTCGCGATTATCGGCAGGCCGGGCAAATCCGGCTTCAATAGCCCTGTGTCCTGGATAATCAGTCCGTCGATTCCTGCTTTTTCAAGCTGGCCAATCATCATCTCTGCCGGCGCAAGCTCATCGTCCTTCAAAAGCGTATTCAGCGTAACATAGACCTTCGCGTAATACTGGCGAGAGAAGTCCACGACCTGCTTTATTGATTCGACGGTGTTATACGCCGCCTCGCGTGCCCCGAAGCGTTGTGCCCCCATATAGACCGCATCCGCTCCGCATTGTATCGCTGTTATCGCTGTTGCCGCGTCCTTCGCCGGTGCTAATAATTCGATTCTTCTTGTCATCTTATTAATAAAAATACAGTACGAATTAGTGTCAAAAAAACTCTGCGGTCTCAGCGGTTAATGCTTTCCTCTGCTCTTTTGTGCCACAGCTGGGGCCCGTTTTGCAGAAAATACTCGAACGATTCATCATCCGCCAGTTTCCCCAATATGGCTTTACGCTCCGCCGCGTCTGCTATTTTCTCAATTATGAACCCTCGAATCGCCTCAAGCTGGGCCAGAAATTCCCCGTGTTTTTCGGTAAAAATATTTTCAAGTTTCTTTCGCAGGTGTCCCGCGTAAGCAGGGCAGTTTCCATCGGTTCCCACCGCAATTTGTAAATCCCCTCGCTGCACCACTGCGGGCACATAAAAATCACAAAGCCCCGGCGAATCGACCACGTTGCACAAAATCTCAAGTTGCTGGCAATCCTTGTAAATCTGCTTATTTAACGCCTCATCATTCGTCGCCGCGATAACCAGCGTTGCCCTCCCGATGTAATCTTTTGAGTATTTGCTTTCAATGAGTTCCGCCTTGGTCCCTGCGCATACCTTGCGAAGCGTATCATCGAGATGTGGGGCTACCACTACCAGGCGTGCGCCGCTGCACAGAATCGTCTCCGCCTTTCTCGTTGCCACGCTGCCGCCGCCGATGATAACGACTCGCCTGCCGTTCAAATCCAGGAATATCGGATATTTCACCATTTTTTTACTCTTCTGCCTTCTCACTTCTTACTTCTAACTTCTCACTTCTGCCTTTTCTCATATTATACCATTCGGCCATTCCAAAAACGATTTAATTGAAATAATTGCCGACCTGCGTTAAACTTCTTTTATTATGGCTGTGAAACTAATCAGACCGCCGTTGACGGATGCGCTTGTCCGCTCGCTCAAAGCAGGCGATGAGGTAATCATTGCGGGCACAATCTACACCGCACGTGATGTGGCGCATAAACGCCTTTGTGAGGCGATTAACAATAGGATATCGCTGCCTTTCGATATCAAAGGCGCACTCATCTATTTCTGCGGCCCGACTCCCGCTCCGCCCGGCAAAGTTATTGGTGCTGCAGGCCCGACAACCTCCGCCAGGATGGATGCCTTCAGCCCGACACTTATCGCCGCGGGCCTCAAGGCGATGCTCGGCAAGGGCTATCGCAATCAGGCCGTCCGCGATGTCCTCAAACAGCACTGTGCCGTTCATCTTTCCACCATAGGCGGGGCAGGTGCCCTGTTGGCAAAACACATTACCTCCGCCGAGGTTATCGCCTATGAAGACCTCGGCACCGAGGCAATCAGACGCCTCGAAGTCGTCGATTTCCCCGCCATTGTCGCGTATGACTGTTACGGAAATTCCGTTTATAAATAAAATATTTAGCCAATGAAAGAATTATACTTTGCCAAAAGAGACCAATGGCGAAACTGGCTTTCTCTCAACTTTGCCGGAGAAACCGCAGTATGGTTAATCTTTTACAGGAAAGAAACACTCAGGCCGACCATTTCTTACGATGCCGCAGTTGAGGAAGCGTTATGTTTCGGATGGATAGACGGCATTATCAGAAAAATCGACGCGGCGAGGTATGCTCGTAAATTCACGCCGAGAAAAGATAGCAGTAACTGGTCGGCGCTTAACAAAAAGCGCGCCGATAATATGATTAAAGAAGGGAAAATGACCGGCGTCGGGCTTGCGAAAATACGGGCAGCGAAGAAATCAGGCCTCTGGAATCAGGACGCCAGGTCTGAAATATCGCTTGATATGCCTCCGGAATTTGCCGCGGCGCTTGCTCGCAGCAAAAAAGCAAAAGATAACTTTTATGAGCTTGCTCCTTCTTATCGCAGACACTATATTGCCTGGATTGCAATCGCAAAAAGGCTGGAAATTAAAAAACAGCGAATCGATGAATCTATAGTGCTGCTCCAGAGAGGGGAAAAACTCGGTTTAAGGTAACACAGGACTATTGTTACGGTAATTACGTTTAAATGAATTACGCCGACGTATATCTCTATGGTATGACCGTCCTTTCAACGATTCATCAGTTGAAGGCGAAATTCCCCTCGGCCGATGGCTATCAGGAGATTACCAATACCTTTGTCATCCCCGGCGGCGAGGCGGCCAACGGCGCTATCGTATTAAGTAACCTTGGTGTTCCCGTAACGCTCGATGGCCCTTTCCTCGGCGATTCAACCGCCGAACCTCTTCGCGCGTATCTGCAAAAACTCAACGTCGATTGTTCCCTTCTGCATCATCATCCCGGCTTCCCCGGCTGGCGAGATATCGTCTTCTGCGACGGCGACTCCCGCACCGTCTTCGGCTGGTTTGTCGATTATTTCTCAGGCGGACACAAATTCTGGAACAAACCTAATGAGCAGGCAATCGAATCCGCCAAATGCGTTGCCCTCGACCCGTTCTTCGGCTCTGAATCTGAAGAGGTCGCCTGGTTATGCCTCAAGCATCATAAGGACTTTGTAACCATCGACAGTGGTTTCGATACTGTTATCGCCAAAGGTGCAAGGGTGATTATCTGCTCTAAAGAATTCCTCGACCGCGAATACACCGGTGTCGATTATGAGGCGATGCTTGAGCAATACCAGTCAAACTGCGCAGGCCTGATAATTTTCACCTTCGGCAGTCGCCCCGTTTTATTCGCCTCCGCGAAAACATCCATTCAATCGTTTCAGCCGTATTCAATAAAGGTTGTTGATACTTTGGCCGCGGGCGACACATTTCGCGCCGGCGTCGTCTATGGCATATTGAAGGGCTGGTCCGATTTGGAGGTCGTTCGTTTCGCCTCCGCTGCTGCCGCCGTCTCCTGCCTCCGATTTCCCTCCGTATATGAACCGCCCACTCTTACCGAGATAACCGCACTGATAAACTCCCGTCCTGATTAAACACCCTTGTTTTCCCCTCATAACTCTTTTATAATCAAACTCGTCCGAAATTATAAAACGAAGGAGATTATCATTTGAAAGTCGCGTTACTTGGTTTAATGCAGTCGGGTAAAAGCACCCTTTTTTCCGCAATCAGCGGCAAGGCGATGTTGCCAGCCGGGACCACGAACATCGAGCAGGCAGTCATCGCCTCGCCTGATGAACGAATCGAATGGCTCACTAATTTATACAAGCCGAAGAAAACTGTTCACGCGACAATCGAATGTCTCGATGTCCCCGGCCTCAATTTCGCCGATGACCACGGCCGCGCCGCCGCAAAACGTCTCATCGACCAGATTCGCATCGTCGATATGATTGCCCTTGTCATCGGCGCGTATGAAGATTCCGCCAATCCCGCCAAAGACCTCATCGACCTCCGCACCGAACTTTTGCTTACCGACCTTGCCCTCGTAACGACGCGAATCGAAAAACTCGAAAAGGATGCCCACAAACCCTCCAAAACCCAGGCCCACGACAAGGCCGAGCTTGAGCTTCACAAAAAGCTTCAGGCCGCGATTGAATCCGAAAAGCCCATCAGCTCCGTCGTTACCAACGACGCCGAACTGGAAATGGTCCGGGCTCTTGGTTTTCTCACCCTCAAACCGATGGTCGTCGCCGTAAATATAAGCGAAGGCGGCGAGGAGCAGAAACTCCAAATCCCCGGCGACGCTTCAACGCCTATAATCAGCGTCTGCGCGAAGCTCGAATATGAATTGTCGCAATTAGACGCCGAAAGCAAAAAACAGTTTATGTCCGATTTGGGCATCACCGAATCCGCCGCCGGCAAATTCGTCCACGCCTGTTTCAAAACGCTTGGCCTTATTAGTTTCCTCACCGTCGGTCCCGACGAGGTCCGCGCCTGGCCCATTAAGCAGGGCACAACCGCTCTTGACGCCGCCGGCAAAATCCACTCCGATATCAAACGCGGTTTCATCCGCGCCGAAACATTCGCTTACAGTGACATAAAACAGTTAGGCGACGAAAAAGCCGTCAAGGCCGCGGGCAAATTCCGCCTTGAAGGCAAAGAATACCTCGTCCGCGACGGCGATATCATCAACTTCCGCTTCAACGTCTGACACGTCGCGTGTCATTGCGAGGAGCGAAGCGACGAAGCAATCTCTTCTTAAATCGTCAATCGACAATTGGAAATTGGCAATCCCCTCATTGCGGCTGAAGGGGCTCGAACCCCCAACCTTTGGTTCCGTAGACCAACGCTCTATCCAGTTGAGCTACAGCCGCTATTGTTGAAAACAAATATCGCCTATAATGCGATACTCAACATCATAATTATATGTATCCGCCCCTGTTTTGCAAGCAAATTAGGCGGCTGTCCGCTGGTCGTGATTGTTTGGCGTTACCTGTGCCTGTAAAGCTCCCAGCCCATGTAATTGCCTGTCGCCTCGGCAATTGCGTCGGCCTTTTGTGACATATTCATCGCCATGTGATGCTCGAAGCCCATCTTGCATATAAACTGCAAAAGGTTCTGCAAATTCGGTATCTTCATCACGCCGTAGCCCCCGAATGTGTCGAGCCGGTCGTTTGTGAATTCGCCCTCGCCCACGTATGCGATGATAACGCCCGCCGCGTCGTCCGTGGAAGTCCTGCAGAATGTCGCGCTGCCCGGCGCGATTCTCCCGACCATTGTCCCGTATGTGTTGTCCTTGCCGACCGACCCCGCGATGATTGCCTGATAATCCATCTGTGCGGATTTGAAAAAGCTCTTCGGCAGGTTGCTGCAGTGAAACAGCACGCATTTGTCCGCCTCGTCCGCGTAGTTATTGTTCCAGTCCAATAGCGCGCTCGGTGTCCCCGAAGCCAATTGCAGGATATACATCCCCAACAGCCCCGTGATATCGACCTCGCATGCGCTCGGCATCAGTGATTCGCTCATCATACTCATCAGTGTGCAGGGTACTATCCCGAAAAATTCCTCTAAGCTCGTCCAGCACTGAATCGCTGTCCCGTCAAGGTCGTTGTCTTTCACCCACTGGTCAACCACGTATCCGAATTTCGCCATTTTCAAAAGCGATTCTGCCGGAATCGATTCAGTCGATGTGTATGCTTGTATTGCGCTCAGTTTCTTTTTCACGTTCCTGTCGTTGTCGGCAAGCCCCGTGATTCTGCCCACGATTTCCGAAAGGTCAATCGTCTCGACTGCTATGCCCGACAATTCCAGAATCTTTTCGCTGTATCGAACGGTGTTGAACGCTCCTGTCCTTGCGCCGATTGCGCCGAAGCGGGCGTTCTTTAACCCTTTGACAATCCTGCAGACCGACGCGAAATCATCCAGCTCCTGTTTGAACTCCGCCGAAGCGACCGCCATAGTATGGGTTTTGGTCAGTGTATATGGTATGCCCGCCTGCTTCAGGTTATTGCATACGCTCATTTTCCCGCAGAATGAGTCCCGCCTTCGTTCTATCTGCATATTCTCAGTTGTATCGGGTTCCGCCTGTATCAGAATCGGCACATCGAGCCCTGCGCGTTTTACCGATTCCGCCACGCCTTTCTCATCACCGAAATTCGGCAGCGTTACTATGATGCCGTCTATTTTTCCGCTGTTTTTCGCAAAAAGTTCCGCGCACTTTTTCGCGTCCGCGAATGTCTCGACTGAGCCGTATTTGGTGTCCTGCATCGACAGGGCGATAGCACCGAACCCGTTGCTCTTGAGCACATCGAGAATATCTTTGCGTCCCTGCTTTGCCAGTATATCCGGGAAAAATCCCCTGTTTCCCACTATTACTCCAAACGTCGTCTTTTGCATTTTATACCCTTTCTTCTTGCCACGGCGTAGTTGAAAACGAAGCCGGGTCCTTTCTTGGAATTCGGAAATTTAGCCCCTCAATTTATTGAGGGGTTATAAAACGGCATTATAGCACACAAATTCGCCATTGCAATATTCTCGAACCGCTGTTCCGGTCGGCTCATGCGAAATGGCGTGGTTTTTCAATCGCATATATTGTATGATGCGAAAGGATATACTCCTGTGAAAGTGACTGTTAAATTATGAGAAAATGCCGTGGACCTGCCCTCCATAGCGATAGCGACGGAGGGTTCACATTGGTTGAGCTGCTGGTGGTTATTGCTATTATCGCTCTTTTAATGGGCGTGCTCTTGCCTGCCCTGCAAAAAGCCAGGGTTCAGGCGAGAAAGATTGTCTGCGCCAATAATCTCAAGCAAATCTTTGTCGGCATGAATATATTCGCCAATGATAATGGCGGACAACTGCCCCTCAAAGGTCCGGTCAACTGGCCGTGGGATATTTCCTACAGCACAACCGATTTTATAATCAGGGTCAATGCCGACAAAGAGGCCAAATCTGCCTTTTATTGTCCTGCTTTTCCCGCCAAGAACTGGACCAGGGCTTTGTACTGGCAGTTTACCCAGAGCCCCCCGTGTGACGCAAAGTCCGGGGATATTCCGGAACCGGCGACCAATCGTGATCAGCAGTTCCGTGTCACGGGTTACGCCTTCATAATAGATTCCCAGGCAGGATTCCCCAATCCGCCGCTGGGCACACCAAAAGGAAAGTGGCTTAGAACGACCGGCGAAAAGCAGCCCTCAACCACCGAATTCGTAGTCGATGCCACACTCAGCACTTCGCCCGATGGCAACACTGCGAGCTTTGACAGGATAACGGTAGGCGGTATATTTTTGGATTGTCAAATTTACGACAGTTCTAACCACCTCAAAAGCGGCAGACCCGAAGGGGGTAATATCCTCTTTCTTGACGGCCATACCCAATGGCGTAACTTCTTCGAAATGCAGGTCCGATGGTGTCCCTCCTGCTCATCAACCGTTACCTCCGGCGCTGGAACCTATTTCTGGTGGTAGGACAAACCGTAAAAACCACAGGGGATTTTGCCTGTGGTGAGCAGTGTCGAACCA
The DNA here is from genome assembly GCA_050012515.1 of Sedimentisphaerales bacterium. GTDB lineage: Bacteria > Planctomycetota > Phycisphaerae > Sedimentisphaerales > Anaerobacaceae > Fen-1362. The sequence continues at coordinate 35,566 of JBEKHA010000014.1, read as the reverse complement.
AACCGCATTGGTTAGCCCCGAAGCCTGCTTCGGGGTCATAAAGCTGTCCGCTGATTATTAATTTGACGCGGGGAAGATGAGGATTTATAGTTGGTTTGGCGAAAAACACGTTTTTAAGGACGGAAGATATGGTTTTTGTATTATAAAGGAAATAGAAAAGGCGTCCCCAGATTTAATCCACAATAAAGATTATATTTATGGCTAATGATAGTTCTGACAAAATGATGATTTTCAATTATGTTGTGGCTTATTTAGACATAATGGGACAAAAAGATAGTTTGAAACAACTTCCCAAAGTATTATTGGCAGACACAGATCCAAATTCGTATATGCCGCAAATTGAGGAAACTTATGGCAAAACACATCAAATCAGGAGTTTGATAAAACATTATTTAGAAGGGATGCAAGAGAATACGAAAAGAATCGGTCACGAATTATTTTATGATAATCTATCGGATGAGCAACGCAAAAATATAGAGGATATGTTCTCTCCGATTGAGTTTAGATACTTTGGTGACTCTGTTGCCATATATAGTAAGTTGACTAATACCGGAGGCATGCTTAGTGTTAACCCAATATATGCAATACTTCCAGGAATTGCCTTCCTTATGTTGATGGGCTTTTCAAATCACATTGTTCTTAGAGGCGGCATCGATATGGGAATCGCAGTGGAATGGGAAGAATTTGGCATATATGGTTCGGCACTGTACAGTGCTTACGAAATTGAAAGCACAATTGCCGATTATCCTCGAATAGTCTTGGGGAAAGAACTTATCGATTATCTTTCATATTGGAAAAACAACCAAGGAACAGATTTTGTCAGTAAACTTAACAAGCAAGTGGCAAATAATTGTTTTTCCGTTATCGGTAAAGACGGTGACGGCAGGCCAATTATTGATTTCCTTAATGATAATATGCAGAGTTTATTTGGAAAGACGGATAGAGATAAGATATTCAACATGTTACAGCCACATGTTGCAAATGGTTTAGATTTTGTCAAGAAAGAGTATGCACGTTTTGAAAAAGAAAAGAATTTGAACTTATCTCAGCGTTATAAATTGTTATATGATTATTTTTTGTCAAAGGCGAAGAATTGGAAATTGGAATTAAAGTAATAATGGGTACAACTGCCCATATTTGTTACCTCCGATTCTACTTAAACTAAATATTTTCCGCCTCGGCGGATAAAGCTTATATTTGAGGTCTTGAAAAGCAGAACGATGAGCGGTAGAATTAGACAGCGAAAGATAATTAGGAAATGAAATAAGAGTGAAAATAAACAGGATAGTATGATAGGTAGGAGACAAGAATATGGCAGGTAGCCCAAAAAAAAGTTTAGGAAATTGTATCGACGAAATACTTAAAGCATTGCAGGGCGTAGACGATGCGTCACGAGTAATAGCAATGAAAGCAGTCTGTGATCACCTTAATATTTCGATTGGAATTCCTAGTCCGCTTTCAAGTGGGGAAGTGGGGCAAAAGGAAAATACAACTGAAGTCAAACAACAGAAAGATGGAGTTCTAGATCTTAGAACACTCAAAGAACAGAAGGAGCCTGGTAGTGCTATCGAAATGGCTTGCATTGTTGCCTATTATCTTGAAAATCACGCCCCAGGAGATGAGAGGAAAATGGATATAACGGCAAAAGATATTACAAGGTATTTCAAGCAAGGTGGTTATACGTTGCCAAAATCAGATACTCAATTGCTTGTGGATGCAAAGAAAGCCGGATATATGGATTCTAAAAAACGAGGTCAATATTCACTTAATCCTGTTGGATATAATTTGGTAGCACACTCACTACCTCGCAAACCCAAGAAGGAGTGATATTTGGGGAAAAGATAGATATTTAATGTTGCTGGAATAGTTAGGAAGATATGATTGATAGTGTGCGTAAAATTCAAGCAGATGTTAAGGTGCTCCTAAGCGATTTACGCAAAACAACAACTATACAGGTTTGGAAAAAAGATCTTGTTGATCTAGTACGTAATATCGTAGATTTTTACTTCCGTGAAAGTCGTGCAAAAATATTAAGCGGAGGTGTCGGATTAGATGCCATCGAAGATTTAGATGGTCACATGCAAAAACTTCTAGAAGCAACACACAAACGCACCAGTACTTCTGTTTATATTAATATCGCAAAGGACATAGGGCGTGAATTATTGAGAATTGAGAAGATAGTTATCATGTCTCGCCCTAAGACTGATAAGGGAATAAGCATTGGAAATGTGGACAGAGCCATTATTGATACGTTGTCCAAAATAGTTCCATCGGCAGCTTTATCTTATGAGCAAGCATTGCTTGACCTTGAGTCGAGAACAAGACTTTCATGGCGAGGTCCGGCTACCGATTTGCGTGAAGCTCTCCGGGAATGCTTGGACCACCTCGCTCCCGATAAAGCCGTCGAAGCACAGGAGAATTTCAAGAGAGAAAAAGACACTTCAGGGCCAACAATGAAACAAAAAGTGCGGTTTGTCCTAAGCAGTCGAAAACTGTCGGGGAATATAGTAAAAACAGCCGAAGACACCGTAGATTTAATAGAGACTTCTATTGCATCGTTTGTCAGATCGGTATATGGCAGGGCAAACATTTCGACGCACACACCTACTAAGAAGTTTGAAGTATGCCGTATAAGGGACCTCGTCAGGTTCTCATTGTGCGAAATACTATCTATCCAATATGACTGATCGCAATAATTCGATTCATAGAATGGAATAAGTAGGGACAGCCCCTCCTGCGCTAAAGCTACAGAGGGCAGGCCGTTTTTCCCCGCCCCGTTTTTTTCGCTTAAACACGTAGCGCGTCGAAGAAATTAAAATCCTCATTTTCAATCTGCGTTATTTGTTCAGCTTAAAAGAGAAGCCCAGGTTGTTTGGGATTCAGTGGTCGAAGATAAATACTGCGAATAAGCTTGCTTAGAGAGCAGGATTTGTCGAGAACATCAAGCTGAACGAATACTGCGCAATCAGTGTCTAAGAAAAACTCTGGAGAATAATGGAAACAGCCGTTTTTTCCCGCCTTCGACGGTTTCCTAATTCTAAAATCATCAATCGCCATTCGGCAATCGACAATCTTGTCAACGGTAAAGTGTTTCATCTTGAAAATTCTGTTAGCAAAGCATAAACTGCTGCTCTATTGAAAGGACAGGTGCAAATATGAATAGACTAATTATTGCGGCAATTACTTTAACTGCGTTATTCACCTTAGACGCTTACGCCAATAAAGGCCCTTCGGCAACAATCTCAGGGCCTAACAATACGATTGTTATTCACGCTAATGCGAACAAGGGTACAATCAGTCCCGAAATTTACGGGCATTTCGCAGAGCACCTTGGAAGATGTGTTTACGAGGGATTCTGGGTAGGGCCGAATTCCACGATTCCCAATACAAGAGGCATTCGCAACGATGTCGTCGAAGCCCTGAAGAAAATTAACGTTCCCGTAATACGCTGGCCGGGCGGCTGCTTCGCGGATGAGTATCACTGGAAAGACGGCGTCGGCCCAGCCGAGCAAAGGCCCTCGTCGGTCAATACATACTGGGGAATGGTTACGGAGACGAACCGCTTCGGCACGCATGAGTTTATGGATTTGTGCGGGATGCTGGGTTGTACCCCCTATATTAGCGGCAACGTCGGCTCAGGCACCCCCGAAGAAATGCAGGACTGGGTCGAGTATATGACCTTCGCCGGCAAGAGCCGGATGGCCGATTTACGCCGCGCCAACGGTCGCGAAAAACCCTGGAAGGTTAAATATTTTGCTGTCGGCAACGAAAACTGGGGCTGCGGCGGGAATATGACGCCCGAGTATTACGCCGATGTTTTCAAGCGTTATGCGACCTATGTCAGAAATTATCCCGGTAATAACGTAACAAAAGTAGCATGCGGCCCAGGCGGCGCCGATTACCATTGGCTTGATGTGCTTCTGAGCAAAGCGGCTGGCCAGATGGATGCTATAAGTATGCACTACTATGTCTTTGCGAGCAGTGACTGGAATAAAAAGGGCAGCGCAACCGACTTCGATGAAACCGGCTGGTTCAAAGTGCTCAAAAATACGCTCCAGCTTGACGGGATACTTAAAAAAGCCAAAGAAGTTATGGCCAAATATGATAAGCCGGGACGTATCGGCCTTTTCGTTGATGAGTGGGGCACGTGGTGGGACGTGGAAAAAGGCGAGAACCCGGGATTCCTGTATCAGCAAAATACGCTGCGGGACGCGGTCGTCGCCGGCTGCTTCCTGAATATCTTCAATCAGCATTGCGACAGGGTCAGGATGGCCAATATCGCCCAGACCAATAACGTCCTGCAGGCGATGGTCCTGACCAAAGGCGAAAAAATGATTGTCACCCCGACGTATTATGTATTCGAAATGTATAAGGTTCACCAGGGTGCCCAATTCCTGCCTTGCGATATTAACTCCAATCCGTATCAAAACGGCTCAGAATCTCTCGCTGGTATTTCCGCCTCGGCCTCAAAGGATAAATCCGGCAAAATCCATATCTCGATTTGCAATCTGAATCCCCAGTCGCCCGCCGAGCTTGTTTGTGCCTTCGAAGGTTTCCGGGCGCAAAAAGTAACAGGCCGTATCCTTACCGCCGAAGTGATGAACGCGCACAATACATTTGAAAAACCCGATGCTGTCCGGCCTGTCGAGTTTAAGGGAATGGAAGCAAAAGACGGCAAAATCCTGGCAACCATTCCGCAAAAAGCGGTTGTTGTTCTCGAAGCCGAATAGCTCGCATGGCCTTACAAAATAGCCATTCGAAAAGTTATAGTGTCCTTAGAAACGGTCATAGTTTAGGGTGTTGACGGATGAATAATAAGCAATGGCAGGTGCTTGTAGGTGTTATATCAGGCAAAGACGTTAATTTTTTGCCGGTTGGCTTTATAATAGATAGTCCCTGGCTGCCGGGCTGGGCGCATATTTCGACGCTTGATTATTTCACTAATGATGATCTTTGGTTCGAGGTCAATAAAAAAGCGGTGCAGACCTTCCCGGAGGTTTTGTTTCTGCCGGGGTTCTGGTCGGAGTACGGTATGTGCACGGAACCGTCGGCGTTTGGAGCTAAATGTGTGTGGCATGAAAATGAGCTGCCGTACGCGGAAAAGATTATCCAGCAGATTGAGGATATCGACCGGCTGACCGTGCCTGAGCCGGATAAGTGCGGGCTGGGGCCGTTTGTGCTGAACCGTCTCAAGCTCAACCGCGGAAAAATTGAGGCGCTGGGACATTCCATAAAATTTGCCGTATCGCGGGGACCTTTAAATATCGCGTCTTTTCTTATGGGTACAACTGAGTTTTTGATGGCCCTGAAGACAGATACCGAAAAGGTTCACAAGCTGCTTCGTGTCATTACGGACTTTACGACAGGATGGCTTCGATTACAAAAAGAGACATTCGACACTATCGACGGGATTTTTATACTGGATGATATTGTCGGGTTCTGCGGAGAGTCCGATTTCAAAGAATTCGCCAGGCCCTGTCTGAAGGAGATATTCGGCTGTCTGGATGTGTCCGTTAAGTTTTTCCATAATGACGCCGGCGGCAAAGTATGTGCGCCGCATCTTGCGGATATTGGAATCAATATGTTTAATTTCAGCTTTGAGCACTCATTGGAACAAATGAGGCAGTGGACCCAGGGCAAAGTTGTGCTGGTTGGAAACATACCGCCGAGGGATGTATTGGCACAGGGCAGTCCCGGGCAAATCGCTGAAAAGGTCAATGAGCAGATGCACGGGCTGGATGATAAAACCGGGATACTTTTTTCGTGCGGAGGCGGGATGCCGCCGGGCGTATCTTCCGAAAATATCATGGCTTTTATACAGGCGGTGCGTGCGAATAATTAACTCGAACCCGGGGGCAGACAAATGAGGATTAAAATTTGTATTGTGGCGGTTTTGGCGGTTCTCTTGGGAACCGTTAATGCTTTTTCACAGGACTTTTTGGGTCATCGCGATAACTTCAACGTCGTTGACTGGAAGTTTTATAAGGGCGATATACACTCTGCGGAAAGCGGCGACAAGATATCGGAACAGGGATGGGAAAATGTAACTGTCCCTCATACCTGGAATGCGAAAGACGTTTTAACTGAAGGAGACCATTGTTATCAGGGGGTAGCATGGTATCGAAGCAGTTTTGATTTGCCGAATGGGCAAAAAGGCAGGCGATACTTTATTCGTTTTGAAGGCGTATGCTTGGTGTCTGATGTATATGTCAACGGTATTTTCATCGGCAGGCACAAGGGCGGCTATTCTGCTTTTTGCTACGAAATCACTAAGCAGGTAAAGTCCGGACGAAAAAACAGCATTTCAGTCAAAGTCGATAATTCGATGCAGCCGGATGTCGCTCCTTCCGGGACTTATCTTTATCCTTTGTTCGGCGGCATTTACCGTCCTGTCACCGTATTCGGTACGGATGATTTGTGTATTTCACCTCTCGATTACGCTTCAAGCGGCGTATATATCCGCCCCGTGAGCGTTTCTCAGAAACAGGCGGATATTGAAGTAGCGACGCTTCTGGATTCAAAAGACCCCAACGATGCCGAAGTAATGCTGAAGACGACCGTGCTGGATAATAATAATGTGATTGCTCAGAGCAGTGAAAAAGTTATTGTAAAAAACAATCAGCAGACCGCAGGCGTTTCGAAAATTCATATAGACAATCCGCATCTCTGGAATGCCAGAAAAGACCCGTATTTATACAAGCTGAATATCCGTGTGGAAGACGCACAGGGAACAAAAATAGACGAAATAGACCAGCCGCTTGGGCTGCGGTTCTATGAGGTTGACGGTAACAAAGGTCTTATACTGAACGGCCAGCCGTATCATTTGCACGGCGTGTGCAGGCACCAGGAATGGGAAGGATTTGGTTCTGCGCTGACCGATAAGCAGCACGAAAAGGATATCGAGCTGATACTTGAGCTTGGCGCCAACGGCGTTCGTCTGGCTCATTACCAGCAGGCGGACAAAATGTACAGCTTGTGTGACGAGAAGGGTCTTGTTGTCTGGGCGGAAATCCCGAATACTCCCGCGTATCGGGCGGAGAATCCCGCATATCTTCAAAACTGCAAAGAGCAGCTCACGGAACTTATCAAACAAAACTATAATCACCCCGCAATTTTCTTCTGGGGAATGTACAACGAAATTCCAATCTCCGCCGAGGATGTAAAATCGCTGCATCAGACCGCTAAACAGCTTGACCCCTCTCGTTTAACCACTCAGGCGGACTTCACGCAGGTTACAGGCAGACATTTTGTAACCGATGTCGTCGCCTGGAACTGGTACTTCGGCTGGTACTATGACAAGTTTGACAAATACATCACATGGTATGACAACCTTCACAAACAACACCCGGAGATAAAAGGCGGCCTGAGCGAATACGGCGCCGAAGGTTGTATCAGCCAGCAGCAGGAAGACCCGAATCGTCCGAATGCTTATGGCAGATTTTTCCCTGAGCAATACCAGCGCCTTTACCACGAGGAGGTCTGGAAGAATATAAAAGACAGGGACGACATCTGGTGCAAGTTTGTATGGAACATGTTCGACTTCAGCTGGACTTTTGCCAAACGCGGCGACCGTGATTTTATTAATCACAAAGGGCTTGTTACGCATGACCGCCAGGTGAAAAAAGATGCCTTCTATTTCTACAAGGCAAACTGGTCCGATGAGCCGGTGCTTTACATTCTAAGCAGACGCAATACGCAGCGAACCGCCGAAGCTGCAGAAGTGGCGGTTTATACGAATCTTGACGCAGTCGAGCTGTATGTTAATGAAAAACTGATTTCGAGTAAGAAAATGGATTCGGATATTCACAAAATTGTCTGGAAAGACGTTGTGCTTAGCCCCGGCCTGAATAAGATAAGCGTCATTAGCCAAAAAGGTGATAAAAAATACACCGATGCGTGCGAATGGACGTATGTAAAAAACAAAAGTTAAAGATCAGCATCGCGGCTTATATTTGCCTTTTGCTTTTTAATTGCACCCTTGTCCGTAATAGGCCTTCTCTCCGTGTTTGCGCAGATAGTGTTTGTCCAATAGTTCCCTGCTGATTTGACGCTGTTTCGGGCTTAGCACCAGCGTTCTCATAGCCATCGTCGCTATTTCTTCGAGAATGACCATTGCCTCGACCGCCTGTCCCGCGGTTTTTCCCCAGCTGAACGGCCCGTGATTGGCGACAAGCGCCGCCTGCATTTGCATCGGGTCAATCTTGGAAAACCGTTTAACAATTGCCTTGCCTGTGTTCAGCTCATAGTCGTTTTGTATTTCTTTTTTCGTCAGCGGCTTGGTTACGGGCACCGCCCCATAAAAATAATCCGCGTGCGTCGTGCCTAAGCACGGTATTTCCCTGCACGACTGCGCCCAGATTGTTGCGCTCATCGAGTGCGTGTGGCATATCCCGCCAATCGATTTGAAGTTTCGATAAAGCTCAAGATGCGTCGTCGTATCCGATGATGGTTTGAGATTGCCTTCGACGACTTTCCCCGCCAAATCCACCAGCACAATCTTGTCGGCCGTCAGCTCCTCGTAAGATACACCGCTGGGTTTTATCGCGACTATTCCCGCCGCACGGTCGATTCCGCTTACGTTGCCCCAGCTGTAAATAACAAGGTTTCGCCTTTGCAGTTCGATATTTGCGTCACAAACAATTTTTTTCAGCTCTTCGTGCATAGGTCTTTAATATTCAAAAGTTCCTTCATAACGTTAACAAGCGTTCCCGAACCAAAGGCATCATGAATCTGTTTATAAAGGGCGTAACCCCTTTTGTAAATGGCGTGGTTTTCCGCGACAGGTTTGTAAATGACCTTTTTTATCCCGCACATCGCCGCCTGCGCCTCGGCGAAATTCTTATAACCGCCTGCCGTAATCGCCGCCGCGATTGCCGCGCCGAGAGCGCAGCTTTGTGCCGAGCGTGACATCTTCATTTCCCTTCCCGTAACATCCGCGTAAATCTGCATAACCAGCGGACTTTTTTCCGCTATCCCGCCGCAGTTTATTATTTCCGAAACCTTCACTCCGTATTCCTCGAACCTGTTTATGATTGTCAGCGCCCCGAATGCCGTCGCCTCAATCAATGCACGGTATATCTCTTCGGGTTTGGTATGCAGCGTCTGTCCCAGAAGCAATCCCGTCAGCCGCTGGTCAACCAAAATAGTGCGATTCCCGTTATTCCAGTCCAGTGCCAGCAACCCTGATTGTCCGGGTTTGAGTTTCGCCGCTTTTTTGGTTAGCGCATCGTGTGAACCCGCCGCCTTACCTCCCGGCTGAATATAATTCACAAACCAGTTGAATATGTCCCCAACCGCCGACTGTCCCGCCTCCAGCCCGATATACCCCGGCAGTATCGACCCGTCAACTATCCCGCATATCCCCGGTATGTCCGCCAGCTGTTTGCCTTGTTCTGATACGAGCATATCGCATGTGCTTGTCCCTATTATCTTGACTAACTTGCCCGGAGCGATGCCTGAGCCAACTGCCCCCAAATGTGCATCGAACGCGCCCACTGCAACCGGTATACCCGCATTCAATCCCAACTTTTTCGCCCATTGCTGCGTAAGTTTCCCCGCCTCTGTTTCGACGGTATATGTCTTGTCATACAGCCGGCCGCGAAGCTCGCCAAGTTTGGGGTCTAATTTCGCTAAAAAATCCTTCGCAGGCAGTCCGCCCCAGTCCGCGTTGAACATCGCCTTATGTCCCGCCGCGCACCTGCTTCGTTTCATTGCCTCCGGCTTTTCTGTTCCCGTCAGCACCGCGGGAATATAATCGCAGCACTCAACCCAGCTGTACGCCGCGTCAAAAACCTTCGGGTCTGTCCGCAGGCAATGAAGTATCTTGCTGAAAAACCATTCCGATGAATATACCTGCCCGCACTTTGCCAGATATTCCGGATGCTCTTTTTTCGCCAGTTCTGTTATTTCCGCCGCCTCCGCGAAACCCGTATGGTCCTTCCACAGCCACGCCTGCGCGTTTTTATTCTTCTTAAATTCAGGCAGCATTCCCAGAGGCGTCCCGTTCTTATCCACAGGCAGGGGAGTTGACCCCGTCGTATCAACGCCGATTCCGATTATCGCTTCAGGTTTGAATTTCTTATCGCTTTTTTTGGCAAGAGTAATCGCCTTTTTGATTGTTATTTCGATACCTTTGACGTAATCCGCCGGATTCTGTCTCGCCAGGTTATGGTCATTCTTGTCTAAGATGATACCTGCCTGCCCTGTGGGGTAATTATATACCGCCGTTCCGATTTCGCTGCCGTTTGCGATATCGACAATTACGCACCGAACCGAATTCGTCCCGTAATCCAGACCGATTGTGTATTTCATATTACCCCCTGAAGTATAGATAAGCACAGAGAATACACAGAAGGATAAAGGCCGAAGCCATAACATCTCGCCAATCCCAGCTTGCTCGCGTTTTCGCTCGATCTTCCGCCGTCGCGGTGCCGAAGGTCAAACTCTTTATCCTGTTGTAATCCGGCTCCTGCGTCATATAGCTTACTGCTATCATCACTATAATCGACACGATTGTAATGAGCACGCTGAAGTACTGGAAATAGATGTTGTTGATTATCCAGAAAAATGACCCTGTCGTATATCCCTGCGCGACTGTCTTTTCCGGGTCAAGCCAGCCGAATAACCCCATCGTTACAGGTGTATCGACAAGCATTCGGAACACGCCAAGCGTGAATCCTACTATCATTGCCCATAAGCATCCTTTGGCGTTTAGTCGTTTCCAGAACACCCCAAAGAAGAACACCACGAAAATAGGCGGCGCCAGATAACCCTGCACCGCTTGCAGGTAATTGTACAGGCCGTGCGCGCCCTGAATTACCGGAATCCACATTAGCGCGATAAGTACCATAACGGCTGTGGCAATACGTCCCGTCCGCACTAACTGGTGCTGCGAGGCGCCTGGTTTCCATTTCTCGTAAAGGTCCACGGTAAACAGTGTTGAGCAGGCGTTGAATACTCCCGCCAGCGAACCCATTAACGCAGAGAGCAAACTCGCGACAACTAATCCGCGCAAACCGGCCGGCAGCAGGTATTTTACCATCATCGGGAACGCCGCCTGCGCCGCGTGAGGAACCGATCTGCCGTCCGGAGTTACCATTGCGGCGAATTCCGGAATTTTCCCGCTTTTGGCCAGCGCGAAACATATCATGCCCGGAATAATAAACAGGTATGGCGGAAACAGCTTCAAAAAGCCCGCGAATATGCTGCCCCGGCGAGCTGTTTGCTCATTTGGTGCTCCCAATGCCCGCTGAACTATATATTGGTCTGTGCACCAATACCATAGGCCGATAATGGGCGCGCAGAAGAGCATGCCCAGCCAGGGGTAGTAGCCGTTAAAATACCACGCTTGTTTGACTACCTGGCCGGTGGCGTTTTTCTCCAAAACCGGCGCCCAGGTGCCCTCAACGCCCGGCGGGATGAGCGGTTTCCATAAGTTGAACATATCTGACCCGCAAAAATGACGAAGTTCGCCCCAGCCCCCCAGTTTCGCCAGGCCGTAAATCGTTAATGATGCCGAACCAATTATGAGGACTATTACCTGTACAGCGTCATTGTAAGCCACGGCTCGCATACCGCCCAGTGCCGTGTAAAGACCCGTCATAACAATCACTGCCACGGAACCTATCCAGAAACTGTTGATGTCGAGTATGCCGGTATCTGGCTGATAAATCTTTAACACTTCCAGCACCGTCCGCAGCCAGGATTCGTTAATATGGGCTGTTCCAAGATAAAGATGTACCTCCGGAAGCAGTGTAGCAAAAACGACGCCGCCGGCGAAAATGCCCACGGCAATCTTTGAGACAACAAATGTGATAAGAGAAACAATAGAAAGAACGTACCGCGAACTCGTGGAGAAACGCCGTTCGAGAAACTCCGGCATCGTGAATACCAGCGCACGTGAGTAGAAAGGCACGAAAACCCATGCCAGTGTCAGCAAACACCATGCGTGCAATTCGTAATGTGCCATCGCGACGCCGTCGGCGGCGCCGGAACCTGCCAGCCCGACGATGTGTTCTGAGCCGATATTGGAGGCGAAAATGGATGCTCCGATGACCCACCAGCCGAGGTTACGTCCTGCGAGGAAGTAGTCCGCTGCGGTGTCTTTGCGTTTTTTCACAACCCACCAGGCAACACCAAGAATGACAGCGAAATATGCACCGATTGCTGCCCAGTCCAGTGTGCCTAAAGTACCTGTTAACAACATACATCCAGTCATATGTTCTCCTTTCCTAAGTGTAGAGCGATAATTTAAATAGGCGTGTAATTTTATGTATTGGTTGGAGGGTTGGCAACAGGTTTTTCCCGTCTCCGCATAATCTTGACAAGCGTATCTATAGGTGACGGCGTACAACTATATAAGGCAGCCTGAAAGTCTTCATCTCAGCCCTTTAAATGATTGGGGGGGAATTCCGAAAACCTTTTTAAAAACACGGGTAAAATGAAATTGGTCAACAAATCCCAGTTCGCGTGCAACTTTTTTTACCAGAACGCCGGTTTTCTGGAAACGATCTGCAGCATAGGTCATTTTCAGGTTTAGCAGATATTGATAGGGACTTTGTGTGTCAAATTGTTTGAACAGCCTGCATAAATATGCATGGTCAATCATACAGGCATCAGCGATATCCTTTAGAGAGTTTAGAGTAAGGAAGTTGTCCTTGATGTATTGTCTGCAGTTTTGATAGGTCAGAAATGCCCCGGAAGGGCCGGTTTTTTCGCTGATGGCCATTTCAGCGATTCGATAAAGTAAGTATTCCAGAATTATCGAGCAAATCATCGTCTTGTAGGGGCTGTCTGAAAGGCCGTGGGTGAGTAAATCATCCAGAATTCTGGTAATTTCATAGGGCCGGCTGATATGTATTGCGGTCCCCGGAGGGATGTGTTTTTTCAGTATTTGTTTGACTGAGCTGCCGGTGAAAGCAATGAAGTATTTAATCATCGGCTCTTCGGGAACAGATGTAATCCGTTGGCTGATGCCGGGGCCGTAAGAGAAAATTGTCCCCGCATTTAGCTCATATTTGCGATTGTTTAGCGTTACAAAACCTGACCCTTTGGCTACAAATTCAACGCAATAATAGGGGAAATCCTTCCTGTCTATCTTAAAATCAGGTGTTGTATGCTCGCACCCGCCGCAGACGACCTTGATCCGAGAGTCCTTCGCATTAGATTTTTGAATATAAAACCGCCTGGCTTGAGCGACCTGATTTGAAAAAAACGCGGGCTCCTTGGTTTTTTTCATTTTATATTCTCAAAAAGTCAATAAATGGCATACAATAGACAACGATGTCCATTTCGTTCTATTAATGCGAATTATATCATATAATCGAATAAAATACGAAGGCAATATTGTACAGTGATAGATAAAATAAGAAAATTAAATCCATACGCTAATGTCGTTCTGAAAAAGGGATGCGTAATTTCCAGCTTAAGGAAAAACACGCGCCCCGCCCATCGTAGCTTTAGCGTAGGTGGAAGCAATAGCGAAGGAGGATTCACATTGGTCGAGCTGTTGGTGGTTATAGCGATTATCGCGCTGTTGATGGCCGTCTTGCTGCCCGCCCTTAGCAAGGCGAGAACGCAGGCAAAGCGTATTGTGTGCTTGAGCAACATGAGACAGCTTGTTACGGCGTGGATGGCATACGCTGAGAGCAATGACGGCAAACTCGTTAATGGCGGACAAGTCCCGGAGCCTACGACTCCGGCACAAGTTGCAGCAGCAGAACCTCTGTGGTGCACATCTTTTAACACAACCGCAGACCCCGGATATGACTGGTGCTGGTCAGCAACAATATCAGGTTGTGGAGTAGCTCTGTCGTACGAACAGAGGGTAGAGAAACTTAAAAAGGGCGCTCTTTTTAGGTATTGTAGTAACGTAAAAAGCTACCGCTGCCCGGAGGCCGATAAAACTCTGCACCGGACGTATGATATAATCGAATCTATGAATGCACAATGGGGAACGCCTCCTTATCATCCCGAAGGGGATGTTGCAAAGAGGATAGGACAAATTAAAAAATCAAAAGAGAAAATTGTGTTTTTGGAGGAAAGGACAATATCGGCCGATACTTTCATATTTCCATATTTTACAAATGATACATCAACGACCCGTGTTTATTGGGACGGTGATTCGCCAAATGTTATGCATGGAAATGGGGCTAATTTTGGTTTTGCCGACGGCCACGCCGATTACCATGGTTGGCAGTGTGCGTCAACATTGGGTTTAGCTAAAGATCCTACGCTAAATCTTACCATCTGCTGGAATGAGGCTGTGACTGAATGCAAAAATGTTGATGGCAAGTGGATGGAAAATGCAGTTTGGGGTGTGGCGCTGCAGTAACATAATTGGCAGGAAAGCTGGTTTGAATGTTTTAGGTTCAGCGGCGAAAAAAGAAAACGGGTTGATTTTAGACCGGAGTTGGATAAGATTTCTGACACCATAATTTGGGGCAAATGTCGAAAGGGGCCGAAATGAAAAGAACAGTCAGCATCGTTTGCGTGTCGGTTATTATCGCGTTGTTCGCTGGCTGCGCACAACAAACCTGCCAAAATAAACCCGTCGATGCCAAATCAAAGCAGACGTTTACCGCCGATTGGGAATCCCTCAAGCAACGCAACCCTGCCCCAGAATGGTTCCGCGACGCGAAATTCGGAATATATTTCCACTGGGGCGTTTACTCTGTCCCCGCCTTCGGCAACGAATGGTATCCCCGCAATATGTATGATATAAACTCGCCGGAATATAGGCATCACGTCAAGACCTGGGGCGAGCCGAATAAATTCGGCTATCCCGATTTTGTCCCGATGTTCAAAGCCGAAAAATTCAACGCCGACGAGTGGGCGGACCTCTTCAAAAAAGCAGGCGCACAGTTCGCCGGCCCTGTAGCCGAACACCACGATGGCTTCTCGATGTGGGCAAGCAAACTTACCCCCTGGAACGCCAAAGATATGGGCCCTCACCGTGACATTGTCGGCGAGCTTGAAAAAGCAATCCGCAAACGAGGTATGCGATTCGTCACCACCTTTCACCACGAGCGCAACGGCCTGTACGAAATTACAAAAAACGGCAAAACTTACTGGACAGGCCACTATGAATTCGTCAGACGCTATTTTCCCGACCTCCTCAACGACCCCTGCCGCGCGATTATGTATGGCTATATGCCCGCCGACAAATACTACCAGATGTGGCAGGATAAGCTCATCGAGGTCATCGACCATTATCATCCCGACCTGATGTATTTCGATTCCTGGCTCGATGAAATCCCCGACAAATACAAAATGCCCTACCTTGCCCATTATTTCAACGATGCCGCCCGATTGAATAAGGAAGTCGTCGTAACATACAAGCAGGAAGATTTACCAAAAGAAGTCGGCGTGGTGGATTACGAAAAGGGCAGGGCGGACAAACTCACTGATTATGTCTGGCTCACCGATGATACAATTAGCCGCGGCTCCTGGTGCTATACGCAAAACCTCAGCATAAAAAAATCCCTCGAAATCGTGCGGACTCTTGCGGATATCGTCAGCAAAAATGGCCAGCTGATGCTCAATATCTCTCCTATGGCCGATGGAACAATTCCCGATAACCAGAAAAAAGTCCTTCTCGAAATCGGCGACTGGCTTAAGACAAACGGCGAGGCCATTTACGGCACAAGACCGTTTGTCGAATACGGCGAAGGCCCGACGAAAATGGAATCGGGCGGCATGTTCTCCCGGATGAAGGGGTTCTACGACGCCAAAGACATCCGCTATACCCGCAAAGGCAATACTGTTTACGCCATCGTCCTCGGCTGGCCGGGCGAAAGTAACGATGTCACCATGACAATGTTCGGCAAAGGCGGCAAAGCTGAAAATATAAAAGTCAAAGATGTCACTATGCCGGGTGTCTGGGGCAAAATCAAATGGCAAAGGACCGACGCCGGCCTTGTCGTTACCACCCCCGCCCAAAAACCCAGCGACCTCGCCATTGTCTTCAAACTAACTGTTGAAAAATCCTAAGATAAAGTTTAAACTGCCGCTTCAACCTGTATTGTAAATAGAAAGGGACAATATGAAAGTTGAATTGACAGTTGTAGTTGTAATTTTAATGGTGGTTATGACCGGCGGTTTGGCCTTTGCTATGGCCGATAAGGAAGCGATAAAAGAACCCATCCTTCCGAACACTGATATCCGCCTCAATTCCCTTGGCTACCTCCCAGCGGCTCAAAAAAAAGCCACGATAATCACTAACTGCTCGACTTTTACCGTCAAAGATGCCTCGAAAGATAAAGTTGTGTTCTCCGGCAAAGTTACCGGCCCATTCACCCAGAAGGACGTCAGCCAAATCGTATGGTTCGCCGATTTTTCCAAACTTAACAAGCCCGGAAAATATTATCTCGAAGTGCCCGGCCTCGGCCGCTCCATTGATTTTGAGATAGGCGATAAGGTTTACGATTTCGCGTTTTATACCACTATGCGCGCATTTTACCTCTGGCGTTGCGGCACAGAAGTCAACGCCATATACAATGGCTCTCGTTTCTATCACGCTGCCTGCCACACCGACGACGCCTGGCAGGATTACATCACAGACCTCGACCCCCGGTATCTCAACTCCCTCCCCTCCAGTTCCCAGGACCCCAACTCCCGCGACCCTAATGCTCACGGCCCCAACGCCCACCGTGACGCCATTGGCGGCTGGCACGATGCTGGTGACTATAATAAATATGTCGTCAACGCCGGGGTGACAGTGGGGGCGATGTTCCTGGCGTGGGAACAGTTCGGCGATAGATTAAAAAATATCAAGCTCGATATACCCGATACCGCGCCCGGCTATCCGGATTACCTCAAAGAGCTGAAATGGGAAATCGACTGGCTCCTGAAAATGCAGTACCCGGACGGCTCAGGAAAGGTGTCGCATAAAGTCAGTACACTGCGCTTCGGCGGGTTTATAATGCCCGAAGAGGAAACCGAACCGAGATACTTCACCGGCTACAGCACCGCGGCAACTGCGGATTTCGTCGCGATGACCGCTATGGCTGCCCGAAATTTCAAGCCATACGACGAAAAATACGCGCAAAAGTGTCTCGATGCGGCCAAAAAAAGTTACGACTTCCTTATGACGCACCGCGACAACAAAATGGCGGACCAGTTCGCATTCAGGACTGGCTCGTATCCGACTACCGACCAGGATGACCGCCTGTGGGCCTCCGCGGAAATGTGGGAAACAACCGGCGACGCAAATTACCTCAGGGCCTTCGAATGGGGCTCTTCGGCGTTCGAGGACAAAATCGACTTCCTCTGGGACTGGGGCAGCGTCAAAAACCTCGCGATGTTCACATATCTCCTCAGCAAAAGAGAAGGCAAAAGAGATGTCCTCGTGGAAGATATAACGCGCGACCTCCTCAGGACAGCTGATTCGCTTGTCATCGCTCGCAACAGGGATGTTTACGGCAGATGTATCGGCGGGGCATACAAATGGGGCAGCAACGGCACGGTCGCGAGAGAATGCCTTACGCTGCAAATAGCCAACAAGGTTTCGCCAAACCCGGAATATGTCGAGACCGCGCTTGATTCAATCAGTCATTTGTTCGGGCGTAATTACTATTGCAGGTCGTATGTCACGGGGATGGGCTACAATCCGCCGATGAACCCGCACGACAGGCGTTCGGGCGGCGACAACGTCCGCGACCCCTGGCCCGGATACGTCGTCGGAGGCGGTCACACCGCCACCGACTGGCAGGATATCGAGGCGGACGCCAGGACAAATGAAATCGCGATTAACTGGCAGGCGGCGCTTGTGTACGCGCTGGCCGGCTTTGCAAGCGGCAAATGATTTCAGACGCTGATTTCGCAGAGTGACGCTGTTTTTTTGTTTAGCCACAGATTACACAGAGGACACAGATTCTTTGTGTTTAGCTCGGCAACTTTATTGCCGGGTTCCGCCTCCATAACTAAAAACTAAACACTAAACACTCAAAACTAACAATTGACTCTTCCTTTTTCAAAATCTATATTGGGTCTTGGTGGTCAGCAGGGAGTTTAATATAAAACTGCCGAATTAAGCGATTTTCATTAAAGGAGGTACAAATATGGATGCTGTTACGAACACGGCGGGTGCTGTTAGCGCAATAGTATTTGTAGTCGCATATCTGGCGATAATTATTTATTTAATTTCTCTTCTGGGGCGTCTCGTGAGAGCGATAGAGAAGATTGCCGCAAAAATCGAAAATTCTCCCAGGATTTGACAATTAGCGGAGAACGCAGAATTTTTTTATGGCTTGGCCATCCCTATACCGTGAGGCATCCCAAATGGGAACGGGAGACGCTGATTTCGCGGGTTACGCTGGTTTTTTTATTAGCCACTGATTTCACTGATTAACACTGATTCTGTCAGCCGGAGGAGCGTAATCGACAAGGCCTGTGCTCTCCCTAAGGGATGCGCCCACGCCTTTGTCTCTTCCGCCGGGCGACTTTGTCGCCTATCGCCAATCAGCAATCTCTTGCTAAAACCCTTGCTTTTATTGCCGGTTTCCGCCTCCATAACTAAAAACTAAACACTCAACACTAAAAACTAATATTTGACACCTCCTTTCTGAAAACCTATAATGGATTTGGTTAAAACGGTTTTTAAGGCCGGAAGAATTTAACCACGAAGACCCGAATGGCTTGGCCATCCCTTTCGGGAGACACAAAGTAAATTCTTAGTGCCTTAGTGACCCGCCACAGAGCACGGCGGGTAAACTTTGTGGTGAAGATTAAAGAGATTCACACCTTCGACAGGCATCGAAAGTCCCAAATTAAGGAAAAATCAGGAGGAGAGCAAAGATGAAAACCAGGACAGCATTTAACCCTTCTCTTGCAGCCATACTAACCCTCGCGGCTGGCAGCGCCTTCGGCAGATACAGCGGCGAACTCAGTCGAGCCGCAGCTCAGGAAGAATGAGGATAAAACAAAATGAAAAAGGCAAGTACGGTTTGTGTAGTTGTAGTGTTGCTCGCGGTGTTGGCCTTATCAAGTGGTGCAGGAGCTTGTCAGATACAGTATTCTATTACTGTTACCGCAAACGATGAAACCGGGCTGGATGCAGCAAGGACTTTCAGCGGCACGGGCCAAACAGATGAAAAAGGATATTTCAAATGTGAACTTGTCAATAGTGAACAGACAATTGGCAATGCTGCTATTGAAAACCTTAAGCTAAGGATTAATTCTGACCCTGAAGTGGATATTGAGTTTGGCGTTAGAGCAAACAGTTCAGCGACGACATTCAGTATTTTATCTGATGTGGTTACGTTTTCCCTGCTGGTGAACCCGACGGCATCAGCGTCGGCAGGCATTGTGTTGACGGACAGGTCTTCCGCCGGAGCGACAATCACAGGTCTTTTCCCGGGCGGCAAAACATATCAGGCCAGATACAATGGTTCAGCAGTGTTTGCGAATCTGCTCAGCGGTTTTTCGATTCCCGGCGGGACGCTGGCTGAAGAGGAAGCCCAGCCCCTTTTTGGCAGCCGGATTATAAACGATACTCTTACGAGTATTGAATCGGAGTTCTACTTTACGCTTTCGGCCGGTGATTCAGCTTCAGGAACAAGCACGTTTGAAGTAGTGCCGCTGCGTCCGATGACGGTGGATTTGAATCGTGATGGGATACCGAATTTTCTTGATTTCAGCATCTTTGCGGCGTTCTGGCACAATACATCTTGTTCCCCGCCGGATTGGTGCGATGGCAGCGATTTCGACAGGAACGGAATTGTTGACATCAGCGATTTGCAGATATTTGCCGAGTTCTGGCTTTGGCCGGTGGCAGATATAGATATGGACGGCACAGTCAATTTCACTGACTACGCCATTTTTGCGAATAACTGGCTGTATCAGGATTGTGCTGAACCGGATTGGTGCGGGGGAACTGATTTTGACCACAGCGGCAGTGTTGACATCCTCGACTTGGCGACCTTCGCTGACAACTGGCTGATGCAGTAGTAATCCGTGGACGGATTTATTTTAGACGCTGACCTGTCCTCCATAGCGACAGCGAATAAGGATTAGCGCAGAGACCGCTGTTTTTTTTAGCCACAGATTACACATATTCTTTGTGTTTAGCCCGGCAACTTTATTGCCGGGTTCCCCTTGAACACTTCCCATTTCTCGTTACAATGCAATTCAGGAAAATAGACCTGTTTTGGCAGGTTGAAAAACGGCGAGTGGTCATAATTTTATTTAAGGAAAAACACAATGAATACATTTTGCCCGCTAATTAAAGATGAATGCAAGAATAGCAAATGTGTTTTGTGGGAAGGTGAAAAATGTTTAATTATTCCCTTTTTAAAATACTTTGATGATTCTGGGCGAGTGTCAACTCATACGGATATGCAGGAAGAGACCGAAATACCTGAGGAAATAAGAATAAGTACGCCTGAAAAACTTGCAGAAGACTTAATTAAATTTTATAAAAACCAAACTAAAGATGGGAAAGCAATTATATTTGATCCTCTTTGGTATTGGGAAAAAATAGGAATTGATAAATTTAATGCGCCCTTAGAAATAAAAATAAAACTATCTAAAGTCGAACAAATATTTGAACAGACGATACAAGAGGAACGAGAAGAAGCAGAAAAAATAGCACTAGAAAAAGAGGGAGCTGAATTACCAAAAATAGCAGATATTTGCCATAAGTGGGTTAAAGAAAAAGGTATTAAAAAAATAACTAATAAAGATATAGAACTCTTCCTGAAAAGCAAAAACATAAAAATCATGGATGAGAACAAAAGAATGTTACGTTTGATGGTGGAAGAAAAGATGAAACCATAACCTTAATATATCATGGGGAGTTTGCGAGACTCAATTTTCCGGAATTAACCACAAAGACACCAGGGCACTAAGGACTTAAAACCTTCTTTGTGCCTTAGGGGCTTAGTGGTAAAAATACGAATTCAGTATCTTGACAGTTGTAGGGGCGGGTCGTATAGTAAACCCTTCATACAAACGATAGTGATGGTCGAATTTTGAAAGGAGTTAATATGAAGCTCGACCGGAAGTTGAGGATGGGAATGATTGGGGGAGGCCCCGGGGCATTTATCGGGGACGTGCATCGCAAGGCATCACGTTTGGATGGCGAAATCAAGCTTGTAGCAGGCGCATTCGATATCAATCCTGAAAAATCCGAGCAGATGGGCAGAGAGCTAGCGCTGGACCAGGCAAGGGTTTATGGCACTTATACCGAGATGATAAAATCGGAATTGAAGCTGCCTGAAAGCGAGCGGATTGATTTCGTTTCGATAACGACGCCGAATAACTGGCATTTCCCCATAGCGAGGGATTTCCTCAAGGCGGGATTCCACGTTATGTGCGAAAAGCCGATGACGATTACGTCCGCTGAGGCAAAGCAGTTGCAGGCGCTTGTCAAAAAGACGGGCAGGGTCTTTGGCCTGATGCACAATTACACCGGCTACCCGATGGTGAAATTAGCGAAGGATATGGTCAAAAAGGGCGATATGGGCGCTATTCGCAAGATTGTTGTGCAGTATCCGCAGGGGTGGCTGGCGACGGCTTTGGAAAAAACAGGCAGTATGCAGGCCGGCTGGCGAACTGACCCCAAACAGAGCGGCGCGGGCGGCTGCGTAGGCGATATCGGAACTCACGCTGTCAACCTTGCTGAATACATTACCGGAAATAAAATCACGCATATCTGCGCGGAGCTGACGGCATTCGTCAAGGGACGTCTGCTTGATGACGACTGCAACTGTCTGCTCAAGTTCGATAACGGGGCAAAAGGTGTCTTGCACGCAAGCCAGATTTCGATTGGCGAGGAAAATAACCTTGCTATCTGGGTCCACGGCGAAAAGGGCAGCTTGGAATGGCATCAGGAGCATCCGAATTACTTATATACAAGGGCGATGAACGCCCCTGAGCAGGTCTGGAAACGCGGCAATGGCTACATCGGCGAATACAGCGCAGCGGCCGGACGCGGAACGCGATTGCCCTTCGGGCATCCGGAGGCGTTTTTCGAGGCGTTCGCGAACAATTACCGCAACTTCGCGGACACCGTCAAGTGTGCGATTGCTGGCGACAAGCCCAGTGAGCTTGAGAAGGATTTTCCGGGCGTCAACGAGGGCGTTCGCGGCATATTGTTTATCGAAACGGTTGTCGCAAGCGCAAAGAGCGCGAAAAAATGGACGCCGATGAAAAAATAAACAGCGTTCAGCGAACAGCGTATAGCGTACAGTAAAAGGTTTCAGTGAAATCTGTGAAATCAGTGGTTTAAGGAGAAGGAAAAATGGCAAGACCGGTAACGTTATTCACGGGGCAATGGGCGGATTTACCACTTGAGGTTTTGGCGGAGAAGGCGGCGAGCTGGGGATACGATGGGCTGGAACTGGCCTGCTGGGGCGACCACTTCGACGTTGACAAGGCGCTGGCGGACGATAAATATTGCGATGCAAAGCGCAAATTGCTGAAAAAGCATGGCCTTGAGGTTTACGCAATCTCGTCGCATTTGGTAGGCCAGGCGGTTTGCGATAATATTGACGGGCGTCACAAATCGATATTGCCCCCGGATGTCTGGGGCGATGGCGACCCGGAAGGTGTTCGGCAGAGAGCCGCCAAGAAACTCATCGATACCGCCAAAGCCGCCAAGAAACTCGGCGTCAAGGTCGTCAACGGTTTTACCGGCAGCTCGATTTGGCACTATGTGTATTCGTTCCCGCCGGTTTCTGCGGATATGATAAAGGCAGGGTATAAAGATTTCGCGAAACGGTTTACGCCGATACTGAATGTTTTCAAGAGCCAGGGAGTGAAGTTTGCGCTGGAAGTTCACCCGACGGAGATAGCGTTTGATATCGCGTCGGCACAGAGGGCACTGGAGGCGGTAAAGAATCACCCGGCGTTCGGGTTCAATTATGACCCGAGCCATTTCGGGTATCAGGGGGTTGATTACGTGAAGTTCATCCGGACGTTTGGGAAGCGGATATTCCACACGCATATGAAAGACGCGTGGTGGGGGCACGGGGACGGGACGATCGGGGTGTTCGGGGGGCATACGGAGTTTGCGGACCCGAGGCGATTCTGGGATTTCAGGTCGATTGGGCACGGCGATATAAATTTTGAAGAGATAATCGTCGCGTTGAACGACATCGGTTATCAGGGGCCGCTTTCAGTAGAATGGGAAGACAGTCGGATGGACCGCGAGCATGGGGCTAAAGAGGCGTGCGAATATATCAAGAGGGCGGACTTCAAGCCGTCGCAATTGGCGTTCGACGCTCAGTTTGACAAATAAACCACGCTGAACAATTGGTTTAGTTAGGTTGTTGATTTAGATGAATGTGAACCTGAATCGGCGCCGGTTTCTAAAGCAGACGGCCGGTGTCGCAATAGGCGGTATCGCACTTCCATATTTAATCCCTGCGCGCGTACTTGGGGCTGACGGAGGTGTTGCGCCGAGCAACCGGATTACGATGGCCGGCATCGGGGTGGGGATGCAGGGGCCGTGGAATGTCAAACAGTTTCTTCAGGAGGGCGACTGTAAGATTGCGGCAATCTGTGATATCGACAAGAATAATCTGCGAGACGGCGTTGAGATGGTGAACAGCCATTACGGGAATAAGGATTGTGATGCTTACGCGGATTACCGGGAGGTTTTGGCGAGGGGCGATATAGATACGGTTGTGATAAGTGTGCCGGACCACTGGCACGCAATTACAGGGATAGCGGCGGCGAAGGCGGGTAAGGATATTTACTGCGAGAAGCCGTTGTCGCACGATTTGAAGCAGGGCAGGGCGATGTGCGAGGCGGTGAAGCGATATGGAACGGTGTGGCAGACGGGGAGCTGGCAGAGGTCGGAGGAAAGATTCCGGTATGTTTGCGAACTGGTGCGCAACGGCAGAATAGGCAAGATTAAGCATATTGAGGTTGCGCTGTATCCGGGGCACAGGGATTTCGCGGGGACCAAGGGTCAGGAAAAAATCGGACCAGCGCCGGCGGAGCTTGATTACGATACATGGCTTGGACCTGCACTATACGCGCCATATTGTCCGGCGAGGGTACACAGGAACTGGAGATGGAACCTCGATTACGGCGGCGGACAACTGATGGACTGGGTGGGGCATCACGTTGATATAGCTCACTGGTCGATGGGGCTTGATTACACGGGACCTGTGGAGGTGGAGGGCAAGGGAGAATTTCCGGTTAAGGGCGTGTGGAACAGTCCAACGGATTACGATATAAATGTTAAATATGCCGACGGGCTGACAATGCTGATAACCAGCAGGATAAAATACGACCTGGGAAAAGAGTGGACGGACGAAAGCGGAGTGAAATGGTACGGGGAAAAAGGGTGGATTTGCGTTACGCGAGGGGGAATGGACTCGGAGCCGAAGGACGTGGTGAGGGAGAAGATAGGGCCAAATGATATACGGCTGTATGAATCGCCGGGACACTGGCGGAATTTTCTGGATTGCGTGAAAAGCAGGAAGACAACAATATCGCCGGCGGAGATTGCACATCGCTCGGCGACGGTGGGGCACCTGGGGCAGATAGCGATGCTGCTCGGGCGCAAGATACGGTTTAAGCCGGTGACGGAAGAAATTATCGATGACGCGACGGCCGCGAGGCTGCTTGGCACAGAGATGCGAAGCCCGCGGCATGTATAAATATTTTTTGTAAAGGGGACATAACGATGCCAGAGAACAATAAAGTAAATCGACGGGGATTTTTAAGGACAGCGGCAGGCGCAGCGGCGGGGGCAATAGCGATACCATATATTGTGCCATCGTCGGTATTCGGGGCGGACGGCGGGGTTGCGCCGAGCAACCGGCTGCATGTTGGGGTGATTGGGGTCGGCGGGCAGGGGACCTGGGATATGCGGGGATTTTTAGACAGGCCGGAGGCGATAGTTGTGGCACTCTGCGATGTAGATGCAAAGCGTCAAAAAATCGCCAAGGCCGAGGTGGATTTGAAATACGGCAACAGCGACTGCAAGACATACCTGGATTTTCGCGATGTGATTGCACGAAGCGATATAGACATAATAGCGACGGCGATACCCGACCACTGGCATTCGATACCTGCGATAATGGCCGCTGAGGCGGGCAAGGATATTCACGGACAAAAGCCGCTGGCGAGAACGATTCGCGAGGGCAGGGCGATATGCGACGCGGTGAAGCGATACGGGAGGATTTGGCAGACGGGGAGCTGGCAGCGGTCGGTTTATAATTTCCGGCGTGCGTGCGAGCTGGTCCGCAACGGCAGGATAGGCAAGGTTCATACGGTTGAGGTTGGTTTGCCGACGGGCAGCACGCGTGGCAATGAATCGATTAAGCCGGTGCCTGAGGGTGTTGACTGGGACATGTGGCTTGGTCCTGCACCGTTGGTTCCATTCAGGGGAATTTTGCACTGGGACTGGCGGTGGATAATGGATTATTCGGGCGGACAGCTGACGGACTGG
Organism: Sedimentisphaerales bacterium; assembly: GCA_050012515.1. Taxonomy (GTDB): domain Bacteria; phylum Planctomycetota; class Phycisphaerae; order Sedimentisphaerales; family Anaerobacaceae; genus Fen-1362. The sequence goes on along the minus strand of JBEKHA010000014.1, from coordinate 10,161 downwards.
GCGGGGCATCATATTGATATCGCGCACTGGGCGCTGGATTTGGAGAGGACTGGACCTGTGGAAGTAGAAGGCAAGGGGACATATCCGAAGGACGGGATATTTAACGTTCCTTATGAATACAAGGTAACGACGAAATACGCCAACGGGCTGACGATGATAATCGCAAATGACAGGCAGCTGCCGCACGGGATGGGGACATGCTGGTATGGGGAGAATGGCCGCTGGCTGCACGTTACGCGGGATGAGCCAATACACGCGAATCCAAAGAGCGTGGTGGATGAGGTAATAGGCCCAAATGAGATTCATTTATACGAGAGCAAGGACCATCATCAGAATTTCCTGGACTGCGTCAAGAGCAGGCGGGAGACGATTACGCCGGCGGAAGTTGCGCACCGGTCGCTGACGCCAGCGCTATTGGGTGAGATTGCGATGCTGACTGGCAGGAAGCTGAAATGGGACCCGGAAAAAGAGGTCATCATCGGCGATGAAGAGGCCAGCCGGATGTTGTCACGGCCGATGAGAAGCCCGTGGCATTTGTATATGTAGAATGAAACGTGGGGAATTTAGAATTGAGAGGTTAGAATTAAGAAAAAAACGTCGGCGGGGCAGTCGCGGCGGAGCGTTTTTATAAGAGACAGCGAGGCGGACAGGATGCTAAGCAGGCCGATGCGAAGTCCGTGGATATTGTAGAGTGCTATAAATATAGAAAGGGATTAAAGATGAATCGCAGCGCTATGGGAATTGGGATATCAATAAGTGTTATGGTATTATTATTTGTTGTCATGGGATTTTTTGCCCGTGACAGCCGGGCGGATGGTTCGCCGAAGGAGTTAAAGCCGGTTGCGGATGATATAACGGCGAAGATTGAGGCGGCGGCACCGGAAAAAGCGACCGCCAAACCATTAAAGGCGAGAAAGATATTAGTATTCTGGCTTTGCAACGGATATTACCACGAGAGCATCCCCGTGGCGAACAAGGCGATTGAGATTATGGGCAAAAAGACCGGGGCATACAGCGTGATTTTCAGCGACGATATGAATATGTTCGACACGAAGAAACTGGCGGAGTTTGACGCGATATTATTTAACAACACGACACACCTTGATTTTAATAAGCCGGGGCAGAAAGAGGCCCTGATGGATTTTGTGAAGGGCGGCAAAGGCATTATCGGTTTGCACGCTGCGACGGACAATTTTTATAAATGGCCCGAGGCGGCGGAGATGATAGGGGGGCAGTTTGTTGCGCACCCGTGGGGCGCGGGCGGGGTTTGGGCGATAAAGGATTACGAGCCGAATCACCCGCTGAACGCGGCGTTTAAGGGAGAGGGATTCAAGGTCAGGGACGAGATTTATCGCCAGAAGAAGATGAGTCCGGTAGAGAACCGGCGTATTTTGCTGGCGCTCGATTTTGATGACCCGGCGACGAAGAGCGCGAAAGGAGCAATGGAGAGCGACCGGGACATGCCTGTGAGCTGGATAAAAGATTACAGCAAGGGGAGGATATTTTTCTGCGGGCTTGGGCATAATAACGAGATATATTATCGTCCCGCCATATTACAACATGAGCTTGACGGCATCCAGTTTGCGCTGGGTGATTTAAAAGTTGACGCGACGCCTGTAAAAGAAGGCAAATAAGAAAGGAAGAAGAATATGAATCGTCTGTTAAAAGTTTCAGTCATTGCAGCCGTGGTTTTGTGTTTTGGCGGTGTGATATACGCTGCCGATTCCAACGAATTTGGCCAGTTGTTAAGCAACATCAAGACGTATGATTTCAATAAAAGCCGGGTGGACCTTATCAAAATCAGCGGTATGATTCGCGAGGCGAGCGGCAAACCAGAAATGAAGGCGATGGAAAAGCAGCTCGATGATTTTCTCAAATCTGATGCTACTTACGCGGCGAAGGATTTTGTCTGCAGAGAGTTAAGTATTGCCGGGACGGAGGCGTCGGTTCCTGCGCTAGCCTCGATGCTGACAGATGAGAAGGTTTCCGATACTGCCCGTTATGCATTGGAGCGGATACCCGGGGCGGCAGTTGATGATGCGCTGCGGCAGGCATTATCGAAGTCCGAAGGCAAAACAGCCGGAGGCAAAGCAAAGGTTGGAATCATAAATACGCTTGGGGTTCGAGGGGACAAGAAGGCGGTCGAGCCGCTGGCGAAACTGACTAATGACGCAAATGAGACGGTCGCGGTCGCGGCGGTGGCTGCACTTGGAAGAATAGACGACAAGAGCGCGACGGACGCGATTGCCAAGGTAAAAGACAAAGCGACAGGCGTGGTTAAAACGGCGGCGACTGACGCGTATTTGCGGTGTGCGGACCGGCTTGCGGCCAAGGGTGAGAAGACGGCAGCGGGGGCGATTTATAAACAGTTATATACTGCAAGCGAACCGATGATTGTCCGTGTCGCGGCGGCGAGAGGTATGATTGAAACCGCTGGCGACAAAACCAGTGAAGTGATTGTTGAGATGCTGAAATCAACCGACAAGCCGATTCAGACAGTGACGATAGCGACGCTGAAAGACGTCGCAAAGACGGACGTGATAAAGGCGGCGGCGGAGCAGATGACGAACCTCGGTGCGTCGCAGCAGATGCAGTTAATATCCGCGCTGGCGGACTGCGGGGACAAGGCGGCATTGCCAACGGTCATGGCGGCGGCAAAGAGCACGGATGCGGCGGTTCGCATAGCGGCATTGAAGGCAATGGGGACATTAGGCGATGTATCGTCTGTCGATATGCTTGTCGCGGCGGTGGTTTCGAGCGGCGGGGACGAGCAAAAAGCAGCACAAGAGAGCTTATATCGGCTGCACGGCGCTGACGTTGACGATGCCATTTTGAAAAAGCTTCCGGATGCCGAGCCGAAGGCGAAGGTCGAACTTGTTCGCAGCTGCGAACAACGAGACGTAAAGAAATCGGTGCCTGTGCTGATGAAGACGGCCAAAGACGCAGACGCGAAGGTGAGAATGGAATCAATTAAAGCGATGCGAGCACTGGCGGAGCCACAGGATATACCGGCACTTATTGAGCTGCAATTGGCAGCTACGGGCAATGACAGGGATGAGCTTGAAAAGACGGTGGTAGTTGTGGCTCACAAAATCGCAGAGGGCAAGGGGCAGGGACAAGCAGTTCTCGCGGCGTTGCCAACAGCAAAGGACGCGGACGCGAAATGCTCGCTGCTGAGCGTTCTGGGGAAGATTGGCGACGAGGCAGCATTGCCGGTTCTGCGGGAATCGCTTGGGGACAAAGAAGACAAGATTAAGGACGCGGCGGTGAGGGCGCTATCGGACTGGCCGACTGCGGCGCCTGCGGCGGATTTGCTGAAGGTTGCTCAGACGTCTGAAAACCAGGTTCACAAGACATTAGCTCTTCGCGGTTACGTCCGGCTGGCTGGATTGAAGAGCAGCAGACCTGCAGAAGAGACGATGAAGATGTATAAAGATGCGATGGCACTTGCGGCGGACGTTTCCGAGAAGAAAATGGTGCTGTCGGGCCTTGGGAGCACGGATAGTTTTGAGGCGATGCAAATGGCCGCGGGCTATCTCGACGACAAGGATTTGAAAGAGGAAGCCGAGGCGGCGGTTGTGAAGATTGCCGAATCGACTATGAAGGGACATTCGAGAGAAACAAAAGAGACGCTGCAGAAGGTTATTGACGGCACGACTAATGAATCGGTGCGTGAACAGGCGCAAAAATTACTTAAACAGGGCAGATAACGGTTTTATACACGATATTAAACGGGAGACCTTATTATGACTAATGAAAACGTCGGAAAAGAAAAGGGATATGGCATTTCACGGAGGCAACTGCTGGGTTCGGCGATGGCGGCAGGGGCGTTTACGATTATTCCGAGCTATGTGATGGGAGCAAGCGTAAGCGGTCAAAAACCACCCAGTGAAAAGCTGAACATCGCGACAATTGGTGTTGGCGGTATGGGAGGCAATAATACCCGCAGATGCGCGGACGCGGGCGAGAATATAATCGCACTTTGTGACGTTGACCATAATCTGCCTGGTACGGTAAGAGTTTTCAACGATTATCCCGACGCGAAGAAGTATAAAGATTTCCGCAAGATGCTTGAAGAGATGAAAAATATTGACGCGGTTATAGTAGCGACGCCTGACCATACACATACGGTTGCGGCGATGGCGGCAATGCAGCTGGGCAAGCACGTATATGTTCAGAAGCCGCTGACGCGGACGGTTTACGAGGCGAGGAAGCTGACGGAGACGGCCAGAAAATATAAGGTCGTGACGCAGATGGGTAACCAGGGACATTCGGGCGAAGGCATTCGTCTGATGTGCGAATGGATATGGGATGGGGCAATTGGGCCGATACATGAGGTTCACGCATGGACGAACAGGCCAGTGTGGGCGCAGGGAATAGACAGACCAAAAGAAACGCCCCCAGTACCGGAAGGTTTGGACTGGGACCTCTGGATTGGACCTTCGCCGGAAAGACCATATAATCCTGTGTATCATCCTTTTGCGTGGAGGGCATGGGTTGATTTCGGAGGCGGGGCTTTAGCCGATATGGCCTGCCATATTCTTGACCCGGCGTTCTGGGCGCTGAAGCTGAAGTATCCAATCAGCGTCGAGGCATGCACATCGACGAGGATGTCTGGCGAGGGATGGAACAAGGTCGGCGTACGTGAGACGTATCCACAGGCAAGCATCATTCGCTATAAGTTCCCGGCGAGAGGCAATATGCCGGAAGTTAAAATTAACTGGTATGACGGCGGACTTATGCCCGCCAGACCGGAAGAGCTTGAGCCGGGACGGATGATGGGTGATGATGACGGCGGCGTGATATTTGTCGGTGACAAGGGCAAGCTGATGTGCGGCTGTTACGGAAGCAACCCGCGTTTGATACCGGAAAGCAAAATGGAGGCATACAAGAGACCGGCGAAGTCACTGCCGAGAATCAAAGACGGCATTGATGGCCATGAGAAGAGCTGGATTGAGGCCTGCAAGGGTGGTATTGCGGCAAGCTCTAATTTCGATTATTCGGGACCTTTTACGGAAGCGGTGGTGATGGGAAATCTGGCGATGATGAATCCATATAAGGTGCTCGAATGGGACGGCGAAAATATGAAGTTTACCAATGACGAGACTGCCAATGCGTTCGTTAATCCGCCTTATCGAGCGGGCTGGACTCTGTAAAAAAGAACTGAGTACATACATATTTATGCAGGGTGAATTTATGCAAGGCAAAGGTATTTCACGCAGGGATTTTGTGACTGGGACCGCGTCTGCGATAGCTGGCTTTACGATTTTGCCGAGGTTTGTTCTTGGCGGGACAGGTTTTAAGCCGCCAAGCGAAAAGCTCAATATCGCCTCGGTGGGTATAGGCGGTCAGGGCAAGGAGAACTTAAAGGCCTGCGAAGGCGAGAATATCGTTGCGCTTTGCGACGTTGACTGGAATTACGCTGGGCCGGTTTTTCAGAGCCATCCGAACGTGAAAAAATACAAAGATTTTCGCAAGATGTTAGACGAGGTGAAGGATATTGACGCGGTGGTAATCGCGACGCCGGACCATACGCACGCGACAATTGCTATGGCGGCAATCAAAATGGGCAAGCACGTTTATGTGCAGAAGCCGTTGACGTGGTCGATAGAAGAGGCGCGTAAACTGGCGGTGGCGGCGAGAGAAGCGAAGGTTGCCACCCAGATGGGCAACCAGGGACATTCGAGCGAAGATATTAGGGTACAGTGTGAAATGGTATGGTCCGGGGCGATAGGGCAGATTCGCGAGGTTTACGCGTGGACTGACAGGCCATTCTGGGTGCAGGGGATAGGCCGGCCGGCTAATTCGCCTGCGATGCCTGAAGGGCTGGACTGGGACAACTGGCTGGGGCCTGCGCCGGTTCGACCATATAATCCTGTTTATCACCCATTTGCGTGGCGCGGCTGGCAGGATTTCGGGACGGGCGCGCTGGGGGACATGGGTTGCCATATAATGGACCACGCGTATTGGGCATTGAAGCTGGACAGGCCGACTGCCGTTGAGGCGTGTGTTTCATCGCGTGTGGCTAAAAACTGGGAGAAGATGAAAAACAGCGAGACATACCCGGACGCGTCGATTGTACGATATGAATTTCCGGCTCGCGGGGAAATGCTGGCGGTGAACCTGACGTGGTATGACGGCGGATTGAAGCCGCCTCGACCAGCGGGGCTGGAAAAGGAACGGAAGCTTGGCGACAACGGCGTTATTTTTATCGGCGATAAGGGAACGATGGTTGAAGGCCGAATTATTCCTGAGTCGCGAATGAAGGATTACCAGCGGCCGGCCAAAACAATTCCGCGAATAGCAGGCACGCATGAGCAGAACTGGATTGACGCGTGCAAGGGCGGGCCTGCGGCGTGTTCGAATTTCGAATACGCCGGGCCTCTGACGGAGACCGTTCTGCTGGGTAATGTCGCAATACGCACGGGTAAGCGGATTGAGTGGGACGGGCCGAATATGAAAATAACAAATATCCCGGAGGCCAACGAGCTTCTCGGCCGCCAGTACCGCGAGGGCTGGACTTTATAGAACTAAAAATGGTAGCTGTCCCCATTATTCAAAAAAAAAAAATGCGCTGGTTCGGGGATAGGATTAAGCTATACTTATGGCTCAACACGTTCCAGCCAATGCTGAGCAAAGATAGCAAAATCGAAGAAGCCTACCTTGCCATTGCCATTCAAATCACCCGGTATTCCGGGCTTTGGAGGAACTGCGCCGATAAACGACTTATCGCCTCCAAGGTAGGGCATGCCTGCGCCTATGCAGGGCGAACTTGACAACAGGCTAAAGTCACCATTGTTCACATCAGCAAACTGGGGGTCGGCGTAAATGCTGTGTAAATCGTTTAACGATGACCTGGTATTAACTCCGACAACAGGCCAGGCGGATAGTATTCCAGCCAGCGTGGTATAATCTACGGTGCTAAGCTGAGCGAGTTTGGCATTGACTCCAATTGTCCAGTAACAGTTATTTTCAAAATAATTACCGCCAATGTAATTCTGGTAATCGTATATGCAATAGGCGATAGATGTTGGCAAGCTTCCGGGCCCCATATTAATAAGAGCCGTATTAACAACAGCAATATTATTGTAGCTTGAGTTGTTTACGGCTTTAGCGCCACTTCCTGTAGTGAATACGCCGGTGTTCATAACTGGACTCGGATAACAGTATAAGGTGCTGTTCTTGATAGTGTTGCTGCTTGCCCCCGTCTCTACCAGATAAGGCCAGTTGCCTTGCGCTATACAACTATCAACAAGAGCATTGGTAGCCCTGCAAACAATTGGAAAGAAGGCATCCTTTACAAAGCAGTTTTGAATCGTTACTCCTCCCCCGTAAGTTATGCCATTTGCATTTATTCCCTCCCAGGCCATCCCATTAACACAATGGACATTGCAATTTTTTATTAAGACATTATTGCCGTCAAGAACAACAGGGTCGAAGGGAAGTTTCACTGACCCATAGGGCATATACTCAAAATCTGCCATATTTACGATAGTACCACCAGCCGAAGAAAACCCACCAACAACACCATTGACCACCGGCGTCATTGTCTGCCACGCAGAAGCCCCGCTCAGAATTATATTAACATCGCTGCTCGATGCGGTTATGGTTTGGCAGAACGAATCAGCGTTGGCATCCCAGGCAGCAGCAAAATCTGCAGCCACTTGCACAGCAGAGGTTAGTCCGGGCTGAACCGTGTAAGTGAAGGAGGATATTTGCAGAACCTTTTGAACCCAGACCTGAATTGTATCGCCAGCCGCCCAGGTGCCGCCCACAGTCAACCTTGTCGGGGCGTTAGCGTCTAAATTGCAATCGTCTATCAGAACATTACTGGACTGGGAGTGCTGCAAAACCGCGCTTGAAGGCGTGGAAATGTTAGTGTGTTTTATATACGTCCAAACAGGAGACACAATATATATTCCCGTCCCATACCCCAAAGGATTGGCGGTTATATTGCAATCAATTAAATTCAGCACAGGCGTCGAAACAAGCGTTTCACGAAATACATAAGTTAAGGCCGAAGCATTTGGTTCATTAAATGCTGAACCTTGTGCAGTAAAAACAGGAGTATCCCCCGCCAAGCCGTTGCCAAGCTGGATACAAGGGTAAGTGCCTGTATTTGTGCAAGTGCTTCCTGTTACATTCATAACAACTGCACCTGAAAGTATAGCAACTGGATAGCCCTGCGAGAGACAGGTACATTGATTCAGGTCGATTTCCCCGTTTATCAGCGTGGGAGGGAACATATAAGCACCGGGGGCGGAAGTAAGTGAGCAATTATAAAATTTCCTTATGGAGTTCGCCGAGTATCCCGTTCCGGCATTGGCGTCAAACACAAACATAGCGTAAGAGTTAGTCGATACAAAGTTGATATCCCTAAACTCGTAGGAAGTAGGAGGAGTGAATGAATAATTGTGAAAATACATATAGCCCGAAATATTCACGTTGATATTGCAGGCATCTCCATAGTTAAACACATACTGTTTGCCTGCACTGCTTTCAGGGCTGAGGTCGAAGTCCTGGTTTACGGAGAGGTTATAAGTTCCGCCTGCCATAATTACATCTATAACGGCATTAGGTTCAAAAGACCAGGAATAGACGATTATCTTGTCGAAATCAGAGGCGGCATCATAGGGGCTTAGCCCCCTGCCCGCGCCGCCCGGAGCCATATACATTATATGAGTTGTTGCCCAACAGGGAACGATACATAACAGGACTATGATTGCTATTATCAGTTTCTTTATTATTTGGTTCTCCTTGCCTCGATGCAGCTATATTTCAAGACGCTGCTGTTACTTAGGCAAACTTGGGCCACAGCCCGCTATAACTATTAACATCTAAAACACCTTTAATAACTATCGCTGCCTGGGTTGGGTTAGGTGCAGGAACGCGCTCAGACCAGTCGTAGATAGAACCTCCTGTCGTTGCCGTATAAGGCCATAAATATCTATGTAACCTGTATGAGATATTTATTGGCCGCAACAACAGGCACATTCAGGTCTCGCTCTACATATTTCCCCATTCTACCCATTTTAACTTTCAATGTCAAGCAAATGCTCACCTGAATATCCGCGAAAAATCCATTAAATAGCCAAAAAAAACGCCCCTTATAAAACGTGTAATTGCGTCAAACAGAGAGATTTACCGCCTTTTCATTATGCAATATCGGACGAAGACGGTAAATAAGGGCAGAGGGGAATCCCTGTTTTTGAAGTTAAAAACGCACTTTTCGAGTCCGTAAAAAGAAACAATAACCGGTTGGGACCCCACTGCTTCGGCTAAGCCGAGTTCGTCGATTCTACAGCCCCAAACAGCGGTTCTACAAGATAGACCAGCTTAACTGCGTTTACTTATCACAATCACAGCACCCAGGCCGAGTAATAACGCGGCTGTGAATGTCGTTGATAGATGAGCGGGTATTTGCTTCGTAAGTTATCCAGTAAGACAACAGATTCGGCAAGGTCGGATAGATATTGCCCCTGAAATAGGCAAGATTCGCATCAGAAGCACTCGTAATGTAATAGGTGTTCCAATCATAATAAGCGTTGTTAGAACCGAGATGTTCTACATCATTCAGACAATAAGTATTATTGTCCGGAATAACTCCTGTCCCCATATTTTGCAGAGAGCCATCAGCTATACAGGTGTTGTTATAGAACTCGTTGTCGTGGGCCTGGTTGCGGCCTCCCGCAGCGATAGTAAAACAGCTGTTAGCATTGATGTTTCCAGATAAATAAGCATTGCGGAAGGAATATAGAGTGCTGTTCTTGCAGGTATTGTGGTTAGCATCATTATCGTTCAGATAGCACCAAGGAGCATACATAACACAATGGTCAACCAGCGTATTATACGACCGACAGGCAATCGAGAACCGAGAATCACTGATATCGCAGTTCTGGACAACGACATTACCACCGTAAGGAAGCACTCCAGCAATAGTTATTCCTTCCCAAGCCTGTCCGTTGGGATTACGAATTTTGTAGTTTTCGAGAATGATATTGTTGCCGTCTATTTCCACGGCAGACCCCGGAATCATCGAGGACTGGCCAGCTGCCGCCTGGTTTGTGAATATGCCATTGGCGCTGTGAACGACTGCGAACATCGCACAACCCCAGGCCGAAGCACCGTTCATCATAATTTCATTAATATTGCCCATAGATG
>JBEKHA010000013.1:0-71948 GCA_050012515.1 Sedimentisphaerales bacterium | reverse complement strand
CGCGCATGCTGACAGATAATGCCCCACAAATTCCGCACAGCTTACCCGCCCAGGCGTCATCCACCCGCCGTATGGCTTGGCGTTGGAAACTAAGCCCGCATTGAGCCGAAAACTATGAAGCAATCTGTCCGCGTCAAGCGAGAGAAGATATTTGTGGTCGAGTTCCATCGCATGCTGGAAAGGCCCTTCCAGCAACCGCACGTCCTCAAGAGCAAATGGCTCCGCCTTAGGTATTACAACCGGCGATACCTTGTCTTTGTTAGCCGCCCCCTCCGCCGCCGAATAAACAGTCAGCCACAGTGCCATCACCATCACGCTGGCCGCAAAAACTACTTTCCCTTTATTCGCGCCTGTTATATCAGTCATCAAATTCCATATTTACCAAATCGCCCCCTAAATTTCCACTGCCTTCATCCCTCCCGCAGCGATTTATCCCAAATCATCAATTATCAATCATAAATTTATATAATCCGCAATCTACAATCTGAAATCCGCAGTGCACTGCCCCTTGACCAAACGTCTTATTCCTGCTAATCCTTATTATATGTCAGTGAATTTTAGCCAGATACCGGAAGTGATTGACGAGCTTCGCGCGGGCAAAATGATTATCCTTGTGGATGATGAGGACCGCGAGAACGAGGGAGACCTTGTCTGCGCGGCGGAAAAGGTTACGCCTCAGATTATCAATTTTATGGCGAAATTCGGGCGGGGGCTTATCTGCCTGCCTTTGACGGGCGAGAAATGCGACGCCCTCGGGCTTCATCCGCAGGTCCAGGATAACACCGCTCGGCTGCATACCGCTTTCACGGTGAGTATCGACGCGGCTGAAGGGATTACCACGGGTATCAGCGCGGCGGACCGGGCGCACACAATACAAATGGCGATTGCCGATAAAACGAGGCCTGCCGATTTTGCCCGGCCGGGGCACATTTTTCCGCTTCGCGCTCGTGAAGGCGGGGTTCTTGTTCGCGCGGGGCAGACCGAAGGGGCGATTGACCTGATGCGATTGGCGAGTATGAAGCCCGCGGCGGTGATTTGCGAGATTATGAATGACGACGGGTCGATGGCCCGTGTGCCCCAACTGCTTGAGTTTTGCGAAAAGCATAAATTGAAAATCGCCTCAATCGCCAAGCTGATTGAATATCGGCTGCAGCGGGAGACGCAGGTAAAGCGGGTCGAGGCGGTTCATTTGCCGACCGATTTTGGGGATTTCAAACTTATCGCTTACGAATCGCTTTCTTCGCCTGAGCCGCATCTTGCGATTTGCAAGGGCGGGGTAGGCGAGCTTGATGAATCGGGCAAACCGATTCAGCACGATGAGCCGATTCTTGTCCGGGTGCACTCGGAATGTATGACGGGGGATTTGTTCCGGTCGCAGCGGTGCGAATGCGGCAGGCAGTTGGAAGCCGCATTGCAGTTGATTGAAAAGGCAGGTAAAGGCGCACTTGTATATCTGCGGCAGGAGGGCAGGGGGATAGGCCTGACAAATAAACTGCATGCGTATAAGCTCCAGGAACAGGGACTCGATACCGTGGATGCGAATATCGAGCTTGGCTTTTCACCAGACAAGCGCGATTACGGCATAGGCGCACAGATTCTTCGCGACCTGGGCCTCAAGCAGATTAAAATACTCACCAATAATCCGAAGAAAATCAATCGGCTCGAAGTTTACGGCATAAAAATCGTCGAGCAGATTCCTCTTCAGGCAACCCCAACGCCCCACAATATCGACTATTTGCGCACCAAGAAATATCGCTTCGGCCACATCTTGGACAACGATTTATGACAGGTTGTTTTGGTAACGCAAAGGGGCACAATGAATACGATTTTGGTGGTTAAGTTGGGTTCCACATATCCGCAACTCTCGCTTTTTCGGTGTGACCTATTTTACATCAATTTGTCAAGCCGGCGATTGCCGCGCCGATGAGGGTGGCGTTATCGACGCTGATAATCTCGTAGTAAATCCCGAGTTTGTTTTCGAGATATTGCTTGAGATAAAACTCGACGCGATTTTTTAGGCCCTTCATCTGGTAAAACGTCGTGCCTTCAGCAACGATGCAGATTGGTCGTGAGGGGTCGGTTCCAGAGCCGGATTTGATTGCCATAGCAGATAGGTTAATCGCGGTGAGTTTGGCGGCACGTTCGGTTAATCGGTCGGCTATATAATATAAGGTAAGGCAATCGTCGGCGTTGCCCTGTTTTGCGGCGTCGGCGAGGAGGTTTGCGCCATAGGGATAGAGTAAAAAGGCGTTCATATCTTTTGTGTCGAGTTCGGAGATTTGCCAAAGTGCGTTTGCGACGCTTGTTGAGAACAGGTTATCATCGCAGGCCTTGTGAATGGTGGCCAGATACAAGGGGCCGAGGTATGCGCCGGAAATCATCTTCTCGAATTTGTGAACAGCGGGGTTGACGGTTGATTTGTCGAAGGCGGCGTCGATTTTGCCCTGTTTTATTTTGCCGAAGTTGCCGGATTCGGTATTGATAATCTGGCTTTTCAAGAGGTCGAGATTTTTCGTCTTTTTGATGTTGCTGTTTTTTTCGACGTAGCAGGTATTGGTGCCTGTGCCGAGGATGAAGCCGATGTATGAGCCGAAGGAGCGGTTCTGGCAACCGACGCCCGCGAGGAGGGTAACGACGGTGTCGTTGAGCAGGACGATATGTTTTTCGCTGCCAAGCCCCATAGACACGATAGCGCGGTTTAAGTTTTCGCCGATGAATTGACCGACGATGTCTTTGGCTTTTATTTCTTTTGAGAATCGTATCAGCCGGCCGTCTTTGTTGGGGAACATTTCGACAGCGTATGAGAAGCAGAAACCGATATTTTGTGCTGCGCCGGCGACATCTTTGAGATAGCCCGCCATAATCTTGAAGAATTCATCTTTGCCGATTTCGTGCTGAACACCGGGCATTTTGTAGAGGCGCAGGTTTTCGATAATCGCCTTTTTCTGGTCGTCGAAATAAACGGTTGCGACCCGGAAGTTTGTGCCGCCCGCGTCAACGACGATTACGCGCTTGTTCGTGGGGACATCAGCCCCGACTTCGATATAGGTGGGTATCATATCGAGGGTGCTTTTTTTGCCCGCTAACCCATTCACCATTTCTTTGAGAAACGCGCCTGTGTTCGAATCAATATCAACGTCGAGGTAGTCCATTTGATGCTTTTTGAGGAAGCGGACGACGTTTTGTTTTATTTTCTTCATTTGCGTGTATCCTTTATTCGGTGTACCCATCGGGGTGTTTACTGTGCCATTTCCAGGCGGAGGCGACGATTTTTTCGAGGTCGGTCCATTTGGGCTGCCAACCGAGCTCGGTCCTGGCTTTGGCGGAATCGCAGACAAGCGCCGGCGGGTCACCTGGCCTGCGAGGCGATTCGATGACCTTGAAGTTTTTCCCCGACACCTTTTTTACCGTATCAATGACCTGCCGGACGGAATAGCCCTTTCCGTTACCAAGGTTGTAAATCGATTCGGGCTGTTTATCGAGTTTTTTCAGCGCGAGCAGATGCGCAAGGCAAAGGTCTTCGATATGGATATAATCGCGGACACAGGTGCCGTCGTCGGTAGGGTAATCGGAGCCGAAGATTTTAATTGCGTCCAATTTGCCCATCGCGGCGAAAATCGTCAGCGGGATTAAATGCGATTCGGGCTTATGGTCTTCGCCAAGGGTACAGTTATTGCCTGCGCCGCAGGCGTTGAAGTATCGAAGCGCAACGAAATGCAGTTTGTCCGCGACGGCCTGATGGTGACACATTTTCTCCACGGCTAATTTTGTCTCGCCGTATGGGTTGATGGGATGCATCGGCAAATCTTCTGTGATGGGCTGTTTGTCAGGCATTCCGTAAACCGCGGCAGTGCTGCTGAATACAAATTTCCCAACGCCTGCCGATTCCATCGCGCTAAGGACCACCTGGGTATTTGAAACGTTATTTTGATAGTACTTGAGGGGATTGATTACGGACTCGCCTGCCTCGATGAACGCGGCGAAGTGCATCACTGCCTCGATTTTGTGTTTTTTGAGAGTCGCGGTCAGCAGGTTGAAGTCCGCCAAATCGCCTTTAACGAACTCGCATCCTTTTATCGCGGCCGTATGTCCCTTGCTGAGGTTGTCGTAGATGACGGGCTGATGGCCTTCGGCGGCCAACATTGCCGCCATATTACTTCCGATATACCCGGCTCCGCCGGCGACGAGTATTCTCATTTGTTTGGTTCCTTTTTAGTCGCTGCGAGCTGTTTTTTATCCGCCGTCAGGCGCGACTCGATGCGTTTCAAAATCTCTGTTTCCAATTGATTGTCTCTGCCGAGGTCCGTCCATGTCGGGGTTGCTTTTTGCTCGTGGCTTAGTTTGAGCATTTTTACGTCCCTTTTCTGGTTTGCCATTACAGTTTGCTGGTCTGTCGCGATTTGACTTTGGGGCAGGCTTAATCGCTGCGTGGTTGCTCTGCAGTTGATGCACAGTTGGCCGGCCTCTTCGCTTATGCTGATTTCGACTGCCCTGCGGATGCTTTGCATGTCGGCTTCGGTCCGGTTGAATAAGCCGACGTTGTCGGCTCGCCAGAACTCGAATGACTGCGCTCCCGGCAATGGGGCGGTTCTTATGTAGCCCGCATTAACGTCGAATTTTTCAATATGGAAGTGCATCTCGGCAAGCACCTGTTCGGCCGTTGTCATTTCGGCTGTTTTGTTCGCGGCAGGCGGGCAGAGCTGTTCTATTGTATTTGTGTATTTGTTTTGCGCGCAGCCGGCGAGCCAAAAGAGCAGCAAGCAGGTTAGCAGTTTGTTCAATATCGATTTATTCATTTTTAATACCTCAGTCATTGTGCCAGTTCGGCATCCGCGGAAGATTATATTGCAAGAGGCAAGCGGTGTTAAAGGGTTTTTTGAATAATGGTCGATGAAGTTGATAATAGTATTAGCGCGGATTTTCTATGCCTTCAGTTCAGACACAGACAATTACAAGCAAACTTGATGAATTGCCACTGGGTCGGGTGGTTCGGGACTTTTTAAGCTACCTGACAGTCGAGGGGGGATTGTCTGACAACACAATTCAGGGTTATGGGCGGGATTTGAGAGATTTCTTGGAGTTCTGCAAATCCGGCAAGGTCGGCGAAATTAAACAGATTACGCCCGCCCTGATACAGAAATATATGATGATACTGGCAAAGGATAACAAGGCGGAGGCGTCACAAAAGAGAGGTTTGGTGGCGATTCGGATGTTTTTGCGGTTCGGCAAGCTGAACGGGCTGGTTAAGGATGATTTTACGGGGATTCTGGAAGGGCCTAAGCTTTGGCAGCGGATGCCAGTAATATGCAGCAAAAAACAGGTGGTGGATTTGCTGGAGGCACCCTCGCCGAAGGAGAAGTATTATCTTCGCGATAAGGCGATGCTGGAATTGCTTTACGCGACCGGGGTCCGGGCCAGTGAGGTTGCGGGCTTGAAAATAGCGGATTTGAATCTCGACGTGGGGTATTTGCGATGTATCGGCAAGGGCAGCAGGGAGCGTGTGATACCGCTTGGCAGGGTTGCGGCGGCGGCGACGCTGGAGTATCTGAAAAATATGAGGCCCAAACTGGCGAAGTCATTTAGCGGGGATTTTTTACTGCTTAGTCGAACAGGCAGGCCTATGGGGCGTATCGAAATCTGGCGGCTTATAAAAAGATACGCGGCGCGCGCCGGTATGCCGAGAAATTTGACTGTGCATACGTTGAGGCACTGTTTCGCTACTCACCTGCTGGCGGGCGGTGCGGATTTACGGAGCGTCCAGGAAATGTTAGGACACGTGGATATATCGACGACGCAGATTTACACGCACGTTGATAATGAAAGATTGCGGGAGATTCACAGGAAATATCACCCGCGGCCGTAGATTTTATAGGACTATTTTGGGATCGGCGGTTGACGTGTAGGGTGATGCGGGTTTATTATCGGGGATGATGGACGTAATGATGAATAATCGGTTAGGAAAAATGATTGGAATAGTGATACGACGATCTTATTTGGTTATCTTATTATTATTGGCGGGATGCGAACAGGGTGCAACTAAAAGAGTTGAGAATACAAATACACCTGCCCCTGTGCCTTTGGCGGAGACATTGCCGAGCGGTGAGACGGATACGCAATTGAAGGTAAACCAGGAGGCGTTGCTGAGAGGGGCGACGGATGACGTTCGCCTGGATGCTGCGACGGTGATGCTTTTTAGCGATAGCGCCAGCGCAAGGCGGATACTGATAGAAACATTAAACCAATCGGAAAACAAACCGGCGAGGATGGCGGTTTGCAGGGCGCTGACAGTCAGCAGGGAGACCAGGCGGCCGATAAAGAACAAGAATGATTTTATTGAGCCATTAGCAAATATTTTGAAAACGGAGGAAGGAAATCCCGCCAAATTCGCAGCAGAGGCATTGCTGATTTTCGATTATGACGCGATAGCTAATGTTCTGGAACCGATGGCAAAGGATGAATCGATGCCCGTCAAGGCACGATTGAACGCGATATACGCGATGAAGGTGCAGCTCGATATAAGAGCTATAACGCGGATAGCCGAGCTTGTGGAGGACAAGGATAAACAGGTTTCAGGTGCCGCAGGTGATGCGCTTCAGTCGTTAGGCGTACCCGTTAGCAGGGACGCGAGGAGACGTGCGCAGATATTGAACGATTTGCGAACGAGGGGAATGGAACAGTTTCAGCGGGACTGGCTTATTCGGCAGGAATCACGTGTAAACGACCTGGAGAAAGAACGTGACCAGTGGCGAAAGCTTTATTTAGGTTCGCTGGACAGGATATATGAAGGAATCAGCGACGATGGGCAGCGAGGTAAATTCCTGATAGAACAATTGAACAATTCTGAATCTATGATTCGGCTGTGGGCGCTGGATAAGGTGTCGCAGTGGCGGATTGGGACACAATCGAAACTGCCCGCGGAACTTGGGCCGGTTTTGGTAAAGCTGGTTTCCAGCGACAACAGGGATGTTCGTCTTGCGACGGCGAAACTGCTTTCGCTGACGGGCGAATTAAGCTCTGCGGAACGGCTGGCGGAGCAATTCAAGGTTGAGCAGGACGAAGAGGTTAAGATAGAGTTGTTTGTCGCACTTGGAGCGGCATGCCATTATGCGCTTGTTCCGACCTCAGGCAGCCAGCTTTCTCCTGAGCTTCGAAAGCAGACGCTGGAATGGGCGGCCGGATACCTCAATGACGAGGATGCTAAAAAGGCGCACAGGGGAGCGGATGTAATCAGGAAATTGATTGAGCCGGGCGGACTTTCGGATGACGATGTCGCCAGATATATGGATATGCTTGTGGAAAGATACAACCGCGAAAAGCAGAACAGCAACAGCACTTTGCGAGGCGATTTGTTAGGGACGATGGCGAGATTGTGCGGACAAAGCGCCTATAAGCCGGAGTCAGCCAGACGATTCGCTTCGATTTTCGAACAGGCATTAAATGATGAAAGCGACATAGTAAGGGAGGCGGCGGTTGACGGGCTTATATGCGTTGACAAGCCAAGGGCGCTAAAACTGCTGGCAAAGGATTTTGTCAATGACAAGAGCCAGATAGTCAGAGACAGGGTTATGGACCTTGCCGGGGACGTAGGAGGTAAAGACGACCTTTTGTGGTTGTGGGATAAGGTGGGGGCTAATTCAGAGGGGAAATTGGCGTGGCAGGCGATGCTGGATATATTTAACAACTGCGATACAAATGTTATTGAGGGCTGGGTCGGCAAGTTTAATTCTCAGTCGGTCAATGGGAATGGGAAGTTGCCAGATGAGCAGTATGTATCGTTTTTCGAGCTTGTGGAACGCAAGGCGGCTGCTGAAAACAAGGCGGATATGGTGAAAACCGCAAGGGAAAAACTTGCCCAGCTTTATGCAAAGTCGGGGCAATTTGAGCAGGCGGCGGAGTATCTTGGTAAATTGCGGGAATCCGCCAAGACCAAAGAGCAAAAGGAAATAATTTTAGGGCAATTAATAAATGTGTATCTGCGCTGGCCAAAGGTAGAGGCGGCGACACTGCTTGTGGGCAATTCCTTACTGGAAAAGGACTTAGGTAGCAACAGCGCGGTTGTTCGCTCTATAGATGCGTTTCTGGATAATCCGTCAGGGGGGGCAGAGCCCAATATGGTTTTGAAATCGCTGCGGGGGATCAAGGCATCTGCTGAACAGCGGCCTTTATGGCGTCAAAGCCTGGCCCGATGGAGTAAACGGTTTGATTTGGCCGAGGACCCAAATACGGGCGGATAACAATACTGATATCGGCGTTAGTCGGGGGGTAAAGTAATATCTGAAAACCCGGGAGGCGGAGGGGGGCCTAAAAAAAATATTATTTTTTTGTTTTTTGTGTTTGCAGATTACCCCGGATTTTTGTAAACTACCCTACTCACATTAGTTTAATAACGGATTGGTGGCTGTCAAAAGCCGGGTTTAAGGCAAAGACGGCGTGGTTTTAGAGGCCTGCAGCCGGGCGCAGGGACTATTTTTAGTTCCTGCCCGTGTTTTTGCGCGGCGCAGGAGTTGTGTTTAATTAAACTGCTGCTGTAGCTCAGTTGGTAGAGTGCGTCCTTGGTAAGGACGAGGTCATGGGTTCAAATCCCATCAGCAGCTAAGTGCAGAGTTTTCAGGCCGGCGTGTTGGCTTGGTGGCCGGAGTCGGCTGTGAGTTGATTTTATAAAAACGTAAATTTAAAAACGGCGTAGGACAGTAAACGGAAACTAAAAGGAAACAAATGATAGGAGGTTTGTAAAACCATGGCTAAGGCGGTATTTGAGAGAACTAAGCCCCACGTCAACGTCGGCACGATTGGACACGTCGACCATGGCAAGACGACGCTGACGTCGGCGATGACCAAGGTAATGGAACTGCAGGGATTTTCTAAGTTTAAGAGCTATGATGACATAGCGAAGGCCTCGGAGTCGCAGGGCCGACGTGACCCGACAAAGATTTTGACGATTGCGACCGCGCACGTCGAGTATATGACAGCAAACAGGCATTATGCCCACGTTGACTGTCCGGGCCACGCCGATTATGTGAAGAACATGATTACCGGCGCCGCCCAGATGGATGGAGCAATTCTTGTGGTCAGCGCTTATGACGGCCCGATGCCCCAGACCCGCGAGCACATATTGCTTGCCCGTCAGGTAAACGTGCCGAAGGTTGTAGTATTCCTGAACAAGGTTGACCTGGTCGATGACAAGGAGCTTGTTGACCTGGTCGAGATGGAAGTAAGAGACCTCCTGAATAAATATGAGTTCCCAGGCGACACGACGCCGATTATTCGAGGTTCATCGACCGCGGCCCTTGCCGCCAAGTCAATAGATGACCCGGCTTGTAAGCCGATAATTGAGCTGCTCAAAGCGATGGATGAGTATATTCCAATTCCGCAAAGACAGGTTGATAAGCCGTTCCTTATGCCCGTTGAAGACGTATTCAGCATTAAGGGCAGGGGAACAGTCGGTACAGGAAGAATTGAGAGAGGCGTTGTGAAGGTCGGCGAAGAAGTGTCCATAATCGGGCTTTCACCGGATATTCGCAAGTCGGTTGTTACCGGCGTTGAGATGTTCAACAAGACGCTGGATGAAGGCCAGGCGGGCGATAACGTTGGATTGCTGCTTAGAGGCGTCGAAAAGAAAGACCTCGAACGCGGACAGGTCATTGCCAAGCCGGGAAGCATTACGCCGCACACGCATTTCATGTCTGAGGTTTACGTCCTAACGAAAGAGGAAGGCGGAAGACATTCCCCGTTCTTCCCGGGATATAAGCCGCAGTTCTATTTCAGGACGACAGACGTAACGGGTTCAGTCAAGCTCATTCAGAGCCGAGAAGGCAAGCCCGCTGAGATGTGTATGCCCGGCGATAACATCGCTATGGAAGTCGAGATTATATCGCCCATCGCGATGGAAGAAGGCCTGAGGTTCGCTATTCGTGAAGGCGGCAGAACCGTCGGCGCCGGCGTTGTAACCAAAGTTATCGGTTAATGAACGAATAAAGGACGATACAGCAGGGTCGTATGGCTAAGAAAAGTAAAAGAGAATTTGTTTGGCTTGAATGCAAGGACTGCGGGCAGCGAAACTACAGGACCAATATCAGCGTCGCTGAAGGCACTCCGAAGCTGGAGCTGCAGAAGTACTGCAAGTTCGAGCGTAAACATACGACTCATAAGCTGAAGCGTAAGTAATACGGGTTGGTACAGAGACAATGATAGGCCAGTAGCTCAATTGGCAGAGCGTCGGTCTCCAAAACCGAAGGTTGGGGGTTCGATTCCCTTCTGGCCTGATATGGGCCAGCCGCCGACGCTCGAAAGCTACCGCTTTTATCCTGGTAAAGTATTGGGGTTATTGGCGGGCAAGGCAGGGATGGCAGAAAAGCGTTCAGGCAAGGAATCAGGTGCATTATGATGACTGTATATAAAAAAGGTCAGGGCAAATATACGCGGATGTTTACCGTCCTGAGCGGTGCGCTGATAGTGGCGATAGGGTGTTTTTCGCTTTACCGAACACTCGATGCGGCGGATATCGGCCTGTGGGTTTCGACGATGGTGCCTGTCGGAGTGTTTATCGGCCTGTGCGTTTTGATTATGTGGCTGATGAACAGGCCAAGCATAGCGGATTTTATGATTGCCGCTGAAGGCGAAATGAAAAAAGTAAACTGGTCAACAAGACAGGAAGTAACAGTTTCGACGATTGTTGTGATTTCGGTGGTGATTCTCCTGGCGGTACTGCTGGGCGTCGCGGATTTTGTTTTACAGTTGTCCGTTACATGGTTGGTGCAGTAAAAACGCGGGCGTAAACCCGTTTTAAGCCGTTTTTGTAATTGAGTCGGGGCGTTTTAATGAAATGGTACGTGCTGAGAGTCGCATCCAATAAAGAGATGCACGTTAAAGAGGTGCTTTCGCAGAAGGTCAGCGCGGCCGGCCTGACGGACATTATCGGCAGGATAGAAGTTCCTGTCGAAAGGGTCAAGAAGGTTCGCGGCAATAAGCAGACCGTTCATAAGCGAAAGCTGTACCCCGGCTACGTTTTTATGGAAATGAATACCGCCGAAGACGGAAAGGTTCAGGAAAAAGTGTGGTTTGCGATAAAAGAAATTCCAGGCGTCGGCGATTTTGTCGGAACGGAAGGCGTTCCGACGGCGATGCGGGATACCGATGTCGCCAAGATGATGCAGGAAGTTGAAAAGCCCGAAGAGGCGCCGAGCATCAAGGTTGATTTCAAGAAGGGTGACCAGATTAAGATTCGTGAAGGTCCGTTCGAGAGCTTCGAGGGAACAGTTGAGGCGATTGACCAGGACAGAGGCATTGTAAAGGTTATTGTTGAAATATTCGGGCGAAGCACTCCGCTGGATATCGAATATTGGCAGATTGAAAAGGCATAAGGCCTGTTCGGCGAAGAAGTGCGACGTGTTTTGAGGTTGAATAATGGCAAAGGAAAAACCGGCAGCAAGAGGCGGCGTAAAAGAATTATTGGTTAAGATAAAACTGCAGGCGCCCGGCGGGCAGGCGACCCCGGCCCCGCCGATCGGTCCTGCGCTTGGCCAGCACGGCGTCAATATCGGGCAGTTTGTCTCGCAGTTCAACGAGCGGACAAAAGAGCTGAATGGGACGACTGTGCCGGTGGTGATATCCGTATTTACGGACAAGACGTTCACCTTCGAGGTGAAGAGTCCTCCGGCGGCGGTATTGCTTAAACAGGCGGCGGGCGTTGCCAAGGGCAGCGGCACGCCGAACAAGGAAAAGGTCGGCAAGGTAACGGCCGAACAGGTTCGGCAGATTGCACAGGCAAAGATGAAGGACCTCAACGCTTACAGTTTGGACCAGGCGGCGAAGATTATCCGCGGCACAGCTCGCAGTATGGGCGTTGACGTTGTTGATTAATATTAAGAGTAAAAAAAAGGCGATTAGAGAAATAAAATTATGACGATTACCAGAGGCAAAAGATACCGCAAAGACGCAGAGAATACCAGCGATACGCCGGTTGCTCTGGCTGAGGCGGTGGCAAAGGTTAAGACGTTTAACTCAACGAAATTTGACCAGACGGTCCAGTTAATATTCTGGCTGGGTATCGACCCGAAGCAGTCGGACCAGATTATACGCGGCGCACTATCGCTGCCTCACGGGATAGGTCAGCAAAAGAAAGTCATTGCGTTCTGCGAAGGAGCAGACGCTGACGCAGCCAAACAGGCAGGCGCCATCGAGGTAGGTGTCGATGAGCTGATTGCAAAGGTTACAGGCGGCTGGTCGGATTTCGACGTGGCGATTGCCTCAACGAAGGTTATGGGCAAGGTAGGCAAGCTGGGCCGGGTTCTTGGTCCGCAGGGCAAGATGCCCTCACCCAAAAACGGCACGGTAACTGCCGACGTTGCTACCGCGGTGCGTGAGTTCGCGGCGGGAAAGGTCGAATTCAAAAACGACACGGGCGGAAACGTCCACGTTGTGGTCGGCAAGGTGAGTTTTGACGCGCAGAAGCTGATAGATAATATCGATGCGGTTATAGCGCATATCAAGAGGATTAAGCCGGTAAGCTCAAAAGGAACGTATATTAAGAAAATCAGCATTCACGCGGCAATGAGCCCGGGCGTGTTGATTGCCGTATAGTTTGTGAAAGAATCAGGCAGGTGAAAATATGAGCAAGTTCGTAAAAGATTTACTGTGTTCGGAGCTGGAAAAAAGAATCGTTAACGAAAAGGTTACCGATTTCATCGTTGTCAGCACGCAGAAAGTAAACGGCGTTGATAACAACGTGATGCGCGGCGCGCTCAAGAGCAAGGGCATTAAGCTGTTGGTCGTCAAGAATGCCCTTATGAAAAGGACGCTGGCGAAGCTGAAGATGGATAAAGCGGCGTCGCTTTTCGTCGGCCCCTGCGTGGTCGCGTACGGCGGCGACAGCATAGTCGATGTCGCAAAGGAATTGAGCGTCTGGACAGGCAAGGTTAAGGCGATTCATATAAAAGGCGCGTATCTCGAAGGCGCATCACTGGATGACAAGGGGGCATTGGGTCTTTCAAAGATGCCGAGCCGGGTGGAATTGCAGGCACGGATTATTATGCTGGCCAAGTCGCCGGCCGCGAGATTGGCCGGGGCGATTGGCGGACCTGCGGGAAGAATTGCCGGCTGTATAAAGACAATTGTGGACAAAGGCGAAAAATCGGAGACCAAGGCCGCGTAAGAGGCGGCTCAAAACGAATACAAACAGCTCAGGTGGCTGCTCCCTAAGGGATTAAACGGGACGGCGTAGTTCCGGCTACCATCGGGCGAATTGATATAGGAGTTTAACGAACATGGCAGAAGAAACAAAACAGGCAAAGAGCTTCAGCGATGAAACAAAGAAGCTTGGCGACGCGATTGTAAAGCTGACGCTGATGCAGGCCAAGGAGCTTGGCGACTATCTTAAGGAAGAGTACGGCATAGAGCCGGCAGCGGGCGGCGCGGTAATGATGGCAGGCCCGGCGGCAGCAGCGGCTGAGGCAGCACCGGTGAAGAGCACGTTTGACGTTATTCTCAAGGCAGCCGGCGAAAAGAAAATTCAGGTCATCAAGGAAGTCAGAGCATTGACATCACTGGGCCTCAAAGAAGCGAAGGACCTTGTTGACGGCGCACCGAAACCGGTAAAGACCGGCGTAAGCAAGGACGAGGCAGAGGCCGCCAAAAAGCAGCTCGAAAGCGCCGGAGCAACGGTGGAAATCGCCTAAATATTAATTGTGCCCCAAAAGGGCCAAAAATAAAAAATCGGACAATTTAACGATTGCCGTTTAATTCGGGACTGAAAAATGGCTGAATTGAAAGTTCGTAATTTCGGCAAAATGCGGGAGAAAGTCGAAATCCCTGACCTTGTTGTCGTGCAGAGGAAGGGCTACGGAGAGTTTCTGCAAATGGACGCGCAGCCGACAAAGCGCGCCAACAGGGGTCTGGAAGAGCTGTTTCGGGAAACCTTCCCGATAGAGAGCTACGACAAAGGGATAATCCTTGAGTACCTTTACTATGAGCTTGAGCAGCCGAGGTACAGCATAAACGAATGCAGGCAGCTTCGCCTGACGTACGGTTATCCGCTGAAGATTACCTGCCGGCTTCGCAACAAGGACGGACAGGACATAGCCGAACAGGCGATATATCTCGGCGAAATACCCGTCATGATTGGCGGCGGTGAGTTCATTATCAACGGGGCCGAAAGGGTTATCGTAAGCCAGCTTCACAGAAGTCCCGGCGTTGATTTCCTCGTAGAGAGCAAAGAAGGCGACCGCATACTTCACGGGGGCAGAATTATCCCGGAACGCGGAAGCTGGATAGAAATCAGCGTTACACACAAAGACGTTCTGGTTGTGAAAATCGACCAGTCGAGCAAGATTCCCGCGACGATTTTCCTGCGTGCATTAAGCGCCGATTTCAGCGAGACCGAACAGATAATCAGGCGGTTTTACGAAACCAAAGAGGTGCAGAAGAACAAGCTTTCGCCTGATATGTGGGTGGTGCGAGATATCGTCGATACCGAAAGCGGCGAAATCATCGTAAAAGCGGGCGCGCAAATCGGCGACAAGGTTTCGATTATTCAGCAAGCCAATATTTCTGGTGTGACAGAAGAAAGAGTACCCAAAAGTAGCGTCGTAAATGCTCTCTTGAGATATGGCAAGAAGCTTCCCGACTTTTTTGAAGTAGATGATAAGGCAGATCTTAAGTTGGTTAGAACAAACCCTCTCGCTCTTGTCATAGCAGTCTTTTGTATGCGACCGATTGAGGCTAAAGATTCATTTTCTGTGCCGAAAAAGATGAAAGATTCTTTTGGAAGCCTTGAAGTTTCAGATATTAAGGAGCGTACCATTGAAGAAATAAAAGGACTCATCAGTGGTTTGGCTTCAGGAGGTGCGGCGAAAGCAATAAAAGACTTCTGTAAGAAAGTTGTAGATGATTTTAATGGTGACGTTGTATCCTTTTGGGCAGGCAGAAGTGCGAAGGACGTAATTGCTGCCCTCGCTGATATCGATTATGTGGGTGAACATAAGATAGCCCCCCTCTTGGTTAATATTCTTCATAGGAATTCTAAATCATTCGAGTTCACAGCAGGTCCTTTTAAAGATCCAGAAAATATTCCTGTGGCTGTGGATAGACATGTTGCAAGGTCAATGGCAAAATACGGCTTTGTTTCAGAGATAAAGCTTAGAGAGAGATGTCTTGCGGGCAGAGAACTTACAGAAATTGACAGAAAAAGTGTCCAAGAAATCGCAGCTAAACTGAATCCCGAATATCCAGGGGAATTGGATGCTCCTTTATGGGATATAGGGCGACAACTCCAGGACGAAGAACCAGAAAAATATTATAAGAAAATTGGCCTAGAATACCCTAGAACCCAGAAGGATCAGCAAGGCGAGTTAAAGCGTATCGAGGTAGTCGAAGGGTCGTGTGATGCGCTGGTGTTCAATACGCTTGCGGAAGACGACTGCAAGAATCATGAGCAGGCGTTATTGAAGTTTTACGTCAGGTTGCGGCCCGGCAATCCTGCCAACCAGGAAAAGGCCAAACAATTTTTCGATGAGAAATTCTTTGATGTCAACCGGTACCGGTTAGGCAAAGTGGGCAGGTTCCGGCTGAATCGTAAATTCGGGCAAAGCGTTGCCCTTACGGAAATGACGCTGCGGGCCGAGGATTTCATCAACGCGGTGAAATATATAATCGGGCTGCGTAACAACGAGGGCGAGGTTGACGATATCGACCATCTGGGCAACCGTCGGCTGAGAACAATTGATGAGCTGGCGGGCGGCGAAATTCGCAAGGGGCTTTTAAAGCTTCGCAAGACCGTGCAGGAACGAATGAGCACGATGAAGGAAGGCGAGCAGCCATTGCGGATAGCGGACCTTGTCAACTCGAAGAGCGTATCGAGCAGCATAAACTTTTTCTTCGGACGAGGCGAGCTGAGCCAGATAGTTGACCAGACCAATTCGCTTAGCCAGTTGACACACGAAAGACGTTTGTCGGCGCTTGGGCCGGGCGGTTTGAACAGAAGACGCGCGGGCTTTGAGGTTCGCGACGTTCATATCAGTCACTACGGCAGGATTTGCCCGGTAGAAACGCCGGAAGGCACAAACATTGGTCTTATCAGCTCGCTGGCGATATTCGCCACGGTTGACGAATACGGATTCCTGCTGTCGCCTTATTACAAGGTTGACAAGGGCAAAGTTACGGGAAGCGTCGCGTTCCTGCGGGCGGATGAGGAAATGAAAGCGATATTTGCTCCGCCAAGCGCGGTTGACCCGGAAACAAACAGGATACCGGAAGGCATGGTGCTGGCACGACAGCAGGGCGAGCTTGCACAGGTAGGACACGACGAGGTGAACTACGTCGATGTTTCGCCCAAGCAGATTGTGGGTTTGTCGGCTGCGCTGATACCGTTCCTCGAGCATGACGACGCGAACAGGGCGCTGATGGGTTCAAACATGCAGCGCCAGGCGGTGCCGTTGTTGAAGTGCCAGGCGCCGCTTGTTCAGACGGGTATGGAAGAGATGGCGGGGCGGTATTCGAGTATGGTTGTGCGGGCGCAAAAGGCGGGGACAGTTACCGCGGTTGATGCCACTAAGGTTGTAATTAATCATACGGATGAATACAAGCTGGAGAAATACTTCGGCTTGAATGAGCGGACGTGTCTTAACCAGAGGCCGATTGTCAAACTTGGACAAAGGGTTGAGAAAGACCAGACGCTGGCCGACGGCGGCGGCACTGAAAACGGTGTGCTTGCACTGGGCAGGAACGTGCTTTGCGCGTTTATGTCATACGAAGGATTCAACTTCGAGGATGCCATCATTGTCAGCGAGCGATTAGTCAGGAATGACAGTTTCACAAGTATTCATATCAATGAATTTGACGCCGAGATACGCGAGACGCCGCTGGGCAAGGAAGAATTCACCAACGATATACCAAACGTAAGCGAAAAAGCGCTGCGTAATCTTGACGAGCACGGCGTGGTTCAGGAGGGCACGAGAGTTCAGCCGGGCGATATCCTGGTGGGCAAGGTTGTGCCGAAGGGCAAGACCGAGCTTACACCGGAAGAAAAACTGCTGCATGCGATATTCGGCAGGGCCGGCGAAGACGTTAAGAATGATTCGCTTGAGCTGCCCAACGGTTACGAAGGCGTCGTCATTAAAACCGAGCGTTTTGTGCGGCGAGGGGCAGGCGGCGAAGAGGGCAAAAAGGCGCTTAACGCCCAGATAAGAGAAATTGAAAAAGGTATACGGTCACAGCAGTGCGTGATATTCAGGCAGATGGTGACCGCGATTCATGAGAAATTCGAGGTCGATATTGTTGACCCGTCCAGCAGACAAAAGGCCGGCATCAGCGAAGATGACGAGGTTGTTTACGAGCAGGTTACCAACTGGGATGTAAAATGGGTAAAGCCGGCCACGATGCGGGAAAAGGTCGAGAAGCTGGCGGATAAGTTTATTGAGAAAATAAAAGCGCTCGATGAGGAAGCCAAAAAGCGAGTCGAACGGCTGAAACACGGCGATGAGCTTCCCAGCGGCGTTATCGAAATGGTCAAAATATATGTCGCGACCAAACGGATTATGTCGATTGGAGACAAAATTGCGGGTCGCCACGGCAACAAAGGCGTTATCGCGAAGGTGTTGCCGCAGGAAGATATGCCGTTCCTTGAGGATGGCACGCCGATTGACATACTGCTCAACCCGCTGGGTGTGCCGAGCAGAATGAACGTCGGCCAGATTCTTGAGACGCATCTGGGCTGGGTGGCAAAGGTATTGGGCTTTACGGCAGTTACGCCTGTATTCGACGGCGCCAAGGAGCAGGACATCAGGGACCTGACCGAGGAGGCCAACAGATTGATGGCTCGTCGAAAGATTGAGCTTGAGAAAGCGGACCAGGCCCCCGCGGATGATGAGCTTTTTGTGCAGGTTCCCAAGTCACTGAAGACGCAATTGTATGACGGGCGGACGGGGGAACCGTTCGACCAGCAGGCGACGATTGGGTTTATCTATATTATGAAACTGCATCATCTGGTTGACGACAAGATTCACGCTCGTTCGACGGGGCCTTACAGCTTGATAACGCAGCAGCCATTGGGCGGCAAGGCGAGGACCGGCGGACAGAGGTTCGGCGAAATGGAAGTGTGGGCGCTGGAAGGTTACGGCGCAGCTTATACACTGCAGGAAATGCTTACGGTCAAGAGCGACGATGTCGAAGGCCGCACCAAGATATACGAGTCGATGGTAAAGGGGCAAAATACGCTCGAAGCCGGGACGCCGCTGTCGTTTGATGTGCTTTGCAATGAAATAAGAGGGCTGGGTCTGAATATCCAGCTCGAAAAGAAACGGCTGGGCGGAACAGCAACTTTGTAAAGGTTAATAGAGTGTCGGGAACCCTTGTTGATTATATTGGCAATAGTGTCATTAAGGAGCCAGAGATAAATGATAAGCAATATCTATGATCGGATAAATGATTACGGTTCGGTCAAGATTTCGCTTGCCGGTCCCAATGATATTCGCAGCTGGTCGTTCGGCGAGGTTCGCAAGCCCGAAACAATCAATTACCGAACGTACAGGCCTGAGAAGGATGGTCTTTTCTGCGAACGTATATTCGGACCGGAGCGGGACTGGGAATGCGCATGCGGCAAGTATAAAGGGACGAAATATAAAGGTATCATCTGTGACCGCTGCGGGGTGAAGGTTACGCACAGCAGGGTTCGCCGCAAGAGAATGGGGCATATCAATCTTGCCTCTCCGTGCGTTCATATATGGTTTTTCAAGGCAGTTCCGAATCAGCTGGGGACGGTTCTTGGAATGAAGGGAATGGACCTTGAGAAGGTAATCTATTACCAGGATTACCTGGTTACCGACCCCGGCCCAAGCCCGCTCAAACTCGGGCAACTGCTTTCGGAAGAGGAATGCCGCGACGCCACCACCAAGTACGGCAGCAGTTTCAAGGTTGCGATGGGCGGCGAGGCGATAAAAACCCTGCTTACCCGGCTTGATTTGGACGGCATCAGCACTGAGCTGCGAACAGCGATAAGCAAGACAAGCTCGGTTCAGCGAATGAAAGACCTTAGCAAGCGTCTCAAGACAATCGACGCGATAAAGAACAGCAATAATAAATCGGAGTGGATGGTTCTTGAGGTGATTCCGGTCATACCGCCCGATTTGCGTCCGCTGGTGCTGCTTGAAAGCGGCAATTTCGCGACGAGCGATTTGAACGACCTTTACAGGCGTATAATCAACCGTAACAACCGGTTGAAAAAACTAATGGACCTCAACGCTCCTGAAGTTATTATTCGCAACGAAAAGCGAATGCTTCAGCAGGCGGTCGATTCTCTTATGGACAACGGCAGGTGCAGAAGGCCGGTGCTGGGGAGCAACAACAGGCCGTTGAAGAGCTTGAGCGATATGATAAAAGGCAAGCAGGGACGATTCAGGGAAAACCTGCTTGGCAAGCGAGTAGATTATTCGGCGCGTTCGGTTATTGTAATAGGGCCGACGATGAGATTGCACCAGTGCGGGCTGCCGAAGAGAATTGCGCTGGAATTGTATCAGCCGTTTATTATCCGCCGGCTCAAACAAAGCGGGCTTGCGGACACAATTAAGAGCGCCAAGAAAATGATTGAGCGCCGCGGCGAGCAGATATGGGATATTCTCGAAGAAGTGATTCACGAGCACCCCGTGCTGCTGAACCGTGCGCCGACGCTGCACAGGATGGGTGTTCAGGCGTTTGAGCCGGTGCTGGTGGAAGGCAACGCGATTATGCTGCATCCGCTGGCCTGCAAAGGGTTCAACGCGGACTTCGACGGCGACCAGATGGCGGTGCATCTGCCGTTGAGCGTCGAGGCACAAACCGAAGCCCATACGCTGATGATGACCACGAACAATATTTTCTCGCCTGCCAACGGTTCGCCGATGGTCGGGCCTTCTCAGGATATGGTGCTGGGCAATTACTATCTGACCAGTATGCTTTCGGGCCAGAAGGGCGAAGGGATGGCGTTCCGTGATACGTTCGAGGCGATGCTTGCTTGTGATATGGGCAAGATTGCCCTGCACGCCAAAATTAAGGTCCGGATTACCAAGCCGGTGATTAAGGAAGGCGAAAAGGCGAGAGATTTAAAGAGTAAGGAGATTTCAAAGCCAATCGTGGTTGAGACGACAGCCGGCAGGTGTATTTTCAACGATATTTTGCCTGCGAAGATGCCATTCTACAATGGGACGATGGGACAGAAGCCGTTGAGCCAGGTAATCAGCGATTGTTACGCGATTGCCGGCAGTGCGGCGACGGTTGATTTGTTGGACAAGATTAAAGAAAAAGGATTCAGGCATGCGACCTTGTCGGGGCTGAGCTTCGGCATAATGGATTTGAAGATTCCGGACAAAAAAGAAATCATCATCGAAGAGACTGAAAAACGTGTTAAGAAAGTGCTGAAGAACTATCAGGCCGGCGTATTGACCGAGGGCGAGCGGTACAACCAGGTTATTGATGCCTGGACTAATTCTCGTGTCGCGGTAACGAGCGAAATGATGAAGGGTCTCAAGGAAGATTACGAAGACGATATTGACAATGTAAGATCTAAAAACGAGAAAGCTGATCAATTCGTTGAAAGATGCCGAAAGGCAATTGAAGCAGGCACAAAATGGTATTCCGATCCGAGTGTGTCTCGTGGAAGTGAAACTTCCAAGCCAGGCATAATCGTTTTCCGGAATAAAGAAAGCGAAAAAGTAGAGTGGATTGGATATACCAATCGTGGCTGGGATCGCATTAAAGACACTGTTCAGAATAAAGATAATAGCCTTTATAAAGCTGTTAAAAAAATTGAAAAGTTGGATGATATTAGTGCGATTGATTATATAAAAAAGAATTTAGAATTTACTTTTTTCCCAGAGTTAGATGAACAATTCAATCAGATCGATTGGAAAATTATTAAAAATAATTTAATGCGTGCATATGCATATCCGGAAAGATCTGTGCCAAGGTTAAATATCAGAGAATATCTGAACCCGATTTATATGATGAGTATCTCCGGCGCGAGAGGCAGCGTTGACCAGATTCAGCAGCTTGCCGGTATGCGAGCGTTGATGGCCAAACCCAGCGGCGAGATTATCGAGACACCGATTAAGTCGAACTTCCGCGAGGGATTGACGGTTCTCGAGTATTTCAGCTCGACGCACGGCGCCAGAAAAGGTCTTGCGGATACGGCGTTGAAGACAGCCAACTCGGGTTATCTTACCCGCAAACTTATAGATGTTGCTCAGAATATGATAATTACCGAGAGGGATTGCGGGACGCTGCAGGGTATTACCAAGAGCACAGTCGCCAGGGGCGAGCAGGTTGATGTGCCTTTGACGCAGCTTATTATCGGCAGGACCGCAAGGGACAACATCCGCAACCCGATTACCGATGAGATGATTGTCCGGGAAAATGAGGTCATAACGCCTGACGCGGCCGTGAAGATTGAGGCGCTTGGGCTTGACGCAATCAGGGTCAGAAGTCCGCTGACGTGCGACAGTCCGTTCGGGATGTGCGCGAAGTGTTACGGCTGGGATATGAGCACTGGGCAGCTTGTTGAAGAAGGCCTGCCCGTTGGGATTATAGCCGCCCAGTCAATCGGCGAGCCGGGCACACAGTTGACACTGCGAACGTTCCACACCGGCGGTATTGCCTCTCGTGCCATTCTGGAGCGTGAGCAGAGAGCGACTCAGCCGGGCAAAATACTTTATCGCGATTTAAACGCGGTAGTGTTTACTGCTGAGGACGGCAGTACGAGGGCGGTTGCCCTGAAGCGTAACGGTGAGATTGCTATCCTGGATGACAAGGACCGCGAGCTTGACAAGTTCAAGGTTCCTTACGGCGCGATTGTCAGAGTGAAAAATAATGAAGAGGTAAAAAGCGGGGCGCTGCTGTTTGAGTGGGACCCGCACCGCACGCCGATATTGGCGGAGGTTTCGGGTTTAATCCGCTTTGTGGATATTATCGAAGGCGAGACGATTCGGCTTGAAGAGGAGCGCAAAGGCCAGCTGGGCAATAAGCCGGTCATAATCGAGCACAAGGGTGATAAGCACCCGCAGATTATGATTGAGGATGCCCAAGGCAAGATTCTTGACGTTCACTATCTGCCCGCGGGCGCCCGAATAGAGGTTACGGAAGGCCAGCAGGTCCAGGCGGGCCAGCTGCTTGCTCATCAGCCCAGAGCCACGGGCGGAACGCAGGATATCACGGGCGGTTTGCCGCGAGTTACGGAAGTATTCGAGGCACGCAAGCCCAAAGACCCGGCGGCCATAGCGGAAATCA
This sequence comes from Sedimentisphaerales bacterium, assembly GCA_050012515.1. Taxonomy (GTDB): domain Bacteria; phylum Planctomycetota; class Phycisphaerae; order Sedimentisphaerales; family Anaerobacaceae; genus Fen-1362. The sequence continues at coordinate 49,703 of JBEKHA010000013.1, read as the reverse complement.
GCGGACGCGTTGAGCTCAAGAGCGACAAGCGCAAGGGCAAGATGACGATTATTATTCGTTCCGAATCCGGTATGGAAAAGGAACACCACGTGCCGCGTGACAGGCATTTGAATGTTCACACGGGCGATATGGTCGAGGCAGGCGACACGCTGACCGACGGCCCGCTGGTTCCGCATGATATTCTGCGGATTAAGGGCGAAGAGTCGCTGCAGAGATATTTGATTGGCGAAATTCAGAACGTTTATCGTTCGCAGAACGTCAATATCAACGACAAGCATATCGAGATTATATGTTCACAGATGATGCGAAAGATTGAGATTGAGTCGGTGGGCGACAGCGAGTTTTTACCTGGCGAAGTGGTTGACAAATTTGAGTTCCGCAGGGAAAACACGCGGCTCAATGAAAGCATCAAGATAGCCAGCGCGGGCGAGGCGCATGAGCTTAAAGAAGGTCAGGTCATAGATAAGGCCAAGCTGGCGACCATCAACGAAAAGGTTGAATTAATCGGCGGCGAGCCGGCGAAGGGCAAAAAACCGAAAATGGCAACAGCCAAGACGCTGCTTTTGGGTATTACCAAGGCATCGCTGCGTTCGGACAGCTTTATCGCCGCAGCCAGCTTCCAGCAGACGACAAAGATATTGACCGAAGCGGCGTTAGGTGGTAACATAGACAAACTCGCCGGTTTGAAAGAGAACGTGATACTTGGGCATTTGATACCGGCAGGCACGGCGTTTAAGCCATATCTGGAATTGAAGGTTAAACACCTTGCCGAGGCGCCGTTGCCCAAGGAATTCAAAGAAGTGAGTGAAATTGAAGAAGGCAAGGCGGCGGAAGCCCAGAAGGAAGCCAAGATGAAGGAAGCCCTGGGCATTAAGTAGTTTTTATAGACGTTGGAGTGACAGATTTATGGCGACAATGAACCAGTTGGTAAGAAACCCGAGAGCCAAATCGAAAGGCCAGAAAAGACGGTCGGACATAAGCGGGTCGCCCCAGAAACGAGGGGTATGCCTGATTGTCCGGACGATGACTCCCAAGAAGCCCAATTCGGCTTTGCGTAAGGTGGCTCGTGTTCGGCTGACCAACGGCAAGGAAGTAACGGCTTATATACCGGGAATAGACCACAACCTGCAGGAACACAGCACGGTAATGATACGAGGGGGCCGTGTGCGTGATTTGCCCGGCGTGCGTTACCATATAATTCGCGGGGTGCTGGATTGCGCGGGCGTCGCCAATCGCAGGCGGGGCAGAAGCAAATACGGCGCAAAGAAAGGCAAATAATTTACTTTTAAGGTTTGAGTAAGGGTATCGAGGAACAAAAGAATGGCAAAAAAAGCAACAGCGTCAAAAGAGCAGCTGAAGGCCGACGGCAAATATAACAGCCGGCTGGCGGGGAAATTTATCAATTGCCTGATGTGGGCAGGCAAAAAGAGCGTTGCGCAGCGGATATTTTACGATGCGATAGATATAATAGCCGAGAAGGAAAAGGCCGCTCCGGCGATTGAGGTTTTCGAGGCCGCGGTGAATAACGTCAAGCCGGCGATTGAGGTTCGCAGCAAGCGCGTCGGCGGGGCAAGTTACCAGGTCCCGATGCAGGTAAGCTCGAAGCGTCAGCAATCGCTGGCGATACGATGGATACTCGATGCATCGAGAGGCGCGAAAGGCAAGCCGATGTGCGAACGCCTGGCGGCGGAGCTGATTGAGGCCTACAACAAAAAAGGCGGCGCAATGATGATGAGGGAAAACGTGCACAAGATGGCGGACGCCAACAAGGCGTTTGCTCATTTCGCGTGGTAGCAAGGACGTATTGAACTGCCATGGTGCCTTATGGTCAACCGTGGCAGTTTTTTTTATTGAAATTTTTTTAGTGACGACAAACAGATGTTAGAAGAGCTTAAGAAAATACGCAATATAGGCATTATCGCTCATATTGACGCCGGCAAAACGACGGTGTCGGAGCGAGTTCTTTATTACGCCGGCAAGACCTACAAAATGGGCGAGGTTCACGACGGCACGGCGGTGATGGACTACCTCGAAGAAGAGCAAAAAAGAGGGATAACCATTACGTCGGCGGCGACAAGATTCCCGTGGGCCGGGGCGGAAGTCAACCTTATTGATACGCCGGGACATATTGATTTTACGGCGGAAGTGGAGAGGTCGCTGAGAGTGCTTGACGGGGCCGTGATTGTTTTTGACGGCAGCGAAGGCGTGCAGGCGCAGAGCGAGACGGTCTGGAGACAGGGACAGAAATACGGCGTGCCCTGCCTTTGCTTTATCAACAAGATGGACAAGGTCGGCGCGGATTTTGAAATGAGCGTTGACAGCATCAGGGAAAAACTCGCTGCCAATCCCCTTGTTGTGCAGCTTCCAATAGGGGCTTCAGACACGTTTACCGGGGTTATAGATTTAATCAAGATGCACGCGGTTATTTTCAATACGAAAAAGCTGGGGGCTGATTTCGAGGAGGTCGAGATTCCCGCGGAGTACCGCAGCAAAGTGGAGCAGGCCAGGCACACGCTGCTTGAGCACGCGGCCGAGCATGATGAAGAAATGATGGATAAATACGTCCACGACAAGCCCATTGAGGAGGAGCTGATTCACAGGGCGATAAGGAAGGGGACAATTGCCGGCAAGCTGCATCCTGTATTTTGCGGGTCTGCTTTGCAGTATATCGGCATTCAGAAACTGCTGGACGGGGTTGTGGCATATTTGCCTTCGCCGATGGAAAAACCGCCGATTATTGCCCATGCGCCCGGCGACGAGGAAAAGAAAATCCCGGTCAAGTGCGACCCGAAAGGCAGTTTAGTGGCTCTTGCCTTTAAGATTATCAGCGAGCCGCACGGTGACCTGAATTTTATAAGAATATACCAGGGGACATTGAAGTCGGGCAGCAGGGTGCTCAATGTTACTCGCGACAAGCGGGAAAATATCACGCGAATGTTCGAGATGCACGCCAACGACCGCAAAATTCTCGAAGAGGCCCATGCAGGTGACATAATGGCCGTGGTTGGTCCTAAACATACAATTACGGGCGACACGCTGAGCGACCCGAAGCATCCGGTACTGCTTGCCAGTATTACTTTCCCGCAGACGGTAATAAGTATGTCGATAGAGCCGAAGACGGCCGGCGATAAAAATAAGCTGGGCGACGCCCTTGCAGCATTGCGGCGGGAAGACCCGACTTTTGAATCGAAGGTTGACCACGAAACCGGTCAAATGATTATCAGCGGTATGGGCGAGCTTCATCTTGAGATTCTGCAGCACAAGCTGATGAATGAAAAAGGGGTAGATATCAAGGTTGGCAGGCCTCGTGTGGCATATAAAGAGGCGATTACCAAACAAGCCGAATCGGAAGGCAAGTTTGTGCGTCAAACTGGGGGAAGGGGGCAATATGGGCATGTTGTTTTGAAGGTTGAGCCATTATTTGGCGAAGACGGACACTTGAGCAGGGAGATGGAGTTTATCAATGAGGCAGGTGGAGACAGGGTGCCCAGAGAGTATGTCGGGGCTGTCGAGAAGGGGGTTGAAGATGCCCTTGGGACGGGCACTTTAGCGGGCTATCCCGTTATGGGGATTAAAGTTACGTTAATTGACGGCTCATATCATACTGTGGATTCATCGGATATTGCATTTGAGCAGGCGGCGGCGATTGCGATTAAGGCAGCTCTCGAAAAGGCCGGCCCGATACTTTTGGAGCCGGTTATGAAGATTGAGGTTATTGTTCCGGAGGCCCATTTCGGGGTTATCCAGGCCAGCTTGCTTTCCAAGAGGGGATTTATCACAGACAGCAGAATTCACGGAAAAACGCGGACAATTGACGCTAAGGTCCCATTGTCCGAGATGTTCGGGTATTCCAGCGAGATAAGAAGTGCAACGGCCGGTAGAGGCACGTTTACTATGGAGCCCTTAAGTTACGAGAAAGTGCCCGAACAGATTGCTGAACAGGTTATATCGCTGTAAAAAAATATTAATTTCTTTGAAAAATTTTTGTAATTTGCTGGTTGACGTAAGTCGGGCTGTATGTTAAATTGCTAATCTTTCAGCCGTAGCGAGCATCGCCAGGGATGGCTTTGCGATTGACGAGTTGGGCTGTAACACGTCTTGCGAATCGTGGTCGTCAAGGACGGTTTGATTGGTTGATTGGTTTAATTAAGGGGTACAGCAGGGGTTGCCAATAAACCCCGTAAGAGCTGGGATGAGTTGTCGGCTGATGGCTAGGCAGCTTTGTCCAAAAGGATTAGAACCCCGATTCGTTAAGGAAGGCGATTGTGGCGTTGGATGCCTGTGACCGCGGGTGTTTGATGACCAAATCAGGTCCTTCCTGCCAAGAAGGCATGATAGAGCGCTGAAACCGCAGGGGTGTTTTTGTCGGTGCAGTGACAGCAGAAGTATAGTAGTCGCGGTCAAAGGTGTGAAAAAACAGGTTGTAACAATACTAAGAATTTGGGCACAGTATTATGGCCGGTGAAACAGAAAGAATAAAAATAAGGATGGAAGCATACGACCACAGGATTCTGGATGCATCCGCAAAGGAAATAGTGGAACACGCCAGAAGGACCAATGCTCGTATCAGCGGTCCCATTCCCCTGCCGACACGCATCGAAAGATACACCGTGCTGAGAAGCCCGCATATCGACAAGAAATCACGTGAACAATTTGAGTTGCGAACACACAAGCGTCTGATTGATATTCGCGAGGCGAATGCACGGACGGTTGAGGTTCTTAACCGGCTGGTTGTGCCTGCCGGTGTTTTCGTAAAAATCAAGGCATAATAAAGCAGGTCAGTAACAGGGAAGATAAAAGTGGCAATGCTGCTTGGAAAAAAAGTTGGAATGACACAGGTTTACGATGAGAAGGAACGGCTGTTGCCCGTTACAGTAATACAGGCCGGCCCCTGTGTCGTTATGCAGGTAAAGACCGTTGAGACAGACGGCTATAACGCGGTTCAGCTCGGATTTGACGACGTGAAAGCGTCGCGCAGCACCAAGGCCGCGATTGCACACGCTGAGAAGGCCAAGACGGCCCCCAAAAGGTTTATCAGGGAAATGCGTCTTATCGGCGATGCGAAGGCGGAAGTGAATCCGGGCGACGCGGTAACGGTAACGACATTCGCGGAAACGAAATTTGTCGATGTCATCGGGACGAGCAAAGGCAAGGGATTTGCAGGCCCGATGAAGCGACACCATTTCGGCGGTATGCCTGGTTCGCACGGCACAGAACGCAAGCACCGTTCGCCGGGTTCGCAGGCGGGTTATGGAACCGACCGTGGTCACGGCGGTGACATAAAGAAGGGTAAAAAGATGGGCGGACACATGGGGGCCAAGAGAATCACAGTCAAAACACATCAGCTTGTTTCAATAGATCCGGAAAATAATCTGCTCGTAGTAAAAGGTTCAGTACCCGGGCCTTCGGGCGGTTATGTCGTAGTTAGAACTTCACAGAAGAATAAGGTATAGGTTGGGCACAGGGATTAGCAGATGATAAGCTTGCCTGTATATGATAAGAGCGGTAAAGAAGTCGGCAGCCTGAAGGTCGCAGAGTCGGCGTTCGGCGGGCGCGTGAGATACGCACTGCTGAAGCAGGCAATAGTAATGTACAACGCGAACAAACGGGTGGGCACTGCGGCGACAAAGGGCAGGGGGCAGATTGAAGGTTCGACCCGCAAGATATACGCACAGAAGCATACCGGTAACGCCAGGGCCGGCACAATCAGGACGGCTAAAAGAGTCGGCGGCGGTGTAACATTCGCGAAAAAAGCGAGGGACTTCAGTCAGGACATGCCCAAAAAGCAGAAGAAATTAGCGAGAGATTCGGCGATACTGTCGAAGCTTTTGAGCAATAACGTTGTTGTCGTTGACCAGCTTGCGTTTGAGAAGCCGAAGACGAAGGATTTTGCGAATATACTCGGAAATCTTAAAATAGAACGCAGTTGTCTTGTGATAATCGGCGAGCACAACGATACGCTTTGGCGCTCAGCGAGAAATATACCGAAGGTGTCGGTGCTCCTGGCGGCGGAGTCAAATGCGGGGGATATTTGCAGGCATACAAAACTGTTGTTTACCAAAGAGGCGTTTATGTCCCTTATGAACAAGAATGAATCAGGTGAAAATTAACTGCCGGTATTATGAAAGACCATAATATTATAGTTAAACCGTTGATTACAGAGCAGGGTACGCACCTTGCGGGAAAAATAAGCGCATACGCGTTCGAAGTGAACAAGGACGCCAACAAGATGCAGATTAAAGGCGCTGTTGAGCGGCTGTACGCAGTGAAGGTTGACAAGGTAAGGACCGCGAACAGAAAAGGCAAATTCAGGCGCAAAGGCAGGACAATGGGTTTCACACAGGACTGGAAAAAGGCCGTGGTGTACCTTAAGCCCGATTATCATATAGACCTGTTCTAATAAAGAGAGCAAAGCAATATGGGAATTAAAATATACAAGCCGACAAGTGCAGGGCGCAGAAACAGCTCAGTAAATGATTTTGCCGAGCTGACAACTGACAGGCCGGAAAAGTCACTGTGTATTCGCATAAAGAAATCAGGCGGCAGAAACCACAGCGGTATGACTATGGTTCGGTTCAGAGGAGGCGGTGCGAGACAGATTTACCGCCTCATTGATTTTAAGAGAGACAAAGACGGCGTCGGCGCGAGCGTGGCAAGCGTGGAATATGACCCGAACAGGAATTGTTATATATCATTGCTGCACTACGTTGACGGCGAAAAACGATACATACTGGCCCCGGAAGGCATTAAGCTGGGCGATAAAGTTGAGAGCGGTATGGTTTGCGAGCCGAAAGTCGGCAACGCGATGCCGTTAGAGGCGATTCCGAGCGGCCTTGAAGTTCATAATGTCGAAATGACAGCCGGACAGGGCGGCAAGTTAGTGCGTGTTGCCGGCTCAGCGGCGAGAATAATCGCGAAAGAAGGCGACTGGGTAACGCTTCAACTGCCCAGCGGCGAAATGAGAATGGTGCGCAAGGAATGTCGCGCGACGATAGGCAAGCTGGGCAATTCCGACTACCAGAATATCCGGTGGGGCAAGGCGGGGCGGACAAGACATAAAGGCCGCAGAGGCCACGTTCGCGGCAAGGCACAGAACCCGGTAGCGCATCCGATGGGCGGCGGCGAAGGCAGGAGCAACGGCGGACGTCATCCCTGCTCACCGACCGGCGTGCTGGCAAAGGGCGGAAAAACAAGATGCCCGAGAAAAGTCAGCAGCAAGCGAATTATCCGGAGACGCAAGAGCAGCGCACATGGACAAGTGGAAATTTGATGTGAAGGATGTTATCGAGGCCGGTTGACCGGCCTGAGGAAATCGAATGGGAAGATCGCTGAAAAAAGGGCCATACGTTGACGTGAAACTGTTTGCAAAGGTCAACAAGCAGATACAGACCGGATTACGCGAGCCGATAAAGACCTGGGCACGAAGGTGCACGATAATTCCGGAATTCATTGGTTATACATTTATGGTGCATAACGGCAAAATGTTCCACAAAGTTTATGTTACCGAGGATATGGTTGGTCATAAGCTCGGGGAATTTTCGCCGACCAGGGTATTCAGAGGACATTCAACAAGGAAAGTAGAAGAAGAGACGGCGGCACCGGCAGAGTAAGGTTTTGAATAGATATGTTGAACCCAGAAAAATTGAAAAAAATCAGTAAAGAGCGCAAAGTTAGCGTGGAGCAATTAGGCGGCCAGCTTGTAAGGGCGGGGCTTGATAAGCAGGACGCGATATCGGCTGTAAAGAACTGGCAGCACGGTTTATTCAAGCCGATACCCAGCACCGAAGACGTAAAGCGTCTGGCGACGGCACTGGGTGTTGAGCCGAATGACATTGCCGGCTGGTGTTCAACCTGCAGATACGCACCGTTTGCTCCGCGCAAGGCACGGCTGGTTACGCAGTTGATAGCGGGCCGGAAGGTGCAGGACGCGCTGGATATTTTGAAGTTCACGCGGAAGCGTGCCGCGGAAATGATAAGCAAGGCGCTTCGTGCGGCGATAGCCGACGCGGATGAGCAGGAAGCAGACGTGGATAATCTTTATATAAGTGAGGCGCGTGTTGATGACGCGGGCGTCAGAATCGGCACCAAGCGGTGGATAGCCAAGGACAGAGGCAGAGCTCATTCTCTCACTAAAAAAGGTTGTCATATATATATTACGGTTTCGCAGCCATAAGGGCAGATTTAAAGGCGAATTTAATTATGGGTCAGAAGGTATCGCCAATAGGTTTCAGGACAGGCATAACCAGGGGCTGGGACAGCACGTGGTTTGCGTCGAAGGCGGACTACGGGACGTTTCTTGTTGAGGACCAGAAAATTCGCAAGTTCATCGACAAGAAATTCAACCGGCAGATGCCCAAGGGCGGCGTCGCGAAGACGGAAATCATAAGGACCCGCAATGAGGTAACGGTAACGCTGCACAGCGCAAGGCCTGGCGTGGTAATCGGCCCGCGAGGCGGTGAGGTTGACAAGCTGCGTGAAGAAATAGAAGCGTTGACCGGCCGGAAGGTTACAGTCAACGTTGTTGAAGTGAAAGACCCGGACCTGAACGCATTTTTGATTGGCGAAGCGATTGCTGAGCAGCTTTGCAAGCGGGCGTCATTCAGGCGCACGATGAAACAGTTCTGCGAGTCGGCGATGAACGCCGGCGCCAAGGGCGTGAAAATTTTATGCTCAGGCCGGTTAGGCGGAGCCGAAATAGCCCGGCGTGAGACGCAGAGGAAGGGAAGTATCCCGCTTCATACTCTGGACGCGGATGTTGATTATGCTCAGGCCCGTGCTGAGACGACATACGGGACGATAGGTATCAAGGTGTGGGTACATCGCGGTCTTTTCGGCGAGGCGATTGTTGTCAAACAGGCGCCGAGGCGTAAGCCGTTCGGTCGCGGCGAGGGTGGCGGCGGCGAAGGTTCGAGTAGGCCGAGGCGTGCGAGCAGTCCACCGGCGGATACCGGTGCGGCGCCGACTGAAGGCGGAAGTCCTCAGGCAGGTTAACGGTTTAAGATACGTAATTTTAAAGATTTGATATTTAGGTTTTAACGTAGGGTTTACAAAATGGCATTGATGCCGAAAAGAGTGAAATACCGTAAAAGCCAGCGCGGCAAGATGAAGTGCAACGCTGCCAGGGCGAATTATGTTGCGTTCGGCGAATACGGTTTGCAGTCGCTGGAACAGTGCTGGCTCGAAGGCAAGACAATAGAGGCCGGCCGAGTTGCGGCGACGCATTATCTGCAGCGTGAAGGCAAAGTTTATATAAGGGTATTCCCGGCCAAGCCGGTAAGCGCCAAGCCGCTTGAGACGCGAATGGGTAAAGGTAAAGGTGAGCCGGCGTTCTGGGTGGCGCGAGTCAGACCAGGCGCGGTTTTGTTTGAAGTCAGCGGTATTGGCGAGGAAATTGCTAAACGGGCGTTGTTGCGTGTGGCGCACAAGATGCCGATGAAATGCAGATTAATCCGTCGCAGACGCACGGTGGGATAAGGGTAAACAGATGAAAGCACAAGTTTATCGTGAAATGAGTACGGATGAGCTTGAGAGCAAAATTCAGGAATTGCAGCGGCACGTGTTTGATTTACGTTCGCAGGCGACGACAGAAAAGCTGCAGGATTGCCGGGCGGCGATTAACGCGCGTCGTGAAGTAGCGAGAATAAAGACGGTATTACGTCAGCGTCAAATAGAGGCCAAAAAACAATAGGGCCTCCGTTAAGGAAAGAAGGATGCAGGAACACAAGGTAAAAACGACAGAAGCGGTAGTGATAAGCAAGGGCAGCAGCAAAACCATAAAGGTTGCCGTAGATTACGTGTACAGGCATCCTAAGTATGGCAAGACGCTCAAAAGGCGGACCCGGCTGGCTGTTCATGATGAGCAAGATGCTGCCGGCGTGGGTGACGTGGTTGAAGTTACCGGGTGCAGGCCGTACAGCAAAACCAAAAGGTGGCGCCTCGTGCGCATTATAACGAAAGCGGCCCAGGAACTGCCGCAACAATAGCTGGAAAGTAAAAGATGATACAACAAGAAACAATGTTGTTTATAGCTGATAACTCTGGCGCCAAGGTAGCACAGTGCATCAGGGTTTTAGGCAAGAGCGGCGCCAGGGGCAAGTTCACGCGTGCAGTAGCAAGCGTCGGGGACATCGTGTGTGTGGCGATAAAGAAATGGTTGCCCACCTGCCAGCTCGATAACAAGAAGGTTCACAAGTGCGTTATCGTTCGCACCAAGCAGCCGATAAGGCGTCCCGACGGGGGTTACGTGCGGTTCGATACCAACGCGGCGGTTATGATTGACGCCGAAGGCAACCCGATAGGCACCCGTATTTTCGGCGCGGTTGCCCGTGAGCTTCGTGAAAAGAACTATATGAAGATAATCTCGCTGGCAAGCGAGGTAGTTTAACGGGATACAGCAGATGGCGATGCACATTAAAAAAGATGATATGGTACAGGTGATAGCCGGCGACCACAAAGGCACAACGGGCAAGGTGCTTCGCGTGATGCGGGATGAGAACAAGGTCATCCTTCAGGGCATCAACCTGGCGAAGAAGCATGTTAAGCCGTCGCGAAAGAGTCCTTCGGGCGGTCGGATAAATATCGAGCAGCCGATACACGTAAGCAACGTTTTGCCGGTCAACCCGAAGACATCGAAGGCGAGCCGGGTTCATTTTGAGGTTGGCAGCAACGGCGGCAAGCTGAGAGTGGCCGAAGACGGCACAAAAATAAGCGTAATCAGACATCCAAAAAAGAAATGAGCAACGGTAAATAACGATGGCGCGTTTGAAAGATTTATACAAATCGAAGGTAGTCGGGGAACTGGTAAAAGAGTTCGGGTATAAGAACCGGATGGCGGTGCCCCGCTTAGAGAAAATAGTCGTTTCGATGGGCGTCGGCAAAGCGGTGACGGATAAAAAGTATATTGAGCTGGCCAAAGCCGACCTGACATTGATAACAGGACAGATGCCGTTAGTGTGCAAGGCCAAGAAGAGCGTCTCGAATTTCAAAGTTCGCGCGGGTCAGGAAACCGGTTTGAAGGTTACGATGCGCGGTGAACGAATGTATGAGTTTCTTGACCGGCTTATCAGTTTGGCGATACCGCGGGTAAGAGATTTTCGCGGGCTTAACCGAAACGGTTTTGACGGCAGAGGCGCTTATTCGATGGGACTGAGCGAACAGACGGTTTTCCCGGAAATCAACCCGGTGAAGGTCGAGTTCCAGCAGGGCATGAATATCACGTTTGTAACGACGGCCAGGAGCGATGATGAGGCGAGGCGCATGCTGGCGCTGTTTGGTATGCCGTTCAAGGCATTGAAAACCGATTCGAAGTCGAAAGATGATCAGGATTAACCGGATTTATAGAACAAATTAAGGATTTTTAGCAGGTAACTATGTCAACAAAGGCCCTTGTTAATAAGGCAAGATCGAAACCGAAGTTCAAAGTGAGGAAGTACACTCGTTGTGAGATTTGCGGCAGGGCCAGAGCTGTTTATCAAAAGTTTAAGCTTTGCCGGATTTGCTTTCGGAAGCTTGCTAACGAAGGCAAGATACCCGGAGTAAAAAAGGCGAGCTGGTAAAGGCGCCGGTTGAGCCGACTGGAGAATTAAGAGAAAAAATATGAGCTTGAGTGATCCAATAGCTGATATGTTGACGCGAGTTCGCAACGCCGCTCGGATAATGAGCGAGAAGGTGAACATAAGGGCCTCTAAGGTCTGCATGTCGATAGCGGCCGTGATGAAGACGGAAGGTTACATAGAGGACTTCGAGAAGGTAGATGACGCTACGCAGGGGATATTGCGGATTACGCTGAAATACGACCAGACGGGCCGGTCGGTTATTGAAGAAATAAAGAGAATAAGCAAACCCGGTCGTCGGGTTTATTCGTCGGTTGATGATTTGCCATATGTTTTGAACGGTATGGGTATAGCCATAATATCGACGAGCAAGGGAATGATGAGTGACAAGAGCTGTCGGCAGGCAAAAATCGGCGGCGAAATAATTTGTACGGTGCGTTGATGAGTCGTATAGGTAAAAAACCAATAAGTGTTCCTTCCGGCGTGAAGTTCGAGCAGAAGAGCGGACAGGTCAGGATTTCCGGGCCGTTAGGCAATATAGAAATTGCCTGCCGCCCGCAGATAGAAGTCAAGCTCGATAGCGCCACGGGTAACATCCTGGTCGGCAACAAGAACCCGCAGATACGGGAAGATAAACAGCTTCACGGGACAATGCGGGCGATATTGGCCAATATGGTTGAGGGTGTCAGCAAAGGGTTTGAGAAGAAGCTCGAAATATTTGGAACCGGCTACACCGTCAAGGAGCAGGGCGGTAAATTGGTCCTTCAGGTAGGTTATGCCAACCCGATAGATATAGAGATACCGAAGGGCGTTAAAGTGAAAATAGACGTGGCGGCAACCAGGGGCGATGATACGCCGGCGAAATTTACTTTAACGTCGGTGGATAAATGTGTTCTGGGCAGGTTTGCCGCGGACGTGCGTAAGGTAAGACCACCCGAACCGTATAAGGGCAAGGGAATTCGTTTCTCAGGTGAAGTTGTGAAACGCAAGGTCGGCAAGACATTTACTTCAGGCACAGCATAATTAATTAAGGTTTGGTTGATAAGTAATGAGATGGAAAAATGTACAAAGAGCCGCACGGAGACGCAAGTTTCATGTGCGCAAAAAATTGAATGGAACGCCTGAGCGGCCGAGAATGTCGGTATTTCGCTCGAGCAGGCATATATACGTCCAGATCATAGACGATGTTGCGGGCCTGACTCTCGCTTCGGCCAGCACCAAGTCGAAAACGCTGCGAGACAAAATCGCCAAGACGGGCAACAAGAAGGCGGCGGAAATAATTGGCGAAGCGATTGCCAAGCAGGCGATGGGCGTGGGCATCAAGTGTGTGTGTTTTGACAGAGGGTCGTATAAATATCACGGCAGAGTAAAAAGTTTGGCGGACGCAGCCAGAAAAGCAGGACTGGCATTTTAAAATAGTAACACGGTAATTCTGGAGAAAAAAATTGGCAGCAGAACCAGGTAGACCGATGGAGCAGGAAGAGTCGCCGTTGGAAGATACGGTGGTAAAGATATATCGCTGCGCCAAAGTAGTAAAAGGCGGGCGAAGATTCAGCTTCGGGGCTTTGGTGGTGGTTGGCGACCGGGCAGGAACAGTCGGCATCGGTTACGCGAAGGCCAACGAAGTTCCGCAGGCGGTTGAGAAAGGCATAAAAGAAGCCAAGAAGGACCTGCGTAAGGTTCCGCTTACGGGTCGCACGCTTCCTCATCAGGTGATGGGGAAATTCGGCTCGACGCGGGTAACATTAGTTCCGGCGAGTCCGGGAACGGGCGTTATTGCCGGTTTGAGCGCACGAGCGGTGCTGGAATACGCGGGTGTTCAGGATGTGCTGACAAAGGTGTACGGCAGCACGTCAGCCAAAAATGTTCTTAAGGCCACGATGGACGGCTTGATGAAGCTGCGCACCAAAGAAGTGATTGAGCAGCTTAGAGGCGTTGAAGTGCAGCCGGTAAAAAGGTGGTGATTGTAGATGTACGAGTGGCAAATAACATCTGTTGCGGGTAAACATAAATCGCGTAAGCGTCTGGGCAGAGGTTCTGGCAGCGGTAACGGCAAGACGTGCGGCCGGGGACACAAGGGCAGCTTGAGCAGGTCGGGCGCGGACAGGTCAGGATATCGAGAAGGCGGACAGATACCTATCTTCAGGCGTATGCCCAAGCGGGGCTTTAGTAATGTCCAGTTTGCCCAGAGGTATGAGGTTGTGAACGTATCTCAGTTAGAGAGATTTGAAGACGGCAGCGTCGTTGGTTTACAGCAGTTTTCAGACGTAGGCCTGATAGACAGAAGCACAAGCAAGGTAAAGATTCTCGGAGGCGGAGCTTTGACTAAACGTTTGCAGGTTACGGCCCATAAGTTCAGCAAGGCCGCCGAGCAGAAAATTACCGGTTGCGGAGGAACAGTGCAGGTTGCGTAACGCGATGTTCATAAATTTTCAGGATTGTTGTCGGTCGATAGAACGATGATACTTAAAACAGTAGTCAATATATTCAAGATAGTCGATTTGCGGAACAAACTGTTGTTCACGCTGGGCATGTTGTGTATTTATCGCATAGGTTTTCATATCCCGATACCGGGGTTTGATATCGGTGCGATAGCGGATGCGGCAGGCGCCCGTGATACGGAAAGCCCGCTGGGACGAGCCGCCGAAATGATGCAGATGTTCACGGGCGGCAACCTTGACAACAGCAGCTTGTTCGGTCTTGGTATTATGCCTTATATCACGGCGTCGATTATTTTGATGCTGGTGCAGGAAGTGGTGCCGGCGTTGAAAAAACTGCGTCAGGAAGGGCAGACCGGCTATAAGAAGATACAGGAATACACGCGGTACTTGACGGTGCCGATTTGCATTCTCCAGGGGTTGATGTATATGCGTCTGCTGGGTATGCGAGGATTTATGTATCCGGGAATGCATGTTCAGGCGGCGATTATGGGCATTGTTGGTATGACCGCCGGGACGATATTCCTGATGTGGCTCGGTGAGCAGATTGACGAATACGGCATAGGCAACGGCATAAGCTTGATTATTATGGCCGGAATTATTTCGCGTATGCCCTGGGCATTACGCAAACTTGCGATGAGCGTTTCATTTGACGTAGCTGCACCTGCGGGCAGCATTGGTCCGACGAAGGTTCTGTTCCTTATCGGAGCGTTTGTGTTTGTCGTTGCAGGGGCAATCCTGATAACACAGGGGCAAAGGCGCATACCCGTTCAGCAGGCAAAAATGATGCGTGGTCACCGGATGTATGGCGGCCAGAGACATTACCTTCCTTTGCGTGTAAACCACGGCGGCGTGATGCCGATTATCTTTGCTTCGGCTTTTATGTCCTTTTTGCCGGTCATTGTGGTTCAACTGGCACGTATAGAGGCGGTTGGACGCTCAGGGTTCTTTATAGCGCTCCAAAATTCGCTGCGCCCGCACGCGTTCACCTACAACATCATATATATGGTTCTGATATTCCTGTTCGCATACTTCTGGGTTTCCGTTCAGTTCCAGCCCAAAGACCTTGCGAAGAACCTTCGTGATTCGGGCAGCTTTATTCCCGGATTACGCCCGGGGCGCAGAACTGCGGAATATCTTGAGACGGTAATGACCAGGGTAACGTATTATGGCGGAGCATTTGTGGCTGTAATTGCGGTTGTGCCGTCGGTGGTGATGGTGCTTCTGGGGGTTGACTGGCGAGTGGCAACGTTTTTGGGCGGGACGGGACTGTTGATTGTCGTCAGTGTTTCGCTTGACCTCGTCCAGAGAATAGAAGCCAGTTTGCTTATGCACAGCTATGAGGGATTCAGTGAGACCGGCAGGATAAAAGGAGCGTATTCATGAGAATTGTGCTGCTGGGTGCTCCTGGTGCCGGCAAGGGTACGCAGTGCAAGTATATAGTTGAAAAGTATCATTTGCTGCATTTGTCAAGCGGCGATATACTCAGGCGTCACAGGGCACAGGGAACGGCGCTGGGTAAAAAGGCGCAGCAGTTTATGGATTCCGGGGCGTTAGTGCCGGATGATATTATTATTGATATGATGATTGATGAAATCGCCAGGGTGCCGGCAGGCGGTTACGTGCTTGATGGTTTTCCTCGCACGGTAAAACAGGCGGAGAACCTTGACAAGGCGCTTGAAAGCAGGAAGCAGAAGATAGACGCGGTTTTGAATCTGCAGGTGAACGAGAAAATTATTATCCGGCGGATAACCGGCAGAAGGATTTGCCCGAAATGTGCCGCGGTTTATCATATTGAAAATTTGAAGCCCCGTGTTGACGGGAAATGCGACAAGGACGGCAGTTTGCTTTTGCAGCGGCCTGATGATACTGCTGAGGTTGTTATAACCCGGCTGAAAAATTATAACGAGCAAACGGCGCCGTTGGTTGATTACTATAAGCGGAAAAATACCGTATTTGACATTGACGCCAACGAAGAAGCAGAAAACGTAAGGGACCTGATATTCCGTAAATTGGCCCCGTTGGCGTAGTGTGTGGTTTTTTAAATGGCTATAACGCTTCGCAGCAGACGTGAAATTGGATTGATGCGGGATGCAGGCGTCGTTGTAGCCGACGTTCTTTCAAAATTGCAAGAGATTGCCAGGCCCGGGGTGAGCACAGCTTACTTGGATGAAGTGGCGACAGATATGACCGCGCAGGCGGGGGCACAACCCTTGTTTAGAGGGGTTCGCAGCCCGTATGCGAAAATGCCGTTTCCAGGCGTGATTTGTGCTTCCATTAACGAGCAGGTGGTTCACGGGATACCATCGAAACAAGTAACGCTTAAACAAGGCGATATTCTGAGTATCGACTTCGGCGTGCGGCTTCGAGGATATTGCGGAGATGCGGCTGTTACGATCGCTATCGGCGAAATATCTGATGAACATCGCCGGCTGATGGATATCACCAAAGGTGCGCTTGATTTGGCGATAAAAATGGCGGCCCCCGGAGTTCGCTGGAGCAGAATAGCGGGCGAAATGCAGAAAATGGCTGAGTCGGCCGGCTTTTCGGTTGTGACCGAGTTTGTCGGGCACGGAATCGGAACCCAGATGCACGAAGAGCCGAGAGTGCCGAATTTCGTCAGCAAAGAGCTGTTGGCCAACGACATAGTCCTGGCGGAAGGAATGATTCTGGCGGTTGAGCCGATGATTAACTCCGGCGTTAGCAGCGTTCGGACGCTTAAAGACGGCTGGACGGTTGTAACTGCTGACGGGAAGTTTTCGGCTCATTATGAGCATACGATAGCGATAACCGGCCGCGGATGTGAGGTTTTGACGTTAAAGTTAAAATAACGTATGACCAAGAAAGACGCAATAAGATTGCAGGCAGAAGTGCTCGAAGCGCTGCCGAATGCGATGTTCAGAGCCAAGCTCGAGAATGGGCATCAGATTCTGGCACATGTTTCGGGCAAGATGCGGATGCATTTTATCCGGATACTGCCTGGTGATACGGTAACGGTAGAAATGTCGCCCTATGACCTGAACAGGGGGCGGATTGTTTTGAGAAATTAGACGATTAGTATCGTTTTTTGTGCAAGGCGGATTTAGGAAATGAAAGTAAGAAGCTCAGTAAGACGAATTTGTGAGAATTGCAAGATTGTGCGTCGTAAAGGCGTGGTGCGCGTGATTTGCAGCAACGCCCGTCATAAACAGAGACAAGGGTAGCTTGGCGGTCACGGCCCGAAGGCAATTTATAAGGAGCAGATATGCCGCGTGTAGTTGGTATTGATATTCCGAATCAGAAGGCGATGTGGATTGCGCTGACTTATGTTTACGGCATAGGCAGGCATACCTCCGTGGAAATTCTTAAAGAGGCGAAGGTTGACATAAATA
This sequence comes from Sedimentisphaerales bacterium, assembly GCA_050012515.1. Classification (GTDB taxonomy): domain Bacteria; phylum Planctomycetota; class Phycisphaerae; order Sedimentisphaerales; family Anaerobacaceae; genus Fen-1362. The sequence goes on along the minus strand of JBEKHA010000013.1, from coordinate 32,342 downwards.
CCCCTGCCGGCAAACTGACCGAAGATGAGCTGAGCCGAATAACACAGATTATCGAGCGCAGTTACGTTGTAGGCGGACAGCTTCGCAGGCAGGTAACTCAGAATATCGCGCGTTTGCGTGATATTGGCTGTTACAGGGGCATTCGTCACAGAAAAGGACTGCCTGTTCACGGCCAGCGGACACGGACCAATGCCAGGACGCGCAAAGGGCCGAGGAAGACCGTTGCCGGGAAGAAGGGCGTGAAGGAAATGAGAGGATAGTTTTTTATTTTCATAATTTTATTCGCGGAGTTTTTTGAATAATGGCAAATGTGGTAAAACGTAAAGTCAGGAAGAACATAGCAAAGGCGATTGTTCACATAAAGGCGTCGTTCAACAATACGCTGATTACAATAACGGACGTTGAAGGCGGCGCGATTTGCACCAGTTCCGCCGGTTGCGTCGGATTCAAAGGCGCTCGTAAGAGCACGCCTTTTGCCGCCTCGCAGGCGGCCCAGCGTGCGGCCAGCACTGCGATGCGCAACGGAGTCCGCGAGGTCGAGGTAAGGGTTAAAGGCCCCGGCCCGGGACGTGAATCAGCGATTGCCGCGCTGCAACAGGCGGGGTTGCGCATATCGTCAATTGAAGACGTTACGCCTCTGCCCCATAACGGGTGCAGACCGTCTAAACGCAGGCGCGTGTAGCTTGAAAACAATGTTTTTAATTAAAATATATTAGGAGCTTGGCAGAAACAAATGGGACGTTATCTTGGATCATCTTGTAAGAATTGCCGCCGACAAGGCATCAAGCTGATGCTTAAGGGCGGCAGGTGTGAGACGGCGAAATGCCCAGTGGAGAAAAAGCAGAAGAATTTGGCGCCGGGAATGCACGGCTGGCGGCGGGGGCGGCCGAGCGAATACGGAGTCCGGCTTCATGAAAAGCAGAAAGTCAAGCGATACTACGGCATTTGGGAACGTCAGTTTATACGCTATTTCCACCAGGCCGAACGGATGAAAGGCAACACAGGCCAGATGCTGCTGCAGCTTTTGGAAAGACGCCTGGATAACGTGGTATACAAATTGAATTTTGCGCCGTCGCGGAAGGCCGCCCGGCAATTGATTACTCATGGGCACGTTCTTGTCAACGGGCACAAGGTTGACTTACCGGATTTCAGCTTGGATGTTGGCGACAAGATTACGGTAAAAAGTTCGGAAAAGAGTGTTAAGGAAATTAAACAGCAATTGGCGCTGAATCCTAATTTCACGACCCAGGGCTGGCTGCAGCTCGACCGTGATAAGCCGGAGGCGACGATAGTGGCGGTTCCAACAAGGGATGATGTTCAAATCCCGGTAGAGGAGCAGTTGGTTGTTGAGTTCTGTTCGAGATAGGTTTGAATTGGCTGATTTTGAGGAGGCCAGTATGCGAATTACATGGCGTGGTCTTGAGTTACCGACTCGTGTCGAGCGCGACAGTAAGATAGCGAACGACAGATATGGGAAATTTTATGTCGAGCCGTTCGAGCGAGGTTTAGGCACGACAATTGGCAACAGCCTGAGGCGGGTCTTGCTCAGCTCGCTTGAAGGCAGCGCGGTTACTTCCATAAAGATAGCGGGGGTCAACCATGAGTTTACCTCGATAAAGGGCGTAATGGAAGACATGACGGATATTGTCCTGAACATCAAGAATCTGACGGTCCGGCTTCAGGCGGAAGGGCCGAAGATCATGAAGGTTACGGCCAATAAAGCCGGCGTGGTGACTGCGGCCGATATCGTTGCCGACCCCGCAATAGAAATCATTGATAAGGACAAAGTGATAGCCACCCTGACAGAAGACGTGAATTTTGAGATAGAGATGGTGGTTGAAAGCGGCCGTGGTTATGTGCCCGCTGCGGAACGGCTTGCAGTGGCCGACAGATACGAGCAGGAAATTGGCAGAATAGTAATTGATGCGGCATATTCACCGGTTACCAGGGTGCGGTACATCACAGAGGATACTCGAGTCGGGCAAAAAACAGATTATGACCGGCTGATACTTGAGATATGGACTAACGGGGCAATTACGCCGGATATGGCGATGGTCGAGGCAGCCAAGATTCTGCGCAAACACATTAATCCGTTTGTGCAATACAGCGAAATAGGAACCGAAACTGTGTCGGGTGATGTTGCGGTTGACCAGCCGCAGCCCAAGGTTGGCGAAGAAATGCAGACCAAACTGAATATGCCCATACAGGAGCTTGAGCTTTCAGTTCGGGCGAACAACTGTCTTGAATCGGTTAAAATTGAAACCGTCAGACAGCTTGCCAAAATGACAGAGGCGGAACTGCTTGAAGTTCGCAGTTTCGGCAAAACCAGCTTGCGCGAGGTCAAGAGAAAGCTCGCGGACCTCGGCTTGTCGCTGGGAATGACTGGAATAGAATGATTTTGAGTATTTAGCTTCGCGTTTTTGCGGCGAGGCGGTAATTTATCCGCCGAAGGCGGAAAGGGGTTTTTAAGTTTATGCGTCACAGAGTCGCAGGCAGACAATTGAGTCGAACAAGCGAGCATCGCATTGCGTTACGTCGCAATCTAGCGGTAGCGCTTTTTGAGCATGAAACGATTTCGACGACTATCCGGAAGGCAAAGGAAGTAAAAGGTTTTGCCGAGAAGCTGATTACGCTGGCCAGGAAAGGAACGCTGGCGGCGAGACGACAGGCAATTTCGCAGTTGGGCGACCGTAACATATTCAAGGATGAAGACGGCCAGCAGGTTCGCAAGGGCACGATTATAGGCAAATTGTTCAGTGAGCTTGGTCCGCGGTATTTGGACAGGAAAGGCGGATATACGCGAATTATTCACCTGGCGAAAAGACGGCTGGGTGATAACGGCGAGCTGGTTTTGCTTCAGTTGGTTGGTGCTGAGCACGTTGAGAAAAAGCATAAGGGCGAAAAAGGCGAGCACTCCAAAGCCGGCAAAAAGGCCAAAACCGCCGCGGCAGGCGCACAGCAGTAAGCCGTTGTTGATTATTCGGTGAGGGAGTCAGACAATGGGCGTTCAGGATTGCATTTTCTGCAAAATAGCGTCGGGCCAGATACCGTCGGCCAAAATCTACGAGGACGAGGTTGTTGTCGCTTTTCTCGATATCGGTCCAGTCAGTGATGGCCATACACTCGTGATGTCTCGTCAGCATGTTGAAAAAGTGCATAGCTGTCCGCCTGAGCTGCTGGGACAAATCTGGACTCGTTTGGGCAGGATTGCCGGCGCGGTCGCTTTGGCTGTTGATGCTGATGGGTACAATGTGCTGTGCAACAACGGCAGGGCTGCTGGGCAGGTTGTTGACCATTTGCATTTTCATATAGTGCCGCGTAAGACAGGTGATGGCGTTTTTGCGCAGTGGCCTTCATATAAATACAGACCCGGCCAGGTGGAAATAATTGCCGATAAAATCAGGAAAAATCTGTAACCGGTTTTATTCTTGCTGGAAAGGCAGTTTGGTGGTATTATTTTTCAAATGACCGCGGGGTAGAGCAGTCTGGTAGCTCGTCGGGCCCATAACCCGGAGGTCGGAGGTTCGAATCCTCCCCCCGCTAGTGGTTTGCAGAGATAACTTTTTTGTAACATCTTGTTTACCAAAGAGTTATCTCTTTTTTTGAAATCTTGCTTTTCACCCGTTACGAACCTCCGACCTTGCCCATTTTAACAAGTCGGTGATACGAAGACATCCCCCGCTATTGGTTTAAAGAGATAACTTCCTGCTCAAAGGGAGTTATCTCTTTTCGTTTTGTCTCGGATTTTAACCCGTTACGGGGAAGTGGTTTTTCCCATCGCCTCAGGGCAAGAGGTATGATCTAGATAATTTTAGCAGTGATCTAAGAAACGCTAATGAAAAAGCAAGTTTGCAGTGGAATTGCTTGGATTACAGACACACTTTTGGAAGTCAACTTGCAATGAAAGGTGAATCATTGTATAAGATATCTGCGTTAATGGGAAATTCACCGGAGATTTGTAGAAGACACCATGCGGCTTTGGTACCAGAAACAATGACGGATTGTGTGGAATTTTGTGTAAAGCAAATACTCAAGAACACAGCTTAAATAGCTAGATACGGAAGTATTAATGATAAGAGAACAAGATAATGTGAGCTTTGATTATTATGTACCTCTCAAACATTAAATTGTGGAACTTTAGGAAATTTGGTTCAGGAAATAGCAAACTAGATTTAACAAAACCTGATCTTATTGTGTCTTTTACTAAAGGGCTTAATGTCCTGATAGGAGCTAACGATTCAGGTAAGACAGCAATCATCGATGCTATTAAGTTTGTGCTGGATACACATAGCAGCGAGTGGGTAAGGTTGATTGCCGATGACTTCCACAACAATACAGAGAGATTAAGGATCGAGTGTCGTTTTGATGAATTGTCTGACAACGAGGCTATGCACTTTATCGAATGGCTGGGAATGGAAGGTATGGGAGAAGCTGCAAAGCCATATCTTAAAGTTATCTTGGATGCCAGCAAGAAGGGAAACGAGCGATTGCATTATGACGTCCGGGCTGGAGCGGACGATGATGGGGCTTTGTTTACAGCGGAAGCACGTGATTATTTAAGGACGACATACTTAAAACCTCTTCGGGATGCGAAATCGGAACTTGTTCCCAAAAGAAATTCCCGCCTGTCTCAAATTCTTTCCGGACATCATGCCTTCAAGGGTAAAGAAAAAGGGCATACATTAACATTATTGGCTCGCTGTTGGAATTGCCTGTTCAAGAAATACTTTAAAAAGGATTACAAACCCAAAGATTGCACTGAAACTCCATGTCCATACCAAGATAGATTTTATCCTGTGACAAAGGAAAATCCTAAAGATAAGGGTTCAGGAAACAAAAACGAAGGAGAAAGTATTCGAGCAGATTTGCAGGATATGATTAAGCAATTTTTTGAAGAAGAACAATATCAGGCAGACTTTGATGTTATAGACAGGGAACTAAAAAATATTCTCGAACAGTTCAAACTTTCCTTGAGCGATGATAAGCTTGGCCTTGGAAGTCAGAATCTACTTTTTATTGCTGCTGAACTATTAAATCTAAAAAGACAGAACTGGACAGGATTGCGACTCGCATTAATCGAAGAACTTGAAGCGCATCTTCATCCTCAGGCCCAATTACGAGTTATTGAGTTTTTTGAGGAATTTATAAAGCAGAACAAGGGTGTTCAAATCATACTGACTACTCACAGTCCTAATCTTGCATCAAAGGTCGAGTTGGATAATCTTATCATTTGTCATGACAAGCGGGCCTTTCCGATGAGGAAGAAGCTTACTGAACTGGAAGACGATGATTATGTATTTCTTGAAAGATTCCTTGATGTAACAAAGGCAAATCTCTTTTTTGCCAAAGGAGTTATTCTCGTTGAGGGATGGTCTGAGGAGTTGCTCTTGCCGGTTCTGGCAAAGAAAGTCGGCATAGATTTGACGCAGAAGGGGGTTTCCATCATCAATGTCGGCAACATGGCCTTTTTGCGATATGCAAAGATATTCCGGCGAAAAGATGGGCAAGAAATGAATGTCCCTATCGCAGTGATAACGGATCTGGACGTGAAGCCGGAAGATGAGAATATTACATCGAACGGGAAGACACAAAAGGAGATTAAAACAGCGGAAATAAAGGCCAAATACAATGGACAGAAAGTGAAAACATTTCCCTCTCCTCATTGGACATTAGAATACTGTATCAGTAAGTCGAGCTCTCTGTCAGCTGCATTTGAATCAGTTGTTAGAATAGTTCACCCCAATATTATTGAAGACTGCACTTTTGAACAAGGTCTGTCAGATAAGCTGATAAAGAGAACTCTGGACAAAACCGAAATAGCCTACAAATTAGCTCAGATAATTGAGCAAGATATAGCAGCTATAGCGATTGATGAAAATGATCAGGCAATAAAATATCTCATCGATGCTATTAAATATGTCACGGCCTAAGATAGAAATAAATGATAATGACATTGCCCACGCAGAAATGATCCTGTTCGGTAAGGGGGGAGCATTTGACGATGATCGCAATGAACGCAAGGCCTTTATAAAAAATTTGGAAACAATTGACTTACAAGCAGTTCCGGGAAGCGGCAAGACAACCGTTCTTCTTGCAAAACTTCTAATACTAGAAAGGCATTTACCATTCGAAGAAGGTTCGGGGATTCTTGTAATCTCCCATACTAATGCTGCGGTTAACGAAATAAAAAAGAGAATCGGCCAATACTGTCCTAAGCTCTTTGCATATCCGAACTTTGTTGGAACTATTCAAACCTTTGCTGATATTTTCTTGGCTATTCCGCATTACACGCAGAAGTATGGTAAAAGACCATGGCGAATTGATGACGAGAGTTACAATGAGAATATTTACATTCCTGCTAAAGCTTATGCATGGCTGGACAATCATCCTTACCAGAAAGGAGACGTTCTATACGAATCCCGTCTAAACGAGAACGATGAATTAGTGATTGCCAATTATAGATTTCCTTTGAAAGACAGAAATAGTGACACATACATATCATTACTCGAAATGAAGCAAGCACTAAGAGAAAAAGGCATCTTATGTTACGATGATGCTTACGTATTGGCATTGAAAGCAATAAAATTAAACCCCATATTGCAACGTTTACTTCAGCAGCGATTTCGGTATGCCTTTGTCGATGAAATGCAGGATATGGACTATCATCAGTATAATTTACTCGAACAAATTTTTAATGATGTCAATAGTTCTTCCATTTACCAGCGAATTGGCGATAAGAATCAGGCCATATTTTCTGGAGATATCAAGCTTGACGATATTTGGATAAGCAGGGCAACTGTTCTTCCCATAACTGGAAGCCGCCGGTTATCATCAATGATTGCGAAAATAGTTGAGCCATTTGGAATGCCACGTGAGCCGATTGTGGGAAGAAATGCACAAGAGGATGCCCTACCTCCTCATGTAATTGTCTTTGACGATAATTCAATATCGAATGTTTTACCAAAGTTTTGTGAACTGGTAAGGAAATATATAGATGGTGGGAAAATCCCGGAGAACTACGAATATCCCATCAAAGCTATTGCATGGAGAAAAGGTGAGGACGGGAAATTTGGGTTGAAAAATTATTGGCCTGACTTTGAAACAAATGCCTTTAAGTCAAAAACAGACTATCCTAACTTTAAAAGCTATCTGCTATTCGCAAAAAAAGAAGGTTCACAAAAAGACGGCATAGAAAGTATTTACAAGAGTATCTTGAATGCTTTTTTGAAAGTTTTACGTTTAGAACAAGTAAAAAATCCTGAAAGCAAAACCGGATACTTTTCTATTGGTAGTTTGCAGAAACATTTAAAGGACGAACACACAGGCTTCTATGAAGATTTTCGATTACTACTTTTCCACTGGTGCCGGGATATCTATTCAGAGAAAATTAATCACGCCTTTTCTGACATAAAGAATATTATCCCTCAATTTGTGAATTGTTTTGGAAGGAATTTAGAAAAATCGTTTGAGTTCGTGAATGACGAAAGCTCACTGACAATATCGGAACCATCCGACAAATCTAGCGATGCCAAACCCAAAAATAACATATATCGGTGTCAAAAGACTGATATTGCCGTTGAGATCGGAACTGTACATTCTGTAAAAGGCCAAACACATACAGCAACACTATATTTGGAAAGCTATTATTATAAAGATGGCAATGGGGAAAATGCGAAATCTTATGAATCTCAACGGTTAAAAGAACAGTTTGCTGGCCAAACAATAGCTGATAAGGTTAGTGATAGGACAAAACAAAGCGCGAGAATGGTCTATGTTGGTTTTTCTCGACCTACGCACTTATTATGTTTCGCAGTTCACAAGGATAGGTTTGATCCCAAAGCTTTCAGTGGCAATGGTTGGTTAATTCTTAAAGTATAGGAGATCCGATAGATGAAAAAATTACTATACTATCCTAGTTTTGAAGTTCAAAGTGATGATTGGCTGAAGTTTGCGCTTCTTTATATAGACAAACTAAAACCCATAATCCCATGGTCGGCACAAAAAGAGCTTAGCGATAAGCATGTAAAGGTATTTAATGAAACAGATCTCCTAGAGCCTCTTTATCCGACGCCTGAGGATGCATGGTTAGCTTCATTGGATGCAATAAGGGTTATAGAAGAAGTTGTGAAAAAACCCAAGGTATATTCAGGGATAATTAAAGAGCCAGACTTTATTAACCATTGGAGAGCGCCATCAAACCAGAAATGTACTATATACAGCGAGAAATATTCCTATGATTTTGAAAGATATTGTATTGAAAACAGTTTTGGGAGGAATGTTTCGGAGGGTATTGCTATACCTAATACTTTGGGGTTCTTGTACATGTCTCTATTGGCACAAATCATGGGAGACGATAAATCATTACCTCCAATAACAGATTACAAAGAGTACTACGAACTCGAATGTATTGCTCGCAGACCCAACAAGAAGCTAGCTGAAAAAATTGATATTGCCAAAGGACTGTTAAAGCTAAAAATACCTAAAAATCTTCATCAAATCAGTCTAGATCGAATCATTCAATTCAGAAACTGCAAAGGATTCAAAGAACGCTTGCATGCTTTTCACGACGAGTTGGACAAATATTTTGATGATCTTGAGCAAGGCAAAGCTGATCGCGGATTCTTAGATAGAAGGGACAGCATCTTTCAACAATATTCAGATGAGATTGTACAACTTGGAGGAGAAGGGATTCAATTTGGTTTAGGATTGAGTCTTTTTATCCAGGACCCTTCGAGTCTCTTAGCTTGTGCTGTAGAGGCCGCAGCTGGGGCGACTCTAACAATAAATTCTATAATTGGAATAAGGAAAACTTGGGAGCATACCAAAACAAAACGATACACGAGGAAATATCTGGCAGATTTATCTAATATTGTGTAGACAACTACCCCGGAAAAGGACTTGCGATCACAAAACCGGGGCAGTTTTGAAATATTTGATTTATTTTGATTTTGCTGATTTCTTTGATTTTTATTTTGTCGAAATCAGCCTTTGTTTTTCATAGGCAACAACCTCTTCTCTTAGATACATGACAGTTCCATTTTTGCCTTTCCCAAGGCAAAGCCGGGTTAATCCAGCCTTGCGGGCAAAGCGATTATTGACGAAAGACAGGGTTTGGGGTATTGTGGGGTCGGGAAATTGCTGCAACATAGAGGGTCTTTTGGAAGATGCTGTGTTATGGGCAGAGATAGTAGTGTTCGTATTGGAGCACGCAAAGAAAAACCATTTTGTGAAAGGATTGAGCCATGTCAAGTGAGTATGAGATCAGGCGATTATTAAGGGAAGCTGCTGAAAAGCTGGCAGGCAGAAAGCTGACTGAACAGGAAGCAAGCAGGTTATACCAGTCCTATCAGCAAGCATCCGGTACTCCATATAATAAAATTATCATAGCTCTTTCGATAGTTACTTCTTTTTCAGAAGGCCAGATTATTGAAAAGAGGTCGTCATCGGATGATTTCGACAGGGTCATGCAGGACCTCAAGAGAGAGTTAGAAGGTAAATAATGATGGGTCTCCTTTGGCTAAACGCGATTTGTGTAGGCGTAGGGGGGCTTGTAGGCTGGTTTGGGAAGCAATGGCGTGTCAAGGTCGAGATTGGCAAATTAAAAGCCGAGACAGCCAAGTTCAAGGAAGAAGCGTTCAGATATGCCGGTGAAAATCTTGAGAAACTTCAAATAAAACGAGCGACATATAATGACATCTTGGAGAGTTCTAAACAGGTTGCGCTAAGGCTGATAAATGAACTCAGGAGCGATTCCCAATCGATAGCCAAGACTCGAGAAGAGCTGTGTACAGCCGTGCATAATAAAGTGATCCCCGCCTATATAGAACTAATTGAGTTTGAGCAACTTAAGAAACGAGATGACCCCGAGCAGTTAAAATCTCTTATAGGGGAAGAAGTCGTAGCTGAATTAAGGCGGATAAGTGGCTGGATTAGTATTATCAATAACACTAAATTTGTCAAGGCAATGAAGCTGGCACCTGCAAAGATCGATAAAAGAACGCTAAGTCCCTTCTTGCTCCTTTTGGAAGATTTACCATCAAAGGATAGCGAATGCGTTGAGGCTATCAAGCTCAAAGAGGTGGTCAATAGCATAATCGAATTGGGGCTAACGGATAGATGAAATATAAAACTGAATAATGTAGCTTTTATTAATGTCCGGTTTAATGTCACTTTTGCTTTACTTTTGTCTTTTTATTCCTTAAACTTATGACCCTATATGGGACCGCAATCGGGGGTTTGCGATTTGCCCTACCTTGCTGGCCAATTTTGCCGTTTACAGTATTGAAAATAAGCACCTACGCCATACTTCAGCGTTATCATCTTATCGTTCTTGACTGATTGGCGAAAAAAGACGATAATCTTTATTGTTATGTCAGGAGGTCTTAACGCAGAGGTTTTAGTTGGGCAGCGCCATTTATGAGCGAAAAAGCTGTTAGATTGGTTGAATATCTGATACGTATTGCCCATTTGCGATCTCGCATAATAAGGGACTTCAGTGAATATGAGCGAGTCCTGTGGCTACATGAGATCCCACACGAAAAGGGGTGCTATACTCGTCTCTGGGGGCCAGAAGAAGAACACGACCCTGATGTATGGATAGAGGTGCAGACTGCTAAAGAACCGCAATTGCCAACTATCCCAAAAGTTTGCCGTGATTGGGTAATACAAGAGTCGCTTCACCTGACAACGGATATTCCCGCTTTACACGATGAGATCACAAAGCAGGAGCCAAATCCTGCATGGACAAAAGGTTCTTCGGAATTGGCGTTCATTACGAAGACAGAAAAATTGGCTGACTATCCTGAAGTTGCTAACGCATGGCAGAACTACATAGAACGAAATTGGATGCCTTGGTCTCATTTATACAAAAAATGGGAAACAATTCATAAAGTATATTCGCAGCTTTTTACAATATACCAGGAGCAAAAACGTTTAGGTGAGGAATATGAGCTTGTGGTTGGTCTCGGGCTTTTATGCTGGCAAACACCTCAGAATCAGCATGTGAGGCGACATTTAATAACTGCAAAAGCCACTCTTGAATTCGAAGCGTCTCTCGGCCGTTTCACAATTCATCCGGCCAGAGAAGGCGCCCAACTTACCATAGAAATTGATATGCTCGATGTCGAAGAACATCCTGCGGGTGCGGAACGCGCAGCCAAAGAAGGTTTGCAGGGAACTCATGACGACCCTTGGGAACAAGCGTCTATCGAATCTGTCTTAAAAGGACTCGTCCATTCGATTAAACCTGATGGCGAATACCGTGAGGTCATTGAACCTGCAAGCGAACCACTCTCAGTGAAACCCATCGTACAATATGCACCGGCCTTAATTCTTCGTAAGAGATCTATCAGAGGGCTAACTGAGATATTAAAGAATATGAAACAATCTATTGAGCAAGGCGGAAGAATCCCATCGGAATTCGCAGATCTTGCAGAGATACCGAATACGGCAGACCATCAAGATAAACCGGATGATGATTTCGAAACCGATATGATTGACACGGAGGTATATTTTCCAAAACCAGCAAATGATGAACAGCGACATATCATTGAAAAGTTTAGAAAATCGACCGGAATTCTTGTCCAAGGCCCACCTGGTACCGGAAAATCACACACAATCGCAAATTTAATTTGTCATCTTCTCGCTACTGATCATCGTGTATTGGTCACCGCAAAAACCCCTCGCGCGCTTCATGTATTAGAAGGATTGCTCCCCGAGGAAATTCGACCTTTATGCGTTAATCTGCTCGGTCAGGGAATCGATGAGCAGCGATCGCTAGAAGCAAGTGTTGGACGCATTTTGAGTAAACATGACGAATGGGACACAGAAAATCTAATCCGACACGGTGAGTGCGAAAGAATGAGTGCTCAATTAAAAGAACTTCGCCAAGAGAAGGCACAGTTGGAAAGGCGTATTCGTGATATTCGTGAATCCGAGACCCATACTCAGGTCATTGCGAACGGGTCATATCAGGGTACAGCAGCCCAAATCGCAAGAACTGTTCTCAAAAACGAACCGCTATTCAATTGGCTTGATGATCCAGTCCCAAGCGAAAAAGAATGCCCTTTCGAGGTTCATCATCTCACGCGACTCTTGACCATTCTTCGCAAACTGACACCCGAACGCCGAAAAGATCTTGCACATTTCATCCCTGATCCAAATAAGGACTTGCCTCAACAAGAAGATTTTGAGAACGCCGTGAGGCAGGAGCAACAATTCTGTAACCAAATTGAAGCTCTTGCTCCTAATTCCGACAAGATCATTTATGACCATCTTTCCTCCTGTAAAGAATCTGATGTGAGGGCTCTCCTCGAGAGCATTAAGCAATTGAACGACTCTGTCACGCACCTTCGCAGCAATACTGAATCATGGGTTTCAAGATGCGTGCAGGATATTCTTTCTGGAAATCACAGTCGTTGGTGGGACCTTGGTTGTTTGACCTCAGAATCGTTAGATCTATACGAAGAACGAAAAGGACTTGCGCCCATTGTTTCGCCGGAAAACATAAATCGAACGCACCTGCTTGAGGACGCTAAAATCCTCAAAACGCACCTGGAATCTGGTTCCTCTCTGGGATGGGCAGTATTCCGTCCCAAAGTAGTAAGGCAACGTCGTTATATATTAGAATCTGTTTTTGTTAACAGCAAACAATGTCGTACCTTGGAAACTATTCGGGATCTCGTAAATAACCTTGAATTGGAGAAAGCACTACAGAATGCTTGGGACTCTTGGACTCCGTATTTTCCGGAAAATAGTCACCCAATAAGTTTTCAGATAGCGGAACTCAAACATCGTAAAAACCTACTTAATCAAGCATTCGAACTCCAGGATTTTGTTAAGCAATGTAAAGAGCATCTTGCGCTTTGTGGCAACATTCCAGAACCAGTATGGCACGACGATTCCTATTTAAATAAAATGTTTGTATCTTGTCAGCGAGTTCTCGCTTTGTTTCAGAAACAAAGTGTCACTGCAAAGATTGAATCTTGGGAAAATCACTTGCTTGACCTGTCGATGAGGTCGAATGCCCATTCAGTTGTTAACAAATCTCTCCAAGCGATTAGGTCACACGATTCTGAAGAACTGCTTCGCGCGAAACATGATATTGATAAAATCGATAAAGCCGCTCAGGTCGTACGATGGGCAGATTTGTTTCTTAAACAAATTAAAGAATTGGCGCCTCGTTTTGCGCACAGCTTGCAAGAAACACCTAATGAATCGGTTTGGGACTCTCGATTGCCTCAGCTCTCCAAAGCTTGGCAATGGGCTCAGGCCAAAGTATATCTCAACAATTATCTGAATAAGGATGACCTTCTTAGTATTGAAAGACGTGTTCGTCAGGTAGAAAATGACATAGAAAAACGAATATCCGCGATTGCATCTTTACGGGCATGGTCATTTTGTTTTAAGCGTATGGAGGAAGTACATCTTCGTCACCTTGAAGCTTGGCAACAGTCTATTAGAAAACTTGGTAAGGGTACGGGCAAACACGCTCCAAGACATCGCCGCGATGCTCAGAAACATTTGAATGAATGTGTGGATGTTGTACCTGCCTGGGTTATGCCACTCCATAGGGTTTGGGATACCGTTGACCCCAAACCTGAAATGTTCGATACAATCATTGTTGATGAGGCATCACAGTGTGGACCTGAATCTCTACCCTTATTTTACTTAGGTCGCAAGATAATCATCGTCGGCGATGACAAGCAAATCAGCCCTGACGCAGTTGGTATCCCACGTGATGCTGTTTATCGGCTAATGGAGGAGTTTCTACATGATTTTCGCTTTAAAGATTCTTTCGGTGTAGAAAGCAGCCTCTTCAGTCACGGAAAACTCAGATATGGGACTCGCAGGGTAGCTTTGCGGGAACACTTCCGTTGTATGCCGGAAATCATTCACTTCAGCAATGATTTATGTTATTCGTCCACTCCCCTAATACCATTGAGGCAATATCCACCCAATCGATTAAAGCCTTTGGAGAACGTTTTCATTCAAAAAGGTCATCGACAAGGTTCGAATGCCAACGTTACCAATCGGCCTGAGGCAGAAGAAATTGTTCAGCGCATTGTGGATTGTTGTAATGATCCTCAATACTCAAGCAAATCAATGGGCGTTGTGGTATTGCAGGGTGAACAGCAAGCAAAATTGATTGAGTCTATGCTCCTCGAGCGCCTTGGGGCCAGTGAGATGGAAAACCGTCGTCTTATCTGCGGCAACCCGTATAGCTTTCAAGGTGATGAACGAGACGTAATGTTTCTTTCGATGGTTGCGGCTCCGAATGAACAAATCGGTGTAATGGGTGATGCTGACGATGAAAGACGATTCAATGTCGCTGCAAGCCGCGCAAGAGATCAAATGTGGCTGTTTCACTCTGTAACTCGCAATGACCTCAGTACAAAATGTTTGCGGAGGCGCTTGCTGGAGTTCTTTGAGGAAACGAGGGTGCAATCAATCGCTGGTTTAGATATTGCTACTTTGAAAAAAACGGCACTTAATGCAAACCGGGCGATTGAAAAACCACCATCACCATTCGAAAGCTGGTTTGAAGTTGATGTTGCTCTTGAAATCGCAGGTAAGGGGTACAGAGTAATCCCACAGTTTGAGGTCGCTGGCAAGTTCATAGATTTGGTCATCGAAGGACATCAGTCTCGGTTAGCTGTCGAGTGCGACGGGGACGAATTCCACGGCGCTGACCGATACGAGCAGGATATGCAGCGGCAACGAATGCTTGAACGGTGCAAATGGGTATTCTATCGAGTTAGAGGTTCATCGTTTTATATGGATCCGGCAAATGCTTTGGCTCCTTTATGGAACCTCCTCGAAGATAGAGGTATCATGCCATTATCTGCAAATACACTTGACCAGCCTTTCTCTGACGACATGTGGAAGATGAGCAAACCGGAGGTGGGTAGTTCTGTTGTTGTGAAGGTAGGCGATACTGTAAGGTATATGGACTTGCAGAATCCTAATGACATTTTGGAGGTGAGCATTAGTAAAGGCGAATCAAATCCCGATTTTGGTATTGTGAACGAAAGGACTCCAATTGCACGTGCTTTATTGGGCAAACAGGTAGAAGAACAAGTTCAAGCAAAACTCCCTACCGGATCGATATGCTTAAAAGTACTTGAAATTTTCAGCACCAAATAATTGCTTTAAAGTATCACGTCTCTCGCAAAAAACGCTTTATTTCCAACCGTATTTGCACTATCCGCAAGCCCTACTTGGCTCTCACCTTCTGTTTAGGTAGTTTTTACCCCCGGCGAAATCATCATCGCCACCAATCCTTGCTGCAAATATATTTCCAGACGCATATGGGCGTTTTATGGGGAGCCGCCCCATAACCCGGAGGTCGGAGGTTTTCTATTAAGCTCGATTACGGAGGAAAAGCTCCGTTTGAGCTATATAGAAATGTTTCTTTCCTGGACTGCGTTAAGACCACCTACCGGAACCAGCCGAATTGTCAAAACAGCTTTCTTGGCAGGCTTATTGATATGTATTTTTTCGATACATTGGCGCAGGGCGGTCAGTTTCTCTTCAGGCAGGCCGTTACGGAGGGTAAAATCCAGCCCTGCTAAAAACCGCATACCATCGGCTACTATCGTATCTATCTCGGCCTGCGACAGCGACAGTCGCTCCAGTTCTTCCAGCCGGGCTTCAATTTGCTGCTTTTTGGTGGTCAGTTCGTTGAGCCGTTTATCTACGTGCTCACGGTTGGTTTCTGTAAGATTGTCTAAGAGGTTATTTATGATTTTGGTTATATTTTCCAATTCAGCCTGTGCCCTTTGGCGTGCTGAGGCGATGTCTTCTTTTTCTGCGCCCGTCTGGGCCTTTACGGCCTCAGCGAGCTTCAATCGGCCATCTTTTTCAAGATACGGCTTATAAAAGTCCAGCACCGTTTCGATGACTTTCGATTCGAGCACCTCTTTTGGAATGGCATTAATCTGGCAGATGGTTGTGCCCTTGGTTATATAGCCGCCGCAGCCATAGTAGTAGTTTTTGATTCTTGTGCCATCCAGCCGTTTTTCCCCTTTCTCACGGGTAACTCCCTGATAACGGTTGCCGCACAGGGCGCATCTTAAAAGCCCGGAGAGTATGAACCTGCTCCGCTGGCCGTTCCATGTCCTGCCGTGGGTGTTTTGTTTTTGCTCAATTGCCTTGGGATGATTTTCAAGCCGTTGCTTGGCTTGTTCAAACAGGCGCCTGTTTATCAATGCGGGGTGGGCATCTCGAATGACAATCCAGTCGCTTTGATCATTAGGTACCAACCTCGCCCCGTGTACATTTTCACGGTCTATGGCCCGGCCCTGGCTTATCCTGTGGAAGCGTGCATCGGTTCGACGATTCCAGACCATATCCCCGGCATAAATAGGATTGACCAGGATGGCCCTTATGGTTGTATCGGTCCACTTGCCTCGATAGATGTGCGCCCATTGTGGTCCTCTTGGCGTAGGGATGCCTTGTTGATTGAGGGTATCTGCAAGGGATTTGTAACCTTTGCCTTGCTCTGCATACATCTGGAAGATTTGTCTGGCTGCTTTTACTCGCTGGTTATCACTGAATATAAGTTTTGCCTGGTCACGTTTGGATATGTTGAGTGATTCACCCCTGGTTAGGGTTCGGGTTACGTTGCCTTGTTTGTCGAGAAGCTGTTTTGAGCCATCTGGCATAAAGCGTATTATGAATAAAAACTTGCCCTCGGCGTTTTCGTATCGCAGGTCATAGCCGTAGGGGGGTGTGCCTCCCATCCACCAGCCGCCTTCGACCTTTGAAAGTAGGCCTCTGATAGTTACCTTCGATAAATCTTTGGATTCCTGCCTTGCCTGCCATTGCTTGACCGGTCGAAGCAGGTCATCGGTGACATCACCGTTAAAATTCTCGGAGACGTAGATAACTTCAACTCCATTGGTCCTTAGGATGTGACGATAGTAGCCCGCCTCATCGTTATCAATTCTGCCGAAACGTTTCACATCATAGACTACTATCTTGTCGAATTGACTGTTTGTTTTCTGGGCATCCGCAATCATTTGCTGAAAGGCTCGTCTGCCAATGGTGGATGTGCCGCTTATGGCATCATCCACGTAGAACTTCGTAAGGCGCAGGTCGTGCTCGGCGACGTAGTTTTCTATGGCTTTTTTCTGGTCGGGAATGGATTGTTCCTGCCGGTCTGTGGACCGGCGGACGTAGCCGACGGCCCGGTTTAGCGGGCGTTGTTCGGTGTTGGCCCTTATCATAATAAGCCTCCATAAAAGGGTTAATATTACCCCCTATATGGGCTCTATATGCGGGCTTATATCAAGTTGATTAGGCCGATATTTAGCTGATATATCGCCGTTTTTGCGCCAATAATGCGGTTTTTGCCGTCAGTTCGCAAGATTTATGCTAATCTGCTGATTCGGCGTTGATACGTCTGACTTTACCCACACCCAACAGCCGGCACAAAAAAATTAAAGAAAAGGGTTGACAGATGCCGAAGGAAAATATATGATTACTTTCATTATGAAGGAATTCATTTGTAAAAGAGCCACTATGGTTGACTATAGAAAAGAGTTGGTTACCGCAAAGCGGGTTGAAGATTTTTTGAAGAGCAAAAAGAAGACGCGCTTTTGGTTTCATAATCTCGGTGCCAGACACGGTCTTTTGCCGCCGCCTGTTATTAAGGCTAACCACGTATATGTTAACAGAAAAATCAGGAAAATCCTGTTGGAACGTTTTCCGGAAAAGCTCAAAAAATTAAAGGGCAGAACGGTATTTTATCCGAAGGAGATTATAGCTTACCTTGGTTTGATAATAGAATTGAAAGATGTCAAGGGCCTAAGCTTTGAGAGGATTGCCAAGGACGAGCAGGTGGTGAGGGAGCTGAATAAACTTAACTATCTGGCAAGTACCAGCTTATTTGTTAACCCGTTAATAAGAGATGAAGGTTTTTTTATAAATTATCGAGTTGCCAAGCGGATGTTAATTGAGCGGTACGGAGTCGGCGAAGACGGGGTACTAAGCGAGGTGTTTGGCCGGATAGAGGAAGAAGCAAAATGCAATTGTAGGAAATACTTTGAGATTAATGAAAAAATACGAGACCATGCCCTCCGGTACGAGGTAGTGGATAAGGGGCTCGAAAAAGAGAAAAAAATGCTGGCTTATAGCGTCAGTTTGGGTCTTAAGATGATGGAGGCCACTACTAAAACTGCGGTTGAGGGCCTTAGGAAGAAAGAAATTTCCCAGCTAGAGTGGGTTAAGATGGCTAGCGAACTGGAGAATGAAGATAGGCAAGCGGGTATAAATGTGTAATATATTTTTTTAGTTTAAATGAATACTTACATAATGAAAACATACAGAAAGGAGACAAACATGGAAATCAAGAAAATACCAATCAGCGAAATTAATCCTGCACCACACAACCCTCGCAAGGATTTGCAGCCGGATGATCCGGAGTACAAGCAGATCGAGGCGAGTATCGACGGTTTCGGGCTTGTAGAGCCGCTTGTCTGGAACCGGCGTACTAAAAACCTCGTTGGCGGCCACCAGCGATTTAAGATCCTGGTGCGGAAGGGCTGCACGGAAATCGAGGTGAGTGTTGTTGACCTGCCACTTGAAAAAGAAAAAGCCCTTAACTTGGCATTAAATAAGGTACAGGGGTCTTGGGACAAGGAAAAGCTGGCCTTGCTACTAGATGAGCTTACAAGGGTTCCCTACCTGGACGTAGGGACGACGGGTTTTACTCCTGTTGAAATCGGTCAGCTCATCGACCGCTATCTGGAGACAGGAGGGGAGGACGATTTTGATACCGAGGGGGTAGCTGAATCCATAATTGAGCCCGTCACCCAAAAAGGTGAGCTTATCGAACTTGGTCCTCATAAAATCCTCTGCGAAGACTGCTCGGTTCTGGAAAATCTCGAACGCCTTATATCGGTGGAAAAAGTAGGTCTGGTTCATACGGATCCGCCTTATAACGTCGCCTACGTGGCTGGCGATAGACCCAATCCCAATGCCTGCACCAGGAAATCCTGCCGATGGGCACAGATACATGGTGACAACATAGGCGAGCTGGAATACAGTGACCTGCTTCGCAAGGTATTCTCCCATATAGTGAAATTTATGGACAGGGGAGCGGCTGCCTACATCTGGAACGGGCACAAAAACTTCGGACCCATGCATGCCCAGCTCGAGGAGCTAGGTTTCCACGTCGCTTCGGTTATTGTCTGGGCCAAGCCGAATTTTGCCATGTCATTCGGTGATTATCATGAGCAAGCAGAGTTTTGTCTTTACGCCTGGCTCGAAAATAACGGCAGCCACCGCTGGTTTGGCTCAACGAGCGAAAGCACCGTCTGGGAGGTAAAACGCGACGCAAATAAAAATTATATTCACCCCACGCAGAAGCCAATCGCACTGGCGCAGCGTGCGATAATAAACAGTTCGGTCAAAGGCGACATCGTCCTGGATGCGTTCCTGGGTTCAGGCTCGACGCTTATTGCCGCCGAAGGTCTCGGCCGTCGCTGCTATGGCCTTGAAATAGATTCTCGTTATTGCGATGCAATTGTGCATCGTTATATCTCTTATGCTGGCAAGGACAAGGTTTCTACTGACATACGTAAGCGTTATTTCAAGGAGGATTAAGATGGGTGCGAATAATGCAAATGATAACGAAAGGTCTGCCTTACAAATACTTCAGGAAATAAACTCCGGGCTAACTGACCCGAAGCTGCTCGACAAGCAATGCCGTCAGCAGTGTGTTGAGCTGCTTATCGCTGAAGGGTACACCTATCCGCAAATCGGCCAGGTCCTGAAAGTCAGCGAGAGAACTGTTATCAGGGACGTGAAAGACATACGTGCACGAAATGAGATGGTGCCTAACATTGAATTCGCAAAGCAGTTTGTAGGCGAGGTGTTTAACAAGGCGATGAATCATCACAGTTTCCTGGTACGCTTGGCGCGAGCCAAAGATACTGCAGCTGCTGAGAAGATTCAGGCGGAATTTGCCGG
Source organism: Sedimentisphaerales bacterium (assembly GCA_050012515.1). Classification (GTDB taxonomy): domain Bacteria; phylum Planctomycetota; class Phycisphaerae; order Sedimentisphaerales; family Anaerobacaceae; genus Fen-1362. Next base: position 12,368 of record JBEKHA010000013.1, on the reverse strand, counting down.
CTGGAAGATACTCAAGGAGCTTGTCGAAAAGCTGCAGACCTTGGGTTATTTGCCTCTTAAACCCCAGGAAATTGCCGGCGAGCTCTACCATCATATCGCTGTCGAAGAGGCAGGGGAGTCGGTGCTTGAGGCAAGAAGGATGCTTTCGGAGATTGAAAGCGTCGCAATAGACACCGGCACATATACGCCGGAGCTTGCCGAAGAGGTAAAGGCGCTTTCGGGGCGGTTGGAGAAGGCGGAAGTGATTAATGAGACAAAGAAGCTGGCGGAAAAACAGAAAAAAGAAATCGAACATAAGGAGAATAAAAATGAAGAATGATTTATTGGATCAGGCGATACGGATTAAGAGGGAGCAGGGCAGCAAGTCGATATTGGCGTTCGCAAAGCTGTTTCTGCCGCATTATCTTGGGTATAAGACCTCAAAGGCCCACAGGGACATCTACAACACACTTTATGCCATTACAAATAAACGCGGCAGGAAAGTGGTGATAGCCGCACCGCGGGGGTTCGGCAAGTCAACACTGATTACCCTGATCTACGTCCTCTATTGTATTTGCTATGAGAAGGAGCGTTTTATCGTGCTTGTTTCCCATACGGCATCGCAGGTAACACAGATTTTAGCCAACATCAAAAAGGAGCTTATGGATAACGACGAGCTTGTGAGGGCTTTTCCTGAGATTTGCAAGACAAGCGCTTTATCGAGGTTGGCACACTGGCACAAGGAAAGTATCGTAACCGGAAACAAGATTCAGGTGCTGGCCCTCGGGTCGGGTCAGAAAATTAGGGGGAGACGCTCGGGCGCAGACAGGCCCACCCTGATTATCGCAGACGACCTTGAAAATGCTGATAACACCTTCTCGTCTGAATCGCGGGAGAAGCTGAAGGATATCTTTGAGAAATCTATCCTTATGGCAGGTTCCGAGAAGACAAATTTCATTTTCATCGGCAACCTCTATCATCCTCATTGTCTCCTGGGCGATTACATGAGCGAGTCAAAGGGAAACCAGTGGATCCAGATGCGCTACGCCGCTATCGAGCAGATGCCTGATCGCATGGACCTGTGGGGTCATTGGAGCGACATTTACAATAGCAAGCAGGGCTATGGGGACGTTTTTGGACCTGAAGGGGCAGTGAAGTATTATATGGCAAGCAAGGCCGAAATGGACAGGGGTGCCGTGCTTTTGTGGCCGGAACGGCATACGCTCTATGAACTAATGTGTATGCGCGAGCAAAACGGGTACAGCTTCCTGAGTGAAATGCAAAATATGCCGCTGGATCCTAGCCGGATTACCTTTAATACAGACGAGTTTCATTACTGGGATGAGAATGGGAGGTCCCTGGATGATTTATTAAGGTCGTTCGGCAACGATGTGGAATTCTACGGTGCCTGCGACCCGAGCCTTGGAGAGAGCGTCAACAAGGGGGACTTTTCGGCCATAATAGTCCTGGCGAGAGTAAAAGGAGCCAGCAAAACATTCTTTGTAATTGTCGCGGATATCAAGCGCCGGCCGGTGGACGAAATTGTAGGTGATATCCTGGCGTACGCCACAAGATACAACTTTGTAAAGTTCGGCATCGAAGCGAATAATTTTCAAAAGGTACTTGTCGGGCTTGTGGAGGAGAAGGCGAGGAATCTCGGTATCAGAATAAGGGTTGAGCCGATTACCAGTAGGGGTAACAAGATAGCGAGGATTAAGGGCATGAAGGTCTGGACAAAGGGCGGTTCACTTCAATTCAGCAAAAGGCACAGGCAACTGTTGGAAGAGTGCCGTTATTTCCCGAAGGGGAATTTTGATGATGGACTCGACGCCCTCGAAATGGCTGTTGCGCTCGCCTTGTCATCCAATGAGGTTGATAGGAAAACGGTTAAAACAGCTATGGAGGCATGTAGAGGTGGTGGGCCGAGTTCTAACCCCAATGATTATTTTATCCAAGACGGAGTGGTTATCCCTAACCCATACGGTCTGTTGAAAGCTAAGTGAGTTGCTATCTGAAAAGTGCTCCCGTATACGGCGAAAATGCACAGCACATCTCGGACAAAAACTTGTGTCCTGGTCTTTTGCATTTCCGAATCCTTTCCAAAAATGAGATTATAAAAAATTTAATCTCATTTGGAATGGACCAGTTTTTGGGGGGAAGGTCACTAGCTCTCTGGATGAGCGGTGCCTGGTTCTGTCCAGAGATACGATACCGAGACTGTGTGTTCTGTTCTCCGAGGGGAAGTCGACAAATTTCAATGAAATAAGCTGCTTGTAAGAACAGCTGTTCGAAGGACTTAACATCGGGCGAAATTTTTTATACTACTGGGCTGCCTGATGAGTGGGATGAATATTTTTACAGAAGGCGGTAAAATACCTCGATTTTTTCTCTTGACAGACACCGGCAAAAGGGTATCCTCAAAATCGCCTTTGGCTGGGGGGCAAAAGGCAAAGAGGGCTTGGCTGGGTAGCCCAGCGTTTAATATGGGAATGTCAGTTGATACTTTAGTATGGAGGAAAATCGAATGAACGTTCAAATTCGACGATGGGGGCGAGGGGTTGGTTTTTACCTGTTTGTTTCGGTTTTTTGCATTCTGACAGTATCGCCGATCACATTTCTTCTCGTTGGTTGCGCGAATACGCGACAAAGCGTATCGTTGACCGCCCCTTCTCTGACCGAAGTCCAGCAGTCGTGGCTGAGCAAGGCGAACAGACACGAGAGAGCTGGCTGGGTCTATTTGCACATTGAAGGGACCCCGCGACAACGTGGTTTCCAGCACGGCTATCTTCTGGCCAAAGAAATCGCTCAAGGCATCAAGGCCACCCGCACTGACTGGGAGTACGAGAGTGCGACGAAGTGGAGTTGGCTTTTGGAGAAGGCCAGCGCGATGTTCGCACGGAAGATTGACAAGGAGAACCTCGCCGAGCTGGATGGGATCGTCGAGGGTATGCGGGCTGCTGGTGTTCCTTCATCGCGGGCCGAAATTATAGCGTACAACGGCTACCTGGAGTTGGACTGGTACTGGTGGCCGGAGGAGCTGAAGAAGATCAAAGAAGGAAAAGTGAATCCGGCGCATCAATCCTGCAGTGCGTTCATCGCCACCGGCAGCATAACGGCTGACGGCGGCATTGTCCTCGGACACAACACGATGAACTCTTACTACTTTCCGCTTCCAAACGTCATCATCGACATTGTCCCTGAGAAGGGCCACCGGATCCTCATGCAAACTTTCCCTGGCTGGATCTCCAGCGGGACGGATTTCTTCATCACCGACGCGGGTTTGGTGGGAGCGGAGACCACGATTTATCCCTACGACGAAGGCATCGATCCAAAAGGTGTCCCGGAATTTTCCCGAATGCGCCGCGCCACCCAGGATGCCAACTCGATCGAGGAGTGGTGCGCCATTATGAAGCGCGGCAACAACGGCGGCCTTGCCAATGCTTGGCTGCTGGGCGAGGTAAACACGGGCGAAATCGCGCGGCTTGAACTTGGACTGAAATACGTCGGGTTTGAGAAGAAGCGCGACGGCTACTTTGTCGGCTCCAACGCTGCCGAGGATTTGAAGATCTTGAGGTTCGAGACCAGTTTACACGAGACCGACATTCGTGAATCGGACGTTGCCCGACGCGTGCGGTGGAAGCAACTCATGTCGCAGTACGCGGGCAGGATTGATGTGGAAGCCGCCAAACTGTTCGAGGCCGACCATTTCGACGCATATCTCGGCGAAGAGCACCCGGGCGAGCGGTCACTATGCGCCCATTGCGATCTGGAGCGCAAACCCATTCAGCAATGGCCTACGGAACCGAATTGCCCCTTCGGCACAATCGATGCGAAGGTCGTAGATACAAAGATGGCCAGGCAGATGAGTTTTGCGGCGCGGTGGGGGTCGGCCTGCGGCATGGCTTTTGATTCACATAAATTCCTGGCGGAACATCCGCAATATGAATGGATGAAGGACATTTTGCAGAGCCGCCCCTCGGAACCGTGGACCACATTCGCTGGGGGGGAGGAGCGGTGATATGGATACGCCTATGAAGACTACTTTTTCTGCAATTCTCGTATTCTTTGCTTTGGCAAACACATCCGGGGGAGAACTCCCGCAAACGAATCGTTTTGCGATTGCCGACCTAGCGAGGATGGTCAGCATTTCTGATCCGCAGATTTCGCCGGACGGCAAGTCGATTGTGATCGTCGTATCGCGTCCGAACTACGACGAGAAACGCTATGACAGCGCGTTGGTGCTGGTGGACATCGCCACCGCCGGGCAACACACCCTTACACGGGATAGGCAAGGTGTCGAGCAGCCACGCTGGTCACCCTCGGGAGACCGGCTCGCCTTTCTCGCGAAACCGGGGCCCGGCAAGGAAGAAAAGGCCGCGAAGCCGGGGCCCGGCAAGGAAGAAAAGGCTCAGCTCTTCGTCATGCCGATGAATGGTGGCGATGCGCTCCGGCTCACGAGTGTCACCAACGGCGTCCAGCATTTCACCTGGCGGCCCGACGGCAAGGATATCGCCTTTGTGACCGCCGACGAACCGGAAAACAAGCAGCAGATTGAGAAAGGCGACGATGCCTTCGAAATTGGGGACGATAGTTTCCTTACTGCCGCCGCAGCAACACCCTCGCACATCTGGCTGATTTCGGCACAGGGCGGTCAGCCGCGCCGGTTGACCTCGGGCACATGGAGTCTGACTGTCCAAGATGTCGTAGTACCTTTGTCTTGGTCTCCCGACGGCAACTCGATTGCGTTCACGCGGCAGGCGACCCCGCATTTCGGTGACAACGATCTGATTGCCGTCAACGTTCTCGATGTCGCCAGCGGCGCGACGCGGCCACTGACCAAACACACCACTAATGAAAGCTGGCCGGCGTATTCCCCTGACGGTTCGTCAATTGCCTATTCGTACCCGCGTGATGGACTATGGACCAGCGTCAGCGAGATTCACGTCGCCCCCGCAGCGGGAGGAGAAGACAAGAACCTCACCCGGCCGCTCGACCGTGATATTGGGAAATCCCTTTGGATGCCCGACGGCAAATCGTTGCTGGTAGTGGCGTATGACGGCACGCGTGTTTCGGCCTGGCTCCAGCCACTTGAAGGCGAGGCGCGCCGGCTTGATCTTGGAAATCTCAATCCGGATGGATTTTATTCCGAATCCTTCGAAATAAACGTGGGCAAAGACAACTCAATTGCGTTCGTGGGAAGCCACGCACACAGTCCGCTCGAGCTGTACTACATGAGCTCGCCCAGTGCGCCCCCGCGCCAGCTCACGCGATTCAACGAACCGATTGCTGCTTTGGCGCTCGGGAACGTTGAGGCGATTGAGTGGCAGGGGCCGGATGGCTGGCACGAAGATGGGATTTTGATTTATCCCCCTGATTTTGCGCCGGGGAACAAGTATCCGCTGGTTTTGCTCATCCACGGTGGACCCGAATGGGCCACAACCGAGGCTTTCAATGAATGGGGGCAATTGATCGCCGCACACGGGTATGTGGTATTCCGACCCAACTATCGTGGCAGCGATAATCTGGGGAACGCTTATGAGACGGCAATCGTCAATGACACCGGAGACGGACCTGGCCGGGATGTGATGGCTGGGCTGGCGGCGGTGGAGCAGCGCGGGTTCGTGGACACAAACCGAATTGCCGTCACCGGCTGGTCCTATGGCGGCTATATGACCGTCTGGTTGGTCGGGCATTATCAAGTCTGGAAAACGGCCATCGCCGGGGCGGCTGTGACGGATTGGTTGGAGGATAATAGTCTGTCCGACTGCGGTGTTCAGGACCGCTATCTCCTGGGCGGCTCGCCGTGGGTTGGCGACCGGGCCAAAACCTATGTCGAACAATCGCCCATTACTTACGCCGCCAATATCCGGACGCCGACGCTCATCCTTTCCGACACGGGCGATGAGCGGGTGCCGATCACGCAGTCGTATAAACTCTACCACGCGCTCCGTGACAACGGTGTGCCCACGAAGTTTATCGCCTACCCAACCAGCGGTCACCACCCCAAAGATCCCGTCCGCTACCGCGACATCTATCGGCGCTGGATCGAGTGGCTGGACCAATACCTGGCGCAGCCGGTAACGGGAGCAAAGTAGCGATGCTAACATACGTGCTCCCGTACTATAAAAAAAATTCGTCCGACGTGCGGATTTGGGACTGGCCAAATGACTAAATCCAAATACCTCACCTTGCCGTTGAAAACCGACAAGATGCCGCCGGGCATTCCCTACATCGTCGGCAACGAAGCGGCCGAGCGGTTCAGTTATTACGGCATGAATTCCATCCTGGTGATTTTCATGACCCAGTATCTGATGAACACCCAGGGCCGGCCGGATCACATGACCGACGCGCAGGCCGACGCCTGGTATCACACGTTCGTTTCGGCCATCTATTTTCTGCCCATCCTCGGCGCGTTCCTCGCCGACGCGGTGTTCGGCAAGTATCTCATCGTCCTGATTCTGTCCGTCGTTTATTGCTTCGGCCATTTCGCCCTTGCGATGAACGATACCCGGCTGGGGCTCGTCCTCGGGCTGGGGCTGATTGCCCTCGGCGCCGGCGGCATCAAGCCGTGCGTCAGCGCCAACGTGGGCGACCAGTTTGGCGCCGCCAACCAGCACTTGATGCCGCGAATGTTCAACTGGTTCTACTTTTCGATCAACCTCGGCTCGGCATTTTCCACGATTCTCATTCCTGAATTGCTGGACCGCGTGGGACCGAGGATTGCCTTTGGCGTGCCAGGCATTGCCATGCTCATCGCCACGGTGGTCTTCTGGATGGGACGCCGGAAATTCGTCCACATTCCTCCCGCCGGATTGGGCAATTACACGCGGGAGCTTTTCCAGCGTGAAAATCTGAAGGCGCTCCTGAACCTGTTAATTCTCGTTCCGTTTGCCGCCATGTTCTGGTCGTTGTGGCAGCAGAATTTCTCTTCGTGGGTCGTGCAGTCGGAGAAGATGGACCGGCACCTGTTCGGCATTGACTGGCTGCCGGCACAAATCCAGACGGTGAATCCCGTCTTCATCCTCATCATGCTGCCACTGTTTTCCTACGTGATCTATCCCACGGTCGCGCGGTTCGTGAAAGTGACGCCGCTCCGGCGGTTTGGCGCGGGCCTGTGGGCGGTCATCGTGTCCTTCCTGATTGTCGGGTGGATCCAGACGCGGATTGATGCCGGCCAGCAACCGCACATCCTTTGGCAAATCCTCGCCTTCGTCGTGCTGACGGCGGGCGAAGTGATGCTTTCGGTGACGCACCTGGAATTTGCCTACACGCAAGCGCCAAAGAAAATGAAGTCGCTGGTCATGTGCACCTATCTCGGCTCGATTGCTCTGGGCAACGTGTTCACGGCCGGGGTGAATTTCTTCATCCAAAATCCAGACGGCAGCCTGAAACTGACCGGTGCGAGCTATTTCTTTTTCTTTGTGAAGGTCATGCTGGTGACGGCAGTGTTGTTCCTGTTCGTCAGCCGGTTTTATCGTGGTAAGACTTACATCCAGGACGAAGGAGAAGCCCAACCGGCCTGACCACCGACGGCGATGCATCGGCTCCGCGGCGACACTTGGCGTGAGACGGCTCTATCTTTACACTCCAAGCGCGGATCAGATTTCGCAGTGATGTCGTATGATGTGTGGCCTAACACCGCGCCGGAGCCAACGGCCCATTGAGCTTTTACGAACTCGGCTCAAGGTGAACCATAGACCTTTTTTTGGAAATCGGCCTAAAATCTGACCGAAATAGCGCATTTATTTATGCAGGTCAAGCCTTTGCTCTATCGCCTCAAGCCGTTTATCCCTATAAATCACTCCATCTATCGTCATCGAACCTGCCAAAGTATCTCTTTTTTTCTCTTTACAGATACCGGCACAAGAGTATCATCAAAATCGCCTCTTGAGGGAATAAAAGATTGATATGCTCCGTTGCGTAGCCAAGCGTTTAATATTGGAAATGTCGGTTATAAGTGGTGAATCGATCGAATATAGGTTGCTTAACCGGAGGGATTTCCGTGAGCAATGACGAGGGAAAAAATAATAATCAGCCGGACGGGCAGGGAGTTAAGCTGACGTCGATTTTCAACGAGGCAATCAGGATAGAATCGCCTTCTGAGCGGGACGCTTTTGTCAAATCTGCCTGTGGAGATGACACAGCGCTGCTGACTCGTGTCGAAGCATTACTCAAGGTTTACTTGGAAGACAAAGGTCATCATAAGTCGCCACAGGGAGGTTTAAACAGCACGCTTGAGACAGCACCAGTAATCGAAGGTCCCGGTACGAAGATTGGCCGGTTCAAGCTGCTTCAGTTGATAGGTGAAGGCGGCTGCGGAGTGGTCTATATGGCCGAGCAGGAACGGCCAATTCGCCGCCGCGTGGCCTTCAAGATAATCAAGCTTGGCATGGATACCAAGCAGGTTATAGCGCGTTTCGAGGCCGAACGCCAGGCTCTGGCTCTTATGGACCATCCCAACATTGCTAAGGTTCTTGATGCCGGGTCAACCGAGACAGGCAGACCATACTTCGTAATGGAGCTGGTGAGGGGGATTAAGATTACCGACTACTGCGACCAGAACAACCTTTCGACGGAGCAGCGATTGGAACTTTTTGTTCAAATCTGTCACGCCGTGCAGCATGCGCATCAGAAGGGAATAATTCACCGCGATATAAAGCCGTCGAACATCCTTGTAACTTTACACGACGGCGTGCCTGTGCCCAAGATAATCGACTTCGGCATCGCCAAGGCAACTACGGGACAAATGCTGACGGATAAAACCCTGTTTACCGCCTACGAGCAATTTATTGGGACGCCTGCCTATATGAGTCCTGAGCAGGCGGAGATGAGCGGATTGGACGTTGACACCCGCAGCGACATTTACGCGCTGGGTGTTCTGCTGTATGAATTGCTTACAGGCCAGACGCCGTTTGACGCAAAGGAGCTGGCGGCGGTAGGCCTCAACGAGATGCGGAAGATAATCCGGGAAAAGGAGCCGCTTCGACCATCGACTCGAATCAGCAGTTTGAATGCAGACGATCAGACGATGATTGCCAAACGGCGTCATTCCGAGCCGCCCCAACTGATTCACGTGGTGCGGGGGGATTTGGACTGGATTGTGATGAAGTGCCTGGAAAAGGACAGGACACGGCGGTATGAGACAGCCAACGGGCTGGCGCACGACGTTTTGAACTACCTGAATAACGAGACGGTGACGGCCCGGCCGCCGAGCAGGGTTTATCGTCTTGGGAAACTGGTTCGGCGAAACAAGCTGGTTTTTGCCTCGGCGGCGTTGATAACAGCGGCGCTTGTGGTTGGTCTGGGATTGTCCACGTTGATGTTTTTCAAGGAAAAGCAAGACCGTCAGCAGGCCGTGGCCGCTGAGAAGAAGGCCCTGGCGGAGGCGGCCAAGAGCCAGCAGGTGGCGCAGTTTTTGAAGGACATGCTCAAAGGGGTCGGTCCCTCGGTGGCCATGGGGCGAGATACGACGATGCTGCTCCTGGATAAGACTGCAGAGCGGGTGGGCAAGGATTTGAAGAATTCGCCCGAGGTGGAAGCGGACTTGCGGAGCACGATCGGCGAGGTGTACATGGAGCTTGGTCAATATACCGAGGCTGAAGAGATGCACCGTGCGGCGTTGGCCCTCAGGCGGGCCTTATGGGGAAATATGAATACCAACGTGGCGGACTCTTTGGAAAATCTCGCCGATGCGCTCGAATGGCAGACGAAACCCGCCGAAGCCGAGCCACTGGTCCTGGAGGTGCTTACGATACGCACCAACCTACTCGGCAAAGAACACCTCAAAGTCGCTGAGTGTCTGGCGACGTTGGGCAAGGTTCGATTGCTTCAAGGCAGGTACACCGAAGCCGAAGAACTGTGCCGTCACGCGTTGGCCATGCGGAGAAAACTGTCGGGAAATGAGTCCATGGATGTGGCTTACTCACTGAGCGATCTTTCCTGGGCACTCTTTAGACAACGCAGGCTGCAGGAGGCGGAGGCCGCTGCCCGAGAGGCAGTGGGGATTCAGAAAAAGCTTCTGGGCGAGGAGGGTCTCGATCCGCACCTCGGGGAGTCGAAATTAGTGCTGGGCCTAGTGCTTCTTAATGAAGGCAAACCGGACGAAGCTGAAACCACCCTCCGCCCAATTCTAGCGATGCGACGCAAACTGGTGGGTTCGGAGAGTCTGTTGGTTGCTCACCCAAGCATGATCCTTGCGATCGTGCTGAACAATGAAGGCAAGCTGGATGAAGCTGAACAACTCGGGCGTGAGGCCCTGGCGACGTTCGGCAGGCTGAAATTCGGTAGCACTCCAGAAGGTGCTTTCGAAAGTGCTTTGTGCATGTATTACCTCGGCGAGGTTCTGCACAAAAAGGGCAAGCTCCCCGAAGCCGAAGCCATGTTTCGTGAATGCCTGTCAACCATCCCCAAACTCGAAGGCCAATGGGCAATTGAATTCGCCTGGGCGCGCAACCAACTCGCGACCATGCTCCGCGAAGAGGGTAAACTGTCCGAGGCCGAAGTAATGTACCGTGAGGCAATAGAACTCCAGAGAAAATCAAAAGGTAATGAATCTGGTAGCGTTCAGTTGCTTGATTTACTTGCCGGTTTTGCTGATTTGCTTCGTGACGAGGGCAAACTGGCCGAGGCGGAACCGCTGTATCGCGAGGGACTGGACCTGTGCCGACGGCTTGTGCCAAACGACTTCGAACGTCGGCAATTTTGTGTAACCGGCCTTGGCACTATTCTCCGTAATCAAGGAAAGCTGACCGAGGCGGAATCCTTGTACCGGGAAACCCTGGAGGCCAGGAGAAAGTTGCCACCGTCGCCCGATCTGGTCCTTCCGCTCACTTACCTTGCCGATTTTCTTCGTGACGAGGGTAAACTGGCCGAGGCGGAACCTTTGTATCGGGAGGGTCTGGACCTGTGCCGACAGCTTGAGCCAAACAACTACGGACGTCGGCAATGGTGTGCCTCCGGCCTTGGCGATATTCTCCGTAATCAAGGAAAGCTGACCGAGGCGGAATCCTTGTACCGGGAAACCCTGGAGGCTGGGAGAAAGTCGCCACCGTCGCCCGATCTGGTCCTTCCACTCGCTCGCCTTGGCGATGTGCTTCGTGACGAGGGCAAACTGGCCGAGGCGGAACCGCTGTATCGCGAGGGACTGGACCTGTGCCGACGGCTTGCGTCGAACTCCTACGAGAGCCGGCAATGGACGGCCTCCGGCCTAGGGTTTGTGCTTCGAAAACAAGGCAAGTTTGCCGAAGCCGAGCCGTTTTACCGCGAGGCCATCGAAAACGCCGCGCAGGCCTGGCCCAATGATGTCGCGAAGTGGAAATGGCAGGTCAATGATTTGGTCGATGTGCTCCGGCACCAGGGCAAACAGGCCAATGCCGAAGAAATTATTAGTGAGGTTACGACAAAAAAATAGCTTATGAACTTGGAAAACAGGAGTTGAAAAATGGCTTCTTTAATTGTTTTGGACGGTCCGCAAAAGGATGACTATTACCCGCTCGGTCGTCGAACGAACGTGATTGGTCGGGACGAGGCCCTTATGATTCAGATACTCGATGAGCGGGTCTCACGAAAACATTTGCAGATTAGCTACGACAAGGACAAGAATGAGTATCGCGCAATCGATATGAGCAGCAAACACGGCGTGCTCATCAATGGCAACAAAATTAAGGAGGAAACATGCCTTGTAGATGGCGACTACATTACCATTGGCGCCATTACGCTTTGGTTTACTGTGAGTGACTTCCCCGATAAAGAAAGTGCGTTGTCGCACTACAAGAAGGTTGGCGAAAGGTCTCGCCCGACATTTATTGGGTAGCCCAAAAGCCTATCCCGTACTATAAAAATATTCATCCGACGTTAACTATTTAGGAGACCTAATCTTACAAGCAGCTTATTTTGTTGAAATTGGTCGTTTTTCCTTTAGTTCCGCGATATAATTCCTATGCCGAGAGCATCTTGGTAGGCTTTTGAAGTCATATAAGAGCGGCCTAATGGTTGAGATGAATATTTTTACAGTACGGGAGCGCTGCTTGATGGATGGGATGAATATTTTTTACACTTATAGTACCGTTTTCAAAAAGGCTCTATGGCTTTTGAGATGTCTTGTTTCTATAACGGGCAAAGATGCCACCTGACCAAAATTGGCTTAATATCGGCTAAAATCCTGAATAGAAAAAGAGCTGTGTTGTTTGAACACAGCCCTTTGATTTATAAAACAAATTGTCTTTTCGAGCTTTTTACGCCCTGCGTTTCCTCAGCAGACTCAACGCACCAAGACCAAGTAACGCCATTGTCGCCGGCTCGGGAACGTCGCTGGTAAAATAGTAGGTGATTGGGCCGATTGCTGCGGATGTTGCACCCGGATCGTTGAATCCTGGTGTCCAAATCACGCC
>JBEKHA010000012.1:0-76417 GCA_050012515.1 Sedimentisphaerales bacterium | reverse complement strand
GAAGGTCGCCGGATTTGGATCTGGCGGAACTGTATCAAGGCCGGTAACTGCGTTTGCCTCGTTTGATTCAGCGGTGTAATTCGGCACTAACGCGTTATCGCGGGCCTTTACAGTGTATCCGTAGTTGGTATCAGGAACAAGACCGATGTCTGTGTAGGTCGAAGAGGCCTGCCAGCCGCTATCGTGACCGCCGCCGTTCTTATTTCTAAAGTAGTACTGGATTTGGGTACCAGTTGCACCAGTTTCAGTTGTCGAGGTCATTGTAATTGAAGTGTCGCTTGCTGCTGTAGGTAAGGTTGCCCACCCCGGCGGGTTCGGATCGGGCGTAGTCGTAGTAGCTAACGCGTGAGTAGTTGCGTTTGTATCGGCTGATGGGGCGGTTACATTCGGCACAGGTGCTTTGCTGTCTTCGGCCATTACAGTGTATGTGTAAAGAGTATTAGAAGAAAGACCGCTGTCTGTATAGGTCGTATCGCTCTGCCAGCCGCTGTCGTGACCGGTAATGGTCTTGTTTGTGAAGTAATAGGTAATGGTCTTGTTTGTGAAGTAATACAGTACAGGAGGAGAATCAGTGTCGGTTGCGGTTGCTGCGGTCATCATAATTTGAGTGTCACTTATTGCATTAGGTTCTCCGCCGAGCGCCCATGTCATTGGGTTTGGTGTAGGTGCGGTTGTATCTGTAACAGGAGTGTATTTGCTTAGATTCGCAATGATGTTAGCTACGAGGGTGTTAATAGGGGTGGTCGAATTTGCTTTCGTCGTCTTGGTGTCCAGTGTTGCAGTTATGGTGCCCGAGCTGAATGTTGGGGACACAAAATCAACCATGTAGCCCTTCAGACTGCTCGCGACTTGTTTGCCGGCGAGGCCGGCAGCTTTTCCGTCAGAAGTTTTTCCAAACAGCACTGCATTGGTATTGCCGCTCGAATAATCGACAACCATGTTGCCGGTCACTTCGTTATGGAACACAACCGATGCGGCTAACGCCTCTTGTGTCGTGCCGCTATAGGTTATCTGTTGTGCGGAATTGACGGTCTGTGTCGTCAGGTCGACATCAATCACTAAATAACCCTTCTCTGTTTCCTTGCCCAGTGATGCGGACCCGGTAATGTCAAGGACCGTGCCTGTTTGGGCGGTTTTGTAAACAAGGATGCTGCCGTAACTGGGGGCACACAGCGCCGCCACAAAAACTAATACTAAAAACTTTCTCATCTTAATTCTCCTTTCGAATAACTTTTCCATCTCGAATACGTTTTTCATTCCTAAAGTAACTCTCGCATCTTCTTGGAATCCCTAATAACATTTTAATGGCTTTTCCATCCGTAAGTCTCCTTTCCCATCCTTAGATTTTCCTTAAAAGCTATGCAATGTCAAGGGAAACGCCCTTATCAGTATTATTTACGTTGTTTATAAACTTCTTAGCGGTATATAATGACCGAGCGTTACGGCACAATCAACAAAATTTTATTATTTTTTTGCAAAATTTTCGAAAGCGCCTATACTTTGTCTCAGTGTTCTTAAAAACAAAGCATAAAGGTCGTTGATTAAAACCTGAAGTTAAAACCTATTAATTCAAGGGGTATTTTTGTATGATCAAAACAAAAGAACGGTATGGGTTTCCTATTTCAACAGTTTGCATCCTTCTTGTTTCTCTTTCCATTATATGTATTATTATCGGCTGTTCGTCAAAAAAAGGCAAACCAAGTGCAGGGAAATCTAATCCTGCTAAAACTGGTACTAACATCTCTTCAGCAGACAAGACGCCCCAATTGCCCAAACCCCCCATTTTACCATTGCCGGATGCCAATCAGATCGCAAAAAAAACCGAAGAAACTCATAATATTCAAACACGTATTGATAATGTGTGTACAGAATTTAATGTAACAAACACCATTGATAGAAAAATTGAGCTTTTTAAGTTTCTGCCCGATAAAGCGTTCGACCGTAATCCTTGTGTAGTTGCAATGGTTCAGACGGCGGTGGCAGACGAGGATGGCAATTTGGCTCTTGCGGGGATTGAGTTAGTACAGGGATGTAAAAGTCCGGAGGTTCTGCCTGTGGTAGTTAAGGCGATGTCGCATTTGGATGAGGAGGTCAGGCAAACGGCAGTAACCATTCTTTCAGATATTAACGACCCGCAGGCAGGCGATTTGCTCGCCAAAGCGGTGTCGGATGAATCAGAAAATATACGGAGCGCTGCTCTTGACGCAGCCGGATATAAAGACGAACAGGTTCAATTCAAAGTGCTTGAAAAGGGGATTTCCTGTCCATACGGCGATACAAAGGAAGATTCAGTTGATATGTTGGAAAATATTGGGGGGCTCCGCGCCGTGGGTATTTTGATAGAAGCCCTGCAGGACAAAGACGCCGAATTCCGTGAGAAAGTCACTTCCTCTATTGATGCGATGATCGATAAAAAATTTGGGTCATACGAAGAAGCCAAAACCTGGTGGGAGAAAAACAAAGACAAATATGATGAAGATTTGTCCCTGAAGTAGTGTTTTCCAAGCAATAAAAAACTTAGAGAATTTTCCAGGACGTATCCTTAATTATATAAGATTAGTATCGATGCTTTGTCTTATTATCTAAAGGACTTGATTTTTATGAAGAAGGCTTTAGTTACTGGTATTACAGGCCAGGATGGCTCTTATCTTACCGAGTTTCTCCTTAAAAAGGGCTACGAGGTCTGGGGTATCATCCGCAGAAGTTCGTCATTTCACACGGGCAGAATCGACCATTTGTATAAAGACCCCCACGAAAAACCGCATCTTCGTCTTGTTTATGGCGACCTCACCGATGGCGGCAACCTCTCTACTATTGTCAATGAGCTTCAGCCCGATGAAATTTATAACCTCGGCGCACAAAGCCACGTCAAGGTAAGCTTTGAAATGCCGGTTTACACCGTCAATACGGACGCCCTCGGGACACTCCGTCTGCTCGAAGCTCTTCGTTCGATGAAAAACCCTCCCAGATTCTACCAGGCATCCAGCAGCGAAATGTACGGTAAGGTAGTCGAAACCCCGCAGAGCGAAAAAACTCCCTTTTATCCCAGAAGTCCCTACGGTTGTGCCAAGGTATATAGTTTCTGGCAGACGGTCAACTACCGTGAATCTTATGGTCTTTTCGACTGCAACGGCATTCTCTTCAATCACGAATCACCTCGCCGAGGCGAAACCTTCGTCACTCGTAAAATCACACGTGCCGCAACTCGCATAAAACTTGGCCTTCAGGAAAAGCTCTACCTCGGTAATCTCGACGCTAAGCGCGACTGGGGCTATGCGGGAGATTACGTCGAGGCGATGTGGCTTATCCTCCAGCAGGATAAACCCGATGATTTCGTCATTGCTACTGGCGAAACTCATTCCGTTCGCGAGTTTGTTACGGAGGTCTTCGGCTGTCTCGATATGGACTGGCATAAATACGTCGAGGTTGACCCTAAGTATTTCAGACCTGCCGAAGTGGACATGCTACAGGGCGATGCAACCAAAGCCGCCAAAGTCCTAGGCTGGAAACCGAAGGTCTCTTTCAGGGAACTCGCGAAAATGATGACCGATGCCGATTTGAAAATCGCGCAGCAGGAAAAAATCATCGCGGAGCACAACAGAAAATAATGGGCGACTTTTTCAAAAACAAGCGAATTGTGGTTACGGGCGGCGCCGGCTTTCTCGGCGGTTACATTATTGACGGTCTTCAGAAACGCGGCTGCAAAAATATCCTCATCCCCAAAATCGAGGATTATAACTTCGTCAATCTCACCGATTGTGTCCGGATGTATGACGATATGAAACCGGATATCGTAATCCA
The DNA here is from genome assembly GCA_050012515.1 of Sedimentisphaerales bacterium. Classification (GTDB taxonomy): domain Bacteria; phylum Planctomycetota; class Phycisphaerae; order Sedimentisphaerales; family Anaerobacaceae; genus Fen-1362. The sequence continues at coordinate 72,616 of JBEKHA010000012.1, read as the reverse complement.
CCTCGCCGCAGTAGTAGGGGGTATTGGCGCCAATCGTCAGCACCCCGGTAAATTCTTCTACGAAAATCTTATGATGGGCGTACAGCTCATCGACCAGGCACGCCTTCGCAAAATCGAAAAATTCGTCGCTCTCGGCACCGTCTGTTCGTATCCCAAATTCACCCCCGTCCCCTTTAAAGAAGACGATATCTGGAATGGCTACCCCGAGGAAACAAACGCCCCTTACGGCCTGGCAAAAAAAATGCTCCTCGTTCAGTCCCAGTCCTATCGTGCAGAATATGGTTTCAACAGTATTTTCCTCGTCCCCGTCAATCTCTACGGCCCGCGGGATAATTTTGACCCCGACAGTTCCCACGTCATTCCGGCTCTTATAAAGAAATGCGTTGATGCAATCGATGCGGGCGATGACCATATCGTTTGCTGGGGAACGGGCTCTGCATCGCGTGAGTTCATTTACGCCGGCGACGCCGCCGAAGGTATTCTGCTTGCCGCCGAACACTACAACGGCCCCGAACCCGTTAATATCGGTGCCGGTTTCGAAATCACAATCAAAGACCTTGTCGAAAAAATTGTTAAGCTCACCGGTTTCAAAGGCCAAATCCGCTGGGATTCCTCTAAACCCGACGGCCAGCCCCGACGTCGGCTCGACGTCTCGCGTGCCAAAAAACTCTTCGGCTTCGAGGCCAAAATGACTTTCGACGAAGGTTTGAAAAGAACTATCGACTGGTTCCGCGAAAACCGGCCTCGCACGCGTTAACTGTTCCCTTAATAAACGCTAATTACACCAAAACGCCACTCCCGAATTTTGCTTGGTTTTAAGCCCGTTTGACGATATAATTATAGATGCAGTGAAAATGATATTTTACCGTATTTATGAGGATTCAGCGATGAGAGGTTTGGTAATCGGCGTTTTGACTCTTGCAATGTTTGGCGTTTGTTGGGCAGTGCCGACCCCGGCTGTTGTCCAGAAACCGGGCGACTGGACGCTCGACATCCGTTTTGAAAACCCCCAGCAGATTACCCTTGAGGGTTCTGTCCCGCAGCGTTACTGGTACACAATTCTTACCCTCACCAATAAGTCAGGCAAAGACGTCGATTTTTATCCTACCGCCGAGCTTGTTACCGATACCCTTCAGGTTGTTCCTGCCATAAAGGGGACGTCCGCTGTTCTATTTGATAAAATTAAAACTCGTCACCAGGGCAAATACCAGTTCCTTCAGCTTATGGAAAACGCCGGCAACAAAATCCTCCAGGGCCAGGACAACACCGTTGATATCGCAATCTGCTGGCCTGATTTTGACCCCAATGCCAAGACCGTTAGTATATTCATTACGGGCCTCAGCAATGAAACCGTCGCTGTTGACCATCCCTCCGACAAAGACAAGGATGGCAATCCCATAAAAGTTTACCTGCGCAAAACCCTTGAGCTGAACTACTCAATCGCCGGCGACCCCAAATTCCGTCCCGACCAGAAGTTCAAATTCGAAAACAAAACCTGGGTAATGCGTTAATTCTGAACCAATGCCCAAAACCATAATTGCCATTGTTGGCACTTATCGTAAAGGAAATGTAATCGACACCGCTGTTGACCGGATTCTAAAAGCCGCACAGGACGCTGGCGTGAGAACCTCCAAAATTTATCTTATCGACAAACATATCGAATTCTGCACCAATTGCCGCGCCTGTGTGCAGCAGCCGGGTCCGAAGAGGGGTGCCTGCCGCCATAACGACGATATGACTGCTATACTCGAACAGGTTGAACTTGCTGATGGTCTGGTTATCGCCTCGCCCATCAACTTCTTCAATGTTACCTCTGTGACCCGCAAATTCCTTGAGCGACTTCTCGTTTATGTTTATTGGCCTTGGGGCTCCACTATACCGAAATACAGAGTCACCAAATCGGGCAAAAAAGCAGTCCTTGTGACTTCTTCAGGCGCACCTGCCTTTATAGGGAAATTTTTCTTCAGACCTGCGCTCACCGCGTTAAAAGCAATAGCACAGTGTTTCGGCGCAAAAATTATCGCCAGGATTTATTTCGGAATGGTTGCGCAGCAGCCCGATTCCACGCTCAATCAAAAAGAACTTGCACGGGCTTATAACGCTGGAATAAAACTGGTAAACAGTATTTGACCGCCTGCAGGGGGGCCGCACCTTATTCCTGTGGTGGATTCGCTGCCTTCTGCATCAGTTCGTGAACCCACTCCTCGAAAAATACCGGGTAGAGATTTATCTTTTCGCTTCCCAGTTGTGCCCCGTTTTTGGATAAAAGTCCGTGCATAAGGTCTTTGTGCTGGGGGAATTGTTCACCGATACGTTTCCGGTATAAAGCAGCGAGAGTTTTAAGCCGCTGTTTTTTTACCGCCTCATTTTGCTCGTTGGCTCTGAAGAACCACCTCACCGAGTCCACCGTTACGCCTGCCTCGGGGAAATAAGACGCCAGTCGTTGAGGCGGCTTGCTCGGCAGCATAAACTCTTCGTCCATAGACGATTCCGTCTCTTCCGGCTCATAATGAATGAACGGGTCAAAGAAAAATATCGCCGGGTTATAATCCACTCTCAGACGGGCAAGATAAGGAACAAAAACATCCGGCGATTTCCCCGGCTGGAATAAATTCAAAGGCCCGTCCCCGATAAGCACTGTAAAACAGAACCGATTCAAATCCTTGCGGTTGTACCCGGCGATTTTATTGTATGCCTGCTGAATCTTGGGCATCGTTGCTCTCCGAACGTCCATTATCAGCATCCTCGCGTAAACCGTCCGGTCAACTATCGCCTCTATTTCTTCGAGTCGATTCTTCCAGTCCGCCTGCTTGGGAACAACTAATTCGTAGAATCTCGTCTTGCTGTCGTTTTTCAGGCGGTCGTAAATGTCCCAGCCCAGGACCCTGTCCAAAGTCAGGATATGAATCCTCGGCTCTCGCTGCTGATAGCTCAATACATCGAATTCTTCGCCCATTTTTCGGCTGTTTCCTCAAACGGATAAATCCCGCTGTCTGATGGTTTGCCCCTGAGTTACAACTTCTTTATTATACTCGATTTATCGCTTGATTACAAGCGGTTCATGGCCGTTTCGCCGGCGGCAAAAGGCCTTTATTTAGATTTGACGCAGGCAGCGCATTGAGGTATTTTGCTCGTACTATCGAGGGATTATAATTGATAAAAACGTTTTTAAGGAGATTGCTATGAAAACGCGAATTTCACTGATTGCATTCACAGCTGTTATCAGCATTGTTTTCGCCGGCCCGTGTATTTTCGCTGAGGATACCGCCGTTCAAAAAGGAAAGGAGAACACTATGCCTGTTCAATTGCAATGGTTTGGCCACGCCAGTTTCAAAATCTCAAGCGGCAGCGATGTAATTTATATCGACCCCTGGAAACTCAAAAACGCCCCGCACGACGCGACTATTGTCCTTGTCAGCCACAGCCACTACGACCATTATTCCGCTGAGGATATCGCAAAGGTCTCTGGTACGACTACAAAGTTTATTGCCGCGGCGGATGTTGTCCAAAAACAGGGAAAAGGCCAAACACTAAAACCCGGACAGTCAATCGACATTAATGGCGTAAAAATCACCGGCATCCCCGCCTACAACATAACCAAACAATTCCATCCAAAATCCAATAACTGGCTCGGTTTCGTAATCGAAATCGCCGGTAAGCGTATATATTACGCCGGCGATACGGACGCTACCGACGAAATGAAAGCTCTCAAAAATATCGACCTTGCCTTGCTGCCGGCAGGGGGCACATATACTATGAATGCCGCCGAGGCCGCCGACGCAACAAAACAATTCAAACCCAAACAGGCAATACCATATCACTGGGGCGATATCGTTGGTACTCAGGCCGACGCCGACAATTTCAAAAAACTGGCTGGCTGTAAAGTTACAGTTCTCAAACCCGGCGAATCCATTACAGTCGATTAGTGATTGTCAATCTGCTGCTGATATTCAGGGGATTGTTGTGCCTAAAATTGTCCCAGCTTGGGTTCTTGGCGTACTGCGAGTCGGGGTAACCCTGATTTTGCCGTTCTAAATGCCTTACTTTGCCAATAACACGCCTTTTATGCTGTATAATTGCGATTACTGGATAACTGATAGCGACTTTGATTAAAAGACGAAAAACATATCCGGTTTGTCAAACGTAGATATTAATGAACGGGACGGCTGGGGGGAAACCAGCAATACCGTAAAAAGCCCGGGTTGCGTAACTGTTAGATTCTCCTTCGGTTGGCGGCCCGGCTTCTTTTATAAATCCCTCTTGCGTTTTGTTGTGATTACGCCTTATTTACGTTATGCACCGTGTGGCACCGTGGGCATTCTACCGTTGTTCCGGCATAATTCGGCGGTATCTTCAGCGTCATTCCGCATGCGCACGTCAGGAAAATAAAACCGTTTACCTTTCGCATAATATCCCCAACCTGGCGAAGCTGCTTTTCCTTCTGTTCCTCCTTCTTGGCCTCCGCGTTTGCTTCCCTGAGGGCGATATCTTCCTTCGTCAACGCCGACGCCGGCATAACGGTTCTGCTTTTCGTAACATTTACAAACGCGTCCGAATAATCCTTCAATGATGCCCCCTGCGACATATTCCGCAAAATCCGTATCCTCTCTGATATTGGCGGGTGCGTGCTCGTCAGGTCCGACAGGTTCCATTGCCCCATTTTCTTGAACGGGTTGACTATGAACATCGGTGCCGTCACCTTGTTGGCCGACGCCAGTTGCGGGGCGTTGTCGTTTGCGATTTTCTCTAACGCGTTCGCAAGTCCTTCCGGGTATCGCGTCAGCCGAGCCGACCCTGCGTCAGCTAAATACTCCCGTCGTCTCGACAACGCGAAATACAATAACTGCGTTACAATCGGAGCCAGAATCGCCGCAACAATCGCGATTATAAGCAGTATCACCATTGCTCCGCCGCCGCCTTTGCCCCCGCTGGATGAATATCTTCTCCTCGACCCTCCGCCGTACATCATCCCACGCAAAAAAACCTGCGACAAAAGCGCAACCGACCCCAGCATAACACCCGCCAGCGTTACGAACAAAATATCCCGATGCAGGATATGGCTCATCTCGTGTCCCACAACTCCCTGCAGCTCATCGCGGTTGAGTTTCGCGAGCAACCCTGCTGTTACCGCGACAGATGCTGATTTGGGGTTGCGTCCCGTTGCAAACGCGTTTGGCGCCGGGTCGTTGATTATATAAACTTTGGGCATAGGCAGTCCCGACGCAATCGACATTTCTTCGACTACGTTAAACAGCTGCGGATGAACGTCGTGCGTAACGGGTACTGCGTTACTTGCCGCGAGCAGAATCTGGTCGCCCGACGAAAAGCTGATTAGCGTAAGTATCACCCAGATTCCCGTCGCTATCATCAGCCCGAGCATCCCGCCGTCAGGCCCGTTGATTGCCATCCCGATAACCGCCCCAAGCCCGACTAAGCACACCGCCATCAGGACTAAGAGAATTATCGAATTCCGCTTATTTATCCGTATCAGTTCCCACATAACTTATGTCATTTCGAGCGACCCCGCCCAGTGCCGGGCGGGGGAGTCGAGAAATCTGTTAAACTAAAAACTCAACACTTAAAACTTAAAACTAAAAACTAACCTTTGGCACTTCTCGTTCCGCTGCCGCTGAAACCTCGAAGAAATCTCGTTTGCTAAAGCTGAATATGCCCGCCACGATATTCGATGGGAACATCTGTATCCTGTTGTTGAAGAACATCGCCTGGTCGTTATACGCCTGCCTTGCGAAGGCAATCTTGTTTTCTGTGCTTGAAAGCTCTTCCTGTAATGCTAGGAAGTTCTGGTTTGCCTTCAGCTCGGGATAATTTTCGACAACCAGCATAAATTTGCTCAGAGCGTCGCCGAGCGCACCTTCCGCCTTTGCTGCCTCCGTGACCGTTTTTGCTCCCATCGCCTGTGCCCGTGCGTTTGTTACCGCTTCGAATGTTCCTCGCTCGTGTTGCATATAACCCTTCGCTGTTTCGACGAGGTTGGGAATCAGGTCGTGACGCCGCTTCAGCTGCACGTCAATCTGCGACCATGCGTTGTCCACCTGATTGCGAAGCCCCACAAAAACGTTGTAAGTTCCGACTACGTACAGTATCACCAGAAGCAATCCTGCCGCAATCACCAGTAAAACAATCAGTGCAATCATTCCTATACCCATTTTTTTTCTCCTTCAATAATCGCTTTATCTTTTCCCTGCCGCGGATTTGAGATTGCCGTAAACTTTAATACAGAGACAGATTATAAAGCAAAACAGGGACTTGTCAACCAGCAATACGGCGAAGGATGATTTGTAGAGCCGCCAACTTTATGTTGAGGGTTTTTAGTCGATATCTGCGGCGAGAAGGACGTCGTTTAGCCGAAAATCCTCAGAAATTTTACCAGGATGAGAATCAGCATACCGAGCAGGTAGATTCTCAGTACAAGCAGGGCGATTTTCACTCTTCTGGTCATTTGAACGCGAGGCATAAGTTTCCTTATCCCGTGCTAAATCTTCGCACGAGTCACTAATCCCTTCATAATATCGTTATAGTGAATGACACCTGCAATACGGTCTTTTTCGTCAACGACCGGTAGCATTCGCAAATGATATTTTGCGAACAATTGCGCGATGTCGTCTTTAATCGTGTCTTTCTCGACAGATACAACGGGCGAGGCCATAAGTTCCTTTAGCGTTGTCTCGTCTTTAGCCGTTACTAATCTGCGAAGGTCAACAACACCTATCAGCATCCCTTCAACCGGCTCGATAACATATATATACGAGGCTTCTTCGTGGTCAATGCCTGCCGTGCGAATCTTATCCAGCGATTCGGCTACCGTTGTCTGCGGAGGCATCTGCAAAAAGTGGCTGGACATAAGAGATGAGGCCGTTGCCTCGTGCTCCGACAGCACGGCGATTGTCCGTTCCGCAAGCTCTTTTGGCAGTTTGGCCATCAGGTCGTTTCGAGCGTCCATGGGCAGCACCGAGAAAAGGTCCGCCAGCTGGCCAACTGACATTTCCGTCAAAATCGCCTTTGCCCGCTCTTCATGCAGACCGGCAATCAACTGACGCTGCGCCCGCGGCTCTGCCTCCATCAGCGTCTCGGCTGCCTTTTCGGAATCAAGGGCTGAAAAGACCGCCTGTTGCTGAGTCCCCGAAAGTCCCTCGAGGGCATCGGCAAGGTCTTCAGGCGGCAATTCCCTGATTTGTTTGCGGGTAATAGACAAGTTCACCTTGGTGCCTGACACCGCATCCTCAATAGACAACGGCTGGACGTATCGCCAGGAAATCAACTGATCTTTTGTTACAGCCAGCCAACTAAGTCCCCACTTTCGAAGGAATCCATTAAATGATATATCGACGTGAATCAGTAACATTCTGCCCTGGCTTTCAATTAGGTGAACGTCGTTGACGACCTCGATGCGCCGGCCGTCCATATCCAAAATGGTCTTTCCCATTAAATGCTCGTTCAGCAACAGCCAGCCCGGCTGGTCCACAAAGGGCGGATACTGCTCGCCCTGTTCCGGCGGCTGGATAAAAATCGAATTTTTCTCAAGTTTGACAACCCTGTTCCATGGAATCAACTCGCTGGGTTTGCCCCAGCCGTGGTCGATGAATATGCCGACCGCCTCCGGATATGGTTCGGCCATACGGAATATCAGGTCCGTGAGTTTGCCGATTCTGAATGAACGGCGGGTCTCACATACGCTCCTGCCGAGAATCTCGGAAAAGAAAAATACCCGATAATCCTTTCCGTTGGAAGCCATGGCTTTTATAGTATTTGGGTTCATAACTTTACCTGCTATTTAACATCAAACCAACTCGGGAACAATACCGAAATACCGAATAGCGATGATACGAGAATTACAAAGATAGTTATAGACCAGTTGGCGATGTTCTGCCACCGGGTATTGACGTATTTTCCCATAAGCGGTTTGTCGTTTAACAGCAATATCAAAAAGACAAGCGCTGCCGGCAAAAGCGTAACAGCCACCACCTGAACGAAAATCGTGATTATGTTCTGCACCTGCGTACTGGAAATCAGAGATATCACTCCGGCCGACATCAGCATAAGAACGTAGGCGACGTAGAACCAGGGTGCCTCCCGGACGCTCTTGTTAAGCGAATGCGCCCACCCGAAGACCTCGCCCAGCGCCCAGCTCGTCGATAGTGAAATACACAATGCGCCGAGCAGTCCTGCGTCAAACAAGCCGATAGCGAATAAGGTTTTGGCCCATAATCCCCAGTGGTGTTGAGGCAATAGTGCGGGAATCTGACTGGCCGCCTGGGCCGCGGATTCTACGTCGATTTGCCCGCTGGGGTGATAATAAAACACCGCAGCCGTCGCGATAATAATGAACGCAGCCACGAGACAGGTCAAAAACGAGCCGACGAAAGTGTCTATCTTGCCGAACTTTATATCCTTGACGTCCATTCCCTTGTCAACGACGGCCGACTGTTGAAAAAATATCTGCCAGGGGGTTATTGTTGTGCCAATATTTGCCATTGCCAGTGTAATTAGTCCGGTGACTGTTAATTGACCGCCTAACGAAAAACTGGGGTTGTAAAACCCCTTCCATACCATCGACCAGCTCTCGTTAACGTTGCCGGTTTTCATCGCCCAGAAAGCCGTAGGGATATAGACGAAATTAAAACAACAAAAGAACAGAGTAATCTTTTCAAATGTCCAGTATCTGCCGGTTATAACAATGGCCAGCAGCAGGATGGTTACGCCCGCGAAAGTAATCCACTCAGGAATATTGAAAATACGCATCGCCTGGGTCATTCCGATATATTCAGTCACTAACGTCAGCCAGTTGATAAGCGCAAGGTCGAAGATTGAAAACCACCCCCAGAATTTGCCGAACCCGTCGAAAATTGCCTCGGCGTGCCCGCGTTTGGTTACCGCCCCCAGCCGAACAGTCATCTCCTGAACGTAGTAAGCCATTAGGAGGAGGATTATAAAAATCCAGAGCAGATTAAACCCGGTCTTTGCGCCGGTCTGGGCATATGTGGATATGCCGCCCGCGTCGTTGTCGGCAACCATTGTGATAATACCCGGGCCCAGAACGGCCAGCAGAATCAGCCAGCGGCGTTTGGCTTTGCCCAGAAAATGAATTGTTTTACTGATCCAATACATATTTATCCCTGTACGAACACCTGTTACAAAATTACAAGATTAGTTGAAATTTTTCCCGGCAAAATGCAAACGGTTTAAAAAACGTTCTTAAAGGGGCCGGTATTTGAACCCTGAATGTTTGCCGCAAAGGCAAATCAGGAGACGAAGATGTTTTACGGGATGCCGGACTTGGTTGGTGTGGGCAACCATGAGCTTTGAATAACAGCATCCGAACAATTTGTGTCGTTGACGAACCTCATAGTCATCCTTTCACATCGGACGTTTCTCTGTAGTTTCTCTTTAGTATTTTCTAAAGTTATTGATTGTGTTGCTGGCGTCGATGCGGGCCGCCTGCCCTTATGAGGCGATTCGGCCAAATCTACCAATGGATATTTGAAAGTCAATAGAAATAATAGATTTTTTTTATTTTTTTTACCGTTCATTTTTGCCTGTCTTTTAAAAAATAGCTTCCATCCGTAAGGTTATGACGGCAGCATCCGGAGCACTGCCTCCGGGACAAGGCCGGTTGCCGTAAGGCCGCAGGTATCGATTTGTTGTTTATTCGTAGCCGTATCGTTTTATGAACCAGCTTTTAACAAACTGCACCAAACATAAATAGGCCAGCGTTATGAGCGTCAGCGCTATGAAATATGATGGAGGCGGCTCAACAAAACCAAGGTATTTCCCAAGCGGAAGAAATGGCAGCACAAGGGCAATAGTAACAATATAAATAGAAGTGAAAAGCATAAACTGGCTGGGTTTGCTTTCAATAAAAGGCACCTTTCCCGTGCGAATGACATGAATGACCAGCGTCTGGGTGCACATGGATTCCAAAAACCAGCCCGTCTGAAACAATGGCACCGACGCGTGAAAAATAAACCACAAAACACCGAAAGTAATAAAGTCAAAGATTGAGCTGACGGGACCGAGGACAATCATAAATTTTTTGATATAGCCCACGTTCCACGGCCGGGACTTAAGAAGGTATTCTTCGTCTATGCTGTCTGAAGGGATGGCAATCTGGGACATGTCGTAAAGAAAATTATTGAGAAGAATTTGAATTGGCAGCATCGGCAGAAAAGGCAAAAACAAGCTCGCCCCCGTCATACTGAACATATTGCCGAAGTTGGAACTGGAGCCCATCTTGATGTATTTGATGATGTTGCCGAAGGTTTTTCTCCCCTCGATTACCCCGTCGATGAGAACCAGCAAACTTTTTTTCAGGAGGATGATATCAGCCGTTTCTTTGGCGATATCCACGGCGTTATCGACGGAAATGCCCACGTCAGCCGCCTTGAGCGCCGGCGCGTCGTTAATACCGTCGCCCAGATATCCCACGATATGTTTGTTTTTGTGCAGGGCGTGAATAACTCTTTCTTTTTGCAGTGGGGAAAGTCGGGCAAACACGGTAGTGGTTTTTACCATTTCTCCCAGCGCGGCGTCATCTGCCTTTTCCACCTGTTCGCCGGTTGCGAAACCCTTGATATTCAAACCCACTTCGCTGCAAATCTTTTTTGTAACAAGCTCGTTATCGCCGGTGAGAACTTTAAACTCTATGCCGAGATTATTCAAAGTTTCGATGATCTTCTTGACGGATGGCTTCGGCGGGTCCAAAAAGGCAATATAACCTTTTAGGGTTAGGTCCTGTTCGTCGTCCTTGGTATAGACATTTTTGGGCTGATCAAAATTCTTGTATGCAACCGCGAGCACCCTGAAACCTTCTGCGCTGAGGTCGTTGTACTCATTTTGCAGCTCGACAAGCACCAGTTTGGCCTCGTCCAGATCCAGTATTTCGCCGTCAAGCTCGAATTTGGTGCATCTTCGGTATATCTCCTCAGGAGCGCCTTTGACAATAATCTGGTGTTTGCCGTTGGCCTCGACTACCACAGACATCACCTTGCGCGAAAAATCGAACGGCACCTCATCGACCTTTTTGTATTGCTTGACTAAAATCTTCTCATAAGACAGTATCGCCCGGTCGAGAATGTTTTTAAGCCCCGTCTGGTAGAAACTGTTGATATATGCCATACGCAGGACGTCGTCGTCCTCTTTTCGCACCACGTCGCAGTGTTTTTCCACTACAATCCTGTCGAGGGTCAGCGTCCCCGTCTTGTCGGTGCACAGCACGTCCATCGCGCCGAAGTTCTGGGTCGCGTTGAGACGTTTCACTATCACGTCCTTTTTGGACATCGCAATCGCGCCCTTGGAGAGATTTAGTGCCACCAGCATAGGGAGCATTTCGGGGGTCAGCCCGACGGCAACAGAAAGCGAGAACAAAAGCGACTGGATAATATCACCCTTCCGTAAGGCATTAATGGTGAAAATCACCAGGACCAGCACGACCATAACCCTTATCATCAGCCAGGTGAAGCTGCGAATACCTTTGTCGAAACTGCTCTCTATGGGTATTGCCGCCAGGCGTTTGGACAACGCGCCGAACCTCGTTTCAAGCCCCGTTTTAGCGACAACTCCAATCGCTGTTCCGCTTACGACGCTTGACCCCATAAACGCCATATTCGTTAAGTCGGAAGGAGAACTGCTCTTGGGAGTCAGCGGCTCGGCGGTTTTTTCAGCAGGAAATGATTCGCCCGTCAGCGATGCCTGATTGATAAACAGGTCCTTGCAGGAAATAATCCGCAGGTCGGCAGGAACCATATCCCCTGCAAAAAGGTCGATGATGTCCCCGGGAACAATCTCTCGTATCTTTACTTCCCTTGCCTTGCCGTTGCGAATCACCGTGGCCGTCGCCCTTACCATTTCGCTGAGCCGTTCCGCTTCTTTTCCCGCCTTGTATTCCTGAATGAATGACAAAAATACGCTGATAACGGCCATCAGTATTACTATGGTGGCGCCTATGCTATCCCCGAAGAATATTGAGAAGCCCGCGATAATCAGAAGTACCACCACCAGTGGGTTTAAAAACTTGGAGAAAATCTGAAAAATAACCGTCCGCTTTTTCTTCTTGGCCGGCTCGTTGTATCCGTATTCCTCAAGTCGTTTTATCACCTCTTTTTCGGACAGCCCTTTGAGAGATGTATCAAAAGATTGCAGAACGGATTCCTGCGTGCAGGTCGCAAAATCAATATCTGGCGTTTTTTTATTGTTGTTTTGCATTCAAACAGCTCTATAAAACATTCATAAATTATTTCGCTTTCGTCGGACAATCTGAACCATAACCGCGGAAGTGTTCCAAAAAACACGGCTTTGTCCTGAGTTTTTTACTTGCAGCTTGCCTGCTCGGCAATAATCGTTGCATTTTAAGACGAAAACCTGCGACAGGGCAACTCTTTTTCTCAGGAATAAAAAAAATACTTTGCGCCGGCCAAGCATAGAGAAGCCGGGCACTATTTTCCCCCGAACATATCCGTCAGTATTTGTTTAATCTTGTTCCCCTCATCGAGCTTTGCCCTGGCAATGATACCGTTCAGCTCGCCCCTGTCGAACCATAACCCGTCTCCTTTTGAGCACCTGTCTATCAGCAGCGTTGGCTTTTCGTGCCCCACGTCAATTTTTTCCATCTTCTTGTCGCATATCGGGCATCGCCTTGCCTTTTCCCTGCTGCTCGTATCTTTAACAAATGAGTGGATAAGCTTCTTCGCCTTCCCTTTGTCGTCCAGAAGCATTTCAAGCTCGCCGGCGTCTAACCACACCCCTTTGCAGCCCGTGCAGTAGTCAATCTCCACCTTCGCCAGTTCCAGCGTTATCATCGCGTTTTTACATACCGGACAATTCATAATTACACTCCCATTAATATAGTATTATTTACTAAACAGATTACCACCTTTTTTGTTATGGTGAAAGCAGAAATCCGGAAATTTGGCTCATCGGCTTGACATTCCAGTGATATAAACATATAGTTACAATCGTTAGGATTCGGCTGGTCGAAATATTGTCAAGTGAGGAAGGATACACCAAAAAATCGGCTATCCTTGGATTGATTATGGAATGTTTGGCCGTATGACTGTTAATGTTTCTATCCCGCTGACGCGGCCCAACCGGATATTTTTGTTTCGTATTGGCATCTACATCTCTTTTTTCCTCTCAGGCCTTACCTCTCTGCTTTTTGAGGTCATCTGGAGTTATCAGTTTGTAACTGTTTTTGGCAACAGCTCTTACGCCATTAGTATCGTTCTCTGTGCTTATATGATGGGTATCGGTCTCGGCGGGCTCCTCGGTGGTCGGCTCGCAGACCGCCTCACACAGCGAACGTTTGCCTTTGCCGTTGTTCAGGCGGTTATCGCTTTTTGTGCCCTGGCAATTCCGTCTATGCTCGACTGGATGAGATTGCTCGTTCCCACACTCTCCGTCTTGTCGCCTCATTCATTGTTGATTAGCACCATCGCCCGATTCGGCTTATCTTTCGCCATCCTCGTAGTGCCCTGTTTACTCATGGGCGCAACACTGCCTCTGCTCGTCCGGGCGGTTACAGATTCCGATAAAACTATCGGTTCTCGCATCGGTCTCCTATATTGCGTCAATACCCTCGGCGCCGCACTCGGCTGTCTGGCAGGGGGGTTCTGGCTCACAAGTACGCTTGGTCTGCGTGGAACCAGTTTTCTCGCCGTAATCATCAATTTTGTCGTTGCTTTCCTGGCCATGGCGCTTTCCATATATAAAGTCCCCGTTCCGGTTGCTGTCCCGGGCACTCAAACACAAATGCCCCGGGATTATCACGAGCCGCGGGTATCATCGTCGCTGCTTTTGGCCATCGGGTTTCTAAATGGCTTGGCAGCGCTCGCCTGCGAGGTCTTCTGGATTCGATATATGTCATTTATGGTTAATTCGACTTACGTCTTCCCTACTGTCCTCTGCATTTATCTCCTCGGTGCGGGATTGGGCTCCCTGTTTTATGGCTTGCTGGCGGAACGAATCCGTCGCCCGGCGCAAATGCTCAGCATAGTAGAGTTGTTGATGGCGATATTTGTTCCTGCTGCCTTTATTGCAAGCGCATTTGTTTTTATTAACGGCTCACCGCCGACGCCCGACCAGAAAGGCATAGCGCTGCTCGCTGTCTTTGTCCCCACTGTGCTTATGGGTTTTGCTTTCCCGCTTTTATGCACCGTTTATGGTCGCGGCCTGCAAACCCTCGGCAGCCGCACAGGTCTGCTCTTTGCCGTCAATACCATAGGGACCATCCTCGGTTCCCTTTTGCCGATGTTTCTCTTTATACCGTTCCTCGGCATACAATTGAGTTTGTTGCTCGTATCCGTGCTTTATGGCGCTATGGGCCTGGTTCTCCTGGCATTCATCTGCCTGAAGAATCGCCTCTCGATGCTCACTGTTGTGTTGCCGGCAGTGGGTGTGTATGCCGTCGCTTTATTCCTGTTTTTTGCCGTCGTTCCCTCTGACCTCTGCAGGCAGGTATTCCTCGCCACCGATTTTGGTTTGGCTAAGCACACGGATATTCTCTTCTACCGCGAGGGCCGCACCGGAACCGCCGTCGTAACACGGGACCGCATCAATGATTGCAGAACAGTTTATATCAACGGCGTATCCGAAGTCCCTCTCCTGTACCCTCATCTGCTCTGCTTCAAAATGATTGGCGACCTCGCCCCGATGCTCCATCCCGCCCCCGATGATGTCCTGATGATATGTTTTGGCGGAGGCGTGGCCGCCGGCGCTGCCTCGGTTTTGCCCGATGTCAAATCGCTCACGATTGTTGACCTCGAACAAAGCGTCGTCAAAGCCGCCTCACTGCTGTCCCATGAAAATAACAATCTTCTCCAAAACCCGAAAGCACACGTCGTCATTGACGACGGCCGCAATTACATAATGACCTCGCAGCGCAAATGGCCCGTCATTGTCTCCGATTCCACCCATCCCAAATCCGGCGACAGTTGGGTCCTCTACACTCAGGAATTTTACCGGCAGGTTCGCGACCACCTCACCGACGACGGCGTCTTCGTCGAATGGGTCCCCATTCATGGCCTGTCTCTCGATGAGTTCAAAATCATCACACGCACGTTCCAGTCCGTCTTCCCTCACGCCAGTTTGTGGGTCGTTCACGGCTTTGATGAGCAGGCAAAATTGGGCTCTTATGTTCTTTTTGCCGCGACGCCTCAATCTTTGAAAATAGACGTGGCCAAACTCCGGGCTCGCCTCAGCGCCGAACCCGTCCGCCGTGACCTCGAGCCCTACGGCCTTCATACCCCCGCCGGATTTCTTGACTCTTTCCTCTGTGCTGAGGATTCACTCCGGCGATGGACCGGCCCCGGCCCCGTCAATACCGATGACCTCCCCCTGACTCAGTATATTACGCGATATTCCGCGGGCCCGAGGTTGCATAACGCCAATCTCCTCGAACCAGTGGAAGATATCTGGCCCTTCCTTTTCAACACCGGCTCAGAAGAAGACACAAAACAGTTGCGGGATGCCCTTGCGCTCCGCGCTAAAGTTAATCGCTTTGCTCTTACAGGGCGTCTCGATAAGGCCTACGCCCTTCTTCCCGATGATATTCGATATCGGCAAATGAAAAATATCTACGAAAAAGGGCCCCAATACATCAATACCCTCGTGGACCTCTTTAGCGATAACCCCAAAGTCCTCCAGTTGCTCGCGCTTCTCCGTATCTCAGGTCCCGGCGGTCTCCAGGCCGCCGCACCTGTATATCAGCGGATTTTGAAGCTCGAACCCAAAAACGTCAATGCCCTCAACACGCTCGGCGCTATTTGTATAAATGCCAATCGCCTCACAGAGGCGCAAAATTATCTCACCTTAGCCATCCAACAGCAGCCCGATTACCTTAACGCTCGCTACAACCTCAGCATTGTCCTTTACCGTCAGGGCCATACGCAGGAAGCCCTCTCGCATATTCGTTTTTGCCTGAGCAAAGACCCCGGCAATCAGGCCGCCAAAAGTATGTTGGCCTACATCGAGAATCCCCCCAAATCTGCTTCCCACGATAATAATTCCACCGAAACCGCCATTTCACAAAGCCAGAACTAATTACCTTTTTTCCTTTTGTGCTTTTTTGTGTCTTAAAAAACTGTGTCATCTGTGAAATCTTGCCGTAAGGCATCCCTTAGGGAGTGGCTAAAATTTTTCCCCTTGACGCTCTTCCCACAAGCCGTTAGCGTATATTCCCGTTGTGATATAGGTAGGGCGGGGTAAACCCCGCCGATTTGATATCCTGTGGATTTGGAATATGGTTGTTGACTGCCATACGCATATTCGAAGCGCAAGTGTGGAAAATCTTGACGCCTCGGAGCATCTCGGCGCAGCCGACGTGGTTGATAAGTGCATTGTTCTTGCATCTTATGGTTATGGTGAGCCGGCTCGAACCGCGTCAGACGATACAACCGAGCAGATTAACAATCACCTGAGCCAGTACGTCGAACGATACAAACAGAAAATGATTGGCTTTGCCTTCATCAATCCCCTCGTCGATGGCGTCGGCGTTAAAAACCTCAAGGCATCCACCGAAAAACTCAATCTCAAAGGCATTGTCGTGTATTGCTCACAATCCGCCTTTCACCCCGCCCACACCAGGGCGATGCGGCTGTACGAATCCGCCCAGGATTTGCACCTGCCCGTCTTCTTTCACAATACCCCCGTCGGCCAGGGAGGCATCCTCGAATACGCCTGCCCGTTTCTCCTCGACGAAGTTGCCCGCACATTTCCGGAGTTGAAAATCATTGTTGGCAATATGGGCTTCCCATTTTATGAACAAACCCTCTGCCTTGTTGCCAAACACAAAAATGTCTTTGCTGACCTCTCCGTAAAACCCGGCAACGTCTGGCATATTTATAATATCGTCGCCTCCGCTTATGAGCAGGGCGTGATGGATAAGCTCCTCTTCGGCAGCGCATTCCCGGCCGCCAAGGCGGAGGATTGTATGGAGGCCCTTTTTGGCTTCAACAAGCTTTTGGCGGGCGCAAATCTCCATGTTGTCCCCCGCTCGGCCATCCAGAGTGTTATCGAACGCGAAACCCTTAAACTCCTCGGCATTGAAAAATAGAACTTAAAACTATGGTTCATCATTTGTTCAAAAGAAAGTCGCTGGGGTTGCTGCATGAGGAAATGAAAGGTGACAATCGCCTCAGGCGCATCCTCGGCCCGTGGTCGCTGACAAGTTTGGGGGTTGGCTGCATCATAGGCGCAGGCATATTTGTTATCACCGGCTACGCCGCTCATTTCAAAGCAGGCCCCGCGCTGCTGCTCTCCTTTGTCGTTGCGGGGATGGCCTGTATATTTTCCGCGTTGTGTTACGCTGAATTCGCCTCGATGGCGCCGGTCGCCGGCTCTGCCTATACCTATGCCTATGCCACTCTCGGCGAATTGCTCGCCTGGATAATCGGATGGGACCTTATCCTCGAATACACCGTGGCTTCCGCCTCCGTAGCCCACGGCTGGTCGAAATATTTTCAGAATTTTGTCGTGATGCTTCATGTTAAAGTTCCGCTGATTTTCTCCACTGCCCCTTTTGACTACAATCCCGCCGGCGGATCATTTATGCACACGGGAAGCTGGTTCGACCTGCCGGCCCTGGTTATCGTCACAATCGTCACTGTTATTCTGGTGATTGGCATACATGAAAGCTCGCGGTTTAATAACGTGATAGTGGCAATCAAGGTCTCCGTGGTGGTTTTTGTCATTGTTGTCGGGGCGTTTTTTATCAAGGCCGCCAACTGGCATCCTTTTGCTCCGTTTGGCTGGGCTGGATTGAGTCTTTTCGGGCATACCGTCTGGGGACAGACCGGCGCAGATGGTTCCCCCGTTGGTATGCTTGCCGGTGCCGCGATGATATTCTTCGCCTACATCGGGTTTGATTCGGTTTCGACCCACGCCGAAGAGGCGCGCAATCCTCAGCGTGATGTCCCCATCGGCATCATTGCCTCGCTTATTATATGCACAGTGCTTTATATCCTTGTAACAATCGTCCTCACCGGTATGGTCCCCTGTGACCAGATTGATACCGATGCCCCAATCGCCGCGGCGTTCCAGCGTGTCGGGCTGCATTGGGCTCAGTTCATCATCTCACTTGGTGCTGTGGCGGGTCTCACTTCCGTTATGCTGGTTCTTATGCTCAGTCAGCCCCGTGTTCTTCTCGCTATGTCTCGGGATGGCTTGCTTCCTCCCTCGTTTTTCGCCGCCGTGCATCCCCGCTTCCGCACGCCCTGGAAATCAACTATTCTTACGGGTGTCGCGGTCGGCTCAATGGCCTCGCTTATCCCCCTCGGCATCCTCGCCGAGTTGGTCAATATTGGCACACTTCTTGCCTTTGTCATCGTCTGCACCGCTGTCCTCGTAATGCGCTATATCAATCCGCAGGCCCACCGCCCGTTCCGCTGTCCCTTCGTACCGGTAATTCCCCTCCTGGGTGTATTGTTTTGCCTCGTTTTGATGTTCTCTCTTCCCTCTGCCAACTGGCTCCGGCTGTTTATCTGGATGTCAGTGGGCGTTATTATTTATTTCCTGTATGGCCGCCATCACAGTGTTTTGGCCCGCCACCGGGCCGCTGAGCGCCTTGCCCGCAAAGACAGCGACAGCCCGCAGGGTTAAACACTTGTCTAAATAAAACAGCCGACATTCAAGGAACGCCGGCTGTTCATCCTAGTGAAAAACAGTTTTTTACTTGTTTACTTCTTTATACACTACCGGGGCTTGAAACCAATATTGGGAATTTGCTTATTACCAGTTAGGCGATTGCTTAGGCGGGCCATACGAAAAATTTTCTTTATTATTTATTGAAATCGCAAGGCAGATATGGATAGAATTAAAGAAATAATTAAAGATTGGAGGAAAATATGAATCGCAGAACATTTTTGAAAACTGTGCCCGCCCTGACGCTGCTGGCCGCGGCAAAGCCGAGTTTCGCTGAGGACACAAACACAGCATCCGCTCCCGCCCGCGACACAAATACAACGGCTCTCCCTTTGCCTGACCTTCAGCCAGTCGCGCTTGTCCCTCCACAAATGGATGGCGGCAAAAGCGTCCTCGCGGCCCTCAAAGAAAGGAAAACCATACGCGACATTCGCGACGAGAAGCTCTCGCCCCAGATGTTGTCTAATCTTCTCTGGGCTGCCTGGGGCGTGAATCGCAAGAGTGGGCCGTTCGGCCAGATTGGAAGGACCGCAGCGTCAGCAAGCAATTCTCAGGAAATCGACCTTTACGTCGTTTTGCCCGAAGGGACATATCTCTACGAGGCGGTCAATCATCGTCTTGACCCTGTCGTCGCGGGCGACCTGCGTCCAAAGGTCGGCGCCCGCGGCCGCAACGGCGCAATGACCAAAGCCCCCGTGATTCTCATCTACGTCGTTGATATCGCCAAATACAGCAAATCCCGATTGCAGGAGCCCGGCCTGAAAGACACGGATATACAAAAATCTTATTACAACGTCGCGACCGGTCTCATCGCGGGAAATGTTTACTTGTTCGCCGCCTCCCAGGGCTTGGCCGCGTGGTTCCACAACTGCAATAAGCCGGCGCTCGCCGCGGAGTTGAAACTCCGCCCCGAACAGCGCGTCCTGTATGCCCAGACGGTCGGCCTGCCGAGTAAGAACCCGGCGTAAACGGTTTTTTATTTTGCGGCTGGGCCGACAATCAGCAGTTCGAATGAGTCCGGCTCAAAGTTTCTTCGGCGTCCGCCCTGTTGCTGTTGCTCTCCCGGTGCAGGCGGTTTGAGTTTAGCCGTAACTAAATATATCCGGTGCGTTTTCGGGTCCAGCGCCATAGTGCGTGCCATCGGCGCAGTCGCCACGGTTTCGACAACATTGAATTGGCCGGCCGGGGCTTCCTTTATCACCGTTATTGTCCCATCCATTCCATTGGAGCTGAATGCAAAACCCGTCCCGGGGTCAAAAGCCGCCGCGTCAGGACCTCTGCCTATAGCTGGCGTCGCGATGACTTTACCTGCTGCGTAATCGGTTATTGCCATTTTGCCGTTCGAGCAGACCGAAAATAGCCGCTTGTTTTTGCGGTCAATGGCTAACCCGCTGGGCGATTCACAGGGCGCAATCGACCAACTATTCGTCACGGTCAGCTTATTGGCGTCTATCACGGCGATTTCGTTTTTGTCCTCCATATTGACAAATACCTGTCCCTTCTCATCGGACTGCGCGAATTCCGGCTTGCCGCCCAAAGGTATATTGCCGATATTCGTGTCTTTAACGGCGTCGATAACGGTGCTGTCTTTGCTGCCTGCGTTGAATGTGAAAACGCGTTTTGTCGCCGGGTCGAATAAAATGGCGTCGGGCCTGTTGCCCACCTTAATCCTGGCTGTTTCTTTCAGTGTCGTCGTATCGAAAACCGTTACCGTGCTGTCGCCGCCGTTGCTTATGTAACCTTTATTAAGCCCCGTGGCGATTGCTATCCCGTGCACGCCCGGCGTGTTGTTTATGTCGCCGATTACTTTTTCTTTCTCCGTATCGAAAACAACGACGTGATTGGCGTGCGATATGTAACATCGATTTGCCGCGCTATCGACGGCAAGATAATCCCAGCCGCCCTCGCCGCCTATTGGAACCCTCTTAATCAGCTTGTAGCTTGTCTCTTCGCCTGATGCGATGCCGCAAAATGCTGCCGCACAGATAATCGCCGTTATCGACAGCACACTTTGCAAAACCATTTTTTTTGTAATCATTTGTTTTTCTCCTTTTTCGCCTGATTTTTGTCGTCCTGTTTTTTATCCCGCGATATTCTTTGATTCTAACCCGCTCGGTTCACATTTTTCAATAACCTTTTGCCTTAATTTAATGATAGGACGGATTTCGTGGACAAATATTGCATATTTCACGAAGGCACTCCCTTCGACGTGCTACGCTTACTCAGGACAGGCAGGACACAGAAACGTCGTCCGCCGAAGGCGAGACCTCGCCAAGAGTGATTGTTAATCCATGTCTAAAAAAATATCTTTGGAAGAGAACCCGCCGTGAGACGGCGGGCTAAATATTTAGAGGAATAAAAAACCGTTTCTGGCGATTAGTTTAGGATTGAGTCGCCTTCGGCCTGTCCGCAGGGGACTAATCGCTTCATCTGTCGCTCATAGAGTATATTGTTCTGCTCGATGAGATGGGCGATGAGGCCGACCTCGCTGAGTATAATTTCGATAAGGCCTATGTTGGCCATAGTGGATTCGGGACTGTAGTTGGGCAGGACAACCATTATGTAGCCGCAGTCGCTGCGTTCGGTGGCCAGACCCGTTATGACCAAACTGAAGTCGTTGACGTTTGTGATTATTGGTTCTTCGCCGTCGTTGATTTTGGCGCAGAGTTCTTTGATGTAGCCGTCGGTGATGCCTAATTTTGTAAATCCTTCGGCGTCGCTCGGCCAGCAGTTGCCCTCTCTGCTGATGATTACCATCATCAGCCCTTCTTCAGGCAGCAAATCGAAGACCTGGCGTGCAATCTGTTCGTTTAGGACGCAGCTATGCGAATACGATGAGCCGAACATATCCATTACCGATAGCTCCTTTAATAAGTGCCACAATATCAGAAGGAACTTCGGCATTAGTTTAAGGCGACTTGTGGATGGGCGATTATCGGTGCTATACTAGTATAAAAAAGGCACTGCCGATAATTGGTTGTGTTTTTATAGGACGGCAGAGATGCTCCTGATAACCTGATTATCTGGTATCCTGATTACCTCTGTCCGCTGCCTGCCCTCCATAGCACGAAGTGCGACGGAGGGTCCGTGGTGTGGTCTTGCGTCTTTGGTCTGAAAAGAATCTGCGTTATTTGCTCGGCCTAAAACGAAGACCGAAGGAATTCGACGGACAAGGCAATGGCCTTTTGTGAAGTTTACTTCGGAAAAAAGGTCTTGCCGCAGTATGCAAGCCGAGCAAATACAGTGTTCATCTGTGGCTAATAAAAAACAGCGTTAATCCGCGCAATCAGCGTCTAAAAATTCTTAGTGTCTTGCGTCTTTGGTCTTATGTCTGGAGTCTGAATTAATAGGAGATATTTGCCCTGAGCCAGTTCCACGGGAACCGTTTGCCCGGACAGTCGGTAACGTGTCCGCCGGGGACCGAGCCGTGGCCAAAGACCCTGCTTTTCGGGATATGGTATCGCTGCTGGAGGAA
The DNA here is from genome assembly GCA_050012515.1 of Sedimentisphaerales bacterium. Lineage (GTDB taxonomy): Bacteria > Planctomycetota > Phycisphaerae > Sedimentisphaerales > Anaerobacaceae > Fen-1362. The sequence goes on along the minus strand of JBEKHA010000012.1, from coordinate 50,493 downwards.
TCGAATTAATTTAGCGAGGGATTCCATTTGTCTGGAAGTTGGGGCGGAGTGGTCGAAGTCGCCGATTAAGCAGATTCCGATGCCTTCCTCGTTTGCCCAGTTTCCCGGCGTGCCGCCGCAGTGTGCGCCGGTCAATTGTCCTCTCCAGCGGTAGGTCGGCTCGACCTCGCCGTCGCCGCTGTTTGTGCCGTTGCCGATGACAAAATCGTAACCGACGCCGTTCCAGCCGTTGTTCTCGCGGTGCCATTTATCGATTATGGTCGCGTTGCCCTCTGTTGTTGCGGAATGGTGAATTATTATTGCCGACCAGGCCCTTTCCGTATGTGTCGGCATCCAGCTGCTCGGAACATTTCCGGGCAGGGGCATAATCGGTCTTGGCTGAGACGGTAAAGGCGCTGTTCTGGGCGGGACAGGCGGGGGGGGATAATTATCATACACGATTTCCGGGCCTCGTTCCTCCTGGCCGCAACCGCTGAATATGAATACACCTGCACCTAAAAGAAGCCAAACCAATCGACGCATATATATTATACCATTTACACCTTTCTATATGGATTCGAGACAGGATATTATCGGCTATTGGCTGCTTTTGCCTGCACTTTTAGGGTTGCGTTTTTCTTTATATCTTATCATTCGCAAGCTGTTGCCTTTTTTAGTGTATTCGAGGACGTCCATAAATGACCTCATCAGGAGCATTCCTCTGCCTGCCGGCTTGTAGAGGTTGTCGCCGTATCGCGGGTCTGGGATTACTTCCGGGTCGAAACCGTCTCCCTCGTCGGTCATGCATATCTCGACTTTATCCGGCTCAATCGAATAATCGATCTTTATCGCCTTGCTCGGCTCCATTTTGTTGCCGTGCTTCACTGCATTTGTAAAGGCCTCTTCGAGAGACAAATGCACGGCAAAAATATCCTCTTCGCTGAAACCGCCGGCCTGCAGGCCGGGCTGGATTTGGTTAAAGACGTCGACCACGGCGGAGGGAGTGCTCGCAACTACGACTGACCGACTAATCGGCATAAATTCAACACCTGCTCATACGTATAAAACCACCCATAAAACCTATGGCGCTGTAAACAGCCCAAACTACCGACGATATGGCGACGCAATGGCCGATACGCTACTGTTCTTTCGTGAAACTCGCTGTGGCGTCTGCCCTGTCGGGTAATATATCGAAAATTTTGGTCAGGCGTGTTATCTTGAAAATTTCGTAAATTCTCGGGCTGATATTGCAAAGACGAAGCTGGCCATCCTGTTCATAAATCTTTTTGCTGATACGAATCAGGAGGCCCAGGACGGCTGAAGAAAGAAACTTGACATTTGCAAAATCAAGGATGAGATTAATTTTTTCGGACTGTTCGATAACCCCCATCAGCGATTGCTGAAGCTCGACGATATCCCGCTCTTCGAGGATTTTCTCGTCGGTGAAGGTTACAATGGTTGCCTTTTCGCCATATTCGACATTGACTCTTGGTTTTAATGACGCCATAACAAAATCTCCATAAAACAGCGGTTCCCACCCAAAAACTCAGGCCAGATGGGCAAAATAACAAATTTTGAGGAGCAAGGCAAAGGTTTTTCGATTTTTTTAAATCAGCCACAGATTACACCCTTCTTCGCCGAAGCGGCTATGCAGGGCAGGCGGATTACACTGGTTTATTTTAGACGCAGATTAACGCTGATTTACGCTGTTTTTTGTTTAGCCACTCCCTAAGGGATGCCTCCCGAAAGGGATGGCCAAGCTCATTACGGCAAGAGCACACAGGTCACACAGAGATTTCCGAAACGGGCTCGTCGCTTTGCTCCGTGTGCTCGGTTTTGGTGTACTCAGCCAAGGGCGTTCTCGATGCGAGTTTCTGCGACGCCCTTTTACTTCGTCCACAGATGCGTTAGAAACGCCTCTTTACTTTTTAAGCCGAGCAAAGACACTATCGATTTACGATTGCAGATTGCCTCGGCTGGTAAACGTTCTGGAACCTTCGCCCGCCACACAGCGCGACGAGGTAAACTGCGCTACGAGGGGGATTAATTTTTTTTAAAAAAACACTTGAATTGTAAAAGGGGAATTGGTAAAAGCTTCCAAATCCGATGTTATTTGCGGAAAAAGTTGTTGCATTTGACAATAGAAAATGAATAATGCAGAGATAATTTCGGAGCGGTTTTAGATACCACACACCAAAATCCGCTAAACGGCGGGTAAATCGCGCTTTCGGCGGGTAAATGTCCACACCCCTGGACAGAAGAAACTATTGACGTGCGTGTGGGCACGGTGTGTAATTGAACATTATGTATGGTTTTTTAAATTAAGGAGTGTGCAATGAAAATCAGCAGGTCAACGGGCTATGGATTGTTGGCGGCGGGGTATATCGCCAAGAATGAGAAAGACGGCATTGTGCTTTCACAAACGATTTCAAAGGAATACAACATACCACTGGAATACCTGCTGAAGATATTACAGCAGTTGGTAAGAGCCAATCTTCTCCGCAGCAAGCGCGGCCCGCGCGGCGGCTTTGTTCTTGCGAAGGCGGCAAGCAAGATTACGATGCTCGAAATCATCGAGGCGGTTGACGGCCCGATGATGAGCCAGTTGAATCTTGATGAGCATTCGAAAGGCAAGTTCAGCAACAAGGCGGAAAAGGCATACGAGAACGGTCTCGAAGCGGCAAGGACAGTATATCAGAGGGTTTCGCTGTCCAGCTTGCTTGCATAATGGCGGTTTGAAGACAGGAATATAAGCCGGCCGGAGAGGATATTTGCACGGGCGACCCTGAGTGGGTAGAATGCAGATGGCTTCTTCCGGCCGGTTAATTTTTAGAATAAGTTTTGCCACAGAGTTTTTTTTAGCCACAGAGCACACAGAGGACACAGAGAAACAGATTTAAAACAGTGTTAATCTGTGTAAATCCGTGTCTTTAGTAGTTCTTATAAAGGAGCATTTAAAATGCACATCAAGGAATTTCAGGAGTTCATATCCGAGAAGTACGAGAAACGGGACAGGCAACGCGGCGTGCCGAAGACGTTTTTGTGGTTCGTGGAAGAGGTGGGGGAGCTGGCGACCGCGCTTGCGGGCAACGACGCGAAGAATAAACGCGAGGAATTCGCCGATGTTTTCGCGTGGCTCTGCACACTGGCGAATATAAGCGACGTGGATTTGGAAAAGGCGTGCGAGAAGTACACTAAGGGGAAAGTGAAGGGGTTTAAGCCGAAGTAGGGCGGCAGACATAAGACCGAAGACTAAAGATGTAAGACAGAGGACGGAGGACCGTTTAAATTGCCGATTGACGAATGTCGATTGGCGCCCGCCTTCGTTGAAACTACGGCGGGTAAAATTTAGGGATGCGGAAACTGGGCCATAGATCGTAGTCTGGGTTTCAAAAAACAAGATAATCGGTTGCTTTGGTCAATAGTGAGGTGGATTTGCCGATGTCGTTTATTGAATGGATTCTGGAGGTTTTTCTTTGTTCGAGGATACGGTCAACAGAGATTTGGCCGAGGCCGGGGACACGCAAAAGCTCATCTTTCGAGGCCTTGTTTATATCGACGGGGAAATACTGCGGATTGCGTTTGGCCCAGGATTCTTTAGGGTCGGTATCGAGAGGGAGGTTGCCCTGCTGGTCGAAAATGATGTCGGATTCTGAGAAGCCATATTTGCGCAATAAGAAATCGACCTGATAAAGGCGGTGTTCGCGGACAAAAGCATTGTCGATTGACGATTGTCGATTGTCGATTGGCAATTGTGGATTATCGATTGACGATTGTTCAATCTGAGATGAATCAAGGCGAGGGCTAAACAGATTGTTGGAATCTTGTTCTCCGATTTTCTGGTATGCGCTGAAGTAGATTCTGCGGAGGTTGAGGCGGTCGTAAAGCCCCCACATATATTTGACAATCTCGGAGTCGGTTTCGTCGGCGGCACCGACGATGAACTGGGTAGTTTGTTTGACTCTTTCGTATTTATTACCACGGCCTGTGAGCCGGCTGATGAGCTTGATGGGTTCGACGATATCCTCAAGAAATCGTTTTTTGCCGGAAAGCTTTGCGAGGTATTTTGCGCCGGGGGTTTCGATATTGAGCGAGACGGCGGAGGAGAGTTTTACGGCTTCCTCGATAGCGTTTGCGCTTGCGCCGGGGATGACCTTGAGGTGGATGTAGCCGCGGTAGCTGCGACGATAGCGGAGGATTTTGGCGATTCGGTTGAGGCGTTCCATAGTGGCATCGGGAGTGCCGAGGACGCCTGAGCTGAGGAACAGGCCGAAGACCTCGCCTCGTTTGTGGTAATCGAGAAAGGCGTTTACGGTTTCTTCTTCGTTAAGGGTGCATCGGCGGACATCCTGATTGGCGCGGAGGGGGCAGTATTTGCAGTCGTTGGAGCAAACATTGGAGACGAGGGTTTTGAAGAGGACGCTGGAGCCGCCATTGGGCAGGGTTACAGGATAAATCCAGCTGCCTTTTGCCCCTCGCCTGCGGCGCTCGTCATTTTTGCATCCGCAGGCGCATGCCAAATCGTATTGTGCGTCGGCGCTGAGTATTTCCAGCTTTTGCCGGGTATCCGGGACGCTTACTACCGCGGTCATAGGACACCATCCGTGGCGTATTTTACCCGCTATTTAACTATTTTTTTTCAGTTTTCGGCTGAGGTTTTGCCATGTACAGTTTCAGCACATCATCCTGCGACAGGGCAACGTTATAAATCCTGAAATCGTCAATTTTTCCTGACCAGTCGGCAGTGGGATACATTCTGCCGCCGAGCATAAAGTTGCTGATTTTCGGTATAGGTTCCATAGTGCCGAATCTTTCGGCGACTTTGTCGCCGTTGTGATAAAGGCGGAGCGAATACTCGTTGGCATCCTTGACGAAGACATAGAGATTCCAGCTTCCGGCAAAATCGCTGTCGCTGGTGGCCTGCCAGTAGATATTTTCCGAGTCATTGCCGATATCAATCGCCTTATTAGGCGTGGGCACAAAGGCGCGGAGTTTGAGCCAGTTGGGGTCGGGGAATGATACACCCTCTGTTGGCGCGATTCCCCAGGGGCCGGGCCATTTGTCATCGGGGGGAGCGGAGGCATCTTGGTTAACCCAGAAGGCGATGCTCATCTTGTCTTTTACGCGGCTCCATATAGCGTTTGGTATTACGATGGTTTGCTGGGCCGTGAATTTGGCACAGCCGTTGGAATCGAAACCTTCGCCGGGGCACCATATTGAGGGGCCGCCGCCGAGAATGACCGCGGCGTCAAAACCATTACCGCTTGAATCCTTTGCCGTGTTGCCGTCTTTTTCCTCGAACTTCCACCATCCGATAGGTTCAACGGCCTTTACGCAGGCCGGCGCCAAAATTAGTAAAACTGTTGTTAGCACGATAGCATTACGCATATCAACCTTTCCTTTCCCGGCTATGAGCCGACGGGCATATTATACTATTTTGTCTTTTAAAATCCAGCCCGAAGTGTTTTCATTGACTGCGAAAGGTTTTATATTTATCATAATCGACCTTTGGTATTTGAGACCTGCTTAGCAGGGCAGGGGCAGGAAAGTTTTTTGAGGTTTGGGTGTTTTGCATCGAGCTTTAAGTGTAGGGATTATGAGTAATTATATAGTGTTAGTCAAACAGGTTCCGGACGTATCACAAATCACGGATAACGCGTTCGACCCCAATACAGGGACGCTGATACGGACGCGATTGGCAAGCGTCATTAACGAACTTGACACGCAGGCGATTGCGTTTGCAAACCGGATGCGGCATCTTTCGGGCGAGAAGGAGGCGAAAATAGTCGCTTTGACAATGGGGCCGCCGATGGCTGAGGAGGTGCTGCGGTATTCACTGAGCAGGTGTGCCGATACGGTGGTCCTGCTTACCGACCGTGCGCTGGGCGGGGCCGATACGGTTGCGACGGCCAACCCGCTTGCCTGTTCAATCAGGAAAATCGCCAAAGAGCTGTTTAACGGCAGCGATGATTACTTCGTTGTTTCGGGGATGCAGTCCGTGGATGGCGATACGGCGCAGGTGCCGCCGCAGATAGCGGAGGAGCTGGGGATTTCCTGCATCGCATACGCGACGGATTGCGCATACAAGAATGGACGATTTGAATTTACGCGAATTATAAGCGGCGGAAGCCAGACGGTTGCTCCGAAGAGGCCGCCCGTGGTAATAACGGTTGCGAAATATGAGTATCCGCTTTTCGCGTCGTTTACGGCGACGAGGCGTGCGAACAAGACGAAGGTAATTACGTGGGGCGCTTCGGAAATCAGCACGGCGACGCTGATTGGGGCGAAGGGTTCGAAGACGACGGTGATTCGCGTATTTCCGCCCGGTAAGAGCAGCAGGAAGTGCAAACAACTATCGGACGCGAGGCAATTAGCGGAAATAATCGTGGAAAGCGTGAAGTCGGCGGCGGGTGCGGCTGAGGCGGATAAACAGGCGGCAAGATATGTTTTGCCCGCGAAGAGAAAAAGTGTGCTGGACAGGAGTTTCGAGGGGACAGCCAAGGAGAACGAGGACTATAAAATTCTCAATGATAAGCTGCGTGAGCTTGGGATAAGCGACGCAGCGGGCATAGATGAGCAGACGAAGGAAAAAATTGTAGCGGCGGCGGGCGAGCATTTTCACAAGAACGCGCTAGATGATATGCTGCTGGGCCTGCGTGCCGTTGAGCCGAGCTACAAGGGCGAGGTATGGGTTGTCGCGGAGCATCGTGACGGCGTGATTCACCCGGCTACTTTTGAGCTTATCGGTAAGGCGAGAGATTTGGCCGACTCGGTAGAGACGAAGGTGGGTGTGGTAATTGCGGGGCATAATCTGCAACCGATGGCGGGCGAGCTGATTGCGGGCGGGGCGGATAATGTTTACGTAATCGACGAGCCGCTGTTGGCGGAGTTTGACCCGATTGCACATCGCAAGGTGATAGCAGACGCGGTGAGCAGATACTGGCCGCAGATTGTTTTATACGCAGCGACGCCGCAGGGCAGGGTGCTTGCGCCGCTTGTTTCTTACAGGGTGGGGTGCGGATTAACCGCTGACTGCACGGGGCTTGATATTAAGGACAGTTCCCGCAAAGAACAGATTGCGACGCTGTTCCAGACGAGACCCGCTCTTGGCGGCAACGTTATGGCGACGATTTGCACGAAAAACTCAAAATCGCAAATGGCAACCGCGAGGCCCGGTGTTATGAAACGATTGCCCGCCGACGCGACCAGAAAAGGCAACGTCATCATTCACAAAGTCAACGTTACAAAAGACGATATATCGCTGGAAATTATCAAAACGGAAATTGGGGCGGGCAAGGTCAATTTCGATGCGGACGTAATCGTAAGCGGCGGCAAGGGGATGAAGGACAGGGACAATTACGAGCGGATGCTGGATTCACTTTGCGGCGCTATCAGGTCGCGATTAAATGTCCCCGTGGAAAAAGGGGCGTCGCGAGCGGCGGTGGAGCAGGGGTTCGCGGAGAGAATTCACCAGGTGGGCCAGACAGGCACGGCGGTGGGGCCCAAGCTTTATATCGCGATGGGGATATCGGGCGCGATTCAGCATATGATTGGCGTTGCGAATACCGAGACAATCGCGGCGATTAACAGCGATCCCAATGCGCCGATATTCAGACAATGTGATTATTATATCGTCGGCACAATTGAAGGTGTTGTGCCGGAGTTAGTCGCTGCTTTACAGGAGCGTTCGTAGTGGCAAACGATAATGGTTTCAGCAGGGTTGAAGTTTTGATAGTGGGCGGCGGGCCTGCGGGATTGGCTTGCGCGATTCAATTAAAGGTTCTCAGACCGGATATTGAAGTTTGTGTTATCGAAAAAGGGGCGGAACTCGGGAATCATAATCTTTCGGGAGCGGTTCTTGAAAAAGAGCCGATTCATACGCTGCTCGATGCTGCATCGCCCGGCTGGCGGGACAGCGAACAGGCAAAGGATGTGCTGGCAAATAAAATCGACAAAGATGACGTGCTGTTTTTGCTGGGCAAAAAATTCGGATTCAATATACATTTTGCGATTCGCTTAGCGAAAATGTTCGGCATCGGCTTCGGGCAGTTGACGCACACGGGCGATTACACGATTTCAATCAGTAAACTTACCAAATGGCTGGGGCAAATCGCGAAGAATCTCGGTATCGAGGTGCTGTGCGGTTTTGCGGCGGCGGATATTATTGTTAATGATAATGGGGCGGAGGCGGTCAAGCTCGTTGACCAGGGACTAAATAAAGAAAGACACAAACAGCCCAATTACCTCGAAGGCGAAACAATCGAGGCGAAGTTCATCGTACTGGCGGAGGGCTGCGACGGGCTTTTGACGGAGAAATTTGTCGAAAAGGCGGGATTGAAACGAAGGGCAAATCAGCTTTACTCGGTCGCTGTAAAAGAACTGATTAAGGTATCGCCTGAGCAATACGCTGAATTTACCACGGGCAGAGTGATTCACGCGATGGGTTACCCGATTTGGACGCCTGTAATCGGGCCGGGGATGTTCGGCGGCGGCATCGTTTATCCTCTTATGGCGGAACATTTAGCGGTCGGGATGATTGTCGGGGCCGACTGGAAATACTACAACTTCAATCCGCAGCACGCGTTGACGCTTTTCAAGCAGCACAGCAGTGTGAAAAAATTCGTCGAGGGCGGCGCGGTCGTCGAGGCGGGCGCGAAGATGATTCCCGAGGGCGGCTGGAACGCAGTGCCGCGAGACCCAATCAGCGGCGCTATCGGCAAAGGCAACGTGATTATACTGGGAGATTCAGCAGGGTTTGTGAATATGCTCAAAATCAAGGGGCTGCACAACGCGATTGATTCGGGGATGATGGCGGCCAAGGCGATAATTGAGACGGCTGATAATCCGCGTGAGTCGGCTGTTCGCTATACCGATTTGCTTTTGAAATCCAATGTAGCCAAGGAAATGAAAAGTGCGGCGAAGTTCAGGCAGACGGTCGCCAAATTCGGGCCATTGCAGGGTATGCCATTGTCGGTTTTGGGGACATTGCTGCCAGCGTTCAATGTTGAAAAAGATTACGAGGCGATGACGGTTTTGCCATATCGGCTCAAGCCCAGTCAGCATTTCGATAAGGACACCTTTACGGCCATGGCCGCGACACATCACCGGGAGGAACAGCCGTCGCATCTGACGATTCTTGACAGCAATATCTGCCAGGAGAAGTGCATACCTAAATTCATCGCGCCATGCACCACGTTTTGTCCCGCAGGCGTGTATGAATCCATCCAGGGCGAGGTAAAGCCCGCAAATCCTTCAAATTGCCTGCACTGCAAGACCTGCCAGAGGAAGTGTCCCTTTGACAATATCCGCTGGACTGTCCCCGAAGGCACAGGCGGCCCAAGATACAAACGGATGTGAGCAAATTAGACACAAGACACAAGACGCCAGACATAAGTCATTTATGATTTATGATTTTGCGGTCAAACCTCGGATTGTTCGTCGTTTTGGCCTGCAAGAACGGGAAAGACGCTTTGTAAAGCCCTGTCGATACTGGTTGTGTAAACGATACAGATTGAGAATGTGATTGCCCAGTATAATTTGAAAACGTAATTACATACTAAAATAATACTGACGGCAGCGACCAAACCAAAGATAATATGGGCAGGTGTTGCCTGGTGATCGACGATACATTTTTCGTCAATGAAATCAAAATCCAGCATTAAATACAAAACAGCCGCATTGACAATGTTCCATATCGGAAAGACAATCTGCCAATTACGAACATCAGCATTTTCAATAATATATACGGCAGTAACAATTCCGGTGAGGACATTCGTTACAATTGCAAACCACAACATCATTGTTTTTTCAAAATCCGATTCCTCCCTTTTTATAAAAATCTGATAAATACCTATTACCAGGAAGACAGCCGGCATTATTAATACATAAATTGTTAATAGCCAATTCTGGGTAAGAAGAAAGGTTTGTATTGTTTTATTTAGTCTATTATTCATTATAAATAACAATATCCACGTTACAATCATCAGGAAAAGCGATAATCTGTCATACGTGGGGACCAAAAAACCGAAACTTTCCTTAAGAAGTTCTGTTAGTTCTTCTTTGGTTTGCTCTTTGCTAAATCCTGAGCCAATCTCCCATGGTGGAATATGAGCTTTGGGATGTTCAGGTATCGGTTCCTTATTCGGACTGATGGCGGGTCTGCCTTTGGTGTATTCCGGGACAACCAAAAGATGTTTACACTTCGGGCATTTGCCTTTTTTGCCCCGGCCATCATCTTTAGCCAGAATCCTCTGTCCGCAATATATGCACTTGAACTTTATCATAACTTAACCATCAGATGCCTGTTCGTCGTTTTGGCCTGCGAGGACGGGGAAGACGCTTTGCAAACCCCTGTCGAAGCTGGTCGTGTAAATGATGCAAATCGAGTAGGTGATGGCCCAGTGCAGTTTGAAGGTGTTGTTGCAAATGTAGAAAATTGTAAGGATGGCAGCGAGGCCGATGATTACCTGTGTTATTGTGGCGTCGCGGTCGCTGATTTGGCTTTCATCGAAGAGGTTAACGTATTGCATTATAATCAGAAGTGCGCTGTTGATTATGTTCCAGGCGGGGAAGACGAGGAGCCAGCCGGGGCAATTTTTGAGCATATAAAAGCCGGCGATTAAACCGGTGGCCGCGTTTATGGTTATGGCGAAGAGCAGCATAATTCCTTTTTCGATATCCGTCTTTTGTCGCGGGGTGAAGACGTGATAGAGGCACAGGAACATTCCGAGCATAAACAGGCCGACGTAAAGATACCGCCGCAATATATCCAGGCGCATCAAAAAGGTTATTATATCATCCTGCAGTTTGGTGCTGGTGAAGTAGAGGATGATGAATACGGCCGACATCAGGAACAGCGACAATTCGTCGTAGTTAGGGATTAAGAAACCATATTTCTCTTCGTACAGGTCCGTCAAATCTTCGAGAGAATCCGGCGGCGGAAATTCCTCTATTATTGCAGAAGGGTCTTTGCCGGTTTCGCAAATTCGCTCTTTGGGGGGCGTATCGGGCGCGAGCGTCAAGGGCGCTAAATTGCTTTCGGGTTTGAATTCCGGGGGGACACAAATAATGTGCTTACACGTCGGGCAATGGCCTTTTTTGCCGCGGCCGTCATCTTTGGCCAGTATCCGCTGCCCGCAATATATGCACTTGAACTTTATCACGATTCAGCCTCAGCTTCCTGTGCGGTCAGCCCCGGGAATACACTTTGTAATCCCTTGTCGAGGCAGGTTGTATAAATGATACAAATCGAGAAAGTTATTGCCCAGTGCAGATTGAAGACGTTATTGCAGAATATGAAAATAGCAAGAACAGCAATTAGCCCGATAGCTACCTCTTTTAGTGACGCATCGCGGTCGCTGATGCATTCTTCGTCAACAACCCTGTATCGCAGCATTACTACAAGTAAGATGCTGTTGATTACGTTCCATATCGGGAAGATAATCTGCCAGTCCCGAATGCTGCTTGTTAAGACAATCCATCCTGAAATAATGCCTGTGCCTGCGTTTGTAAGGACGGCGAAAAGCAGCATAATCCATTTTTCGACGTCAGTTTTTTCCCTTGTGGTGAAGACGTTGTATATGCTGAGGACCATGCCGGCCAGTAAAATCGGGGCCGCGATGAATACTCGGACGTCGTTACTAAATCTTGGGCTCCACTTGTATAATTGTTCCTTAAACGAAGCGTTAGCAACGGCAAGCAGAATCAATGTTATTGTCATCAAGAACAGAGAGAGTTCGTCGTAAACAGGTATGAACCAGCCGGCTTCTTCCTTGATAAGGTCGGCCGCATCTTTTTGGGGCAGCTCCATTATGGCGTTCATCAGGTCCAGTTTCGCTTTTGCCTTCTCCTCCAGTTCTGATTCTGAAAGAGTTGTGTTGATTGGAGGCGTGATTTTCTTTAGCACGTGCAGCTCATGCCGGCACGTCGGGCAGCGACCGACTTTGCCTGCGTCGCCATCGTTAGCTGTTATCCTCTGGCCGCAGTATATACACTTGAACCGTATCACGACCTAATCTTGCCTCCCGTTTTTTGCCACAAAGTCACTAAGGCACGAAGTTTTATTAATCTTTTTTGGTTTTTTCTTTGTGTCTCTGTGTCTTAGTGGCTAATCAGTAATCCACAAACACGATATCTTCCGGTATCGCGACGACGTCCCTGCGTTTGGGGCCAAGGAGCTTACGAATTTCGGTAGAGTGTTTGCCCGCCAGCGTCTCAAGCTCTGCGCTGCTGAAATTAGTTACGGCCTTTGCCTTGTCGTTTAGCCAGACGACCTCGCCCGTCTCAAACGTTCCTTGTATTGATTTTATGCCGCTTGGTAATAAGCTTTTTTTATTCTTTACTGCCCGAATCGCACCGTCGTCGATATTGATTACCCCCGCAGGGGTGCTGTTGAGAATCCATCTTTCGCGGTTACTTAGTTTTCGTTTGGGTAAAAATAATGTTCCGATTGTCTCGCCCGCCAAGATTTTCTCAATGACGTTTTCGGTTTTGCCATTGGCTAAGACGATTCGACATCCCGCGTTGAAGGCGATTTTAGCTGCCTCAACCTTGGTTTTCATGCCGCCTGAGCTGAATTTGCTGCCCTTAGCGCCTGCGCTTTTGATGATTTCATCAGTGATTTCAAACACCGTATCTATCGGCATTGCGTCGGCGTATTTTTTCGGGTCTTTATCGTAAAGGGCGTCGATATCGGTCAGTATTATCAAAAGGTCGGCGTCGATTTTGCTGGCGACAAGTGCGCTTAGGCGGTCATTATCGCCAAACGCTGTTCCTATTTCGGCGGTTGAGATACTGTCATTTTCATTTAATACAGGCACAACGCCTAATTTCAAAAGCGTCTCAATCGAGTTTTGCAGATTAAGGTAGGTCTTGCGGTTATTCAGCACCTCAGCGGTAAGCAGCACCTGGGCTACTGTAACGCCGAATTGTTCGAATGCCTTTCGATATTCCGCCATTAACATAGGTTGACCTATGGCGGCGCAGGCCTGACGCATCCGGACGTCGCCGGGTTTGTTTGAAAGCTTTAATTGTCCCGCCCCCATCCCGATTGCGCCGGAGGTAACAATCACCACCTGCTTACCCATCTTGAGCAGCGCATTCACCTGCCCGGCCATTAAGCCCACGTACCCGGCGTCGATACTGTCATCTTTCGACAGAATGTTGGTGCCGATTTTGATTACTACCCGTTTTGCTTTTTCGAAATTCCTCATTTTTCACCACATATATTTTAACCACAGATTAAACGGATTACACGGATTTTTTTGACATTGCTGCGGCAGCAGGAATGCGGCGGGGCGGGGGTTGTTTCGATGATTATTTAGATGTATAATCATTGCAGGAGACAAAAATGAATAAACAAATAAAAAAGGTCTTATCAGTAGTTGCTGTTTGTATCGGATTAATAACGCTATCTGCTGCCGGTGCGGAACAAGCTTCGCAATCGGCGAGTACGGAGGTCAATACGGGGCCGGTCATCTATCGTAATTTGCCTTATGTTACCGAGGGGCACGAGAGACAAAAACTGGATTTGTATCTGCCCAGGGAAGAAAAGAATCTGCCGCTGATTATCAGGATTCACGGGGGGGCGTGGCTTTCTGGCAGTAAAGAGAGTGAAAAGCCGGAAGATTTTGTCCGTAACGGTTACGCGGTGGCGAGTATTAATTATCGTCTGAGCCAGGACACCATATTTCCAGCCCAGATTGAGGACTGCAAGGCGGCGGTTCGTTATCTGCGGACCAATGCCCAAAAGTATAATCTTGACCCGAACAGATTCGCGGCGTGGGGAGGTTCGGCTGGAGGACATCTGGCCGCAATGCTTGGGACAACGGGCGATGTGAATGAATTCGATGTTGGGGAAAACCTCGGAGTATCGAGCAGGGTGCAGGCGGTCGTGGATTATTTCGGGCCGACAGATTTAATAGATGTGCATCGTCTGCCCGATGGCACGGTTCGCAGCTCGCCAGAATCGCCGGTATCAAAGCTGATTGGCGGCCCCGTTGCAGATAATCTTGAAAAGGCCAAAAAAGCCAATCCAATTATTTACATCAAAAAAGATGACCCGCCTTTTCTTATTATTCACGGAGATAAGGATAAAACTGTGCCGCTTCATCAAAGCGAATTGCTTGAGGCGGCATTGAAGAAAGCGGGGGTGCCTGTGACATTTTATACGGTAAAAGATGGCGGACACAGCGATCCAAATTTTTACCGCGACCCCAATGTGCGGAGATTAACAAGGGAATTTTTGAAAAAGAACCTGAAGATTAAAGAGTAGGATCGGTGACAGCGGAATTTAATCCTATTTTTTTATGCGTGAATTTTTTTTTACCTTCGGCGTAGTCGGCGACGATTTGGCCTGAGCCGAGGAGTTTCCATTTGTAAATCAGGAGGCCTTCGAGACCGACGGGACCGCGGGCGTGAATCTTCGTCGTGCTTATGCCCACTTCCGCTCCCAAACCATATCGATAGCCATCGCTGAAACGCGTGCTGCAATTCCAGAAGACGCCTGCGGAATCCACTAAATCGAGGAACTTTTCGGCGGTCGCTTTATCCTGCGTAACAATAGCATCGGTATGATGCGAGCCATAATGGTTTATGTGTTCGATTGCCTCATCGACGCCGGCGACGACCTTGATTGACAGGATGTAATCGAGATATTCGGTTGACCAGTCCTTTTCGGCAGCGGGTTTGACTTTGATGATTGAACGGGTTTTCTTGCAGCCGCGAAGCTCGACATTTTTCGCGTCGAAGGCGGCTTTGATTTTTGGCAAAAACGCCTTTGCTATTTTGTTATCGACGAGAAGCGTTTCCGTGGCATTGCAGACGGCTACATACTGGCATTTGGAATCGACGGCGATTTTCACTGCCATATCGAGAGCCGCTGCCCCATCGACGTAAACGTGGCAGATTCCTTCCGCGTGGCCAAGCACAGGTATATTGGTGTGGTTCATTATGTAGCGGACAAATTCATTCGAGCCGCGTGGAATGACCAGGTCGATGTCCTCATCCATCTTGAGCATTTCAGCGACATCCTGCCGGGTCTCCAATAACTGAATCCACCCATCCGGTATTCCTTCTGAACGCTGTCCGCTGCCCGCTGAACGCTGACGCGTCGCTTCAGCAATTACCTTTGCCAGGATTTTATTTGTATTAGCTGCTTCGGAGCCGCCTTTTAAGAGGACTGCGTTGCCGCTTTTGAGGCACAGCGTTGAAATCTGGACAAGGGCATCTGGTCTTGATTCGAATACGACGCCTATGACGCCTATGGGACAACTGACCTTGTATAGGTTCAGACCTTCGTCGAGTTCGGTTGCAGAAATTATTTTGCCGACGGGGTCATCGAGTTTGATTAAGCTTTCGATACCTGCGCAGACATCAGCGATTTTGCTCTCGTCGAATTTCAGCCGTTTGAGCAGGGGACTCGCTAATTTATTTTTTTCGGCCAGCCGAAGGTCTTTCTGATTGGCGGCGATGATTTCCGCGCTTTTGTTTTTCAATGCCTCGGCTATCTGCGCAAGGGCAGTGTTCTTCGCATCGGTTTTGACAGCCGATAACAGTATTGATGCCGACTTCGCTTTTTTGGCTTTTCCGGATATACTCATAAACTCAAACCACAGATTACACAGATTCCACTGATTTTTTACTTTTTCCTTTTTACTTTTTGCTTTTGTGTTTTATTGTCTTCGTGGTAAAATTGTAATTTGAAAATAGTAAATAAGCAATGATTATGCGGGTGTAGCTTAGTGGTAAAGCTCCAGCCTTCCAAGCTGGTCATGTGGGTTCGATTCCCATCACCCGCTTTTCTTTCACCACCAAGACACGAAGGCACAAAGTTTTTTATTTATTCTTATTTTTTCTTAGGGTCTTGGTGTCTTCGTGGTAAAGAGAGGACAAATCAAATCGGGGTGATGGTGATAATCTGAGAAAAACAGAAATTCGCAAAAAGTTTTCAAGTTCGCCGAATCCGCCTTATTTGCATCTAACCAGTTGTCTTTGTTTGAGTTAGGGTTTCAGAGGCGACGTCCTATAATAAAATTTCAAGAATTTTTATTAAAAGGTGGAATTTGCTATTGACGAAGTGGTAGTAAGTGGGGATAATTCCCAATAAGTGGTTGTTAAGTGGCGATGAGTGTCAGACAAGTGGAGACAAGTGAATGCTTTTATTAACAGGAGAATACGAGCATACCATCGATGAGAAGGGCCGGGTGCTGGTCTCCAACAAGCTCCGCAATCAAATCGATACCAAAGAGCACGGCAGCGATTTTTATCTTGTTGTCGGGGCAAACGGCATATTGTCTTTATATCCGGAGAAATGCTTTCAGCTTATGACGGTTGCGATGGCACAGAAAAACACCGCCCCGGATGAAATCGTAGCTTTCGAGCGAATGAATTTTGCTTTGGCAGGGAAGGTCGAATTAGACAGCCAGGGACGGCTTTTATTAAATGAAAAACTGCGCAAAAGGGCAGGTTTAAAAGATAACGTAACGCTGATAGGGGTGCGGGACCACATCGAGCTTTGGAACACGCAGGACTGGGAGCAGTATCTTTCGGACAATATGGCCCAGTATCAGAAACGCGTGGCCGAGGCCCGGCAGGAAGTCCTGCAGAAGCAAAGTCAGGATTTAGAGGGATGAAAGGAGTCATTATGTTAGAGTTGTATCCGGACCATTGCGAAGTCGTCAAAGAAGGGTTGAAGGGCACCAGGGCAATCGACGAACAGACGTTTGCCTCATTAGAGGTGCTGAATGACCGGCTGGAAAGGGTAAAAAAGCTCGGCGGCAAGTTCGTTAATATAGCGTTCTCGCCGGCGGCGGAGCATCTGAGGAAGCAATCCGGCAAATTAGCGGTTGGTCATATTTGAATGACGGCGTTTAAAAGTGGATGGTTCGGCGGCGCAACATATACCGGTTCTTGCTGAAGTACTTGTTGAGCAGATAAAGCTGCCGCAGGATGCGGTGGTGGTCGATGCGACCATAGGACAGGGAGGTCATAGCTTACTGTTTGGCAAGAGATTGGGCCCCAAGGGAGCTATAATCGGCCTGGACGTTGATATAAATGCTATCCGAAGGGCCCAATCTGTTTTAGAGGGATTGCTTTGCAGGGTGATTCTGGTCAATTCCAATTTTTCCGAAATAGCGGAAGTTGTGCGAGGACAGGGGATGGAAAAGGTTGATTTCATACTGGCGGACCTGGGGTTTTGCTCTGCCCAGTTAGAGGATGACCGGATGGGTTTAAGTTTTCAAAGAAATATGCCGCTGGATATGCGTTTGGATAAAAGATTAAAGACCACTGCTGCCGATATAATCAACAGAGCAGATGAGAAGACGCTCGCGGATTTGATTTACAAGTTCGGCGAAGAAAGAGCATCGAGACGGATAGCAAGATTTATCGTCGAGCGTCGTCATCGTGAGCCGATTACGACGACGGGGCAGCTTGCCGCGATTATATTGAGCACGATGGGAAAAGGCGGACAATGGTCACGGATTCATCCGGCGACCAGGACTTTTCAGGCGCTGAGAATCGCGGTGAACAACGAGCTTGAAAATCTTGAGGCGCTGCTCGGTTCGGCGCCGGCATTGCTTGAGGCGAACGGGTACATAGCGGTCATCAGTTTTCACAGTTTGGAAGACCGGATAGTTAAAACGAATTTTAAGAGTAACGAGAAAAACGGGGTTTATAAAGTTATTACGAAAAAACCGATATCGGCATCGCGTGATGAGATATCTGAAAATCACAGGGCAAGGAGCGCAAAGCTAAGGATAGCGCAGAAAGTTTAAGGGAATTGTTTAAGGGAGTCGCAAAATGACATCGGACGCGAAAATTGGGTTGTTGCTGGGACTGGTATTCATATTTGTTATCGCATTCATAATTAACGGCCTGCCGGGCCTTCACCAGAAGGACGACAGCAACAAGCTGACGACCAATATGGTCGGACTGGAGAGTAACCCGTCCGGAATCGGCGCCAACGAACGAAAGGTTCAGATGGCTCTGGACCAGCCCGCCGCTCCAGCCGGTGAAACTGCGCAACCGATTACCGCAACCCAGACACAGCAGCCGATGACAAACTCCGCCCAGCCAGCGCCGACAGGAGCAGCGGCAACTCAGCCGGCCGCGGACAACGCGATAGTCGGACCGATGCAGGCAGCGCCAACGACTGCCATTGGGCCGAGTGCTTCCGCTCCGGCACAGGATGTCCCGGCAGTTAATGCACAGCCGGCGACAGCGCCTGAGACCGCAAAATCCGCTCCGGTGAAAATCTATGTAGTTCAATCAGGCGACAGTATCAGCGGAATCGCCAAAAAAGTTTACGGCGTCAAGGAAGGCGTAAAGCAGAAAAACATTGATGCCATATTCGCAGCCAACCGCAAGACGCTTAACAAAATCAGCGACCTTCAGGTCGGCCAGAAATTAATAATACCGTCGCTGCCGGGTTCAAATGCCGCATCGTCATCGCCTGCTGAAGTCCTTACGGACAAGAATTTCACAAAGGTCGAATCGGTAGGCCAGCAGCATTCGACGGCCAAGGCGGACAAGCCGGCGGCAGCGGCAAAGCCGGACAACGTTTATGTCGTAAAAGAAGGCGACAGCTTGTGGAAAATTGCGGCGACTCAACTCGGCGACGGCAATCGCTATAAAGAGATAGTCAAGGCAAACAGCAGCATATTGTCCAGTGAGGATGATATAGCGATTGGGATGCAGTTGAAAATGCCGGCCAAGTAGTTGAGCCGGCCGGTTTCTTTTTGGTTATTACACGGCTTATGAGGTTGGGGTTTCGTCTGGTTTTTGTTGCGTTATACTGCACTTCGGTGATGCTGTTCGCGGCATCACTTCGCAACGCCAATGACAGGGTTTTCTACAAAATCTGTGCTGCGCGTGTGTCCCAGAGTCGCCTCAAGCAGCAGCTTGCGGGCAAACAGCTGCGGCTGGAAAATCTGATTAACCCAACAAGCGTTTCCCAGCAGGTTTCCCAACAGGGTAATCAGCAGGTTAATCAGCAGAGTAAGCCGATTAAACAAATTAAGCAGATTAAGCAAATTAAGAAGTAAACGGTATTTTCCGATTACAGGGATTTTTTCGGGCAATGAGTAACGAGCATCGAGTATCGAGCGGTCGTATCACCGTCTGGCTGTTTGCGGCGTTAATCATTGCTTTTGCCGTTCTGGCAACGCGATGTCTTTATCTCCAGTTTTTCAGAAACGGGTACTATACCGACTTATCATCGAGGCAGCAGCAGACCATTGCGACCATATCGCCCCAGCGGGGCGCGATTCTGGATTGTCGCGGAAGGGTGCTGGCCGCAAGCGAGGAAATCCAGACGGTTTTCGTTGAGCCGAGAGTTCTGGATGACCCCAAGGAAACCGCAAGCGAACTGGGGGACGTTCTGGATATCGGCGCTCATAACATTTGCAAGATGATTACCGAAAGCGAAAATCCCGGTTTTACTAAGATTAAAGTAGGCGTTGACCCCAACGAAGCGATTGCGGTGCGTAAAATTCACGGCGTTGGAATCCAGTCCGACTGGGAGCGTCATTATCCGATGGGGCCGCTTGCGACGCATATTGTGGGATTCACAAGCGCGGATAACCGGGGTCTTGAGGGCGTGGAACTTGCGTATAACAAGGACCTGGCGGGTTCGGCGGGGCGCAACATTTTTATTTCGGACGCTTTCCGCAGGCCCATTCGTCTCAGGGAGCACGACGCCGACGTTACCGACGGCGTTGGAATTATCCTGACCATCGACGCGACGATACAGCAGTTTACGCGAGAGGCGCTTCTGGAACAGTATAAAAGTTACCGCGCCGAATCGGCGATGGCGATAGTGGCTGAGCCGAAGACTGGCGCGGTTCTGGCGATGGTTTCGCTGCCCGATTATGACCCTGCCAATTTCAATACGGCGGACGCTAATTCACTTCGCAACCGCACGATAACCGACCAGTTCGAGCCGGGAAGTTTGATTAAGCCGATGGTTATGGGGGCTGCTATTGAGGACGGAATCGTCAGTTTGAAGGAAAAGATATTCTGCGAAAACGGCAACTACTGCGGCAAGGGATTTGGCTGCATCAGCGAATACAAAAACGGATTCGGCTATCTGACACCGCGTGAGATTCTGGTCAACTCGAGCAATATAGGGATGGCGAAAGTCGGCCAGAAAATGGGCAAGGACGAAGTTTATCAGGCGTTGCGGAATTTCGGTTTCGGCAAAGAGACGGGGATTGATTTGCCGGGTGAGGTTTCCGGATTGCTCTGGCCTCCGGCGAAATGGACCGGCTACAGCGTTACGCGGATACCATTTGGCCAGGAGGTAACCGTTACGGCGATACAGCTTGCCCGGGCATTTTGCATACTTGCCAACGGCGGGCATCCCGTAAATATGCACGTGGTTAAAGCGGTTGTTGACAACGAGGGCAATATCGTGAAGCTGACACAGGCTCCGCCGCCGCTTGCGTATTGTATTGACCCCGATGTTGCCAAATGGCTTGTTACGGACGCTATGGTGGGCGTGGTCAACGAGGGGACGGGCAAAAAAGCGAAGCTGAAAAGATGGCAGGTTTTCGGCAAGTCGGGCACCGCCAATATTGCCAAAGTCGGCGAAAGGGGCTACGCCGAGCACCAGTATATCGCATCATTTGTCGCGGGCGCACCGGTTGAAGACCCGCAGGTGATTGTTCTTGTATCGGTTCGCAGGCCTGATATGTCATTGGGCAAGGGCTACACGGGAGGAGCAATTTCCGCTCCCGTCGCGGGCAAGATAATCGAAAAAACGCTTACCTACCTTGAGAATCGCCAGGGTTCGCAGAAGAGTTACCTGGCGGCAGATAATTCCAAGGTTCACTGATTATTTATAGCCGAGGTATCCGGCTTCGGCGCAGAACAGCAGGATGTCCCTTCCCAGCGGCGCAGCATCGGATGAACCCGCCTGACCTCCCTCTACGAGAACAGAGACGGCGATTGTTCTTCCTCTCGCGTCTTTTGCGAAACCGGCGAACCAGGCGTGCTCGGGCTGTGTTGTAGAGCCGGTCTTTCCGTATAGCCGTATTCCCCGCGAAGAAAAATTTCCTAACACAGGCGCAAATTCCCTGTTGGCGGTTCCGCCCGATTCTTCCACCACGGCATGCATCCCCTCGTAAACGGTTGCCAGTATTACAGCTGAGATATTTAGGTTGACCGGCTCAGATTTTGGCGAGCAGGGGTCAGCAATGAGTCGCGGCGGGAGATAAACGCCGCCTCTTGCCAAACAGGCCATCGCGTTTGCCACCTGCAAAGGTGTTACTCTGAGGTTGCCCTGTCCGATTCCGAACCATCGTCTTTCGTCCGGCTCAAGGGGGGGGAGTTGCTCGAAACTTGTAATTGTGTCGTTTACGGGAGTGTTTGCGATTTGTCCCTGTGCCTGCCTGAACAGTCGAGTCGGGTAGTTTGGCTCCGGTGATTCGTCGCTCGATTGCGTGGGGGCAGTAACCGAATCTGGCAGGGCGGGTCGGCCATAGCCGAACCTGAAAAGCCAGCTTTGCAGAACTACAGGGTCGATTCGGTCTGCCAGATGCGAAAAATAAACGTTACAGCTTCCTTTTAAGGCGTTGCGGGCGGTGTTCGGCCACATACTGTCATGTCCCCAATGGTTTCTGAGATATATGAGGCAGTTTGGCCAGCCCTGCGGGGCTCTATGCGAGGGACAGCTTATTATTTCGCCCGCGGTAATTTTGCCGGATTCCATTCCCGCTACCAGAATCAGCGGTTTTACCGCTGAGCCGGGCGGATAATGCATATTTATTGCACGGTTGCGTAACGGCTCACAAGGGTCGCCGGCGAGTTTGTCGTAGGTTTGCCGGGCGAGGTTCAAATCGTAATTCGGCAGCGACGCCAGAGCGAGAATATCGCCTGAGCCGGCGTCGATAACGACCGCCGCGATTGGGGACTTGCAGTTGGGATTTCGCGAGCAGTCGGTTATGAGCTGCTCGATTTTTTTCTGCAGTTCGATATCGATTGTCAGGCGGACATCCCGGCCGAACTGCGCCTCTGTTTGGCGCACCAAATTACGGTCTATGTCATATACAATCTCACCGCGTTTACCCCGCAAAATCGGCTCACAGACGTATTCGACGCCATCTTCCCGCCCGCAAAGTTCATCATCAAGGTAGTTGGCCAACCTGTCGTCGGCGTAAATGTCTTTGTCTTTCTGGCCGGGCGGGCCTACCCAGCCGATTGTCTGCGACGCAGTTTGGCCGAATGGATATACACGCTGACCCTTTGCTATGACCACCACGCCGGGGACTTTGAGAAATTCCACCCTTGCGGCAAATACCGCGTCCTCCGATTTCAACTCGACGACCGGCTGGGCTTTTTTAAGCTCAGCGATATCGTCCACTTTGTTTATCAGCAGGAGGCGGTCACAGGGGTCTGGGAATTTATTTTCAAAATCCGCTATTGCTTCGGTGAGCGGGACATTATTAAGATTCCGGCTGTATTTTTTCAGTATGTCGGAACCGGGGCTGTTTCTGGCCCAGGCGAAAAACGTACGCAGGTTCCAGATTTTGTCGTTTATTTTTTGAAGCCGGATGACCACGTCCTGGCGCGGCATACCGAATTGCACGCATTTGTCGATTAACAGCTCGATGTCTTCCTGCCGGTCGGCGAATTCCTGCTGCAGGCCTGATGTGTTGGCATCCGGTTCTTTCGATTTGGCGCGAAGCGATAACGCCTGGAGGACGCGTTCATCAAGATACCGGCTCAAATCATAGTTTACCGCGAGCCAGAATTTCGGTTCATCTTCGGCGAGGATTTGCCCCTTCCTGTCGAGGATTTTTCCCCGCATTGTTCTGACCTGCTGGAACGAGCCGCTTTGAATCCGCAGCTGCGCGACCTGCTCCCTGTAAAACGATTTTGAGAGCAGCTGCATATCTATCATGCGAAGAACACAGATGCCGAGCAAAATTGTGCCCGCGATTACCAGGATTGCCATTCGTTTTCTATACATAGATGACGTTTAAAATATGTCGAGAGATTCAAGGCGGGATTATTTTTGCCCGCGACGCCGGTTTTTTATACGCATCAGCCAGTCCAAAAACAAGAATAAAACAGGTCCCAGCACCGCCGAATAAATCGACGTTCCGATTAACGCGATGAGGCCGCCGGGTCTTGGGGTTTGCCCGGCGGCGCGTGCCAGCAGCCAGGCCAGGATTGCCGTGCCAAGCCCGACGAAAAATATGGTGATTGCCTCGTGCGGCACTTTTTTGATGGAGATTAGCCGGTGCAGATACGACAGGCCCGTCCCGAACAGCCCGAAACTGATTATCAGGGGCCCCATAGAGAATCCGGTTACGGCGATGTCGGCCGCGAAACCGAGCGCGAATGAGGTAATAATCGCCTCTTTTTCCTTACAGCGGACGGCGAAAAAGACCATCGCAATCAAAAGCAGGTCGGGCGTTACGCGGAGGTCCGTTACCGCGATTGTGTTAATCCAGGTTTTCTGCAGAAGTGCGGCAATCAGAACCAATACCGCAAAACGCGGCCAGTGCATGTTATTTCTCCATGGTGATATAAAGGGAAACTATCGGCAGAGCAGGGGGTCGCATATTTATTTCCCGCCGGATGCTTTGGCATTCTCGACCCGACCCGGATTGCCTGAGCTCTGCGGGTTCATTATTATTACCGCCACGTTGTTGAGCTTTGTAATATCGCAGCTCGGTTTTACGGTGATATCCCACAGCGAGGGGTTCTTACTGTCCCTTTTACACTGCTGTATCTCGCCGACGACCATGGCGGAATCCAGAAACCCCGGTTTTTTACGCAGCATCACGGGCTCGCCGACCTTGATTTGGTATTTTACCGGCACCATTTTTATTTTTGCCGAGTTATTGCCGGCTCCCTGCATCAGCATATTTGTTTCAACATCAGGTATATTTACCTGGACGGTCGAGGAGGCGTCGGTGAACAGCCGGACCTTGGCGGTGCGGCCCGACAGGTCTGATATGGTCCCGATGACGCTGTTGTCGCCGATGACGAACATATCTTTGCACACGCCGTCGTCTTTTCCGCGGTTGATAATCATTTCGCTTCGCAGTCCCGATACGGACGCGATGATAATGTCCGCAGGCACTAATTTGGCGCCCTCAAGGTCGCGTAATCTCGTGCGCAAACCAGACAATTGCTGAATCGTCTGATTTTTCTGACACACTTCCTCTTCAAGGTTTGCGATATAGTTTTGATATTGCGATTCTTTTCGGCTGAAATCGTCTTTGAGCGGAAGCTCGGTTTTGACGGAAAGAGGCATCTGCCTGCCTGCGCTCAGCGGCCAGCGGAAAAGACGCGCAAAGGCGAACTGGAACTTATTTGTGATTCCAAGCGGAGAAAACAAAAGGATTAACCCGCCCAGCATCAACCAGGCGAACAACATCCTGCTGGAGAGTCTGATTCGCTTCCCTGCCATAACTAAATTTACAAATTCTGGTTATTACAGCATCCTGTGCCGTTACCAGCCGGAGTCGGAATGCTCCATTGTGTCCTTCCACAACTCCAGGTTTTCCAGGTAAACGCTCGTGCCCCGCGCCACCGCTGTCATCGGGTCTTCGACGCGAATTACCTTTAAGCCCGTGGCGTTTGCCAGTACCGTATCCATTCCTCGCAGGAGTGACCCGCCGCCGCAGATGTGAATTCCGTTTTCGATGAGGTCCGCGGCTAATTCAGGGTCTGCTTTTTCAAGCGTCCTTGTTACGGCGTCGATAATGGCCGCCACCGGCTCTTTCAGCGCCTCGCGAATTTCTTCGCTTGTGATAACGATTTTTCTCGGAAGCCCTGAAATGGTGTCTCTTCCTGAGACCTCCATAGTCAGCTCTTCTTCGAGGGGCACCGCTGAGCCGATTTGTATTTTTACCTTTTCCGCTCTCGGTTCGCCGACGAGCAGGTTGTATGTTCGTTTGAGGTGATTGATGACCGCTTCATCCATATCGTCGCCGCCTACGCGGATTGACTCACAGGTGGCGATGTCCGCCAGGCTCATAATCGCGACTTCGGTTGTGCCGCCGCCGGTATCGACAATCATCGAGGCCGTCGGGTCGGTAATTGGAAGCCCCGCTCCTATTCCCGCCGCCATCGGCTCATCAACAAGATATACTTTTCGCGCGCCTGCACGTTCGGCGCTGTCGATGACCGCTCTTCGCTCTACCGCGGTAATTCCGCTTGGTACGGCTATAACCACACGTGGCCTTATAAGATTGCCCCTGCCGTGAACCTTGCGGATAAAGTAGTTGAGCATCGCTTCGGTGATTTCGAAATCGCTGATTACGCCATCTTTGAGGGGTCGAATTGCGCTGATTGAACCGGGGGTTTTGCCTAACATTTCACGGGCGATGAGTCCGACCGCTTCGCCGTTGTTGAGGACCTGGTTGGTTCCTTTGCGGACCGCGACGACCGAGGGTTCATTGAGGACTATTCCCTTGCCGCGGACACAAACCAGCGTATTACAGGTACCGAGGTCGATACCCATATCCATGCTGAACCTGCCCAATATAGCGTCAATAAACTTCATCGAATCCGTTCTCAATATATAAAAATGCCCGGTTTATGTGGGCACATTATATCGCATCCTGCCTGCCGGCTCAACAAGGAAATTTTATGGAATTGTAAATAGCGTATTGTAGTCGAAATAGCACTTTACGGCGACAAATGCCGCCGTGGCCAGCACTGCGCCGAACGCCACTGCCAGTATGACTGTGTAAAGATTGCTCATTGCCTCTGGTTTTGTGCTGCGTATTGGTGCTTCAGGACTCATATCCAATCCTCAATAAACTTATCTCAAACCTTACAGGTTGGTCGAGGCGTTGTCGCCGATTTTTGGCGACTGCTGGACCAGCTCAAGGACGCCGACGGCCTTTTCGGTATCCACGTTCACAATGAGAACGTCGCAGATGAACTCGTCACCGCGTGTAACGTGGAACTTCATTCCCTCTTTTACGCCATCCGCCGAGCCGATTGATATTGTGGCCAGCGAATTCTTGGAATCAACCTCAGAAATTTGCGCCTTGAGGTTTGCTGTTTCGTTTGTGGACTGCGCGGGCAGCGCATTGCCTTTTTCCTGTGTTACGGGTGCGCCTGCCGCCGTGACCTTGCCGCCGGCCTGGATAAGCTTGTCCAAACGGTTCTGCAAGTCCGCTTTCTCTTCAATAAGCCGGCGTTTTTCGGCCTCAGCCGCATCTATTAACGCGTTCTTTTCAACAACTGCTGCGCTGGTCTGGTCCAACTCTTTGCTGAGCTTTATCTGTTCGGCTTTTAACTGTTTGACATCTTCCTGGGCGGTGCTGAGCAACTGCGTCTGCTTATCGGTGGTTGCCTGGAAATCTTTTGTGATGCTTGCCCAGCTGTTGACTCTGTCGAGAAGCTCGGCTTTTTCTCTTTCGATGCCGGTAATCTTTGTCTGCAGGTCGTCTGCCTTGGTTTTCAGCGACGCAAGCTGGCTGTCCAGCGACTTCTCAAGGTCGTCTTTTTGCTGAATTTTTTCCTTGAGCTGATTGCTCAAGCTTTGTTTTTCCTGTTCGAGCGCAGCGCGGTCTGAACTGAGTTTGGTGTATTTTTCTTTGTAGTTATTCGCGTTGGCAATGTATGTTACCACGATGCCGCACAGAAAGATTGCTGATATAGTCAATAGAACTATGAGTATCTTAGTAAGATTGCTCAAGATTAGCTCCTTTCACACCAGTTTTACTAAATTCATATCGAGGGATTATACTTTGCTCCCCAATACCTTACAATATCTTATATTTTATGTTTTTCGGCGTTTTACGTCAAGTGAATTATGTTAAAATAGGGTATCCTGCTTAGTAGTCATTTTAGCGTCCTATATTGTTCTTTTGGGCACATTGAAAAACCGCCTTAGCAGCGGCAATTCTGGCAAACTGGGAATCGCTTTTCAGCAATTCCGGCAGGAAATTTTTGAGGGTTGGCGTCCTGATTTGGCCTATTGCCATGGCTGCCAGCGTCTGAATTCGTGCCTTTGTTTCCTGGTCTGTTGCGGCTGAAGTATCGTGCGTCAGCGCGTTTACTACGGTTTTTTCGCCCGCGGTGTCGCCCAGACAGCCAAGCTGTTCGGCCGCCACAAGACGAACCTCAGGCAGGTCATCTTTCAGCATCGTCAAAAGCGAATCTTTTGCCCGTGGTGTTGCCAGCGCTCCCATTGCCCGGATGCCGAAGACGCGGTCGTCGGCGTATGCGCTTATGAGTGTTGCCCAAAGTTTCTGATATATTTTTTCGTCTCCTAACCGGGCTATCGCCTCAATGGCGTTCAGCCGAACTCTGTCATCAGATGCCTCATCATGAATCAGCTGGTGGAGCAATGGCAGGGCGTCTTTATCTCCGATTTTACCAAGCAGAAAGGCGGCATTTGCCCGTACGAGCTGATCGTTGCCGGCTAAAGCCGCGTGGATTTGCTGAATGTATGATTTTGAGCCGCCCAGCATCACCATTGCATAATCGGCGGCCAGGCGAACATTTTCATCGTTGTCTTTGAGCAGTTGCGCGACGTCGTTTTTGCCGGCCGAGTATTTAGCGTCCCCGATTGCCACCGCCGCGGCGAACCTGATGAGGATGAGCTCGTCCTTTGTTAACCGCTGGACGCCCGCCATAAACTGCTGATTATTCGTTCCGGCTGCCATCTCGATTGCATTGACCCTGACCTGCGGGTTGCTGCTTGAAAGCCCCTCCAGAATAATTTTTGCCGCTTCGGTTTTGAGGTCATTGTTTGCGGAATTGTCGGCACTGACACCGGCGGTTTGCTGTTTTTCAGAGCCGGTCTCGCAACCGACAAAAACAATCAGGACGAGTATGACAGATGCGAAAATGATACTATTTTTTGCCGGATGTTTCTTTGCCATTCAGGTTACTCCTTTTTTCGCATTTGGTTCGTTGTTTGAGACCGAGTCGCTCGATAATTATTTCTATTATGATTAAAACGAGACACAACTGACAAGTAAAATCCAGCCACGGGCCGTGTTTGCTGAAAAACGTGGTCCTCGCGTCAATCGGCACTATATCGGCAAACCAGCCCTTTACGCCTTGGCGGTCGAATACTTTTTGCGGAAGATTTCCGGCCGCGTAGCCGTCTTTAATCCGGCCGAGCGTATCAATCATACAACTTATGCCGGTGTTGACGCTTCGCACCACCGCTAACCGGTTCTCCACCGCCCGAAAGGCACAAATCGCGGCGTGCTGTGAAAGCTCGGTGGCAGGCAGGACTTTGCCGTTCTCGAATCGCACAAACCACCCGTCGTTGCTTATGTTCACAAGCCAGTCGATTTGCTTTTGGCCTTTATCATCCAGTGCGAATTTTCTCGCCAGAACAGGAACCGCGTCCTCATAGCAAATCATTACGCTAAATCTGTATTTGCGGTTCGTATTCGGCATCTGCATATCGAACACTGTGTATTCTGTGCCCGGGTCAATCGTATAATCGAAATCGTAGGGCGACATCGTAAGAAACAGCTTGTGAACCAGCGGGATATTTGAAAAGGGCAGCATCTCACCGAAGGGAACGAGATATATTTTCGAGTACTTTTGAGGCGCCTGGCTTCCGTCGGGCTTATACAAAAAAGCGGAGTTAAATTTCTGCGCCAGCCGGATGTTATTTGCGTCGTATCGTGGTGTGGCGTCGTATGCTCCGGCCAGAATGTACGCTCCTTTTTTCGCGTGTTCGCGGATTGTTTCGTCGAAGATTTTGTACGAATGGTCATCAACCAGGAGGCGCAAAATCTGCGGGTTCAATATCGCCTGCACCATTGTCTCGGGCCAGACGACAAGTTTTGCGTTCGCCGAGATACACGGACTGCTTTGCTCCAGCAGCTCATTGAAGATCTGTTCTTCCGCGACAAACGATTTTTTTACGGATATCGGGATATTTGTCTGCACCGCCCCAATTAACGGGCCCTGCGTGACGAATTGAGCCGATTGGTTTATTCGCCAGTGACCATAAACTACCGTACCGATAACCGCTGCGATAACGATGGCGGTTGCAAGTATTGCGTATTGCGTATTGCGTATTGCGTCGTTTGGTCGCAGAACGCACGACGCACGACGCACGACGGTAATCATTATAATTTCTGCGATCAATCCATTTACCATCGCGACCACAAACGATACGCCCGCTGCGCCGAATATGTCGGCTATCTGGATTAGAGTGGTATTTGCGTATTGGCTGTGAGCGAGATAATTCCAGTAGAAGCCGCCTAGGAAAGACCCCTGCATTTGCTCGATACCCACAATCAGGACGGGGACGGCGATAAAAAGCGGAAATTGTTTCTTAATGCACCATCGCAGGGACATCGCCAGTAAAGGCCAAAGCAGGGCGGTATAAAGGCAAAAAGCAATCCAGCCCACGACAGTGACAAAGCTCATCCAGTATATATTGCCGAGCCAGTAACAGGTCGAGACAACAAAGGCCACGAGATATATCTTAACTGGTTTTGTTTCGGAAAAGCAGACAAGAATAAACGGCACATACGCCACCCAGGCAAATGGCCACCAGCCAATCGGCTGCTGCGCCACTGTCAGCATAATCGCCGTCGCGGCGAAAGCGGCTAAAAGACGTAAAATCCCTTTCGTGTTTTGAATGCTCAATCCATTATGCCTTTCAAAGCAGTCGCTATCTCCGAGGAGACATACTGTTTTTGATTGTTCATTCGGATGGCAAACTGGCTTGTGAAAAGTTCCAGCAAATCATTATTCGACAAGACCTGTTTCGGCGGATACCCGATATCCGGTATAAGCCGTTTCAATTCGCTTATTTCGACGATATTCAATTTGTGTTCTTTTTCATTACTCACGCTTGTGTCGAGCTGCGCCAGCCGTTGCATTGCTTTTTTGGTGTAATCCGCGGAGATTTCTATTCCTACGTAGTTTCTCCGTAACTTTTTTGCTGCTGCTGGTGTTGTCCCTGAGCCGACGAACGGGTCAAGGACACAGTCGCCTGCGTTTGAGCTTGCCGCGACGATTCTCATAAGCAACTGCTCAGGCATCTGGCAGGGGTGCCAGCCGGTTCGCTCTTTGAACGTCCCGCATACCCGCGAGTCCTCCCATACGTCGTCTGGAATTTTACCCACCGGATTGGCCCGCTTGTCCGAGTAAATTAACTGCCGGTCCGATGGGACCCGCACGGCGAAATCGTTGAATGTGAAGTTTTTCGGATTATTCACGAAGTAAAATATATGCGTGTGCGAGCGGGCGAACTTGTCTTTTGTCTGCTGGCCGAAGGTGTAGTGCCAGATTATCCAGTTGCGCATCGTAAGCCCCAGTTCATTGGCGATAACCTTCACATTTGCGGCGTAATCATCACCGATGGCGATATAAAACGAGCCGGTTGGTTTTAGAACCTTTTTGCACGCCGTCATCCAGTCCCTTGTCCACGCGATGTAGTTATTGCGTTCGACCTTGTCGTGGTATTTGTCGTATTTATACCCGATGTTGAAAGGAGGGTCTGCGAATATCAAATCCGCGAACGGCTCACTGATTTTACTCAGCGTTTCGATACAGTCGCCGCAAATTATCTTATTCAATAATTCCTGCATACGGGCACATTTTAACTTAATACCTTGCCCCTGCAAGTTTTAAGCAGGGGTCAAAACTTAAAACTTTCGTCATTATTATCGACCTGAAGAGTAACGACACGAAGATATGGATTATCACAGGGCAGGGAAACGGCGTGGTTTTGTAAAAAATAACCCCCAAGCCCTGTTGATTGGGGATTGGGGGGTTAATCGCGAATCGATTTTGATATTCGTAAGCCGGCTTATTTTACTTCCTGAGGAATTTCGGCAGCAGGTTCAACAGGTGCGGGGGTGGTTAGGGCGGTGGCAGTGTTTTTACTTTTATGATGAAGTTTTGCGGCATGGTGGCTTTTTTGTGAGGCAGCAACCGCTTTGTGATGATGGTGTTTGCTCTTGGCAAAGGCGGTACTGCTGCCAAACGCGAGAGTCAACGTGAGGAGAATGATGGCGATGGTTCTGAGTTTCATTTTTCACCCTTTCTGAAATATATTTTTTTAGAATGCCTTCGGGCACATTACCTTTTTATTATTCAATCCGGAACGGACACGTATCCGCAGGAGGGAAGGCAATAAAACATAAGTAATGTATTCGTCTTAATATATTTGATTTCTTGAGAGGAAATCGCACAGTTTTCAATATTTTGCGGTGCAGGCGGCCTGTTGAGCAGGAAAGGGCAAATCGAGGTCAGGCCCTTCGATAAACTTCCCGGCCAACGAATTGCCGGGACAGGCAGGGCAGGCCCTTCGATAAACTCAGGGCAGGCAAGGGCTTGCTATTATCTTAATTTTGGCTATACTGGTGGGTCAGCAAGTCACAAATAGAAAGGGCAGTGCGATGGCGCAATGGGATGAGCAGTTTAGCAAATTAAAGCAAATAATAGAAATGATGAAGGACCATAACCTTGTTGAGATACAGATAAAACAGGGCGAGGAGGAGCTTTGCGTCAAGAAGGCACAACCGGTGCAGCAGATTACGGCGGTGCCGATGTTCGGCGCGGGATTGCCCGGCGCATCGCCGGGGGCGGCGGCTCCTGCTGCTGGGCAGGCGCAGGAACCGGTATCGCAGGAGGAGAAGCCCGCGGAGATAAAATCGCCGTTAGTAGGGACCTTTTACGCCCAGCCCAGCCCGGATTCGGAGCCGTATGTTGAGCTTGGTTCGCGGGTTGAGCCGGATACGGTGGTATGTATTATCGAAGCGATGAAGGTGATGAACGAGATAAAGGCGGAGATGAGCGGGGTTATCGTCGATGTTGTGGCGGTCAACGGCAGCGCGGTCGAGTACGGGCAGGTGCTGTTCAAAGTCCGTCCCGACTAAAATAATTGCGGATTGGCGATTGTCGATTGCGGATTGGTATAGGGATATGTTCTCAAGAGTTCTAATAGCGAATCGTGGTGAGATAGCGTTGCGAGTTATCCGGGCTTGTCATGAGCTTGGGATAAGTGCGGTGGCGGTGTATTCGGAGGCGGACAAGGGAGCGGCGTATCTGGATATGGCAGACGAGGCGATATGCATCGGGCCTGCTGTGCCGGCGCAGAGTTATCTTAATATACCGCGAATAATGAGCGCGGCGGAGATTACCAACGCCGACGCGATACATCCGGGGTATGGGTTTCTGGCGGAGAATGAGAATTTTGCGCAGATTTGCCGGGAGTGCGGAATAACGTTTATCGGGCCGCCTCCTGAGGCGATGCGGCTGCTCGGGGACAAGGTTGAGGCGAGGAAATTAGCGAAGAAGGCAGGGGTAAGTTTAGTCCCCGGTTCCGACGGCGTTGTGGAGGATATCGAGCAGGGTTTAAAGATAGCGGCGGAAATCGGATACCCTGTGATGATAAAGGCGGTAGCGGGCGGCGGCGGGCGCGGGATGCGGGTGGCTCATAATGAGATGAGTTTTCGCTCGGGGTTCACGTCGGCGCAGGCGGAGGCGACAGCGGCGTTCGGGGATGGTTCGGTGTATCTTGAAAAGCTGGTAGTTGAGCCGAGGCACGTCGAGGTGCAGGTGATGGCGGACGGAGCGGGCAACGTGCTGCATTTTTACGAGAGGGATTGCTCGATACAGCGAAGGCATCAGAAAATGATTGAGGAATCGCCATGTCCGGTCATAAATGAAAAGACGCGTCAGAAGCTTTGTGAGTCGGCGATACGGATTATCAAACACGCAAACTATGTGAACGCGGCGACGGTCGAGTTCCTTTTGGACAAGGACAAACATTTTTATTTCATCGAGGTCAATACGAGAATTCAGGTCGAGCACCCGGTATCGGAGATGGTTACGGGACGGGATTTAATCAAGATGCAGCTGCAGGTGGCATCGGGTGAGAAGCTGGGGCTGACGCAGAAGGATATTAAGCACAGGGGCGTGGCGATTGAGTGCCGGATAAACGCGGAGGACCCGGCGAATGGTTTTTCGCCGTGTCCGGGTACGATAACGCGATATATTCCGCCGGGCGGGCCGGGGATTCGAGTTGATACGCATGTCTATCAGGGCTGGACGGTATCGCCTAATTACGATTCTATGCTGTGCAAACTGATTGCCTATCGGCCGACGAGGGATGAGGCGATTGCGACGATGCGGAGGGCGTTGTCGGAATTTGTTATTGAGCCGATTAAGACGACAATACCGGCGAGCTTGTCGATTCTTTCTCATAACCTCTTTGTTAAGAGCAAGATTGACACGGAATTCGTCGAGAGAAACTTCTGACCGGTTTAGCAGGTTACTTTTCCAAATCTATCAGGTCTTCGTAGGATTCACGTTTGCGTATCACTTCGAATTTGTCGCCATCAACGAGGACTTCGGCTGCGCGGCCTCGCGAGTTGTAGTTGCTTGCCATAGTGAAGCTATAAGCGCCGGCGGTGAAGATGGAGAGTAAATCGCCTCGTTTAACGGGGGGTAATGCCCTGTCTTTAGCGAAGAAGTCGGCGCCTTCACAGATTGGACCGACAACGTCAACAAACTCCAGCCCTTTTATATCGAGCTTTTCGGTTCTTTTTATGTAAGAGAATCTTTCCTCAACCGCTGCAGGCCAGATAAAGTGAAACGCGTTATATAACGGGGGCCTGATGAGGTCGTTCATACCGGCATCGACGATTGCGAAATTTTTTCTTCCGCTTGTTTTGCAATACAGGACTTTCGTCAGCAGAATAGCCCCATTGGCGGCGACGCTTGCGCCTGGTTCGAGGATTAATTTGAGTTTTTTGTCCTTAAGCATCGGGACGATTGCTTTGGCGTAGTCCTCGGCAGTTGGGGATTGTGCGGTGACGTAATCAGCGCCATAGCCGCCTCCGATATCAAGCGTCTCGATAGTGAAGCCCTTTTTTCGTAATTTATCCACAAGGACGAGGACTTTGTTGAGTGCTTCAACGTATGGCTGGACGGTGTGGCCCGCGGAGCCGAGATGAATGTCGATTGCGCACAGTTTGACTGCGGAATTTTTACCGAACTGGTCAAAAACTTTTTCCGCCCGTTCGATATCGACGCCGAATTTAGTTTCTTTGACGCCCGTGGTTGTATATTTATGTGTTTTGGGATCAACGTCGGGATTGACGCGAAGTGCGGCTTTCGGGGTTTTGCCTTTTTGTTTGGCAAGGCAGATTAGATTTTCAAGCTCAGCCTCGGATTCGATATTGAAATAGGCAATACCGGCATCGAGGGCTTCGATGATTTCTTTATCGGTTTTGCCTACGCCTGCGTAAACTATTTTTCCGGGGTCGGCGCCCGCCTGGAGTGCGCGGTAAAGCTCGCCGCCGCTGACGATGTCGAAGCCGAAGCCTGCTTTTGCCATAAATTTGAGTATGTTAATGTTGCCGCAGGCCTTAATCGAATAGCAGACCGTTGTGTCGATTGCTTTATAGGCGTGCTGGATTTTCCTGAGATGTTCGAGAAACGTGGCCTTGCTGTATATGTACACCGGTGTGCCGACCTGCTCGGCTATTTTGTCAACCGGCACATGTTCAGCGAAGAGCTTGCCTTGTTTGTAATTAAAGTGGTCCATACGGGAACATAGTATAAGAAAAGATAAGGCGAATGCAAGTTTGAGGATTGGCGGCCGGAGTGTTTTTGGCGCAAAGAAAAAGTGGAAGATTCCGCGGCAGTAACGTTGGAACCTTCCACTTTCCGCATAACCTTTGCCGGCTTACGCCGGAAGCGTTATGCTATTTTCTCTTTTTCTTCTTTGCGGTTTTCTTCTTTGCAGCTTTTTTCTTCTTCTTTGCCATTGTTTGTTACCTCCATATGGCACAAAAACCAGTTTACGTACAATAACAGAAAATATCTGGAAATCACCGACCGAATTGTCAAAGAGGCAAAAAACAGCAGCTATACTTTCTATCGTCCAAATACCTAAGAATCCTTCAAAGAAATTTTTATTGATGTGGTTTTCAGTGGCGCCGGAATCGTTTATGATGATGAATTATGAGCGAAAAAAGAATAGCTTTGTTTGGCGGAACGTTTGACCCGATTCACCTCGGTCACACAACCGTTGCTGCAACAGCGGGCGAAGGTATTGGCGCGGACAAAGTTATATTTGTCCCTGCGAAGCGTTCGCCATTGAAGGCGTTTTTTCCTGAGGCCGGCGACGAGGACCGTCTTGCGATGATTAAGATTGCGACGGGGGGCGACGGCAGGTTCGACTTGAGCGATTACGAACTGAAGAAGACGGGGCCGAGTTATACGCTGGAGACCGTAAGATATTTTCGACGGGAGCTTGGGGGCAATGTTTCGATTTGGTGGCTTATAGGCGCCGATACTCTTGAGGATTTACCGCACTGGTATGGGGTTAAGGAGCTGATTGACGAGTGCAACCTTGCTGTGATGCACAGGGCGGGTTTTGCGGCGTCGGATTTTTCGCAGTATATTTCGCTGTGGGGAGAAGACCGTGTAAAAAAGATGCAGCGAAACGTTGTTGAGACGCCGTTAGTTGATATAAGCAGCACCGAGGTGCGCAAGCGATTAGTGGCGGGGCGGGAAGTCAGCGGGATGATAAGCCCGAAGGTGCTGCAATATATCCGCGAACATCGGCTATATGGGATACAGGATTATTAACGAGACCGAGTTTTTTTGCTGTTTTTGTCCGCTTGTTAACAGCCAGTTTTTCCAGCCAGTCGCACCACTGTTTCATACCTTCGCCGGTTTTTGCGGAGACGAGAAAGATTTTTGTTTTTTTATTCAGTTTGGAAATATCGGCTTTTACTTTTTGGATATTGAAGTCGGTTGCGTCGAGGATGTCGATTTTGTTGATGAGCACAGCAGCGGCCCTGGCGAAAATCATCGGGTATTTGGCGGGTTTGTCGTCGCCTTCGGGGACGGAGAGGACGGCGATTTTGTCGGTTTCGCCGAGGTCGAAGGTCGAGGGGCAGACGAGGTTGCCGACGTTTTCGATGAAGAGCAAATCGAGGCGGTCGATTGGGAGCTTGTGAAAGGCGTGGCTAATCTGGGCAGCGGACAAATGGCAGGCGCCGTCGGTATTTATTTGATGAGCGGGTGCGCCGGCTTTTCTTATTCGCTTTGCGTCGATATCGGTCTGGATGTCGCCTTCGATGACGCCGATGCTTAGGTTGCCCCGGAGGGTTTCGATTGTTTTTGCGAGCAGGGTGGTTTTGCCTGAGCCGGGGGAGGAAATCATGTTGAGGCAGGGGATTTTGCGGTCTTTAAGGAACGAGCGGTTTTTGGCGGCGTATTCTTCGTTGGCGATAAGGATTTTCCTGTGGACTTTTATTTTGCGCATTTCATTTATCCTCGAATGTTATTTCTTCAAGTAAGAGCGGCGCGTCGGGCAGCAGCTCGAAATCATCGCGCCGGCACTTAGGGCATTTTGACTCGTGCAGGTCGAACTCGAACGTCGCGCGGCACTTTTTACATTTTGCTTTTATCGGCTTTTGCTCGATATCGAGTTTTAAATTTTCACAGATGGTATCTTTGCTTATGGCTTCGAAGGCGAATTTCAGTGTTTCGGTATTTATGGCGTTGAACACGCCGCAGCTTATTTTTGCAGCGAGGGGTCTGGCTTTTTGTTTTTTTGCTTCAGCCGAGATGGCTTCGAGGACGAATTGAGCGACGGTTGCCTCGTGCATCAGCAAATCCTCGGCAATTCTCTGCCGTACGGCATCTGGACGATTCTTCTGCCGCCGATTCTGGTGATTGTTTCAACGACGGGAGCATCGTCGGTCTTGAGGATTTCTCCGATTATGGCCGCTTGCTGCCCAAGAGGGTGCCGACGGCAGATGTTGACGCAGTCATCTGCAATTTCGGGGGCGACGACGGCGACGAATTTACCCTCGTTTGCGATGTTCAGGACGTCAAAGCCAAGTGCGTCGGCTGCCGCCTGGACCGTCGGGTTGATTGGGATATCGGCATCATTAATCCGGATGTCGAACGAGGTTTGTAAAGCGATTTCATTGAGCGTCGCAGCGAGTCCTCCGCGGGTGGGATCTCGCATAAATTTTACCCCGTGTGTCTCAGTTAAAAGTTTACAGGTCAAATCGGCGAGAGCTGCGCAATCGCTTTTGAGCTGCGATTTAAAGCCGATATCCTGCCGAAGGGACATAATAGTCATGCCATGGTCGCCGATTGAGCCGTTGATTAAAATTTTGTCGCCTGCTTTGATGTTGCCGAAACCAAGCTCGACGCCGTCGAGGCGGATGCCGATGCCAGCGGTGTTGATAAATATCTGGTCTGCGGCGCCGGTTTCGACGGTCTTGGTGTCGCCTGTAACAATCGCGACGTTGTTTTGGGCGGCGGTCGCGGCGATGCTGTCCAAAATTTTATCCAGCACGTCAAACGCGAGGCCCTCCTCGATAATCAGGGCCAGCGATATAGCGACAGGTCTTGCGCCGCTGACGGCGAGGTCATTTATCGTTCCGCATACGGCGAGTTTGCCGATGTCGCCTCCGGGGAAAAATAACGGCTTTACGACATAACTATCGGTAGTGAAACAGATTAATTTCGAATCGAGATTCAGTTTGGCGGAGTCGGTAAGTTCGGCGAGGGTATTGTTGGCGAATCTTGGCAGGATGTGTTTGCGGATGAACTGGTCGCTGAGCTGTCCGCCGCCGCCGTGAGCAAGCAGGATTTTATCGTGCACTTTCTGGCTCATTTGTTTTGTTTTTCCCGTTTGCTATATTTAAACCAGGCGGCGCAGGCGCCTTCTGAGCTGACCATACAGGGGCCTACCGGGGTTTGCGGTTCGCAGACCTTGCCGAAAAGTTCGCATTGGGGCGGGTCGATGAGACCGCAAAGCACTTCACCGCAGCGGCAGCCGGTCGTGTCGTTCTCGGGTTTTTCGGTTAAGCCGAATCGCTTTAACGCGTCGAATTTGCTGAATTTTTCTTTTAGCTGGAGTGTGCTTTTCGGGATTTTTCCAAGCCCTCTCCAGTAACCGTCCACCGGCTCGAAACATTCGGAGATAATATTTTGTGCAATCTGGTTTCCCTGTTCGGTAACGACGGCGGTGTAAATTGATTTTGCTTCGGGTTTGCCCTCGATTATCTGTCGGCAGATTTCGGCAAGGCCTTCGATAATCTGCTTTGGTTCGAAGCCCGCCACGACACAGGGCTTGCGGAATTGCTCTACAATTCCTCTGAATACGCCATAGCCGGTTATGACGCTGACATGGCCGGGACAGAGAAACGCATCTATTTTGTTATTTTTGTCGCTTAGCAGCGCCTGCATCGCGGGCACGACGATTTTGTGGTTGCTCAGGATGCAGAAGTTTTCGATACCCTCTTTGGCGGCCTGTTTTACGGCGACGGCTGTCGCGGGCGTGGTTGTTTCAAAGCCGACGGCCACAAAGACCACTGTTTTGGAGGGGTTGTCTCTGGCCAACTGCAGGGCGTCTTCGCTGCTGAGGACAATCCTGACGTTGCCGGCGGATTTTTTGGTTTCAAGGGAGCCGCCTTTGCCGGGGACGCGAATCATATCGCCATACGTCGCTATGAGGCAGTCATTTCTGTCCGCAAGCTCAAGGACAGTGTCGATGTAACCCTGGTGTGTTACGCAAACAGGGCAGCCGGGGCCTGACAGGAGTTTCATTGATTTTGGAATCATCCCTCTTATGCCGTTTCGGAATATCGAGACGGTGTGTGTGCCGCAGACCTCCATAATATTGACGGGCCTGCCGGTGATTTCGCAGGCGGCATCCATAAGAAACTGTGCGTGTCTGATTCTTTGAAGCATAGGGCCGGGTTATTTATCCTGAGATTTTATTTTGGGTATCGTTGAACTCGTCGATTTCCTCAATGAGCTGCCAGGTTTTTCGTGCTTCATCTTCGTCGATAGTTGATATAGCGAAGCCAGCATGAACCAGGACGAGGTCGCCGAGCCTGGCATCGGGTAAAAAGGTGGTTCTTGCGTTGAACTGATTACCCATTGCGTCAACAACCGCTCTGTCTTCTTCGAGCTTAACTATTCTTGCCGGTATCGCTAAACACATAACGAGACATTTCTCAGTCGTATTTTAATGACTTTTGAACTGCTATAGCTGCCTGGCCGACGGAAACGCAGCCGTCGTTGGCCGGAAAACCACGATTGTATAATACGGAAAAGCCGTTTCTTTTCAATAATCGAATAAGACGCTGAGCCAAATATCTATTGCAAAAAACACCTCCGCTTACAGCGACAGTATTCAAATTTTTTTCCTCCCTCGCTTTCTTTGTCATTTCGAGCAAACCGGACACTATAGTATTATGAAATTTGGCCGATATATTTCCCTTTTCCTCGCTATTTTCTATATCAGCAACAACCTGTCTTATTATTATACGCGGGTCCAGTGTCAATGGTTTGCCGGATTCCCACGCGAGTTCGAAACCATACTGCTGGTCGCAGTCCGGCGCAGCGATTGCCTCAAGGGTGATAGGCAATTGCGCTTCAAAGTGATTGTAGTTTCCCAGGCCGAGCATTGCGGCGACTGCGTCGAAAATTCTTCCTAAACTTGACGTCTGGACAGTATTGATTTTTTTGTTTATTTGATCGAATAGGAGTTGCTGTTTTGATTCGTCAGGTTCAATTTTATCAAGGAGCCAGCCGAATTTATTTGGCTCAAATTCATTTCCGTATGTCTGTGCCAAAAGCGCAATTGCGGGCCTTATCGGTTGCTTGCTTGCGGCATCGCCGCCAGCTAACGGGTAATAGGCCAAATGCCCGAATCGTTCAAAATTGTCCAGTTCGGCGATTAGACATTCGCATCCCCAAATCGCGCCGTCTGTTCCGTAGCCGGTGCCGTCGCAGGCAAGGCCAATCACGGGTTCATCTAAATTATATTCCGCTAAAACAGCCGCGATATGCGCCCAGTGGTGCTGAATCTCGATGATTTTTACGTCGGGCAGTGAGTGGGCGTATTGCGAAGATAAATAGGCAGGGTGTAAATCACAGGCGACTATTTTTGGTTTAACTTTGAACAAGCCGCGCAGGTGTTCGATTGATTTTCTGTAGTGATGAAAAACGGCAGCGTCTTCGAGGTCGCCGATGTGCTCGCTGCATATAAGCTGGTTGGCTTTGACGAATGAGAAGGTGTTTTTCAAATCAGCCCCTGCGGCGAAGACATCGCATCGACTGGTTTGCTTTATAGTGATGGGGGCAGGCACGTAGCTTCTCGACCTGCGGAGCAATACGGGTTTATCTTCAATAATATGCACGATTGAATCATCGACCTGCCTGTAAATGTCTCTATCGTGCATCAGGAACGCGTCGGCGATGTCTCCGAGGCGTTCAATTGCCTCATCATTTTTGCATATCAACGGTTCATCGCTGATATTACCGCTTGTCATTACCAAAACTTTAATCCCCTCCGCGAAAAGCAAATGATGCAGGGGGGCGTAACAAAGCATAAATCCGAAGGTGTTTGTTCCTTCAGCCACTGATGATGCAATCGGTGAGTCAGCCTTTTTGGGTAAAAGCACAATCGGGCTTTGAGGGCTTTTCAATAAATCTTCGGCTTGTTTGCTTACTGCCGCGTGCTGTTTTATCGTTTCAATCGAATCCGCCATCATCGCGAAGGGTTTATGCTCTCTTTTTTTGCGTTCCCGCAGCAGAATTACCGCTTCATTGTTGAAGGCATCGACCGCAAGGTGAAATCCGCCTATGCCTTTTATGGCGAGGATTTTGCCTTTTTTCAATAACTGTGCGGTTTGAGCGATTGTTTTGTCGCAGTCGCTTTGAATTTTATTGCCCTTGTTATCGGCGAGCCAGATTTTTGGCCCGCATTGGGGACAGGCGACGGGTTGGGCGTGAAATCGGCGGTTCGATACATCGTGATACTGGCCGGCGCATTTTTCGCACATCGCAAACGCGGACATCGTGGTATTGGGCCTGTCGTAGGGAATGGTTCTGATGATTGAATATCTTGGCCCGCAGTTGGTGCAGTTGATGAAAGGGTAGCGGTAGCGGAAATCATTTTTGTCAAAAAGTTCCCGCAGACAATCGGCGCAGGTGGCGATATCCGCTGTTACCCGTGAAATTGGAGTCCCGCCTGCGTCGCTTTGTTTTATCGTAAATTCTTTTTCGTTTTCGACGATTGGGATTTCAGCGGCAAAGCAGGACGTAATATCCGCCAGGGGCGGGGCGTCCGGTCCATTGAGCTGTTTGATAAAGTCGGCG
This sequence comes from Sedimentisphaerales bacterium, assembly GCA_050012515.1. Lineage (GTDB taxonomy): Bacteria > Planctomycetota > Phycisphaerae > Sedimentisphaerales > Anaerobacaceae > Fen-1362. The sequence goes on along the minus strand of JBEKHA010000012.1, from coordinate 9,408 downwards.
ATTTTTGCTTCTTCGCCCTGTAATTCGATGGTAACGCCCTTGGTGTCGTTATATACGAAGCCGGTAAGATTCAGTTGCGTGGCGAGCCGATATACGGCAGGTCGAAACCCCACCCCCTGAACTTGTCCCGTTATCAAAATCTTTTTTCGTATGGCCAAAGTTTTCCGTATCAATACCTGTACAGGATTAATACGCCTCATTTTGGTAATCGGTTTTACCGGATTATAGCCGATGGTATTAAGATAGCAATTACAGCATAAGGTCACTTTAGCTGCGATTTTTTATTTGTCACAAATGTAGATATCTGGTATTATTACAGGCAGTTGGGGCCATAGCTCAGCTGGGAGAGCGCTTGCATGGCATGCAAGAGGTCGCGGGTCCGAATCCCACTGGCTCCATTATATATCTAATTATCAATAAAAGGGTTACGATTCATGTCTGTGATTACATGCATGTTACGAGAAGTTTGGGCTTATGGAGAAAAGTTTAAATTATGCACTGGAAAAAGTTTTGCCAGTAGAGAACAGCCGGCTTGCCTGAAACAGTTCAATTGGTCTAAAACAAAACGGCTCGTCGAGTTGACAAGCCGTTTGAGTTCATAAATCGGTTCTTTAGTTAATCCTTTAGCCACTGGCCTCCGGAATCGATATTATCCTTCGTAAAGACTCTTGAAGAGAGCGTAACCTCTTTTTCAATCTTTTTGTCGTTGAGAAGTTCCAAGCCAAGTTCAATGGCCTCTTTGCCTCCAGTTGGGTATTCGAAGCAATACCATGTTTGACGTAAGTCTGACCTTCCTGCGGCAGCGCGTCAATGCCTACAAATATGATATTCTTCTCGCGTCCCGCAGCTTGTGTTGCCAAAAACTGAGCCACTTTTGCTGATTTTAGACAATATGCGTCCTCTGTTAGTTGTCCCGAAGCCCGGTAGCTGGCAACACAGAGATTTCGGCAGCGCTCGTCCAGCCGTTTTTGTTGATTTCCTGCAAGGCCGTGAAGCGGAAGAATCGGGCGTCAACGGGTGCGAAGCTGACTTGCTGGAGCGACGGGTTATTCCGAATGTTGGCGAACGTGCCCGAAGCGACATTGGTTGTCCAAGTGACTCCATCCATGCTGGTTTCAAAACGGTAATTTTCGGCGGTGCCATTGAGATTCCCGTCCTGGCGCGGCAGATAGGTGAAGCCGGCAATCCGATGTGAAGTTCCCATGTCAATCGTGATGAAATGAGGCAGCTTCAGATCTTCATTCCAGCGGGTGTGCCAGAATGTGGACGAGTTGCCGTCAATCGCATTGACGGCAGCGTTGTCGCCTCCGGCGGTTTCCTGGCTGTCCACGGTGACGACTTTCCAACCGGTGGGCGGCAGGCCGGCGAAAGTTTTTGAAGTCACGATGCCAATCTGGCCGTTTGGCATGACGCAGGCAGCCTGCACGGTGCTGGTCAACGGCAGGGAGATCGGTGAACTGTAAACTGCAGAATTGGCCATCGGCGTGTTACCATCAACAGTATAAACCATCTTTAAACCGCCGGTGTTGCTAATTGTCACTTGGCCGTTGGTGTCACGATCTGAAATGACGGGAGACTGGGCGTAAACGGATTGCTTGAAGAGTCCGATTTCTGCCAGCGTCGGTTCCAGGCGTGAACCGGTAATGCGAATGCGTACCTGGCTTGTGGTCACCGGAGATTTGAGCCGTATCAGCCGTTTGTGCCCGACGGTTGTCAGTTCGTCTGATGCTATTTTTTCCGCCGCAACCCAAGCCGCCCCATTCCAGACTTCGATGACAAAGGATTCAATTCTTTGACCGCGATGATCCACCGCTTCCTGCAACGAAACGACATCAAAGGTGACCGTCGTCGGGAGCGTCAACGTCAAAGTGGCGGTGGTGTGTCCCGGTGCGGCTTCCCACCAGGTGTCGAGGTTTCCGTCCAATGCCAGCGACGGACTGTTGGCGGCATTGGAATTGTCGGCCGTCATTTTGCCGCCGACAGCAAGGTCTTTGGAGAATGTATCCTTAACCACCTGCGCTATCTTACTCAACGCCTCGATCTGGTCGTCGGGAATCAAGCCGCGTGTGTCCGGTGAAAGATTGAAAATGAGATTTCCGTTACGGCCGATGGACGTGTAATAAATATCCACCAACTGCGACAGGCTTCTGGGATGTTTATTGCGCCCCCAGAACCATTGGCCGTTGGCGAGAATGGTAACATTGGTTTCCGTCGGATACCACCAGAGATACGAACCAGGCGTAAGTTTGGCACGGCTGCCGAGATCACCGGCCTGCATGTCCGGCCAAAGGAAGTCCTCGGGCGGAACAGGCAGAGGAATGACGCTCCATTCTGTGGTGCGCCCGACACCACCCTCATTGCCCACCCAGCGCCCGTCCGGCCCTTTGCCGAAAATGATCGCCCCGGGCTGCAGATGGCGGATCAGGTCAAACCACACGTTATAATTGTAGGTCTCTTTGACGCTCGGGTCCGGGTTAGCGCCGTCAAACCAGACTTCCTGGATGGGGCCGTACTCGGTCAGCAATTCGTAAAGCTGGTTGAGAAAATAGCGATTGTAATCATCCACCACATATTTGTAACTCGTGAAACCGGCCGGTGGTGTGCGGCCCGACACGGGATTGTTCTTGAAATCATCGGGATCAGTGGGAATAACAGAAGGAACGCTATTGCTGTCGTTGCCATAGTAACCGGCAGGATTTTTCGGATTTGTCTTCAGTTGGTAAAGGTCGGCTGGTGAAAGATAAACACCCAGCTTGAGACCATGTTTACGGGCGGCATCGGCAACAGCTCGGACAACATCGCCTTTGCCGCCAAGCCAGGTACTCGATGCGACTGAATGCGAAGTATAGCGGGTAGGCCACAGACACAATCCATCGTGGTGCTTGCAAACAAGCACAATCATTTTGCCTCCGGCGTCTTTCATAGCACTGACCCATTGGTTTGCGTCAAACGCTGAAGGATTGAACTGCGAGGGTTCTTCACGGCCATTACCCCACTCGACACCTCTGAATGCGTTCACGCCGTAGTGAAGGAAAAAGGTCCACTCCAGCCGCATCCAGTCTGACTGATTGGGGCGAGGCAGAACCTTTGCCGCTTTTTCAACAATAACGGAATCGGAATCGTTGCTGGAGATCACCTGTTGCGCGGCATACGCAATCGGACCATGCGCTGCGGCTATTTCCCCGTTCACATCTACCGGTCCCGGCCCGGCAATCGAAACAGGAGCTTCCGCCTGGGCCGCTGTGTCAAAAAAACATGGAACACTCACCAGAGACGCAAGGATTATTGATAAGCTTGCAAGTATCTTTTTCTGCGAATCTGTCATTGTTTCGAAATCCTTTCTCTTATACCTCTTTTTTATTTACTTTGAACAGTAACTTCTGCTGGCGTCAGACCCTCACTTTCGGCAATAATTTTTATAATTCCTCCCTGTCCTTCAGCGGGACGGATAATTAAAGTTTCTTTGCCATAGAATAATTTATGTTCGGCGTCCTGGAACGGTTCAAAAGACATGGGATTGCCGTTATCGGCGGCTGCAATTTCGGCAGGACCTTCGATTTTGAATTTAACCAAGTTATCCGCCAAAGGACATACTGTTCCATTGGCATCAACTGCTTCTATTAAGAGATAGCAAAGGTCATCACCAGTTGCTGCAAGGTCTTTTCTGTCAGGCGTCATACGAAGTGATACAGGTTCGCCGGCTGTCTTCATTATGGCCTGACCAATTTCTTTTCCGTCTTTATAGGCAACCGCCTTAAGCTCTCCGGGTTCATAATTTACGTCGTTGAAGCAGATACGGTATTTGTCTATCACGCCGTAATAACCGGGGCCGGCTTCATTTGCTTTTGACTTTTTGCCTTGAGACTGACCATTAAGGGAAAGTTCTGCGGTGTCGCCATTGGTGTAAATATAAACGGGGACATTTTGCCCGATTCGGTCCGGCCAGTTCCAGTGAGGCAGGATGTGGACGGTAGTCTTATCGGGCGCCCAGCGGCTGCGATATAAATAGAATCTGTCTTTCGGAATACCTGCCAAATCCACAATACCAAAATAGGAGCTTCTTGCCTCTTTCATATAAGGTTCAGGCTCGCCGAGATAATCGAAGCCTGTCCAGACAAATTCTCCACTTACAAATCTATCTTTATCCAGCAAATTAAATTCGACATCCGGTATATCGCACCATCTGGAGGTCCGGTCATAAGAGCTGACCTGATATACGCCTTTTGTCAGGTCTGCTTTTTTCATCTGCAGCGGGAAGTCATAATAACCTCTTGAGCAGACGGCTGAAGCGGATTCGCTGTAAATAACCGGTCTATCCGGAAACATTTTATGATAGGTCCCATAGCTGCGGTGGTAATTAAAGCCGCCAATATCGAGGGCGTCGTAATTATGTTTTGAAGCATCCTTGTCATCATTAGATGTCATACTGACGGGTCTTGTAAGGTCGTATTTACGGAAATAGTCGGCCATCATTTTTACACGTTCGGGATTAATTCCCTGTTTATCCCTGGGAATTTCGTTGCCGATTGACCATACAACGACACAAGGGTGATTCCGGTCGCGCATCACGAAATTTTTGACTTGTTTTTCGCCATATTCCACAAATGGAGGCATATCATTTACACGGTCGGCAGTCCTGTCCCATTTATCAAAAACCTCATCCCAGACAATAAAGCCCATCTTATCGCAAAGCTCAAGCAATTCCGGTGCAGGGGGATTATGGCTTGTTCTAATGGCATTTGCACCCATATCATGCATAATCTCAAGTTGTCTTTCCATAGCGCGGGTATTGAAGGCTGCTCCGAGAGCGCCCTGGTCGTGATGCAGGCAAACGCCCTGAATCTGGACTCGCCTGCCATTAAGATGAAAACCATCGTCGGCGGTAAATTTGAATTCACGTATGCCGAATGTTGTTGAGTCATTATCGACAATCTTATTACCCATACGGACGATTGTTTTTGCTGTGTAAAGTTTCGGGCTTGTGATATCCCACCGCTGCGGATTTGGAATTATAAACACTTGATTAATATCTTTTGAACTATTGCCAGGGATTTTACCATCATTTGTCAGTATGGCGATGATTTTCCCATCGGGGTCAATTAAGGCAACATCTAAAGCTATTTTTGAATTCGATTTATTGTGATTTTCAATAGTGCTGCAAACATTAATTGTTGCGGAATTGTCGGCAACCTTTGGTGTAGTTATATAAGTTCCCCAGTGGGCAATATGCAAAGGTTCAGCTATTGTCATCACGACTTTTCGGTAAATGCCGGCGCCGGGATACCAGCGTGAGTAGTGTTTACGGGTATCTGCTTTTACAGCTATAATATTTTTTTCACCGAATTTAACAAAGGGCGTGGCATCGACTCTAAATGACATATATCCGTAATCCCATTGACCCGCTAACTGGCCATTGACATAAACCTTCGGAAATGCCATTACGCCATCGAAATCGAAATAAACTCGTTTGCCTTTATCAGCTTTATCGAGAGTAAATGTTTTGCGATACCAGCCGACGCCCGCCCACGGCAGTTTGCCCGTAGAGCCCTCAACTTTTTCATTAAATGGCCCGGTAATCGCCCAATCATGCGGCAATCGCACCGGCTGCCAGTTCGAATCATTAAAACTTACAGCTTCTGCTCCATCCAGGTCGCCTCTTGAGAATTTCCAGTCCTTATTGAAATTTACAACCTGTCTGGCTGTTGAATTCGTTTCAAAAAATGCCCGAATTTGTTGTGAGCTTATTTTATTGCTTTGCTCGCATGATAAATTCAGTGATAAAAGAATAGATGAAATTGATGTCAATAAAGCTATTTGCCAGATTTTCATGTAATCTCCCCAAAAAATTCCTGATTAAATCATATCTCTATCTGTTCAATGTAGTCGTCTTCATCGGTTTTTTGTCCATTTTGAATGTTCGTTCAAGCACTCGCCATTTTTCACCAGCCGTCGCATCGTGATTTGTTTCTTGATATTTTGAAACCAATGCTTCCCATTCGGCCTGTCTTGGCAATTTCGCTAATTGAGCCATTGCTTTTTCATGGTCGAAGTCCGCCTTGGTATCCATAATCATAAAAAGATTTGTCCCGGCGATATAGATTTCCATATCGATGATACCGACTTGCTTCATCCCTTCTGTAATTTCAGGCCAACCTGCGCTCATAGAATGAAGTTTTTTATATTCTTTAATGAGTTTGGGATCATTTTTAAGCTGGAGAAATTTACAGTATCTTTTGAATGTCTTTTTCATATAAATCCTCATATTAATTTTTTTTGATTCTAACTTTAATATGGAAAGCGCCGGGGACAGGTTTTCGGGATGCGACAAATAAATAACCACCGCCGCAGCCTGAATACATTGCGCCGGGATATTTGGTACGATAGTATTCCAGTAGTGAAATTAAATTATCATTGAATTTTCGATGTCGAACCGTACATGGTAATATTTTTTCCCAACAAGACATACATTCATTCATCGATGCTCCCAGCGCATCGACATCTTTGGCGATAATAGCCTCAAAACAATTCCCGCCTGACTTTCCGAGACGAGAAATCCATTCGGGAGACAGGTTTTTTGTTTCCAGCGGATTGTATCCTTCCGGCTTGGGGGCGACCGGCAGAATATGAATTACTTTTTCAAGCCAACCGGCTATTTGGGGATCATTACATGATTCGATATAGCGTGGAAAAACACCTTTACGATAAGTGAAATCATAATCCAGTCTATTAATTCCGGGATGGATTATGCCAATCATATCCTGAGAACCCGATGGCTTGGCTTTACCTTTATTCTCCTCCATATAAAGTTTTTGAACAAGCTCTTCAGGATTCCCCAACGGCAGACCATCTTTCCACAATTTAAAAGCGATCTTACGTGTGCTGCTGCAAATGCCGGCCCGCTCTATAAACCTGAATTGCGGCTCGACGCTGACAACTACCATCGAACCGGGAGGCGAAGGATTACGCATTGAGACAAAAGGCTGATCAATCCATCCACCGGCGAGAGCGAGCCTGTATGTAAGTTTTCCAATTACATCTTCAATAAGTCGATTATTTTTCGTCATATATTCAATTTACCGTTTGTTTGCCGGCTTTGCGGTCCTTGTATTGCTGCTCAATCCACTCGTAAGTATTCTTTAAACCTTCCTCAAGCGGAATATTGGGTTGCCAGCCGAGAACCTTTTGAATGAATGTGTTGTCGCTGTTTCGACCGGCAACACCCTTTGGGGCATTCAAATCATATTTGCGTTTCAATGTGATACCGCCAATGCACTCAACTATTGAAACCAGGTCATTAATTGAAACAAGCCGGTCTGACCCGAGATTGACTGGAGTAGCTATAAGTTTATCGCAGTGCATAATCATATCGATGCCTTTAACGCAATCATTGATATACATGAAGCTGCGCGTCTGATTTCCGTCGCCCCATATAACGATTTCGTTGGAATTTTTATCTTTGGCCTCGATGACTTTACAGCAAATTGCAGCTGGGGCCTTTTCACGTCCACCGGCCCATGTTCCGTATGGACCATAAACGTTATGGAACCTCGCGATATGCGTCTCTAATCCTCTTTCCGCATAATATTCCTGGCAGAACATCTCAGACATAAGTTTCTCCCATCCATATCCCCGCTCAGCCATTGCCGGGTAAGCATCGGATTCTTTTAATGCGCGGGAATTTTTATCTTTCTGCAGCTCGATGTTATAAGCGCAGGCTGAAGATGAGAAGAAATACCTCCGGGCGCCGGCCCTGTAAGCTGACTCTATCATATGTGTATTGATTAATATGCTTCGCAGGCATTCTATCCTGAATCGCTCGATGAATCCCATTCCACCCATGTCCGCAGCAAGATTGTAAACTTCGACGGCATCCTGGCAGGCCCTGCAGCAATTTTCCTCATTACTCAGGTCCATGCAGAGGCATTCTACGCCTTCGGTTCGCTGGTACCATTGCGGCAGCGGCTTTTTGTCTATCGCGCGGATGCGGGTAAAGCCCTGTTTGCGGAAATATCTCGCTAATGCCCCGGCGATAAATCCACCGGCCCCTGTAATGACAATTAAATCATCCTCTTTCATACATGAAACCGCTACCGAATTGTTCTTCTTTGCCGTTATTATCCTCTCTTTTACCACGCTCAATAAATGACTTCAGAATCGGGAATTAATACCTGTATCTTATTGACTCTTGATTTTCTCATCATATTTAGTATAATGCATATAGGATTGCATTATATGCCAATTGTTGTCCAATAGATATCTATTATTGACTTTTATGGATTATTTATGGTTCCTGTTGATAAAAGAGAGCCGGACTTTTTTTCCAACCAGGTTCTGGAGGTAAATCGTTTTTATCTAGATACCCAATCTCAAAAAAATCAAAAACTTAAGGTCATATGCGGTGGCCGGGAACATTGTCAGCCCGGGTATCGAATCGATCGTTCTAATTTCCCTTTTTATTCCATTGAATTTGTGGCAAGTGGAAGAGGCGCAGTTGTTCTTGATGATAAAAAATATACACTTTTTGCCGGAAAAGTATTTTCTTACGGCCCGGGTGTAGCTCATATAATTACAAATGAAACTGAATTTCCTCTGGTTAAATATTTCGTCGATTTTACCGGGCCCGAAGCTTTAAAAATGCTGCGAAAATTCGGTCCTGCTTTGGGAAGCGCTGTTCAGGTATCTGCGTCTGATGCGATAATAATAATTTTTGAAGACCTCATAAAAAATGGGCAAAATGGCAGTTCTTATACTCCCCTTTTATGCACGGCCATTTTGCAGCAGCTCATTTTTAAAATCACCGAAACTTCTATAATTGAAAACACACGAAAGTCTGCTGCTTTTTACACTTATTCAAAATCCAGAGAAATAATACAGAAGAATTGCTTTACGCTTCGAAGCCTCGATAAGATTGCCGAAGAATGTAATATAGATAATGCCTATCTTTGCAGACTCTTCAAAAGATTCGACAACCAAAGCCCATATCAATATCTGATGCGAATGAAAATGAATCTCGCGGCACAGCGGCTTCAATCACCAGATTCATCGGTAAAGGAAGTGGCGCAGGAATTCGGTTTCAGCGATCCTTTCAATTTTTCCAGAGTATTCAAACGGATTTTTGGTATACCCCCCGGCACCTTTAAACGCTTACGTTAAAAAATATGGAGGTTGCAAATTTGAAATTTTAAGCAGCAAAAAAGGGCCGCAGAATAATTTGCGGCCACTATATTTGCAATCAACTAACTTTGGGCTTATTCACTGTCATACAGCCACCAGTTTGCAAACTGCATCAGGTCATCTATTTGTACATTGCCGTCACGGTCGCGGTCTGCGCCGCTGCACCAGGCATTGGACCGATTGCAATTAGTTTTAAGCCACTGGCCGGCAAACGTCGAGTAATCTGTGAAATTA
>JBEKHA010000011.1:0-88740 GCA_050012515.1 Sedimentisphaerales bacterium | reverse complement strand
ATGCGTAGGCAATCTGTTCTTGGGTAAATCTGGTCTTCTGCATGTCTGAATCCTTTCCAAAAATGAGATTATAAAAATTTTACTCTCATTTGGAATGGACCAGTTTTCGGGGGGAAGGTCAATTGTCCTACAAATTGTCCTATTTTTGAAGTCACGCATCGTAACGAATTGTGTAGGTATAGCTGTTTGACATCAAAAGAAATGGCATACGCAGGAGGATTTGCATAATTGTCTTGTGGGATAAAACCCAAAATTAATGCTACACGATTGCAATGGGTACGGAAGTAAGGTATGATTTAAGCGCGTAGCCTTTAGTAATTGTTCTACAACATAAGAATTTACTACACTTTTGACTACACTTATACGGTTGTGTTTAAAGGTATTTAACGGTTTTTATTGAGTTTGGTAAATTTCACAAGTGCATTATTTAGCTGAATTTGCGGATTTCAGCATTTTTTCGGCAAGGCATGGCATGCAAGAGGTCGCGGGTCCGAATCCCACTGGCTCCATTAATATATCCTGGATTTTTATGCTCTCTGTTTTTACTGTCACTTATTTGCCGGTATTGGTCTATTTTGGGCATTAAACGGCACAACGGCCCGGCGAAGCAGGTTATGGCAGTCGGTTATCACAAGACCGTAGTTGGTAATCGGGACGTTTGCCGAGGTTGCCTTTTCAATCCTCGACAGCATCTCTTTACGATTCAGCACACAGGCGCCGCAGTGAACTATCAGTTTGTATTTGCCCAGGTCGTCCGGGAAATCATGACCAGCGGAAATATCAATCTGAAGTTTGCCGCCGACGGCTTTTTCGAGCAGTTTGGGAATCTGAACTCTGCCGATGTCTTCGCCGATGGGGTGATGTGTGCAGGCCTCGGCGATTAAGACCCTGTCGCCCGGCACAAGGACGCCGATTTTTTCAATGCCTTTCAGCATTTCAGCGATATCGCCCTTGAAACGCGCCATAAGAATGGAAAACGTCGTTAGCGGTATTGTTTCATCGACTATGCCCGCGACTTTTTCAAAGACCTGACTGTCACAGACAACAAGAGCAGGGGGATTAATCAGTCCCGACAAGACATTTGGCAGTTCGGTTTCTTTGGTAACAATCGCGGAAGCGCCTTTATCGAGGATTTCGCGCATACAGTGGACTTGCAGCATTTTTAGCCGGCCTTTCGGCGCCTCGATATCAATCGGCGTTACGAGCAGAACAATATCATTTGGTTTGACGAGGTCAGCGATGATTGGGGCCGACTCGATAAATTCCTGCGGCGTCGCGGCCGTAAGCATTTCCCGGAGTCGGTCAATTCCTTCGCATGTCAGTGCGTTTGAGGTTACTATGAAGGCCGCACCTGCCTGGTCGGCTGCGCGTTCCAGCACCTTGTCTTTCCTTAGGTCGTGCTTGTTGGCGGCGACTACACAGGGGATGTTCCGCTTGTCGAACATTTGGAGCAATTGCCTTTCATAATCGGTCCATTCATCGGTTACGAGGATAGCTAATTCGGTCCTGTCGATGACGCGATGGGTTTTTTCCACCCGTTTTTGGCCCAGGGAGCCGATGTCGTCAACGCCCGCGGTGTCGATAAAAACCACCGGGCCGATGGGTTTAAGCTCCATAACCTTCTCGACGGGGTCTGTTGTTGTGCCCGCCACTTCGGAGACAATCGAGACGTTCTGTTTTACAAGGGCGTTGAGGACGGAGCTTTTGCCTACGTTTCTTCGTCCAAAAACGCCAATGTGCAGCCGCAGTCCTTTCGGTGCCTTGGTCATAAAAATCACCTCATCAAACGATATTTCGTAATACTTTGTTTTGGTTTATTTTTTAATATTATCTTCGATGGTCTTAAGCAGGACCTCGGGCTTTACCGGCTTTTCGAGGAAGGCCTTTACAGGAAGCCAGTCCGCATCCGGCTCGAAACCAAACGGGAGATTCATTTCTTTTCTTACCCCGGTCAGCATAACCACAGGCGTTCCCTTGAGATTCGCGTCTTTGCTCAGCTCCCTGGCGACGTCGAATCCTTCGGATTTGGTGGTCATCATTACGTCAAGCAGGATTATATCCGGTTTTTCCCGCTTGGCCTTGGCGACGCCGTCTTTACCGTCGCCGGCGCTTACCACATCGTAACCCTTTGCATCGAGTATGTTGGTAATTGCCTCGACGAATTCCGGGTCATCATCAATCATTAACACTTTTTTTGCCATGTACTCTGCTCCTTACAAAGTTAATAAATTGTGTTTTTGGTTTATGCACACTCTTTCTTTTTTTTCCTCAGCGAATCGCCGCGTGAAAGGTCTATTGTTCTGCCGATTGCGGTTGCCATCATATCTATGCATTGTCCGCAGGTTCCCGGCGCTTCGGTGGAGCATCTTTTGCCGGGATAAATTTCGTATAATTGTCTCCAGGGCTGCGGCGTGAAATTGGGCATTAAAACATTTGCCCCTGCCGTCAGGGCGGCCGGGCGATGGTCATTGCCGTTCAAGCTGCCAATGGCGGTTGTCGCGGGGAGATGTGTGTCTTTTGTTACTATTCTTGTTACCGCGACGGTCTTTAATACCATTTCCACGTTGCCGGGCGGACAATCGCTTAATGCCGTCGCGGGATGCGGTATGAACGGGCCTATGCCTATCATATCGAATCGTTCGCCTGCGAAAAACAGGACGTCGTCGGCGATATGACTGATGGTCTGGCCCGGTAGCCCGATGATGTTGCCGGAGCCGTTTTGATAGCCGAGCATTCCGAGGTCTTTGGAGCATTTGAGCCGATTATCGAGACTCATTTGAGGATGTAGCTTTTGATAAAGCTGCCGGTTTGTTGTCTCGATTTTCAAAAGGTATCTGTCAGCGCCTGCTTCTTTCCAAAGGGCATAATCATCGAATGGTCTTTCGCCGACGGAAAGCGTTATTGCTATATCGAACCTTGTTTTTATTTCGCGTATGATTCCGGCCAGCCAATATGCGTCAAGGTCGGCCTGTTCGCCGGATTGCAGGACAACTGTTCCTATGCCGGCATCGGCGACTTGCTCGACGCAATTGAGGATTTGCCTGTCGGTCAGTTTGTATCTTGCGAGATTAGTGTTGGTTTTGTTCAGGCCGCAGTATTCGCAGGTGTTGCTGCAATGGTTGGAAAACTCCACTATGCCTCGCAGCAGAATTCCGTTGCCGACGTGCCTTCGGCGGATTTCGTCGGCAAAGGCGAACAATTCAGCCATCTGCGCCGGGTCCTGAAGCGACAGGGCATATTCTGCGTCGGCCTTGTCGGGGACATTGGCCTCATAGAGCCGGTTCAAAACAGCTTGTAAGGTTTTTTCAGCCATTTATTGTTTCTTTTCTGCTTTTCGATACTGGTTTATTACATCCACAACTTTTTGCGGAGTCATTTCGCCGTGGATTTTATCGTCAATCATCACAACGGGGGCGACACCGCATGCGCCGAGACAGCGGGCAATCTGCAGGGAAAACATTTTGTCTTCTGTAATCTGGCCAAAGTCAATCTTCAGCTCATTCCTGACCGCTTCGAGGATTTGCGGTGCGCCTTTGACGTAGCAGGCGGTGCCGAGGCAGACGCTGACGACGTGTTTGCCGGGCGGCGTAAGATTGAAATAATGGTAGAACGTTGCCACGCCCCATATATGCGCAGTCGGTATCTGCATCTGCTGGGCGATATCGTCCATCACTTCCCGCGACAGATAACCGTATAATCCCTGTGCCTTGTGCAGCACGGCAATGAGGTAAGAGTCGCCGTGCTCCTTGTTCTTTACGGAATCTATAAATTCTTTCAATTCCTGCTTTTTGTCTTTTTCCACAACTTCCATCTTTTTTCCTTTTCTACCCATACCATTAAAAATAGAGGTCTCTGTGGCCGGCGGTTGTCCTTTCGTAAAATTTCATAAACTGCGGGAAAACTTTTAGCTGTTTTTCTTTTACCTGGCGTATTTCCTCGGCGATTACCTTTTCGCCCGCTTGCTTTGTCGCTTCGGTGGCGAAATCATCGAGCCATTCGCGGAACGTTATTACCGCGTTGAGTTTGCAGAAGCAGCCCTCTTTGCCGCTCCGCAGCAGGCCCATTATTTTGGAGCCGGTCCTGCCGCAGCGATAGCCGGCGGTGCAGAAAGAAGTGATATAGCCGGCTTCAGCAAGCTCTCTGACGACGGTATCGAGAGACCTTATATCACCGAGGATGAATTGCTGGCGGTTGCCATGTTGTTCGGTGTTGACGTCCGCGTATCCGCCGATGCCGATGTTGGAGGATGCGTCGGTTTGCGTGCAGCCCAGCGGCAGAATCTCGCGGCGGATTTTCGCATTTTCCCTGGCCGTGAGAATCATTCCCGTATAAGGGACCGCTAGCCGGATGACCGTTACTAATTTTCTGAAATCAGCATCACTGACCTTATACTTTGGCTTTTCGACAAAGGGCGTATTTTCCGCCGGCTCAAGACGCGGGAAAGAAATTGTGTGAGGCCCGATGCCGAATTTGTTTTCAAGCTCAATCGCGTGCAGCAAAATCGCCATCACCTCGAATTTCCAGTCGTATAATCCGAACAGCACGCCCAGGCCGACGTCATCGACTCCTGCTTCCATCGCCCGGTGCATCGCATAGAGCCGCCAGAGGTAGTCGCCCTTGATTGTGTTTTGCGGGTGCAGTTTCTCATACAAATCCCTGCGATACGTTTCCTGGAAGACCTGAAATGTTCCCAGTCCGACTTCTTTGAGAAGCCGAAGCTCTTCGATACTCATCGGGGCGGCGTTTACGTTGATTCTGCGTATTTGCCCGATTCCTTTTCGTGTTTTGACTTTGACATCGTAAATCGTCCGGATTGTCTCAGCGATGTAGTTGACGTCGGTTTGCGGGTGTTCGCCGTAAACGACGATAAGCCGTTTGTGGCCTATTTTGCCCGCGAGTACTTCGGTTTCCGCCCTGACCTGTTTGATGTCCAGCTTACTTCTTTTAATTGTCTTGTTGCTGTTCCTGAAGCCGCAATATACGCAGTTGTTGACGCAGTAGTTGCCTAAGTAAAGCGGGGCGAAGGTAACGATTCGATTGTCATATACCTTTGTTTTTACTTTTGCCGCCGTCTGTTCCATTTCGGCGAGCAGATTCGGGTCATCGACGTTGAGCAGCGTCGCAGTTTGGGCGGGCGTAAGCGTTTGTATCGCCATGGATTTCGCCAGGATTTCCCGCACTTTTGCCGCGTCGGGTTTTGTATTGGCGGCGAGTTGGCTTTCGATTAACCCTTCGTCAATGAAATGTTTTTCATTATCGAGGTATTTGGCTATCTGCTCTGGTTTAATCCGTTCGCGTATCCAGCTATTAACATCCGCTGTTGCTTTTCTTTGTTCTATGTTTTCAGCCGTAATCATTTTTCGTGCCTTTATCTATATTGCCCTGATTTTCCTGGAGGCGATGCCTTTTGGCTCATGGGGCTTGTAATGTGTGTGGAGCAGCTCGTGCGATTTTTTACTGAGAGGTCTGCCGAGAAATTCCTTATACAGCCGTTGTATTTCGGGGTTGTCGTGGCTTCGGCGAATGGTTTTTTTGCGGTCATTGCTATAGAGCGCCTCTGCCCTTGCTTTTAGACAGTTGGTGTCGAGCGGAATAGAATTCGCCGCCGCGTAAGGTTGCCCGCCGCCTCCGATGCAACCGCCGGGGCAGCCCATTATTTCGACAAAGTGATACCTGTCGGGGTCTTTGCGGACGATTTCCAAAAGGTTATGTGCGTTGCCTAAGCCGTTTGCCACGGCGACGCGAATTTCTTTGCCGTCCATCGTTATGCTTCCAACCTTGATACCGTCAAAGCCCCTGATGGAACTTAGCTCGATATCGACCAGTGTTTCACCCGTGTAAAGCTCATACGCTGTTCGCAGAGCGGCTTCCATAACGCCGCCCGTAACGCCGAATATCGTGCCTGCGCCGGAAGACATTCCCATCGGCGAATCAAATTCTTCCGGCTTAATGTTCAAAAAGTCGATACCCGCCGACTTAATCATCCAGACGATTTCACGAGTAACCGCAACAATGTCGGTTGCCTGCATACCGTTGACCATCAGCTCAGGTCTCCGGGCTTCGTATTTCTTGGCCGTGCAGCACATTACCGCGACGCTGACGATATTCTTCGGGTCAACCTTTATCTGCTCGGCAAAATGTGTCTTGATAATCGCGGAACCCATCGACATAGGCGACTTACAGGTCGATATGTTTTCAATCAGGTCGGGATAAAACTGCTCCATATATTTCATCCACGCGCTGGAGCAGGAGGTTATCATCGGGAGTTTGCCTTTTTCCTGTACCCGTTCGAGGAATTCGCTCGCTTCTTCGAGGATAGTCAAATCAGCGGAAAATTGCGTGTCGAAAACATAATTGAAACCGAGTTTTCGCAGTGCAGCCGTAACCTGGCCTTCCATATTTTTGCCCGGAGGCAGGCCGAACCCTTCGCCGATGGCTGCCCGCACCGACGGGGCGACCTGAGCAACCTTGACTAAGGAATCATCGTTGAGCTTGGCGAACAATTCCTGCGTATGATTTTTTTCAACAAACGAAGCGGTGGGGCAGACGTTAATGCACTGTCCGCAGGTGGTACAGACGCTTTCGGCAAACGGCATATCATAAGCGGGCATAACAACGGTGTTGAAGCCCCTGTTGGCCTGGCCAAGGGCATTTACGCCCTGGATTTCGGTGCACATCCTGACACATCTGCCGCATAGAATGCACTTGTCCGGGTCCCTGATGACCGAGGTGGAAGACAGGTCCTTGTGATAGTGTTTTCGTTCGCCGGCGAAATGCCTGTGGCGAATACCCATCGCGTATGCCAGCCGCTGGAGCTCGCAGTTGCCGTCGCGTTCACAGACGTGGCAGTCCTCGGGGTGATTATCCAGGAGCAGCTCGACTATGTCGCGCCTGGCCTGGCGAAGGTCCTTTGTGTTAGTGTGTATCTTCATACCGTCGAAGAGCGGATATGCGCAGGAGGCGATGTAGTTTTTCATTCCTTCGACTTCGACAATGCAGACCCTGCACGCGCCTTCGATGGAAAGCTTGGGGTGGTAGCACAGACGCGGTATGTGATAGCCGCAGCTGTCCGCCGCCTCCATAATTGTCTGGTCCAGGTCAACCCGGTATGGTTTACCGTTGATTGTTATCGTTACTTTTTCGTCCATTGTCCGTTGTCCTTATTTTTTTATGATAGCGTCGAATTTACATTTGCTGAAACAAACGCCGCATTTAATGCACTTGTTCTGGTCTATAGTGTGTTTCGCCTTGGCTGTGCCGGATATAGCGGTTACGGGACAATTTTTTCTGCATAGGCCGCAGCCGACGCATTTATCTGTAATCTCGTAGGTGAGCAGTTGTTTGCAGACGCCCGCCCTGCATTTTTTGTCCTTGACGTGCTCTTCGTATTCCTCTCGGAAATTCAGTATTGTGCTTAGTACCGGGTTCGGTGCCGATTGTCCAAGTCCGCAAAGCGACGCCTTTTTAATCATATTGCCCAAGCGTTCGAGATTTTCGATGTCGTACATCTCGCCCTTTCCCTCGGTAATCTTGATGAGTATATCGAGCATTCGCTTGGTGCCTTCCCGGCAGGGCGTGCATTTGCCGCAGGACTCATTCTGTGTGAACTCAAGGAAAAACTTTGCGATATCGACCATACAGGAGTCCTGGTCGATGACAATCATGCCGCCGGAACCCATAATGGAGCCGGCCTTAGCGAGCGACTCATAATCGACAGGCGTGTCAAGATATTTGGCAGGCAGACATCCTCCCGAGGGGCCGCCCGTTTGTACCGCCTTGAATTTCTTGTTGTCCGGTATTCCACCGCCGATATCATAAATAATTTCCCGCAGAGTTGTGCCCATAGGCACTTCGATTAGGCCGGTGTTGACCACTTTGCCTGCAAGGGCAAATACCTTTGTTCCTTTGCTTCTTTCAGTGCCTACGGTACTGAACCATTTACCGCTGTCGAGAATCACGACGGGGATGTTTGCCCATGTTTCCACGTTGTTTATCAGGGTCGGCTTTCCGAACAGGCCTTCGACCGATGGATATGGTGGTCGCGGCCTTGGCATACCCCGGCCACCTTCGATGGAACGGATTAGCGCGGTCTCTTCGCCGCAGACAAATGCGCCTGCACCAAGCCGGATATCGATATCAAAGCTGAAGTCCGAGCCGAGGATGTTCTTGCCGAGGAAGCCGTGCTCTCTGGCGTCGGCAATGGCTTTTTCGAGCCGATGAACCGCCAGCGGGTATTCCGCCCGGATATATACGATACCCTGTTTTGCGCCGATGGCGTAACCGCCGATAATCATACCTTCGAGAACTGTATGCGGGTCGCCCTCGATTGCGCTTCTGTCCATAAACGCGCCAGGGTCGCCCTCGTCGGCGTTGCAGATGACGTATTTTTCATCACTGGCGGATTTTGGCGAGTTGGGTGAGCCGGCCCTGGCGGTAACCTGCCATTTAACCCCTGTTGGGAATCCAGCTCCGCCTCGGCCTCGCAATCCCGAAAGCTTGACCTCTTCTATGACCTGCTTGGGTGTCATATCGGTCAGGACTTTGGCGAGTGCCTCGTAGCCCCGCAGCGAGAGATAATCGTCGATATTCTCCGGGTCGATTATGCCGCAGTTTCGCAGCGCGATTCGCATCTGCTTGCCGAAGAATTTTGCGTCGCCGAATATCCTGAAGAACCTGTTATAAAGGTGGTCTTCCTGTATCGCCAGGCGGGCAACCGGTCGGCCGTTTACCAGGTGTTCTTCGACAATTTCCTGTATATCCGCGGGGGTAACGCTGCCGTAAACTGTATAACCCGGGTTAATGACAACTACGGGGCCTTTTTCGCACATGCCGAGACAGCCGGAAAGGTGTATGTGAACATCGTCAGTGAGATTACGGTCTTTAATCTGCTGTTCAAGAGCTTTGCGGATTTCGGCATTGCCCTTTTGGATACAGCCAGTTCCGTCGCATATAGTAATTATGTATTCCTTTGCCACTTTCATTGTCCTCTCTAATCTATAACCCACTCTCTGATGACTTCACCCTTTTTAAGATGCCTGTCGATAATCTGCTGTGCCCGTTCAGGTGTTATCTTGCCGTAGCGGACTGGGTTTTTGCCGGCTTCGATTACTTCGACGGTTGGTTCAAGGTTGCACCTGCCGACACAGCCCTTCTGACTGAGGTACACGTCGGTCAATCCGCCCTTTGTGACGGCGTTTTTGAAGACCTCCATAACTTCCTTCGAGCCGGCGGCGATTTCACAGGTCGCCATACCGACGTAAACCCGCTTGGAGGATAAATACCCTTTGCTGATGATTCTGCTCACGGCTTCCGCACGTTTTTTCTTAATTATGTCAGTTGGTTTAGCCACTGTGCTAATTCCTTTCAATTTCAAATATAAACGAATTGCCCGCGTGTCGCGGCTCAACCCAGATTCTGCCCCCGTGTTTTTCGATAATCTGCATTGTTATGTAAAGCCCGAGGCCCGTGCCTTTGACCTTTTTCGTTTCCGCAGTTTCGAGCCGGCTGAACTTTTTGAAGAGCCGGTCTTTCTGTTCATCGCTTATGGGGGTCGAGTCATTATACACATCAATTGCCACTTTGGTTCCGTTAACCTTCGATTTAATGAGTATCCTGCCGTTTTCTCTGCCGTATTTTATCGCGTTGCTTATCAGGTTGTTGGCCGTAACAAGCATCAGGTCATGGTCTGCGTTTACATGCATGGTTTGCTCGATTTCGTTATCAATCGTGATATTTTTTCTCACTGCGATTGGTTTGAGGGAATCGACCGATACGTCGAAAATATCCTTCCTGAGGTCCAGCTCCGTTTTGTTCACTGTCAGGTCGCCTCTTTCGATTCTGCCGAGGTTGAGGAATTTATGAACCGTGGATTCAAGGTAATCCAGGTTTCTTGTAATCGAATCGAGCGCCTTTCGCTGTTTAAAATTAACCATTCCGAGAATTCCGTCGCGCACGGCGTAGGCGTTTATGATGGCGGAGGCGAGAATGCCTTTAAGCTCGTGCGAGACAAAACCAATCAGGTCGATGTAGTTTTTGTTCGCGTCGCCAAGTTTCTCGTTGATAATCTTCAAGCTCTTCTCGCGTTCGTTAAGCTTGACAGACATATTATTGAAGGCGTCTGCGAGATTATCGATTTCAGCCACGCCGGTTTTTTTGCCGACTGCGTGTGTGAGGTCTCCATTGGATACCTTGTGGGTTGCGTTGAGCAATTGCGTCAGCGGCCTGGATATTCCTGCCGCGAGGATGAAGGATAATATAGTCGCAAGCGCGGTTGCCGCTATTACGATTGCCATAAACGCCAGCGTAATATGCCTTGTCATCGAATCGAATGGCTCGGCGAGCGTGCCTACGTAAATTATGCCGATGATATTGCCGTTTATGTTCGTTATCGGCTCATACGCGGTCTTGTACCAGGCATTAACGACAAACGCCCGGTCATCCCAGACGTTTCCTTTCTCCACAACCTCTTTATAAACCTGCGCCGAGACCCTTGTGCCGACGGCTCGCTGACCATTTTCATCGAGGACGTTGGTGGATATTCTGGTATCATCCTGAAAAATAGTTACCGTCCCGACGGGTTTGGAATGATACTGTTCGCTGCCGAATACCAGCAGCCGGATTCTGTCAACCAGCTCATAGTCGCGGTTGATTATTCTTCCGCCGTAGTAAACCTTCTCTACCTTGCCGTTTTTATCGAGCACGGGCAGGGCGTATTCCTTGACCATTACCGCATCGAGTTGTTTTTTGTCCGTCGGCAGGGCCATTGGTGTAGCCCTGATTTGAATCCTCGTGGTTTCCACCAGAGACGGGTCAATTTTGAGAAGCTCCTCATCAGCCATTATTCTTGTTCCGCCGATACCTTTGCGGGAATCGAAAGCGACTTTGACAATCTCGCTGCTGGTCGCTTCAATCTCAGAGGCGGCCACGCATTGCAGATAGTGAAGATTCATTCGGACACGAAGCTCGGTGAGATTGCTGTCAAAGCTGACCAAATTGAATGCGGTTTCAATCCTGTCAATTTCACCCTGATAAAAGCTTCTTGCCGCCTTGAGGTTGTCTCTTACCTTGCGCTGGGCGCGGTCCATTATGTCCGCTTTGATAACGTAATAGCCGAGTATCGCAATCAAGGCGGCCAGCACCACGATGATAATGAACATCGACAAAAGTATTCGACTTTTAAGCGGTTTCGAAAACATCTACTTGCCTCGGGCGCTATCTGCGGCCTTTACGAAATAGATGATATTTTCAAGTTCAGTAACCAGATTAATGTTATTAATGACAAAGTCAGACGATTCCCGAAGGGTAATCGGCGCAAAATTCAGAACCCCCTTGATTCCTGCGGATTTCATCATCTCGAGGACTTGCTGTGCAGCGTAGTCCGGAACAGCGATGATACCTATCTTGATATCGTTTGTCAGTATGTATTCGTGCATTTTTTCAAGAGGCAGAATCGGGATATTGGCATCCGTGACGTATTTGGCGGGGTCAATATCAAAGCCGGCAACGAGTCGAATACCGCTTTTCTCGAAGCCGGGATAGTGCAAAAGTGCTTTTCCTATGTTGCCGACGCCGACGAGTATAATGTCCTGAATCTTGTCCTTGCCGAGTATTTTATTGAGCTGACCAAGCAGGTCATCAACCTGATAACCGCCTCGGCGGTGTCCCGTTATACCGAAAATTGAGAAGTCCTTGCGAACCTGGGCGGCTGTTACGCTGGCGGCATCGGCCAAATTGTCCGAAAAGACCCGGACGAAATTCAGGGCTTTCAGTCGGATAATCGCGTTCCTGTACCTCGATAACCGTATTATGCAAGTTCTATTAGGCGTATTCATATTTTTTTCTCAATACCCATTATTGGTTATATTCTTTCTGTTTAAACCAACAAGTATTTGCACCACATACAGCTCTATATAACAGTATAATGTTATTATACGTGTCTGTCAATCATATATCGTGAATTTTATCACAAATAATTTACTTATTCGTTTAAAAAGGGCGATTTCCTATTTTGGTTAGATCGTTAACTCTATAATTGATAACGGGATACAACTCTTGTGGCCAGTTTTATCTGGCTTGGTTATGATATTTTATGCTGTCTGATTGGGGCCAAAGAGGTGTTTATTACCGGTCGTTAAGGTTTTTTGTTTTGGCGTAGATTTGTCGCTGCATAAAAGTGTCCCTGCAATTGTGACAGTTTGAATTGCTGTGAAATTTAAGTTTTGAAACGAAAGGATGCTGGCAACATTTCTCCGTTGCGAACAATTATTACCTGTGTTATGTTAACGGCTGCAAAATTTTGGAGAGCAAAGAATTGGAACTGACATGGTCAATTAGATTGAGAATCGCGGCGGCAGCGGCAGTGGGTATCGCCGTAATAGGCATATATGCCTGGCCTATGGTTGCGCCCGCAGACCCATTCGGTGTTGTCTCTGTTACCAATGGCACAATAGGTTCTTACAACGTGCTTGTGTTGTTGGGACTGGCATTTGTCGTCGGTCTGATAGCGTATTTCTTGTCGTGGCCATACGGCAGTCGAATCGGGATATTGGCAGTGCCGGCGGGACTGGCTGTCTGGGCGGTGCGCAGCGGCGATATAGGAACATTGATGCAGTTCAATACCTCTATTATTCACAGGCAGCAGATTTACTCGACGTTTTGCTGGGAGCCGCTGCTTTGGCTGTCAATAGTGGCTGCGGGTTATCTTGGTGTGTTCGTTGCCTCACAAATTGTGCACCCCACCGCAACCGGCGAAACAGGCAAACCACAAAAATACAGTTTCGGCGTTCTGCTAAATATCGTAATAGCGGTTATTGGTTCTGCGGTAGTTGCGCAGTTTTTTATCGGGATGCTGGCGCGTGATTTCACTATATGGGATTCGGCATCCGGCGCCGCGGTGGCCCAGCCCGCCATAGGCCAGATTGTTTTTGCCGTGCTTGTTTCGTTTGGCATTGTCGGCTTTTTGGTTCAGATGGTACTCGGAGTAGATTACATCTGGCCCGTTATAGGGACATGTCTGGTAAATTTCGTGGCAGTAAGCGCTTACGGCAAGTACAAAGTTCTTGAGTACTTCATCGAACGCTGGCCTGCGATGTTTTTCTCCAATTCGGTTTTGGCGGTGTTGCCTGTTCAGATTGTGGCTTTCGGCTCACTCGGCGCAATCGCCGGGTACTGGATAGCCGTCCGATATGATTACTGGCACCGGCTCGAGGTCAAAGGCGAATAAAATACCCCATTTTACCCTGTTCCGAGGGGGAGTTTCACCTTTTTTTGGTGTCAATTATTGGTCTCAACTTCTTGCTGCGTAAGCACTTAAGCTCTATTCGTCCCATAACTAGCTATTGCGATAATAACAAAGTTGGAATTCGTTGTTTCCGGTCATCAAATTAGCCGAAGAATCATTTGGATTTGCAGATTAACTATGCACCGTGGGGCGGCGATTAAAATCGTTGCCGGTGAACAGTAAATTTGCTCGTCGCGTAGAAGTAATGACGGCCCAATCTGCAAAAGGAGTTGACGATGCTGGTGCTGAGCAGACAAAAAGATGAGTCGATAATAATCGGCGACGACGTGGAAGTTACGATAGTGGACGTCCGCGGTGATAAGGTTCGCCTTGGGATAACCGCGCCGAAGGAAATATCGGTGCATCGCAAAGAAGTATATGAGGCGATTCAGCGGGAGAAGAAAGAGGCACAGAAGCAACAAGAGTAAGTGAGTTTTCTCGGATTTTCTTGGCCGGCCTGTCGAGAGCAATACGACAGGCCGGTTTTTTTATGCGCTGGTTTTGCCTTGAGGGAATTCATTATGGCTGGTAGAGTAAAGTAAAAGTAGTTTTGAGTGCTAAGTGTTTAGTTTTGAGTTAAGGAAGACGAAAGAAGGAAAATTGAAATATGAGAGTATTGTTAATTGGTAGTGGCGGCAGAGAAGACGCGATAGCGTGGAAACTGGCAAAGTCGAAAGAGCTTAAAAAGCTGTATATCGCGCCGGGAAACCCGGGCACGGCCAGATGGGGAGAAAACGTCGCTATAAAGACAGAGGATATTGGCGAAATAGTCAAATTCGCCAAAGAAAGCAAGGTTGAACTTGTGATAGTCGGCCCTGAAGACCCGTTGGCGGATGGCGCGGTTGATGCGCTGGAAGCGGCGGGTATAAAGGCGTTTGGGCCGAGTAAGGCGGCGGCACAGTTGGAGGCGGACAAGTCGTTTTCAAAACAGATAATGCGGTCGAGCGCGGTATCGACTGCTGAAGGAAGGACGTTCACCAGATTCGAGGACGCCAAGGCATACATCGCCAGCAGAGATGAGCCGGTGGTGGTAAAGGCGGCAGGATTAGCGAAGGGCAAAGGGGTGATAGTTTGCGACGAGCCATCCGACGGGATATTGGCGGCTGAAAAGATAATGGTGGACAGGATATTCGGCTCGGCGGGCGATAAGGTTGTTGTGGAGGACAAGCTGATAGGCGAAGAGGCGTCGATACTGGCGTTTGTCGATGGCAGGAGCATATATGTAATGGAGTCGGCACAGGACCATAAGCCGGTGGGCGATGGGGACACGGGGCCGAATACCGGCGGTATGGGGGCATACAGTCCTGCGCCTGTGGTTACGGACGAGATGATGAGCCAGATAGAACGGGAGATTTTGGTGCCCGTTGTGGATTGTATGAATCGCAACGACACGCCATATAAGGGTGTGCTGTATGCGGGGCTTATGGTGACGGCGGGGGGACCGAGGGTTTTGGAATTCAATGTTCGATTTGGCGACCCGGAGACGCAGCCGATTATGATGCGGCTGAGGAGTGATTTGCTGGAGGTTTGCCTTGCGGTTTGCGAGCAGAAATTGGACCAGGTGACGCTCGAATGGGACGAGCGGCCTGCGGTATGCGTGGTGATGGCGTCGGGCGGATACCCGGGCGATTACGAGAAAGGGAAAGTTATAACGGGCATAAGCGAGGCTGAACAGTTGAAAGATGTTGTTGTGTTTCACGCGGGGACGAGCGTAAAAGACGGCAGATTGGTAACGGCAGGGGGCAGGGTGCTCGGCGTAACGGCAATCGGGGCAACAATTGCCGACGCGAAAAAACAGGCGTATGAGGCGGCGTGGAAGATAAGCTTTGAGGGGGCGCATTATCGGCGGGACATCGCGGATAAGGCGATAAGGGGCAAAAAGTAATTTTTGGCGACGAGGACATAGGCGATCGGTTTTGAATAAGCGGGACAAAAAAGACAGCAACCCCTTCGGCGGCGCTGGGGGTAAGAGAGCCATAAGGTGGTTTCTCGAATTTGTGGCTTTCGGGATTTCGATATGGATTGCTTTCGCAATCGGCGGCAAGTTGCTGCCCCAGATTGCGCTTAATCAGCTTTCGGATTTGACCAATACCAAAATAGACGTTAAATCGATTGAGTTTCGATTCGACGGGTCGGTTTTCATCAAGGACCTTGTGGTCAGGCCGAAGAATCCGGCTAATTATGACAATTCCATTTTAAAGGCGGATACTGTCCGCGTGCATTTCCGGCTGAGAAGTTTGCTGACGCTAAGCCCGAAAGTCAAGGAGGTGTTCGTTGATGATTTTAAGCTGAGAATCCAGTATGATTCGAACAGCGGCGAGTGGAACCTGTCGGGAATGAAAGCGCAGTTCGCCGGGGGGAAAATCGGTCGGCTGCCGCTTGTATGGTTAGAACACGGCACGGTTGAATACAGCAAAGTTATAGACGGGCACTTGAGGGTTATTGCAAGTTCGCCTGTGTCGGCTGGTTTCAGGCCCGCAAAGAAACTCATCGGCGGATACAGTTTTGATATTTCGAGCGCGAGCAAACAGGATTTGAGCAAGAGCGCCGTTTTTGGGAACTGGAAGCCGGGGAAAATTGAATTGGGGGGAAGAATTTCCTCGACAGATGTCCCCGGTTTTGAGCGGGCATGGATGGTTAAGGCGATTGACGCGGAAATGAGTTATGAGCCAAACGGATTATATATGCTTACGGCAAAGGTTAAGAGTTTTACTTCCACTGCGGGTGAAACGCGGAATTTGTTCGCGTTTGACACGAAATCAGTGGCGGACAAGGTGCCTTTTATTAACGCGCTGCAAATATTTTTCAGTCAATATAACCCGTCCGGCACGATTGATATTGATTTACGGGCATCGGGGGTTCTGAAGCGATTAAACGAAAGCAAAATAGAAGGCAAAGTTATCTGCAATGACGTTGTATTATGCGACCGCAATTTTCCTTATACGATTGAGCATCTGACGGGGCAGGTTGAGCTTACCGAGAAGAGTGTAAAACTGAGTAACATAGTCGCTCATCATGGGACGGTGGAACTTGCTCTTGGCGGGTGGGTGAAGGATTTCGGGCCGGATTACGAATACAATTTGCAAATTACCAGCAGCAATATGCTGCTGGATAATGACCTTTATAACGCGATTAACCGTGAGGAGCAGAAGTTCTGGCAGGAGTTTTCGCCGAGTGGATTGGCGGCGACAAATTATTCCCGCAGCAGGCAGCTGCCGGGTGGTGATAAAAGTGTGCTGACTGTTCAACTGCTCGATGTTCAGGGAAAATACGCCGGGTTGAGCTACCCTCTTGAAAATACGACGGGCAGGATGATTTTTACCGACAGTAATATGATTCTTGACGGCGTAACGTCGCAGTGGGACCAGCGTAAGATAACGATTAACGGCAAGGTCGGTTTGGAGCATGGTAAACATCCATTATACGATATTGTAGCCAAAGGTGAGAACATACCATTGGACGCGACGTTAGAGGAGGCGCTGCCGCCCGCACAGAAGGAGTTTTACGATCAGTTCGAGTCGCATGGGCTGTTTGATACGACAATAAGTGTTGTCAGCACCGATAAAGGTGAAATGTTTACGGCGGAGGTATTCCCGAAAATCAGCTCGCTGAAAGCAAAGGCGTTGCCCATACCTGTTGATGATGTTACAGGCAAGATTGTTTTCACGCCGGATACGATTGATATCAAGGGTATTGAGGGGCATTATAAAGGCGGAAAGGTGAAATTTTCCGGAAAGGCATGGTTGGCTGCAGACCAGAAGGAACCGGGTTATTGCCTGTCGATGCGTGCCGCAAATGTCGGGTTAAGCGAGGATTTGGCGGATGCGCTGCCTGGGTCGCTTGGTAAAGTGATAGGACAGTTGCGGCTTGGCGGCGAAGTGAATCTTATGGCCGATATTAGCAAAAATGCCGATGCCAGCTGCGGCAATAATCAGCTCGTCATAGAATGTTTAGGCAATACGATGGATTGCAACCTGCTGCCCGATTCCCTGCACGATATTACGGGCAGGATAGCGATAACACAGTCGAAAATAGCGATTGATAACATCACAGCCAGGGCAACGCATACTGTTCGCGGCTCGCCGATTGAGTCAGTGATGAGATTGGCGGGCGGTGTGTCCCTAAGCGAGGCGAACGGTCCCGCAGATGAGATTCACGTTACGGGCGGGGAGGTAAATTTCTCCGGCGAGAACATCAGGTTCAAAAAGAAGTCAATCGCGAAAATAGATACCGTCCTGAGCTATGACGCTGAAATGAGGCAGTGGCGGTCGCGACATTTTGTCGCTGATTATTACGACGGCAAAATGACAGGCAAACTCCAGTTGACTAAATCAGACAAAGGCGGGTTTGATTATCTTCTCGAAACAGGCGTTGACGGGGCGGATCTGAAAAAGTTCCTTTTGGACACCGATAAGGAGGTGCGGCCCGATGAGCATTATTCTACCGGCTCAATAAGCGGGTCGCTTAGCATTATTGGCTCATTGGTTGACGATAGTATCCGGCTTGGACGATGCCGAGTAAAGATAACCGATATGCAGGTAGGCAAGATGTCGCCGATTGCGAATCTGCTCGTGGTGCTGAATCTGACCGAGCCGAGTGATTACGCCTTCGACCAGATGACGATTGACTCGTATATCCAGGATAACAAGATGTTTCTGCGGCAAGTGGATTTATCGGGCAAGTCGGTGGCGTTTTACGGGTCGGGATGGCTTGACCTGAAGACCGATGATATAAAAATGACACTTACGGCTCGCAGCCGCCGGCTTGCGTCAGCGAATCCATCTGTATGGCAATCGCTGACGGAGGGATTAAGCAGGGCGGTCGTGCGGGTCGAGGTAAAAGGCAAAATCGGCGACCCGCATGTTACGACTATGCCGCTGCCGGTAATTAAAGAGACGCTGGAAATTCTCGGCACGCCCAAAAGCGAGTAGCGTGGCTGATTAAATCAATTAGATTCTGATAATTACTGCCGAAGCGGTGCATTTGGAGGGGACCTAACTTCTTATTTTGCAGCAAGATACGGCCGGGGGATAAAATTCTGCAAAAAATTTCAAAAAAAGTGTTGACGTGGGCGATATCAGTGATATACTTGTAATAGTTGAGATATGACAAGTGAAGAGATTGAGATATGCAGATTAAAATAGACAATGCTTCGGACAGGCCCGTATATCAGCAGATAATAGACCAGGTGAAACGCGATATTGCGCTTGGCCGGCTCGGTAAAGATGAAAAATTGCCGACGGTGAGACAATTAGCAGAGCAGCTTGCGATTAACCCAAACACAATCGCCAAGGCATACCAGCAGATGGAGCGAGAGGGAATTATCACAACAAGGCCCGGGTCTGGTGCGTTTGTGGCGAACTTAAACAGCGATTTGAGCAGCTCGGTAAAGAAGAAGCTTATCAGTGAGGATTTGGAGAGGGCAGTGGTGGACGCGTTTCACATGCAGATTGACGGCCAGACACTGCTGAAATGGTTCAATGAGGCCATTGAGAAGTTCAATCTCAAGTAATTGAGAGGACACGCTATGAGCGAATATGCAATACAAACCGAAAATATCGTGAAGTACTTCGATGGGCGACGTGTTCTGGACGGCATAGACCTGAAGGTGCCGCAGGGCGGTATATATGGTTTATTGGGACGCAACGGTGCGGGCAAGACGACGATAATCAGAATTTTACTTGGTCTCGAACCGGCAACGAGAGGCAGCGCGGTTGTGTTAGGCGCATCATCGTGGCAGTTGCCTGTGTCGGTACTGGGACAGATAGGTTATGTAGCGGAAGGGCATAATCTTATCCCGAATTACAGTGTTCGTCGTATTGTGGAGCTATATCGAAATTTATCGGCACAGTGGAATGAGCAGTTTTTCCGTCGGCTTATAGAAACATTCCGGCTGCCGATGGAGCGAAAAGTCAGTCAGCTTTCGCGTGGTATGAAGGCGCAGTTGAATTTGTCGCTTGCGATGGCGACTGAGCCGAAGCTTTTAATTCTGGATGACCCGACATTAGGGCTGGATACAGTTGCGAGGAGGCAATTTCTTGAGCTGGCGGTGGAACTTATCAGCCACGATGGCCGAACGATTCTTTTCAGCTCCCATATTTTGAGCGATGTGGAACGACTTGCGGACAGGATTGGAATACTCAGGGCGGGGAAATTAATTGTGGATTGTGAACTGGAGGAGCTGAAAAAACGGGCGAAGAAACTGCGGTTGATTTTTGATGGCCAGCCGCCGAGGGAGCTTCCTATTACCGGGATAATAGCGGAAAAAAGGCAGGGCAGGGAATTAACCCTTACTGTCGCAAACTGGAATGAAAATAAACAAACATTTCTTAACACATTCAAGCCGGCAAGCTGCACAGAGATACCGATGACTTTGGAAGAGATATTCATCGAATGCACGGCGTCGGGGACGGATGCGGCAGTCGATTATGAACAAGGAGAGCCGATATGTTTACATTGATAATGCGAGAGATAGAAGATAATTGGGTATTTTTACTTGCGGCAGCGCTCCTCGCTTGTGTTTTCAGCTTCCTTATTGGCTGGCAGATGTATTATGTTAATGGAAGCGATGAAGGGAGTTCGTTATTAGTGCTTATCGCAAACGCGGTCGGCGGGATGTTTATTTTCTGCGGTCTTGGCGCTGCGCAGATGTACTGGGACAGGATTAAAAGAACGTCAGCGTTATTGGCAACTCTTCCGGTTACGAGAAATCAGATTTTTACAGCGAGGATTGCGACAGGGGGCCTGGCGGTCGTGATGGGCTTTCTGCCGACGGTTGGAACAATGATAGTGGTGTCCGGTATGGTTGAGTCATCGTCAGTAGCCGGTGTGGGGCCGGTTATATGGGTACTTATATTTATATTTTGCCTTGCGAGCTATTGCGTTGGGCTTCAGACAGGATGGACGTCGAACAGGATAATGCCTACGCTTGGGTCGTTACTCCTGAGTTTCATTTTGACCGGCGTTATCTGGATAAAGGGATTTGAATTAGACGCGTATCTGATTTTGATTCCATTTATTGCCTGCTGTTTGTTTCGTGCATGGCGGACGTTTTCCACTGCTGCCCTTTAGGAGGCGAATAAAATGAACATACGAACCGGAAAATTTTTAAATGTGATAGCAGCCGGATTTATCGTTTTGGTGCTGTTTTCGCTTGTTTTATTTACGGGCAGATATTACTGTTTTGAAGCACTTATGGAGCCGATGCCGTTGGAGTGGAAGAAGGTTACAATTTGTCCTTCCGGATTATTGCCGGGCGAAGGTTCGCCGCGTCAGACAAAAGATATCCTGACATACGCAGATGCGGGTATTTCAAGCGACCCGAATACGAGGTTATCTGCGGTTCAGTTTGAGTTGAATGATTATTTTATCAGAATGGGTGCAATAGGCGTAAGCCGGGGATATATGCCGGGTATGCCGAACAGACAGTTTCGTACCAAAGACGGAGTTTATTACATTTACTGGGACAAAGATGATTACTTGTTATTTAGCGAGCGCAGCGGCCAGATTATTTCTAGTTATTCATATACAGCAAAGGATGGGAAACATACAAAGGTTTATTTTGCAGGACCAAATGGTGTTTCCGAGAAGGCCTCGGTTTCATTAGGGCGGTTCGAGGAGCCAATTGTCGAAAGAACCTATTTTCAGAGATTAGGGCTTTACGAGGTCAAGCAGCGGCGTTTTTATCTTATAGATTATAGAAACAGCAAAGTTACCGCCGGACCGGAGTTGCCGCGGGGGGACAATATAGAGCCGATGGGGGTAGGAGAAGGCGATTATTCTGGAGGATCTTGGGTATCACCCGAAATAAAAGATGTTAACGGCGTATGGCAGCTGCAGACGGCGTTTTTGCCCGCTTGTGCTGAGCCGAATGAAAGATGGATTAGATTTGGTTATGGTTATACGACAAAGTATCTAAACGTGCTGGATAAAAGCGGACGAATTTACGAGCTTGATACTGATAACTGGTCGTTTAGAGACGTTGGTTTTCTGCCGACCCCACGGTCGTTATATTCGGGTAGTCAGGATAATGCGGCGGCTAAGCCGGGAAATTTACTGAATTATCAGATTAATCCTGTTTACTACGGATTAATAGAGAAAAGCAAAAGGCATCCGTGGGAAACGAAAGATGTTAGCTGTTATTTTGGAATGTGTGCCTGCTCTTTGTCTCGCGAAGGGACTGCTTTGGCGGTTGCTGTTTTTGACCCTAATGGCAAGCTGGTCTATCGCGGCGATACCCAGACAAAAGGTGGAATATCGACCGCTTCGGCCGTATATTCCGAATCGCCCATGGCGACAACAATTCTGTTTCTTCTTGAGAATCTTCAGCCGCCGGCGTTCGAGATTGCTTCATATTTGTGCGGTGATAGTATCGAGCCATCTGCCGGCCATCGGGCGTTGTTTATTCTGCCGAATTCATTTGTTGGTATGCTGGGCAGATATGACGGGACGAAATTTGACAAAGAGGTGTTTTTGCCGTTGTTGATGGGGCCTTCTTTGATTCTGTCGATATGGCTTGCGTTTCGCATAAGAAAAGACGCGAAAATAATTGGTCTTTCCTCCAGGGCCGGAACGTGGTGGACGGCCGGAACAATTGCTTTTGGTCTGCCTGCTTATATTACGTACCGATTGACCAGGCCGAAGGAAACTCTTGTTACCTGTCAAAATTGTGGAAGTATGAGGCGACCCGATATGGAGATATGCCATCGATGCGGCAGTAAATGGGAAATGCCTGAGCTTACGCCGCCGAACTGGCGGATTTGCGATTAGCAAAACAACCCCCCAATATGAGGCGGATACCTTTGACATCATACAAAGGTAAACCACACCCAACGCTTCATAATGCACAAGGTGAACTGTCAAATTGGCATACGGGGGGTTGTTTCTTTTTTCTAACCAATTGTTTATACGGGAGTTAGGGGAGGGTATAATCCCGGCACGGGGTTTGCACACTGTTGAGGGATAGCTTATATGAGAAAGGGCAGAAGATATGAAGTTTGATAAATTTACGTTAAAAACGCAGGAGGCATTAGCCACGGCACAGCAGACGGCGATGGCAAAATCCAATACCGTACTGTCACCATTGCATTTATTGAGCGCTATTGTCGGGGACGACGAAGGCATCGGGCCGGAGATTTTCAGGAAAATTGGCGCTAACGTCGGGCGTATCAAAGATATGACGGAGAGCGAAATGCATCGCCTTGCGCAGGGCAAGACCAGCGGACAACTTATGCCTGACCCGGCTTTTAACCAGATTGTATTAGATGCGCAGAATATAGCGGATTCGATGGGCGATGAATATCTCAGCGTCGAACATTTGCTGATGTCTCTTGCCTCGGTTCATAGTGAGGCCAAAGAGATTCTCCGGCTAAACTCCGTGACTGCTAAACAGATAGAAAAGGCGATTAAGGATGTTCGAGGCGGAGAAAAAGTAACAGACCAGAGTCCCGAAGGAAAATATAAGGCACTGGAACGATATGGTATTGATTTATTGGAAATGGCGAGGAAAGGCAAGCTCGACCCGGTTATCGGCAGGGACGAAGAAATCCGGCGATGTATGCAGGTCTTGAATCGGCGGACGAAAAATAATCCTGTACTGATAGGTGAGCCGGGGGTAGGTAAAACCGCGATAGTTGAAGGGTTGGCGCAGAGGATTGTTGCAGGAGACGTACCTGCCGGTTTGAAAAATAAGAGAATTATAGCGCTGGATATGGGCGCACTGATAGCAGGAACAAAGTTCAGAGGGGAATTTGAGGAACGGTTGAAAGCGGTATTAAAGGAGGTAATAGCGGCGGATGGCGAGATAATTCTTTTTATTGATGAATTGCACACAGTTGTCGGCGCGGGTAAGGCCGAGGGTTCGGTCGATGCGGGGAATTTGCTGAAACCATCACTTGCCAGAGGCGAATTGCGTTGTATCGGCGCGACGACTATTGACGAATATCGCAAACACGTTGAAAAAGATGCCGCGCTGGAGCGGAGATTCCAGCCGATTATGATAGACCCGCCGAGTGTTGAGGACACAATAACGATTTTGCGCGGGCTTAAGAATCGCTATGACACGCATCATGGCGTGCGGATAACGGATTCTGCGCTTGTCGCTGCTGCGACTTTGTCGAACAGGTATATTTCGGACCGATGGCTGCCTGATAAGGCGATTGATTTGATTGATGAGGCGGCGTCGAAGCTGAGAATTGAGAATGATTCGCTGCCCGCGGAACTGGATGATATTCGCAGAAGGGTAATCCAGCTGCAGGTTGAGCGGGAGGCGCTGAAAAAAGAGACGGATGACGCGAGCAAAGACCGTCTCAAAAAAGCCGAGAAGCAATTAGCCGATTTGCAGGAGCAGGATAGAAAGCTCACTGCACAATGGGACCGCGAAAAGGGCGAAATAAATTACATCAAGGAATTAAAACAAAAAATCGAGGCCGCACAGCTTCAGTTTGAGGATGCCCAGCGCAAAGGCGAACTTGAGACGGCGGCAAGATTAAAATACGAGACAATAACTAACCTGAAGAAGGAGCTTGAGACAAAAGAAGCCCAGCTTGTAAAAAGCGACAGGACAATGGTTCATAACGAGGTTACCGAAGAGCATATCGCGGAAGTTGTCGCCAAGTGGACCGGGATACCCGTTGCGAGATTAATCAGCGGCGAACGCGACCGGCTGATGAAAATGGAAGAGCATATTCGCCAGCGGGTTGTGGGACAGGATGAGGCGGTGGAGGCGCTTTGCAACGCGGTGAGACGAAACCGCGCAGGATTGGGCGACCCTCGCAGGCCGATAGGCGTGTTTTTATTCCTCGGGCCGACGGGGGTTGGCAAGACGGAATTATCGAAGGCCCTTGCAGACTTTTTATTCAATGACCCCAGCGCGATGATACGGATTGATATGAGTGAGTTTATGGAGTCACATTCAGTAGCCCGGTTGATAGGCGCTCCACCGGGTTACGTTGGTTATGAAGAGGGCGGCCGATTGACGGAAGCAGTTAGACGAAAACCATATTCGGTGATTCTGCTCGATGAGATTGAAAAGGCGCATCCGGACGTGTTCAACGTGCTTTTGCAGGTTTTTGATGATGCGCGCCTGACTGACGGCAAGGGGCGGACGGTGGATTTCAAAAACACCGTGATAATTATGACGAGTAACATCGCCAGCGAGCAGATACAGAAAATGACTGAGGAGAAAGGCGCTGAATGGGAGATTGAAGCGCATGTCAAGGAGGTGCTCAAGGTTGTTTTTAAGCCGGAGTTTTTGAACCGGATTGATGAAGTAATTGTTTTTCATACGCTTAATGAAGAGCATCTGCGAAAGATTGTGGATATACAGTTGCGATACCTGGGTGAGCGGATTCGGGAGCGGAAAATAGAAGTTCAGTTTACCGACGCTGCGAAGAAGCTGATTACCGACGAGGGTTACGACCCGACATTCGGGGCAAGACCCATGAAGCGGGTAATACAGCAGCGATTAGAAAACCCATTAGCCGTGGAACTGCTGGCAGGCAAATTCACAGACGGCGACACAATCAAAATCGACGCCAAACAGCACAAATTCACTTTCGAGAAGGCATAATCGGCACAGAAGGAAGAATTTATCGCTTGCTTTGGGGGAGGGGATGGTGTCTAATTATAAGGGGTTTTGGGAATAACGATAATTTAGGCCAATCAAAACATTGGAGAGATGCAAAAGTATGGCTGACTTAAAAGCTTTGGCTGAGGCGGTAATAAAGGGCGACCCAAACACGGCGGTAACAATCACTAAGCAGGCGATAGCGGAAAAAATGCCGGCTGGCGATATCCTCAAGAATGGTTTAATAGCCGGTATGGATACGGTGGGGCTGCGTTTCAAAAACAATGAGATTTACATTCCCGAGGTTCTGATTGCCGCCCGCGCTATGAAAATGGCGATGCAGGTTTTGGAGCCGGAATTAGTCAAGGCGGGCGTCAAGCCGGTCGGCAAATTTGTGGTTGGCACTGTTCAGGGAGACCTGCACGACATCGGCAAGAATCTTGTCGCGATGATGATGAAGGGCGCCGGTTTCGAGGTAATCGACCTGGGCGTTGACGTAACGTCGGAAAAATTCGTCGAGAAAGCCAAAGCGACCGGGGCGCAGCTTGTCGGTATGAGCACGCTGCTTACGACAACTATGCCTAAGATGGAAAAGACGCTCAAGGAGCTTAAAAGTGCAGGTCTTAAAACAAAGGTGATGATTGGCGGAGCGCCGGTGACGCAGAATTACGCCGATAAAATTGGCGCTGACGGTTATGCGGCGGATGCGGCAACGGCGGTGGATGTTGCAAAACGGCTGATTGCCTGAGCGATTTGGTATTGTATGAGATATCAAAGCAGTCCCGGTTTATGGGGCTGCTTTTTTATGCGCAGAGTGGTAAAATCGTAAGCAGTAACAGCGGACATTTTGTCCCGCAGTGAAAAGAATATGAGAAAGATAAAAAACGAGGATTTGGCCGGGCTTTTGATGCAGATTAAGTTTGCCCCGGCCAAGCAACGGCAAAAGCAGCTCGACAGGACCGAAGAACTTCTCGACATAATCGAGAAGGACAAGGAATACCCATTCGAGTTTGTTTGCTACAAGATTACGGGATACAGGCCTGAGGAGGGGGTGGGGCATCGGCTTATCATGGGTGATGAGCTGGCGGAGGACCTGCAGATTTTTATATGGAAGCTGAGCGGCCAGGTTGCGCCGCCTGCCAACGAGCAGAGCGAGGAAGTTTACACTAAAAAACAGCTTGCCAAAAAGATGCACATTTCGACCAAGACCATCGACAGGTGGAGAAAACGAGGTCTGAAGGTTCGCAAGTATCTTTGTGAGGACAAGAGGAAACGGCTCGGTTTTTTGCAGTCGGTAGTGGATAAATTTCTGGTCGAGCATCCGGCCCTGGCTGAAAAGGCGGGACATTTTTCCCGTGTATCCGAGAGCCAGAAGCAAAAGATAATGGAACGTGCCTGCGAGTTGAGCGGCGTGACGAAAATGAGCAGGCAGCGGATAATACGACAGATAGCAGCCGAGACGGGCAGGGGACAGGAAACGATACGATATATTCTGTTGAACTATCAGAAGTCGATTCCGGGCGGCGGTGCGGCAAAATTGCGGCAGACAGCACGACTGCTAAGCCCCGCCGAAGCGGTGGAGCTTGACCGATTGTACAAACAGGGGGCGGGCGTAAAAGAGCTTATGGGGCGGTTCGGCAGGAGCAGAAGCTCTATATACAGGATATTGAAGCATCGCAGAGCGCAATCGCTGCTGGCAAAAAGAATTGAATATATCGCAAGCGACGAGTTTGCTATGCCCGGTGCGTCGGAAAAAATTCTGGGCGGCTCGCCGCAGCGATGGAATTCGCCCGTGCTTAACAGGCAGGAGGAAATGGAGCTTTTCAGAAAGTACAACTTTCTCAAATATCGCGCTGGTGTTATCAGAGAGCAGATAAGAACCGGGCGTATTACCAGCGCTATACTTGATGAGATTGAACAGTGCCTCGCCGA
Organism: Sedimentisphaerales bacterium; assembly: GCA_050012515.1. Taxonomy (GTDB): domain Bacteria; phylum Planctomycetota; class Phycisphaerae; order Sedimentisphaerales; family Anaerobacaceae; genus Fen-1362. Next base: position 61,963 of record JBEKHA010000011.1, on the reverse strand, counting down.
GGCGGAGGCGACCAAGAAGATAATCATCGAAGCGAATCTGCGATTGGTCGTCAGTGTTGCCAATAAACACACCATTACCGGCGCCAATATCAGTGATTTGGTCAGCCAGGGCAATGTGTCGCTGATTAAAGCGGCTGAAAAATTCGATTACACAAAAGGTTTCAGGTTTTCGACGTATGCGAGCTGGGCAATCAGCAAGGATTTTGCTCACAGGATACCCGGCCGAAAGGCCGGGGCCGACAGGATGACGGCTGATATAAACGAGTTTCAGAAGGAATCCAAAATCGGGCAGAAAGATTTGGCGGCAGTGGAAAGGGCGAGGAGCGACCTTATCCAGGTCATACGGGATGAGCTTGAGAAACGAGAGCAGTATGTAATCATTAACCATTTTGGGCTTGAGGGGACGTTAGTCAAAAAGAACAAAAAGACGCTGAAACAAATCGGCGACGATTTGGGCCTGAGCAAAGAGCGGGTGCGTCAAATCGAACTTAGCGGCCTGCAAAAGCTCAGGCAATCGCTAAGTCCGGAACTATTTGACCTGCTTACCGGCTGATATGGCATTTGTTTGTTGCGTCACAAAGTTATTATTGACAGGCACTTACATCTTATTTCTTGAATAAATCAGCGATTTATGGTAACTTCAGGACAGGAAAGGTGTATTATTTTAAGTACACACCTTTGGCTACTAACGGAGAATATATTGGTTTTGGGGGTTAGTGTGATGAAATTCCAAACAGCCATATCAGTTGTTTTTGTGTGTATTCTCCTGTGTTCGATGACGTCGGTCTATGCCTCTGATTTAACTGTCAGCGTTAATGCCTCATCGTATATCCGCGCAATTCCAGAAACATTGTATGGCACGAATACTATGGCATGGGACGGTATGCAAAGCGGAGGAGACGATAATTACAATAGTTTGATGGCTGCTTCAGACAGGAAATATTTTCGCTGGCCCGGCGGGTCGTGGGGTGACGCATATTTGTGGAGTGATATGGATGGGCCTAACGACGTAAACTCCTGGATTGTTACCTACGATGAATCAATGTATATGATAAACAAAATGGGCGGGATAATGCAGCCCATCGTTAATTTCTCAGGGGATTGGTATAACATAGACCATAATGATGCCTGCACTATATCGGTAGCTGCTGCTTGGGTGCAGGACCAGAGTTCCAGAATCCCTACTGCAAGATACTGGGAAATCGGAAATGAGCAAGGCGGTCCCTGGGAAACAGGATACTTCACGGGAATCAGCGGGGTGTATTACGGTAATCTTTTTGCCCAGTTTGCCCTTGCGATGAAAGCGGTAAATCCCCAGATAAAACTCGGGGCAGTTGCTGATCCATGTGATACGACGCAGCCATACGGGTGGTGGATTGGATATTGGACCCGTGATTTGCTTAATGCTGCGGATACCAATTATGGTGTTGTGCCCGACTTTCTTATCGTTCACCAATATCCTGGAGGATACTCTCAGGCAGTTCCTTCATACAATCCAACATTGCTGAGCGCGAATATTATTAACATATCAGATTATACCGCAAGTCTGAATAATATCATATCAACATCCATAGGTTCTCAATACGTCGGAAAAATAAAATACTGGATGACGGAATTTGACGTTGATGGGAATAGTACCACTTATCCGAGGTGGCAATTTTATATAAACGCGATGTTCCAGTCGCAGTATATTCTTGAAATGGCAAAATACGGCTGGGAAGGGTCGAATGCTTGGAATCAGTCGGAGGTTGGCGGCAGCAATTATGCACCCAGTTCGGTTTATCCGGTTTGGTACGTAGTCCCTATGCTCTCAAATCTTTTCGGACGAGATATGGTTACGACGACATCGACCGATGCGATGGTCAGGGCGTATGCCGCAAGAGACGATGCGAATAATCTTACTATCTTTATGGTCAATAATTATCCGAGCACAGACCGGACCGTCGCTATTAATATAGCGGGTTTCACCGGGGGGACAAACGGCCAACAATGGCTTATTGAGCCGGCCGGAACGATGGGTACAGGCGGGGTAAATGTCCAGGATTATACCGACGTGAATATCAACGGCGTGATTCATCCGGACCCATGCGCATTAAACTGGTTGAACGGCGTATCGATTGCAACCAGCAGCAGTTTCAACGTCAGTTTACCAAGAAGCCGAATGTTGCTGATTAAAATTCCGCCCGCTAATCCGACCGCCCAGTTGCCTTATGGCGGGACTCCGTGGCCTGTTCCGGGGACAATTGAGGCGGAGAATTATGACACAGGCGGCCAGTTTGTCGCGTATTACGACACAACCGCGGGAAACAGCGGCGGGCAGTATCGTTCAGACGATGTGGATATTGAGACATGCAGCGAGGGCGGTTACGATGTTACCGGTATCAAGACCGGGGAGTGGCTGAAATACACTGTTAATGTTGCATCAAGCGGCATATACACAATGCAGGCGAGAGTAGCGTCGGCCAGCGCGGGCGGCCAATTTCGCATCGAGTTCGACGGCCAGGACGTAACCGGCCCCGTCAGTTTCCCGGCGACAGGCAGCGGACAAACCTTTATCAACGTGGATGTCAACCATGTCTTGCTTGGCAAGGGTCAGCATAATATGCGGCTTTTAATGGATGCCAATGACTGGAACATTAACTGGATTAGCTTTTCCAAACTCGGCGGCGGCTCCAACAAAGCGCTTCGTGAATGGTGGACCGGAATTTCAGGGGGGGCGGTCAGCAATTTAACATCAAATGTGAACTATCCATATAATCCAACAGGCAGGGAGCTCGGCCACAGTTTTGAAGGGCCGACTAACTGGACAAATAGCTCCGGTTCGAATTTGGACAACTACGGGACGCGCATACGCGGGTATCTGAATCCGATAACCACCGGCAGTTACACATTCTGGATTGCCGCCGATGATGCCGGCGAATTGTGGCTGAGCACGGATACGGACCCGAATCACAAAAGCAAAATTGCTTATACAACGAGCTGGACAAATGCATACCAGTGGAATAAGTACACGTCGCAGCAATCATCGTCGATTTCGCTTGTTGCTGGCCAAAGCTACTATATCGAGGCATTGCACAAGGAAAATACCGGCGGTGACAATATTGCGGTTGCCTGGCAGGGGCCGGGTATAATAAGACCACAGGCAATCTCAGGCCCCTACCTGACGCCGTATGTTATTGATTTTGCGGACTTCAGTAATTTTGCGAGCCAGTGGTTGAAAACCGGCTGCACCTCAGCCAACGGCTGGTGCAGCGGTTCCGACTATGACCATGACGGAAATGTTCAATTTGATGACCTGATGCAGTTTGTCGACAACTGGTGGCTCTACGGCGGTGAGTAAGCAAAGGTAAGTTGACTGCAAATATAGGGGCCGCAAATTATTCTGCGGCCCTTTTTATTTTGGCGATTATTCGTGGCGGAGGGATTCTATCGGGTCCATATTAGCGGCGCGGTAAGCCGGGTACAGGCCGAAAGCGATTCCAACTGCGCCCGATATGCCGAATGAGAGTAAAAGCGACATGGCGGTGATTACGGTCGGCATATTGCCGAAATGAGTAACGAAGAAAGGTATAGTGCAGCCGAAGAAGATGCCGAGTATCCCGCCGGCAAAGGTCAAAAGCAGGGTCTCTGAGAGAAACTGGAAGATGATATCTTTCTTTCTTGCACCAAGCGCCCTGCGGATGCCGATTTCACGCGTTCGCTCGCTGACGGTTGCGAGCATTATGTTCATAATTCCTATGCCGCCTACGAGAAGCGAGATTGCGGCGATGGAGCCGAGAACGATGCTGAAGATTCGCTGGGTGCGTTTTGCCTGTTCCAGAAGTTCGAGGGGCACGGTTAATTCATAGTCGGTTTTTTTATGGAATCTTTCGAGGACGGTCTGGAGGATATCGCGGGTGGGCAAAACGAGGTTGGCGTTGGCGACTTTGACAATGATTTCCTGCAGCTCAACTTTTTCGACGTTTGCGCCGCTTTGCCCCGATATCTTGACGGACATCTCGCCGAAACGATTTTTAACGGTTGTCAGCGGAATGTAAACATTTCCCGCGTTTGCGCCGGCTTGTTTTTTTGACGCCTCGGCGTCTTTTGCCTGCTGTTGCTCTGAAGAAGCCGCGATGGGCTGCGGGCTTACGATGCCTACGACGGAATAATAATCGCTTCCTATTTTGATAAACTGTCCGCGCGGGTCGTCGAATTTGAACAGTTCGTTCATAACTCTTTCGTCAATGACGCAGATATCCTGTTTGTAATCCATATCGTAACTGGAGAGGAACCTACCCATTACCAGCCGGATAGGGGAAGTTTCGAGATGCCAGGGGACAGTGCCTATGACTTCGACGGGGATTTTGCGGTTTCGGTACCAGGCCTGATGCGCAACGCGCCGGACCGGGACAATAACTTGTATTCCGGGAATGCTGTTTCGGAAACGTTCGGCGTCATCGTAAGTAAGGCCGTATTCCTGCAAGCTTTGCTGCTGGCCTGTGGCGTGCTGGTCTTCGGGGGGCTGAATGGTTTTGACGATGATATTGAGCGAGCCGAGCCGCGCGATTTGTGCCATTGCGTCTCTGCTTGCGCCTTCGCCGATGGCGAGCATCGCGATAACTGATGCGACACCGAATATGATACCAAGAGCGGTAAGCGTAGAACGAAGACGATGAAGCCACAAACTCTTAATGCCAAGTTTCAGCGTTCTTTTGGTTCTGTATAAGAACATATATCAGCGGTTATACCATTGTTTGTCTATTCGCCCGTCGAACAGGCGTATTTCTCTTTGTGAATGTTTGGCGATATCCTCATCGTGTGTGATAATAATTAGGGTTTTCCCCTGCTGGTAAAGCATATCGAGTATATTAAGGATGTCCCTGCCGCTCTGGCTGTCGAGGTTTCCGGTGGGTTCATCCGCAAGAATAATCAAGGGGTCGTTTGCCAGTGATCTTGCGATAGCGACTCGCTGCTGCTGGCCGCCGCTTAATTCCGATGGTCTGTGGTGGATACGGTCGCCCAGTCCTACCATTTCAGCCAGCTCTCTTGCCCTGACTTTGCTTTGATGTTCGGACATACCCTGATAAAACATCGGGACTTCGATATTTTCCAGAACGTTAAGCTGCGAAATCAGGTTGAATGACTGGAAGACGAAGCCGATGTGCCTGCCGCGTATGGCGGAAAGCTCGTTGTCGTCGAGGGTGGCAACATCGTGGCCGCCGAGATAGTATTTCCCATTCGATGGCCTGTCTAAGCATCCAATGAGATTAAGCAGTGTTGATTTGCCTGAGCCGCTGGGGCCCATCACGGCAAGGTAGTCGCCTTTTTTTACGACAAGGTCGATTTCCCGCAGGACTTTAAGCTCGACGGCGCCAAGCTGGTAGTTTTTGCAGAGTTTTTCAAAAACGAGGATTGAGCCGTCGGCAGTAAAATCAAGGTTCCTGGGTGGTGGTTTGTCCATCGCTCTGCTGCCTCGTACGATTTTTTAATTGTTTGAATTTCTCGCGGGACTGTTCGTCCATCTGGTTTAGGTCGAAGGATATCTCGCCTTTGGCGACTTTTTCCTGGAACTGTTTGATTTTTTCTTTTGTCGCATCATCAAGCTGGTTGAAGTCAGGCGGCATACCCGGCGGCCCGGACATACTATGTGGTCCCGCCATACCCATTAGCGGCATACCCTGTCTTCCTTGGTCAGCTCTGTTTGGTTCTGAGGTTTGCGGCGAGTCGTCATATGCCCGTGCCACCATCGGCTGTGATTGTTGTCCATTTTTTGGGAATTTGTCGGCTAATTGTTTTTCCGACTCTTTTTTTGTCTCGTTAATCCTGGGCGGGTTAAGCATAACTTCTTCGCCTTCGCTGAGGCCTTCGATAATCTGAACCCAGGTATCGTTGAACAACCCTGTTTTAACCTCTTTTTCAATGCTTTTGCCGCCGCTTACAGTGAAACACACTTTTTTGCCGCTTCTGTTGGCGACGACCTGGACGGGCACAACCAGGGCATTTGGCGCATAATCGACAAAAATTTCTACGCGTGCGGACATTCCGGGCTTGAGGAAGTTATGAGTGCCTTCGATGCTGATCTGTGTTGTATAAACTTTGATGTCGGGACTAAGCCAGTTTCTCTGCTGGTCCGGCAGTGAGGAGACTTTGATGACTTCGCCGCTGAATGTCTGGTCGGGGAAGGCATCCATAACGATAGTTGCTTTCTGTCCCGGCTTTATTTTATCGACGGATGACTCGTGGACGGCTATTTCGGCCATCATTGAAGAAGTATCGGGCAGCGAGATAATTGTCTGTCTCTGATAGACCGTTTCGCCCGGCGCGATAAGGCCAGCGCCGCGGTATCTGCTCATAGTGTCCATGCTTGAGCCGTACACAACTAAGCCCGGAGCGGGCGCTTTTATAATGCAGGCGGCGAATTGCTTTTTGCTTTTGTCGAGACGGTCCTGTTGAAGGTCCAGCCGGGCCTTTGCGCTTTCGAGCTGGGCCTTGGCCTGCGCAAGTTGAGAACGCGCCTTGGCGTAAGTGCGTTCCAGGACGCGTTTTGATTCGAAGTAAGCGCTTAAAAATGTCTGGACCTGTTTTGGGAAATCATAAAGCTTGTAGAGATTAAGCGAGACAATCGCCTCTTCTTCCTGTATTTTATAACTGTCTCTTGAAAGCGCGTCGCGGTCCAGTTCGATTTTAGCGACGTAATTTGCGTCAAAAAGCTCCTGTGTTCCTTCGAGCTGGTATGTTGCGTTTGCGAGATTCGCCGACGCCAGTTTGATTTTATCCTTCCAGCCGTCAATATCCTGTGAACCCTGGCCTCCGAGCTTGTTTGTGTCCTGGATGAAGTTATCGACATCGATAATAGCCGAAGTATCAACGTTGGGGTCGTTTGCTTCCTTGATGGCGTCGATGATATGATTCGCGAGCGATTCGCCGAGATACTTCTGGAAGTCCATAAGAGCGAACCTGACTTTGAGTTCCGCCGCTGTAATATCGCTTTCGTTTTGTTTAACCTGTATGTCGTAGGCCTCTTTTGCCTGCGCGTAGCTTGCCTCCTCGGTGGTGAAATCAATTTGGCGCTGGGTGAGCTGTTCTTTTAAGTCGCCCGAATCAAGCTCAACGAGGATTTTACCGCTGCATACATCTTCGGGAGTTATAATGGTGCCTTCCGGAACGATATTGATGATGGTTGCCCGGCCTTCGACTTCGGATTTTAGGTCGATGGTTTTTTGCGCCTTAATACTACCGCTTTCGGTGACGGTAACAGTAAGGTTGTCTCGACGAGCTACGAAGGTGCTGAGAGTTTTGGACTGTGCAGGCGTGGAGGTTTTGCTCGCGGCCAGAGTCATAATCAGCATCGCTATAATAACGATGACTAAACCGGCGGCGATAAACCATTTGTTCCGCCACCAGGCCGGTTTAGAGGCTGTCTTCGGAAGACTGTTTGCTTTGTTCTCGTTCATTTATCTGATTCCTGGATACCGCTGTTTCGGATTGCGTCCACATTCCGTCTGGTTTGACCTGCAATATGCCGACGTCGCTGTAGAAAGTTAGTTTGGCGATTGTGTGGCCAACCAGCGCTGAAGTAAGGTCGTTTTGTGCCAGCAGCAGCGCGTCCTGAGCATCAAGCAGGTCTGTGGTTTTTGCCCTGCCTGACTTCAGCAACAATGGCATATTTTTAACTCTTTCCTCGGCTATTGCCAAGCTTTTTTCCTGGGTAATGAACTCTTCTGCCGTTGCCATTACTTGGCGGTAATCCTGGCGAACGTTCTGCACAACTGAGTCAACGCTCTGGCTGTATGCCCGCTGCTGTTGTTGCAGCGTTATCAATGCCTGCCTGTAGGCGTTTCGCTGGTTTTTCCTGTCAAAGGGCAAATCGGCGGAGAGCCCCCCATTGTAAGTTCCCTTGTGAAATTGGAAGTTGTCTATATGTGCGTTGCCCTGTGAGTTGACATTTGTGCTGCCGGTAAGGTCGAGCTGTGGGCCAAGCCCTTCGGCGGCAAGCTTGACGGTGCGTTGAGCGTCATCGATAGCATCTGCGGAATTGGCTAAATCCAGTCGGCATCTAAGCGCCGTTTCGATTGCGTCATCAATTGAGAATTGAGGTTTGGTTGTGCCGTAGTTTTGCAGCGCTTTAAGTTCATTCTGGTCCAGCTCAAGCGGAGTATTGACCGGCAATGACAGCATGATTTTAAATGAATCGAGCGATTGTTCGTAGATCTGAAGGGTTATTATATAGCTGTCATAAGCGCTTAGTTCTCGCTGCCTGGCCTGGTCAACTTCGTAAGGAGCTGTTCGCCCGGTTTTGGCCTCCATTTCCGCCTGTTTTCGGTATTCGACGCTGCTGTTCCAGTTGTTCTTCGCGTTGGTTACGCCGTCCTTATTTTGCAGGACGCCGTAATAAGCGCTAATGGTATTAACCACAAAGGTCTGGCGATATCGGTTGAACGTGCGTATCTGGTATAAAACATTCCGCTCCGCTTGTGTTAGTTCCTCCCATGCTGCTTTACCGCCGCCGTTACCAAGCAAGGGTATGTCCAGTGTGCCGCTCAGAACGCCGCTCAACGTGGTGCGCGGGTCGCCTGTTAAAAAACGTACCCAGTCGATTGCCAAACTGGAATTGAGCAAAATTCCTTCCGGTGTCAGCAAGGTTTTTGAAACGCCAACCTCGGAGCTGATATTTTGACTTTCGGGGCTTTCACCATTTTTCGTGTATTCGTAATCGATAGTTCCAAACCACTTCAAGGCGTATTTGTAACGCTCTCCTGTCAGTGTTAGAGCTTGCAAATAAAGATATTCTTTTTGGAACTGATAGTCCCGATTGTATTTTGTGGCTATGGCTACTGCCTGTGCCAGCGTGAAGGGCTCTTCAAAAACCGGGGCTTTGGCAACATTCACGTCGTTGGGGGTGGATATGGTGTTTGCGTCGGAAATGACATAGTTGGCTTTTTGGCCGAAGTTGTCTTGCCATTTGGCATCGATAATTTTGTAAACCTCTTTATCGGCGTCGGCCTTGTGAAAATCAGGGCTGCACCCCGTGACTATTGTCAAGACAATGGCCATTAGGGCACAAACCGTAAATACCGACTTAAATTTGCTCATCACCTATACCTCGCCTAATTGGCCTTCCATGACCCAAAGCGTGTATGCGCAATTATACCAAAAATAGATGTCTGATTAAAGCCCTATAATCACTACATTCGCCTGTTAAGAGGCAGAAACTATACGGATTTTGCGGGTTGTATGCCCTGTATCGATTGGTTTTATTGAGTCGTCAAAGGCAAACAACCTGTCTGATGAGTTGGTTGCGACGTTTTTCAAGCGGGGGGCTATTTTGGGAAATTGCCGATGAACCGACTATGGCCGAGGCGAGGTATGGTCTTGGCCGATACTTTGAGTTTTATATAATCAGCGATTTCGCCAGGCATTGGACTACCGCACCCCAGCCGAGGTGTATGGCGAAGCGAGGCCTGCCTTTTGTGGTTTTAACGAAGAGGGGTGCAACTTGGGGAACTTACACCAGACCTGCCCTCTTGGCTCTTTTCGCGGCACGTTTTTCTTCTAATGTTCTCTGCGGTTTCTTCTTTGTCTCTTTTTTGGTGTCACGACTTTTAGACATAAATTTTCCTTTCCTTTATTACGCCGCATTATATTCTGCGGGCGATTTCACCGCTTAATATTACGGATTTTCCGGGGACAAGGCAAGCCCAAAACGGTGTAAATATAATGAACAATTGACTGTCTGGAGCAAATAAATTACATTAAATCAGTATGAAAACAGGTACGGCGAGACATAAGGCCCAGGATGGGCTAAAACCGCGTCTTATCGCCTTTGAAATAACCAGGCGATGCCGGTATAACTGCAAACACTGCCGGGCGAGCGCCGGCCCCGCTGGCGGGTCAGAGCTGACAACTAAACAATGCCAAAAGATAATCGCCTCAATCGCCGAGTTTGCCAAACCAATCCTGATATTGACGGGCGGCGAGCCGATGGAACGCCCCGATTTGTATAAGATTATTGAATACGCCAAGGAAAAAGGCCTTCGCGTCGTGATGGCGACCTGCGGCTATCTTCTCGACGACGATTCGATCATCAAACTTAAAAAAGCCGGCGTTTCGGCACTGTCTTTCAGTATCGATGGCGCAACCGCTGAGACCCACGACCATTTCCGCGACACTAACGGGGCGTTTGATACGGTGATTAAAGCTGCCCAGATAGCCCGCAACGCCAAAATGCCTTTCCAGATAAATACCACGATACACAAGCAAAACGCCGGCGAAATCATCGGGATTGCCGAGCTTGCCAAACGTCTGGGTGCTATATGTTTCAACACCTTTATGCTTGTCCCCACAGGCCGGGCCACGGAAATGGACGATGCAGTCCTCGACCCAATCCAGTACGAATATATCCTCAACGAGCTTCTGCGCATAAAATTAAAAAAGGAAATCGATGTCCGCGTCACATGCGGTCCCGCGTTCGCCAGGATTTGTGAGCAGGCAAAGGCGAGGGGGCTTGTTGCCGAAAGCGCCGGATGTATGGGAGGCAAAGGGTTCGGCTTCATAAGCTTCAAAGGCGACGTCCAGACCTGCGGCTTCCTCGATATCCCGGCCGGCAATCTCATTGATAACAGCTATAACTTCGCAAAAATCTGGCGCGAATCGAAATTCCTCAATGAAATCCGTGACACCGCCGAGTTTGAAGGCAAATGCGGTGAGTGTGAATACGTCGAGGTCTGCGGCGGCTGCAAAGCCAGGGCAATGGCGATGATGGGTAATTACTTGGCCGGTGATCCGGTTTGCGGATATGTGCCTAAACGGAGACGGTGACAATGTATAATCTTTCGGCGTTTGATAAGCGGCTGTGTAATGAGCTGCAAATTGGCCTGCCGATAGCTGAAAGACCATTCGCGATAATTGCCAGGATTCTCAGAAGCAACGAAGCAAAAGTTCTCAAACGCACGCGGGTACTCGTCAAACTCGGCGTAATCAGACGCCTCGGCGTGTCGATAAACTGGCGGGCGATTGGCAAGGCAGGCACTCTTGCTGCGGCTCATATCGAACAGAAGGATTTGAAAAAGGCCGTCTCTGCTGTTAATAAATTAAAAGGCGTATCGCATAATTACCTCCGCGAGCATCATTACAACCTCTGGTTTACCCTGCGTGCTGATTCGCAAAAAGATATCGAAACGATTTTGAAAAAATTATCGAAGTGTTTCGGGACTGCTTTCAACAGTTTGCCTGTTGTGCGGGTCTTTAAATTAGATGCGCGTTTCGACGCGGCAAGTGACGGAAAGCGATTGCTGTCGGAAAGCAGAAGACAGAGGACAGAAGACAGAGGACGGAGAACGATTAGCAAGATTGATGAACGGATATTAAGGAGATTGCAGGGGGGATTAAAAGTAGTAAAACGGCCATTCAATTTTCTCGGTAAAGATGCGTTTGAAAATTACGATAGTTTGCTGCATATCGCAGAAATGATTGACGAAGGGGTAATAAATCGCCTTGGAGCGATGGTGAATCATAATAAGCTGGGCTTTACCGCCAACGCGATGTTTGCCTGCGAAGCAAAAAAATCGCGGGCGATTGACATAGGCGAAAATTTGGCGGCGATGAAAATTGTCAGTCATTGTTACGAGCGGAAAAAGTTTAAGGGCTGGCCTTATAATATCTTCGCGATGATGCACGGCAGCGATATGGGAGATATTCTAAAAGCAGTAGATGGATTTGTGAAAAAAGAGGGGATAGATTCATTTGCTGTTTTGCCGACAGCAGAGAAGCTGAAGAAGTAGAAGACGAGACCAGTGGGGAGGAAATGGGGTTAAACGGTGCGGGAGAATGGTTTGACCTGTCGGCAAGGGGAGATATAATACCAAATCTGAGTTAGGATAAGATTATGGGCGATAAAATTGTGCGGGCGATTTTTCCAGGGTCTTTTGACCCGATTACCAACGGGCATTTGGACGTAATAAACCGGGGTATGAAGCTTTTTGACGAGCTGATAGTGGCTGTCGGCAAAAGCCCCCTGAAAGACCAGCTTTTCACTCCTGAGCAGCGCGTTGAGATGATAGCGGAGCTTATAAAGGACATGCCCGGCGTGTCCGTGGAGGGTTTCGATGGGCTGACGGTGGAATATGCACGGCAGAAAAAGGCCAACGTTATTTTACGCGGCCTGCGAAGCTTGACGGATGTGAATTATGAGTTCGAGCTGGCGATGACCAACCGGTCTGTTACGGGTATAGAGACGATATTTGTAATGACGACTGAGCAATACGGCTTTATCAGCTCGACGCTGGTTCGTCAGGTGGCATCGCTGGGGGGTGATATATCGAATCTCGTGCCCCAAAATGTGTATCGCCGGCTGCGAGAACGATTCAAGAAACAATAGCAAAAGTGGCGAAAATGATTAGGTACGACGGTTGAGGCGAAATATTGCCTCTAAATGTCATTTTTTCGCGGTTTTGAATGTTGGAGATATAGATTTGTTTACTGTTGGTATCGAGACACAATTCAAGGCCTGGCACAGTATTCCTTTGCCGGACGGAACCAAAGAGCCCGAACATGAGCATTTCTGGGCGGTTGAGGTCGAGGTTTGCGGTGAAGCCCTGAATAAAGGCGGCGTTGTGATAAATTTCGCGCAGCTCAAAAGCCGGCTGACGAATGTTCTCTCGGCACTCAATGAAACCGTGCTGAATGAGTCGGATTATTTCAAGGACAAATGCCCCTCGGCGGAAAACGTCGCGGTGTATATTTTTGACCGCTTTGAGCCGACTCTGGCGACGGATAATGTTCGGCTAAAGAGTATCAGGGTGAGCGAACAGGTGGGATGCTGGGCGATTTACAGCAAAGCATAACGGGCAGGGCAGAGATTGAGATGTAAATTACGGAGGGCGGGGAAATTGACGATTATATCTGCGTCAGTATGGTATAATAATCAGGTTAAATCGAGGTCTTTATGCAGTGTGAGGTTTGCCAGAGTAAGGAAGCGACGATACACCTGACGGAGATAGCCGACGGCGTCAGGACAGAGATGCATCTGTGCGAGCAGTGCGCGCAGGAGCAGGGGGTCGGAACGAAAAGTTATATACCGCTCAACGAGCTTTTGAGCAGCCTGCTTTCGGTAGGCCCCAAGGGCGAAGAGCCGGCCCAGCCCAGCGCCAGTGAGCAGGTATGCCCTAACTGCGGCTACACGCTGGAGAAGTTCCAGGAGAAGGCGGTCCTCGGCTGTCCGAATGATTACGAGGTTTTTGAGAAACAGCTTTCGCCGCTGATAAAAAAGGCGCACGACGGCGCGACATGCCACTGCGGCAAAGTGCCGGCGAATACGCCAACCGATTCGAAAAAACAGCTTGAGATTACGCAGTTGCGTCAGCAATTGGATGAAGCGGTGCGAAAAGAGGATTACGAGCTTGCCGCGAAATTGCGGGATAAGCTCGCTGAATTTAAGTAACGTGTTTTATCGCAATGAAACTTACTGAAATAAGCGGGAATATCAACGAGTGGTTCAGCGGGGAAGGGCCTCTCTCGGACGTGGTGATTTCCTCACGAGTTCGCCTGGCGAGAAACCTCGCGGGGCACAGGTTCTTGGCAGCGTGCCCGGCGACCGAAAAAGCGGAGATACTAAGAAAACTCAAAGACGTTTTGATGGGAATCGACCTCGGCGATGAGGTGTTTTACATCGGCGTTGACAAAGTGCCCGCGCTGGAAAAACGGTTCCTTGTCGAGCGGCATCTCATCAGCCAGAATCACGCATTCGGCAAAGGTCCCCGCGGTGCGGTGATTGCACGACGGGAATTTTTTACCGCGATGATTAACGAGGAAGACCATCTGCGCCTGCAGGTGCTAAAGGCCGGATGCCAGTTGCCCGCCTGCCTCGAACAGATTAACCGTATAGATGATATGATTGAGCAGAAGGTTGAATATGCCTTTAGTCCAAAATACGGTTATCTTACTGCCTGCCCGACCAATCTCGGGACGGGAATCAGGGTATCGGTTATGCTGCATCTGCCCGCGCTGAAAATGACGAGCCAGATAGAAAAATTTCTCAATGCCACAAAATCGCTTGGGTTGGCGGTTCGCGGACTTTTCGGCGAAGGAACTGAAGCGGCGGGCGATTTTTACCAGCTCTCCAACCAGACAACCCTGGGTGTTCGCGAGAAAGATATTGTTACCCAGTTCGAAAAAAAGATTATCCCGGAAATTGTCGAATATGAGCACGCGGCCCGCAGTCAGCTGCTTTCGCACGACGCCAGTTTGCTCGACGATAAAATCTCGCGTGCGCTTGCCCTGTTAAAAAACGCCAATTTGATAAGCTCACAGGAAGCGTTGTTTTTGCTCAGTCACATTCGGCTTGGGCTTAATATGCACAAACATCAGGGGGCATCGACGCCCGCAATAGACCGGCTTTGCTCGCTGGGAAACGATATTGGCAGTGCAGGCACAAGCGACCGGCTGTCGATTGCCACGGTAAATCGCCTCTTTTTGCTTACGCTGCCCGCCCATCTGCAGCTTAACTACGGCAAAGAGCTTGATTCCACTCACCGCGACGCCCTCCGCGCACAAATTATTCGTTCAGCCCTCAACGGTTAAGCAGTGTCCCTGACTGCCGTTGGCGTCTGCCAAAATGGCAAAAATACATACGCCATTTATCTGCTCAATAATCATAACTCCTTTGTTTTAATATCGTTATGATATATCGGTCTTCGGCTGGGCCTTTGGCACGGCGTTTGCACTTTTAAGTTAGAAGCAATTATGTTACCAATACGCGATAAATAGAAAGGGAGCTAAATATGGCTACGAACAAAATAATAGGAATTGACTTGGGAACGACAAACTCGGTGGTTGCTGTAATGGAAGGCAGTTCGCCGAAGGTCCTGATTAACTCATCCGGCTCACGACTGACGCCATCGGTTGTCGGTTTTACCGACAAGGGCGAACGATTAGTGGGCCAGATTGCAAAACACCAGCAGGTAACCAATCCTGAGCACACGGTTTTCTCAATCAAACGGTTTATGGGCAGACGCCACAATGAGGTCGGGTCCGAGGAAAAAATAGTGCCTTATAAAATTGTGGGCGGCGCCGATGAGCTGGTAAAGGTCAACGTCCGAGGCAAGGAATATACGCCGCCTGAAATATCGGCGATGATTTTGCAGGATTTGAAAAAGACGGCGGAAGATTACCTCGGCGAGAGCGTTGAGCGGGCGGTTATTACCGTGCCCGCGTATTTCAATGACGCGCAAAGACAGGCAACCAAGGACGCCGGCGCAATCGCTGGGCTCAAGGTCGAGCGAATTATCAATGAGCCGACGGCAGCAGCTCTTGCTTACGGCGTTGATAAACAGAAAAATGAAAAGGTAGTTGTTTTTGACTTCGGCGGCGGAACGTTTGATGTATCGATACTTGATATAGGCGGTTTCGAAGACAAGAGCGGCGTCATTGAGGTTTTGAGCACCAACGGCGATACTCACCTGGGCGGCGATGACCTCGATGCGGTTATGATTAATTACATCGCCGAAGAGTTCAGAAAGAAAGAAGGCATCGACCTTCGTAAAGACCCGATGTCGCATCAGCGAATCAAAGAAGCGGCGGAAAAGGCCAAGTGCGAATTGAGCAGCCAGGTGGAATCGACGGTGAACCTGCCTTTTATTACGGCGGATGCGTCGGGGCCGAAACATTTGCAGATGACAATTACCCGCAGCACGTTTGAGGCGTTGTGCGAGCCGGTATTCGACCGGCTGAAAAACCCATGCCTCAAGGCGATACAGGATGCCAAACTTGCGAACAAGGATATCTCGGAAGTTTTACTCGTTGGCGGCTCAACGAGAATCCCGAAGGTGCAGCAGATTGCACGCGAGCTTTTCCAAAAAGAGCCCAACAGGAGCTTAAATCCTGATGAGGTCGTCGCGATGGGTGCGGCTGTCCAGGGCGCGGTTTTGGCGGGCGACACGGGCGTAAAAGATATTCTTCTTCTGGACGTAACGCCTCTTTCGCTGGGCGTTGAGACGCTTGGCGGCGTTATGACAAAACTGATTGAACGCAATACAACGATACCGACCAGCAAGACCGAAATATTCTCGACCGCCGCGGATAACCAGACAACCGTTGATATTCACGTTTTGCAGGGCGAGCGCGAGTTCGCCAGTGATAACCGTTCCTTAGGCAGGTTCCAGCTTGCAGGTTTACCATCAGCGCCGAGAGGCATCCCGCAGATTGAGGTTGCTTTCAACATCGACGCCAACGGCATTTTGAACGTATCTGCCAAGGACCTTGCGACAAACAAGCAGCAGTCGATTGAGATTAAATCCAGCTCAGGCATAAGCGATCGGGATATTGACCGGATGAAAAAGGACGCCGAATCACACGCCGAGGAAGACAAGAAGAAACGCGAGGTCGTGGATTTGAAGAACCAGGCAGACCAGCTTGTTTACGTTACCGAAAAAACGCTCAAAGAGCACGGCAGCAAGGTTTCAGGTGACACTCGCGGCAAAATAGAAAGTGCCGTCAATAATCTAAAGGAAGTCGTCAAGGGCGACAACGCTGACGCGATAAGAAAGGCGATTGATAACCTCAGCAGCGCAAGCCAGGAATTAGGTAAGACGCTGTATGAGGAAGCTGCGAAGAAGACCGCCGGCGGCAAAGGCGCAGCAGGCCCGGCTCAACAGGATGCCCCGCCTCCTCCGCCTGCCGAAGGCGAAGTCCGCAGAAAAGGCGGCGACGACGTAATCGACGCTGAGTTCGAGGCAAAAGATAAAAAATAAGAGTGAAAGCAGCACACAGGGCATAAAGACCAGGAGCGCAAGTGTTTAACTTGCGCTCTTTTTATTTTATTTGGGATTTTAATTTTTCGATGGCGAGGCGGGCGACGATGTTGTGGTCGAAGGCCATATTCGGGGGAAGGTTGTTGATATCAAACCATTGCGCCATAGCGGCGTCATCACCGGCTTTTATGCGGTCGAGTCCTTCTTTGATTATGCCCATGTAAACAACGGTAATTTGTCTGCCTCGCGGGTCTCGTCCGACAGTGCCGAAGGTGTGCATCTGTTCGAGGGCGATTCCTGTGAGGCCTGTTTCTTCCTGTAATTCTCTTGCGGCGGCATCTTCGAGCTCTTCGTCGATATTTATGAAGCCGCCTGGAATTGCCCATTTTCCCTTGTACGGGTCATGGCCTCGTTTGATAAGCAGAAGTTTGATTGCGTCGGCGGTAACGGCGAAGATTACGGCATCAGTCGTAACCATAGGCCTGGGCCACTCGTAAACGTATTTTCCTTTCTCGTTCATTTTGGACAGCATAATGAATATGCGGTATTTTGGCAATTGCCGAAAGGGAGGTAAACGCATAAAATAAGAGTATGCACGACGTTGAAACAGTAATGAGGAATTTAATCGAGATATCGGATGTTGCGCTCGTTGACGGGTGGCGAGGATGGGTTGCGATTCGCGCCGCGGGCAAAGACCAGTTTTCAAAGGCGGGATGGGAAAAGTTATTGGCTAAGCCGGAAAAGCTGCTTGAGGGGGCGCAACAGACGCTGAAAATCGAGGGCTTAAATACCGTTACGGTTAAGTATCTGGATATCGGGGGCAGGGGCGTCAAGGCGGTGATAAAACAGAGGCAAACCGGCGGGGGAATTCGTGGAATTTTCAGGTCGATGGGGGCGGCACACGCGATACGGAATTTTATCGCGGCGGTCAAAATCAGGCAATATGGTCTGCCGGTTGCGGCGCCGCTGGCGGCGGTATATCACAAGAGATTTTTATTTTGTGACCAGAGCATATACATCAGCGAATATATTGAGGGGACAAACCTCTACGAGTTTTTGAAGAATATGAAGGCCAGTGGCGAGGAGCGGTACTGGATAATGCGGGAGCTTTCGGCGCGGATGGCGGAGATATTCGCGGAGCTTCATAAAAATAATCTGTGGCACAGGGACGCCAAGGCGACGAATTTTGTCGTTAGCCAGGACAGCGACGGGGAGTATGGCGTTACGATTACCGATGTTGACGGGATTAAGCAGTATTTTTCCAGCAGCGAAGACAGGCAGATGCAGGGGCTGTGGCAGTTGGCGGCGTCGGTTATGGAATTGGCGGGTATTACGCGGACGGATTATCTGCGGGTATTTGAGATGTACTGCGATGAAGTGAGGATATCGGCAGAGCAGCGAGGGGACATATTCCGGCGACTTGTGCAGAAGGCGCAGGCGAAGTATCATCTCAAGCAGGCCAGACAGGGACGTTAAATGATGGGCGAAGAGCCGAGACGCATTTTGATTATAAAGCCGAGCGCTTTGGGGGATATAATATTAGCGCTGCCGGCGTTGTCGGCGCTGAAGAGAAGTTTTCCGGGGGCGAAAATATCATGGCTTGTCCGTCCTGAGTTTGCGCCGCTGATAACGGGACACCCCTTTATATCTGATATTATCCTGTTCGACCGCAAACGGCTGTCCAAATGGTGGTGCAGTCCTGATAGTTTTAAATCACTGTGGTCGCTTATAAGGCAGCTCAGGGCAGGTAAATTCGATTTGGTATTCGATTTTCAGGGACTTTTCAGGACTGGATTTTTCAGTTGGGTAACGGGGAGCAAAAGGCGATTCGGGATGGCAGGGGCGAGGGAACTGGCACACCTGTTTTACACGGATAAAATTTCGCAGGATGCTTCAAGCATTCACTTGGTCGATTATTATTTGAAAATGGCTGCCTCGGCTGGTGCAACACAAGGAGAAGCGGAATTCAAATTGCCCGAGGACGCGGGGGCAGCGGCGGCGGTGGAGAAACTTTTGAAATCGCAGGGAGTGAATAGAAATTACGCCGTTATTGTGCCAGGGGCAGCAAGGAATGAAAAGTGCTGGGGAGTTTGGAATTTTTCAGAAATAGCAGATTCAATTGCGAGTGAATTCGATTTGCCGATTGTGGCAACTGGTTCGCAAAGCGAGCAAAAAATCATTGAAGAGATGCAGGAGATGGCAACAACTCGTATTATAAATCTTGCGGGAAAAACAGCGGTGCGTGAGTTAGTACCGTTAATGAAGAAGGCGTCGCTGGTCGTGAGCAATGATACGGGGCCGGGGCATATCGCGGCTGCGCTCGGCGTGCCGATAGTGATGATATTCGGGCCTACGAACCCGACAAGGGTGTGTCCCTATAAGAGGCCCGAATGTGTGGTTGCTATTGAGCCGAACGAACGTGGAATGAAGGCGGACAGCTACGAGCCGAGGCACGATATTACCCATATCACCGTCGAGCAGGTTTTTGAGACGGCCTGCAAGCAAATCAGTCAAAAAGGTGGCTGACCACTTTTCTTACCGCAATGGGAATAAAGAATATGAAATATGTAAGCTCCAGAATAAAAATGTTTACAATTTCAGTGATTGGTTTAATTTTGTTTTTACGGATAATACCTTTTCTATTGCAAAAGATAGTGTTTCCTTTGGGGTTATTAGAGACAATAATAGATTTTATGTTGCCGATACTTATGATTGCATTTGTATTAGGGATTATAAATGCTTTAAGAGTCGGCCAGAAATTTCGGAAGAAACAAATCGAGAGAGATTTATTTCTAAAGATTGCTTGGGCACCAATTTGTGCAATCATTTTAGGTTTTGTAGTATTAATGTTCTGCGACATTATGAAGTCAAGTTCACGTATTTTAGTCAAAAGGTTTCTCGAAGAACTTCCCGTAAACGCATCGGTTACTATAAACGACAAACCAGTTGAAAACTCTGAACGGATAATAACCGAATTGGAGAAGATTGCACTGTTACCTGTCCATCGTTCCCATACGATAAGAGATATTCACATTGAGATTTATAATCAAGGTAAAAACCTATCAGTAGTGTTAGGTAGAGATTCCTCATATCCGAACGAATATTGGATATTCTATCCTAACTATCGATATACATCAAAGAATGATATTGGCGGAATAGTAACAAATGTCTTTGATGATTATTAACGAGAGCATGGCTCCTGACCCCTTTTTGCCCTAATTTCCCAATTTCTTTAGCGTATCTGCGCAGCGTTCGCAGACATCCGGGTGCTGCGGGTTGCTGCCGACGCTGGGCCAGTAGTTCCAGCAACGCTGGCATTTTTGATGAGTGCTTTTCTGGGCAATCACCTGAGTCGGGCCTTCGGCTTTTTCGAGCTTGACTTCACTGACAATGCAAAGTGCGGCGAAATTCTTAATGCCGAACTGTTCAATCGCGGCTGCGTCTTCGCTGCCGCAGCGGATGGTAACACTGGATTCCTGATTGCTGCCGATGAGTTTATCGCGGCGCAACGGCTCAAGTGCGAGAAGGACGGCATCACGCAGGGACATAAGTTTTTGCCATTTCGCTTCGCCTGCCTGCCAGTCGATAGCCGGGTCAACTTTGGGCAGTATCGCCAGGTGAACGGTCTCGACGTTTTGCGATTTGTGCTGGATTGCTGCCCATGTTTCCTCGGCGGTGTGGACGAGGATTGGGGCGAACAACAGCGTGAGCGAATCGAGGATTCGATAGAGCGCGGTCTGGCAGCTTCGGCGAGACGGACTATCCGCGGGGTCGCAATAGAGGCGGTCTTTGAGCAGGTCCATATAGATACTGCTCATTTCGATGCTGCAGAAATTGTAGAGCAGCGAAAACGCGCGGTGATAGGCGAAGTCATCGAATTCTTTGGTAACGCTGACGATTAGCTTTTGGAGCTGCTGCATCGCCCATTTGTCGATTTCGAACATTTTGTCGTAAGCGACGGCGTTTTTGGCGGGGTCGAAGTCGTAGATGTTGCCGAGGAGATAGCGCAGGGTGTTTCGGATTTTGCGGTAGGCGTCCTGAGTTTTGCCGATGAGTTCATCGTTGCAGCGAACGTCGTCCTGATAGTTGACGCTGGCAACCCACAGGCGGAGGATGTCCGCACCGTATTTGGTGACCTCGTCCTGTGCGTTGACGTAGTTGCCGAGGGACTTGGATTGCTTCATACCCTTTTCATCGACGGTAAAGCCGTGGGTGAGGACGGCTTTGAAGGGCGCTTTGCCGATTGTGCCGAGGGCGGGAAGCAAAGACAGTTGGAACCAGCCGCGGTGCTGGTCGCTGCCTTCGAGGTAGAGGTCAACGGGGACGGGCCAACCGGCTTTTGTGGCGACGGAATACCAGCTGCATCCTGCTTCGAACCAGACGTCGAAGATGTTTTCTTCTTTTTTCAGCTCGTTGAATGAAAAGCCGACAGGGAGTTTGAAATCGGAGCCGAGGATTTGCTCAGGCGAATCGGTAAACCAGCTATCGGAACCTTTTACGGCGATATGTTTTGAAACCGCCAATACTGATTCTTTTGTCAAAAGTGTTTCGCCCTGAGGATTAAGGAAGACGGGGATAGGCAGGCCCCAGCTTCGCTGCCTGCTGATGCACCAGTCGGGACGAGATTCGAGCATACCTTCGATACGTTTTTGGCCCCAGTCGGGGACCCAACGGACGCTTTTCGTGGATTCGAGCGAGAGGTTGCGCAGGGTTTTGCCCAAGCCGGGGATTTCCTTATCGACGCTGACGAACCATTGTTCGGTTGCGCGGAAGATGACGGGCGTTTTGCTTCGCCAGCAGTGGGGATAGCTGTGAGTGATTTTCTGCTGTTTGACAAGCCAGCCGGTTTTATTGAGGTGGTCGATGACTTCGAAGTCAACTTTGAGGACGCTTTTGCCTCGGAGCCATTCGGGGACGGTGTTGTCGTAAGAGCCATCGTCTTTGACTGGGGAATATACTGCGAGGCCATTGGCTTGGCCTGACATATAATCCTCTGCGCCGTGGCCCGGTGCGATGTGAACAAGGCCCGTGCCGTCTTCGGTTGTTACGTATTCTGCCAAGATGACTTTGTAGGCGTCCTTATCCGTTGGGTTCTTTTCGATGAAGGGATGCGTGTATCGCAAACCCTCGAGTTTGGAGCCGAGGACCTTATTTGGGCTGACTTTGTATTGTCCGTCGTTTAATCCGGCAGCCGCGATGACAGCAGGGAGGCGGTCTGAGACGAGAAGGGAGACGAAACGCTTGCCATTGAGTTGATAGTCAAGGGTGACATATTCAAGACGCGGGTGCAATGCGACAGCAAGATTCGCGGCTAACGTCCAAGGGGTGGTCGTCCAAATCATAAAGCAAACCTTGGCATTTTGGGACTGTTCGCTGGTTACCAAACCAAGTTCGGTCAGTCGCGGGATGCTGTCTTTGGCGACGGGGAAATTTACGAAGATGCTTGGCGAGTCAATGTCTTTGTATTCAAGTTCCGCTTCTGCTAGCGCGGTTTCGCAGCCGACGGACCAGTGGATGGGTTTCAGTTGTTTTTTGACAAGACCTTTGCCGACGAGTTCAGCGAAGACCTCGAGAACGCCCGCTTCGTAAACGGGTTTGAAGGTCAGATACGGATTTTCAAAGTCGCCGAAGATGCCTAACTGCTGAAACTGCTGGCCCTGGAGCTTGATGTATTTGCTCGCGTATTTTTTGCAGAGCCCTCGGATTTCGGGTTTGCTCAGCTGGCGGATTTTGTCGCCGAGTTCGGTAACGACCTTCGATTCGATTGGCAGGCCGTGGCAATCCCAGCCGGGGACATAGGGGGCATCGAAGCCGGTCATTGTTTTGTAGCGGATGACAAAATCCTTGAGGACCTTGTTGATGACGTGGCCCATGTGGATGTCGCCGTTGGCGTAGGGCGGCCCGTCGTGGAGGATGTATAACGGGGCACCTTTTCGGGCGGCCCTGATTTTGCCGTAGATGTTGCCTTTTTGCCAGTCCTTGCGCATAAGTGGTTCGCGCTGGACGAGATTGGCCTTCATCGCAAAACTCGTTTGCGGCAGGTTCAATGTTTGGCTGTAACTTTTCTTGTCATCGGACATCGTAATTCCTCAAATATCAAAAGCAAGTATCTTAAACATTAGCGACCATTCAGTCAACGTAATGACCGGACGGCCGGTTTATATAAACGAAAAAGGCCTTTCAGGATTGCCACCCTGAAAGGCCTTTATAAATCGATATTTGACGCTTTCAGGACAGCTTTGTTATGTCTCCTATAATGATAATCGCAATGACAGCGGGGCACATAATGTGCTTTGCCTGCGCGATTAACGGTAATGCAGATTGTTTTAACGCCATAAATTCACCTTAACAATATTGCAAACCTACCATATTAGTCGGTTATTGTCAATCGCGAGTTTAACGGCCATTGACACAAGGCAGGTTCGCCTCTTATAGTATTGGCCTTATTAACCGTATTTATTTTAAGAAATCAGCAACGAAAGGGCTATTTTGATGGATCCTGCAATTTTCAAGGCGTACGACATCAGGGGCGTTTACGGCGAGCAGTTGAACGAAGAGGACGCGTGGAAGATAGGTTTTGCAACGGCGCGTTTTCTGCCTGCGCTTCTTCACGGTTTCGACAGGGGGCAGACCAATGGCAGGGCGATTTGCGTGGGACGTGATATGCGGACTCACAGCGAGCCGCTTGCCAAAGCACTGATTGAGGGCATTACCTCAGCGGGCATCGATGTCATCGATATCGGTATGAATGATACGCCTTTTATTTATTTCGCGGTCAATCACCTGAACACCTGCGGCGGCGTTCAGGTTACCGCTTCGCATAATCCCGCCAAATACAACGGCTTCAAAGTATCAGGCCCCGGCGCAAAACCCGTCGGCGAAGATACCGGCCTAAAAGATATTCAGCATATCGCGATGTCCCTGCTGCACACAAAGGGTAAGCCCACGGGCACCGTTCAGAAGGTTGACCTGACAGAGGAATATAAAAAGCACGTTTTGAAATTCCTGCTGCCCAAGCTGCGAAAGCTCAAAATAGCCATTGACGCCTCGAATGGTATGGCTGGT
Organism: Sedimentisphaerales bacterium; assembly: GCA_050012515.1. GTDB lineage: Bacteria > Planctomycetota > Phycisphaerae > Sedimentisphaerales > Anaerobacaceae > Fen-1362. Next base: position 38,171 of record JBEKHA010000011.1, on the reverse strand, counting down.
AAAATGGTGCCGGCTATTTTCTCGGGACTTGGCCTGAAAATCATCGAGCTTAATTTCAAACACGACGGCACATTCAAACACGACCCTAACCCGCTGGTTGAAGAGAATCTCGCGGAATTGAAAGCCACGGTCGTTCAAAACAAGTGCGACTTGGGCGTTTGTTTCGACGGCGACGCCGACCGGCTGATGATGGTCGATGAGACAGGCAGGACGATTGGCTGCGACCTGATGACCGCGCTTATGGCGGGGTATTTCCTGAAAAAAGAGCCGAAGTCAACGATAGTTTATGACCTTCGTTCGAGCAGGGCGGTGGCGGAGGAAATCATAAAATACGGCGGAACACCTCGGCGGGAGCGGGTAGGGCACGCGTTTATGAAAAAGGCGCTGCGCGATTCGCACGCAATTTTCGGCGGTGAATTATCCGGACATTTCTACTACCGCGATAACTTCTGCGCCGACTCCGGGATGATTACATTTGTTCACATGCTCAATATAATCAGTCAAAGCGATAAGCCGGTCAGCGAGCTGGCCAATCCCCTTCGCAGATATTTCCCCAGCGGCGAGATAAACTTCCAGGTCGAGGACAAGAAGGCCAAGATGGATGAGCTTGCGAAGAGATACCGTGACGGACAGGTTGACTGGCTCGACGGCGTTACAGTCGGATTCAAGGACTGGTGGTTTAACTGCAGGCCGAGTAATACCGAACCGTTATTGCGGCTGACGGTCGAGGCGAAAACGCCTGAAATGCTCCAGGAAAAATTAAAAGAGATACAGTCAATGCTTGGTTCGCCGGTTCGCCACGAGGAGCATAAACCGCAGGAACAGCCGGCGAAAAAAGCGGGCAAAAAGAAACCGACAGATAAGTAGGGGAGCGAATTATGGAAATAAACAGAAAAACTTTTCAGACGCCGAAAGGCCTTGTCGAGGGCGTCCAGACGAAATGGCCCGGTTTTAATATCCTGATCGTTACCGGCTCGAAGGGATTTCTGGCCTGTCCGGCAATCGACGTTGACGCCTGCCAGAGATATGGCGTGGCCGCGGCTTTGGTCGAAAGCTCGCTGGCCAACCCGATTGGCACACTTGAAAGATTTCCTGACAGAAAGATTACGAAGGTCAATGAAAAGGCCAAATCGCTGGGCATTAAGGAAGGCATGCCCGTTGCCGATGCCTTCGCGTTGATTGTATAGTGTCTGGCCGACTTAAATTTTGGAGAGCATTATGAGAATCACACACCTTCTCACGCTGGCGGTTTTGTTTTTTATTTTTTCAAGTCCCGCTTTTGCTCAACAGGAACCAATAACGTTGACGCTTCCACAAAGTCCATACATCGTTAATCCCAATCCGGCACTGGCGGATGTCAATTGCTTTTATATAACTGTTAGATTGCGCGGTGCGTATAACGACTCCAATTCGGCACTAACTACCCAGATCGAGCAGCAAGTCAAGGCCGCATTTGAAGATTATGATATCAATATTATTGATACCAATGTGGACGTGAACTCGCCGCTGGCAGCGCTCGCAAAAAAACGGTTAGGTTCTGTATCTAATCTGAGATGGAGGCCTGCCAATGTTCCCGAGTTTCGCATTGAGGTTGATTCGTTGAATCTTTCTGATACAGACCAGTGCATTTTTCGCATTCAAACTTCTTTTTTGAAAAGAGCCCAGCTTGAGAACGGCCCCCAAGCCAATATAATGGCTGATGTCTGGAAAGATGAGCCGGTTATGCGTTTGGTTGCGACAAAGGATTTGGCCGAGTCCCTCATTTCTGTGGCTATTGTTCAGGCGCGGGCGTTTATTGGATCGTGGTCTGTGACCAGGGCAGCAGACAAACAATCGGAGGTCAGTCAAACAAAGCCGCAGTTGCGTAAGACAACTGATGAGAACGATACAAAGCCGGTTAAACAACAAGCTGTCGAATCTAAATATGTTTCTTCTAAAAACAGCCAGATATTTCACAAGGCGAGTTGCTCGTCTGCGAAGAGAATAGCTATGGGTAATCTTGTGAGTTACGCCACCAGGGATGAGGCAATCGCCGCGGGCAAAAAACCATATGAACGCTGTAATCCGTGAATAAGATGATAACCACACCAAGCCAAATATCAAAAAATTGGTTTGTGATGGCCGTAAAAGATACTGTTGGCGGGCTGGGTCAATTGCTTTGGCCCGCCAAGTGCGTCAATTGCGGCGAACATAACGTCGAAACAGGCAGCGGCCTGTGCGGCGATTGCTGGGAGGGACTCACTTCCGTATGCTCTGCTGATTATTGCAGGCGTTGCGGCAGAGACGTAAGCCCTTACGTTGCTCGTGAAGGTGTTTGCCTGAATTGCCGTGATGAACAGATGCATTTTGACGGAATTGCCCGTGCCGGTATGTATGCGGAATCGCTGCGGGATATGGTGAAGGCGTTCAAGAATGACAAAATCGAGCTTGATTCGCTAATGGTCTGGCTGGCGGACACCGCGTTGCAGACAAGCACGTTTTTTAGTGATATCGATTTTTTTGTTCCGGTGCCGTTGCATTGGCGAAGACGTTTTCATCGCGGGTATAATCAGTCGTATCTATTAGCCAGAGGGCTAAAACATCCTTCTGCTAAAATCAGCAACGACCTTGCCAGGGTTCGTTATACAAGACCACAATCTGAAATGCCAAGTCCGGCTGCCAGGGCAAAAAATGTGAAGGGAGCATTTGCAGTTCGCTATCGGCATCCTTTCGTGGGTCGCAGGGTTTGCCTTGTAGATGATATTAAAACTACGAACGCTACGCTGAACGAGTGCGCGAAGACACTCAAAGAAGCGGGGGCGTCAAAGGTTTTTGCTCTGGTGTTATCAGTAGCAGGTCAGGATACGAGATAATTTTTATGTGGGATGTTATTTCTGGCAGTAATCGATGAGGCGGGCGATTTCGCTGCGAAGGTCTTTGCGGTGAACAATCATATCAACGAAGCCGTGTTCGAGCATAAACTCCGCGGTCTGAAAACCTTCCGGAAGCTCGACCTTAATTGTCTCGGCGATGGTTCGCGGGCCTGCGAAACCGATTAACGCCTTCGGCTCGGCGATAAGGCAGTCGCCCAGCATCGCGAAACTGGCGGTGACGCCGCCGGTAGTTGGGTCGGTCAGGACCGAGATAAAGAAGCCGCCTTCCCTGTCGAGTTTGGCGATGGCTGCGCTGGTTTTTGCCATTTGGCCAAGCGATACGACGCCCTCGTGCATTCTTGCGCCGCCCGATGAACATATAGCCACAAGCGGCAGTTTTTCTTCGATAGCTTTTTCGACGGCCAAGCAGAGTTTTTCGCCGACGACATAGCCCATCGAACCCATAAGAAAATTCGGCTCCATAACGGCAAGCACTACGCCTCTTCCCTTGATGAATGCTTTGCCGATTCGCATTGCTTCTTTTGAGCTGCTTTTATGTTCGTCGGCTTTAAGCCGCTGGCGATAAGTTGTGCCCCTGAAGTTGAAATCAAGCGGATCGTTGCTGGTGAGGTGGTCGTGCGTTTCCTCGAATGAACCCTCATCGACTAAGTAGCCGATGCGGGTGAGCGAGTCGATGCGGAAATGGTAATCGCATTCCGGGCAGACGTTGAGGTTTTTCTCAACGGCGCTTTTGTAAAGCATGTGTTCGCAGGCCGGACAGCGCGTCCAAAGCCCGTCGGGCATTTCTTTTCGCTTTTTGAGCGAAAAGCCGTTCCATTTCGATTTCGCTTCTTTTGCCATAATCGCCATTCAAGTCCCGTCCACAGGATTCAGGAAATTCTACCAAAAGAGCGAGCGGTTTTCCAGATGTAATTATTTGCAGGTCTTGCGGAGTGCCTGCCCTGAGCTTTGTCGAAGGGCGTTTATAGCAGCGATTCGATTTTTTTCACCAAAGATTGCCCTGCCCGCCACAAGGGTGTCGGCTCCGTAGCCGACCACGATTGGCGTGGTTTTAATGTCGATGCCTCCGTCAACCTCGACCCTGATTTTGGGGCCGACGATATTACGGATGGTTCGGATTTTTTTCGCGGCCGAAGCGATGAATTTCTGCCCGCCAAATCCGGGATGAACCGTCATTACAAGAATCATATCGGCAAGGTGGGCTGTCTTTTCGACTGCCTTAACCGGCGTTTCCGGGTTAAGACAAATGCTTGCCGTCACGCCCATATCGTGAAGCATTCTTATCAATTCCGCCGGTTTTTTTTCAACCTCGATGTGAAACGTAATATTATTTACGCCCGCCTTGACGAAAGCGGGGGCGTATTTCCGCGGGTCGGTAATCATAAGATGTGCGTCAAAGAAAAGATTGCTGTGCTTGCGCAATTCAGCGACTACCGGCGGGCCGATTGTGATATTCGGGACGAAGTGCCCGTCCATCACGTCGAGGTGGACCATTTTGACGCCTGCTTTTTCGATTACGGCAAGCTCATCGGCCAGACGCGCAAAATCAGCGGCCAAAATAGAGGGATTGACCTCAATGACACCGGGTTTGGGTAATCTTCGTTTAATCATAAGCTTCCGTGCAGTATCTCGTAATTCCGTGGAAGATTATTGTTTTTCGTCAAGAATTTCGAGGCAGACGAATTTTTTGCCTTCGAGGAATTCGAGCGACGCACCGCCGCCCGTTGATATAAACGTTACCTTTTTATCAAGGCCGAGTTTTTTCAACGCGCTTGCGCTGTCGCCGCCGCCGATGACGCTTTTGGCTCCTTTGCTTGTAGCGTCAGCGACCGCCTGTGCAATCGCCTTGGTGCCTTCATCGAAAGGGGGCATTTCGAAAACGCCCATCGGGCCGTTCCAGACGATTGTCTTGGCATCTTTGAGCTTGTCGGCGAACAGTTTGCGTGTCGCAGGGCCTATATCCATACCCTGCCAGCCCGCTTCGATGTCGCCTGTAACGACCTTGTTCTCAGCGCCTGCCTTGAACTCTTTGGCGACGACGGTATCGATTGGCAGCAGTAATTCGCACTTCGCGGCCTTTGCCTTTTCCTGAAGTTCTTTGGCTTTTGGGATGAAGTCGTCTTCGCAAAGCGAATTGCCGACGGTATTGCCGTTGGCCTTGGCGAATGTGTATGCCATAGCGCCGCCGATAATGATTTTGTTTACTTTGGTCATCAGGTTTTCGATAACGCCTAATTTGTCGGAGACCTTTGCGCCGCCTAAGATTGCGACGAATGGCCTGACGGGGTTTGAAACGGTATCGCCTAAGAATTTCAGCTCTTTTTCGACTAAGAAGCCGATGACGCGGGGTTTACCCTTCATCATCGCGGGCACGGTGTACATCGAGGCGTTATCGCGGTGAGCGGTTCCGAATGCGTCGTTGACATATACGTCCGCGAGGTCTGCCATCTGCTTTGCGAAGTCGTCCTTTGCCTTGCGTAGGGCCGGGTCATCTTTTGCTTTTTTGTCTTTGATTTCCTCTTCCTTGTGGAAGCGGACGTTTTCGAGGAGCAGGACATCACCCGGTTTTAGCGCCTTGGCCTTGGCCTGGGGGTCTGCACCAACACAATCATTGGCGAAGATGACTTCTTTGCCTAAGAGCTCCGACAGCTTTTTGGCGACGGGTTTCATTGAGGCCTTTGGGTCCGGTTTGCCGTCAGGCCTGCCGAGGTGGCTTGCGAGAATAAGTGAGCCGCCGTCCGCGAGCACCTTCTTTATTGAGGGCAGCGCGGCGACGATTCTTTTGTCGCTGGTGATATTGCAGTTTTCATCGAGCGGAACGTTAAAGTCCACCCGCATAAATACCTTTTTACCTTTGACGTTTATGTCGGCTATCGTTTTTTTTGCCATATTCTTACCTGCTTTATAAAATCGAATGTATAATAAAAAAATCGGGTCCCGGTTCGCCGGGACCCGAAGGTTCGCTTAACCAAGTTTCGCCATTTTTTCCATAATATCAACGGTGCGATTCGAATAACCCCACTCGTTGTCATACCAGCTAATCGCTTTAACGGTCTTGCCCTTTACCATAGTGAGCAGTGAATCGAAGATGCTCGAAGCGGGATTATTGACGATGTCGCTGCTTACGATTGGCTCATCGCAATAAACGAGTATACCCTTCATCGGACCTTCCGCTGCTTTTTTCATTGCCTCGTTTACGTCGGCTACGGTAACGTCTTTCTTCACGTTGACGACGAGGTCAACCAAACTGCCTACCGGGATTGGAACGCGAACAGCGAAGCCGTCTAATTTGCCGTCGAGTTCCGGAACGACCTTGCCGATTGCCTTTGCTGCGCCTGTGCTTGTGGGAATAATATTTGCGGCAGCGGCTCTCGCCCTGCGCAGGTCTTTGTGAATCTGGTCGGCGACTTTCTGGTCGTTGGTATATGCGTGAATGGTGGTCATTACGCCGCTCTCGATGCCGAAGGTGTCGTTGAGGACCTTGGCGATTGGGGCAAGACAGTTGGTCGTGCAGCTCGCGTTCGAGACGCACTTGATGTTCTTGGTGAGCTTGGCATCGTTGACGCCCATAACGATTGTGGCCTCGATGTCATCCTTTGCCGGGACGGTGAGGACAACTTTCTTTGCGCCGGCTTTAATGTGGTCGCCGTAGCCGCCCTTTTCTGATGATGCCTTGGTGAACAGACCTGTGGATTCGACGACAATATCGACGCCCATATCCTTCCAGGGCAGTTCCGCGGGGTTCTTCACGGCCAGTACTTTTATGGTCTTGCCGTTTATTACGATATCTGAGCCCTTTGCCTCGACTGTTCCCTGCCATTTGCCTTCGACGGTGTCATATTTGAACAGGTGCGCCAGCGACTTGGCGTCCGACAGGTCGTTGATGGCGACCAGCTCAAGATTGGATTTGCGTGTCATCAGGATTCTTGTTACGGCTCTGCCGATTCGGCCAAAACCGTTTATTGCTACCTTTGTTGCCATTTCTGAATCTCCTTTTTTCGTTTGGTTCTAAGTTAAGGTTTATCCGCCTGCGGCGGATTTCTTTTAATTTTAAGCGTGCCAACGAGTCGGAACGCAGACGGCGTAATGTATTTGCATAGGGCGATTTTGTCAAGGATTTATTGTGGGTAATCCGTGCTCTTTTCGGACAGGGGGAATAGCCCAAAAAGGGTTCAGCAGGGCGTTAGACGACTATTGTTTATTGTTTCGGGCTAATTTGCCATTATCAGGTCGGTCGGCTTTCGCTGCGGTATGGGCAGTGGGTTGCCGCATTGCGAGCAGTTGTCCATTTCAAGCCCGCGTCTTTTGCCGCAGGCGGGGCATTTGATTACCGGCGTATGGTTTAGAGCCAGATAAGTCAGCAGCCCTGCTAAATTAAACGCGCCAACGATAATAAGCCACAAAATCAGCTTGGCCAACGAAGTTCTCCTCGCCCAGCCGTGCCAGAGGGCAAATGTCATCATCATTGCGCTCAATACATAATTCAAGGAACGATGAAGCGGTCGAAATTGTGAGATAATAATGGCATAGCCCTGCATCATACCTGTTCCTTCGATAACAAGTTTATATAAGCTGTCGCCGCACAAAGCCCACGACAAATCAAACACCGGAGGCGATACCGTACCTGCCCACTTCGGGATAGATCCAGGATTCAATGCTTGTGATGTCGGCACTACGGGTCTTGTCCAGTCGAATTGATTGACAAGCATCAGCTTGCCGTCATCAATGACTTTATAAAGCTGAATTGACCGCGGCTGCGGCTTGCTGTCGTATTCCTTCTGATACTGTTTCGTGAGCTTTTGCGATAGAGGCGGATTGAATTTCTTTTCAAGATATTGAACGAAGATTGCCTTGTCGGTAGCCGTGAAGTCCAGATTAGTATTATACTGCCACTGCCACCTGAATATCTGGTTTTGTTCCTGCAGTTGCTCAGGCAATTCCATTGTAATCGCCTGGTTTGGCTCGCGCATTATCAGATGGTATTTTTTGTCGGCGGTTTGGCAAACAATAAGTGGTCGATATTGAATATCGGAGCTGCTATTGTCTTTAGGATTAGCAGGTCTCCAGTGATGCCACCTTACGGATTTGATATCGTATTGGGCGCTTTCGAAAAGCGTTTCGACGCTGCGGGTGCGGAAATCAATCTGGCAAATTCGATGTTTGGTCTGCCAAAGCATTATGGCAGACGACGGGTCTTCATCAGTCCATGACGTGAAGCCCTTAAATTCCCCAAATGGTTTCGCCTGAGCTTTTGAATCTGCAAATCCATCGGCTCCAAGATAACCTATAAGCCCGCCTTGGGCCTCATAACCGGCAAATACCTGTGCTTCAGAGTCATATCTCCAGACCTCTTTAAATTCTCCGGAGGCCCTGACCGGCACCTCTATGAAGCCGGGCAATCCGGGGCCCAACCGGGATGCATATAGCATTTCTTGCTCGTTGAAGTTTTGCGTAAATGACGCCCAGTCGAGATACTTGGAAGGACGGTCTTTTTGAATACCCTGCCACAAAACAAGTCCGTTTACGTCTGTTATTTCCACTTTTGCGTAGTTGTCATTACGCTGCGTATCTGCCTTGTTCACAAGATATGTCGTTCCATCAGGAAGGAACAGCTTGTCCGCTTTTGATATCCTCCACTCCGGACTGTCCGGCGATGTGGGTAACGGTTGTTTTTTGTACGCATATACCCACGCTAACTCTACGACAATAATCTGGGCGATCAGTACGACGAACAGTAACAGAACCAGCGTAATAACAGCCCTGCTGAGTCGAGTAATATATTCCAAGCTCCTCTTTTTTGCCATTGTTGGGTCCCCTTTACTAAAACTCCCTGTTTAAGAATGTCTCCCACATCAAATAGAGCAAAACAACCGTGCCAATCAAAAGCGTGCCAAAGCCCCACCAAAGCGTCCATTGCTGTACCAGTGTAATAAATATCCAGAACGCAAAACCGAGTCCCATCAGTTTGGTCGTGTACCACCGGGTTTTGCTTAAACCAACAAGACCTGCCCCGAGGTAAGCCAGCAGACCCATACCGCCAATCATCCATCCTATGATAAAACACTTTTCGGGCAGCGGGAACACAAAATAACCGGACGAATTCGCTCGCCAGAACAGATAACACCAAACTAGCCCAATGGCCACAATCATCGAGATAAGACCTGCGCATATTTTTGCCGCGAATATTGTTGTTCTGTGCGTTGAACGATGAACAATGAAACCCCATGTTCCCATAAAGTCATCGGCCCAGAACTGGCGCACACCGAGCGCCAGGCCGAGTCCTACAGCTGACATAAACACAAATATAGTAAAATCGCTAATGGGGCGTGTTAGTAAATCGTAACCCCCAACTTCCGAATAACGTTCGAAAACGCGATACTGGTCTCCTATTTGCCGCTGCTTGTTGTCTATAAGCCTGAGACTGCCGATAAGCAGCAGGATTGCCGCCGCTGTAACCATCCAGGGCAGGCACTCGCGAAGCTCTTTTTTAAGTAATGTGAAGAATCTCATTTTATTTTGCCTCCCAGGTAAATGGTTTGTTTCGGCCGGCAGGGGCGGTGTATTCGATGAACTGGTCTTCGAGGTTCATATTTATGGCCTGATAGTCCGCAGCGCCGCTGGATTTTGCCCATTCGGCTATTTTTTCATCGGCCGTGCCGACCAGAATCACTTCAAGCTCTTTATCAGAACGCTTGGAGCCAAGCAAACCCTCGATATCGATGGTTTTGGGCGGGGCCTGGCCAAAGACAAATCTCACTTTTTTTACCGCCGTCCTGAATTGTTCAAGGGAACAATCCGCCCTGATTACTCCTTTGTCTATTACGACGATTTTGTCGGCGACCCGCTCTATATCGCCGAGGATATGGCTTGAGAAGAGAATCGTTCTGCCCTGGCGCATAATCAGCTCAATTATTCCTTCGAGGAATTGCCTTCTTATCGCGGCGTCAAGCCCCAGCGTCGGGTCATCCATTACCAATAGTTCCGGGTTCGGCGCAAGGGTAAGGGCGAGCGATACCTGTGCACGTTGACCGTTCGAGAGATGTTTTGTTTTTTGTTTTTTCGACAGGCCGAAGTAATCAATCATATCCCAAAAGAATTTGCTGTCCCATCCGACTTCGCCTTGCTTCGCCGAGTCGGGCTGTTCTTGGAAAAACGCGCTTTGGAATTTCGCAATCTCGGCGATTGTCATCCAGCGAATCAAACGATGACCCTCCGCGACATAGCCGATACGCTGGCGAATCGCGGGCGTGAGGTCCTGGGAATCGCAGCCGAGCAATCGTGATGAGCCGGCTGTCGGTTTCAGGAATCCCAGCATCAGTTTTATCGCCGTGGTTTTGCCTGAACCGTTTCTTCCGACGAAACCGCAGATACATCCTCGCGGAATCTTCAAATCGATATGGTCCACCGCAAGCTTGTCGCCGTAAAATTTGGTCAGGCCATGTGTTTCCAATACGAACTCAGTCATTTTTTCGCCTCCCGCCCTGACGTGTTTTGATGAATTTTTCCAATCTGTCTTTGAACATCGCGATTATGTCCTGTGATTCGAGACCGAGATTAAGTCCTCTTGAGAGAATGCCATCCATCCTGTCCGTCAGCATATTTATATCCGCTGCGTCTTTACCTCGCAATGCTGGGTCGGCGATAAAAGTTCCTGAGCCGGTCTTTGTGGTTACTAAGCCGGATTGTTCGAGGATTGTATATGCGCGTGCGACGGTGTTGGGGTTTATAACAAGTTCCGAGGCGAGCTTTCTGACGGCGGGGAGCTTGTCGCCGACGGCTAACTGGCCTTTGGCAATTGCCTCGCCGACCTGCTCAACAATCTGCAGGTAAATCGGCTCATCAGAACCCGGCGTTATTTGTATCCAAAGTGCCATTAAAACCTTCTTTCTACTTACCGCTAAAGCGACTCTTAATATCCTTGTCGGCAAAAGCGTATTATTATCATTAATACATTATGTACTATTGCCAAATACAATGCAAGAGCATTTTTAAATATTTTTCAAAATTTTTTAGGCCTCTGTCCCATATTATCCGTGATGCCGAATTGGGTATCTGCGATTTCAAAAAAAATGTTTCATACAGGCGATTTTGTTCGGTTTTTGTTAGGGTTTTTTGGTGGTGCTGGCCGATAGAAACCACTGATTTCTCAGATGACACAGATAACTAAAAAACAGTGAAATCTGTGTAATCTGTGGTTAGGAATAGGAGTGCGATTATGATAGAAAGAATAGGGCCGGTATGCAGATTCGGGCCTGGCGGTGATTATGAATCGGTATGGCCGGGCGACTGGATGGAACAGGCGACGCAGCCGAAAAACGCGATTGGCAGGCTGCTGGACGTTATTGCGGGTATGACGGATGTGATTCGGGGCGGACGCTATGTCGAGGTAACCGGCCCGATTGATATTGGTGATGGCGTTACCACTACGCAGGAGAACAAGTCGTATGAGTCAGACGAAAGAAGAGCAGGCGTCCGGCGAGGGGCTTACGCCGCGGCAGGTCCAGTTGCTGAGCACAATCGCGGGGTTTCGGACCAGCCGGGGCTATTTGCCGACGATTGGAGAGCTGGCGCAGCAGTTAAGCATAAGCCGAACAACCGCATTCGGACACATCGAACAACTGCGAAGAAAAGGGCTTGTGTCGGGTCAGCAGTGTCCTTCGACCAAGGCCAGGGCACGCTCTTTGAACTTGACTTCAAAGGCGCGAAGACGGCTTAAACAAATCTCTTCGTCCTGCGTCGTGCGTGAAGCGTCGTGCGAGCAAATTTCGCAATACGCAGTACGCAATACGCACGACGAATTATCGGGAGGCATTCCCCTTGTGGGCAGAGTTGCCGCCGGATTACCCGTTGAGGCGGTCGAGAACAAAGATTACCTTTCCATCGAATCCTGCTTTGGCAATACAGGCGATATATTCGCCCTTGAGGTCAAAGGCGACAGTATGGTCGGCGAGAATATACGCGAGGGGGATTACGTTATCTGCAAACGAACAGCCACTGCGTCGAACGGCCAGTTGGTTGTAGCGATAATCGATAACGAGGACGCGACCTTAAAAAGGTTCTACAAAGAGAATAATCTCGCTCGTTTACAGCCGGCGAATGATAGCTATGAGCCGATATACAGCGACAACTGCCGGATAGAGGGAGTTGTGATTGGTCTTGTAAGAAAGCTGTAGCGCGGTTATAGTTTGCGGCTCATAGATATTGTTTAATCGGGAAGCCGGCGAATGGAAATGAAATTAAGGTTTTTGGGGGCGGCACAGAACGTAACAGGTTCAAGGCATCTTCTTGAGGTTGACGGGATAAAGCTGCTCGTTGACTGCGGGCTGTATCAGGAAAGGCAGTTTCAGGACAGAAACTGGGCGCCGTTCGTTGTGCCTCCCGAAAGCATAAACGCGGTATTCCTAACACATGCTCATTTAGACCACTGCGGATTGCTGCCCAAATTTGTGCGAGATGGCTTTGCGGGGAGGATTTACTGCACACAGGCCACGGCGGAATTAGCGAGAATAATACTTCTGGATTCCGCCAGGATTCAGGAAGAAGATGCTGAGTACAAACGCAAGAGACACGAAAAACAGGGCAGGAAAGGCCCGCATTCCGATGAGCCGCTTTATACGGTCAAGGATGCCGAGGCGTGTTTCCCGCATTTTGAGCCGGTAAAATACGGCCAGCAGATAAACATCGCCGATTCAATAATAGTAACCCTTTGCGACGCAGGTCACGTGCTTGGCTCGTCAATGGTAAAGGTCGATGTGAACAAGAACGGCGATAAAAGGACAGTGCTGTTTACCGGCGATATGGGCAGACCAGGCAGACCTATACTGCCGGACCCGAGCATTCAAGAGAAGGCGGATTACATTATCATCGAATCGACTTATGGTGACAGAGTTCACTGTGATACCGTCGACGCGAAAAAGCAGATAGCGGATGTTATCAACGATACCAAAGAAAGGGGCGGCAATATCGTCGTTCCAAGTTTTGCCCTTGAACGCTCGCAGGAAATCCTGTTTTACTTGAAGGAGCTGCTGCTTGAAAATGCCATACCGCATTTGATTATTTTCTTAGACAGCCCTATGGCGGCAAAGATTACCGAGATTTTCAGACACCATCAGGAATTGTTCGACGAAGAGACACAGGAGATGCTCAGGGAACATCATTCACCATTTGACCTGGCCGAATTAAAGGTTACGACGACAAGCGAGGAATCCAAGGCAATCAATCACATAACAGGCACAGTAGTGATTATTTCCGGCTCGGGAATGTGCACCGGCGGCAGAATCAAACATCATCTGGCAAATAACATCTCGCGAAAAGAAAGCACTATAATGTTTGTCGGGTATCAGGCGGCGGGGACGCTGGGCAGGTTAATCGTCGATGGCGCAAAAAAGGTGCGAATCCACGGCGAGGAATACAAAGTCAAGGCGAAGGTGGTGCAGATAAACGGCATTTCAGCGCACGCGGACCGCAACGATATGCTTAACTGGCTTAAAAATTTCAAGTCGCCTCCCAAACAAATCTTCCTTGTTCACGGCGAAGCCGAAAGCGCACAGTCATTCGGAGCGTTTTTAAGGGACAAAATCGGCTGGCAGGTTAGCATCCCCGCCTACGAAGACCAGGTTGTTCTCGATTGACAACTGATTGTTGATTATTTCAAAGGGTTGATGAAATGTGTGAATTCTGCTTAAAGCACGGCGAAGGTCAAAAGTGGTATCTTCAGGCGAATAATTATTCGGAAGATTTGCTCAATGATGTCCGCAGGCGAAGAATGATTGAGAGTTTCGCGGCGGACGGCGAATCCACGGCCAAAACCATCGAGAAGATGAATAAGCTCCCCAATGCGCCCAAATTCATACAGGCATTGGTGAAGCGGCTTATCCCCCGCAAGATGAAAAAGCGGCATTACGGTCAGGTTGTGCCAATCGAGGATATTGAGAAAATTTTCGGCTTTGTTAATTCGATTGTCCGAGTAGCGTGCTATTGCAGGCATTTTACAACAGGCAAAGAGAAACGATACTGCTACGGAATAAGTATGGGGCCTAACGGCGGCAAGTTCGGCGAGATTATGCGCAATGTTGATACAAGCTTTCTGAGTGGGCCTGATGCCGCTGGTGTGGAGATGATTACAAAAGAACAGGCGATTGCAAACTTCCATGAGCACGAGAAAGAAGGGCTTTGTCATACCGTGTGGACGTTCCAGACGCCATTTATCGGCGGGATATGCAACTGCGACCGTGCCGACTGCCTGGCGATGCGGTGCACGGTAACTCACGACATTCCCGTGATGTTCCGTGCTGAGTTTATCGCTTATACCGACCCCGACAAGTGTATTGGCTGCCGGCAGTGTATGCGATTATGTCAGTTCGGCGCGATATCTTACAGCGCATCAAACAAAAAAGTCGTAATCGACAAAATGAAATGCTATGGCTGCGGCATCTGTCGCTCCCTTTGTGTCAAAGACGCTATACGTCTTGAACCTCGCGCAAATGACCCTGTGGTCGCGAAAATCTGGTAATTTGATTAGCTGCGGAGTTTGTGAAGGATATGCCAGTATGCGCCGCGTGAGCCGGTTTTAATGGCGTCAACGAGTTCGGTATTATCGTTGTAGTTGTGGTCACCTGTCCCGGGCGAAGTCGAGGGGGTTATAGCCGCGTCGGCTTCATCAATCGGCTCAAAGAATCTTTTGTCGCCCGCGATAAAATCCTTTATCAATCTCGCGGGGTTTGGGCCCAGCAGGTGTGATATGTAAAACGTCGGCCTGAACAAATCCACCGGGCCGGCATACTTTCGTCTAATGTTGGGGTTTGTTTCCATAGGGCCTCCGGCGACCGCTGTAATCGCCATATCGGTTCTGGGGTAAATTCGCACGCCCAGCGGCGCTCCTGCACAATCGGGATTGATTTGCTTGATAAAGTTGATTGATTCTCTGACTGACGCGGGTATTTCTCCCGGGCCGCCGAAAATCAGGTCAATCATCACAGTGATTCCATTATCTTTGCACCAGCCAACGGCATTGGCGAGGTCCTGTTTTTTATGTTTCTGGTGGTAGGCCCTTAACATCGTTTCGCAGCCGGAATCGCCGGTAAAGTCGATGCCGACGCAGCCGGCTTTTCGCATAATCGCCGCTAATTCCGCGTCGAAGGGCACTACTGCCATATATGCGTACCATTTCAACTGTTTGCCTAATCCTCGCCGCACGAATTCCTCGCAGACGGCGTATGCGTGGTTGCGGGAAACGTTGAATTCGGAATCGCAGATATGCAGGACGTCTATTCCTTTGGCGAGCAGCGTTTCCGCTTCCTCCGCGACTTGAGCCGGCTTGCGCACTCGCACGAATGTCCCTTTGCTTATACGGTCGGCACAATAAATACAATTGTGGCCGCAGCCGCGTTTGGTCTCGATGCCGAGTTGTCCGCCACGATTGAAGTAGGTAACATTATCGACTGTGTCTCTGACTGTGGAAAGCGACAACGGCTCAGGCCACGTCGGCTTATTCGTGCGAACCGTTTCATCTTCCCACCAGCTTAGCCCCGCGACTTTGTCAAAATGTTTTCGTCCCTGTAATTGTTCGTACAGTTCTATTATCGCCTGTTCGCCGTCGCCGCGGATGCCGAAGTCGGCTTTTGTGTATTCTACTATCTGCTGCGCGAAAATTGAGAAGCCCACGCCGCCGAGGACAATCGGCGCATCGGTGAGTTTGCGAATTGCTTTTATCTGCTCGGCCAGTTTCGGCACAAACCACTGGCAGCTTGGCCAGAAACAGTCATCGACGTTTCGAAACGATAGCCCGATAAGCTCAGGAGTATGTTTGCTGAAATAATCTTTCAGCGTCATTTCCCTGTTGTCCGCCAGGCACAGATCGACGTAGTCGGTTTCTATACCCGCCTTTTTTGTTGCTCCGGCGATGTAATCAATTCCAACCGGAGCAATCGCCGGCTGCATCGTATTGGTATTTATCAGTGTAAACATATCTGCCTTACGCGCTCTGCGTCTTTTGGCGTGCTTTGGCGCGTTTATCTGCCAGCCAGCTAAGTAGAATGCCGAACTCGTAAAGCAGATACATGGGGATAGCGAGCGAGAACATTGAAATCACATCCCCGCTTGGTATCATTACCGAGGCAATGATTACTATAGCGAGAACGGCGTACTTTCGGCTGCGATGGAAGGCCTCAAGGGAAATGAGACCGGTGCGATTCAGGCACAATATCACAAGCGGCGTCTGGAACGTCAGGCCGAACGTCAGCATCATAGTTGTAACAAACGACACATATTGCCGAAAAGTAAATGACGACTGAGCGGCCAGGATATCTTCGTTGAACTTTATAAGAATTTTGATAGTAAGCGGCGCCACGAAAAACATAAAGAAAAGAGCGCCGATAATGAAAAGAGCAATGGAAAAAGGTATGGTCATATAGACGTATTTTTTTTCGTGCGGGTAAAGTCCAGCGGCCACAAACATCCAGAGATGATAGAAGACCCAGGGGGAGGCAAGGATTAGCCCTGATATCATGCATATATTGCAGTAGCTGATAAAACCCTCTGCCGGCCCCAGAATTAAAAGCTTCGATGCCGGATTCGGGTTATTACTAACGGCCTTGAGATATGGAGCCACAATAAAGGATATTATTCCCTGACCGAATATAAAGCAAACCGTCATTCCGACTAACAGACCGATGATGGCCATAATTAACCGGAAACGCAACTCTTCGAGGTGTTCCCCGAATGTCATTGTAGTGTCAGGAAAACCGTCTTTCTTGTCTTTGCGGCTCATCTGGTGCCGAGTAATGAAAAACCTGGCGGCAATTTAGGGTAAATATTTCAGTTATTATTTTGGGTGTTTTTAGGCGCCGTGGTTTCGTTGGTTTGTTTGGCAACGTCGTCTTTCACCTTACTAATCTCATTGGCAACATCGCCTTTAATATCATCGACTTCGCTCAGCCCTTTTTTAAACTGACTGACACTTTTGCCAAGGCCGCGAGCCACCTCTGGTAATTTCTTGCCGAATACCAACA
Organism: Sedimentisphaerales bacterium; assembly: GCA_050012515.1. Classification (GTDB taxonomy): domain Bacteria; phylum Planctomycetota; class Phycisphaerae; order Sedimentisphaerales; family Anaerobacaceae; genus Fen-1362. The sequence goes on along the minus strand of JBEKHA010000011.1, from coordinate 21,289 downwards.
GGGCTACGATTAATATAACCAGCCATTCAAATCCCTCCGGCATACCCAGTGCCTGAACGTATTGCATATATGCGCTCATTTTAATCTCCTATACAAATCTTCGTGGTAGTTACACGGTAAAAGTTAAGTTTATAGGAATAATAAAACATCCATCGGCAATAATCAACAATCAATTATCAATGATAATACGCCTGCGAACCGGCTTCTGTGCTATCGCACCGCGGCTATCGGCACGATTTTAACGTCTCTGTCGCGATCTTTGGCAGTATCTATTATATTGCCAGTTTTGTCAACGGCGATACTTTGGCCGCCATAAATCCTGCCTGACCAGGGGCCTCTGCTTATCCTGCCGACAGGATTGGTTCCCAGAACTGCCGCACCTGTTCGTTTCGCGGCGTTTATAACGACATTATGAAACTCATTGCCGTGCGCAGGCCATTTTAGCTCCTCTTCCGCATAGCCATAAGGCGCCAAAAGCAGATTCGGTTTCAATGCCGCCACCCGGTCGAGAAGGTCTTCACGATGCGTGTCGGCGCATATAAGCAGGGCAATCTTGCCGAATTTAGTGTTTACCGTGGCGATATTGGATTCGTTTCCTGCCGAATAAGGGGGGGACATCAGTTTTTGCGGGATATTTACCTGGCGGTGTTTGTGCAGAATCTGTCCCCGGTCGTCGATGAGCAGCGCGCTGTTGAACAATCTTCCCATTTCAAATTCCTCAACGCCGATACAGAGATATACCCCGTATTTTTTCGCCAGCTCGCAAAGCTGTTCTGAATCCGGCCCTGGAATTGTGCAGGCCCTGCTATGCGCATCGGAATTGAGCCAGCCAAGCATTGTCGCCTCTGGAAAGCATAACAATTCCGCGCCTTTTGATTTGGCTTCGGCTATCGCGTTTTCAATCCTGACGAAATTGCCGCTTCTGTCGCCATCGAGGATGAATATCTGGCACATAGCGATGCTGGGGCCTTTGCGTCGGGACAGAATGCGGATGATTGTGCCTATGACGACAATCACCACAAACAGTCCGCCCCAAACCGATGCCCCATCGCCTGTGCATAGTATGCTGAACATTTTATCTTGTTTCCCCAAACCGGATTGATAAATGGTTACTTGTTATTATGCCTTCTGCCGGCAAATAATCAATCACCAATTTTTTCCCTTGGCTGTCACCGGATAAATGCAAGGTCTTTTGTCATTGCAGTTGAATTGTCGATTGTGATTGCGCTGAGCGTCTGGCGGCGCAAAGAATTTCGGTGACTATCATATTATTTTCGAGAGACGCCAGCTCCTGCGGTTTTATCCCGCCATTAACTATCGCAGCCAGATAAGTCAAAGAATCACTGTAAGGAGATTCGATTGGTTTGGCGGCGATTTTCTGCTCAGGTTTTCCATCGATGCGCAAAATTACGTTTCTGCCGTCGGTGGTTTTAATTGAGCCGGCTGTGCCGTAAACCTCAATGTCATCTCTGCCATAGGGCCAGCTCCAGGAGGCCATTATGATGACCTGCGCTTTGGGGTAGGTGATTATGACGGTCGCGTCATCATCCACTTTCTGGTATATGTCTGGTTTTGTCTGCCTGGTGATAGCGGTTACGGAGAGCGGCTTTTGGTTATTCAAAAACCATGTTGCCATGTTAGCGCCGTAACAGCCGAAGTCAAAAAGCGCGCCGCCGCCGTTTAAGTTCGGGTCGGTCAGCCAGTTGAGAAACTCAGGCGAACAGCCGATTTCCTTCGGACCTGAATGGCCTTTGTAGAAGACAATTTTGCGAATCTCGCCGATTGCTTTTTGCTCGATTATGGTATCTCGCATCAAGGTATTCGCTGGTTCCCATGTCGTATAGTAGTTGACGAATACGTGTATATTGCCTTTTTTCGCGGCTTCAGCCATGGCGGCTGCCTGTTCGTTACTGACAGCCAGCGGTTTTTCCATCATCACATCTATATGATGTGCCGCACAGGCCTCGACAACCTGTAAATGCTCGAAGGTGCTTTTATAGATGACCACTGCCTGCGGTTTGGTCTCATCTAACATTTTATTGAGGTCTGTGTAAAGAATCGATTGCGCAATATGATATCTGTTGGCGTAATTAGCGGCGAGTTTGGCGTTTGGCTCAGCGATGCCGACAAGGGTAATATCCCTGCGATTCGGAAGGTCTCTCAGCAGGCCGGTAATGTGGTCATGGGTAAGACCCGCAATCGCAAGCCGAAAGGGTGGTTTGACATTAGCATCCGCCTGCTGGTTTGAGTCGGATGGCGAGGCGGCAATCACATCTGTATTAACAAAACCAATTGTTGTTATTGTTGCGACAGCGAGCAGGATTATTATGGTTCTTGCGGACATAATTTCGACTCCTAAATTTTGAAGGTTTCTAATCCGGCGTTTTCCATTTAACACTTTTTGGCCTTTCAAAACCGATATGATACCACACCTTCTTCAAATCGCAACTATCTGAAGTGCTGAAAGATTGATTCCGCAACCTGTTGCTCTGTTACTTTTCGGCTTTGATGCGGTAATTACCTCCGGAAGGCGGTAAAACGCCTCCTTTTTCCTTGACTGTCACCGGTATAAAGGGTATAATAATAGTTTATTGCAGGCCAAAACCCGAGGGATATGGGCATAATCAGGTGTGATGTCAGGAAATTCTACAAATGAGTGGGAGCGGGCCAAACATTCTTCAGACCCAAATATATCATCTGACTGCCGGACGGCGAAAGTGGCTTATCACCGGTGGTTTTGCTATTGCGCTGGTTTTGCTGACAATTATGCTTTCGGCAAATAAAAACACCGCACCGACTCCTGAAAAAGCGGCAAACACGTTCAAGGTGTGCAAAGATAACCTCATTATAACCGTTACTGAGAACGGCAGTATCAAGGCCCGCAACGCAATTCACATCAAGTCCGACGTCGAAGGTCAGGTAAGAATAACCAGCATTGTCCCCGAAGGAAATTACATCACCCCGCAGGATGTCAACAACAAGGTGCTGGTGGAACTCGACTCTTCAACACTGACCGAGAATCTTTCGCAAAGACAAATCGATTTTGCCGGGGCAGAGTCGAGTTTCGCAGAGGCAAATGAGGCCTATTTTATCCAGCTCAAGCAAAATGAAAGCGATATCACGGCTGCGGAGCTAAAGGTCGAATTCGCCCTGATGGATTTAAAAAAATATCTGGGAGATGCCGTTGCCGAAAAACTAATTTTTGCCGTGGTGAACGACCCTAATGCGAAACGTAATCTCGCCTCTATTCTCGAAGACCCGAACAAGCTCGGCAAGTCTCAGGCCTCGCAGAAACTTACGGATCTGCAGGACAAAATAGAGATAGCTGGTTCAGAACTTGCAAGAGCAGAGTATAGACTTGAGGGCACACGGCAGCTTTACGACGCAAATTACGTTGCGACAACCGAATTGCAGGAAGACGAGTTAAAGAAAAGAAGCTGCGAAATAGAAAACAAGCAGTCGGGTATCAACCTGGACCTGTTCAAACTTTATGATTTCCCTAAAGATGCGGAGAAGTTCTTGAGTGACTATTATGAAGCCGGACGCGAGCTGGACAGGACTCACGCTCGCTGCCGCTCAAAACTGGCGCAGACAATAGCCCAGTTGAAAAGCGCCGAGGCCAGATTCGATCTCGAAAAAGAACGTCTCGAAAAGCTTAAAAAGCAGATTGATGCATGCGTAATCAAAGCGCCGGGACCGGGCCTTGTGGTTTACGCGTCCTCGGGCGTCGCTTACTGGTATCGCGACAGACCCATAGAGGTTGGATACATGGTTCAGCAGAACGAAGAAATTATGTCTCTGCCCGACACGTCTGAAATGATAGTCGAGATTACCGTTCATGAGTCCTCCATAACCAAGATTAAGCCGGGCCAAATCGCAAAGATAACTATAGACGCCTTTCCAGACAGGACCTTCACGGGCAAAGTTCTGAAAATTTCCCCTTTGCCGGACCAGCAAAGAAGCTGGTTAAATCCTGACCTTAAGGTTTATACGACCCAGGTCATAATTGACGGTTCGTATGATTTTCTTAAGCCGGGAATGTCAGCCAAGGTTGAAACCACCGTTGAAGAGCTGAATGACGTGATAATAGTTCCGATTCAGGCGGTGGCAAACAGGGGCGGCAAAAAAGTGTGCTATTATGTAAGCGCAAAAGGCCCCCAGCCGCGAGAGGTTCAGACCGGCTCCTTTAACGAAAAATTCGTCCAGATTACAGATGGATTGCAGGTTGGAGAGGATGTTCTGATGAATCCTCCACTGATTGTTGAGCCGGCCATTGCAAAAACAGACGCGTCAAAACAGCAAAAAATACCGCTTGCGGACAAAACAAGTCAGAAAAAAGCCGGAACGCAGCAGAAGGATTTGTCTTCGTCCGCGAGCGACACAAACAAACCCGGCGGGCAGCAGCATAAACTTCCAGAAGAAAAGGCCGGTAAAAACAAGGGCGATTTACAGAGTGCAGACCACAATGACGGGTCTGCAGGGAATTCCTGAATCCATTAACGTTATGATTTTGTATCGCATCAGGCGCGTTCTTAAACTGGGCATCAAGAGCTTATGGCTCCATCGTCTTCGCGCCATACTCACTGTATTGGGCATAATCTTTGGTGTCGCATCCGTTATCGCGATGCTGGCCATCGGCGAAGGTGCCAGCAGGGCCGCCCAGGAGCAAATCGCCCGCCTCGGCTCGCTTAACATAATCATAAAAACTGCTCAGCCGCCAGAAGAACAGAAAGCCACGGGCCAGCAGCAGATTCTTCACGAATACGGCCTGACGTACGCTGATGCCGAACGTTTTCACAACAGCGTGCCGAATGTCCAGGTCATAGTGCCGGTTCGCCGTCTTTCTCAGCAGGCATGGTATCGTAATCGCAAGATACCAATAGAGATAATCGGAACTGTTCCGTGGCATCTTGAAACCTCGCCTATACGTTTGATTAGAGGGCGGTTTCTCACGTCTTTTGATTTGGATTACAAGCAGGATATTTGCGTCATCGACGAGGCGGCTGCCAAAGAATTGTTCATGTTTGACGACCCGATGAGTCAGGACGTTAAAATAGGAAGAGATTATTACAGGATTGTCGGTATTGTCACCGCACAAGGAAGCACTTCGACAGCAAGTGTCCCTGAGGAAAAGGCCCCCTCGACAAACGGTCAGGGTGGAGCGAATGCCGGAAACATATATATTCCATTGTCGGCGGTTAAAGAGCGTTTCGGCGAGACATCATTGCAGGTAAGCGGCGGTTCACGCAAAATAGAAAAAGTGGAATTGCAGGAAGTCATCATAAAAGTCAGCGAGATAGGCAAGGTTCGATCGTCACGCGATATTCTTATCAATCTTCTGAGTCAGTTTCACAAGAAAAACGATTATCAGGTAGTGGTGCCGCTTGAGCTTCTGCGCGAAGCCGAACGCACCAAACGCATCTTCAGTGTTGTTCTTGGTTCAATCGCAGCTATTTCTCTGTTGGTTGGCGGTATCGGCATTATGAATATTATGCTCGCTACGGTCAGCGAACGAACCCGCGAAATAGGTATCCGCAGGGCTCTCGGCGCGAAAAGAAAAGATATTATCTTTCAGTTCCTTTCCGAAACTCTTTTCCTTACATTTGCGGGCGGCATACTTGGCATCTTCCTTGGTTGTATCATACCCTTTTTTGTAACTCGATTCGGAAATATGCCGACTGTAATCACCTGGCTGTCTCTGCTGCTTTCATTCGGCATATCTGGTATTGTTGGAATCGCCTTCGGCATGTATCCCGCCTATCGTGCCGCTAATATGGACCCGATTGAATCCCTCCGCCACGAGTGAACCCGTGAAATTCCCATTCATTCTTAGTGTAAGTAATTGGGTGTAAGTTAGGGTGAAGGTATGGTTGTCATTCGGTTTTGGCAACTTCCAATGCCACGGCTTGTTCCCATCACGCTGTTTTTGTAGAAAAGTGGCTCACTGGTTTCTAATCTGCTAAAATGAAATAAAATGCGTTTCTTTTGCGTCTATAGTTTTAAAAGGAGATGCCCATGAAGACGAATTTTACGAAAATCATTATTGTAAATGCGGTGGTTTGTTTGGTCTTTAATTGCCTGCTGCCGGCGATTAGCCTTGCTGAAAATCCGCCCGGGCCGGAACATCAGCAGCGTGAATCGCAGCCTCTTACGGACCAGCAGAAAGCGCAGATAAAATCGATTTTGTCAAAATATAACGCGTCATCTCTGACAGCCGATGATGCAAAGGCGATTCACCGGGCTTTCAGAGACGCTGGTGTGCCGAACGGGCCGGATTTAGATAACGCGATGAAGGAAGCCGGTTTCGACCCGGAAGTAATGCAGAAGCTCGACCCTCCTCCCGCCAGACCCGGACAAGACTACAGACAGGATGGCGATAGAAAAGATAGAGAGCCAAAGAAAGACAAAGAACAGCAAAAGGACAAATATTCACTTGAGCAGGCCGTTAGCGATAATGCGCAGCTGCATACCATCGCATTTAGCGGCCTGGCATTCCTGACAGGCGATTTCGGGGCGTCCACATTCATCCCGCCCGGCAAGGTCTGTGATTTTTTCGGATTCCAGTACATGCGTGACATTGATGCCGCGGAAAAAGGACACAATCCCGTTTTTCTCAACCGCGTGGCGGGGAATGTGCTGCATGTTCTCAATGACAAGCAGAAACAGGTATTTCTTGACCTGGCCGGGCAGCAGGCGACCCAGCTGGAAAATCTGGCAAAGATGCGGCTGCCGCTGATAAAGGCCTTTTGGATGCAGCGGGATAATCAAATCCCGGCCGGCAGTGATGGACTTAACAAAGAAGCTGTGATTAAGTATGTCGGTAATATTTTCGCCTACGATGCGGAACTGAGCTTGCAACGGGCTCAGGCGATGGCCCAGGTATATCTGTCACTAACGCCTGAGCAGAAGGCGTATTTTGCCAAAATGAAATTCGGCGATTTTAGCACATGGCCGGCTTTAGATGAGCGTGACGAGATAAATAAACAGGGTCGTGGAAAATCGCAACTGTTCAATGTGGCTTATATGACGTATGCCAGTGAATTCTTCAGCTGGATCGCTGGTTCCGTTGAGGCCGACACATATTTCTGTCCCGAACGGCATGGGACATACTTTGGCGGATTCTATATGAAAGATATGCCCGCTATGGGCAAAAGGGATTATGATATCAGCACTTCGTTCACCGGTGACAGCGGCAAAGCTTTTCTTGATGATGTTTTGACTGAACAGCAAAGAGTGCTCATCACGGAAATCGCGGACAAACAGCGCGATTTATTAAAAGAAACAATTACTGTTCGCAGAAGTATCTCACAGGAACTGCGTAAGTTTTTAGACGGTAAAACACCGGATAAGACGAAGGTTTTGAGCTTAGGGCGCCGTTACGGGGAACTGGACGGAGAAATGTCGTGGTATTATGCCACTGCTTTTGCGAAGGTTAATCGGACTCTCACCAATGAGCAGCGGGCAGCTTTAATGAAATTGCGTAATCTTGATGGTTACAAAAGCGCTCCTTATTACATATACTCTAACCCGGTCCAGCAACAACCTGTTCTGAATAACGTGGAAGCATTCTTCTTTAGCCCGAAAAAAACAGAAAAATGAGACAAAACATAAGTATAGCGTTCGCCGTCATTTTGCTTCTGGGTTCTGTTATGGTCGGCAATGCCGCGTCGCAGAAAACAGAACAAGGACCTTCTTTGCCCTACTGCGTGGTAGGTACTGGACAGGCGAAGTGCTACGACAACAACAGAGAGATAGTGCCGCCGAAATCCGGGCAACCGTTCTACGGTCAGGAAGCGCAGTTCCAAGGCCGCCCTTTCAGTTATGCTATCAGCGCCGATGGCCTCACCGTTTACGACCGGAACACCGGGCTGACCTGGCAGCGCAGCCCGGACACCGATGGCGATGGCATTCTCACTCGAAAGGACAAACTGACCTGGACCCAGGCCCAGATGTTGCCTGCGAAACTCAACGCCGCCAAATTCGGGGGGTTCGACGACTGGCGCCTGCCGTCCATCAAGGAGCTGTATTCGCTCTTCGATGCACGCGGCACCGATCCCAGCGGCCCATCGAGCACGGATACTTCCGGACTGACGCCCTTTATCGACACGAAATTTTTTAAGTTTGCCTATGGGGACACGCGCACCGGCGAGCGTATCATTGATTCCCAATATGCGTCGAGTACCAGGTATGTCGGCAAGTCTCCCCGCAATGGTGGCGACAAGCTTTTCGGTGTCAACTTCGCCGATGGTCGAATTAAGGGCTACGATTTGCAAATGCCGGGCGGCGCCGAGAAAACGTTCTTTGTTCAGTGCGTGCGCGGCAACCCGCAGTATGGCACGAATGATTTCCATGATAATAACGACGGCACTATAACCGACCGCGCCACGGGCCTGATGTGGTCCAAAGCGGACAGCGGCAAAGGTATGAACTGGCAGGATGCGCTCGCCTGGGTCCAGAAAAAGAACGCGGAAAAGTATCTTGGCCATAACGATTGGCGGATGCCGAGCGTCAAGGAATTGCAAAGCATCGTGGACTATACCCGTTCTCCCGACACGACACAATCAGCCGCCATCAATCCGCTCTTCGAATGCACACGGATTATTAACGAAGGCGGCAAAGCCGATTATCCCTTCTACTGGACAAGTACGACTCACGCAGGTTTCCATGGCGGGGGAGCCGCGATGTATGTTGCCTTCGGACGCGCGGGCGGCTGGATGTCTTCGCGTGCTATGGCGGGCGGACCGCCTAACCAGCGTGGTGGTCTCCCCGGAAGACCCGGCGGTCCATCTGATACAAGTCCGCAGGGCAGAGACGCCGGCGACTATCACTTTGTTGATGTCCATGGAGCAGGTGCCCAGCGCAGCGACCCGAAGACCGGTGACCCTGCCGAGTTCCCGCACGGCCGCGGACCGCAGGGTGATGTCATCCGCATCTACAATTACGTCCGCTGTGTCCGCGGCTGACTGGACGAAGAAATAAAGAAAACAATGAACTGTCGAAAGGGCCGTCTTTGGCCAATTCCTTCGATGGCATAAAATTAATCTTACACATAATACTTGATGCTATCCCTCATTTCCTAAGTTTGACAAATGTAGAGGCGGGGGGTATAATAAGCCGCTGTTTTTAGGGGCAATCCCGATAAAAGCGGGATGCGGAAATTTATGCAGCTACTTTCCGGTCGTGCGAGAACATTTGAGTCCGCCGTTGTCGTGCTGATTTTGATGATTATGGTCGGTACGGCAGTCAGCATTTACGTCATTTCGCGGGATTACAATATGGCCCGGTTCGGCATCGCATCGGTGTCGGGGCAGGACAGCGGTGGCGATTTCCCGCCCGTTGGTAAAGCCGAGACATATAACAACGATAATCTTTACGAGAAAATCGACGGCAAGGCCCCTATGTATCAGGATGCCGGTTTTGTCAAGCTGAACGTCCAGCGGTTCGCGGCCAAAAGCAATTCCGAACTTGGATTCGAGCTTTACATTTACGATATGAACAACACGAAAAACGCCTTTTCGGTTTACAGCAGGCAGAAAAGGGCGGATGTTACCGACCTTAACGATTTGGGGGCGTCCGCGTTTGGTTATGTGGCAGGCAACGAGATTTGTATATCGCTTGGTAAAAATTATATCGAAATGATTGGCTCAGCAGAATCGAACGAGCTTGTTGACGGAATGAAAGATATCGCTAAAGACCTGTCCGCCAAATTTAAGCCGACGGACAAAGACAAGATAGTCGAATTAGGATATTTCCCGCCCGTCTGCGGTGAGCAGGGTCGAACCGAAGGCACGGTGGCCGGAAGCTGGAAATTACAGATTGATAACGCCTTTGGTTTCGACGGCCTGACCAATGCTTACTCCGCATTATACAAATCTGGCGATAAAGCGATTACGGTATTTTTCAGCAGGCGCAAAGATGCTGATGAGGCGAAAACAGTCGCAAAGAATTATTATGATTTTCTCATAACCAACGGTGCCAAGGCGGTTACAGTTGATGGCGAAGTCCTTAAATCCGCCGGCGCATCGGTCGTGGATTTTTTTGGGAGTTTTGAGATTGTCTTCCCGGCGGGTATATTCGTCGGGGGTGTTCACGAGGCGAATGACAAGCAGGCGGCGGAAAAAGCAGCAGAAGTTTTAGTCGGCCGGTTGAAGGAAATAAATGACTGAACCAAACCAAGAAAATATTGCTCGAAGACAACTGCTTATCCGCGGGGCGAAAGCGGCGGCCTCAATCGCCGCTGCTGTTGGCGTTGCACGCTGGCTTTATGACCCTAAAGGGCCGGGGGCGAAAAACGAAGAAGTCAGCTTTTTGGGGACTTTCGCGAAGGGACTGCCTGATTTTTCGGTGTCGCGTAAAGACGGACAGGTGATAAGCATCGTCAAAGGCGAGAACAGGGCAAAAACTGTAAACAAAGCGATTGAACTTCTCGGCGGTATCGAGAGGTTTATAAAGCCGGGCGACGTCGTCGTAATAAAACCAAACGTCGGCTTCGCGACGCCGCCTCTTCTCGGCGCGACTACGCATCCGGATGTTATTACCGCGGTCGTGAAATTGTGCTACGAGAAAAAGGCGAGCAAAGTCATAGTAACCGACAACTCAATAAATGACCCGGCGAGCTGCTTTACGATAAGCGGCATCAGCAAAGCCGCATCGGCAGCGGGCGCACAGGTCATTATGCCAAAGGATTCGTATTTCAGCCCGCTCACGCTGGCTGGCGGTGCGCTGATTAAGGACTGGCCCATATACTGCGCCCCGTTTGCCAAAGCCAACAAGCTCATCGGCATAGCTCCTCTGAAAAACCATCACAGAAGCGCGGCGTCGATGACTATGAAAAACTGGTATGGTCTTCTCGGCGGCAGGCGAAACGTGTTCCATCAGGATATCAATAACATAATCGCCGAGCTTGCCATGCTCGTAAAGCCGACGCTGGTCATACTTGACGGCACGGTTACGATGATGACCAACGGGCCTACGGGCGGGTCGGTGTCGGACCTGAAAAAAACAAATACGATGATTGCAAGCTGCGATATTGTCGCCGCGGACGCCTTCGGAAGTTCACTGCTGAATCTTAAACCGGCGGATTTGCCCTATCTGACAATTGCCGAGAAAGCGGGCGTCGGGACAGTCGATTACGAATCGCTCAAACCATTGAGGGCTGAAGTAAACTGAAAATAATATGAAAATCACGACGGTTAGAAGAATAAATCAGTTGTTCTTTTTTGCCCTGTTTGTGTGGTTTTGCATCGTTACCACGGTAGGGGAGAAGTTCTGGCAAATCAGGAACTGGCCCATTAACTGGATTTTGCAGTTCGACCCGCTTGTTGCGCTGGGTACTGTAGTATCAACCCATAAATTATACGGGCCTTTGCACTGTGCGATTGGGATTGTAATCCTGACGATAATCTTCGGACGGTTTTTCTGCGGCTGGATTTGTCCATTCGGTGCGATACATCAATTTGTCGGCTACTTGGGCAATCGAGGCAAAAAGGTCGCTGAGAAAATCCGGCTAAACATATACCGCAAGGCCCAGTGTATAAAATACTTAGTCCTGATTTTCTTCCTCGGTATGGCGGCGTTTCCCTCACTGGCAAGCACTCTGCAAATAGGATTGCTCGACCCCATCCCGCTGGTAACCCGCTCGTTTCAGCTTGTGCTGCTTCCTGTTTTTGACAGGGGCACATATTTAACCTCGGTCAACGCGCGTTATTACGAGTTTGGCGGGCTGATATTCGCTGTATTTGCGACGGCGGTTCTTCTGAATCTTGTTATACCGAGATTTTACTGCCGGTTCATTTGTCCTACCGGCGCGTTTTTGGGAATCATCAGCAGGTTTTCGATTTGGCGCATCGGCAAGACCAAAAGCGAATGTGTCAACTGCAAGATGTGCGAAAAGGCCTGCGAGGGTGGCTGTGAGCCGAGCGGCAATATCAAAATCGCCGAATGTGTGCTTTGCTTCAACTGCCGGGATGACTGCAAACACGACCTCATCGCTTATCAGACCATTCCCTCGCTTGCTGGTGAAACGCAGGTCGATGTTTCCAGAAGGGGGGTTTTGCTATCGTTTGTTAGCGGCGTGATAGCTGCTCCTGCAATTCGACTAAGCGGCAAAGTCGCCTCGAACTGGTACACAGGCGTTGTTCGTCCGCCCGGCGCTCTTGCTGAGCCGGAGTTTCTGAAACGATGCCTCAAATGCGGCCAGTGTATGCGGGTTTGCCCGACGAATGTTATTCAGCCCGCCGGTCTGGAAGGGGGACTTGAGGGATTATGGACGCCGATACTGAATAACCGTATCGGCTCAAGCGGCTGTCAGTTGAATTGCGTCGCTTGCGGACAGGTCTGCCCGACTTCCGCAATCAGGCCGATTACTCTCGATGAAAAAAGAGGCCTCGGCGACTTTGCCTCCGCCGGACCAATCAAACTCGGAACAGCATTCGTTGACCAGGGCAGGTGTCTGCCGTGGGCAATGGATAAGCCCTGTATTGTCTGTCAGGAAAATTGCCCCGTCAGTCCCAAGGCGATTTTTACGAAGGATGTTTTTACGACGGTCAGAGCCGGCGTAGTTTCGATTAAGCGGATAACAGAAAATGCAATCGAAGTTGACAGCAGTATCCCTGCGGATAGATTCGGCACGGGCGATTATTATGTTCTTTTTGAGGATGGCAGCCGGCGTAAAATCTCCTCAAATACCGCTACTTCAGTAGGAATTTCCGAAGGCAAATTGCCTGCTGCTGCAGCGGGTAAAATCGAAATACAGGTGCGATTGCAGAAGCCCTGTGTGGATATTGAAAAATGTATCGGCTGCGGCGTATGCGAGCATGAGTGCCCCGTAAGCGGCAAAAGGGCGATAAGAATTACCGCTGAAGGCGAAACAAGGAGCACAGACCGCAGATTGCTGTTATAATAGCAGAACAATGTGAACAGAATAGCGTTGCCGAAGGTAGATAATAATTGAACCTGTATTTATAACCTGAACTAAAAAACGGTTTTTTATGGAGAGTTACCGATGAGCAGCGAATTTAACAGAAGGAATTTTTTGAAGACAATCGGAGTGGCGGGTTTAGGTTCTGTTTTGGTATCTAAGGTAAAGGCCGATTCGAATGAGCCAAATGCCGCAGGCGAAAAACAGCAGAGTGAGACCCCGCAGGTCCCAACGCGAAAATTCGGCAAGACAGGCGTTGATGTTTCAACGTTGTCGCTTGGGGCGATAGGTCTTATGGATAACCAGGTCATTCTGACAAGCTCACTGAAATGGGGAGTAACATACTGGGACACTGCTTATGGTTACACCAACGGCAACAGTGAACTGTGCATTGGTAAGTTCCTGGCGTCCAGGCCTGAGATGAGAAAGAAGCTGTTTATTGTAAGCAAGGCCTCGGGTGCCGGAAACCCCAAAGATGCCGAAGAACGGCTTCAGAAATCGCTCGAAAGAATGAATACCGACTATGTGGACCTTTACTATGGCGTCCACGGTCTTGATTTTATGACGCAGCTGACGGACGATTACAAAACATGGGCGGAAAATATGAAGAAGCAGGGGAAATTTCACTACTTCGGTTTCAGCACGCACAAAAATATGGCGGCCAGTTTGACCGCCACTTCGAAACTCGGCTGGGTTGATGCCATTTTGACAACATACAATTTTCGCCTGATGAAAAATGCCGAGATGCAAAAGGCCGTCGATGCCTGCTATAAAGCGGGAGTTGCACTTACTGCTATGAAAACCCAGAAAGGTGTTAATGCTGAGACCGACGAGGATAAAAAACTGATGGAGCATTTCACAGCGAAAGGTTTCACCGAAGGCCAGGCGAAGATAAAGGCCGTTATAGAAGACGAGAGAATTTCAGCCGTTACCGTCGGTATGAACAGTGTTGCTTTCATCAATGAAAATGTCGCTGCGATGCTCGACAAGACAAAACTTGCGCAGGACGACAAAGATGCCCTCGCCGAATACGCAAGCGCAACCTGCAGCGGTTATTGTGCCGGCTGCGCTCATATCTGCGATGCTGCTGCCGGTGTGTCAAATATCAGTGACGTTATGCGGTCGCTTATGTATCACAACAGCTACGGCGACAGCCAATTAGCACGACAGACGTTTGCTGAAATACCAGCCGATGTAAGGTCGAGGTTATTGACGGCCGATTATCGGCTCGCGGAGCAGCGTTGCCCGCAGCGTATGCCGATTGCCCGGCTTGTCCGACAGGCCGTCGAAAAACTTGCCTGATTAGCTTTTTACGTGAGGAGAATTGAATGAGTGAAGTCAGCAGACGCGGATTCCTTAAATTCGCCGGCGCTGCCGGTATAGGTTCGGTTATTGCGTCAAAGGTGTTTGCAGAGCCGAACGAACCCAACGGGCAAAAAGAACAATCAACTCAACCGCTTGAATTGCCAAAACGAAAACTCGGCAAGACCGGCGTTGAAATATCCTCTCTTGCAGTGGGTGTCGCCTTTAACGCTGTCGATAATCAGATTATGCTGCGAAAGGCCGTTGACTGGGGCGCAACCTGCTGGGATACCTCCAGTTTTTATGAGAACGGCAACAGCGAGCTTGGTATCGGCAAGTTCCTCGAAAAAAATCCTGACGTGCGCAAAAAGCTGTTCCTGATGACCAAGGCATCATTTGCCAAAAATGCCGAAGAAATCGAGAAGAAGCTGCAAACGAGCTTTCAGCGGATGAAGACCGATTACATCGACCTGTATTTCGGAGTCCACGGTCTGGGTAATCCCGCACAGCTAAACGATGAAATGAAGAAATGGGTTGAGAAAGCCAAAGAGCGGAAGGTCATCAAATACTTCGGCTTCAGCACTCACGCCAATATGGCTGATTGTCTTATGGCCGCGTCGAAGCTCGGCTGGATTGACGCGGTGATGCCGAGCTATAATTTCCGGTTAATGCAGGATAAGAAGCTTTCGGATGCCGTTCAGGCCTGCTACGACGCCGGCGTGGGTATAATAGCGATGAAAACACAGGGCAAGGAAATCGCGCCCAACGAAGCCGATAAGAAACTTACAGAGCATTTTATTAAAAGCGGCTTCACGGAAGGCCAGGCGAAAATAAAAGTCGTTCTCGAAGATAAGCGTATCACTGCCGCCTGCGTCGGCAGGGGGGATATAACACATCTTAAACAGAACGTCGCTGCTGTCCTCGATAAGACAGAGTTGACGCAGCTTGATAAAGAAGTCCTTAAAAACTATGCTGCCGAGACCTGCTCCGGTTATTGTGCCGGCTGTGCACACATCTGCGATTCAGTTTCTGCGGGCGTTCCCGTCAGCGATGTTATGCGATATCTTATGTATTACAACAGCTTCGGCGATACACATACCGCCCGTCAGCTTTTCGCTGAAATCCCGCAGCAAATACGCAGCAAAATACTCACAGCCGATTACTCCGCGGCTGAGTCGCGATGCCCGCAGCGATTGCCTGTTGCCCGGCTTATGAGTCAGGCAGTGCGTACACTTGCCTGATTGATAAAAACGCTTGTTTAGGGCTGCTTAGTACCCACGGACATCCGAAAAAATATTGCCATTTACTAAGTCATAACCCCCTTTTAATACGGCACTTATGACGGGTTATCCATTTTTTATTTGGTTCTGATTGTCCATTGGGTTACAATACAAGAGTAGAGAGGTAGTGGTGTTGAGGTTTTGGCTTCGGCGAAGCTGGTGTGATGAGAAGGTTTTATTACAATGTGTGGTATCCTTTCACGGTTAATAAAAGAAGGATACTTATTCTTACAGTTGCGACGTATATCGCTTTGTGTTAAAAGTTAAAACCTTTTCGGCTTTTCTCCGACCGCTCTTGTTGGGCGGTTTTTTTATGCGCTAATTTCTCCATTTATCAATGATTGACACTTCGCTGTTCCCCATTTAAGCTTATCTGCCTAAGAACCATTAGTTAAGCTGGAAAGGGACTGTGAATGATAATCGTAACCGGCGGGGCGGGTTTTATCGGCTCAGCGTTAATCGCGGCTTTGAATAAACGAGGCATCGATGATATCCTCGTTGTTGACCGGCTCGGCAGCGACCAGCGGTGGAAGAACCTCGTCAACCTGCGATTTGCCGACTACATGGATAAAGACGAATTCCTCGAAATGGTGGCCGAAGATGTTGTCAGCTTCTCCACGGACACGGTCTTTCATCTTGGCGCCTGCTCATCGACTACCGAAACCGACGCATCATTTCTTATGGAGAACAATTTCGAATACACCAGACAATTAGCCCAGTGGACGACCGAGGAGGGAATTCGATTCATTTACGCCTCCAGCGCCGCCACATACGGCGATGGCGAAAATGGCTTTGCCGACGATGAAGATAAAATCGAAACGCTTAGGCCCCTCAACCCTTATGGCTATTCGAAGCAGCTATTTGACCTCTGGGCAAAAAGAAACGGGCTGCTTGGAAGAATCGTGGGACTAAAATACTTCAACGTCTTCGGGCCAAATGAATACCACAAGGCCGATATGCGTAGTTTCATCCTCAAGGCCTTCGAGCAGATAAACACAACAGGCAAGGTGTGTCTTTTCAAATCGCACAGGCCCGATTACAAAGACGGTGAGCAGAAACGCGATTTCCTTTACGTCAAAGATGCGGTCGATATGACACTTTTCTTTTATGATAACCCTGATACATTCGGCATATACAATCTTGGCGCAGGCGTCGCCCGTTCCTGGAATGATTTGGCAAAGGCGGTGTTTGCCGCAATGGGCAAAAAACCGAACATCGAATATATCGATATGCCCGAATCTGTCCGTAATCAATACCAGTATTTCACCGAGGCCGACATTACCAAACTCCGCGACATCGGCTACGAAAAACAAATCACCTCTCTTGAGGAATCCGTCAGGGATTATGTTACACAATATCTTGCGCAGGGCGCATACCTGAGCGGGACGTGAATTATATGTCGTTTACGCCGTATTATTTTCAAAGTTGGTTCAGGCATTGCGAGTCGACCGGCGTTGCGATTTAGAACAGATTCTGGTAGAATATAAGAGATAATTGGCAGTCATCTTAATATTCAAAGGTCAATAATAAATCGGAAATAGTTATGGCTTTTCCCAATAACAGGATGCGTCGGCTGAGGATAACGGATTCAATGCGTCGGCTGGTTCGCGAAACAACCGTCGCCGTCAATAATCTCGTCTATCCGCTTTTTGTCCGCAGGGGTAATCGTCTCAAAGAGCCAATCGAATCAATGGCTGATTGTTTCCACTTCTCGCCCGATACTATTGTCAAAGAAGCAGAAGATGTCGCCAAGCTCGGCATCCCTGCGATTTTACTTTTCGGCTTACCTGATAAAAAAGACAAAACCGGCTCCGAGGCATGGTCGGAAGACGGCGCTGTGCAGTCGGCTATTCGCCAGATTAAAAAAGCCGTACCACAACTTGTTATCATTACCGATGTCTGCCTGTGTGCCTACACAAGCACGGGTCATTGCGGCCTTATAAAGGATGGTAAGGTTGATAACGATTCGACCATAGAATTGCTTGCCAAAGTTGCGTTATCGCATGCGCAGGCCGGAGCGGATATGGTTGCACCTTCGGATATGATGGATGGCCGGGTTAAGGCGATTCGCGAGTGCTTGAAAAAAAACGGCCTCCCCGATGTCGCGGTTATGTCTTACGCTGCAAAATTTGCCTCCGCTTTTTACGGCCCGTTCAGAGATGCCGCCGAATCCGCCCCCGATGCTTCAACAGGCCTCACGGACAGAAAAACCTACCAGATGGACCCCGCCAACGTCCGCCAGGCCCTTGCCGAGATTGCCCTTGATATCGAAGAAGGTGCAGATATTGTTATGGTCAAACCCGCTTTGCCGTATCTCGATATAATTTATCGTGCCCGTCAGCGTTTCGATTGTCCCATCGCCGCCTACAACGTCTCCGGCGAATACATGATGATTCACGCCTCCGCTTCCGCCGGCCACATCGATAAGGACGCCGCGATAATGGAATCTTTGACGAGCATCAAACGCGCCGGTGCGGACATCATTATTACCTATTTTGCGAAATCCGCTGCGAAGATTCTTTAATTTTCGCACCGATAAATCGTTCAGTTTATCTTTTTGCCTGTAACTTCCTGTGAACCCATCTGATTTTTGAATTCACCGGTAAGTTTTGCACCGTCCAGTTTGCCTTCAAAGGTCATCTCGAATCTCATCCTGCCGAATGTGGGGATAACCTTAAATGTTACTTTATCGCCTTCGAGAGTGATTTTATCTATCGGGGTGACTCCATAAAATCCGCTCATATCTGGATTTACTTTCAGCCGCTGCCTTGAACTGCCCCACGGAGCGGTTACGTCAACAACCCATATTCCGATAATTTCTGAGTTGATGAGTTTTCCTTCAGCCGGTATTTCGTTTGATTCCTCTTTGCACACTCCTTTAAGGGTTTTGGTTTTCGGTTCGACGGTTCCTTCAAAAGTACATACCTTTTCAGAATCCTGAACTTTCGTAATACTCTTAAAGGTCAGTTTGTTTCCTTCGCAGTTAACGTCTGAAATTTTGCGGTCGCCCTCTAATTTTTGCCATTCAGCCGAAAGCGTTCCATCGCTTTCCGTTTTAACAACGAGTATTGCAGATGTCTCACCATCTTTTGTTTTTAGTTTCATATCCCAGCTGCCCACAGGCGGCGGCATTTTACGGCTGAGTTCACCTTCAATTTTGGATTGACTGTTGCCATGTGTTAAAATGCCCGAAAGTTTATTGCCTTCAATTTTACCCAGGAAGCTCCCTTTGAATGATTCTTTAGTGAATTTAACGGTTTGGGTGAAACTGACCTGGTTATCCTTGAAGCGGACATCTTCCAGGTCGCTGAATCCCCTGAAATTGAGCCACTGTCCCGTTAACCTGCCTTCGTTGTCAGCGCCGAAAGCTATTATCGAATTGCCCATTCTATCGCCGGCTTCTGATTTAATTTGCCAGTCGCCGTATAATTCACTTCCTCCCATGCGAGCCGATTCAGGCAGTGGTGAAGGCGGAGCCAAAGCAAGTTTGGTAATATCAGGCGGCGTATATTTCGGCAGTTTACCGGTTACGAGCAATTCTTTCACATAAACGCCGAATTCCGGAGTCGGCATATAATTCCAGTCCGCGATTAAAACTGGCCCTGCAGTGGGATGCATATCCCATGCTGTGAAGGCCCAGTTATGGTCCTGAATTGCCTGCAAGACATGCAGCAGCCAGTCATCCCCGATTGCCGTCGACGGACTCTGTCCCCACCAGCCGAAGCGTCTGTTTGCGCCGCCTGCGCCGCCGAATTCGGAAATAATAACAGGGAATTTAGCGGTGGCCTCTTCCATGTTGGTTATCCAGGTAAATATGCTCTGGCTCTTATTGTCGTAAACGTGATTGGCGTAGATAACACCGTTTCCTTTTGGGTCCTTAAGCTGCCTGCCTGCGAGAATACCGTTGAAATCGTATGCCCAGTCGAGGCCGCCTGCGACGATAACGTTTTTGGCTCCTGTTGAACGTACTGTATCGAGCATTGCCTGCATACCGACAGCTTCGTATTTCTTTGGTGTATTTCCGCGGCCATTAGGGCGGTCCGTAATAATTCCGCCGTTGAGCCATACATCCCATGTTGCATCGTGCGGCTCATTATAAAGGTCAAAAAGAACCGCCGGATTATTTGCATAGGCAGCTGCGCAATCTTTCCAGAATACCAAGCTGTTACGGTCCGGCATAGAATGCTGACCGATATTCTTGCCCCATTCATTAACATCCGACCAATGAAGGTCCAGTAGAATGTAACAGCCCTTAGAACTGCAAAGGTCTACAGCTTCCTTAACAAGGGCACGATATGCTTTGCCTCCGTCAGTTGAGTTTGGATCATGGCCGAACCAGCGGTCCTGTGACAAGGGCAAACGAATTATATTGGCATGCCAGTCATCTATTGCGACTTTTATCGTATCAAGGATACGTCCGTCGCCGTCGACTGTCCATTCGAGTGATGCGGCATTGACGCCGCGCAGCAGAACAGGCTGCTCTTTGCTGTTAAGCACCTGATTTCCTTTCACCTTCAGAGGCAATGGCATCCCGGTTTTGGCCTTGCTGTCAGAGCTGCTTTCTTTAGTTGCGCCGCCAGCGACAGTTGTTGCTAAGAACATTACGGCCAAAGCTAACACCATTGATTTGAACGCTATCCTCAATCGCATTTTGGGTCTCCTTATTTCAGTATCTTTTGTCCTGCGTCTTTTGTTTTTGGTCTTATATCCTAACTTGGACGTAATCATACCGCTTTTTATTGCGGTTGTCTCTAAAATTGTAGAGGATAACAGACAACGTGCAGCCCTGTCTCACGGAGGTCTGTTTCGTCCGCGAGGCGAGTGGGGGTGAGTTTGAGGAGCCAGGCGATAAGACGCCTTGCGTGCAAGTAGATAGTTGAGCAGTAGAAAGTTGGCCGCCCCCGTTGCTGTCTGACGACAGCAAGACACGGCGGCTCTGCTTTGCCAAAGGCAAAACGGAGAGGCCGGGATTCGAACCCGGGGTACAGGTTTACCATACACGACGGTTTAGCAATTGTTTTTTCGTATAGTTAACTTTAATTAACATAAGGGGTTACAATTTGCATGGGACGTTTCTTGTATGGTTTCTTGTGGTTCTACTTTTCCTATATGGGCGGCCATATATGGTATCGCCATCTTCTTTTAGATTACTTTCCCCACCACTCCCTAACATATCTTCTTTACCATTTCGTAGCGCTTATCAGTCATACACCTTATGTTTACCAGGGGGATATCATGTTCCTTGG
Source organism: Sedimentisphaerales bacterium (assembly GCA_050012515.1). GTDB lineage: Bacteria > Planctomycetota > Phycisphaerae > Sedimentisphaerales > Anaerobacaceae > Fen-1362. The sequence goes on along the minus strand of JBEKHA010000011.1, from coordinate 542 downwards.
TTATCCCAAAACACCTCGTTTTTTTACTCGACCATCACCGTCAAAAGGGTATAATCAAAATTGTCTTAGGCTAGGGGGGGTAAAAGGCGGAAGGTTCAGCTGTATCTTATGGCAAAGACAAATTCGACCGAATTCGGGAAAGATGTTGTGAATGCAGAACATCGCGGAAAATGGATAAAGCTGTTCATATGCGTCGGGCTTGTGGCATGTACACTTGTCGCATACGAGCCGATGCGGCACAATGGCTTCGTTAACCTTGACGATGATGCATATATCACCAAAAATCCTCGCGTGACCGGCGGGATAACGCCGGATTCCGTCGTCTGGGCATTTACACAGCCGCACGTCTATATGTGGCATCCTCTCACTACGCTAAGTCATATGTTGGATTGTCAGCTTTTTGGGCTAAATGCCTCCTTACATCATCTTGTCAGCTTGTTGTTTCATATTGCCAACGCCCTGCTTGTTTTTTGGATTTTCACCAATTTGACAGGGTTAATCTGGCCCAGTGCATTCATCGCGGCTGTATTCGCACTGCACCC
>JBEKHA010000010.1:0-113530 GCA_050012515.1 Sedimentisphaerales bacterium | reverse complement strand
GAGATCAAAGCCCAGCTCAAGGGCCTTTTCCTTTATGCGTTCAGTTATCGTCATTTTCTATGGATAAAAAACCGAGTGTGATTCATATTATACCAAGACATTGAATAACAGAAAAGCTAATTAGAGAAAATACGTTCTAATCGACGATATAAGCAGATATGCTGGTAATTTTAGGGTAACCTGGAGACAAAGATGGAGCAAGGATTGACTGGCTTGATAGGCGGGTCGGGGCTGGGTGATGTGCTGGCCGGCAAAATTGAAGGCGTGAAGTTTCACGACGTGAAAACACCCTTCGGGAAGCCCAGCGACAGGATTATGATTGGCACGATAGGCAAGAGACGGGTGGCGTTCGTCAACCGCCACGGCCCAGGCCATAAATTATCCCCCAGTGAGGTGCCCTACGCCGCGAACATTTTCGCATTAAAAAAACTGGGTGCCCACGCCATAATAGCGACGTGCGCGGTGGGTTCGCTCAGGGCCAAAATACGTCCCGGCGAGCTTGTCATTGTTGACCAGTTTATCGACCGCACCTTCAGACGCCAAAATACTTTCTTTGACGGTTACGGGGCGGTACACACCGAGATGGCACAGCCGACGTGCAATCGGCTGGGAAATATTATCGCAGAGGCGGCGAAAAAATTGGACGTCAGGACGCATCGCAAAGGGACATACGTCGGGATAGAGGGGCCGATGTTCTCGACGCGGGCGGAATCACTTATGCACAGGATTTGGGGAGGAGACCTGATTGGGATGACGGCGATGCCGGAAGCGAAATTGGCGAGGGAAGCACAAATGTGCTATTCGCTGGTCGCGCTGGTGAGCGATTACGACTGCTGGAAGCCGCAGAATAAGAAAAGGGACAAGCAGGAGCTTTTGCGTGAGATAATAGGCAACCTGCAAAGGGCAAGCGGCAACTGCCTCGAACTGATTAAGGCAATCCTGGCAGACAGGCACGAGATAGTTTGCGAAGATTGCGACTGCAGACGAAGTTTGGATATGGCGGTCTGGACAAACCCCAAAGCGATAACGGCGGCACAAAAGAAAAAGGTTGCTATATTGTTCGAATAATAAGGCGAACGGTTACGAACTCAGCCATTTCTGGATTCGGTCGATACCTTCTGTGATATTCTGCATCGAGGTTGCGAAACTTAGGCGGATGTTTTTATCGCAGCCGAAAGGCAGGCCCGGGACTACAGAAACGTTGGCCTGTTCGAGGAGCGCCCTGGCGAAATCCAAACTGCCCTTGAGTTCGATGCCGCCTTTTGTTTTGCCGAAATAAGCGGAGACATCGGGGAAACAGTAGAACGCACCAGTGGGCTGGGTACATTTGACGCTTTTGATTGCGTTGAGACGGTCAACCATATACTGGGCGCGTTTTTCGAATTCGACGCGCATTTTTTCGACCTCATTATTTGGGTCTTTAAGGGCAGCGATAGCAGCATCCTGGGCGAAGGTTACGGGGTTGCTTGTGGAATGGTCCTGAAGTCGTCCCATTGCTTTAATGACGTCAACGGGGCCTGCGGCGTAACCGAGCCGCCAGCCGGTCATTGAATAGGTTTTGCTGAAGCCGTTGATGGTTAGTGTGCGGTCGTAGGCATCTTTGCTGAGCGAGGCGAAACTGATGAATTTGGTGCCGGCGTAAACAAGGCGTTCATAGATTTCATCAGAGAGGACTGCGACATCGGTGCCTTCGAGGACTTTGGCAAGAGCGGCCAGTTCATCGGGGGTGTAGGTGAAGCCGCCCGGGTTATTGGGGGAGTTGAGAACAAACATTTTGGTTTTGGGGCTGATGGCCTTTTTCAGTTGTTCGGGTGTAATCTTGTAGCTGTTCCGGCGGCTGGTTTTGACGACTTTTACTTTTGCACCGGCCAGCTTGATAGCTTCGGGATACGTGAGCCAGAACGGAGTGGGGAGAATTACGGCGTCGCCTGGGTCGAGGACGGCCTGCATTGCGCCATATACCGAGTGTTTTGCGCCGATATTGATGACAACCTGTTCCGGTTTGTATTCGAGCTTATTATCCCTTAGCAATTTTTCAGCGATTGCCTTTTTCAGCTCGATGGTTCCCGATGCCGGGGTATATTTTGTTTTTCCGGCGTTGAGGGCCGCGATGGCGGCATCTTTGATGTACCGCGGGGTGTCGAAATCCGGTTCGCCAGCGCCGAAGCCAATTACGTTGATACCCTGAGCTTTGAGTTCTTTCGCCCTTGCGGTAACAGCTAACGTGGCTGACGGCGGCACGGCCTGTGCCCTTTTGCTAACTTTCATAATCATATCAGTCATCCTTATAATAAGTTCGTAAAAGGTGATATTTAACCTAACCTTAGGCGCATAGTCAAGAAGATTGGTCTGCAAAGCGCACCCTACTGGATTCCCGCTTGCGCAGGAATGACAAAAGGCCGCCCCGCCACTTTGCAATTATAATTGAAATTTGACAGCGTCGAGGATGAGTTTTTTGGCGTTGTCGAGGGGGCCGGGTAGGTATGCTCCGGCTGCGGCGGTATGGCCGCCGCCATCAAATTTGCGGGCGATTTTGCAGACATCCACAGCCCCCCTGCTGCGAAGCGAGCAGCGTATTCTGCCATCTTTTAATTCGACAAATAATGCGGCGACCTCGACTGAGGCGATGCGCCGGCACTGGTCGATGAGATTTTCGGTGTCTTCGTATTTTGCGCCGGTGGTTTTGAAATCCTGCAGTGTGAGGAACTGCGAGGCGTATCGGCCATCAAAATGCAGTTCGAGGGTGCTTTGCATCACGGTCATAAGTTTGAAACGCTGTGGTGTGAAGGTCTGGTATATGAAACGGTAAATATCGTCGGGGTTTGCGCCGGCGTCGATTAATTCTGCACAATCGCGGAGGCAACGGCTTGTGGTGTTGCCGAAGTGGAACCAGCCGGTGTCGGTGGCGATGCCGGCAAAGAGTGCCTGAGCGATTTTGGGGGTGATGGGCCAGCGGGCGAACCGGAACAGGTCGAAGACAACGGAGCAGGCGGCAGAAGCGGCGGAATCAACGAGTTCAACATCGCCCAAACTATCGGAGGTGGCGTGGTGATCGATAACGAGAACGGGGGTACCGGCCTGTTTGAGATATTCCTCGAAACCAGGTAACTGGCTGGAGCTATTGGTATCGACGATAATGATGAGGTCGAATTTGTTTTGTGAAAGCTGGTCTTTTGAAATGTCTTTACCGAGGATTTGAACAGGCTTTACGAGAAGAAAGGCATACCAGTCGGGCAATGGAGCGAGGAAAAGAATCTGTGGGTTTTTGCCCATAACGGAAAGCACTTCGGACATCGCGACACAGCAGCCGACGGCATCACCATCAACCTTGGTGTGGGTGGTAATCAGCACGCCGGTTGATTTATTTATGAGTTCAACAGCTTTTTGAAAGTTCTGATTATTCATACGAGTTGCCATTATAGCCCTATTTACCGAGTATTTGAAATAGTATATCGAGGTGTTTTGCAGCAAGAGGAACGGGCATCCGTGGTTTGGTTTTGCCAACGAGACAATCGAGGAAATGATTTATGAGGGCAGGGTTGTCGCCGGGATGCTTTGACATATCGACTTTGTAGACGGTGCGTTTTTCGACGCGGTTTTTGTTTACCCAGAAGTGTTCTATTTGCGGCGAATTCCAGGTCGGCATAGAAAAACGCAGCGAACCTTTTGTGCCGAAGATGCGTGTTTCGTTGGGGATCTCGCAGTGGACGCCCGCGCCGCGTTCGTAGTAGTACGTGAGACCTGTGTCGAATTCCATAAAGGCGGCGCCGTGCTCCTCGACATCGGACTTGATTTTGGGGTCAGAGAAGATTTTGATGCCGTTTCTGGTGAAGCGTTTTATTTTGGCAAGTTCGGGGCGGTCGCCAAGAAGACCGAGGTGAAAAGAGAGGTCATAGACGCCCCAGTCGAGGAAGGGGCCGCCTCCAGCAAGGGATTTTTTCAGTGACCAAACGCCGCGCGGGTTGTACTCGATAAAAGTTCCTCGCATCAGGTGATTGTGGTGGATGTGATAGACCTCGCCGATGTCGCCGTTGTCCAACATTTTTTTGACGAAATGGAATTTGGGCTGGAGGCGAGTGTGCCTGGCGGAACATTCAAGGATGACGAGGTTTTTGTGTTTTTCGGCTTCTTTCACGAGTCGATTCATTTGCGAGCGATTAATCACAAGGGGCTTTTCGATAAGGACATTTTTGCCCGCCCGCATCGCTGAAACGGCAGCGTCAAAATGCACAAACGGCGGAGCTGCAACAATAACGGCGTCGATACTGTTGTCTCGCAGGATGTCGTTGTAATCGGTTGTGCCGTATGGGACATTATATTTTTTTAGTTTTTCGGCGAGAATTTTTTTATTGATGTCGGCGAGCCAGAGAATATTCGCCCTTTTAGTATTGAGTAATGCGTCGAGGTGAAGGCCGGCAATCATACCAGAGCCGATAATGCCGATATTCGGTTTGTATTTCATTTTATAATCCTTGTGAATTAGAGGAGATTAGTGAGACGATTGCCTCTTGGAGTTTTTTGCGTCTGAATTTTCTGGAGATAACTCGCAAGCCGTCGGATTCGATAGTTTCGCCTCCTTTGAGAGTCGAGCCGAAGGTTTGACTGGACCATTCGGCGAGGGTGGGAACACGGCCGGTGAATTTTTCGGACCAGTCGAGGCCAACGGTTGAAGCGGCGGTTGTTATGGGGACACCGCCGCCCATAATCCAGCCGGAGGGACATGGGTGAATGTGCGTTGGGAGGCGGTCAAATTCGTCTTCGATTTCGCCGACAAGCTCCTCGATGATGTCTTCGAGCGTAATCATACCCATAACAACATTGTCGGCGGAGACAACGATAACGATGTGGGTCTTTTCCTGTATCATCATTTCGAGCAGTTTCGGCAGAGGCATATCCTCTTTTACCCTGGTCATGGGGCGGGAGATACCTTTGATAGTGGGGTCGGAGGGATTTATACGGAGCGCGGAGACGATGTCCTTGAAGTTGAGATATCGCTCGATTGTCTGCGGGTCATTTTCGACCATACAAATGGGGAAGCGAGTGTGCATATCGAGGTGGGCCTGGACGAGGGCCTTGGAGAGTGTGCTGCCGACGTAAATGGCGGAAATATCCTTAACAGGAATCATAATGTCACGGGCGGCGTGGCTGGAGAGGTGCGCGGCGGCGAGAACTATTTTTTCCTCGCGTTCGCCTATAAGCTTGGACGTGCGGGCAAGCGAGACGGCTGCGCGAAGCTCGTGGAGCCAGGGGATTTGGGCGTCGCGTGTTCCCGGCTGCATTTTTGAAATGGCGACAAGAACTTTTTTGACGACAAATTCGATAACGGAGACGAGGGGGTCGATGATTTTCGCCAGGATTTTCATATAAGGCGAGAGCCGCAGGACAATCCATTCTTTGTTGTTGAGAGCGAACATCTTGGGAACAAGCTCAACAAATACAATGGTAACAAGCGTCAGCGGTATAATGACAAAAGTAACAGCGACGACCTTTGCCAGCGTCATCGAGATATGCCAGTGCTGGGCAAGATAAGGTGCAAAGGCGTCCTGCGCACCCACACCACCCGCAGCGGCGGCAATAGTAGTAAAGAGGGTAACGCCGAGCTGGATGACGGCCAAACTGGCCTCCATACGGTCTTTCATAAAAGCGGCGGCGTCGGCGCCTTTTTTGTGTTCGTTGGCGAGAATGGCAATCCTTGCTCGCGAGATGGTGGCGAGGCCCATTTCATACGCAGTAAATACCGCGTTGAAAATCAGCATTAAAATTATTACATCAAGTTCGTAACTGAACATATCAATTCACCTGAGTTTAGTGCTGTTTAGCCAAAATTTGTTTTGCTGAATCGCAATCCCTGGCGATTTGTTCGGCGAGGACTTCAGGAGATTCGAACCGCCTCTGGGACCTGATGCGGTCAACGAAATCCATAGCGAGCCATTTGCCTGAGGTATCGCCGAGATTAATATCGAGGACATGTGCCTCGATGAGCTGGGAATGCTGGTCGCCAAAGGTAATAGCCTGGCCGATGCTGAAGACGGAAGGCAAACGATTATCAGAGCGGCAGACATCTTCTTCGGAATCGCCGATTAAACCGAAGCCGGCGTAAACGCCTTCCTGCGGGATAATCTGTGAAGGTATTTGCATATTGAGGGTTGGGAAGCCAAGCTGTCTGCCTTTGCCTCTGCCGGGGGTTATTTTACCTATGAGGCGATAGGGCCTGCCGAAAAGGAAGGCGGCGTCGGCGACGTGGCCAGACTGAAGCATATAGCGGATGGTAGTGCTCGAGACGCGAAGGGATTGTCCTGTGTGAAGTTTTACGAGTTTTGAGGGAACGACAACGACGCTAAAACCGTCGGGTTCGGCCATTTGTTTGAGGGTATCGATATTGCCTGCGCGGTTTGCGCCAAAGTTGAAGTCGTCGCCCTCAACGAGAACTTTCGGGCGGACATCTTTTAAGAGAAATTTGTCCACGAAATCAGCCGGCAAGAGGCGAAGCAAACTGGTGGTGTCTCTGAGAATGATAAGATAATCGACGCCGCAATCTTCCAAAAGGTGAATTTTGAGTGGAAGCGGCGTGAGGACGCCCGGGGCTTTTTCGGGGTGCAGGATTGCGACGGGGTGCGGCTCAAAAGTCATCACTGCCAGCGAAGTGCGTTCGAGAGTGGCGATATCACGGGCGACTTTTATATTCTGCTGGTGCCCGGTGTGTACGCCGTCGAAGTTGCCGATGGTCAGGACACAACCATCGGGCAACTGACCAAGCTCAGATACGGTTTTCAGGACTTTCATAATTACGGACTATCATATCTGGTTCGGGAAAAAAGGTGAATAGTAAAATTGCTATTGGCTCAAGGTGTAATTTGTGAAGGCAGGTAATTTGCGAGAATCTATTTAGCGTCGGGCAGCCGGAGCATATCTTCATCTTTTTGGCGGCCGGAGTAAGTCCTTGCGGAGTCTTTGATTATATCATTCATCCTGTCGGTTCTGCCCGTTTTTTCGTAGCAGAGCGACAACATCTCGAGTGAGGCGTGATAATAGGAGAAGGAGTCACAGGCAAGGGTCTGCGGGGATTCGGGGCCGAGGATTCTAATCAGCTCAAAATGTGGAATGGCCCTGTTATAATTCTTATCGAGGATATAAATCATCGCGACCATGAAATGCGCTACTTTGTTGGCGGGGTTAATATTAATAGCATTAAGGTAAGTGTTGATGGCGTTGGTCTTATCCCCCCTGCTTTTATAAGCGTTACCAAGTAGATTCCAGGCACGGGTGTTGTTGCCTTCGAGAAAGATGACTTTTCGGCATTCCCTTTCGACATTATTAAACATATTATACGAGGAATAGGCCTCGGCGCGGGAAATGAGGCGGTTGATGATAACCGGCTTAAGAGCAAAGAGAGCCAGCATAATAAACACTATGCTCAGAAACCATCTTGTTCTGGGCTTTGCGAGCCAGGGATCAGCGAGCATACTTTCAAGTTTTTCGTCTTCGGACATCATAGGTAAATTAACTCAGGCGATAACCAGATAATAGATGCCAAATATAATAAGCATATTACCTGCGATTAAATTAATGTGGTCCTCGACTCGCTGGATTTTGGAAGCGAGGAACATAATAATGTCGGTTTTGACCAAATTGGCGGACAGCGCAACAGCCAGTACGGGCAAACTCTGGCCAAGGGCGAAACTGACAAATATCGCTACGGCATAATGAGCGATATTATGTGTAACGACCAAGCTGGCAAGCATGAGGAGCAGGCCCGCACTTGTCGGGCAGGTCGGCATATCAATAAGAGCGAATAATGTTCCGAAGAAAAACGCGCGGGAAAATGTAACGTGTTTGAAGCTTTCGCGGAACTGGAGGATGCCGGGCATGAATTTTATTTTTAGAAGGCCCGCGATAAGCAAACCAAAGACAAAAAGCAGGAAGCCGAGCAGATAAAATATGTATTTGTTGCACTGAACAATCGTGAAGGCGACCCGGCCAACCGTTCCGAGGAACATCCCCAAAACGGTGTAGGCAGCGATGAGGCCGAAGACGAAAAGGAAAGTAACAAACAGGGCTTTTTTCTTCGATTCAGTTGCGCCGGCGATGAAACCGAGCGCCACGGGGACACGCACAATTGTGCTTGAGCTGAGCGAGGTAAGGACCCCGGTCATAAAGATTACAAAAACCATTAACAGCGGCGTATCAGCAATCAACTTTTGAATATCAGAGGCCATTCAAATCCCTTTTTTACGCTCATAAAAACACAAGTGCGACAATGATTTTTCGGACTAATAAGGGCTCCACTTAAGCAAAGAAGGCATAAAAAAGCGGCCATTTTAACTAATATATTACAGTATGCCAACGGCTATAACTGCTTTAAGGTCAAGGACTTATCTAAGCACAAATATATTCGTATAAAGTTATTGCAACTTAGTTGCATTTAGGTTAAAATGTTCGCCAATGGCAGAAAAATAGTGCGGATTTCAGATTTAGAAACCAGAAGCCAAAACCTTCAACAGATAGTGCAAAGATATGTGGATAGGTATAGCATTAAAAAAGATATATCGCTCTTCCTTTTTGCGATTGTGGCTTACGATTAGCGCATTATATTCGGTATCTTCTATCTGCCCCTGCTGCGGCAAACCTTTGTGTCCTGTTGGATTTGGGGTGGGCGCATTTATAGGATTTATATTTGTTTCACTCTCGGCGATGTGCAAGGCTATTTGGCGGAGGATCATGAGTATTTTTTAGAAACCGTTTAAAAACCGTCGCCTTCAACAACGTGAAAGGACATATTTATGGAAGCTGTTATATTTTCAATCGCAACGTTTTTCTCCACTTTTTTAGGCGGATTGTTCTCCATTAAATTCAAGGACAAACTGCACACTATTATGTGCTTCACCGCGGGGGTACTTGTCGGCGTTTTCAGCTTTGACATTATGCCGGAAATAATAAACGAACTCAAAGAGCATAATTTTGACCCGACAGGGGCGATGATTGCTTTTGTGGCCGGCTATATGATTTTCCACATCCTTGAAAAAACCATCCTCATTCACCATGCCCACGAAGAAGAATACGCGGACCACAAGCATCCGCAGGTGGGAATCCTTTCGGCCCTCGCCCTGGCAGGCCACAGTTTTATGGACGGGGTCGGTATCGGCCTGGGTTTTCAGGTCGGCACTTCAACCGGCATCCTGGTCGCTATCGCAGTCATATCGCACGATTTCACGGACGGTATGAACACGGTCACTTTAATGTTGATAAATAAAAATACCCCTCGAAGGGCCAAATGGTTTTTACTACTTGATTCCCTGACCCCGATTATGGGGGCCGCTTCGACGCTGCTTTTCACCCTGCCGCCTTATTTCCTCGTTCTATATCTGGGCTTTTTCGGTGGTTTCCTGATGTATATTGGCGCTAGCGACATCCTGCCAGAGGCGCACAGCAAACATTCTTCCCTGAAAATGATTGGTCTTACCGCAGCAGGTCTGTTATTCATTTTCCTTGTGACCAGATTTGTTTAGACCATATTCGGCCTGGTTGGTTGACAATTTGAACAGCGTAGAAAGAAAAAATGAAATCGCAGTTAAAAGAAAGAATAGACAACCTTCTTGATTCGGTGAAGCTGAAAAGAACAGAGCCGAGGCGGATGGTTCTTGAGGTTTTGTTGAACGCAGCGAAACCACAAACGGCTGACGAGATTGTGTCGACGATTGGGAAAACCGGCCCGAACCGTGTAACTGTGTATCGAACACTGGAAAGTATTGTTGAAGCAGGGATTGTTCACAAGGCGTTTGTCGCGGAGGGAAGCCAGCATTTTGAAATGGCGGACAAATGCAGCGAGCATCAGTGCCACCCGCACTTTGTCTGCACGGGTTGTGGCAAGACAAGCTGTTTGCACGACGTATCGGTCTCGATGGCGACAAACACACCAGTTGGTTTTATAATACAGCGGCAGCAGATTCGATTAGAAGGTTTGTGTCCGAAATGCGCATAAGGACATCTGTAATGAGCAAAACAACGAGAACAATACTGATATTGACGATGACGCTGCTCTTCTCGCTGCTTGCGACACAGGCCCTGCTGTTCGTACATCTTTTATGTGAAGAACACCATGCCGGGCACGATGAACACGAATGCCCGATTTGCCAGCAGTTACTTGCGCTGCCCCATAGTATAACGCTCGAAGAACAAACGGTGATTAGTCAGTATTCTGTTTGCGAACAGGGTTTGATATTTCATATAGAAGTCACGCCAGCGATTTCAGTACCGGGTATCTTAGGCCCTCGTGCCCCACCGACTGTCTCCTAATCCAGGTTAATACCACATTTATTTTTCCCGCCAAGACCGTTATCGGTCAGCAGCGGGGATTTTCTATTATCCAATGGATTTACGGAGACAGACAAATGAATACACGAGCCATCAAGTATGGTTTCTGTTTTTTGACAATCCTGTTATTTGCCGGCATTGGCCGAGCAGAACAGGTAAATGCGGCTGACAGTGAAATGCAGGTGTTGCGAGGGCAGGTGGCCGAACTTCAACAGCAGATGAAGGACGCAAATGAAAGGCACACTGAAGAAATGAAACTATTAAGAGAAGAAATTGAGCTTCTCAAACACAGTAACGTGGCCCCGCCAGCCGCTGCTCCCGTGCAGCCAAGGCCCGTTGAACCCAATCAGGCCCCGTTGCCGGTTGCAGAAAATAAGGAAAGCCCGGCGAGCATCCCTCAGAGCTCTAACCCTGATATTTCGGCAATAGGCGATTTTATTTTTCACGGCGGGCCGACGCCCAGAGGCGAAACGCCTGATACTATCGCAAGCAGCAAGACCGCAAAGGCCCAGCTCAGGGAAGTTGAATTCGGGTTTTCCAGTCCTGTTGACCCTTATGGACGAGCAGATTTAATTCTAAGCATAGAGAGGCAGGATGACGGCTCCTATAGCCCTGATATTGAGGAAGGATATTTCACATACACAGACCTTCCATACGACCTGCAGGCAAGGTTCGGCAAATTCTACTCGGCTTTCGGAAAAGCCAATACGTTTCATACCCACGCGATGCCCTGGGTTGACAGGCCCAACGTAATCAGGAAATTTTTTGGCGAAGAAGGATTGAACGACGGCGGTGGTGAAATTTCGTGGTTAGTGCCTAACCCGTGGGACAACTATATGCAGCTTACGTTCGATTTGCAAAACAACGGCAACGATGCAATGTTTGCCGGGGACGAGGCGCACAGTTTGATGTATGTTACTCACCTGAAAAACTTTTTCGATTTAGACAGAAGTTCCAGCATCGAAGTCGGAGAAAGTTTCGCCACAGGCGACAATGATGCAAACACCAACGGAGGACACAAGTCAAACGTAGAAGGGCTGGATTTGACCTACAAATGGCGTGACCCGCAATACGGCCTTTACAAATCGCTGACATGGATGAACGAAATTCTGTTCAGCCAGAAGGAAGAAGGCGACAAGGACACGGTGAACTCACACGGTATGTACAGCTCGCTGGAATATCAGTTCAACAGGGAATGGAGCGTATTCGGACGATACGATTATACACAGTTTCCCGACAGCAGCCGTTTGCATGAAACTTCTTACACGACTGGCCTGACGTTTCACCAGAGCGAATTTATGTTCTGGCGCATGCAGTTCGAGCATACCGACGGTGATAATTTCGCGGGCAATGTAAACAGAAATGAGATATGGCTTCAGGCGGACTTCCTAATCGGGCTGCATCCGGCACATCAATACTAATTAAGAAGGAGACAAATTATGAATTCGATTAAATTTCAACAGGCGTTTTTGTCCTGCTTCATTTTGAGCGTCTTGTTTATCCTGCCCCCCTGCCGATGTTTGGGTGCGGACAAATTAAATGTTGTAACAACGACCCCAACCTTTGCATCGATAGCAGAATCGGTCGGCGGCGAACACGTGTCGGTTACCTCCATCGGCAGCGGCGATGAAGACCCGCATTTTATTCAGGCCAAACCAAGCTATATGATGAAGGCCAGGAAAGCGGACCTTTGGATATGCGTGGGCATGGAACTGGAAATCGGCTACGAAGGTTTGATTCTTCAGGGCTCGCGTAATACGCGAATACAAATCAATACGCCGGGCCATTTGGACGCTTCCGAAGGAATTATGAAACTCGAGGTTCCCACCGGGAAAATAGACCGGTCGATGGGTGATGTTCATCCGTTGGGCAACCCGCATTACTGGCTCGACCCTTACAACGGCAAAATCATAGCGAAAAACATCTGCCAGCGTCTCAAGCAGCTTGACCCTGAGCACGCAGGAGATTATGACCGTAATCTGGCGGCGTTTCTTTCAAAGCTGGATAACGCTATGGCTGGCTGGGTTGCCAAACTCAAGCCGTTTGAACATTCAAAAATCGTTATCTACCATCGCAGTTGGCCCTATTTTGCTAACCGATTCAACCTTGACGTGGTCGCGGAGCTTGAGCCGAAACCGGGAATTCCGCCAGGACCTGGGCATATACTGGAAGTGATAAATATAATGAAATCGGAGAAAGCCAGGGTTATTTTGATGGAGCCGTTTTATAACCGTGATGACGCAGAGGCAGTGGCAAAAAAAACCGGCGCAAAAGTGGTCGTTGTTCCCAACGCCGTCAATGAGCAGGTTAAGGATTATATAGCGATGCTGGACAATGTAGTTAACCGGTTGAGCGAAGCATTAAGCGAGGTATCAAAATGAATGGGATGATTGAATTGCTGCTATTTCCGTTTGTGGCGTGCCTGATACTTACGGGGATACACTGCTACCTGGGCATCCATATTGTTTCTCGCGGTGTGATATTCGTGGATTTGGCTTTGGCGCAAGTAGCTGCGCTTGGCAGCACAGTAGCGTTATTGGCCGGATACGAGCTGCATAGCACAGAGGCGTATCTGATTGCCCTTGGCTTTACCTTTGTTGGCGCGGGGTTGTTCGCTTTGGGACGGGTTCGTGATGAATCCGTCCCACAGGAGGCAATCATCGGGATTGTGTATGCCGTAAGCTCCGCTGCGGCAATTCTTGTCCTCGACAAGGCCCCCCACGGCGAGGAGGCGATAAAGGATATGCTGGTCGGGAGCATCCTTTTTGTAACATGGCTCCAGATATTAAAAATTTCAGTTATATATCTGGCTGTGGGGTTATTGCATTTTCTGTTAAGAAAAAAATTTCTGCTAATCTCGATGAATCCGCGACTGGCCCGTGAGAGCGGTATGTGGATTCGCTTCTGGGATTTTATTTTCTACGTTACATTTGGTTTTGTCGTAACAAGCTCGGTGCGTGTAGCTGGTGTGCTGCTGGTTTTCAGTTACTTAGTGGTTCCGGCGGTTTGTGCAATGTTTTTTGTAAGGGGCGTGACGAGCCGATTATTGATTGGCTGGGGGCTTGGGTTTGCGGCAAGTGTCCTGGGGCTTTATGCCTCGGCAAAATGGGATTTGCCCACAGGGGCTTCCGTCGTGACTGTATTCGGGATAATACTGGTCTTCTGCGCAGGTTCAAAATGCGCGGCCAATATAATGATTCGCCGGCATCAAACTGTGGACCCTACTGCGATAAAGCTACGCAGGGCTGGACAATATCCCCCCTCCCGATTAACATAGGGGGTATGCAGGCATATCCGTTAAAATTTGGGCCTATATACAAAGAACGAATATGGGGCGGAGACAAGCTGCGCGAGGTGTTCGGCAGAGAAATGCCGAGGGGCAAACGCATCGGCGAAAGCTGGGAGCTGGCGGACCTGCCCGAGGACAAGTCAAAGATTGTCAACGGCGAACTTGCGGGCGAAACAATCGAATCGGTTATTCGTAAATACACCAAGGAAATAACCGGGGCGGAGCAATTCAAGCTGCCCTTCCCGCTGCTGATAAAATTTCTTGACTGCGGAAACGTGCTTAGCGTTCAGGTGCACCCTGACAAAGAAACCTGCAAGCGGATGGGCAAGGGAGATTTCAAGACGGAGTGCTGGTATATCATTCAGGCACAGCCGGGGGCGGTGATTTACAAGGGACTTAAAGAAGGCACGACAAAAGAGAAGTTTGCGAAGGCGATAAAAGACGGAACGGTGGAACGGCTGTTAGTCAAGGTACCGGTAAAAGTCGGCGAATGTCATTTTCTGCCCGCGGGAACGCCTCACGCGATTGGGGCAGGACTGCTGATAGCGGAAATTCAGACGCCATCGGATACGACATACAGGGTGTTTGACTGGAACAGGATTGACGACAAGGGTAAGCCGAGGCCGCTTCATATCGAAGAGGCAATGGAGAGCATTCATTTTGACTCGTCAGGTGATAACCTTTCAGTGGCATCAGTCGGGCGACTTGTTGACAGCGATTGTTTCAAGATTGATAAGGGACATCAGGCGAGGAGCTGCGAGATGCTGCTGACAGCCGGAAAAATGAAGACGATTATGATTATGAACGGATTCGGGACGATTACAGGAAACGGTAACACAGTTGAATTCAGGGCAGGCGATACGATACTGATTCCGGCGGCATACGGCGGAGTGATTCGCTTTTCGGCGGAAACGGAATACCTGACGGCAACGATATAAAACAAGGATGAGGTGAAACAATGCAGGTTGTAATGCTTGATTTGAAGGCGCAGTTCGCGAAATATAAAAATGAGCTGATGCGAGCGGTTGAGGAGGTATGCAGCAGCCAGATATTGTGCCTTGGACCTGCGGTGGAGCGATTCGAAAAGGAAGCGGCCGCGTACTGCGGATGCAAATATGCGACGGGGGTTTCGAGCGGGACAGACGCGCTGCTGCTGAGCTTGATGGCAGCGGGAATAGGGCCGAGTGACGAGGTAATCACGACGCCGTTTACTTTTTTCGCGACGGCGGGAACGGTATCGCGAGTCGGGGCGAAACCAGTTTTTGTTGACGTCGATGCCGGGACGTTCAATATAGACCCAGCAAAGATTGAGGCAAAAATAACCAAAAAAACACGCGCGATTATACCAGTGCATATTTTCGGCCAGATAGCACAAATGGGGCCGATTATGGAAATCGCACGCCGGTACAAATTGCTCGTTATTGAGGACGCGGCACAGGCAATGGGTGCAACCCAGGATGGCCGTCAGGCGGGCAGCATCGGCGATATCGGGTGCTATTCGTTTTACCCGACGAAAAATATCGGAGCATTCGGCGACGCTGGTATGGTTGTAACAAACAATGACGCAATGGCGGAAAAGATTCGGCTGATGAGGGTGCACGGTGAAAACCCGAGATATTATTACAGGATGATAGGCGGTAACTTCAGAATGGACAATCTCCAGGGCGCGGTACTTAGCGTGAAGCTGAAATATCTTGATGAATGGAACAAAAAGCGAAGAGACAACGCGGCGATTTATAATAGTATGTTTGCCGGGACGGCAGTTAAGCTGCAGAAGATTGAGCAAAATAACGTGAGCATTTTTCATCAATACACAATAACCGTGCCGAAGAGAGATATGCTGCATGCGTATCTGTCAAAAGAGGGTATCGGCAGCGGGATATTTTATCCGCAGCCATTGCATATACAGGATTGTTTCAAAGGGCTTGGGTATAAAAAGGGCGACTTCCCGGCCGCTGAAAAGCTTACGGAAAGCGTTTTATCGCTGCCGATATACCAGGAGCTGATGTCCGACCAGATAGAGCACGTCGGCAAAATGGTGCTTGAGTTTTATAGATAGGATTATGGAGAATCACGTTTGCTGAAGCCAAGCGACAACCCGGCGATGATTTGGCCCGAGGGGAAAACACTTCGTGAGTTCGCGGGGCAATGGTGGGTTGCGCACACCAAAAGCCGGAATGAAAAGGCGCTTGCGAGTGATTTGGCGGGCAAGAGCATAAGTTATTTTCTGCCGATGAGCTGGAAAGTAAAAAAGACGCGAGGCAGGACGATAAAGTCGCTGCTGCCGATATTCGGCGGGTATTTGTTTTTCTGCGGAGACGAAAGGCAGCGGATCGAGACGTTGAAAACCAACAGGGTAGCGAACCTGATAGACGTCAAGAACCAGCAGCGGTTAGTCGAAGAGTTGTCGCAGATAGAGCGTGCGATAGCGGGCGGTGCGAATTTGTCGCCTCACGATTACATCAAGGTCGGACAAAGATGCAAAGTGATTGGCGGCGCGCTGGCGGGGCTTGCAGGCATAGTCGTAAAGACCAGGAATGAGACACGGCTTGTGCTTCAAATAGATATGCTGGGCCAGGCGGCAAGCGTAGAAATAGGCACGGATATGATAGAAGCAATTGACGAAACCGATGAAATCTAAAAAGGAGAATCAGGGCAAATGAAGATTTGTGTGGTAGGAATCGGGTACGTAGGGCTTGTTACGGCGGGCTGTCTGGCAGAGGCGGGCAATCACGTGATTTGCGTTGACAACGACGGGAAAAAAATCGACGGGCTTAAAAAAGGCGTAATACCGATTTATGAGCCGGGGCTGAGCGAAATAGTTCAACGCAACGAGAAGGTCAAACGGCTTGAGTTTACAACGGATCTAAAATACGGGGTGGATAGCGCGCTGATAATATTTCTCGCGGTTGGAACGCCGTCGCAGCCGGACGGTTCGGCGGATATATCGGCGGTACTGGCGGTGGCGGGCGAAATTGCCCGGATTATGCCCGACTACAGAATTGTTGTTACGAAAAGCACGGTGCCGGTAGGGACACATAAAAAAGTGGCGGATGTGATGAAGGCCAAAACCAATAAGCCATTCGATTACGTGAGCAACCCGGAATTTTTAAAGGAAGGTTCGGCTGTCGAGGACTTTATGAGCCCGGACAGAATAATAATCGGGACGGGAAAAGAATCGGTCAGGGAGACGATGAAGCAGCTTTACGGCCCGTTTATGCGAAAAGGCAACCGGCTTATATTTATGGACTCGATGTCGGCAGAGATGACAAAATACGCGGCCAACGTGATGCTCGCGACGCGAATATCGTTTATGAACGAGATAGCAGGACTTTGCGAAAAAATGGGCGCCGACGTAGAATCGGTTCGGCAGGGAATCGGAAGCGACTCTCGAATAGGCAGAGCGTTTTTGTTCCCAGGAGTGGGCTACGGTGGGAGCTGTTTTCCGAAGGATATTCGGGCGCTGATATACACAGGCGAGCAGCAAAAAATGGAAATGAAGATGGCCAAGGCGGCTCAAAAGGCCAACGAGGCGTCGCAAGAGCGGTTCGCAGGACGCATAGGCGACTATTTCAAAGGCAAGGGCAAAGATATAACACTGGCGGTATGGGGACTTGCATTCAAGGCGAAAACCGACGACGTGCGGGAGTCGCCCGCTATTAACTGCGTGAATAAACTATTAGAGCGGGGCTTTAAAATTCGGGCATACGACCCTGAAGCGGGAATGACCGGCAAAATGGCGCTGGGCGATAAAGTCGAGATATTCGAGAATGACTATGATGTGCTCGATGGCGCGGACGCTCTTGTAATCCTCACGGAATGGCAGGAATTCCGGAATCCGGATTTTGAGCTAATCGTCAAAAAGCTTAAGAAGCCGGTTATTTTCGACGGCAGAAACCTTTATGACCTCGACATCGCTAAAAGAGCGGGTATCGAATATCACAGCGTTGGCAGGCCGGATGTTTTGTGAGATTTTAATATGAAAGCGATAGTAACGGGAGCGGCGGGATTTATCGGGTCGCATTTGTGCGAACGGCTGTTGAAAGACGGATGGACGGTCGCAGGGGTGGATAACTTCGATAATTTTTACGACCCGCAGGTCAAACGCAGCAACATTAAAGATTGTCTGCGGAACAAGCAATTCAAGTTAGTCGAGGCCGACATACGCGATTCAGCGGCTATGAATAAGGTGGTGAGCGATGGCGCGGATGTGATAGTTCATCTGGCGGCAAGAGCCGGGGTGAGGCCGTCGATTGCGCAGCCGGCGCTTTATGCAGACGTGAATATAAACGGGACGGTTACGCTGCTCGAAGCGGCCAAAAAGAACAATATAAAAAAGTTTGTGTTCGCCTCAAGCTCAAGTGTTTACGGCAACAATAAGAAAGTTCCCTTCTCGGAAAACGACA
Source organism: Sedimentisphaerales bacterium (assembly GCA_050012515.1). GTDB lineage: Bacteria > Planctomycetota > Phycisphaerae > Sedimentisphaerales > Anaerobacaceae > Fen-1362. The sequence goes on along the minus strand of JBEKHA010000010.1, from coordinate 95,524 downwards.
ACGTTGATTTTCCGATTTCGCCATACGCGGCGACCAAAAAAGCGGGCGAGCTGATTTGTCATACCTATCATCATCTCGCCGGCATGTCGATGACCTGCCTGCGGTTTTTTACGGTTTACGGGCCGAGGCAAAGGCCCGATTTGGCGATTCACAAATTCGCCCGGCTAATCGAGGATGGCAAACCAATACCCGTTTATGGCGACGGCAGTATGATGCGGGACTTCACCTATATCGACGACATAATCGACGGGACAATGGCGGGCATTAAAAAGTGTGCCGGTTATAACATTTATAACCTCGGCGAATCGAGACCGATAACGGTCAATAACCTTATTGGCGAGATTGAAAAGGCGCTGGGCAAAAAAGCGGTTATAGAGCGATTGCCTTTACAGCCGGGGGACGTGGAGCGGACATACGCGGACGTTACAAAAGCCCACAGGGATTTGGGGTATAATCCGAATACCGAAATAAGCGATGGGTTGAAGCATTTCGTCGAGTGGTTTCGGCAGTAAAGTCACATAATAACACATAAATCATTTCGGTTTTAATCTGTGTATAATCAATTTCCCTTGATTTTTGGGCCGTTTCCGGCTATAATAGAAATACTGTTTTATGCTGATTGTCCATTGGGGGACGGTGTGAGCAAATACGCTCGAATAGTGGCGAGATGGGGTGTTATCGTTTCGATACTGTGTTTTGTGCTGACACAGAAGGCCTACGGTCTGGCAGAATCAACCGGCCCAGGCGGGTCTAATTCAATAGCGGTGCATCAACTCGGGGAGACAGGCGAAGGGGTTAATGTTGGATTCATATCAACTTACAGCGTGCTAACCACACATGAGGCCTTCAAAGACGCCAATGGCGTCATCCACGCTTTCAATTACAATTTCACAGACGATAACGACGGTAATTTGATTTACGCACACGATACACAATTGGCAGGAATAATCGTGAGCAACGGCGGAGCCGCGTATCCGAACGATATCGGAGTCGCTCCTGGCGCGAATGTTTATTGTGCGCGGGTTGTGAACAATGACGGAGACGTTTCAAACACCTGGATTGCTAATGCACTCAATACGCTCATCAACACTTATAACTGCCGGGTTATAGTTACCGGGTTTGAATTTACTACAGGAACAGGAACCGAACCTAACGGCAATAGCTTATTGACACTGCTTTATGATTATTACGCATATCAGTATGGGGTTATTTTTATAAACGCGGCGGGTAATCAAAACACATATGTTACCATATTCGGCGATGCCTATAACGGCATAACCACGGGCGGACTTCGGCTTACCGATCCGACTAACCCTTCTGACTATCGCTGGGCGGGACTTATGAGCGGTTCCGGGCCAACGACAGACGGCAGACGCAAGCCGGACATAACCGCGCCGTCACAAAGTCAGACGGTGCCGACATCCGACAGCAACACAGCATGGACAGTCGTGGGGACAATAAACGGCCAGACGAGCTGGTCGGCGCCGCATGCCGCGGGGGCGGCAGCACTGTTACTGGGGCTTGCGGATACAACGCCGGGGCCGAATGATAATAGCAGCGTTGCAATAAAGGCGGTGCTGGTTAATTCCGCAATGCCGAATGTTAACAGTAAAACGGACATCAGCACAAATCCGGCGGATTCGAATAATACCTGGCAGGCAGACAGGGGTTATGGTCGGCTTGATTGTCTTCGGGCGTATCAACTGCTGGATACCAACGAAATCGAGCCGGGAACGACAATCACACAAGACAAGGGCTGGGGACTCGGAAATATTGTGCAAGGGGCAACAAATACTTACACAATTCATATTCCGACAAGATGCCGGCTTATAGCAACGACCACATGGCAACGAAGAGTGGATAATAATCTCACGGGGTATTTGGCGAATCTTGATATGACGGTCTATTCGCCATACGAGCCGAATGCGATTTTCAACAAAACCATGTTTGGCTACAATACCAGCGATAACCTTATAAAATGCGACCTGCTCATACTCACGCCGGGCAATTATACAATCACAATTGCGAATAACTCGACGAACGGCGAGACAGCCAATTACGGCTTTGCTTTTGAACTTCATCCGATTATGGCAGGCGATTTGCCGCCAATAGATTATTCTGTGGACTATAATGATTTATCGACTTTGACCGCGGACTGGCTGTCGGATGATTCGCCGCTTGATTCGCTGCTGGTCCCCAACGGTATAATTGATTTTGCCGATTTCGCAACATTAGCCAATGACTGGCTGCAAATCGACCCCCTCTATTACCAATATTGAAGCTGTTATAAAACTATAACAATCAAGCCCATTTTATAAACAGTAGTGGCAATCCCATAACGGACGTTAAACATTTATCATTATTTTTGCGGGGTAACAAAAGCAGTTTTACGGGCGGAAAAACCTTGTTGAGCAGGCGAGCCAGTGTTAAAATACCCTCATACGGGGCGTGGCGCAGTTTGGCTAGCGCACTTGCATGGGGTGCAAGGGGTCGCAGGTTCGAGTCCTGTCGCCCCGATTAAGGTTTTAACCGCTGAACACGCGAAGACCACAAGCGAAGCATATTGAGGGCAGTGAGAGCTGCCCTGACGCGAATCAACTCCCTCGTATAAGAAAAAAGGCATTTTTTCGTTTGGCAATCATCGCCGTCGCAAACACTGATATAAACCAGGCCGACGGGCTTTTGTCTGCTGCCGCCCGCGGGGCCGGCGATACCAGTTATAGCAACAGCGAAATCCGACTTTGCTTTCTGTCTGGCGGCAATCGCCATAGCGGAAGCGGCCTGTTCGCTGACCGCGCCGTGTTTCTCAATGAGTTTTTTTGGCACGCCGAGCAATTCGGTTTTGGCCCTGTTGCTGTAAGTTATCCAGCCATGGGTGAAGTATTCGCTTGCGCCGGGGATATCAGTAATAAGTTTTGTTAAAAGCCCTCCCGTGCAGGATTCGGCAACGGTGATTGTCTTTCGGTGCTGCATTAACCAATGTCCTACCACTTCCGGCAGCGTCTGGTCATCGAAGCCGAAGATGAGGTTACCGAGAAGCGAGCGTAGGCGGTTGATGTCTTTTTGGGCCATTTGCTCGGCTTGTTTTTTCGTCCTGGCGGAGGCAACGACGTGAAGCGTAATTACACCTGAATTGACGGTCGAGTTTATCAGCGGGTTTCTGTCGCGATCCATAAGATCGCCGAGTTTTTCCGCAAGGGCTGATTCGCCCGCACCAAAACACCGGACTTTTTTGACAATAGTAAAGCCGCCGGCCCCCTTCTTTGCCAGACGGGACAGGACGGATTTTTCAAGCATCTCTTTCATTTCGACCGGCACACCGGGCATTGCAAAAAACAGCTTCCGCTTCATTTTGGCAAAGATGCCGGGTGCTGTGCCGAACGGGTTTTCGAGTACCGATGCGCCTTTGGGAACACAGGCCTGAATGGTATTATTTTCAGGCATCGGCAGTCCCCTGTCGGCGAAGAATTTTCGGATATCCTTCAACAGGGCCGGTTTGACCTGCAATTTGACTCCCATTAATTCGGCGAAGGCCTGTCGAGTGATATCGTCATCCGTTGGCCCCAGGCCGCCAGTAACGATGACAATATCGGCGTCTTCGGCAGCGCGTTTGAGCGAACGGACGATTTGCTTTATATCGTCGCCGACTGTATAGGCATTGACGACGGGTATGCCGATTGAAAGCAGCCGGCCGCATATATACGAGCAGTTCGTGTCGGTCGTATGACCGTTGAGAAGCTCGTTACCGATACTGACTACGCACGCTTTAATCATAGCTACCATCTTACAAAATAATCATTGCTTTGACGACCCCCTCGCGGTAATCAGCGACAATGTCAAACGCATCATTAACCTGTTCAAGTTTGAAACGGTGGGTAATGAATGAGTCAATCGCCGCCCTGCCTGAGGCCAAAAGCTCAACCGCCCGTGAAGCGCAGTGATTTTGTCTGCGGACGTTGATAATGGTAATCTCTTTTCTTCTGATGCGGTCAATGGGGAAACTTACGCGGTCAGATTCGTGGATACCCACGAGCATAAGAATACCGCCTGGCCGGAGAACTTCGACGGCCTGGTCGATTGTCTCCTGCTTACCCGCGCATTCGCAGGCGATATCAACGCCTAATGGTTCAAGCTGAAGAATATCTTTCACGACGTCATTTTTATCAGGATTGCCGACCCAGCTTGCGCCGGTCTTTTTTGCGAACTCAACCCGATAATCAACCTTGTCTGTCATATAAACGGAGCCGGCGCCCTGTATTTTCGCGGCAATCAGACAGCTTAAGCCGATAGGGCCTGAACCAAAAATGGCTATTTTGCCGCTTTTGGCCAATCGGGATTGCTGAACGGTATAAACACCAATAGCGAATGGTTCGCAGAGAGCGGCCTGTTCGTGAGTTAATCGCCCATTTGTCGGCAGGCAACAATCTCCGGGCATAACGATATATTCGCAAAGACACCCGGCCAGCTCACCAGGAACGCCGAGAAATTTCAGGTTACAGCAGGTGTTCTCCCTGCCCATTTTGCACTGGGGACATTCGTGGCAGGAAACAGCGGGTTCCACGGCGACCGTATCGCCGGGTTTGACGTGCTTTACCTTTTTGCCGACCGCCTCTACGGTCGCGGAACATTCGTGTCCGACGACATAGGGGTATTGGACGATTTTTGAGCCGATTCTGCCTGAGAGATAATAATGGACGTCGCTGCCGCAGACCCCGACAACAGCAACTTTAAGAAGAACATCGTTGTCGTTTTTTATTGATGGCTTCGGTAAATCGACTACTTGTGCCCGTCTTATGCTCGTCAGCACGGCCGTCTTCATTACAGATTCTCCGGCAATACACATATCACCGCCCTGCTGTCCCGGACGGCCAAACATCGCCTGTGCTTATAGCATAAATTGAGCCGGCTCGCCAGTATTACGCGAGTGATTTGAATTTTGGCGAATAAATCGGCATTTTTAATGAAGGCGAATTTTAAAGTCGCCAAAATCGTTGTTGTCGCTGGGCGAATTGAGATTTTTGAGCGTAACGGACCCGCCTGCGTTTTTAATTTTCAGCGATTTAATAAAGCCGGCGGATACACCAAACGGCACATCGTTATTATCATTCTTGGGGTAATTCAAAGTTGCGCTCAGGATACTCGCCGCGGCGATATCGCTGTTGATGAAAGAATTCGATTCGTTTTTTATACCCTTCACCGTGATACTCTTAATAGAAGCTGGTGGTGCGTAATTGATGTCCGCATTCGGGTCGGGCAACCCGGTAACGCCATCTTTAATGCCTGCGAAACAAACCGAATTTATCATCGCCCCGGCATTGATTGTGCCGATGTTTCCATCGGATATTATTTGGCTGTCGGTAATGTAACTTTTTACGGTAAGAGCACCCAGGGCGAGCACTTTGGCATTAGGCGCCTGGGCCAAAGCCAGCGTTGCCGAGGTAATGTTCAAAGCTGAAACGCTTTTAATCGTATTGCAGTTCCATTCACCCGAAAGGGTTCCCGCGGTTTTGACGGTTCCGGCAGAGGCATCCAGCGCAACGTTCACGTCCATATCGCCTGCAATGCCTCGTTTCTTGTCGCCTTTGGTTGTAATAGTGCCGATGGATGGGGCATTAATTTCGCCGGCAAGCCATTCGGTCGCCGAAATCGCATTTATCGGCATACCACTATTTACTGTCAGGCCGGCCGCCCGGTCAAAGCTGAGCGATACCGCTGCTTTTGGATTCGATGAAGAGCCAATGGTTATCGTATTCGAATTATTAACGTCATTGATAATTAAACTTGCGAGCGAACCAGATAGTTTTATGTTGCCTCGCAGGTTAGTCGTTTTAGCCGTAATTGCATTCAGTGAGCCGGTTGAATTGATATCGCCGACCCTGATTTCCGTTTTTGACGCAATTGTCAGTTGTGATTTTTCACCTGTGCCATACAGGTTCACCTGGTTGAAATTACTGTCGCCTACTATTTCGCCATACCCACCGCCCGTTAAGCTGAACGTAACCGACACGCCGCAGACGTCGGGGACCGTTAATTTTGTGTTATTTTTATTGCCGGGTATATTCCCGAACAGCCACTGGACAACGGTCCCCTTAACCGTGAACGAGAAGGGGTCATTATCGACGTCGTTGTTATCAAAAGAGATGGTCTCCTGAAAAACGCCTATCTCGGTCGTATCCAGCGTAACGGTAAAGGTTGTGTAATCGCCCGGAGCCAGTACGTTTACTTCGGGCTGCGTAATAGTGAAATAGTTCGGCTCGGCAAAAGGCACGTCAAATACGAGCGTTTGGCTGCCGTTATTACGAATAGTGAAGGTTTTGGTCGGCCCCGGAAGATTGACTGCAGCGGTCCCCAAAACAACAGGGGCATTCTGGTCGCTGATAATTTCATTCGCCTCGCAGAAAACTCTTAACTGAACTCCTTGCGGGATAATACTGCCGAATTTCCACAGGTCATTCAAATTGCCATCGTTGCCTAAATTATCATATCCATATCCGCCGAAAAGCCAGAGATTGCCGCTGGTATCCGTACAGGAAACGCTGTAAATGCGTGCCCCCGGTGCATTATCCGAATTTGCGATTCCCTGGGTGCCGTATGTGCCGGATTCCGATACGGTGTTCGAGCCGCTGACCCATTCCCAGACAGAACCGTTAAATTTCCATAAATCATTTAATAATCCGTAAGTTCCGCCGTTATCATACCCATCTCCGCCGAAGAGCCACAGATAGCCATAGTTGTCTCTCCATGAGGCAGCCCCCACGCGGTCGCCGGGGACAGTATTCGCAGCAGATTGCCCCTGTGTTCCATATACCCCGGTTTTATGCTGATTGACGCGATTTGAGCCGCTGACCCACGTCCATTCATTGCTGTCAACGTCAAATTTCCATGAATCGCTCAAATATCCGCCATTGCCCTTGCTGTCGTACCCGTATCCGCCGTAAATCCACAGGTTGCCTTTGATATCCATCCACAATGTGCTTCCATATCTTGCCCCCGGCACGTTATTCACATTTGCATCACCTTCGGTGCCATAAACCCCTTTGTGGGAAACACTTTTCGAGCCGTTGACCCATATCCATTTGGAGCTACTATACTTCCATAAATCATTCAACGCTCCAACGGAGCCGCCGCTGTCATAGCCATACCCCCCGAAAAGCCACAGTGTCCCGTTGCTGTCCGCCCAAGTTGCGCCCGACCCCCTCGCCCCGGGCGTATTACTTGAGTTGGCAACTCCCATTGTTCCATACACACCATATTGATTGACGACGTAGGGGCCGCTTACCCAGGCCCAGTAACCACTATTGGTGTTAAATGCCCACAAATCATTTAAGAATCCGAGATTCCCATTGGCATCGTATCCATATCCGCCGAAAAGCCAGAGATAGCCGTTGGTGTTGTTGGCATCCGTCCACGAAGCACTGCTGCTTCTCGCGCCGGGTGTGTAACTCGAATAAAAACTTCCCATGATACCGTATACCCCCTGCTGGTTCACAGTATCTGGCCCCGTTTTCCATGTCCAGTTCGTGCCGTTAAACTCCCACAAATCGCTCAGCAAACCTACATTTGAACCAACACCTAATCCATATCCACCAAAAAACCACAGGTTTCCGTCACTGTCTATCCAGGCGACGCCTTCCTGTCGTCCACATGGGGTGGACTGTGAGCCGTACTGGTTATAAGTATTAGAGCCGCTGACCCATGTCCACATCGCATCATCAGCAGCCGCTGGAACTGAGACAGCAGCCAACAAAATAATGATGAGCGTCATTTTTATGCGTGTTTTTACCATATCTGTCATGATTTTTCCCCCGATAAAAGAATAATCGGTTTTTAATTATACGTATTTATCGGCCGAATAGTCAAATAAAAATGACGGAAAACTGCACGAGGTAAAACGGGGTAATGATTGAAGTTTGCCGAATAACCTGCTATTATTGGCCAGGCGGGAATGATATTTGCGCCCGTAGCTCAACTGGACAGAGTGCCGGGCTTCGAACCCGGAGGTTGCAGGTTCGACTCCTGCCGGGCGCACTAAACAAATCCTGTTGGAATTAGAACTTTGTCATTTTTCCAGTCCGCCCGCGTGTCAATCAGTGTTTTAGTCCGTGCTTGCACCCTATCATCGATACTGGCTATAATTACGCCGCATGGAAGAAAAACTGACGATAATTTTTAATTTGGATGAGTAGCTATGATATTCAGAAACTTTAATCCCGAAGACCCGGAAGATGCCGGATTGCCGGAACAAAGAACACAGGAAAAAATAGACGAGCAAATCGAAGAGCTGACCGACAAAATCTGGTATAACCGCCACCAGGACCTCAAACAGGCAATCGAAGACGGCGAAGAGGAGTGTGACCCGCAAATCTGGAAGGACGCCGAGATAAACGCCCGCAAAATCGAGGCAAAATACGGCATCGAGAACCTCGGCCCTTACGATGACTTCGAATGGGGAATGCTCAACGGCAAACTATCCGCCCTTCGCTGGCTCGTCGGCTTCGAATGGGATATGCTCGACACGTAGTCAGGATATCAGGGAATCAGGAGAGTAGGCAATCAGCGTCAAAACGTAAATCAGTGTGAATCTGTGGTTAAAATTTACGGGGCCAAGAATATGTCTGCTTCTGATGTGGGTACTTCTACGCCCTGATAGGTTTGCCTGCCTTGAATTGTGTAGATATCGTCCAGTGATGCGTCAACTGTGCGGCCCTTTACGAACACAACCGAGCCGTCGCAGAACAGGACGTTCTGACCTCTGCCCCCGTGGTTCGGGCTGTTTTTCTTCATCAGGGCGTCGCTGAGATTGACATTCAATTCTTTTTCAGCCGCTGATATATTCATGAATATGGGGCTCATATCACCGATTATTACCTGCCTGCCCATTTTTTCCAGTCCCGCCGCATTGGGGCAACTGATGCGGAAACTATATGTAACTAAATATCTTTTGGGAAAATCGTTGTATTCTTTGGCGTTGCAATTGAAGTTAGAGGAAGGTTTGGTAGCGGGGCACATAAAAGCATCCGGGTTAACGTAACCATTCCTTACCAATACCCACATTTTGCGCGTATTTGACAAGTTTTCAGGCCCCTGATAGGTAACTTTCCACCACGGGTCGCCCGATGCTGACGCCAAGGTAGGCATCTGGCCGTTGTTATCATTTTTATAATTGCTCAGGCCATTAAATAAGCCGGCCATCTGGGAGCCGCACTTGGTCTGCCAAGACATCTGGCGGGCGTAGTTTGTGGCCATCTTGCCACCCGTGATAAGGGTAGAACCCACAATAACAAACATCGCCGCCGTAGCCAGCCGGCCAAAAATATCATACCAAAAACCAGTTTTCCGCTTCTGTTCCGCCTTAAGAAGCTCACTAAGCCCCACCTGGCTTGTTCGCAGCGTTTGTTTGATACGCCAAATAGTTCCCTCCGCCAACTCTGCGGGACAATCTTCTGGGGCTATGCTTTCAAGGGGTGATAATGATGCTTTGATTGAATTGACTAATTTCGCAGCCTGTTCGTTTGAGAATACCAATTCCTGTGCCTGTGCTGATTCTGCCTCTGATGTAATCCCTAAGCAATAATCGAAAAGAAGCTCTTTTTGCTGATTATTTAGTAATATCATTGCGTCTTTTTGCTCCTAACGGCTGCCTTCCAGTCCTTGGCAAACCGGCCTACTGCCGTATGCAAGCGGCTTTTAACCGTGCCAATAGGGATACGCAGGGCATCGCTCATTTGTTTGTAAGAAAAGTGGTTAAAATACGCCATAACCAAAATTTCTCGCAGATTATCCGGTATATTCGATATAACCCGTCTTACATTGGTCGCGGTTTCACCTTTTTCGAGGTCGTCGTAAGGTCTTTCTTCCTCAGCACTTAAGACATTGAGCATATCATCAAACGACATTTCGTCAGAATCGCTCATAGTGCCGATAGAAACAGTGGCGTTTCTTTGCATTTTTCTAAGGGCATCTTTGGCCTTGTTCGCGGCTATAGTGTATAACCAGGGGCGAAGAGGTCTGTTCCGGTCAAAACTTTCCCTGCTGGTGAACAATTGCAGGAAGGTCTCCTGGAAAACGTCCTCGATAGCGTCGGAACGGTTCAGAAAGTTGTGTAAAAAGGCGTATAGGCCGTTTTTGTAACGCTCGACGATTTCACGAAATGCACCTTCTTCGCCTGCCGCGGAGCGGTCCAATAATTCACCATCGCTGAGTTTCGTGAAATCGGTTGCCATAATATCTCTATATGTTTATTTAGACAATCAATGATAGACCCGCCTGCGACGATAACCCACGCCTTCGGCTGACAAAGGTTAGCATTATAACATTTAGCGGGCAGGTTGAAATCTTTTATCCGCCAAATTTAGCTTTTTCCGATACGAGGATATCGGATAAACGTCCACCTGCTGTCAGGCCCTACCTACGGCAACAGCCGATGTTAAACGCAAATAATTTATGCGGGTTTTGCGTGTTTTTGCGGCAAATTTTTGTTTTTGTGCCGGTATTAAAAAAAAATATATTTTTCTTGTAACAAGTTAACTGCCGATAGAGTATAATATGCAAACTACCCCTTGGTCATCACCTGTTGAAAAAACCCTAGAAATGAAGAGTGATATATTACGATTTTTAAAAAAATACCAATGCTGTCGATAGGCAGCATTAAGGCCAGAGTTCCGATTATCCAGGGAGGAATGGGGGTAGGCATTTCTTTATCCGGGCTGGCTTCCGCGGTCGCAACAGCAGGCGCAATCGGTGTAATCGCGACAGCCGGAATCGGACAATTCGAGAGTGACGTGAACACCAATTACAAAGAAGCAAATAAAAGGGCGCTCTCCAAGGAAATAAGAAAAGCAAGGGCAAACACCGATGGAATCATAGGCGTTAATATAATGGTGGCCCTTTCAGATTTTGACGAGATGGTTCAGTGCGCAGTGGATGAGCACGTCGATATACTCTTTATGGGAGCGGGTCTTCCTATAAAGCTTCCACATACATTGCCGCTGGACGCACTTGGCAGTCTGCATACGAAATTTGTCCCTATCGTTTCATCAGGCAGGGCCGCGGACTTAATTTTCAAGACATGGGCGAAACATTTTTCTCATGTGCCGGACGGCGTTGTGGTCGAAGGCCCAATGGCAGGCGGACACCTGGGTTTCAAAAAAGAACAAATTAACGCCCCTGATTATGCGCTGGAAAAGATACTGCCCGACGTCATAAGTGCGATAAAACCATATGAGCAGCAGTTCAGCAAGCACATACCTGTAATCGCCGGCGGCGGGATATACACCGGCGAAGACATCTACAAATTTATGCAGATGGGCGCAAGCGGCGTGCAGATGGCGACAAGATTCGTCGCCACATACGAATGCGATGCTTCCGACGAATTTAAACAGGCCTTCATTAAATGTGAAAAAGACGACATCATTATTATTGACAGCCCCGTGGGACTGCCTGGAAGAGCCGTTCGTTGTGATTTCCTTGACCGGGTCGCGTCTGGAGCCAAGGAAAAGTTCCAATGCCCATGGAAGTGCCTGCGGACCTGCGATTTCAAAAATGTGCCGTATTGCATCGCCTTGGCGCTGACCAACGCCAAGAAAGGTAACTTGGAGCATGGCTTTGCCTTTGCGGGCGCGAATGTCTATAGAGTCAACAATATCGTCTCCGTAAAGGAGCTTATCGACGAGTTAATGGAAGGTTATGAGCTTGCTGTTCGCCAGACGGCCGTCGCAAACACGTAACCTCAATTTTACCCCATCGTTACCTGACATCGTAATACCCCTTACGTTTATATCCTCGGCTTAACCCCCCTGCCTAACATCGCCATAGCATAGAGTGAATCAGCTTGCAAAAAAACAATTGGGCCGGATAATAGGTGAAAAAGCGGTCTTTGGAAGGTGCATCAATTATGAAAATTGCGTATTTTGATTGTTTCTCCGGAGCAGCGGGCGATATGATAGCCGGAGCAATGCTCGACGCCGGTCTGGATTTTGAATTACTAAAATCACAAATAGCGACCCTCGGCCTGAAAAACCTTGATATTACGGTCAGCGAAACCAGACGCGCCGGACTGCGAGCGAAGCATTTCGTGCCGCTTATTAAAGAAGAGCATCATCACAGGCACCTTGGCGATATAAAGAAAATCATCAATGACAGTAAAATAGGCGAAAAGCCGAAGCAGACAGCTATCGCCATATTTGGCCGGCTGGCACAGGCCGAGGCAGTGGTCCACGGCAAAAACCCTGACGATATTCACTTTCACGAGGTCGGGGCGATGGATTCGATTGTTGATATCGTATCGGCAGCAATTGGATTTGATGCCCTGGGGATAGAAAAGGTTTACTGCTCTGCGCTGGCAGTCGGCGGCGGGCAGGTCAGGGCTGCCCACGGGATAATGCCGGTGCCTGCGCCTGCGACAGCGGAATTATTAAAAGGAATTCCCACTGTTGGCGGACCAATTGACAAGGAACTGCTCACACCAACCGGCGCAGCGATATTGACGACGGTCGCCGAAAGTTTTGGCCCCATACCGCCTATGACGATTGAGGCGACTGGTTATGGAGCGGGAACTTTGGACAGCGAGCACGTTCCAAATGTCATCCGCCTGATTTTAGGCAGGTCGGCGGAGGAATCTTCGGCAACGACAGACAGGGTTTGCCTGATTGAGACAAATATCGACGACTCGACCGGCGAGATAATCTCGAACGCGATGGACAAGCTGCTCTCGGCAGGAGCGCTGGATGTTTTCACAACACCGATTATTATGAAGCAGACCCGCCCTGCCGTAAAACTTACCGTCATATGCCAGACCGCCGACATCGCCAAAATGGAAGAAATAATCTTCCAAAGCGGGATTACCTTCGGTGTCCGCAGGCAAATCGTCGAGCGAAGCAAACTGGCGAGGGAGTTTGTGACAGTGACAACGCGGTTCGGGAATATAAAAATCAAGGTCGGGAGATGGGCCGACAGGGTCGTAAATGCCAAGCCGGAATTTGCGGATTGCGCCAAGGCTGCACAGGAGCATAACACCAGCGTCAAAGAGGTTATGCAAGCGGCAATCGCGGAATTCAAAAAAAACAAGTAGTTGTTCTAAAAAGGAAAGAATATTTATCATGACAAAAGGGAAATCTTGCCTGCTTTTGACTTTAGCGATTGTCCTGTCACTGACGATGATGACCTTCGCAGCTGAGCCCAATAATATTGGTGACATACTTAAGGGAAACGGTTTCGACTGGCTCTTCGGCAAATGGGCAGCGATAACCGACGCCAACCAGAAAATCGAGGCCGAGTTTGAGCTGGAAGTCAATGGTTACGCCATTTCAATCGTGGCCAACACAGAAAGCAATGAGCATGTCGGCCTTGCCTATTACTCACCGACAAAAAAAACAATTCTTTATTCAGGCGTCGATAACGCAGGCAGGGTCTTCGCGGGTCCGTGGGAAATAAAGGGCAATGAGCTCGTAATAAATCTTGAACAAACCAAACTTGATGGCTCAGTCACAAGTTTCTTGAGATATCTTTCAAAAGTCGATGCCGACACGATGAAATCGGTTACATATAGTGTTGTTGACGGCAAACGCTCTGAAGAGCCAATCGGCTCACTCGTATTCAAACGCGAAAAGTAAAACGACAATCGTTACCTCTTTATCAACCTTAAATCCCCCGAACGCCTGATTGCATACTTGCGTATTAAAGAGTAGAAGCTATATGAGGATATGAAAATGAAGCTCAAATACGCAGGAATAGCGGTTTTAGGCATTGCGTTGGCTGCATTGGCTGTGCAGAAGGGAGATAAGCAAATGACTTACAATAAACTGACTCCCGAAGAAGAATATGTAATCGTTCAAAAAGGTACCGAAGCCCCTTTCACAGGTAAATACCTTAATAATAAAGAAGCGGGCATATACGTCTGCAAGCGTTGCGGAGCGCCGTTATATCGCAGTTCAGACAAATTCGACGGGCACTGCGGCTGGCCCTCTTTCGACGACGAAATCCCCGGCGCAGTAAAACGCGTCCCGGACCCCGACGGCCATCGCACTGAAATCATCTGCGCAAATTGCGGCGCACACCTCGGCCACGTCTTCACAGGCGAGGGTTTAACTGAGAAAAACATCAGGCATTGCGTCAATTCAATTTCACTCGTATTTATCCCCGCCGCAAAAGCAGACGCCAACGACCCGAATGACCCAAACAGCAAATCTTCCACAAAGGCCTATTTCGCAGGCGGCTGTTTCTGGGGCGTCGATTACTGGCTCAAGTCCGCCCCGGGCGTCATCTCCGTAACAGCCGGCTATATGGGCGGAACTACCAAAAATCCCACATATAAACAGGTCTGCACGGGCACAACCGGCCACGCTGAAACCGTCGAAGTCGTCTTTGACCCGAATAAAACTAATTATGAAGACCTTGCCAAGCTCTTCTTTGAAATCCACGACCCCACTCAGCGTAACCGGCAAGGCCCTGATATTGGCTATCAATATCGTTCCGCGATTTTCTATGCTGACCCGCAGCAAAAGCAAATCGCTGAACGTTTGATTGAGCAGTTAAAGAAAAAAGGCCTTAAAGTTGTTACATCGGTTGAACCCGCAAAAGAATTCTGGCCCGCAGAGGATTACCACCAGGATTATTACGGTATAACCGGCGGCACCCCCTATTGCCACTTTCGTACCAAACGCTTCTAATTTCCATTCTGTGCCTGCCCGCCCACCATCGAAAAACAATCAGCAATCAACTTTTGCTTTGAACACACATTGAAAATCGCCGTATAACCCCATTAGAAGCGGGTTTAGGGACTGTAAAAAAAAATAAAAAATTTCATAAAATATTCTTGACGCACTGTCGATAATCCAATATGCTTGATATGCTAATGCTGGCATTGGACCTTTTATATGCCAATACGGAGTTGTCCGGCGTAGCATTAGCGATAGTCGGATGTGGGTGGAAAGCGTAGGTGAATTTGAACAGAATTTTCAAAGCGTTGAAAGTTTTGCCTTAGCTGAAATAGCGGATGAATCGTTATAAACCGCTGGCAGTTAGGCAGCGGTTTTTTTGTTGCTCTTTTTTATGTGTATATGTAAACTATCCGGCCTCGACTGATTAGTTTTGAGTTATGAGCGTTGAGTTTTGAGCTGTTTTTCTTAACTCAAAACTCAAAACCAAAAACTCAAAATTACTGCTGTTCGGGCTCGTAGCTCAGTTGGTTAGAGCGCACGCCTGATAAGCGTGAGGTCGGAAGTTCGACTCTTCCCGGGCCCACTCGGAATCTGAGATTTGATATTTCAAATTTAAGATCCCTGAATCGCGGCTCCGGGGACGTAGCTCAACTGGGAGAGCGTTGGCTTTGCAAGCCAGAGGTTGCCGGTTCGATCCCGGTCGTCTCCATTAAATTCGCCAAAAGCGGATTTTTGGCTGGCCCAAAGGTTAAACCTTTGGGTTGCCAGGTAAAGTTGTTTGACAAGTTAATATGCGGGTGTAGTAAATTTTTTTATTGTCTTTCTAAACGTGGCGAGTCCATTTATAAAGTGGAGCGCAATGTCTGGATATTTATTTTTGGCGATTACTCATGGTTGACCAATCATCGAATGATATGGTCAAGTTACTAAGAGTGTATGGGGAATGTCTTGGTGCCGAGAGGCGATGAAGGACGTGGCTGACTGCGATAAGTCCGGGGCAGGTGTCGAGCAACCGTTAATCCCGGAATCTCCCAATGGGGAAACCCGACATGACTGGGCAACCAGTTCTTGTCATCGCCGGCTGAATGCATAGGCCGGCCGAAGCTAACGCAGGGAACTGAAACATCTAAGTACCTGCAGGAAAGGAAATCAACCGAGACTCCGTAAGTAGCGGCGAGCGAAAACGGATATAGCCCAAACCAGGAAGCTTGCTTCTTGGGGTTGCGGGCGCTGATTTGGAGTTACAAAGGTAACGCAAGCAAAATCTTCTGGAAAGTTGAGCCATAGCAGGTGATAGCCCTGTATGCGACTGCGTGCACCCTCCGTTACATCATCGTTCCAGAGTAGCACGGAGCTCGTGGAACTCCGTGCGAATCAGGGGGGCCCACCCTCCAAGGCTAAGTACTACTCGGCAACCGATAGTGAATCAGTAGGGCGATTGAACGATGAAAAGTACCCCTATTAGGGTAGTTAAAAGAACCTGAAACCATACACTTACAAGCTGTGGAAGTCCTATGACCCGTCTTCGGGCGGGTAATGGATGACCGCGTGCCTTTTGCTTAATGAACCGGCGAGTTGCCGTTTGTGGCAAGGTTAATCCCCTAAGGGGAGTAGCCGTAGCGAAAGCGAGTCTGAATAGGGCGATATAGTCGCAGGCGGTACGACGCGAAACCACGTGATCTACTCATGGCCAGGATGAATCAGCCGTAAAAGGCTGAGGAGGTCCGAACTCATTAACGTTGAAAAGTTATGGGATGAGCTGTGAGGAGGAGTAAAAGTCTAATCAAACGTGGAGATATCTCGTACTCTCCGAAATAGCTTTTGGGCTAGCCTTGAGGGATGCTTTACGGGGGTAGAGCTACTGAATGGGGTTAGGGACCTACCCGGTCACCTGCCCCAACCAAACTCCGAATACCGTAAAGTTCACCTCGGGAGTCAGTCTACGGGAGATAAGTTCCGTGGTCGAAAGGGAAACAACCCAGCCCGCCAGCTAAGGTCCCAGAATCCTGCTAAGTTATTAAGGAAGTTGGATTGCGGCGACAGCCAGGATGTTGGCTTAGAAGCAGCCACCATTTAAAAAGTGCGTAACAGCTTACTGGCCGAGCAGTCCGGCGCCGATAATGATCGGGAATAAGCAGGATACCGAAG
Source organism: Sedimentisphaerales bacterium (assembly GCA_050012515.1). Lineage (GTDB taxonomy): Bacteria > Planctomycetota > Phycisphaerae > Sedimentisphaerales > Anaerobacaceae > Fen-1362. Next base: position 78,719 of record JBEKHA010000010.1, on the reverse strand, counting down.
CTGCGGATTTATCTGAGGGTTCGCCCTCAGATAAGTGGTAGGAGAGCGTTGTTGTCAGCATAGAAGCCGTACGGTAACGAGCGGTGGAGCGGCAACAAGTGATTATGCCGGTATGAGTAACGATAAAACAGGTGAGAATCCTGTTCGCCGAAAGCCTAAGGTTTCCTGGGGAAGGTAGATCCGCCCAGGGTTAGTCGGTCCCTTAGTCGAGGCCGAAAGGCGTAAACGATGGACAGCAGGTTAATATTCCTGCACTATGTATCGAAGGTTTTAACTGTGGGGGTGACGCGGAAGCTGCGGCTGGAAGCCGACTAGTAGTGGCTATCGTGCCCGTAGTGTTGCCGGGGGCAAAATACCGGCACAAAACGCTGCGGGACCGCGAGGGTCGATTTAAGATACCCTAGCAGCCCGAAATTCCGCCAAGAAAAACCCCAAACAGGACAACGATGCATAACCGTACTAAAACTGACACAGGTAGGCAAGGAGAATATCCTAAGGCGCTCGAGAGAACCGTTCTTAAGGAACTAGGCAATTTGACCCCGTAAGTTTGCGAAAAGGGGTCCCTACCCCGCACCATTTTTCTCAGAAATTCAGCATTATCGCTTCTTGGATTTTTAGAAGCTTTGAATGTCGTCGATAATGCACGAGCTGGGAAAAATGGTGCGGGGAGGGCGCAGTGAAGTGGCTCTGGCGACTGTTTATCAAAAACACAGTTCTCTGCTAACACCAAAAGTGGATGTATAGAGAATGACGCTTGCTCGGTGCTGGAAGGTCAAGGGAGCCGGTCATTTTGTAGCAATACGAGAGAAGCTGGCAACTCAAGCCCCAGTAAACGGCGGCCGTAACTATGACGGTCCTAAGGTAGCGAAGTTCCTTGTCGGGTAAGTTCCGACGTGCATGAATAGCGTAACGACTGGAGTAGTGTCTCAAGGACGGACTCGGTGAAATTGTAGATGCGGTGAAGATACCGCATTCCCGCGGCAAGACGGAAAGACCCTATGAACCTTTACTGTAGCCTGATATTGATGCCTGACATAACTTGCGTAGGATAGGTGGGAGGCGATGATGTCCCGATTTCGGTCGGGGCGGAGCCACCGTTGAAATACCACCCTTGTTCTGTTAGTCACCTAACTTCGACCCATGAAACTGGGCGAAGAACAGTGTCAGGTGGGCAGTTTGACTGGGGCGGTCTCCTCCTAAAAGGTAACGGAGGAGTTCAAAGGCATACTCAGCGCGGTTGGCAATCGCGCTTAGAGCGCAAAGGCATAAGTATGCTTGACTGCAAGATCTATAGATCGAGCAGATGCGAAAGCAGGACCTAGTGATCCGGCGATCCTGTGTGGAAGGGTCGTCGCTCAACAGATAAAAGGTACTCTAGGGATAACAGGCTGATCTCCCCCGAGCGTTCATAGCGGCGGGGAGGTTTGGCACCTCGATGTCGGCCCATCACATCCTGGGGCTGAAGGCGGTCCCAAGGGTTCGGCTGTTCGCCGATTAAAGTGGTACGCGAGCTGGGTTCAGACCGGCGTGAGCCAGGTCGGTCCCTATCTGCCGTGGGCGTAGGAATCTTGATGGAAATATTTTCTTAGTACGAGAGGATTAGAAAGTACTGACCGCTGGTGTACCGGCTGTCCTGCTAAGGGCACCGCCGGGTAGCTATGTCGGGAAAGGATAACCGCTGAAAGCATCTAAGCGGGAAGCCCCCTCCAAGATTAGGATTCCGGTGACTTCGGTCACAAAGAGCACTGGTAGACCACCAGTTTGATAGGCCGGGTGTGTAAGGCGAGTAATCGCTTCAGCTAACCGGTACTAACGCTCAATCACTTGACCATATCATTCATTGGTTGTTCAACATAAGTAATCTGACGATGAATGTTCAGATGGTTGTGCCCCACTTTCAATAGTTTTAACAGTATCACCCGCATATTATTGTCAAATTCGAAATTCGAAAAACGAAATTCGAGACAAGATTTAGCAGTTGTTTCGTAATTCGATATTAGGATTTCGAGTTTTGTAAAGTGAATATGTACCCCCTTCTTGGGGGGATAAAAAGTTTCCTGGTGAATTTACTGACGGGGAAACGCCTGATCCCTTTCCGAACTCAGAAGCTAAGCTCGTCAGGCCGATGGTAGTCCTTTCGGGTGAGAGTAGGTATCGCCAGGAATTACGAGGCCGGTCAATTATTTGACCGGCCTCTCCTTTTTTAACCACAGATTTCACAGAACTATCTTCAGGCCTTTTTGGCAATCTGGTCTAATCGTTTTATTATCTCGATGCACGCCCTGCTGTTGTGATATGGGCACTTCCACTCCGAGACCTTAGGTTTAGACTTATCGACGTTGCCTTTCGTGTCAATCGTCCAGAACCATTCGCCGCCCTTCTTATCGACGACGTAATCCTCGATAAACTGCCAGATATTCTGCGCGACGTCGAAATACTTCTGGTCGCCGGACAACTGATAGGCGTTCAAATATCCCACCACCGCTTCCGCCTGCACCCACCAGTCCTTGCCTGAATTGCTGATGCCTTTCAGGTCCGCCTCGTAGAACATACTCTTATTATTATCCAGGCCTCTTTTATATGTCGATTCGGCCAGTTTCATCGCCATCCGCTTAAGCTTCTCTATCGTCTTCGGCTTGCCGAAAATCTCCGCGTCCCTTTGCGCCAGCCATGCCGTCTCGATATCATGGCCGAATGAAACCTTCTCGCTCTTGGGATACCACTTCTCATCGAAGAACAACTGGCAATACGTCCCATACGGGTGCAGTATATAATCCGCGAATATATCGAGCATCTCGCCAACCCGCTGCCCGACCAGCTCATCCTTATTCACGTCGTATAAATTAGCAATTCCCTCAAGCATATGAAGCGACGTATTCATCGATTTCGGGGCAGCCATATCACCGGAAGTAAGCTGCTGGGTTTTTGATTTCGTCCAGTCGCTTTCGTATTTCTCGAAATACCCTTTGTATTGCCTGTCCCAGACGTATTTTTCCAGCAGGCCGAAAAGCTCCATCGCTTTGGCAAGCGCATCCTTATCGCCCGTTGCCCTGTAATACTCCGAAAGCGAGTATATCCCGAACCCCTGCCCATAGACCACTTTCTGACTATCGATGGGTTTACCAGTCCAATCCAGCAGCCAGTACATACCCCCATTTTGCTTATCCCAGAAGTATTCCATAACATAGCCGTATGCCCGCTTTGCCAGCGCAAGGAGTTCCTGTTTTTTCTCGAAAACATAAAGCGTGGAAAACGTCCAGAGTATTCGGGTATTTAGTATCAGTCCTTTTGGCGCCTTCTCCTCGATGACGCCATCGTTATTCATTCTGCCGATGAACCCCCCTTTGGGGTCGATGGCACGCTGCGACCAGAACGGAACAATATCTTCATCAAGCTCCTTTTGGACTCTGCTTTTGAATTCTTTGATTATTTTGCTGTCCATATCCTGTCTCCAAAAGTTAAATGCCGGATTTATCGCCGATTGCCGGTTAAACCTCGAATTTGCCGCACAATAATCCTAATCCGCCGCAAAATCAAGTACATGCCAGATGGATATTTCTCTCGTTATCGCCCTGCCTGCGGCATCGCCGCGGCCTCAATTTCAAATAAAAGGTCGTCCCGGCAGATGTCGCCGATTGTCGTTATCCACGGCCAGTTGAGCTGACTCCTGAACTCATCGAAAACGCCCTCCACCTCAGCCGTCTTGCAATACGCGACAACCTGAACGACGTCTCCATCCCGGCAATTCATATCACGCAGCACGGCCCTGACGTTTTCAATTGTTGTCGCGATTTGTCCTTTAGCGTCCCCGATATGCGTCGTCTTTCCTTTCACATCTATTGATGCGGTTCCCGAAATGAATACCGTTTTGCCTGCTGGGCTGCTCGCCCGCGACGCACGTGAAAACGCCGAACCATAATCAAACGCGCACTGCTGCCGGCCAATCGCCGCCATCAGCTCAATCGAACCCGCCGGCTCAAGAACAGCCGTCATATCCATCCCGAATTGCCCGTCCCCGCCAAGCCCCAGTCCTATACCCGTGCTCGCGGGCATCGACTGCCGGATACCTTTACCAATCAGGCCTCGCTTCTCAAAGAATTGACTCCTCGCCTTGTTGAATTCGCCATACCAGGACAATATATCACCAAGCCACATCCACGTCCGCGATACCGCCCTGAAATCACTTCCGTATTGCTTCAACGCAGATTCCGCCTTCTCGAACATCGCTATCGTTTGCCCAAGACATTCGCCCAATTTGCCTCCCGGTATCCCCGAAAGCGTTAAATATGCCCCGCCTGGCATCCTAATCACTCGCCCGAACGCCCTGCCGTCAATCCTGACAATCTCGGGCTTGTCCACTCGCGCCACCGCGTGAACCTGCACTCCAACTGTGTGCCCTCGCCTGCTTTCTCTGCCCGTCAATACGCTCGGCGCAACACCATCGTCTATTTCGCCATACGCCTCGGCACGCGCCGCTGAAACAACAGGCAATGTCCCATCAACGGTAAATATCCGCTCCTGAAGGATGCTTGCCCGCTCCTCGGTCAGTATCTTACGAATGCCCGCAAACATCTCCAAAAGCTTGTCTTTGGCCGGTGCACAATTCTCAAGAGCCGCCGAGATATATATCTCGGTCGCCAACGATCCACGGACATTACGAGTTTCTATATTAACAGCCATCGCAGCTCTGCCACCCCAAAATCCAGTCACGTTACCGTCTCGGCAACGCACTTTGATGAAAGGTTTACTTTATCATATCGTACAATAGAAAACAACGCTTTGTGCCCCCAACGGACGTGAAACGCTACTCAACAAGCTGTCCGGGCACAGCATTGGCTTCAGGGGCAGCCAGCTTTGTCGGCATTTTAACGATAATCTCCGTGGGACCGCGCAGAACCGCCCTTTCCAACTGCTTTGCGCCAGCCAAAATCGGTCCTGCTGTCAATTCAGGAGTATTGAACGCCTCCATGCTGTAGCCATAATACGCAGGGTCTTTCTGCGGCACTATCAGCGGCTTGTGCGCCTCGCCCTTCTCATCAATATAACTCAGGTAGCTCCTCGTAAAGCCGCCGTCCGCTCTTTTGCTGCTGAAAACTATCCACCTGCTGTTGCGCGACCAGCTTTGCCAGCTCTCGCTCTTGTCGCTGTTTATATTCAGCCGACGGTATTCGAACCGGCCCGTCTCCTGCGCCGCCTTCAAATCCACTATATATAAATCGCTGCTCTGATGCCACGGCGGGAAAAATCCATAGTCCTGCATACAAAATGTTAACCACCGGCCGTCAGGACTTGTTCGGGGCATCGCGATACTCAGCCCGGTATCTTTTGACGAAATTGCCGTCTCCGCCTCGCCCCATTTATCGGTTTCGACGTCGTAACTTATCCGAACAAGGTCATATTTTACCTTGTTATACCCGTCCGGCGGCATCTTTGCCTCGTCGGTCCATAACTTCGGTGCGCTGCAATAATACAGGTAGCGGCCGTCCGCCGACCACACAGGCCAGGTCTCAAGGCGGTCGCTTCTCGAAAGTTCAGGCGACGTCTTCACCACATTCGAATCCGTAACCAAATATGCCAGCGAAGAATTCATATCCACCGTCTCATAAATCACGTCCCTGGCCGTATGAAACATAACAGGCAGCTTATCATTTGAAAAAACTGCCAGCCGGCCGCTCGGATGCCACGTCGTATAGCCGAGCTTCTGGTCTATCCTTCTGATTGTTTTGCCCTCCATCAACAGCGTCATTGCACCATATTTCGAATTCCGAACGCCAAGAAGCACCTTGTCGGGCCGTTTATCCAAAAAAGTATGACAATTGATACAGCCAATCGGCTGACGGTGATTATCGAGGAGCAGTTTCTCATCGAAGCTTTTCAGATTACGCTCAAAAACGCCTATAGGGCCTCTTTTGGGATAATTGAACGGGGGATGCATTCTCCTGTAAACGAGATAACTGTCTATGTTCTCGCTGGCAATACTGTTTGTGATTGTTCGATATTTAACCCAGAGATTATTATCCACTCTCACGAAAATATCAAAATTAAGCTGCCCTCCCCTGTTTTTATCAAGAAGCTCGTGCCAGCAACCGGCGGGAATTATAATCTTCGGCGACCTGCCCGAAACTTCTATCGCATCGCCTTTATCGCAGTATATCCTGACAAGATAATACGAACCATCTTCCTGCACCATAAAATTAAGCGGCGCGATATCGGGCGGAATAACCGTCGAACTGTAATCGGGATAAATCCTCGCCTGGCGGTTTGTGTCGCTATACTTATCAATATGAACGGCCCGTCCACTGATATAATACATCAGCAACCCGGCCGTCAATACCGCGGGCAAAATGAACCCCAAAATTACTGTTCGCTTACTCATTTTTTAATTCCCGACTGACCATACACGCAATAGAAAAAGTAACTGTCGCCGTAATTATTCGCCAGCTCATCGCAGGCCTCATTCTTGTTGCCCCTGTGCTTTCCGAACAGCACCTCCAGAAAACCGTTGAATCGCTCGCGCGACTCTATGCTGATTTCCCGGCCGTGCAGGTCAATCTGCGTCTGCTTTGTGTTATTGTAAAACAGTATTGCTTCCTCGAAGACCCTCGGTATGTGAGTGTACCCGAAATCATCCAGCCGGCCCAGGTTTCTCACGAAGTCGTCAAATTGCCCCCTCAAGAGGTAATAACCCATCAGGTATTCATACGCCATCCGGTTATGTCTGTTCTTGTCGAGAAGGTCCTGCAGCATATTCGGCTCTATCGTCAGTATTTTGTCCCTTTCAACCATCACGCTTCGAAGGTATTGAACCTCTTTATCAGTTGACAGGTTCGGGTCACGTTCTATTTTCTTCAAACAATCACCGGCCCAGCCAGCGTCAAACATTGTTTTGCCGAGCGCCCCGAGAAAAACCTTCGCGGCATCAATATTGCCCTTCACCATATTCACCAGCGCCAGCCGCCTTAGAAGTATTGGCCTTTCTCCATATGTTTCCACGCACGTCAGAAGCGCGTATTCCGCCATGTTTATCTGCCCAAGGTCAATTAATGTGTCGTAAAGCCCCCAGAATGCGGCTGCGTCGGTCCTCTGGCTCATAAACAACGCCTCGACATTCTGGGAATAACAGAACATATCCTCAGTAAGCCGGCCCGTATGATACAGGGCACGGTTGACTGTCTTACTTGCGAGTTTCTGCCCAGGATTGCGATTTGCAGCCCGAAGAACTTCGGGCCACATCTTTTGACCCCCGTAATAATCAATTTCGAGCATCGCTTTAAACCGGCTGTCATACAACATACCGGCAACCGCGATACCAATCACAAAAGGCAACAATAACCCGATAATCCTCGGGACAGTTCCTGCCGCCATAAAAGAAAACCTGCCTGACGGGCTTATACCAACCAGCCCAAGAAGCCACAATATTGTTATCGAGACGGGAAGAAACAGATAAAATATGTAAATCATTATCAGCATACCATGGCCGATTTCGACAGGGAAAGGTCGGAACCTGCTGAAGGATTCTACAATGCTAATGTCAAAAATCAGTATGTTGTCAATGTATGAAATAGCCGGGGCCGCCGCCAAACACATCGCCCCATTCAGCCATCGCCGCCTGACAATAAATTCGTACATTGCGCACAACACAGCAAATAACAAACATGCCTTGCCTGCCGCAACATAAACGATTACCACCAAAACAATGAAAATCAGTATGCTTACAACCCTGTTCTTCATTGCAGTTCGGATGTATAAACACACAGACCCAAACGCCGCCAGCAATGTCATCGCGATGACAAACGGAAATGAACATAGAGTATAAAGCGCCAAAAGACAAACCGGCACCAAGGCACAAATCCACAGGGGCCGCCACCCAACTACCGTCCTCATTATCGACGCCGCGCAAAGCCAGATCAGCCCTGCCTGCAGCGTCGCGACCAGCGCACCCGCCCATCCTATACAGAAGAATTGCGACAGAAATGCGCTCACGTAATCAACCGGCCCCCCGGCATAACACAGGTAACCCTGAAAGAATGACCAGCCATTGAAGAATACAGGAAAGCTCGAAATTATCCCACCGCCCTGATAGATAAGCCGAAGGTCAACCACCTTCCACAAATACGCGTAATAAAGAATAAAAAACAGCAAACTTAACGCCGTTGTCTCGGCAGCACTACCCGACAATTTACGCAACAGACGCTCCATCAATTACCCCGACACCTTCGACCATAGATAATTTACCGCCTGTGAAGAAGACGACAATTATGTCGCTACTCTACGCTTGATTCTCCACCACATCGGCTGCTCCAGAATCATATCATATTATCATCAAAAACCCAACCTGCTCGGGAAAAATTAGCTCTACTGCGGCAATTGTATCGGGGAATTATATCTGCGTTCAGGGGATTATTTAAGGAACACTTGGTTCCCAGCTTACCTTCGTCGCACCTAAAAGCATTCCCGTCGCGTATGCAAGGTCAACCTGTGCTATCTGGTATTCCGTAAGCGCGCTAATCTCGGTGCTCTGGGCGTTCGCGAATTTTGCCTGCGCGTCAAGCACATCGGTGGCTGTGCGAAGCCCAACCACAAACTGCCTTTTCTCCGCTTCATATAATCGACCGGCCAGAATCGAATTTTGCCTGCCGGCCAGGATGCTTTGCCAGTTCGCCTCCAGCTGCGAGATAGCGCCAAGCACCTCCGTCTCAATCTGTATCCGCCGATTCTCCTTAGTGAATAATCGCTGCCTTTTGCGATACTGCATCTCAAGAAGTCGGTTCTTCGCCGCCTCATTACCAAGGGGCACAACCAGGTTCATCCCAACCATGTAACTTTCAGAAGTTCTATCAAACATCATATCATAAGCATCGCTTCTCATTGTTCCGATGCCGTTCATATTGTATGTGTAGTCCATAGCGACCAAAGGCAACGTCTGATTTTTATAATAATCCACTGCGCTCGAATCCTGCGCAAGCTGCAACTCCACTTCCAGCATCTCCATCCGGTTCTCCACCGCGGATTTCGTCAGCCGTTCTTTATCTATCTCGTATCGCACGGGATCCGGCTCAGTCATTGGCACTATCACAGCAGGCGAATCTATACCCAGACCCGCCTCGTTCATTATCTGTTTTAGCTCTCTCTGCCTGTCCTCCAATTCTTTTTTGGCCTTGATTATTCCATCCAATCGCTCCGCCACCCCCGCTTCTGACCGCGTCTCCTCCACTGCCGCTTTTTCCCCAAGCGCCACCATTCTCCGCGTCTGCTCCAACTGCGCCTGCGCCAATTCATATTCCTGCTGCCTGACTTCAAGCTCTTTTCTTGCCGCATACAACCGCCAATACCCGCGGTCGGCGTTAGCCAAAACCCGCATCACTTCCAGCTTTGTCATCGCATCGGTTATATGCCGCTGGTATTCGAGAACCCGTATCGAATATGTATTCACACGTTTGCCCGCCCCACGCAGCAGTGGCTGACTTATCGAAAACGTGGTCACCGGCGTGTAACTTACCTCGCTATACTTCCCAACGGTAATATTGGTGCGATTATCCGCAAGGTCAAATTTTACCGTCCCTCCTGTCTGCAACGGGACCTGAACACCAAGGTCGGCTGTCTGGCTTTTGTATTGTGGTGCTTGTTCGACTACAACCGACGGCTGGTTTATGTTGTTATAAGATAAATTTGTGAAAAATGACGATTCGAATTTCGCCTCTTCCTCGCTGACCTGTTTGGCCGCTATCGCCGGCTCAATCAATTGAACCTTCAAATCCAGGTTATTCTTTAAAGTCATCGCCCGGCACTGCTCGATGCTGAGTTGTATTTCACCCTGCGCCGGTTTATTAACTTCTACCCCCTCATTCGGCTCTTTCTTTTCTTCCAGTTTCAGCGTCTTAATCTCTCTGGTCTGCTCGGGCTTTACCTTTATCTCAAGAAAATCTTCCTCTTTGGCAAACTCCTCGCAGCCGGCCAAAGCAATCGACATTCCCAGCAAAAGCATCAAAAATAAACTTCTCACAACAATCACTCTCCTACTCATGTCTAAGCGATTCAATGGGGTCGAGCCGGGCAGCTTTTATCGCCGGGAACATCCCGAAAACTATTCCAACTGTACCCGCAAAACCAAACGATAAAGCTATCGCCCAGGCAGGTATATATGTTTTTTCCAGCAACGGGCTCATATGCGCTATACCGAAAGTCAAAAGTTTGCCCACGCCGACTCCGACAAGGCCGCCTACAAAGCACAGTATTATCGCCTCAATCAGAAATTGCGTCAGTATGGCGGACTTCTTTGCGCCGACGGCTTTTCGCAATCCTATTTCCTTTGTCCGCTCGGATATCGAGACGAGCATTATGTTCATAATGCCCACTCCACCGACCAGCAGCGAAATGCCGACTATACCGCCGGCAACCAGCGTCACCACAAGCGATATATTATTGAATGTCTCTAACACGCTTTTGAGGGACTCAACCCTGAAAGTATCCGGCTCATCGGGGCTGAGATGCCTCTCACGGCGAAAGAAGAATTTCAACTCCTCCACCGCTTCTTCATTGACCTCTGTTGATTTGGCCTCGGCAAACGCCCATATCCAGAAATACATCTGGAATTTTGAAGCCGCATCGAAAGGAATAGTTATTTCGTATCGCTCCTGTCCCCCCCCGCCGAATTGAAGGTCGGCGCGTTTTTCAATAACCCCGATTACACGGAAATTCCTGAATCCTATTCGAATCGTTTCACCAATGCAGTCCTTATCCATGCCCAGCTTATCGCGAAGTTCCGGCTCTATCAGACAAACCATCCGCCCCGTGTCTATATCCGATAATTCACGGCCTATGACAATTTGTCTATGTTCAATCGAATGCCACGCCGGCTCCACACCGTAAACGTGTGCGTTCTGCACCGACTTCTCGCCATATTTAATCGTGTACTGCCCGGCCTCGCTTATCTTTGTGTATCGCTCAAGCGAAGGGCAATGTTCCAAAAGCCCTTCAAATTCCCTGATTTTAAATCTTATGTCCCACCACGTCAGCGTGCGTTTAAGCCCCTTATCCGGCAGTTGCGGCTGAACTATAATCGTGTTGCTGCCGAATGTTTCGACCTGGCTGAGGATTTTCGCCTTGAGGCCCGTCAACGCCGCGATTACCGCCGTCACAGACGCAACGCCAATAACTATTCCAATTGTCGTAAGTATCGACCTTGTCTTGTTGGCCCATATCTGCCCAAGAGCCAGATAAACGCTCTGGTAAACAAGCCGGATGAACATAAGCGGCACGGCAAGCAGTCCTTTCATTTTGCATCCTCCGTTTTTTCGCCCGGTTTATGTTCGTGTATATTGTCCTCCTGGGTTGTCCTGTCACTGCAAATGTTACCGTCCTGCATCCTTATTATTCTCTTGGCGTGCTGTGCGACATCGTACTCGTGCGTTACCATCACAATCGTCTGCCCTTGCCTGTGAAGCTCGTCGAAAAGTGCTAATATGCTTTCGCTTGTCTTGGTATCAAGGTTGCCCGTCGGCTCATCGGCAAGCAGAATGCTCGGATTGCACACCAGCGCCCTGGCAATCGCAACCCGCTGTTTTTCGCCGCCCGAAAGCTGATTCGGCTTGTGCTTAATCCTGTCGCCCAGTCCGACCCGTTCAAGGGCCTTCTTTGCCCTGGCAGCCCTGCCAAACCACCCGTCGCGGGCATACAGCAGCGGCATCTCAACATTTTTCAAGGCGTTCATCTGTGGCAAAAGCTCAAATGACTGAAACACAAAACCAATTCTCTCGTTGCGTATCTTCGCCAGCTCCGAATCCGCAAGCTCTGTAACGTTGTCACCATCAAGCTCATACACTCCTTCGCTTGCCCGGTCCAAGCACCCCAGCACGTTCATAAGCGTACTTTTGCCTGACCCGGAATGGCCCATCACCGCGATGTATTCGTTCTCCCGAACCTCCAAATCCACGCCATCCAGCGCATGTATCTCTTCCACGCCGACTCTGTAGAATCGTTTCAGCTCCCTGAGCCGGATTACCACTTTCTCGTCTGGATTACCTGCCTGCTGTTCCATTGCTGTCGCTCTTGCCGTTTTTGTTTTTGGATTTTTCCTTTGCTGTTTCCCGCTCGTCTTTCAATTTCTGATCATGCTTGAGATTGTCCAGAATCTTATAAGGCCCGATTACAACCTTGTCGCCCTCCTTAAGCCCCGCCAGAACTATCGTATGCGTCAAATCGCTCTGCCCCGCCTTTACTGGGGTAGCAACGGCTTTGCCATCAATAAACCTGTAAACGACCGTCGCAAATTTCTTGCCTTTATCAAGCTCAGCGCTTTTATCGCGAATATCCATGGGCAAACTGTCAACCTCTCTTGCCAGTATCGCCTGGCTCGGCACTGTGATAACGTCAGGATGTTTCCTCGTCTCGATATCAACATCCGCCGTCAATCCGGTATAAAGCTTCGAAACATTCGAATCGTTATCAAGCAGGATTTCTGTGCGGTAATACCTTGTCCCGTTGTTGTTGAATCGGTGCTTTGGGGCAATTTCATCCACTACGCCGGTAAACTTAGCATTTGGAAACGCCTGAACGTTTACAACCGCTTTCTGCCCGACCTCAAGCGCCCCGATATCCGCCTCATCAACCTGTGCCACCACCAGCATCTTCGAACGGTCCGATACCTCCATTATCACCGTCCCGGGGTAATTAATCGTTCCCGTCACCATTTCGCCGACCTTGGTATTAACCCGCGTTACAACACCGTTGATTGGAGAGGTTATTGTTGTGTAGCTGAGCGTTTCCTTCGCCTCATCTATACGCGCTTCCGACGCTTCTAAATTGTACTTCAATACCATTAAATTCTTTTCGGATGCATCCAGATTGTATTTCGCCGAGTCGTATTGCCCCTTAAGCTCATCCACCTTGTACTTTACCAGGTCGTAATCCGCCTTGCTTATGTCCCTCGATTCAAACAGCCCCTTTTTCCTTTCGAGGTCATTTTGTGCCTGTTCGAGCGTAGCGGCAAGAGCCACAAGATTCGCCTTGCTGGCCTCAATCCTCGATTTCTCAACCTCTATCCCTGCCTCCTCTGCCAACCTGCTGGCCTCAGCTAATTTCAACTGGCTTTCCAAATCCTTGGAATCAAGCTTGACCAGCAACGACGCGGGTATCGGCGGGTTCGCATTCAGGTCGCCGCAGGTAACAACATTGCCCTCATCAGGCATATCAATTATCCGGGCAGACACTCTCGCGCTTATCTGGACCACTACCTTCGGCTCAATCTCGCCCGTTGCGCTTACTCGCTCGGTCAAATCCCCGCGCTTGACCTCCTCAATACGCACCACTTCCTCTTTGGCTTTGCCCTTTTGACTTTTGACTGCCAGTCCGCCAATCACCAGCAACGACAAAACCGCGACTATGGTAATAATAATCCACTTCTTACGTTTCTTCACAACCACACCTCTCACGCTAAAAACATTTTTACGGGGCCTCCCCTGCCTTATTATGTCCTTTACCTATTATAATGCGCAAAGTTACCGTTTTATTACCATTTTGAGTTTTTTTTGTGATTTCAGCATAATTTATTAGCGTTTTTGGGCCTATTGGGGCATCCCAAAGCCGTATTTGGGAAGGCCAACTTTTAGCTCATCGCTATGCTATTTTTGAAAATAGCAATATTGGGGTAAAAAGCCGCTCCTCTCCGCTGAAGCAAAATATCCTTGCTTGTCCTGCCCCCTTTTCAACCGCCTTTTTAAGCATTAAAACAGGATACCCCCTGCAAACGGACACCAGCCGGACTTCAGCCAGAGACGAAACAGAGAAAAAAGGACGTATTTGGGACGTATATAGAAAAAATCAGGGGCGGAGGGCCGGTCGATAAAGGATAGAGAAAATCAAAGGCCCGATTCTTTTTATTTTGACCCCGATAAGATTGCCGAAGCGATATTGCTCGATTATATCTTCGACCCGGACCCAGACGAACCACCAGGCAAAGAACATTTAAGCAAAGGCATATATATCTTGCCTGACGCTTTCTGCCATATGATAATCTTGACATTTATGCTTGAGTCGATTAAAATACACTAAGTACTGAGCAGTTATTCTGCACCCATAAAAATGAAGAAAATGGAGAATGGCGTGATCAGAATATCCTTTTCTATTGTTTTAGCATTTATTACTGCCTCTGCCTGCTATGGCGATTTGTGCGATAGCAATGTGCTTATCAGCAGTTTCGAAGACGGGACTTCGGATCCCATTACCAGCTGGGTGCCATCAGGACCATCACTTATCGGCGGCCAAACCGTTGGCGTTACGGATGGCTCGAACAGCCTCGGTGTTTTAGGGTCTATCAGTTGGGGATTCATTGGGTCGCTTCCTGTCAATCCAGGCAATTTCATGGGCAACACAAAATTCAGCATTGACATCACTACATTGGCTGCGGATTTCCCCGGCGATTCTGGAATAAATTTCGGTGTTGCCATTTGGGGCGACCAGATAAGCTGGCAACAGTGGGACGATGTTTTGCCCTCGTGGGCCGGCACCAATAAAGCAAACCGCACCATCACGATGACAGTTGATTACAATTCGATTAAACCAGCAACAACCCCATCATATGTGAATATTGCACTCTTCCAGAGCAGTTATTCAAATAATGGCCTGACAACTTACACCGCTTATTTAGACAACATGAGACTGACAGGCGTGCCGGTAACATGTCCGGAGGGAATGACGCCATTTGTGATTCCGTCTCAGCAAAATCCTGACTCGCTGATAGCCATACAAAACCAGCCGATTGGCGGCGACAATATTAAAGACGGAATAGTGGCGACGGATGACCATTTCACGAAAAATGGCGAACGAATCAAGATATGGGGAGTAAATTTAACGTTCGGGGGAAATTTCCCCAGTCATTCGGACGCGAACACATCGGCACAGCGTCTGGCAACAGCAGGCGTAAACTCCGTTCGCTGCCATCATATGGACACATCGAATTACCCTAACGGTATTTGGAACCCTACAGACGGAGCAACGATATATCCTGAAGCGCTTGACCGTTTTGATTACTACGTCAACGAAATGGCCAAGAGGGGTATTTATATCGACCTGAATCTGCATGTCGGTCGAAAGTACAGCCAGTATCTGGGTCTGCCTGACCCTTGTACGGATTATGACAAAATCGTCGATATTTTCACGCCTGCGATTATAGCTGCCGAGAAAGATTACGCCACGCAAATGCTTAACCGTGTAAATCCTTACCGCAATATTCGCGTTGCCGACGACCCGGCAATCGCTTTCATTGAAATCACAAACGAAGACAGCTTTTTCATGTGGGATGGCCCCCAAAAGCTGCGAAGTTTGCCGGCGTATTACGCAAATATACTACAACAGCAATATAACACCTGGCTTGGCAGCAAATACGGTGACACAAATGAACTGCGAAGTGTCTGGGATGCGAATGTTGAGCCGCTGGGAACAAATGTTATTACAAGCTTCGAAAGAAATTTTAACGACACCAATGTCCAAGCCAACGACAAATGGTATCTCGAACAGGACAATGGCTGCCAGGCGACTTTCACGCTTGCGACATATCAATCGAGAACAGGAGCCAAACTTGCGCCAACCGTTATTGACAGTACCGACTGGCATCTGCAGATCATGCAAAACAACCTGCAATTGACGGCGGGGCAGTATTATACGCTTACCTTCGACGCCGTCGCCGAACAGCCGCGTTCGATATCGTGCAATGTAATGCAGGACCACGACCCATGGAGTGCCCTTGGCCTGTATCAGCAGATTACACTGGGCACAATGTGGCAAACATTCACTTTCGGTTTCACCGCCACCGCCAGTGACAACAATGGCCGGGTAACGTTCATCTTCGGAGCAAATACTACGCCGGTTTACATAACCAACGTGCAATTGTGCACCGGCGGACAAACCGGCCTTATGGCAGATGAATTTATTGAGACGGACACGGTGCGATTATTTGTCAACGCCGAGGTAGAAGAACGGACAATCGACGAATTGAGATTTCTCGCGGAAACCGAAAAGGCGTATTTCGACGATATGCGAAGCTTTATAAAAAACGACCTTGGATGCAAGGCGTTAGTTACAGGAACGATTGTCTTCGGCCCGCTGGGACTCTACGCACAAAGCGATATGGACTACGTTGACAGTCACGCTTACTGGCAGCACCCGGTATTCCCGGGGACAGCATGGGACCCCGTTAACTGGTATATCCAGCAAATACCCATGACCGACGATATAAACGAAGCAACCCTCTTCGAGCTGGCGGGCTGCCGACTTGGCAAAAGCACTACCTACACAGGCAAACCATTTACGGTCAGCGAATACAGTCATCCCGCCCCGTCAGACAGCCAGGCTTCCTGTGTGCCGATGCTTGCCTCTTTTGCGGCTGCTCAGGACTGGGACGGTATATGGTTTTTCTGTTATGACTCCGGCCCCAGTGAATGGAATGATAATTACTTCGAAGGATATTTCGACATACTTAATAACCCTGCGAAATGGGGATTTTTCCCGGCTGGCGCTAGTATATTCCGATATAGTGGGATTGGTCCGGTAGGAAATACTCAATCTTATATTGCATTAACAAGCCCATCTTCGCCTGTGCCGGCTTTGGCAGAACAGTATCTAACATACAACAGCGACATGTTCGGAGTGCTTACCCGCAATTCCAGTTTAACCAGACAGGATTTGCTGACAAAACGTATAACCAACACTCTGTACGAAACAGGAACTATTACCACCCCCACCGATCCGAACCAGACAACCTTAAACTGGCAAATCGGCGGCGACGGCAACGGGATATATACGGTAACAGGCAGGTCGGCGAGGGTATATGTCGGGCATAAAGAGAAGTTCCTTGCCGCAAGCAATAATACTATCGAAGTTAACGAACCAAATTATGTTACGCTGACCATAACATCACTTGAGCCGGACTACACAATAAGCCCGCTGCCTCAAAAAAGAAAGTTTTTAATCACGGCTATAGGCCGGTGCGAAAACATGGGTATGATATTCTCCGCTGACCGTACAACAGTGGGTGCAAACTGGGGATACGCACCTGTCCTGATAGAACCGGTCACAGCAAAAATAAAAATTCCGTTCAAAGGAATAAAATGCTATGCCCTGCTGCCAGATGGGACAATAAAAACTACAGTGCCGACATACGTGGAAAATGGGCAGACGGTTATTGAGTTGTCGCCGACATATCAAACGATGTGGTATCTTGTAACGGTATCAGGAGATATAAACGGTGATGGTATAGTGAACTTCATGGATTTCAGCATAATTGCACAATACTGGCACCGGAGCGAGCCCTCGGTTGACATAGCCCCGCTGCCTCTGGGCGATAATATGGTGGACTTTGAGGATATTGCTGTATTAGCAGACACCTGGCTTTTATCCGATTAAATCACGATTGTCGGCGACCTCGACGACGATAAAAATGTTGATATTGATGACCTGGCGATTTTCGTCGATTATTGGCTGGACCAGTCCATCGTTGGCTGGCCTGACTTAAACAATGATAAAAAGGTGGACTTCAGAGATTTTGCGTTGCTTGCCGCGAACTGGCAACAGTCCATTCCGCCTCCTCAGTAAGTTTTTGGAATGCCATCGTACACAACTGTATCGCAAGTTGTTTTGCGATTAGGTCGCGTACTGTAAAAATATTCATCTCAACCATCAGGCTGCCCTTCTGTATGATTTCAAAAACCCACCAAGATGCTCCAGACATATAATTATAGCGCAGAACCAAATTAAGGTCGACCAATTTCAATAAAATAAGCTGCTTGCAAGATTAGCTTTCCTAAGAACTTAACATCGGATGAATTTTTATATAGTACGACGTATTGAGAACGTATAAGCCGGTTTTGACGGCGGAAAAAAGTAATTGAAAAGACAGGATAAATTATTATATATCAAAGGTTTATGAGGCACTACGCCCGACAGGATTCGAACCTGTGACCTACGGATTAGAAATCCGTTGCTCTATCCAGCTGAGCTACGGGCGCCTAATTTCTTTAAGTGCTTGTAATATAGCAACTTCCTGCCTGTCTTGCCAAGTCTCTAAGCGTCAAAAATAACGCAAAACAGCAAAAAGTGTCAAAAAAGTGTCAGTTGCTCCCCGTTTTGGCTAAAATGCTGTTCAATAATTCGCTCGCAGAAGCCAGGTCTTCTGGCCACACGGACATGTAGTATTGTCTTGTTGTCGCGATGTCAGAATGTCCTGCCAATCTACTACGCTTTGTCCCACTTCCCACTGACGGCAAACAATAAATGCTTATCGTTATAGCATACGATTAAAATAAATTCCGCTGTCACTTTTGTCATACTATTAAAATTTCAATCTACGCACGTTCTTTTGTATAAAGTACTTACAATTGATTAGGATTTGTCATCTTATCGGTATCTCTATTCTCATTTTTTTTGTTTTCTTTAAGGTAACCTTTAATTAGGTTTGTAATTTTATCCTCTGTTTCCTTTAGGCAGAATTGACCTTCCCCCCGAAAACTCTGCCGTATAAAGTACAACGGTGGATGAAAAAACTATGCAAAAAACTATAAACAAAGAACTATAAAATTCGTATTATATGGCTTCTTGAATTGATGGGAGATATTAATAAAACTATGGGTGCGCTTGGTATTGCCGTTGCCGGGGTTCAGGATGTTCTATCGTGGGGATGGAATGGCCAAATGCTGGTGGACGAACTTATCCGACTCGACTACATGACGATTCCTGGTTTGGTTCTTAGACACGAAGGTGATATGGCTCAATGGGCGCCAGTTTTCATGAACCAACCTGACACTTGGCGTTTGTTAATTAACAAACCGCGGAGCATTGTTGGTTACTGGCATTTTGCTCCGTTGCTTCCTGAAGATTATGCTGTTGCCAAACGCGGCAGATTACTCGACAGCCAGATTACTATTGACAAAGTTCAATTTTTTGGCCCCCCCGGCTTTTATGATATTTACTTTTCACAGATATGTATGCATCCTTCGTTCAGGAAACTGCGAAGCGTCCAGCTATTATTCAAAAGTATCTTTCAGCTTATTGATGACTTGTCCTGTCGGGGAATATTTGTAAGAGAGATATGTGCCAACGCATATACTGATGTCGGACATGCCGTATGTCGGTATTTTCACCTTGAGTACTTGTGCAACCATTTGGAACATGGAGTGATATACGGAGGACCGATCCGTAATCTGGCAGAACACGCAATGGCAAAACACTTTTCTGACGCGAAACGGCGTTATGCGGAACAGGGCCTAATTTAGCTGCCGCGAATAATGGAGTTGAAAGTCGAAAAGCATTAAATCGGAAATATTGGATCAAATAGGAAATGTCTGATGGAACATCTCCCACAGGCCGGTAAGATCATCGCGAAGTTTCCACGTATGGTTTGGTTGATTATAACCATTACCATTGCGATGGAGACGATGGCGCAAATGGTGTGGAAATCTGTTGTCCTTGGCGTGCCTGAGTCAGCCGGTTTCTATGAGGGCAGCCGTCAACGGTTATTATTTATTTTTTCTTTTTAATTCATAAGCACACTTTCTCCGTTGTCTGCGACAGTTCCGGCTCAGTCTGCTATTCGTGCTCTTAGCACAGGTTAACCATCCATATTTAACCATCAGGGCGCTACCATCTAAGTTTCGTGCTCAAGGCACAAACGTCGGATCGTAGTCGCCCGGACGGATTCAAGCCATATACTGTTGACAACAATAATTAAAGGTCATCGTTCGAAAGTAATTTATTAGTTATTGGAACAAGCACTGTATGGTTTATTTTCACGAGCCATCATCCAAAGATGGATCGCGAGTTTTCTGGCCATAGCGGTGATGGCCTTGTTTTTGTGACCGGTATTATGAATGAGCCGGCAGAACGTATTGTAAGCATTGGGGTCTTTTCTTATCCACAGCCAGGCGCCCTGGACGAGTGAACAGCGAAGTTGAGGTCTGCCTGTTTTGAGAATTGGGCCATATCGAGATGTCTGGCCTGATTGTCTGACGGAAGGAGCAAGCCCGACGTATTTGGCCAGCTGGGTTTTATCACTGAACCGCTTAGGATTGAAGATCTCGGCGGCGAACTGAGCGGCAATGACTGGTCCGACGCCCGGATGAGTAGTGAGAAGTTTGACTGTCGTGCAGATTGGTTTTTCACTGAATGCCACTTTGATTCTTTGTTCGGTGAGTTTGCGTTGCTCGATAATGAAAGAAAGTTCATCGAGCAGTATATCGAGGCAGTATCGCAGTTGTTTCGAAAGACGGACTTTTTTAAGGTATTCGACGGCGGTTGCCGACCAGCATGAAAGGCCTTGCGGCTGGTCGATTCCATGCTGAAGAAGGAATCCTTTTATCTGGAGTTTGACACGTGTTTGTTTTGCGACCAGTTGCTCCCGCAGACGAGTGAGTTGACGCTGGGCCTTCTGGTATTTGGTGGGAATTGCGATACTCCTGAGGAGTCCTTTGGCGGCGTATTCAGCGAGCTTGCGGGCATCGAGGGAATCGGTTTTGGAATCGGGTGCAGATTGACGCGGCGTCTTTGAAGGAGCAACTACGCTGACAGGGATATTGGCCTGCTGAAGCATTCTGGCAAGTGAGTAGCCCGTAGGGCCGGCTTCGTAAACGACCATACGCAGAACAACGCGAAGTTTGTTAAGCATGTTGATGAGTTTGGCGTTATCCGGAGGCATAACGAAGTCGATGGCAGGAGTATCATTGAGCCAGAGAGCGATGTGCAGGGATTTTTTGTGGGCGTCGATGCCGACGAACAAGTCGTCATCTTTGGTGAGGCGGATTGTGTTGAACCATTTCTGTTTGTTTGATACTGTTGTCATAGGTCATTCCTTTCAATTAGGTTAGATTTGTTCGTTGTGCAAAGCATAAATCATAACCGTTGAAAGGATGACCTTCATATTATCTAAGTATTTGGGAAAGCCGATCTTACAAGAAGCTTATTCTGATACGGCTTAAGCCGCTACGCACTATTTCTCCCGGAAGATATTTTCCCATGAGCGTGCCACGGCGAAGCTATTAACGAAGCTGGATGAAATTTGTGATTAACAATATGGAATCACAACTTTATCAACTTTGAGTAACTTTCCCATTGACATTTAAATAAACTGCCAATATTATATGTGTTAATGTAAAGAGGTGAAAAAGCCTTCATCGCCTTTCATTTCGACGGTTCATAAGCTTTTCCACTAACCGTAACAACATGGTCAAATTGACTGCTGGTTGAGTTGGTGCGGGTGGCCGCGCTGTTCAGAGGAGGGCAGGCCAATGTGGGATAAGACCAAAGGACGGTCGCAGTGGTATGGGGGGTACTATAGGGGCCTGCTTAGTAATTACACTGGCTGCGAATCACACCGTAGAGAGTTCTCAAGCACACTATCGAGTATCCAGTATGGCATCCACACTTTTGAGCTATCAGGCCGATTGAGCCGATTCTTCCAAATTTTCAAATTAGTAATACAAGGTCTTATCAGTTTTTCATTTCACCAAGGTCTGCCGCCTTAAATTACCTTTTGTCGTATAGGATTAGCGTAATGTGACTTTGTTGTAAAAAATAAACATTTTTTAGGAGGATACAAAAATGAAAACACAAAGAAATGTAAAAACTGTTGTTCTGTTATTGACCGCGATTGGCATCGGAGTCATTGTATTCAGGGCCAGCGGCGGCAGCCTAGAGCCAAACGCGCCGCCCTCGCCGACAATGCACAGCCTTGATGAGATTTACAACCTTGTCAATGGGCAAAACCAGCAGCCACAGGCATTAGCGTCGTATGAAAACTTTTTGAATATTAACAACATTCCGGGCCAAACCACGGATAAGAACCACAAGGATTGGATTGAAGTGCTGTCTTGGAGCTGGGGTATGAATCGGTCAGGCACACAGTCAGGCACACCGGGGACAAGCTTATTTTGGAAGAGGGACTGATTATGTACGTTATACTGACGGCGGCCCCCTTAGAATAGATTATACTACAAACTTTAAGCTCAATTCTCTTTCTCCAGCTATTAATTATGGTATTGCAGCACAGCAGCCTACGATAGATATATTGGGCATTGCCAGAGATGCAAGTCATCACAGTGCCGGATGCTACGAGTATATTAATCATGCACCGGTTTTGGGAGCAATTGGAGACAAGACGGTCGATGAGAATTCTCCTTTGAGCTTCACTGTCACTGCAACTGATGCCGATGGCGATACAATCACATATTCTGATCAAAACCTGCCAAGTGGGGCAACGTTTGTCGGCCAAACCTTTAGCTGGACGCCTGATTACAACCAGGCCGGGTCATATCAGGTCACCTTCATCGCGAGTGACGGCAAGGCGCAGGATTCAAATACAATCACTATCACAGTAAATAACGTGAACCGGCCGCCCGTACTTGCGGCTATTGGCAATAAGTCGGTTAATGCAAATAGCACTTTAAGTTTTTCAATCAGTGCCACCGATGCCGATGGTGATACAATTACATATTCTGACCAAAACCAGCCAAGCGGCGCAACGTTTGTCGGCCAGACCTTCAGCTGGACGCCTAATACCAGCCAGGCAGGTTCATACCAGGTCACTTTCATCGCGAGTGACGGCAATGCACAGGATTCAAATACAATCACTATCACAGTAAGCATGGTAAGTATTACCAATCCGCCGCCAGTACTTGCGGCTATTAGCAATAAATCGGTTAATGAAAACAGAACTTTAAGTTTTTCAATCAGTGCCACCGATGCCGATGGCGACCCCATTACATATTCAGCACAGAATCTGCCGAGCGGCGCAACATTTGTCGGCCAAACCTTTAGCTGGACGCCTAATTCCACTCAAGCAGGGTCATACCAAGTCACCTTTATCGCAAGCGACGGCAAGCTTCAGGCTTCTCAAACAATAACGATAATCGTTTATAGCACCGATACGTCTGCACCAACCGTCAGCGGCTTGTTTCCCGCCGCCAACTCAATCCAGATACCGTTAGACACACTGATAATCCTGCACATTACAGATAACGGCGAGGGGGTCGATGCCAATTCGGTAACAATCACAATCAACAACAACATAGTGTATGCGGGCGACACAGCCGACTACAACAGCCCATACGGTTGTTGTCACAGAACAGGTACCAAGGCCGATTATACATTTATCTACCAGCCAAACGCCCCCTTTGATTACGACCAGACAGTAAGTGTTGTGGTAAATGCCCAAGACCTCGCAGGCAACGCAATGAGCCAGTATTCTTATTCCTTCGTAACCGAGACGCGTTTGTTCGGCGAGAATAAAATGGTTAACTCCAGCTCGAATAATCTCAGTAAAGGGCATCCTGCAACTGTGCGAGATAGCGCGGGAAATATTTGGGTGGCGTGGCACGCGGGGACGGTGAGCAGCAGCGGCATGAAAAGGGGGATTTACGTTGGCAAACTCCCTGCAGGTACAAATAATTTTGGCACTAGCGTTCGAGAGGCAAATAACCCAAGCGATAGGTGTAATGCTGCTCTCGCAATAGATGCTTATGACAAATTGTACCTGGCGTGGCAGGACAATCGACTAAAAAAATGGGATATATACATGTCAACTTCGGTTGATGGAATAAACTGGTCCACCGAAACAAAAGTAACGGACTCCGATAATAACGCGGTTAATCCCGTTATAGCCATTGACCATTCCATGCCTCCGAAAGCATATATCGCCTGGCAGGACGACCGGTCGGGCAATCAGGAAATCTATATAGCAAGTTCAAGCGATGGTTTTGCAACCGAGACAACTTCAAAAATAACCTCCGACAGTTCCGACCATATTAATCCGGCCATCGCGGTGGATTCTGCCAATACCGTCTATGTCGTGTGGGCAGACTCGAGAAATGGTTCAAGCGACATTTACGGAGCAGCATCGAATAACGGGCCCTGGGCTAACGTGCCGATCGTAACCAAGCCGGGGAACCAGACAAATCCTGCAATCGCCACAGAGGCCGCCGGTACTATTCTGCACTTGTTGTGGGTTGATGACACGGCCGGCAACAAGGACATATACTATGCGGCATCGAACGGTTTGCCGGAAACACCTTTAGCTGGAAGAAATATTATCGATGACAACTCTGGCGCCGACCAGTTAACGCCAGTGATTATCACCAATGGTAGTACCGGTGCCGGCTTAAGGGTTTTCGCCTGTTGGCAGGATATGCGAAATATCGTTAAAAGTGGTAATACAGATTTGTACTTTGTAGATGTCAACAACGGCAAAGAAACGAATATCTTCGTGAGCAATAATGCTACAAGCTCAAATCAATCCGCCCCTGTGATAGGAATTGATAGATACGGGTATCCTTATCTTGTGTGGGTGGATGACAGAAACCAGAATACTGATATCTACTATGCCGGGAGTACTTTCGTGCATTCTAATGCGCTGGCATCCCAAAATGTTTCTCCTGCCTCAGACGCAATCATAGGTACCAAGCCGGCAAACATAACCGGCATGAACGACGTCTCCATAGTAGTGCCGGCGGGAACGTATCCTTGTGAGTTGAACATCACGATCTCAAAGATAGAGAACCCGCCAAAACTTTCGGTACCGCTTTTCTCTTTCCCTTATGAGTTTGGCCCGAGCGGAATGGATTTTAACCAGCCCGTAACAATTACCATACCATACAGCGTCTCCGCCTCTAACAACCAAGCTTTTGCATACTGGTATAACAAGCTGGCTGGCGCGCTCAGTCAACAGGGCATAACCAATGTTGAGACCATTACGATATCTCCCACTCTGTATGCCATTCAATTCAAGACAACCCACTTCTCACAGTTCTTTGTCGGAGGCAGCATTAGTAGCAACATACAAGTTACCAAATGCACTATCATCGCAGGCAGCAAGGACAATAGTGACAATATTTCTATTTCGGGCAAGATAGACGCAACCGCCGACAACTTCAACAATGCCACTGTTATCGAGGTCACCGTCGACTCAAATGATATGGTTAATCCCTGTGTTCTAACCTTCCCTATTAATAGCAAGACCCTTAATAAGAACAAATACAGTCATTCAGGCACAGAGAACGGAGTAAAGAAGTCTTTCAAATATGACGTTAAGACCCACAGTTTTGTCTGTGTGGCGAATAACGTCAACCTGTCGGGCCTTGGCTGCCCGCTGACTTTAGATATAAATGTTGGTGATTACATCGGAACAGCCGAAGTTAGCGAAACGATAGTCAACGGTAAAAATATGCCGATACCAATAATCCTGCTGATGGGAGTCAAAGACTCCTTAATAGTTAACAAATGTCAGGTTAAGCTAGGCAATAAGAAACCCAACACCGACCAGTTGTTGGTCACAGGCAGCTTTACGGTTGAAGATACAAATGTGGACATGGCAAATAGGGTCAGCGAAGGCCTTGTCGTCACTTTGGGCACACAGACCTTTACCATATCTACGAACGAGCTCATAACTGGGAATGGCAAATTCACCTGCTCAAAAGCTGAAGTGACAGAAGGTGGCATTGCAATGGTCAGCTTCAATTTCAATAAATGTTCTTTCATGCTGACGATACAGAATACGAATATTACGACGAGTTCTGGCACCGTTGATTTCGGCGTGGCGTTCGCTGGCTACAGCCAGATTAGGCAGATTACGCTTATGTAAGCTGAGGCTTACGCCCCCAACCAGGGACTGGTTAATCACATGCGTGAAGACATATTTGCAGCACAAACCCGGGCTATGAGTCGCTTCGCCGGGATGAGTTAAGATTGCCGCAACCTTATACTGCTCCCCGTTAAGGAATAGGCCAATTCGTCCCAGCGGGCGTGCAGCATAACTGCTGAAAAGTCGACCAGTTTCAGCAAAATAAGCTGATTTAAGGTCAGCTTTCCCAAAGACTTGGCATCGGATGATTTTTTTTATATTACGACATCTTCCCGCAAACTCCATGTTAGGCGGAGTTGGCTGCCAGTTTCTTTACAATTTTTACGCCTACTTAAGTATCCTCTTTCTCACAAGACCAATTACTCCCGCCAGCCCTGAAACCCCAAGAAGCAAAGCAGAGGGCGCAGGCACTGGAGCACGGTCGTCCACTTCCAGCTCTGCTGTGGACAGCTCTCCCCATGCTGCAGTCTGATAGCCATAAAAAGTTACCTTAAGGGTTTGGGCATCCGGAAAAGAATCTTTAAGGTTGTTGGTAGTTACCATATACCCATCGCTAATAGTAGGGACCATTGTCCACAGGTCTGGTATGGTGTCTTGAAAATGAAGGTGAAAATCCCCTGAATAATAGTCTTCATAAATGTTCCATACAATTTTGTCACCCATATTATCCTCTATTGAGACGAAACCGCCTATAGACATATGACCCGAGTAAAGTGTCAGGGATGGGCGAATCCAAAAAGACCATCTTACATCATCAGCGTTAGGCATCGTTATGCCACTCTGGTAAAACCCGGAACCACCAGATGTATCTGTTTGGATAGCTCCTGTCCATGTACTTGCGTAATACATATTGTCCGGATTCCATGGGTACTGGTTAGAAATATATGGGCCTGACCCTCCCCCCCATTGAGGAACGTAATTAAAAGTCGTCCAACCCGTAAAATCTCCTGTCTCAAACCCTGGATTAACCAAGGCAAGAGAAGCAGTATTTGCTAAAATAGAGGAAGAAAAACACATCATCACAATGACTAACGTAAGAGTTGTTAGCGCATTCTCCTTAAACAATCTTTTTCTTCCAATTACAAATAACCTAACAAAAAGCATTTTCATTCTCCTCTTTCTGAAATGCTGGCAGTCAGTTTTCCCTCTCCGCAGACGCAACATCGCCAGACTACCAAGCCCCAGCAATGCCAGGGACATGGACGCCGGGTCCGGTACCGGGACCGGGAGATCGCGAATAGTTATCGTCGGGTTGACCGTTGTGGTTTGAGGGTAGAATACGTTGTTTGCGGACACCCACGAGACGTTGACGGTGAAAGTGGTCGTCCCCTTATCGGGATCCGTGGGGTAATCCCCGGGCGGGATCGTGTCCGCGGGAGGCACGGAGCAGGCGACGAAGAAGACGAAGATTGTTGGTACTGCTAGTGGCATCGTAGGGGGGGGCGGTCCTGTCCAGGAGGGCGCAATGGGTTGGCCCATCGTGGGGTACGTGTATCCGACGGGATACAAGATGGCCGCAGTAAGTGGGGAATCCGTCGGATCTCCGACCGTAGACATGAGTACGGTACCGCTCGTGTTTTGCTGGAGATTCACACCAGTAATAACGTCGTTAGGAAAACCCACGGGGTCGTCATCATATAAGGTGACGGCGATGAGTACTCGTGACTGGCCAAGCTCCTGCACAGTCGGGTTCGTGCTCGACCAGAGGGAAATATTGGCCTGTGACTGCGCGACTGTCAGTGCGAACGAAGCCACGAGCATCGCGGTAAGTATTGGCTTTGCGGTTAGTTTGCTCTTTTGCATAGGATCCTCCTTCTTTCTGAGTTGCTGGGTGCTGATGAACACCTTGATCGCAACTCGGTTAGTGCTCGACGCTGTGTTTCTTTACTAATAGGAAATCGTTTTTGGACGCCATGGGGAACGGCGAGGCCAAGAAAAGGAAACAACCAAGGTTTTCGGGCCGCCAAAAACATTAACTTTTTCATAATTAGTTCCTACCTTTTTTAGTTTTCCTCTGCGAAAAATTGCTTTGCTTGTCTAAAACTTTATTGCTTCTTCAGGTTTCTTTGCACCCGTACTGCGCAGACACAACGCTTTGGGTGCTTTTTAGGGTAGTTTAAGTGTGCTCATAATCTCCCCCTCTCTGCACACTCGTGATGACCAGAGGTACAAGGAATGCAGAGGGATAAAGTGTTTCTATCACACCGAATGTAAGGATTACTCTCTTCATCCTCTCAACTCCCCGTATTTTATTATCTCTTCATACCCTTCACTAGCGTCGTAAGGCCCCTTACCTTGCGCTAGACAATCTACCGTTGTGTCCTGTAAGTTGTCAAGAGTTTATTGGTCTTTTTAGAACACTATTTTACTAACACTACGTAAGTTGTGTATCCATAATTAGTTATCTAAAAAATAATTTTTGTCGGTTGTAGGAGGTTTTTTGTCAGCGAGGGCCTTGTCGTTACTTTGGGCACACAGACCTTTACCATACCTACGAACGAGCTCATAACCGGGAATGGCAAATTCACCTGCTCAAAAGCTGAAGTGACAGAAGGTGGCATTGCAGTGGTCAGCTTCAATTTCAGTAAACTACTACGGGTTTCACCCGTAGCATTTAGAATTCAAGCTTCGCTTGTCCGCTGTCTTCTTCGCCCTGCATTTTAATATACTTCTTTACCACTTCTTCGTTTATCCCTGCCGTGGACACAAAGTACCCTATCGACCAAATGATACCGCGTGTAATATACGCTATGACTCTGCCTTCTGTATTCTACATCGCCATTCTACCAGAAGACAGCGGTTCACTCCATCTACGGGTTTCACCCGTAGTATTGCGGTGGAACAATAAAGTTAAATTTATTGTTTTTGGAGGTTGTTCTCATGAAGAAGAAGTTTAGCGGGACAGAGATTGTGGGCAAGTTACGGCAGGAACGGCTATGGCGGACGGTAAAAGTTGAGGAGGTTTATCTGCGGGACTATCAGACAGTGGCTGAGGCGAGATACGGTCTTGACCGGTATTTTGAGTTTTATAATAATCGGCGGTTTCACCAGGCATTGAGCTATCGCACTCCCGTCGAGGTATACGGCGTAGCAGTCGGTACTCCGGTCGCCCTTCGGGCTCCCTCCGTCCCAACGGCTGTAACAAACGGCGGTGAATCCATCTTAAATTCGCCTGTTTTCTGTCTTGACAATGGGTAGGGGTATAAGGAATTAATTAAAAAAGGATAAAACAGTAACGAAACTGTAACACATATATTGTAGATTATTCGCATGGCGTTGGAAATTATGAACATATTAAATAAAATAAGGAATACAAATGAATAACAAATCGATAACACCAAAAAGTGCGTTTGTAAAATATATGCATAACATAATACTATTGATATTGTTTTTTTTAACTAATGGAATCTCTGCAAATTCATATGCTCAGCAGCCGGGAAGATTTTCAGAAGAAGAGATAAAAAGCGACCTTAAGTATCTTCGCGATACTCTGGAAGCTTCGGACTATAATCTATATTTACATACAAAAAAAGAAGTATTCGATAAAGAATATGAACGGATTTCGGGATCGATTACAGATTCGCTCTCGCCGCTTCAAATAAACAGATTGTTTGTCCGGTTCGTTGCGCTTGCCAAAGACGGGCACTGCACCCTGCCGGACATGCCATGGAGTTTCTATTTTGGATCGTATATTCAGAGCGGAGGAACAGTATTTCCATTAAACGTGTATTTCAGGGAACAACAGGTATTTGTCCTTGATAATTTTTCGTCCGATACTTCGATTGTTCCCGGAGATGAAATTGTATCTGTCGATGGGAAACCGATAATAGATGAATTAAAGAACCTCTACGATTACATCTGCAGTGATAACGAGTATTCCAAGAATTCATGGATTGAAGCGGTGACGTTTCCTCGGGCTTATTGGATGGTAAACGGTGAAAAGAAAAGCTATGAAGTCGGAATCAGAAAAAATGACGGCAGGCAGGCAAACTATCATATTTCCGCCATTCCGGCCGGTTTATTTGAGTCAAAAATATCACAGAAAAAGCCGCTCCTGAACCAAACGAGGAATTTTCACTTCATAGATAATGTCGCATATCTTAAGCCGGGAGTATTTTATAATCCTTCTAAAGGCGGGAATACAGGGTTAAATATCGCCATGCTCGACAATAAGGAATTTGTTCAATTTCTGGATTCTTGTTTTATCCTCATTCATAACAAAAATACTCATGATCTTATAATTGATTTAAGAGACAATCCGGGAGGAGCAAGCACTTTCAGCAACCCTCTGGTTGCCTTCTTTGCCACTGAACCGTTTATTGTCGGCGGTGAAAAGGTGCTTCTAAGGGCCAGCGAGTTCAGTAAGGAGTTTTGGAAAGATTATGACGATACTTCCGAACTTTTCGTGGCTATCAAAAAAGAAATGCTGTCAAGAGAAAATGGTTCTCGATTCGAAATACCGATATCGAAATATAAATACGCGCCTCGCACCGATTCTCTGAGATTTCAAGGTCATGTTTATGTTCTCATCAATCGTTTCAGTAGTTCCCAGGCAGTTGAAGTTTCGGCAATGATCAAACATTACGGTTTTGGTAAACTTGTCGGCGAGCAAACATCGCCGTTGTCATCCGCAAATGCCAGACAATTCAAATTACCCAAAACACAAATAACGGTTTATTATTCAGAAGCATATTATGAAGATACCTCGATGGCAAATGGAGTCACTCCGGATTATTTGGTAAGTGATGATCCATTGACTGATAAAGATGAAATCCTGGACTACACGTTGACGCTCATCAAAGAAGGCAAGTATTAAGGTGGATGTCGGAAATTGTGGAATTCCGGGGACACCAAATAATGGCATTAAGTTAAGCAATTAAAACTCATAAAACAAGGCCTGCTTGCCCGATGAGATTGGTGTTCGAAACTTCCAATTCTTTTCCCCGTAGGGTACAAAAATACATACAAGTCCTGAATTGTACGGAGAGTATATCATTTAATCCTTGAAGTATCAACGATTTATGCTAATTTTCTTGAATGGTAAAGACAGATGAAGCAAAATTACAGAATAGATGGTGTAGTGCTCCTCGTTAAACAATCTGAAAATTACGAGTTATCAGATCATGAATACAGCGGCAAAGGCCGGGTTTTTGAAAAGATTTCACATTTGTCGGTTTTTGGGGTCATTTGTTGGATTTTTCGCGGGTATTCAGGTTGCAACTGGCCTATACGCTGTGGAATTGTGCAAAGCGGGCGATCGCAGTTTTCGACCGTCGGCTGATATTTCACAGCAGACTTTTTTGGACCTTTTTGTGGGACCCGAGAATGTCCGAGAAAAACGCGATTCGGAACGCCTGACACAATGCTTTTAACGTCTTCACGAAACGGGCAATCGCATGTATTTTTCATATTGATATTCCGAATATTCAATGTTATAATGCGGACAGAGTACTTAATTTACCATTACAATTCAAACTTTATGACTGCTTTTTAAGGATTTTTCAACTGAAAAAGTGACAAGGAAGCGAATTTTCTAGCAAATTTTCGGGTTAAGCAGGGGGGCTCAGATTTACATTTTACCTTAAAATAGGCCTTTATCCTTCAGCTTGTCTTTGAGGCGTAGTTATTTAATCGATCTAAAAAGAAGTCCTTTGTCCAATACTTAATAGATTCCAGTTCGCTTTGTCGGACGAAGCGTTTGACGTCATCCTGAGCATCCTTCCAATTCAATGAAGAAATTCTTTCATGAAGCTGTTTGAGGCACCAATCTCTGTCAGCCTTCAATTCCTGACCCCGCCACGGTCCCTGTTGTTTAAGAGCCGACGCAAGAAACTTATCATTGATTCCAACCCCTCGGCTGGTAAACCAGATAAAATCATACCAGTCCCGCCCCTTAACATATTCCCTGCACAACATGGCATGGATTTTTCCTGCAAACAGGCTTGGCAAATCCTGCAACAATACCGAAGAAACAAATGGAAAATCCAAATACTTCAGTTCATATCCGCTTCCCGCGGGAGGATTGGTATCTACTTCAAATTTAATCCTTATCTTGCGCATTGGGCCGGTTCTTACGATGTTGTCCAGCTGCAGCAGCTTCCCAACTGAATCATCTTTGATAAAAGCTTTTCTAACAGCCGCATCTGCTTTGGATTGGCTTACAATTTCTATATTGTAACCATATGCAAGCACTTCCTGCGTGATAGATTTCAGATAAGGCTCAATAACAAAATCTTTGTCTGCGCTTTTTAAAATGAAATCCATGTCCTCCGAGAATCGGTTTAATCCATAAAAGATTCTAAGGCTGGTACCGCCTTGAAAAACACCATATTTAAAAAAGTCCGTTCTCCCTAAAGCAGCCAGAGCGACTTCCTGGGTAATTTCACGAACAGCCTGCTCTTCCTCCAACTCGGTCGTACATTTGTAGGAGCTAAGCTTATCCTGGATCATTTTAATGCTCATAACTTCAAATCTCCCTTTAAGCCTTTAAGAAACTTCCTTACTCTCCGGCTGCTGTAGTTATCAATAATCTCTTCTATTGCCGTAGAATGAATTGACTGGAGGTCAGCTTCTTCAATCCGCATACTTTCAATAACAGGTTTTAAATCTGACCAGTCCTTTTTATAAACATAAACGTAATCTGCAAGAGCTTTGATAGGGCGAGCCACAAAAATAACATTTTCATCCTTTTCAACGCGATCGACCCCGGCATATAAAAATCGCTGTGGAACGCGAGTGTAATAGAATCTACCAGTAGGCGTATCAAAAACTTTTGATTTATTCATGGAAACACTGGTAATTGAATACGTGGCTTCTGGAATCCAGTTATGCCAGGAAAGCGCAAACTCAAGACTAATATATGATGGGCCGTAAATACGCAGAGCCAGAACCAGCGGGTCAATATTCCTTTTTAGGTACTTTGGCGACAGACAGTATAGTCCACGGCGAATTTGAAGAATTTCGCCTGTTACAATTGCCCGCTTTACAAGACCATAGCGTTTGTTGTCTGTTCCGGGAATCAGATTGGCTACATCTTCGGAACTGAATACTCCGCCATGAATATTCTCAAATACCTTCTCAGTTAAAGTTTGCATATCACACCATTATATTAAACAGAATCTGTCACAATATGACAGTTATTGGCAAATATACGATACTTCGGCATAATAATCAAGGATAATTAACACTTCTGTACCGTACAATTAATCCGACGCTAACATCTTATCAAATATGACGTTACATACTGCTCCCTGCTAAGGAATGGCCAAAAGCATTGTAGTATCTGTTCAAAATCGAGTTATTGAAAAGAGCAGGATGTATTTAATATAAACAGTTATGCTGTTATTGTTCGCCGTCAGCATAAAGTGGGACAAAGTGTAGTAGAGAGGTAAGGGTTTAAGGGGAATAGTCCTTTCCTAGGAAGGGACTTGCAAAATTGATGCTTTTGGCTCCATGATAGTGGGCAGGAATAGCCCGGAAAGAAGCCAGTTATGTCAGAGCCGGACAAGGTAGTACGCAAGATAAGGGCGGCAACAAGGAGACATTTCACATCGGAGGAAAAGATCGAATCGTACTTGAAGGCTTGCGAGGACAAGTGCCCATCTCGCGGTCAAGAATTCTCAAACAGCTTGTCATTTCTCGAAGTGGATACCGCAGGCAGTTTGGGTAATGTGTTCAGATTCGGTCCTTGGGTATTTTCGGCAATTCATGGAGCGGAGGGCGTAGATTTTGCAGATGGCCTTGCCCTGGGCGTCAAATTTAAGCCAGGGGCAGACATTGGGGAGCTTGCAGCAGGCGCCGCAGCGAATACAGTGGCCCCGGCGGTTTTTTGAGACGGGCAAGAAGGCAGTTACAGTCCGCTTTAATTTGGCGGCCCAGGTGTTTTTTGAAGAAGGTTTTACTTCAGTTATGGCCATAATTGAGATATAAGTATAGCGGTTCTGCGTGTAAATGCAATAAACAAACGCTCTGGTACGTCTAAATATGTGATAAATGGCCAATTATGGCGCAGAGTGATACTGAACGGGTAATTATAGGATGCAAAAAGGGCGACGAGGGCTGTTTTGCACAACTCGTCGATATATACGGCAGGCGATGCTTCGGATATTTTTACCGCTTGACCGGCAACAGGGATTTAAGCGAAGAATTGCTTAGCGAGCTATTTGCAAAGTTAGTGGAAAAGATAGGCAGTTACCGCGGCGGCAGCTTCGATGGATGGGTGTTTACAATGGCGTCGAATATCTTCCGCGACCATTTGCGGTTCAAACAGCGGCAGACGCGACTTCTGGATGAGCACAGCAAACGGATAACATCGCAATCGGCGGGTATTACAGGTGGAAAAAATGACGATGCCGACAAGCTGCAAATTGTGCTGGGGGAATTGGACAACGATGTGCGGGAACTGATAATAATGAGATTTTACTCGCAGATGTCGTTCAAGGAGATTGCGGAATCAAGACGAGAACCAATCGGGACGACGTTATCAAAAGTGCACCGTGGATTAAAGAAATTGCGGGAGTTGATGAGGTAACCATATATGAATAATTCAGCGAATGAAAATTTGAGAGAGCTGCTGGCCGGCTTTATGAATGAGGCGGCAGCGCGGCAGACGGCTGAGGATATAGAAGAAGGTGAAGAAATTCTGGGGGCGAACCAATCGCCTCAGCCGGATGAACGGGTACTCGCCGAGGTGAAGAAAACCGTCGTGGCCGCTCTAAGACGACGGCGGTCAGTCGTATTGCAGAGAAGGATTCTGGGTGCGGCTGTCGCGGCGGCGGTAATTGTAGTTTCAGTCCTGGTGCTAATGCGGTATTGCAACTCACAGAACAGCCAACAAACCAGGACAGTCGCAAAGTCAGTATCAATACCATCACGGGTCTGGGAAGGCGCCGATGATGCGGATGTAACCGTGCTGAAAGCGGAAATAGAAAATATACAGAGTGAGTTGTCGGGGGCTCAATCTGACTCCATCAGCACCGGCGGCACAAACACAGCCGCCGGGGATTTGGAAACAGAATTAATCGAAGTTAACGGCGATATGTGGAAAGGATAAGGATATGAGAATAAACTTATGGAAGGCAATTCTGGTCGCGACATGCGTACTGGCAATGACGGGTGTAAGCCAGACCAGAGCGGGAGACCTCGCACAGGAAGAGAAGATTGGCGCTTCGCCGCCGGGACCCGATGGGCCAGCGATGACGCCGGCACAGGCGGACCACATATTGGCTGAGATAAAGGAGAAGAATCCTCAGGAAGCCAACGAGCTTACGCAGCTAAGGGAAAAAGACCCCAATGCCTTCAAGATGGAACTGCGAAACCATATGCGAGAGCAGTTTATGTCGCGTATGCTTGAAGGGACACAGCAAGGCGGACCTGCGGGGCAACAGAATGCTATACCGAGACCCGGCACACCGCCGAAGGCCGGGCACGATATGGCCGGACCGGAATTTATGCGTGAAAGGATTCAGGAAAGAACAGACGAGTTTTTGAAATGCCTCAAGGAAAATTACCCGGATGAAGCAACGAAACTCGA
Source organism: Sedimentisphaerales bacterium (assembly GCA_050012515.1). Classification (GTDB taxonomy): domain Bacteria; phylum Planctomycetota; class Phycisphaerae; order Sedimentisphaerales; family Anaerobacaceae; genus Fen-1362. The sequence goes on along the minus strand of JBEKHA010000010.1, from coordinate 43,572 downwards.
ACAGATCAAAAAGGATAATCCCGACCAGTATGTCAGAGCGTTAATGATTAGCGGGAAGAAATACGGCAGGATTTGCGATGCGGTAAAAGACGACCCGAATCTTGCGAAAGTGCTGAAACAGCAAATGGAGCTTAAAGACAAACGGGCGGAACTGCTCAAACAAATCAAGGCTACGACTGATGATAAGCAGAAAAAAACGCTTACAACACAATTAGAACAAATTGTCGGCCAGCAGTTTGACCTGATTGTCAAGCGAAAACAAATGGCGTATGAAGACCTGACCAAAAAGCTGGCGGACCTGCAAAAAGAAGTTGACCAGAGAAAGGCCGAGGTCGAGAAATGGAAGGGCAAGGATTTCAAGAGCCAGAAGGTTAAGGAGCGCGTTACCGAGCTTGTCAACGAGCCGGAAAAGTTCGAATGGGACAACTGATTATAAATTGCAGATTTTGAATTGCGGATTTAAACGAGGCCTTGCGAGTCATTCGCAGGGCCTCGCTGCTTTTGCTATTGACGCAGGCGTTCCTGTTCGAGGTGGGTCGCTTTTTTGAGGATGCGTTTTTCCGTCGCGGTTAAGGATTGTATGCCGTTATCGTGAACTTTTTTGAGGATGCGGTCCACCTCAAGGCGAAGCCGGCGTTCAGATTCGATATATTTCTCCCATTTTGACGCCTTGAAGCGTAATTTCAAGGCACTCCGCCAGGAATCCGAAAGGACATACATCGCCCCCACGGCAATACCGGCAAAATGGCACGCCTCGCCGCCGGCGTTTGCGCCTTTGGAGAGAACGGTAAAAAATGAGATACCCATCAGGATAATCGCGGCAACACGGATAGGAACAGGGAATATAACGATAAATACAACGAAATGCGGGAAGAGAATCGCACAGGCGGTGAGAACGCCGAGGATTGCCCCTGATGCGCCTACCATCGGCCCGGCAGACAAAAACCCAGCCATAACCAGAATGATATAGAACAGCCCCCCTGCCACACCGCAGGAAAGGTAAAAGGCAAGGAACTTTTTGCTGCCCCACTGGCCCTCAAGTGAGGGGCCCAGGAAAAACAGCCCAAGCATATTGAATAATATATGATTAAAATCCCAGTGAAGGAACTGGTAAGTAATCAGCCGCCACAGTTGAAGTGTAAGCATTGGCGTAGCTGGTATCAGGGCAAAATACTTTTGAATAAACGTCATTTCCGTCCCTTCCTGGGATGAGAAAATGATATTGATCAAGAAAACGGAGATGTTGACGATAAGCAGCCATTTTACGACGGGAGTAACAGACGGGAAGCCCAGGCGCATCTGCGGCGAGTAGCGTGACTGCGCATCATTTTGTTCCTGGGTGTAATCTCTGTCGTAAAGCCCCATAGTATCCTTAAGAAAACAGTTTTTGCTATTATATCAAAAGCCCGCAAATCATTCAGAAAAATCAGCGGGTTTTGGATGATTGTTTATCGGCAGGAAGCATCTGGAAGATAAACATCAGGACAACACCGAAAATGAGCATATAAATGGAGAGGTTCTGGGAAATAGTGCCGCCCTTGTAAATCATCCACCTGCCGTATTCGAATGGGTTATCGTCACGCAGAAACTCTTCAAAAAAGCGGACGCAACTGTAAAGGATGAACATAAGTGCGAAGGTGCCGCCTGATTTTGTGAATGGTTTGAGGAAGTTTTTGGCTTTTTGAGCATTTTGTGCTCTTTTCCAAAACAGGTATAGCAGGCCGGCGATAATAGCCGCGTCTGCGGAGGAATACAATTCCGTCGGGTGGACTGCTAAGCAGCGGTAAGGCCCTGTTGTAACCATTTCTTTTTGCTGAGAGGTCAGTTGGCCGTACGGTTTCAGTGCGCCGGAATTAAAAAAGTCATCGGGCAGCCGGAGCTGGGGCAAGGCACGATTTCGAGCAGGGTTTGGTTCGACCTGGCTTGTGTAGGCAAATGAGCCATAGGGGAATCTGACTGCCCAGGGTAAATCACATGGTTTGCCGTAACAGCAGCCATTGAGGAAACAGCCGATTCTTCCGAAGCAAAGCGTAAACATAAGCCCGATTACGAGGATGTCGAGATATTGGCGTGTGGGCAGCTTGTGGTATCGAAGGTAGAGAACAATAATCCCGATAGAGCCAACAACGCCGCCCAGAAGCTCAAGCCCCCCTTCCCAGATAGCAAACACGCTCATCAGGTTATATTTGAAATTGTCGAAGTGATGCAGAACGTAAAATATGCGAGCGCCGATTACGCCTACGACAAGGCAATACAATGATGCGTTGGTAATCATTTGCGGGTCGGGCGTGATGTTTCTGCTAAGTCGCCTGATAATATGCACAGCCATCAGAAAACCAATGACAAGCATCAGGCCATAGCCCTTAACCGTCAACGACGTAAAAGGTATTCTGAATAGTTCAGGGTGCATATATAAACCTTTGATTGCTTATTTATTGTTTAAGCGGTTTTCGAATTTTGTTGTGTTCGTCAAGGAGGATAACCTTTGGTTTAAGTTTTTTCGCCTCCGCCGGGGTGCAATAGGCGAAGCTGAAGATTATTACTATGTCATTTTTATTCATCAATTGTGCCGCTGCGCCGAGGACAACTATCTGGCCCGAGTTTGCCGGAGCCGGAACGGCGTATGTTTCGACGCGGTTGCCGTTGGTCAGGTCGGCTATTAGAACGCCCTCATAAGGCAAAATGTCCGTCGCCTTCATCAGCGCCGAGTCGATTAGAATGCTGCCGGGATAGTGAAGCCGGGTCTCGGTAACGCGTGCCCGGTGCAGTTTCGATTTTAACATCTTTAGAAGCATCTGTTTGCCTGCCTTCTTATAAAACTAAAAAGGATTATTATACATCATCTCGTCCGACAGTCCACTGTCAGGTTGTCAATCAGCCGGGTCGAGCCGAACCGTGCCGCAATGGCAATCAGCACCCTGCCTGTAACTCGACTGATGTCCTGAAGTGTCTCGGCGTCAACGATGCTTATGTAATCGATGCCGCTGAGCGATTCTGCGGTGTTAATTATCTTACGAATTTTAGCAGCGATTGTTTTGGGATTTGTTTCGCCCGCCTCAATCATTTCGCGGGCGGCTTTAAGCGAGCGGTAGATACAGGTCGCGTCTTTTCTCTGCTGGAGCAACAAATACACGTTTCTGCTGCTAAGCGCAAGACCATCGGCTTCGCGCACAGTCGGGCAACCCACGATTTTAAGCGGAAAATTGAGGTCGGCAACCATCCGCCTTATCACGGCGAGCTGCTGGGCGTCTTTTCGGCCGAAATACGCTATGTCGGGCTGCACGATATTAAAAAGCTTCGCGCAGACGGTAGCTACTCCCCGAAAATGCCCCGGCCTGAAACGCCCGCAAAGCGGCTCCGAAATTTTATCTACATCGACCCAGGCAAGCTCTTTTTCTCGATACATTTCCCTCGCATCGGGGACAAAAACAACATCAACGCCGTTGTCTTCACAGATTCGCAAATCCTCGCGCAAGGGTTTGGGGTATTTGGCAAGGTCCTCTTTTGGGCCGAACTGCGTCGGGTTTACAAATATGCTGACCACGACAAAATCGCCGTGTTTCGATGAGCGTTCAATTAGTGATACGTGTCCGCGATGCAATGCACCCATCGTCGGGACAAACCCGATTGTTCTGCCTGCTTTACGGGCAGCTTTAATGGCTGCCCTGACCGATTTAATTGTCTTCGCAACTTTCATTTCAAACCTATTATCCGCAAGCGAGGTAATATTTCAACTGCCTGACGAGCGAATCGACCGCGTTTTTGTCGAAACAGTCGAAATCGGGGAGCCGGATGACGGGGCAAATTTTCCAGTCGCGTAAACCCTGCTCATAGCCGGCGTCGACGGCCTCAAGAAAACTGCTTTCAATTCGCTGCTCATAGGGTCTGCTTCGTTTGTGAATTCGCTCAAGACACTGCTTCGGCGGGTTTTGCAGATATATTACGACAGCAGGATTGGTAATCGCGGGTGACACAATCGAATAAAATTTCTGATACAACGCCAATTGCTCGGTGTTTAGAGTCAGTTTGGCGTATATCTGCTCTTTTTGAAAAAGGTAATCGGTAACAACGGTCTTTCCTTTTTCGAGCGATGCCGGATTCAACTGTTCGAGACGCGTAAAAAGGAAATACAACTGACTATCAAGGGCAAGGTCGTGATTGCCAGCGTAAACTTTTGATAAAAACGGGTTGGTATCGTATGCCTCGAAGATTGCTCTGCATTTAAACACCTCGGCAAGTATTTTTGTAAGCGTCGTTTTTCCCGCGCCGATATTGCCCGCGATACTTATAAGCTGCGGCCTATCGGGCCTTAGAGCAAAATCGCCGCCGTTCAGCCGGCCAGCAAGCGTACTTACTGTCTCATTGAGAACAGGATGCAACAGCTTCGGATTCAACTGACGCAATCCCGCCAGCACAAACGAACGCAGGTGCATTTGCGAATGAGGAATGGTAAGCGTATCGCTGTTTATTACCTCATTGCCGAACAGCAACAGGTCAATATCAATGGGTCTCGACGACCATTTTTTACCTCTCTTACGACCGAGCGCGTTCTCGATGCGAATGAGCTGCTGATGAAGTTTTGCGGCTGAAAGAGAGGTTCGTATTTCCGCGACGCAATTTAAATACTTTGGCTGTTCCGCGTCACCCAAAGGTTCGGTTTCGACGACGGCTGAAACACGCTCAATCGAAACATCCGGCGTTTCTCGCAGTAATTGAACGGCCTTTTCGATGAAATTTTCCCGATCACCGAGATTGCCGCCCAAACCGATGTATGCGATTATGCCGCTCATTTAGATATGGCCTTGATTCGCCCAAGCGCCTCGACAACATCAGGCGGATTGCCGAAAGCCGTCAATCGTACATATCCCTCCCCTGCCGGGCCGAACCCTGCGCCAGGAGTCGTTACTACGTGTGCCTTATTGAGCAACAAGTCAAAGAACTGCCACGAGCCGACGCCCTCAGGAGTTTTTACCCAGATATACGGAGCATTAACGCCGCCATATACTTTATATCCCAAAGCGGTGAGCGATTCGCGAATGACCTTTGCGTTGTTCATATAAATATCAATCGTTTTGCGAATCTGTTTTTTGCCTTCATCGGTGTAAACCGCGGCGGCCGCTGACTGAGTAACATACGATACGCCGTTGAACTTGGTGCAGAGCCGCCTGTTCCAGAGCGGATTGAGAGCAACGCTTTGCCCTGCCCTGGTAAACGCTCGAAGCTCTTTCGGCACAACGGTAAACGCGCAGCGAAGCCCCGTGAACCCGGCGGTCTTGGAGAAACTACGAAACTCAATCGCGACGTCTTTTGCGCCTTCGATTTCATAAATCGAATGCGGTATCTGCGAATCGCTGATATACGCCTCGTATGCGGCATCGAACAAAATTACCGCCTTGTTTTCCTTCGCGTAATCGACCCATTTTTTCAACTGCTCTTTGGTCGCAACCGCGCCGGTCGGGTTATTCGGAAAGCACAGGTAAACCATATCCGCCTTTTCCCTCGGCAGCTCAGGGACAAAATTATTGTCCGCCGTCGCGGGCATATATATGATTTTCAAATATGTGCCCTGCCCCGCGACCGCACCCGTCCGCCCTGCCATAACGTTTGTATCAACGTAAACGGGATACACCGGGTCAGCCACAGCTATTATATTATCGAGGCCGAAAAGCTCCTGTATATTAGCGGTATCGGATTTTGCGCCGTCGCTGACGAAAATCTCGTCGATATCGATACTGACGCCGCGCGATTTGAAATCGTTTTTGGCAATCGCCTCCCTGAGAAAAGCATACCCGATGCCGCCGTCGTCGTAGCCATGGAACGTCTCTTTTTTGCCCATCTCATCGACGGCCTTGTGCATCGCCTCGATAACCGCCGGGGCAATTGGCTGCGTAACGTCACCGATTCCCATACTGATTATTTTCGCGTCAGGGTGCGCCTGCTGAAACGCACGCCTGCGTTTGCCTATTTCGGGGAATAAATACCCCGCCTGCAATTTTAAAAAATTCTCGTTTACCGTTATCATCTCGTTTTTTCCTATCTGACTGTATAAAAAGTTCTGCTCAAATCTCACTGATATATGGATTTTAGGGCTTCGTGGATTCCACGTCAACAAAACGAATTACTTTTTCAGTATCAGGCAGCAAAACAAACCGAGGAATTGAGTCCGGCCTTTCCCGAAAAGCGACGACTGAGCGATTGCCTCAAAATTCCGGCGGGTATAAAACGGCTCCTCGAAATTGTGAAGCCAGAACATCGTGGCTTTGAGCCGGCCGAATTCGCGTTTTACCTCACTCATCGTGCTTTGGGGCGTATCGCTCACAATGTCGTATATAAGCGCGAAACTGTTGTCTTTCAGGACGCGATAAATCTCATTGAGGCAGGCCTCCGGTTGTTTCCAGTGGTGCATCGAAACAGTGCTGACAACGATATCGAAGGACTGGTCCAGAAACGGAATATGGCCTGCGCTGCCCTCTTTAACCTCGATAAATTCCGACAGGCCCGCCTGGGCGACGTTTTGTTTCGCCTGTTTTATCATTGCGGCTGACGAGTCAATCCCCACCAGTCGCATACCAGGCGATTGCTGATGCAGCTTTAACAACAGGCGTGCTGGACCTGTTCCGATATCGAGCAGAGTCCCCTGCGAGCAATGGCTCAATATGTCTTCAGCCGCAAGCTCATAGTGCTTCATAAATATCGTCGACGAACTAATGGCATTATAGAAAACCGAGCCGGGCCATGGTATCCCTTCGGGATGGATAAGTTTCATCAGCCGTCGCATCGGTGAAAGTTTTGCCATATTTATTTCTCAGCAAGCCAGCTTGGGCCGTAAGTAATATCGACTTTCAGAGGAACGTCTAATTTAATCGCGTTTGTCATCTCATTGGCAATCCACTTCGAATGCCCCTCGGCCTCGGCAGTCGGCAACTCGAATACCAGCTCATCGTGAACCTGCAAAATCATTTTGACGGGCAGATTTTCCGATTCAATTTTCCGCTGGATATTGACCATAGCAACCTTAATCAAATCGGCTGCCGACCCCTGTATGACCGTATTTACGGCTAATCGCCTCGCCTGCGCCCGTTTGCCGGGGTTAGCGCTTTCAAGATTCAGTATTTTTCGCCGACGGTGCAGGATTGTTTCGACATAACCATTTTTCGTCGCCTGCTCGACGACACCGTCCATAAACTGGCGAATAGAGCTGTATCTGGCAAAATAATCTTCGATGAACTTTTTCGCCTCTGCCAAGGTCAGCCCTGTCCCATGCGCCAAACCAAGAGCTCCCTGCCCGTAAATTATCCCGAAATTCACCGCCTTGCACCGAGAGCGCATCTCGGAAGTAACTTTTTCGAGGGGGACATTGAAAATCTGCGACGCGACAAAGCGATGAATATCCATATCCGCGGCAAACGCCTCCCGAAGCGCCTTATCACCCGAAAATTGCGCCAGCAGACGAAGCTCTATCTGTGAATAATCCGCACTGAGTATACAGTCGGTTTTGTTTTTGGGGATAAATGCGGAGCGGATTTTAGCGCCCAAAGGCGTGCGAATCGGGATATTCTGCAAATTGGGGTCGCTTGAACTTAATCGGCCCGTCGCGGTTATCGTCTGGTTGAACGACGCGTGAACCCTGCCCGTGCGGCGATTTACAAGATAGCCAAGTTTGTCAACATAAGTGTTTTTGAGCTTGCTCAGCGTGCGGTATTCGAGAATGAGATTGATAATGGGGTGCTCCTCGGCAAGCTCATCCAGAACGCCCGCATCGGTACTCTGGCCTGTTTTGCCCGAACGCACGGATTTTAATCCCAGCCGGTCAAATAACACCCCGGCGAGCTGTTTCGGCGAATCGATATTGAACGACACACCCGCCGTCTGGTAAATTTCGTCAACCAGCCGGTTAATCGACGCCGTGATGTCCTCCGACATATCCGAAAGAATCTCAGTATCGAGCGAAACGCCGTTGTATTCCATCTCCGCTAGAACGGTTAATAAAGGCATCTCCACATCGTAAAATAATGGTTGTATCTGCGGCCGTCTCTCTAATTGCGCCGTGAAATACTGATACAGTCGCCACGTCAGGTCAGAATCCTCCGCGGAATACTCGCAGGCCGCAGCAGTATCGACCATATCGAAACTAAGCTGATTTTTCCCCTTGCCGATGAGTGCGGATATCGGAATGCTCGTGTAACCGAGAAAATCCAACGCCATATTATCAAGCGAATGACTGTTTCGCAGCGGGTCGAGACAATATGAGGCGACCATCGTATCGAAATACACACCAGCAAGAGGCAATCCCGCATTCCGCAAAACCAGCATATCGTATTTGATATTCTGTCCGATTTTTTTAATCGCCTTGTCCGCGAATATAGGGGCGAGTTTCTCCCTAGCAATAGCCAAAGGCAGGCGTTTTGCCCCCATCGGCGCACGGACCGGGATATAAAACCCTGTTTTTGCCTGCCAGGAAAAACTGATGCCCACCAAATCCGCTCTCATTGGCACAATAGAGGTTGTCTCGGTATCAACGGCAAATGATTTCTGTTTTTTCAGCTCCTCGAAAAATTCCTCAAATTTATCAGCCGTATCGATAAGTTTGTAATCGTGTTTTGCCGTCGCCGCTGAAACAGGCCCCCCACTGGCTGTTACGCCCTGCTGCTGCGTTTGAACCTGCTGTTCAGTCGGCAAAAGCCCCATTTGCCCAAGCAGCCGGGCAAAACCAAGCTCATTGAAAACTTGTGTCAGCAGCGCCTCATCAACCGGTTTTACCGCAAAGGCCTCGTAATCAATCTTCACAGGGACATCACAGTCAATCGTTACCAGGCGTTTGCTGAGATTGATAATTTCTTTCGATTTGCGAAGATTATCGCCTCGTTTGCCCGTGATTTCGTCGGCGTGTGCCAGCAGGTTATCAACCGAGCCGTATTTTTGTATCCATTCAATCGCCGTCTTGGGGCCAACGTCCGCGACGCCGGGGACATTATCGGCGGTATCCCCCTGAAGCGTCAAAACGTCGATGAACTGGGCTGGAGAAATTCCCATCTCAGCTTTAATCCAGGCCTCGTCGGTTACCTCGCCCGTCTTGATATCATATCCAAAAACGTGGTCATCAATAAGCTGGAGAACATCCTTGTCCTTTGTGCATATATAAACGTCGATTCCCTCTTTCGAGACCTTTTTGGCAAGCGTGCCGATTATATCATCCGCCTCGAACCCGTTAATTCGCAGCATAGGGATATTCATCGCCGAAAGAATCTGCTCGATGCGATTTATCTGCACAGGCATATCATCGGGCATAGGAGGCCTATGCGCCTTGTAATCGGAATACATCTCATTTCTGAACGTCGGCCCCTTGCTGTCCATCGCCACGACGAGCATATCGGGTTTGCGGTTTTTTATCAGGCCAAGAATTGCGGTAGTAAATATGTATGTGGCCTTGGTGGGTTCGCCCGACGGGCTGGTCAGCCGCTGCCGCATAGGCGCAAAATACGCGGCGTATATATGTGCGTGACCATCAATTATGTAAAGGGTTCTGGACATCAGAGGAAACTCTATTTGCAGACGGGGTAACTGTCAAGCAGGATTGTTTCTATCATTGGCGCTGCTGCTGCTGAAGAATCTGTCGTCTCAGTACAATCGCTTCGCTTCGGCCAGGCGATATTCGAAGAACCTCATCACATTGCTCTATCGCCTGCTCCCGTTTGCCCTGTTTTGCCAGGCCGGTCGCGAGATTCAGGCGTGTCGGCACGTCGCACGGGTCAATTGCTGCCGCCTTTTCAAAATGACTTACTGCTTCGTCGATTTTATTTTTGCGGAACAACGCGACCCCGATATTCAGGTGGCTCATAGCGTCGCAGGGGTCAATTTGCAGCGCCTTTTCAAAGTGAACAATCGCGTCGTCGTACAAATTTTTGCGAATAAAAGCGGCACCAAGATTCGCCTGGGCAAAACGGTCATTCGGATCTATCTCAACGGCTCGTTCGAGAATAGTAAAACTGTTTTGCCAGTAACCGAGCTGCATGCACGTCGAGACCGCCATAGCCGAAAGAACAACCGCCGCCGCGACTATGAGAATTGTTTTGCGAAAGGCGTATCGAGCTAACAGTTCAGGCAATCCCCATGCAATGATTATAAATAATCCGATAAGCGGGATATACGTATATCGGTCCGCCATCGCCTGGTCGCCTACCTGAATCAGACCTATTACCGGTATAAGCGTGCAGATATACCACAGCCAGCCGAATAACAAATAGCCGTGTGTCTTGGCAAAACGAATCGCCAAAACCGTTACCGCAGCAAGCAGCAGCGTGGAGATAACCGCATCAGATAAATGTAGCAATCGGCCGGGGTGAGGATAAAACACCGACAAATTTACGGGCCAGAACATCTTTAAGATATATTTAACGTACGAGACAAGTGCGTTTATGATTCGAATGTCAAACGGGAATTTAACTGCGTCCTTTATCGCCCCGCTTTGCGATTGAACAACGAGCGTTATTACGCTTGATACCCCGGCAAGAAAAACAAACGGGAGTTTTTCCAAAAGCAGCTTTGGAAGAGAACATTTGCGTTTAAGAGGCCAGTAATCGAGAAGCAGCAGGATAACAGGCAGTGTAACAAGCATCGGCTTGGCCATAAGACCCAAAGCAAAAACAAAAAGCGCAAAAACATACCTGCCTATCGAAGAACGCTCGGTATAACGCACATAAAACAGCATTGTCAGCAGCCAGAACAAGGCGCTCAGTACGTCTTTGCGTTCCGCCACCCAGGCAACCGACTGGATATGAAGCGGGTGAATCGCAAAGGCCGCGGCGACAAATGCGCTGGGCCATAAGGCGCTTGTAATTCGCAGCAGAAAAATAAAAAGCAAAACAGTATTGGCCGTATGCAAAAGCATATTTGTCAGGTGAAGCCGGCCCGCGTCGGGGCCGAAAAGCTGACAATCAAGCATCAGAGAAAGCCACGTCAGCGGATGCCAGTTGTAGGCACGCGAAGAGGTAAACGCCCAGACAAAATTTTTCACGCTAAGGCCCGCCTGGACCTGCGGATTATCGGTAACATAAGAAGGGTCATCGTATGTGATAAAATCAAATGTCGCAACCCGACAGAATACGGCTATTGTAATTACCGCAAGGGCAACTCCGATTACCCAAGGCGCACGGGACTTGTGGGTGATTTTACGCATCGATTATTTGGAAACAGTGGTGATTTTATGAGGTTCATTTTCGCCAGGCGAAACTTTAATCCCGTCCACAAACAGCCGAAACCGTATTTGGTGCTGCGAACGAAGTTAATTGATGACGCCTCAGGGAAGTATTTCGTCGGGCAGCTTACCTCGGCTATTGTGTACCCAAACCACAGTATCTGCGCGAGCATCTGGTTGTCAAAAACAAAATCATCGGAATTGCCGTCCAGAGGCAAACGCTCCAGCAACTGCCTGGAAAAAGCGCGGTAGCCCGTGTGGTACTCGGACAGCTTCGCTCCCGTAAGAATATTTTCCGCAAGCGTTAGAAACCGGTTTGACACATATTTGTAAACCGGCATATTGCCCGCCAATGCCCGTCCTCCGAGGATTCGCGAACCCAGCACACAATGATAAAGCTCGTTTGCAATCATAGACGCCATCGCCGGTATCAGCAAAGGCGTGTACTGATAATCGGGATGCACCATTATTATGATATCGGCCCCGTTTTCGAGGGCAAGTTTATAGCAGGTCTTCTGGTTGGCGCCGTACCCTCGGTTTTGCGGATGCGTATTGACAACGGCATGAGGCAGTTTTGATGCCACATCGACCGTCCCGTCTTTGCTTGCGTCATCAACGACAATAACAAGGTCAACGATTCCCTGCGCCATCACCTCATCATAGGTCTTGCGAAGGGTCTTCTCAGCATTATAAGCCGGCATAACAACAACTACTTTTTTATTCGCGAACATAAGGACATTATAGCGGTTCTTCATTATCTTCGGTAGCGCAAAATGGCTTCCGGTATCATTGTCGTCTCTTTGAAATAATAATCCAGTCGCTCGATACTGGCTTATAATTAGCTGCCTGATTGTTCCACCGCCAGACAGTTGGTCTGTCATCAAAAATGTCGGCGATACCGACAACTTCGTACCGTGCGGGCGAATACGAATCACACCATTCGAATATCTTTTTAACGGAATCCGGTCTTACCAGCCATGACAAAGAAACATTTACATAAACCATAAATTCAGGTTTGGCTGTCTCAATTTGAGCGATCATCTCATCCTGCATCTGTCCGGCGTACGGCTGTGGCTCCATAAGCGGATAAGTATAAATATATTTGGTAGCCGAACGCCTATCGGAATAGAAGCAGATTTGCGGTTCGGAACCGATAACAGCTATTGTGGAATCGAAACTCGAATTGTCCCGGATAAATTTTGCTATCTGAAGCGATTCCGGAAACGGATTTGTGCCATAAACCATGCGACAAACATATTCTGGAGGTAATTCAAATAAATATATCCTCTGGTGATACAGTGTATATCCGACAACGATGAAGCTAATTATGCCGGTTATAACCAGCCGCAGCAGCATCGGTATCTTTACCGCATATAACCCATCAATCACAGCAATGCTTACTCCGGCCAATATTGCTGCCGCAGGTAAAAGAAAAATGAAATAATGTCCCCGGAAATAAAAACCCGGGCAAACGGCCAAAAATGAAAAAACAAAAAATCCCGCAGCTAATACCGCCAATCGACGATATCTCTTCATAACAACAACGGCAAAAAAACCAAAGACAGAAAGAAACCATATTGGAAAACCTTGATATAACATCACCTTTGCCTGATGTGCGAAAATCTCCCATACGTAATTCAGAGGAATACTCACCGCATACTCGCGGGCGTATGTGAACGTCCAGAACCAGAACTTATCAAAGGTGCCGTAAAACCAGTAAAAAAGACATACCAAAACAAACGGCAGAAGAACCATAGCGTTAAAAATAATCTGAGAGATAATGACTTTTAGCCATTGAATCGGCCTTTGCCGCAAACCGGAATAAAGCAAATACAACGCGCCAAAAATGGCAAACATAATGCCGTGCTGCTTGATAATAAACGCAAGGCCGAAAAGCAGTCCTGCAATCAGCAATCGGACATACCCTGTTTTGCCGTTGCTGTTACAAATGAGTAATAGGCCCACAAGCGCCGGCAGAATAACAAAATGCTCCGCATTCGCCCAAAGCCCTGTTACTCCGGAAGTTATGGATAACACAGCATAGACGCCGCCGGCGGCAACCGCGGCAATCGACCCGAATAATTTTTTGGCAAGCAAAAATACCACAAATATCGTCGCGGCATTGAAGATTAGAAGACCGAGGTGAACACCCGTATGTGTCTGTCCAAACAAGGTCATTATCAGAGCATATACAACATAGATTCCCGGCAGCTTCATACTGTACGCTGAGACATAAGGAGGAATACCCTTTAACATTTGCTGCGCTATATAAGCATATTCGCCCTCGTCACGCTCGAATGGCACAGAGAGCAGCCGACCTCGAATAACTGCCGCCGCGATTATCACCCCGATAATTGTCACCCAAGGCCAGATATTGAAGCGAATGACAACATTCGGTTTCTTATCAATGGCTGACTTCTTTGTCTGCCCCATCAGTTCATCCTCTCGTAAATAACCACATTGGGCTCCGTCGTGTCGGTTCGGAACAGGTGCTCATCAGGGTTTTCTCTGTTTTCAAACAGTATGTCAGGATAATTAATTGTTATCTCGCGTAACTTCTGCAACGGTATATTCTCCCGCAGATAGTCCAGTGTTTTTTGACTTTTACTGGCAAAGCCATGTTGACGAATTATTATCCAGCGGGCATTTTTGGCCGGCGAAAGGTCTTCGCCCGTAAACCCCCCTACCACTCTCATCTTGGTATAAAATTTCAACCCCATATCACCCATTGTAACAGCCACAATATCCGCAGGAGAACCGTGTTCATTAAGATATTTCGCGATACCTTCCTCCGGCCCGTCATAATCATGGGTAATTTCGTAAAGATAATCCTTCATTTGGCCGGTAGTAACCAGCAAAACCACCGCCGCCACAGCGATAAGCACATGCGTCTCCCACGCGGCGTTTATGATAACAGCCGCCAGAAGAGTCAGCAGCGGAATGGCCGGGGCCATGTATCGAAAAAATGGAGAAGGCGTTTTAGCCGAAACTGCGATTATATTGAACACAATGAAAAAAACAAGCAGTGATAACCTCTCCCATACTTGCCGGCCGGACACTGGAAACCGACCCGTTCTGACGCGAGTGACAATATACCAGACCGGCAGCACCGCAAACAGCCATACTGGAAATACATAACAGGCAAGGTCATGGACATACCTCACAATAAAAACAAAAAGCACCCGCAATAGTCCCGCTTCCTGGTATGGGCTCGCGTATTTCATCCCGGAAAGCCAGATAAGCCAGGGTGTATTGACTACTATAACCAGCGCAGCTACCTTGCCCAGAGTTTTAAGCCGGTCGCAATGGAAAATCACGGCGTGCAGAAAAACTACCGGGAAAAAAACGGCCACATAAATATGCTGACTGTGAAACAGCAGTGTCGTCGCGGCGAACAGTAATACAGAAGCACGTTTTCTCCCCTCCAGCAGCAAAACATAGGCGTACAACGAAAGCAAAGTAAAGAACATCGCCATACTGTAATACCGGCACTGCCTGCATAAAAGCATAAACGGAACCGATATCGCCAGCAATGACGCCGCAATCGCCGGTATCCGGGTCCTTGGCCAAAGCGACCTGGCAAAGAAATACAGCAACGCAACTGTGCCCAGGCCAAACAGCGCGAACGGCAGCCTGGAAACAAACGTGCTTACTCCGAATACCTCATAAAACCCGGCCAGAACGTAAAACGGCAGCCACGTATGCCATCGCCAGATGTAATTTTTCCCGTATTCGGCCCCATCTTCCTGTGAGAAGTAATTTTTACCGTCATACCCTCGCGGAACACCATCGGTCAGTATCGTTTTGCTGATAAGCGCCGTCTGCGCCTCATCCTGCCACAGATATTGATTGCCGAGATTAGCCAGCAGAAGAACCACCGAGCCGATTAAAATCACAATCAGAATTACCAATTGCCCCTGTTTTGTTTGCCAATATCCGTCCATCGCTCCGGCTGTTTCCTTCGGCTTATACTTGTAAATGCACATACAGTTTAGACGAAGCCGCAGCATAATACAAGCCGTTCCCGGCAGCGTGCAGGCATACTCCAGAGTGCCTTTTCATACCTCGAAAAAGTGCGCCTAAAATGACGGAACCTGCCACTTGTCAACAGCGAAAAATCGGTTATAGTAATGTGTCCCTGACGGTTACGAGATTCAGGGGACCAGGAAGCCGAATATGGAGCAAGGACAGCCGAAAATTATTTCATCACAGACAACCAAAGGATTCGGCCTCGAATTTCTCAGAGGCACAGGAACTTTCTTTCTCGGTATTGACATCGGCTCAACCAGCAGCGACGTCGTAGTTCTTGATGACCAGAACAAAATTATCCTTTCGGACTACAGGCGGACAAAAGGCAAGCCAGTAGAGACATTTCGCACGCAATTGCGGGAGATATTTGCAAAGATAAATCCCGCCAGCGTCAAGACAATCGCGGCGACCGGCTCCGCCGCACGATTGCCCGCCAAATTACTGGGAATTCCCTTCATAAATGAAGTGGCTGCGCAGGCCGCCGCGATATCGTATCTGTATCCGGATATTCGAAACGCAACCGTCATTGAAATGGGCGGCCAGGACAGCAAACTGATTTTCCTGCACAACGAGTCAGGCGCGGGACGGGTGAAAGATTTTGCCTTAAATACCGTCTGCGCCGCGGGAACCGGCTCATTTCTTGACCAGCAGGCGGACCGCTTAGGCATCGATATAGAGGAAGAATTCGGCCGGCTGGCGATTGAAAGCCAAAACGTCCCGCGAATGGCGGGCCGATGTTCGGTCTTCGCCAAAAGCGATATGATTCACCTCCAGCAGCAGGCGACGCCGGTGGCCGATATCCTCGCGGGGCTTTGCTTGGCCCTTGCCCGTAATCTCAAAAGTAACCTCGGCTGCGGACGTGAGTTTATCAAACCAATCATCTTTACAGGAGGCGTAGCCGCAAACGCCGGTGTCGTCAAGGCAATCTCCGAGGTCTTTGAAACTGCGGATGGCCGGCTCATCGTCCCCGAGGTACATTTCTTCACCGGCGCAATCGGTGCTGTCCTCACCGCAAAAAGCAAAGGATTACAACACAGCATCTCCGCCGACTCGCTGATTGAGAATATCGACGAATATATCGGTCAGCGTGGTTCATCACTTCAAAACGCCCCTCGCAGGGAACCGCTCGCAACGCCGGTTTTACCTCCTCCGAAAAATAATGTTCACAACGACCTGCTCGCAAAAGCTGCTGAACCAATAGAGGCATATCTCGGCATCGATGTCGGCTCATTAAGTACCAAGGCAGTCGTGATAGACAGGCAAAAACGCATCCTCGCTAAAATCTACCTGATGACCGCCGGCAGGCCTTTAGACGCGATACATCAGGTGATGAAATCAATCGGCGAACAGGTGCAAAACAAAGTCAAAATCATCGGCGCAGCCAGCACCGGCTCCGGGCGATACCTCACGGGCGACTTTATCGGTGCGGATGTCGTTATAAATGAAATTACCGCCCAGGCCACCGGGGCAGCCATCATAAATCCCAAAGTGGACACCATTTTCGAAATAGGCGGCCAGGACAGCAAATATATCTCGCTGAACAACGGTGTGGTCGTTGATTTCGAGATGAATCACGCCTGTGCCGCGGGGACAGGTTCATTCATTGAAGAACAGGCAAGTCGATTGGGGATAAGCATTAAAGAAGAGTTTGCCCGGCTTGCCTTCGCAAGCAAATCGCCCGTCAAACTGGGTGAGCGATGCACGGTTTTTATGGAATCGGATTTGCTGAGTTATCAACAGCAGGGAGCGATTACTGAAGACCTCGTCGCGGGCCTTGCTTACTCTATTGTCGCCAATTACCTCAACCGCGTCGTCGGGCGACGAAAAATCGGGAATAACATCTGCTTCCAGGGCGGCACGGCGTTTAACACGGCTGTCTGGGCGGCTTTCGAAAAAGTAACCGGCAAACCCATTATGGTCCCCGACCATCATGAAATTACGGGCGCTCTCGGCGCTGCGGCAATTGCTGCCGAACATATTGAACAGGCCGCTAAACAATCAGGTATCAAGCCCGAAAGCAGGTTCAAGGGATTCGAAAATCTTGTAAATGCCAATTATACCGTAGAGTCGTTCACCTGCGACCATTGTTCGAACCATTGCGAGATAAAGAAAGTGCAACTGGCCGGCTCGGAACCATTATATTACGGGTCACGATGCGACAGGTATAACCTCAAAAAAACCATTCAAAAAAAGAGCCGTTTCAATGCCTTTCAATACCGCCAGACCAAACTCCTTGAATTCGCAGGGCTTAATCGACAATCGGCAATCGGCAACCGACAATCAAAAACAATTGGCATCCCGATGGCGCTTGTATCCTGGCAGTTGTTGCCCACATTTTCACAATTTTTCAAAGAGCTGGGTTTCGATGTGGTTTTATCGGGCCGAACAAACAAAGAGACAATTCGCAAAGGTGTAGAATCGGTAACAGCTCAACCCTGTTTCCCGGTCAAAGTCGCGTATGGACATATTGTCGAACTGATTGAAAAAGGCGTGGATTATATCTTTCTGCCAAGCATAGTTTCCGTAGCGGGCAGCTTCCCGCAGAACAAGCACAGTCATTTTTGTCCATACGTTCAGTCGTTCCCATACCAGGTGCGAAGCGCATTCGGCGATAAGCTTGGCAAAACGAAGTTGTTAATTGCCACGCTGCGTCTCGGCGAGGGCGACAGTATTACGCAAAAGACATTCGCGGAACTCGGCAAAAAATTAAATGTCTCATCATCGCTGGTCCGCAAGGCGGTGGAAAAAGGATTCGAGACGCAGCAGGGCTTTGAGCAGGCGCTGTTGGACAAAGGCAAAGAGATTCTTGCCGGTATCGGGCCAAATGAGAAATTGTTTGTGTTAGTCAGCAGACCATACAACGGCTGCGACGAAGGCGTGAGCCTGCAATTGCCCGGAAAATTTATCGACGCCGGCGTGGAAATGATGCCGATGGATATGCTCGACCTCAAAGAAGCCCGGCTAAGCGATGAAAAACTGCACAGTGAAATTTACTGGTCGTACGGACAAAAAATTCTGCGTGCGGCAGAAATTATCAAACGGGACAACCGCCTCTTCGCGGTGTATCTGTCCAATTTCAGCTGCGGACCTGATTCGTTTTTGATGCCCTTCTTCAAAGACATAATGGGAAATAAGCCCTGCCTGCAGCTGGAAATAGATGAGCATTCCGCGGATGCGGGGGTAGTAACGCGAATTGAGGCGTTTTTAGAAAGTTTGAAGAATTATAAAACCCGTGAAGCGGTTGCGGTTATGCCGCCCGTTTCGTCAAACATAAGGCGTAAAACGCAACCGATACGAGCCGTGCAACCGAAAAACGAAAAACGAACTCTTTACATACCCTACATGGGTGACGCGTCGTTCGGGATAGCCGCATGTCTGAAGGCATACGGACAGCCCTCGGAGGTTATGCCGATTGCGGATGAGGCGGCGCTTATGCGAGGCAGGGCTTATACCACAGGCAAAGAGTGCCTGCCCTGCGCGATAACATGCGGAGAAATGCTTAAGGTTCTGGAGCAGGACGGCATAAAGCCCCGGAATGCGGCGTTCTTTATGCCCGGCACATCAGGTCCCTGCAGATTCGGCCTTTATCACTGTATGCATAAACTTGTCTTCAAATATGCCGGCGTTGATGAGGCAATTATCTTCGCCCCTAATCAGGACAGCAATTTCTACAGCCATTTCGTGAGCAATTTCGACGGCGCTGGGCCTGTAACTTTTATGAAAGACATCTGGACATCCATCGTCGGCATCGACCTGCTGCATAAATTGATTCTGCGGTTGCGCCCGTTTGCAGTCGATATCAGGCAGGCACAGCAGGTATATGAAAACTGTGTTCAGCAATGGACCCGGCATCTGGTGAAGCACAGCCGATTCTCAGACAAGGTTCTGCTTTTTAGGCAATTTGCCGAAGAGTTTGCGAAAGTCAAACTGAACAACAAACTGCAAAAGCCCAGGATTGGCATCGTTGGCGAGATATACGTCCGCAACCACCCGTTCGCGAATCTCAATATCATTCGTCGGCTTGAGGACCTTGGGGCGGCCTGCGACCTCGCCCCGCTCGCGGAATGGATTTATTATACGAATTTCACACGCCACAAAATGGCGCATCGCAGAGGTCAGTGGAAAAACCTGCTCAATAACGCAGTTCAGAATTTCTTCCAGCACAGGATTGAACGGTCGCTGGCGGAGCCTATGGAGAAAAAATTTGGCCGGCTTGCCGAACACCCCACAAAACATACAATCGACTTAGCAAAACCATATATCGATGCGTCATTTGAAGGTGAGGCGATACTGAGTATAGGCAAAATGGTTGAATACCACAAAGACGGCTTCGGCGGCGTGGTAAACGTAATGCCTTTTACCTGTATGCCCTCGACGATAGTCAGCACACAGACAAGGCAATTGAGCGCCGACTGCAATGAGATGCCGATTCTGAATCTCAGTTTCGACGGCCAGGAGGACGTAACACTGACGACACGTCTTGAGGCGTTTGTCGAGCAGGTCGCCGCGAGGCAGAAGGTCGGCATAGCGGAAATGGCTGCAACATAGGATTATTTGTGATTCCAGATGCTGGTTCAGCATCGCCTGCGGCGGACATTCAATAGTTAAACGGTTGTTTGCCCTGGGCGATTCTGGTTTCGGACTGCATTTGTCTCATTGTATTGGTCAGCATAGCGGCGAAATCGTCGTCTTCCATACCTGTTATTTTTTCAACCGATATTGGTTGGCCGTAAGTAACGGTAATCTTCGAGCCGATTTTGAATAACTTTCGATGTCTGGGCCAGCATTCGAATGCACCATCAATCAATACGGGGACAACAGGGGCATTACCACGGCGCGACAAAAGCGTGAAGCCGCCTTTGAAGGGAGCGATTTTGCCGTCGGTCGTTCGCGTCGCCTCTGGAAACAGACATACCCCGTCGCCCTCCTTCAACCTGGCGATAATGGCCTTTATCGACGCAAGGTCGGCCTGTCCCCTCCGAACGGGTATCGCCTTGACAGATTTAAGAAGCGGGCCGAAAATTTTGCTTTTAAAGAGTGAGTCGCGTGCCATAAAGCAAAGCTGCCCTCTGAACATAATGCCCGCAAATATAGGGTCAAAAAAACTCTGGTGATTAACGGCGAGAATAAAAGGCCCGCTCGCTGGTATATTTTTCAGGCCGAAAAACCGCATACGGAAAAACACTCGGCAGAATAACCAGCAGCACCACCGTGCAAATAAACTCCAGCGATTTTTCAAAGTTTCATTGGGCATTTCTGTTTCACAAAATCAACCAGCTTTTCGACGACCTCATCGATAGACAAGTCGGTGGTATCGACGATAACCGCATCATCAGCCGGCTTCAAAGGCCCGACGGACCTGTTTTCATCGCTCTGGTCTCTTTTTAAAATGGCCTGACAGATTTCATCATCGGTTTGCATTATGCCTTTGGCTTTCAGCTCCACCTGCCTTCGGCGTGCCCTCTCGTTGAGGTCGGCGGTCAGATAAAATTTGGCGTTAGCGTCGGGAAAAACAACCGTCCCCTGGTCCCTGCCCTCACTAACAATCCTTTCGTACGCCTGAGCAAACCGCCTTTGCATATCGACCAGACGCTGGCGCGCTGGAGCAAGACAAGCGACGTAACGGGCATTTGCGGTAACTTTGGGGTCGCGTATCTGCGCAGTGGCATCGACGCCGTCGATTCGTACGAGCATACCGTTCGGGGTCGCTTTAAATTCAAATACCGTTTCATCCAGCACTTCGAGTATTCGCTGCTGATTAGTCAGGTCCGCGCCATCGAGCATTGCGGCGAGAGTGGCAGCCCTATACATCGCGCCGGTATCGAGAAACACAGCATCGAGTTTCGCCGCCAGTAAGCGGGCAACGGTGCTTTTGCCGCTGGCAGCTGGACCATCAATAGTAATTACAAGTCTAACCATAAATTTAACCGCAAAGACCGCATAAAATTTTAACTATCTAACGCGTAAGCGGGTCAGCCGGTTTTGCGACCCTGACGACGACCATACTTGTGTCATCCACTTGCCGGGCCAGACCGACAAACCGTCTGCGGTATGCGAGTATATTATTAATCACCTGGGAGGCAGAGCTCATATGGCATTTACCGAAGCTTTTGAGAAGAAGGTCCCTGCCCCAGGTATCGCCCTCGAAATTGGCGGCGTCAATCAGCCCGTCGGTATAAAAAAGCAGATAATCGTTTTCGTTTAACTGGACGGTTTCCGACTGGTACTCGGCATTCGGCAAAACGCCAAGGACAAGACCGCCCTTATTCAGGTCAACGATATGTTTGTCCCTGTATAGCGCCGGCGGTTCATGACCGCAGTTGCAATAGGTGATTGTTCTTTTTCCCGCGTCGATAATGCCATAGAACAGGGAGATAAATTCTCCCGCGGCGCATTCCTTGCACGCCATTTTATTGAGCCGGCGAACCGTTTCGAGCAGCTCATCGGTCCATTCAGAATATGCCCGCAGCGCACCGCGAAACGAGCTTGTCATAATCGCAGCCGGGATACCTTTGCCGATAACATCCGCAATGACAATACCGATTTTGTTGTCGCCCAGTTCCAGAAAATCATAAAAATCGCCGCCAACGTCGAAACAGGGGATATACTTAGCGGCTATATCAAGTCCCGAGACATGAGGCGCTTTTTCCGGAATCATTCGCCTCTGGATATGTCCCGCGAGGCGCATCTGCTCGGTGATTCGGGCGCCCTCTATTGCCTCGGCGTAAAGCTTGGCGTTGGTGATAGCGACGGCGCACTGTGAGCCGATGGCTCTCGCCAGGTCGATATCATCATCTTCAAAATGTACGGGTTTTCCGCTGTAAAGCCGCAGGACGCCGATGGGCTTATCCCTGAATTTCATCGCGACGGTGAGCTGGCCGACAAGTCCTTCTTTTATCGTGGATTCCCTGAATGACACCCTGTCGTCATCCCGCATATCATCGAGGACAACGGCTTCGCCTGCGAAGGCCGCCCTGATTACGGGATCGTCTTTGGTGACAACACCCTTGTTTCGGTATTCTTCGCTCAGCCCGTAGGTACTGCGCATCTTCAGGTCGCCGGCATCTTCGTCGAGCAGGCGAATTGAGCAGGCCTTGAGGCCGGTGATTTTGACCGCGGCCTCGGCGAGTTTGTCGAGCGCTTCCTGGAGCGTAAAGCGGCCGGCTACCAGTGTCGTTATCTGGTATATCTGCTCATCTCGTTCAATTTGTTCTTTTGTTCTTATAGGCATAGCCAGTCAATACTGATACAACCGCGTAGTTGTGCGGGAAAAATCATTATTTTTAGCACTAAACAGTCGGGAGATTATACCCGACGTCAGGCCATCCGTGAATATCAAATTAGTCATTAACCAGCGCTTGCATATACTACGTTTTTTGGTTAGCATAAGATGTCGGGAAAGTTAGTTTTTCGCAATAAGACACTATCGATGGATGTGATTGCAAAACATATTGTTTTTTCGGGACGTGTTCAGGGCGTAGGATTTCGATTTGCGGCCCTGAATGTAGCCAACCGATACGGTCTGACGGGCTACGTGCGAAATATGCCGGATGGCGACGTCGAAATGCTCGTCCAGGGACCTGCGGAAATGATAGACAACTGCATCCGCGACCTGCAGGATTCCTTCGTAGGGACCATAAGTCATATAGATATTGAGGATGCGACGCCCGATCCGAAGCTCACCGATTTCAGAATCACTTTCTGACAGTGAAATAATCAGGCCGGCGAACAGCCATTTATAAATTTTCTTGGGACTTCCAGTCCGTGACTCGTCATCAGTTTCGAATTGGACATTATCTTTTTTGCAGAGTCAGCTGCAATAACTCTTCCGCCGTCAATCACCACCGCCTTATCCGCAACAGCGGCGGCAAAATCCATATTGCAGGTCGCTATAACAAGCGTCTGAGATAACCCGGCGAGCAGTTTGACAAGATTATCGCGGTTTCGCGGGTCCAGCGAGCCATCCGGCTCATCGAGCGTGATAATCTTCGGGGACATTGACAGCACGGTAGCTATGGCTGCGGCGCGTTTCTGACCTGCGGAAAGATGATGCGGCGCACGCTCGGCCATTCCGGCAAGACCGACTTCAGCTAGGGCAAGATTTACCCGCTCTTTGACCTGTTGAGAATCAAGCCCCATATTCAACGGCCCGAACGCCACGTCATCGAAAAGCGTCGGCATAAAAAGCTGGTCTTCGGGGTTTTCAAGACAACAGCCGATTCGTGAACGCACCTGCTTTAGATTGCCGTTTGTGATTTCCAGCCCGTCAACAACCACCCTGCCTGTTCCCCTAACAAAACCCGTAATCGCCAAAAGCAGCGTGGATTTGCCCGCGCCGTTGGGACCTATCATGGCAAGACGCTCGCCATATTCGACGTCGAGCGTGATGCCATTAAGAGCAATCGTCCCGTCGGGATACTCATAGGAAAAATTATCAACCTCTATCGCTTTTACCATAGCCGGCTATCCCAAAACAGGTTTGACGAAAAAATACAATCCAAGAATAAAACAGGCGGCGATAACAATAAAAACGTAATCAGCGACATGGACTTCCAGCCGATTGATGGTTCGCCAGTTGCCGTCGAAACCGCGTGCCTGCATAGCGGCGTTTATATGTTCAGCGGTATCAATACTGCGGACAAATAATGAGCCGACCATAGCCGCGGCGAATTTTACTCCCCTGCCGAAAGACACTCCGCCCGCCGAGCGAGCGGCACGGGCACGAAGAATATGATGGGCGCTGTCAATCAGGAGAAAAATATATCGATATAAAAATCCCATCTGGATAACCAGCAGCCGGGGTACGCCAAGCCGTTGAAGACCCGCAAGCAGATTCGCAAAGCGGGTAGTCGAAATCAGCGCAATCAGGGCCAGCATAGTAACCACAAATTTGCCGAGAATACTCCAGCAGCGAAGCCAGCCGACGGTAGTGTGCCAAATCCACGGGCCAAAAACGACCGTTGCGGCTGTTCTGTCATACCAGGGGCTGGTTAACGCCAGCACAAGCACAAACGGGCTGACATACAGAATATGCTTGAGCGTAAAACGCAGCGGTATGCCGCCCATAACCAAAACGACAAAAGGTCCGACGGCATAACAAAATAAGATACTGACCGAAGTGCGGGGGAGCGAAATCACCACAGCGGTAAAAATAACCGTGATAATAAACTTCACCCTCGCGTCAAGGCGATGTATCGGCGAATCCTGATAAGCAAATTTATCTATGTACGCGTGGTGCATTTACGAACCACTCATCGCCTTTGCTTTTTTTTTCTTCTCATCAGCAACATACCCGCACAGACCATTAGCATAGTCAGGAGTGAACCCGAAACGCCCGCGAAGCTTGTCCATGCCTTTGAAGTTTCAGCGGATGCGCCTCGCAGGGTATAATCGGGCATAGGCGTGTATCTTGATTGCAACTGGTCAACCGCGTTGATTGCCGTATTTTCATTCATGATAACCGGTTTAAAATCGGGCTGATTCGGTCTTTCGCGATAGCTCCACTCAAGCCCATCGGGCATCTTCGATGCCAGCAGTGATAGTCCGGCGGCAGCAATCATCGCAAAGACCAGCAATGTTACCAGCACCGTTTTTCGGCTTAGCCGGATTTTGCCGGGCAGTGAATCCAAAACCAAATCAGGCCTGACCTGCTGAATATAGCCCAGAACCGCCACGGTAATTAACCCCTCAACTAGGCCAACAAGAAAATGCACGCCTATCATCGTTATCAGAAAAGTTATGAAGGGAACCGCAAGCACGCCGGACAAAGTCGCCTCGACGGGAACTAAAACCGCTCCGCTTTCCACAGCAACCACGCAGGCCAGTATCGCGCCGATGTATGTTCGCCGGCTGCTGCTTTGTCCCGCTGTTATCACTTTATAAAGAAAATAACCAACATAAGACGGAATGAGGCCCATATTTATGATGTTACAGCCGAGGGCAAGCAAACCGCCGTCCTGAAAGATAAGGCACTGCACGATAATAACCGATGAAATGACAATCGCCGCCAGATGCGGGCCTAATATAATCGCCAGCAGGACCGCTCCGACCATATGCCCGCTTGTGCCGGGCATCGCAGGAAGCTGAAAGTTGACCATTTGCGCTGCGAATATGAACGCGCCGAGAATACCCATCAGGGGCAGTTTATCCGAACTGACAATTTTGCTGACTTTTTTGCAAATCAGCCCCAGCCCCCCTGCCGCTATCGCCAACGTCCCAGTAGCTACCGGCACCGACAATAATTCATTCGCCATATGCATAATTCATTTTCCCTTTAGGCATACGCCCCACGAACTCAGTCGCGCTCATGTAATCATCTATATAAGGAGTTGTCATCTGCGCATAATAATATATG
The DNA here is from genome assembly GCA_050012515.1 of Sedimentisphaerales bacterium. Classification (GTDB taxonomy): domain Bacteria; phylum Planctomycetota; class Phycisphaerae; order Sedimentisphaerales; family Anaerobacaceae; genus Fen-1362. Next base: position 17,995 of record JBEKHA010000010.1, on the reverse strand, counting down.
AATAGTGCTACCAAGTCAATAAAAAGTTCTGTGAAAATGTGAAACATTTTAAATGGGAATAAAAACTGTTTACTTTCGCACGAACATGCTACCCGGCAGCTGCTTGACCAGGCCTTTCAATCGCAGCGAAACAATCGAGGCGTTTACGCTTCCCGCGGGCAATTGCGAATCCTCGATAATCTGCTCAATATGAACAGGTTCGCTATGCAGACACTCATAAACCGATTTTTCGCCGGGGTTGAGGTTCAACTGGGCGATATCGAACAATAGTCTCTCGGCTTTTGCCGTAAGCAAATCGGCCTGCTGATTAACATGCCCTCTTATTTTATCACCTATGTACCCAAGCGACTCCATTATATCATCGACACAGTCAACTAATTTGGCCCCCTGCTTAATCAACTTATTGGCGCCCCTGCTGAGCGGAGAATCGATTTTGCCAGGCATGGCCATAACTTCGCGATTATATTCCAGAGCCGATTTGGCGGTATGAAGCGCACCGGAATTGCTGCCCGCCTCGATAACGATTGTCCCCAGAGATAAGCCGGCTATAATCCTGTTGCGGGGAGGAAAATTCTCGGCCAAAGGTTCATAAAGAAGAGGCAATTCGCTTATGCATGCGCCGGATTCGGCAATCGAATCGAATAATTTTTTGTTTTCGGGAGGAAATACATTAGCTAATCCGCAGCCCTGAACAGCGATGGTGCGCCCGCCGGCGGCAATAGCGCCCTGATGGGCCGCGGTGTCGATGCCGCGGGCCAATCCTGAACATATTGTAAAACATGCGCCTGCCAATATGTGTGCGAATCGCGACGCCTGCTCGCTGCCGTATAAGCTGCACCGCCGTGACCCCACTATCGCCACACTAAGATTATCCGACTCGACGAGGGTCCCCTTGACATATAAAACAGGAGGCGGGTCGTAAATTAATTTTAACTGTGCCGGGTAACGTTCATCCTGAAGGTGAATAATCCATACCCCAAGTTTTTCAGCCAGTGTCAGCTCGGCTTCGGCATCCGTTTTATCACGACTGGCCACAATTTTTTCCGCGGTGTGAAGACCTATCCCCTCAACTTTCGCCAGTTCATAAGCCGACGCACCAAGAACTCTTTCCGGCGAACCGAAATAAGCGAGCAGCTTGCCGAAAGTAACCGGACCAACGCTTTCCGCGCCTGCCAGTTTCAGCCACTTCTCGATATCCGGTGAATTTGGGTGCATTGAACAACCTGAATTTAAAACAATTACCACAAGAGTACATGTCCCCATTGTGTAAGGTCAAGTCAAATTATGATACGACGATAAAACACTTGTCACTGCAACCAGGTGAACAATCACTCTCTAATTTCGTATATAATCGCAATTTGGGCTTTGTAGTTTGCGATTTCTTGTCGCATTATAAGCACTCATAATAACATATTTGTGTTTCCTAATGCTACGGCTCATCCAAGGCAAAAGAATCGTATATTGTCGTATTCATAACCTTATTTTTAACAATGAGTTATGTTTGTGGTGTCGGCATTCTGTACGATTAACGGGCCTATTAAGTTGAAAAACACAAGGTATTGTGTTATATTCAAGTTTTTATGGTACGAAGCGTTACGAAAACTCGGAAGAAACAGGCAAAGGGCCACACCTCTAAAACGGCGGTGGTGGTCTCACGCAAACCCTTCAAGACATACGATGAGGCAATCAAATATCTTTTCAATAGAACTAACTACGAGCAGGAAAAGCACTTACGGTACAACGTAGATACGTTCAATCTGAAACGGATGGAGCATTTGCTTTCGCTGGTAGGTAATCCTCATACCAAAATCGATACAGTCCATATAGCCGGTACAAAAGGTAAAGGCAGTACAGCCACAATGCTTGCGAATATGCTCGAAGCAAACGGCTATAAGGTCGGTCTGTACACCTCGCCGCACGTGGTTAACCTGCACGAGCGAATTATGGTCAACTCTGAAATGATAACTAAAACCGCGATGCTCGGTTTGCTTAACCGTATATACAAAGCGGTTGAAACCGTTTCAAAAACCAGCGCCCCGACTTTCTTTGAGATAATGACGGCGCTCGCCTTTATGCACTTTGCAGATTCCAAGGCGGATGTCGCGGTAATCGAGACGGGCCTTGGCGGTCGATTAGACAGCACCAATGTGATAAAGCCAAAGGTCGTCGGCATTACCAATCTGAGTTTCGACCATCAGAAACAGCTGGGAAGCACGATAGAAGAAATCGCGAAGGAAAAGGCCGGTATTTTCAAGCAGGGTGTCCCCATCGTAACGGTCCAGCAGGACCCTAACGCGATGCGGGTGCTTAGGGCACAGGCCGCGGCAGTCAAGGCGCCAATCAGCGTAACCGGCGTAGATATCGATTTCTCGCATCGCTTCGAGACATCGTCCGAGCACGGGCCGCATAATCGCGTGTGCCTGACGACACCCACCAGCAAATTTGAGCACTTTCGAGTCCCGCTGCTTGGCATTCATCAGGCAGTAAACTGTGGTCTCGCCCTTGCGATGCTCGACAAGCTCAAAGGTTGCGGATTCGAGATAGATAACGATAAAACAGTATCAGGCCTTGCAAAAGTCAAATTGTCGGGCCGGATGGAGATGATTTGCGAGGACCCGCGAGTTCTCATAGACGGTGCGCACAACGCCGCGAGCATAAGAGCGCTTATGCACGCGATAGGCCAGAGCATCCCCTACGATTCGATGATAGTAATCTTCGGCTGCAACGAAGATAAAGACGCCGCTGGAATGCTCCAGGAGCTGCAATTCGGCGCCGACAAGGTGATTTTCACTCGCAGCAACTCCCTCAAAGCGATGTCGCCTGATGAGCTGGCTGAAAAATACATTGCCATATCCGGCAAGATGTGCCAAACCGCCCCCGCTCTTGGGGAGGCGCTTCGTCTGGCAAAAAACGCGGTAGGCAAGGAAGACCTTGTCTGCATTACGGGAAGTTTCTATCTCATCGGCCAGGCCAAGGTTCGTTTCCAGGCAAGCTAAACCTGTCCCCAGATGCGAGAATCAAGGAACCTGATGAAGCTGTCAATCGTCATCCCTGCATTTAACGAATGCGGCAAAATCGGACGCGACGTCGAATCTGCCTGCGAATTTCTCATGAAAAACAGCTTCGACGGGGAAGTTATAGTTGCCGACGACGGCAGCAGTGACACAACAGCTGACGAAGCACAAAAAGCGGGCGATAAATATAACAGCCGGATACGAATCAATATAATCCGAAACAGACAGCACCACGGCAAAGGATACGCCGTCCGCAGCGGAATAATCCAGACGACCGGTGATTACGTGATGTTCGTCGACAGCGGCAGTTGCGTCCCTCCCGATAATATCCTGCGAGGACTGGAACTGCTCAAAACCGGCAAATACGATATCGCTCACGGTTCTCGCAAATTAGCCGGTACGCACCTCATAAAAGACCAGGGGCTCTATAGGCATATCTGCTCGACGTTTTTTCACTGGTTTGTAATACGAATGATGAAACTGCCGGCCCAGCTCACGGACACTCAGTGCGGCTTCAAAATTTACCGCGGCGATGTCGCTCGCCTGCTTTACGGTCAGTGCGTAACCGACGGGTTCATGTTCGATATCGAAATAATCATCCGGGTTATAAAGCAGCATTACAGAATTGCGGAATTTCCCATCGACTGGACCTGTGACCCAGACAGCCGGCTTTCACCGACAAAAAGCTCATGGCGAATACTTTCTGAACTGCTGAAAATAAGAAAAGCGATTTAAACAAACATCCCTCATTACTTCGAATAAAAATTCGCCCTGCCCCATCGCCCAAAACGCAGGATTCGACCGCCCGTTTTTTTACTTTTACCTGATAAAACCAGCAGAGCAGCGGCATCACGGTGCTTCTCGCAAAAAGATTGCACCGCGTTAGCCGGCATCACCATAAAAGCGGTTGAAAGAGCGTCCGCTTCGGCAGCCGTCTTTGCCATCGACCACGCGCCAGGCCTCGTAACCGGTTTCCCTGAACGCGGATTTATTATGTGCTGCCCCTTGCGCAGCCCTGATGCGCTAATCGCCCTGCCCGCCAAATTAATCTTAGCAATTAATCGGCTGTAATCCGCCGGGTCTGACAATGATATAGGCCAGCCCGCTAAATCATCCGGAATGCCAACCGGCAAAATCGTGCTTTGTCCCGCTGAAATAAGAGCGACCTTTATACCCCACTCGCCAAGCAACTGTGCGATTTTGTCCGCGGCATAACCTTTGCCGACCGCGCCGAAATCAATTCTGACATCGTCGTTTCGTAAGGTAACGGTGTGTTCGGTCTCGTTAAGCACAAGCAGGTTACTGCCCGTCCTTTGCAGGGCATCCTTGAACTCTTTTTGTGTGGGCTTACGCGGTATCCGGTCTTTGTTTAGCCAGCAGTCATACAACGAGCCGATTGTAATATCAAAAGCGCCTTTTGTCTGCTTTGACATCTCAATACTTGTCGCCAGACATTCGAAAGCCGTCGGGCCAAGTTGCAGCGGCTGATTTGCGGCAAGAGCGTTAATTCGCGAAACGTCGCTGTTATCCATAAATCGGCTGAGATTATTTTCGATGCGGTCAAGCTCTTCAAACGCCGCCCATGCGGCCTGCTCAGCATAAACTGCATCTCGATGAACTATGAATATCTCGAACGTCGCCGCCATTGCGTTATGTTTAAAAGAACTGAGATTGGCGATTCCGCACCGGCCTTTTTCAAACGAGATTGTATCAGGTTGCTGCTCAGCCATAACTTGCTCTCATTTGACGGCCTGATTATCGGATTTGCTCGATTGCCATTCGTCCCACAGGTCTTTTGTTACGTAGCCGCGAAGCTCGACCTGAGGCCTAAGCTCAATACCTTTATCGAACAGGGGGACATAAAGATTTTTCTCACCCGCCGGCGCAATATCAAACAATCGGCCTATAAGCCGCTCTTGAACTCCGGCGGACGCGATTACGACCGGCGCAGGCGTGCGAATCTCGTTAACATCATTATAATAGCCCACGTTTTTGAATGAGCGCAGATACCACGGCAGCGGCCAGTAATCACCATCGGGACAAACCACCAGTACCGGCATATCTACACCAGCCGGATACGCCCGCGAAACTTCCCCAACTCGCCTGGCGATTTTAAGCACGTCTTTCGTCGGGTGAGCATATACATAAGGATTGCCTGCGTTAACATCATAAACACGGCTTGCCAGAAACGCCTGCAAGCACAGGTCCGTTGCGAACACCAGAAAAAACAGGACCATTATTATTCGAGACAACACCCGCCCAAGCGAATTAACGACCGCGACAACGGCGACCGCCGCCAGCAGAATCATACCCTGATAAAAACTCAGCAGGCACCACGGCGTTTTATAGGGTATCACCGAATAAACGACGGTCATTACCACAGTGTAACAGACAATAAATTTAAGCAGGTTCAAATCAAGGCCAGTCACACCTCGCCCGCTGACAATAAAAATCAGGCCCACCAAAGCCATTACCACTATAAACCATTCAGTCCACGGCGGCCCCATCCCGGCTTTACTGTAAACCAGCAACTGCAAATAATAATACCACGGATGAATATGAAGCTGGTTATGGCCCGCCCGCTCGAAATATATCGCGTAGGTTCTGAATGAATCGAATAATCCCGCCGGATTTTTGAAAAAGGAAGAATAAAATAATCCCCATACAACTATCGCACCAATAATCGCCAAAACCAAATGACCGGGACGCACCAGGTTAAGCATCGCCCTGCCGTCTTTGCGGGTTATCAGCACAACCGCCAAAGCCACGATAACCGCTCCAAAAGCGATAATGGACGTTTCTTTTGTGGCAAAGCACAACGCCGCAAATACTCCTGTCCGCAGCGCCCATATCCACTTTTGGCTGCGGGCGTATCTGTATCCCGATACAATCATCCCGAAAGTAAAACAAACAAGCAGCATTTCCGGAATATAGTATCGGCTGTAGAAAACAAACGCTGGCGAAATCGCCGTAAGCGCAGCGGCGATTACCGCAACAGGCCTGCCAAGACCATCCATCAGCAGCAAAGGCATAAGGACTAAAATCAGTCCGAAAAATACCGGCACAATTCGCAGCGTGATTTCTGTAAGACAAGCGTAGGTATGCTGACCGGAAAGCAACGCGGGAATCAGCGTAAAATAATTCAGCGTCGGCCCGTGGAATTCGGTCGGGTCATAGCGATAGTTGTTTGCCTCGAGAAGCTGCCCGAAACGGTAAGCGTGGACCGCTTCATCGCCGTGCATTGGGCGGATATCCAAACGGGAAATCCGCAATGCTGCGGCCAAAATCAGAACGGCTGATACTGCAAGCCAGTATCTCATCTACTTTATTTCGCAGGCGTTCCGTAAACCTCGACCTCAATATAATTATTCAGGTCGTTGGCGCTGTTGCCGTTGCTGTAACACCTGACATACCGGCCCACCACGCCCTTGGCATCGATGAGCTTGCCCTCAGATGTCTCAACGTAGTTTCTGTCTTTGCCTGCGCCCAGGCCCATTGTGTTGTCCGTGTCATTATTGAAAATCGTATGGACGTTCTTAATGAAATCAGGGTCATCGGCGATCTGCACAATTACGTCCTTATAAACGCGGGCCTGCTTGTGATAATGCCAGACAACAACCGCGTATATGTTATATTTCGCCTGAAGGTCTATCGTTATATACTGTTTTAACGGGCCCAACTCGACGTAGCTGCCGTCTGTCGCTTCTTTGTCCCCGTCGGTAACCATCTCGATTTCACCGATAATCGGCTGCTCATCCGAGCTTTTAACCGGCTTCTTAAATGCGACGTTGGTCGTCCCTTTGGGGGCGTAAAACGGCTCTCTTGGCTTGCCTACCGGCTTCTCAAGATTTGCGATGCCCTGAAAATTCTGCGGCGTGCCCACAAACTGCGGCTTCGGCAAAACCAGTGGAATCGGTACTAAATCGCCGGCGGGCTTTGACTCGACGACATTGGTATCCGCTGCCGGGGCGTTGCCGTCGGCGGATTTGGGAAGAGCTTTCAGTGTTGCCGTAGCAATAAATCCAAAAAGTACCACTACCGCTATACTTGCTGTTATGCGAATGCTTTTGCGTGCCATTTTGTGTATATCTCCTTCGTTAAAATTAGTCAAACCACCCACAAAACCAATAAAAGGGTTTATTCATTCTATTGATTCAGCAGCGTCTTGTCAATCGCAACCGGGCTTCGGCTCACTCCTTCATAAATAAGATTATTTCACAACCGCCACGGCGACCTCATCGGCCGGGCCAGCATTTTATCCGCTTCGGTGTCATTTATAAAGCGTTCTCCGGCCGAGTCCCACCGCAGTTTCCTGCCAAGCCGGACCGCGATACCGCCTAAGTGACAAACCGTGGCTGAACGATGCCCTGTTTCGACGTCCGCCGCTGGCTTTGTCCGCAGCCGGACACAATCAAGGAAATTTTGATGATGGTCGTTGCTGTGATAAAGGCTGATTTCATCGGGACGTATCTTCGACTGAACAATCGATGCCGGCTGCGAGAAAAAACTCTCCCGGCTTACAAATATCCAGCCCTCGGTCCCTTCAAATCTAACAGGTGATTCCTGGATTCCTGCTTTGCCCGTTGTGCATAACAGACGAACGCCATTGGCATATTTGTATTCTATATCATAACGCAGCGGCGTTTCAAAAAGTCCTTCTTTGGGAAACTCGCCTGTCCCGCTGACCTCCACGGGGCCGGTCAAATCTGTGCCGTTACCCCACTGAGCGATATCTATCGCGTGCGCTCCCCAGTTTGTTAATTGTCCCCATCCGAAGTCGTAGATAAAATGCCAGTTGTAATGACATCCCTGCTGGATATAAGGCCTGTATTGTGCGGGCCCCAGCCACAGGTCATAATCCAGCCCCGCAGGCGGCGGCTCAGTTTTCCATGCAAGCGGATTGGGCCTGCTGTTTTCCGGTATCTCAATTTTGATTGTTTGCAGCTTCCCGATTCTGTCGTTGCGAACAAGCTCACAGGCATGTCGAAAATTATTGTCCGACCGCTGATGGCTCCCTGTTTGTAAAACACGCTCATATTGTTTTACGGTATCGCACAACATCCTGCCTTCGGCAACGTTGTAAGCGAGCGGCTTTTCACAATATATGTCTTTGCCCGCCTCTGCCGCGGCGATTGATATGGGCACATGCCACTGGTCAGGCGTGCAAACCACAACCGCGTCAACGTCCTGCCGAGCAAGCAATTCGCGAAAATCGTTATATGATGCGTCTCCGGACAATCTGCCTATTTTTCTCGCTTCCTCACGATGCGAGTAATCAACATCACAAACAGCCACAACCTGCGAATACCGCTTACGCAAAAACACCTTAAGGTTCAGTACGCCCTGGCTGCCCGTGCCGATTATGCCGATGGTGATTCTGTTGCTTGGCGCGTCTTCGCCGAATACCGAAGACGGGACGATAATAGGCAACGCGCACGCCACGCCTGCGGCAAGCCCTTTCCGCAGAAAAGCCCGTCTTGATAACCTGTAATATTTTTCAGTCATTTCTTCGCGTTAAAAATAAAACGGCAGAGACCCACATTCCAAGGCCTCTGCCGTATAATCAGTTCATAAAAACAAACGCCGACAATTACTTGTTCTGCGTCATCTCAACAGTGGGCGGCTGTAATCCTGCCTTGGCTAAAACCGCGTAAAGAACAAAGCCGATAAAGAACGCGATGACCGGAGCCGGACTTATAAAGGCGAACTTCTCACCGCCAACCCAGGCACTGGGAAGAATTGCGACAATAAATCCAACAGCCCAGGAGATATATCCTGCCCAGTTGATGCCTTTGCGAGGCCCAGCCCATTTCCTGCCGCTCAGGAAATAATCCGCCACCATCGCACCGCAAATCGGCCCAAACGACGCACCGATAATCTTGAACATTTCGACAATCTGCAGCGCCCAACCGGTAGCGGCCAAAATAATCGCAACCACTCCGCCAATCGAAACCATAACGACCTTGTTGGCCTTGGGGAACATTGTGCCGATACTGTTTGCAGCTATAAATGTACTGAAACATGCGGGAGCAAAACTCGCTATCGCAAATAGTATGAACATCGACTTTGCTAAACCCCCTCCTTGTGCACTGATAACACTGTCAAAAGAAAAACTCGTCATCGCCGGGTTGGCCGCATGAGCGCCTGCTACAGCTATTAAAGGCAAACCACCCGCGACTAATATCGCCAGCATTATGCCCACAACTCCGCCCAATTGAACATCTTTCGCGTTGCGGTTACCCATACCGAAATCGACGCCCGCCGCGCCAGCGGTAGCGAAGAAGCCGACAACAATGGTTATTATCGTCAGAAACCCTTCAGATGCGTCTGCGCCGGGTGTCGGCTTAAAATTGCCTGCCGAGCCAACGTTGGTGAAAAACACAAGCAGAATCATAACCAACGGTACAATCGGCAGAAACGTCGATACCTTGCCGACATACTGAATTCCCTTGAGCGCAACAAACACAGCAAGAACCGTCCAAACTATTGCCACAATGATGAACGTGGGCGTCCCCGGCGAGGCATTCACATTGGCCGCCTTGAGAATGAAACTTGTCGATACAGCTGAATTAACCGCAAGCCAGCAGAACTGCAAAAGCCCCATCAGCAACCCAGGCATTAAAAAACCGCCCACTGTGCCATACGTCGATGAGCCAACGACGTAAAGCGGGTAGCCCGTCTTCATACCCAAAAGACCAGGAACAAGGTAAAACAGAAAATAACATATTAGGGCAGCCACAGCCAAACCGAGCAAGCTCAGCCCCAGACCAGCTTTCGCCAGCGTCCCATTGGCAATATCACTATAAAATACAACCCACAGGAAGATGCCCGCGTAAACAGGCGCTGTGCCCTTAAACCACGGCGCTCGCTTGTCGGCAGGGTTTGGCTTCGCCATACCAAGGTAGTTTGGCAGCATTCCATTACTCATAATCTGTTCTCCTAACTATAAATTCATATTTGCATAACCCGGCCAAACACAGCCGGGGACATTAGTACCTGTCAACGAATCACTTCGCAGCGGTCCTGTTCATCTCAGTCAGTGCCGCAAGATACAGATATATAATCGCAAATAATGACAAGAGCAACGTGCTGTAACGGTGAATCTGCAATAGCACTTCCTGGCCGTGCGTGCCGAAAATAGGGAACATACTCACAACAGCGCTAAGAATTACGGGCAGCGACATCGTCAAAACCACCCAGAAGCATATTCGCAGCTTAAGCTCGTGCTTTTCGGGAGCAACTGTGCTTTTCGGATTGCGGCCAACAATCCTGTTAAGCAAAGGCCAGTAGTTTTTGTCTAATCGATTCCTGTCCGCCCAAAGTATCGCGAGAATGGCAACGCACGCTGCGAAAATCGGCGCAGCCGTCGCATGAATCATCAGCCACCAGCCCGTTATTGACTTACCCAGGAAAATCATCGGCGTAAAACCCGTAATCACCAGCACAACAAAACATAAAATCGCAAGCAGGAACACTAATTTCCTCAGCACACCGACCAAACTCCATTTCTGCTCGATGAAGAAGAGCGTCTTAACGAAAACCACCAGCCGCAGCGGGTCAAGTATGCGTAGTCCCCTGTCTTTGCCGAAGACGTCATCGAACTTCGGCTTTGATGCGATAAAGTGCAGCAGTATCGCCGCGACCACTGCCGCGAACCCGGCCTCAGCCGCCGTGCGAAACATACTGACGTCCATCAACCAGCTCACTTCTCGTCTCCAACAACGACCTTAGCCACAAAACCAAGCGCCTTCAGCGCATACAGAACCAGCACGCCAAGAATAACCAGCGATGACAAAATCGCCACGACCTTCAGCCACGGTCTGAACACAAATGAGAACGCGAACGCCCTGGTATAACATCGCGGCAAATTCTCGAAAGCGACCATTTCTTTTGCTGTAAGATTTTTCAAAGGCGAATCAACCGAAACAAGCCCGAATAAAAACGGCGAATTAGTCGCGTGACAATCCTGGCAGTTACGAACGCCTAACGATTGAGCCGAGGGCCTGACGTCGTGCGCTATCGGCCACATATACGGTTTCGCCGTTTTACTGTCCGCCGACACAAGTTTTCCGCCAGCATCCAGCGAATACATTTTGCCTCCCGTGATATAAACGGGCTTTGCTCCAGCGTCGGCTTTCTCGCCGAGTGCGGTCAGGATTTTAATAACGTCTTCGTCTTTCAAATCAGGCCAGCTGCCCGTCTTTGAGAACGCCGTCTTTGTGATTACCCTTGAAGTTGCCGACTTGACGGTTTCCATCGCTAAAGGCGTTACATTGCCGTCGCTCATCGTCGCCCAGTAAGCGGGCCAGAAAAGTTTGAATACTCCGATTTTGCCGTCCTGTCCCTTCGCGAAAACAGGATAAAGCAGGTGAGGCAGGATTTCGCCTTCCTTGCTCGCGCCCGCGATACCCAGCGCATGCGCCCTCGCGGTCTTTGTATGAATCGTCTCATCCTTAGGCCACGGCCCCGAATGACACGCCGTGCAGGTTAATTTGTCAAAATGAACAGTCGGTATCCCCACGTGCTTGGGCGTCGGCGCTGTAAATCGCCCCGCGTCCGGTTTTGCTCCATTTGTGCCGAGATGACAACCCTCACAGGATGTATTGGCCGCTAACGGGTTCGTCGAATTGCATGATTCCGTGCCGTAACCGCGTATGATATTATGGTCAAGACCGTTGCGATGACAATCCGCACACACAAGCCCCGCGGCAAGATGAACGTCCTCATCCGTAAACCACTTCTCCGTTTTGCCGTCCCGGACGTCAACATTCGAATGGCAGAAATAACACCGCTGTTTCGGCGGCTTTACGCGAATATCGAAACCCGCCCAGTCATTGTGACCAAACGCCTCTTTGCGGTATGCCACAACGGGCGGCTTTAATTTTGTATCGCCGGACGTGAAAGGAGCCCTGAAGTCATATTCATTGGGCAATCCCTTTACCGAACCGGTTACATAAGCGAACTCGCAGGACGCCGTTGCCGCCCAGCGGTAATTGCCGCGAAGAATTACCTGTATCGAATACCCGCTCGCTCCGCCCATGTCCATTTCCGGGTTCCCGTCGTGGCAGGCAAGGCAGTTTATCTCCAGCTTACCGGTAACATCCGAACGCAGCACCTCTTCGGGATTATCGCTTTTATCGACCATTTCCCCGATAGCGCCACCCGGCATCTGCCTGCCGAATGACTGCAAAAACGCCATCGGCGTCAATCCTATCTGCTCAGGCCTGAATGTCCCCGGCCATTTACGGTACGACAGCGGTATCTGGGTGGCACTCGTCGGGTCCGCGTAAATCCACGCCTGTCCTATCCTGCCCGGATTAACATTGGGGTCGGTTGCGTTGAAATGCCAGCCGGCGCTGATTTTGTCGTAACTATGGCATGCCCCACAGGTCGCCTTGGTCGAAAATGGCAGCACAGGGTCAGCATCCGGATGAATCTGGTCCGGCTCTTTGCCAGCCACCGGTTCAGCAAGCAGCGATATCAAATGAACAAAATTACTCCTGCTGCCGTCCGGTGTGTCGCCAAGTTTCGCCTCCTCACCGATAGCGATTCCTGTCGCAAGTACGACTACTAAAAGCAACGCCTTGGCAATCAATCCGTTTCGCAATGTTCAGCCAGTCCCTTGAACAATTAAACCTTAAATTCTTCCGGCTTGAATTCGAGTTTGCAGCCCGCCTCGACCGCATCATTTACCTTGAGAACAGTTGCTGCTGTATCGTATCCGACCTCAGCCGGGCAGTTTAGTTTCTCTTTGCCGCGGACCGCGTTGAAGAAATTCTCCAGATGCGGCTTGTGATAAAGGTCTTTGAATACTACGCCGATTTTATACATATCCGGAGCCGCCGATTCACGCACGTCAACTAATGCACCCGAATCGGATTTTTCTTCCTTCTTTTCAGGTGGAGCAAGCAGGTAACCTTTCTTGACCCACTCGTCCCACTGCGGAGCTGTCGGCTCACGATATGCCTCGCCCCTGCTGCCCGCCTCGGAAATAACCAGCGTGCCCTTGTCGCCCATAAACGTCTCGTAGTAACCCTGACAACTGTTGGTTGTGATTGTCTGGTAATACGCCCTGACAACCCCCTTTGGGGTATCGTAAGTATAAATAGCCATCACGTTGTCATACCACTCGTGGTCTTTTTTGTCGTAATAATCCGTCCCGCCGCTGGCAACAACAACCTTAGGTGATGCGCCGAGGAACCAGTTATATATGTCAATCTGGTGTGAGCCGAGGTCAACTATTGGCCCGCCGCCAAGCCCCTTATACCATCGCCAGTCACGGAATTGCTTCATTGAATTGAAGCCGTATTTGTTCAGCGTCGCCTCGTCGATTTCCTTTCCTTTTGGAAAACCGCGGCCATCAGCCGGCTGAACCGAGCGATTCCACTGACCATTGATTGTCGTTATACGGCCGAGGATGTCCGCCTCTTGCAGAAGCTTGTTATAACAGTGCAAATATCGCGGATTACTTCGCCGCTGATGGCCTATCTGGAGCAGTTTGCCGGTCTCTTTCGCCGCCGCTACCATCTTGCGGGCGCCCTCCAGCGTGTTCGACATCTCCTTCTCGCAGTAAACGTGCAGGCCCGCTTTCAGACACGCTACTGTATGCTCTGAATGCCAGAAATCAGGCGTCGCGATTATGACCGCCTGCAGGTCCTTTTCCTTATCGAGCATCTCTTTGTAATCGGTATAGACGTTATGCTCCTGCTTATATGCCTTTAGGAATTTTGACGCGTTTTGCTGATTGAAACTCGTCCAGATATCGCACAGTGCCTTGAACCGCAAGCCCGGTATTTTTACCGCCGCCTCAAGAAGCACCCTGCCCTGGTCGCCAACACCTATTATTGCCACGTTTATATCGTCCGATTTTGAGCCAGCCCCGGTTCCTGTTTCTCCAAGAACCATCGGCGAAAAAATCAGCCCTGCTCCAACTGCTGCCGTCGAACGGATAAATTCCCGTCTGTTAAGCCCCGTTGTTGTCCTGTTTTCGTTCATTTTAGCCCTTTTCAAAACCTAACCAAACGCACTTTCACCCCGCCCAACAATGCTCTTTGATAATATGCAATTCCCGCCCGTCTGGCAACTACAAAATCGCGCCAATTTTACGCTATGAAAAGACCCCCCAAGCCACCCATACACTCCGTTGATATTTAACCTTTACCTGTCCCTCCTAAGTAACAATAATGCGTTTCAACTGGCAGCGTTTTGCGATGTCATCGTCTTGATTTCACTATCAGAAAGAGTATAATAAATCATGTCTTTGGCTGGGGGCAAAAGGCATAGAGAGCTTGGTTGCGTAGCCAGGCGTTTAATGTAGTAAACCCCCAGTATAATCAGGAGTTAAACGGCGTTCACGGAGGCGATGGCTCTGAGGAGTATCACCCATATCCGCCATCTCGGGGAAAAGGCCAAAGCGTTTGACTCCGCGCGGCTTATGACAGCACGGTATGACCTGAACGGGCTGAAGAAACTCAGAGAGGGTTTGTAATGAAAATTCGAAGAAAACTGTTTATTGCCTTTGGCGCGTGCTGGAGGCAAAATTGATAACTCTTGGTTTATTTACTTTGGCTCTCCTCTTGATGTCAGGCATTGCATTTGTCTATGCCCTGACTTTCGTATTGGATTGGCTCTATAACAAACGCAGGAGCGATTCTCTTGCGTTTAGCATTTTCTGTCTGCTGACATCCATTCAGGCTGTGACCCTCTTTTTCGAATACCGCGCCGATTCCGTCCCTGCCTATATCATTCTGTCCAAGATTGAGATATGTGAGGCCATTTTAGCGGGTTTATTGATGATTTGGTTTTTGGCTGCTTTGACACGTGTTAATGCCCGCTGGTGGCTGATGGTCCTTACACCGATAATTGGCGCGCTCATTGCCTACAACCTCCTTTCGCACTATCCCCTCAATGCGTCTGAAATCTATGGCATCAAGACGATGATGCTGCCTTGGGGCGAGCAAGTTATGATAGCGGACCACAAGGTCGGTTGGATTGCCCCCATCTCCTTTGTTGTGAGAATATCTATCCTGGTTAGTTATTTCGTAATCTGTTTCTTTGGGCGAAGGTCTCTGCGCCCGGTTGAATTACTTGTCCTGCTTGTTTGTCTCGCTATGCAATTCTCGGCCGTGATGTCGCGTCTCGTTTTCGAACTCACAGCGGCTCAGTTCTTAGTTCTTGGCCCGCTTGCCCGCTTGGGTTTGATGTTGTTAATGGGCACGCTGCTTTCGACGAGGCATGGACGTCAGTCACGCGAGTTGGCGGCCTTGAACACCGCCCTGACCGAGGAAATGGAAAGCCGCCGAGGCGCGGAGAATAAGCGCAAACGGGCGGAAGAGGCAATGCTGGAAAGCGAAGAACGATACAGGGCAGTAATCGAAACCACAAATACCGGATTTGTTGCTTTGGACGAGCAAGGTCGAGTATTAAATGCGAATTTGAACTATGTCCAGATGGTCGGCTGCTCCTCGGTTGACAAAATCATCGGCCGACAGGTTACGGAATGGACCGCACCATACGATATTGAACGAAACCGCACAGAAGTAGGCAAATGTTTTGAAAAAGGGTCTGTAAAGGGTCTTGAAATTGATTATAAACGCGCAGATGGAACTATCGTCCCCATCGAAATCAACGCTAATGTGGTACAAACAAAAAATGGAAGGATGATTCTCACGCTTTGCCGCGACATCACCGAGCGCAAGCGGGCGGAGCAGAAAATTTTTGAACATCAGAAACGCCTCAAGCAGCTGGCGGCACAATTAACGCTTGTTTCGGAACAGGAACGCAGACGCATAGCAGGTGAAATTCATGATGAGATGAGCCAGACACTCGCTA
The DNA here is from genome assembly GCA_050012515.1 of Sedimentisphaerales bacterium. Taxonomy (GTDB): domain Bacteria; phylum Planctomycetota; class Phycisphaerae; order Sedimentisphaerales; family Anaerobacaceae; genus Fen-1362. The sequence goes on along the minus strand of JBEKHA010000010.1, from coordinate 2,150 downwards.
TGGCAAAAAATAAGCTTGACGCTCTTCGAAGCTCACCACCATCCGAAGGGTCGTCTGCCGAGATGGAACAGATAAGCTCTTATATAAAGAAAGTGATTCAGGAAACAAGAACATTAACTTTCGAGCTAAGCAACCCCATACTTTATGAACTGGGTTTTGAGGCCGCGGTCGCGGATTGGCTCAATGATAATGTCCATGTAAAATATGGTATAGCTACTGAGTTTCATGATGACGGCTTGCCCAAACCGCTCGATGACGATTTAAAAGCGATGCTTTTCAGGAACGTCCGCGAACTGCTCACCAATTGTATTAAACACGCCAAAGCAGGCAAGATAATGGTCGGTCTTCGCAGAATCGATGACTCGATACAGGTTGCCGTTGAAGATAACGGCGTCGGCTTTGACCCCGCACATGCCAGGGCTACAACGGGCAAAAAAGTCACATTCGGACTGTTCAGTGTCCGTGAAAATATGGAAAATACTGGCGGACGTTTTGAAATTGAATCAAAACCCGGCTCCGGCTGCAAAGCCATAATGACGGCGCCGCTGAAAAGCCAAAATGATAAAAAGAGGGCCTAATCATGCCCACAAAAGTTTTGTTGGTTATAGCTCGATCCTGCCTCTAAAATCCGCCAACACTTCAGCGAACAAGAAGGTCTGAAAAAGGCAGATAATCTTCTCGGTTTCGGTGCGACGATAGCAGCCAAAAGGCGGTAAATCTCTCCATTTTTCCTTGACTGTCCCAAGCAAAAGGGTATAATCAAACTCGCCTTTGCCGGGGGGTAAAAGGCAATGAAGAAGGAGAGTGAGAATGACCGGAGAAGGGTCAAGGTCTATTATTTTCAATCAGCCGGAATTAGTACGCGCAGTGTGCGCCGAAATTACAAACCACTTTTGAAAGGGGAAGAAAATGAGAAGAAAAACTCTGTGTATTCCGTTTAATATTTTTTTCGTTTTGAGTTTGTTCGTACTGGGAATCAAATCACCAATTCCATGCCTGGCTGACCATTATGTCATCAATCCGAGCGATGACGGCTCGATTTATGATAATGGTAACGTTGTTACATTCGCTTACTTGCTGTGTTCTGGTTACATCCGTGGCGCAGTTGAATTTCCCATTGATGCCATTAATGGGCAAATTGAGACATCAACCTTATCGGTAAATCCCTACGGACTTCCTCTTTGGGGACAAACGGTGCATGTGTATGGGTATCCGAGCACTGATGGCCGTTTGACAAGTTCGGATTACGACGCTGGCATCTTTTTGGGGGACTGGACATTGCCTAATTTGGGCTATGGCCAAGATGCTTACTTTGACGTAACATCCTTTATGAAAACTGTAACAACACCTTATGTCGGGTTCAATCTTCGAACTGAGGATACTGATGTGTTCAGCTCACTCGAGTACAACTATGGTCATCCTTCGCAGTTAAGTGTATCCACTGTTCCCGAACCTGCTACGCTTTTGCTTCTCGGCCTCGGTGCGGCGATAGCATCCAGAAGGCGGTAAAACACCTCGTTTTTCCTTGCCTGTCCGGCTGTAAGGGATATAATGAAACACGCCTTTGCAGGAGGCGAAGGCATAAGAGTTAAACCAGGGAAGAAGGGAAAAACTCGGCAGCATAAGTTCTTTATCATGTTTGGCGGCGTGCCCTGCGGCAAATTAAAAATGAAGAAACTGATAATAGCAATCGTAGTCCTGTTATGTATCGTTCCCTGCCGGGCAACGACTCATATAATGTATATGACCCCGGGCGGTGCGGGCAGCATGTCGGGGATACGCCTCGCTGACGCCGCCTCTGATTTCAACCAGATAATCGCTTATTCCTGGTCTTTTGAACCTAATGCCGTTATAGATGTGATTATGGCAGGCGGAACTTATACCATCTCCGTAAACCAGAACTTCGACCCCAGGCCTGTAGGTAGTGCGGGAAAGAGATATGTGTTTAACTATACTGATGCCTGCAACGTAAACGTGAATATTTCGGGTTATATGTATTTTCACAATTATTCATCCACTCCGGCTACTTCCTACGAATTTCGGGAGGTCAACTTTGTATCAACCAACCCTTACGCTGCGTTTTTGTTTGACGCTAATGCCGGAGCAGGACAACTGGCGAACTCCACACGCATCTTCACTAATTGTATTGC
>JBEKHA010000009.1:0-128518 GCA_050012515.1 Sedimentisphaerales bacterium | reverse complement strand
TGGCGCGTTGAGTCTGTTGAGGAAACGCAGAGCGTAAAAAGCTCGAAAAAACAATTTGTTTTATAAATCAAAGGGCTGTGTTCAAACAACACAGCCCTTTTTCTATTCAGGATTTTAGCCGACGGCGAGACCATCAAATTCAAATCCCTTAATTTTCCCCGCGAATCTGGTATCATTACGCCATTCAGGAAATAAGAATAGGAGAAGCTTCGATGGCAATAAGCTTGTTTGACGACAAATCGAAACAGCCGACAAAGCAAATGCTGGCCAAGGCGATTGGAAAACAATATCAACTGTGGACCGATATCGCCGAATACGTCGTAGAAAAATATCCCAAGGCGATTAAGGAATGGAAATACCCCGGCGTCAAATACGGCTGGTCATTCCGCCTCAAAGACAAAAAACGCAACATCATCTATATGGGCCCGAGAGAAGACCACATAATGGTCGCCTTTGTATTCGGCGACAAAGGTGTTGAAGCCGTGCAGGGAAGTTGCCTGCCGCAGTCGATTAAGGATGAATTGCGAAACGCCAAAAAATACCCCGAAGGCCGCGGCATCCGCTTACAGGTGCGAAACAAAGCCGACATCGCCAATATCAAAACTCTCGTCGATATCAAACTCGCCAATTAAACCGGCTTTTGCCCCGTGAATCGCTTTTTATTTAGCCGTTCAGCAGACAACTAAACCAAATAAACTCAATGCTTTTTCGCTATAGTGCCGATATTGAGTATAGGCAACTCGGGAAAATAGAGACTTCCTGTTGCTAACTTAAATTAAAGTTGTTAATCCAAATTAAGGAGAACAAAAATGAATCGATTGCTGGGGTTGGCCGTAATATTTGTAGTTTTGAGCTTGTGTGTGCCGTCGTATGGGCAGGCTGGGGATTATTTCCTTATTTACAATGTAGCCACCACGGTAAACGGCGTTAACAAAAACTCGGTTGCATCGATTCCGTTGAAGGGGTATTTAGTTGCGAATCTTGATAGCGACGGAGACCTTGTGGACGCCAACCTGATTATGTATGGCAAAGACAGCCTCGCTAATAATATGAAGATTTATGTCCAGCTCAATCACGCTTGCAGCGACCCTAACCTCAATGTCAAGATGAATACATGGCGGCAGGGCCCTCTTTTTGCCTTTGATATTTGGGACTACAACGACTCGCCTTTTTACTTTGAAGCGTTTGTCATTGGCAAGTGGACACTGCAAGATATCGGTCTTACGTCCACAATGTATGTTGCAAGCAGCTTGAAGGGACCTATATCGGTGTGGGACGGCATGCTGCTTGACCCAGCCGATGAAATCATGGGAACAGGGAATGTTTCGGCGTCACTTTGGCCCGCGGAAACCAAACTTGTCAATCAGAACAACTGGACTCAGGACGAGATAATAAATGGCGCGAACGGGCTAATACAACAAAAATTGAAGGGATACTCCCTGGCACAACTGCCATCTCCGTAATGCCCGGCAGCAGACGCGGCCAAAACCGCAGGATAACAAGTTAAACATTTCACCGGCCTGGCAAGGGTGATTCGTCAGGCCGGTTTTTTATCCAGCGTTACCAGTAACGACGATAAATACGGAATGGTTTTTCATATAACCTGTCCGCCATATCAAAACCATAGTCGATATCAAACTGGCGAACTAACCACGCCGTTAAATTGCCGCAGAAAGACATAAAACAGACAATTCAACGCAAAAACACCCGTCTGCCGATTCGGTTTCTTGCACCAGGGCGGCTATGCGCAATTGAACGTATGTAATTGTCGTATCTCAAACTGCCTGCATGGCGGCACTTTTCGGTGCCGCATCCGAGATTTTCCCGCATAAACCGGCATAATAAATACGGCAAATACTATTGACTTTTCGGGTTTTAAGCGATACACTCGTATACGCAATTTATGTGGAGCATTTATTTACCTGGGAGGTAAATTGCGATGGTTATAAACAGGATAAAGCCGTCTGGTTTAATATTTCTTTTTACCCTAATCGGCTTTGCCGGAGTCGCTCTTGGAAACCCTCAACCACCTTTGGTGTTTGTGCCGTCAACTGCGGATTATAACGGAACACACGGAGAATTTTTCGGCACTTCAACATGGACCCATACAGTAGGCGCGGCCTGGGGCAGTACGAACGCCCATGCCGATAACGGATTTGTCTGGGTTGACACCCAAGCTATGCTTGGCGGCAGTTCGAGTTCGTCCTGGCAGGGCGTCGAATTCGACGTGAATTTACCCTCGACCGTTACGGCAGAAGTTAACATGAGCTATGTCGGAAACGCAGTCAATTTCGAGGCTGCTGCCTTTAGCAGCATCTCCTGGGAATGGCAATTAGAAAAGCTAAAAGACCCAAACAAATACACGTGGATTGTTGTCGGACGAGAGAGAAATGATATAATATCTGCGTTCAGCCTGACAGTATTAGCAGAGAAAGTTGCCGAGACACTTTTAGCGGGTTTAACTGCTTATTATGGCGAGGAGTTCGATATTCCAGGTATCGAAGCATACAGCACTCAACAGGAATTCAAACAATCATTCGATGAACTAACACAAACTCTCTACGATGCTTATCTCGATTATAATGCCAACTACGAAAAATTACACAAGACGTTCAATTTTACAGTCGACCAGGGCACGTACCACCTGTTCGTAGGAGCCAGAGGCGACGCTTCCGGTTTTGTTCTCGGCGCCGGTTTTGCCCTTATGTACGCTCAAGTCGAGAACATCACATTGACGCTTGATGATGGTTACAGTGGGAAACCGGACCTTATCATACAGAGTTTGAACGTCCCTGACCCTATATTGGGACCGTCTCTGCTGCTGACGGAATTTCAAAAAGGAGAAACGGTCGCGTTTGACGTAACTGTCGCCAATATAGGCACGGCGCCTGCCTACAACACGACATATACTTTTGATGTTTGCGAACCGAATGCCGCTGATTACAACGTAGTAGCTTGTTCGGTGGCCGCACCTGTTACTATTCTTCCCCATAGCAGCTGTCACTTCAACCCTGTTTACACCTTCACGGAAAAAGGCTTTTATTCATTTAAGGCGATAGCTGATGAGCCAAACTTTGTATCAGAATCCGATGAAAACAATAATGAATTGATTAAGCAATACTATGTAAGGGGCCTGCCGCCAAACAAACCTCAAACACCCTTTGTGCTCGGGGCCTCTGATTCAGGCCATACTCTATATCGCAATAATGATTATACAATCTGCACTTCTGCGACAGATCCTGAAAATGACCCGCTTAAATACCAATTCTACTTTCATCGCGCCGATGCCAATGAAAACGAGGTATATAGCATACCGTGGGATCCCAACAGCATTAGAGGATGGTCGGACTGCAACTGCATGCCATTTTCTCCTGCTGGGGTTGCCGACAGAAGCGCGGAGGGAACTTACTATGTATGGGCTCGCGCAATTGACACTGATGGTCTTATGTCCGTGCCATCCGACCAGCAGTATTTCGTAGTAACGACGAATCAGGCACCTGAATTTAACGAAGTCAACGCTCCTGACCAGGCCTATCTTGGCAGCACTGTTTCTTTCACGGTTTCCTGCAACGATCCAGAAAAAGATTTGATACATTATCAATTCGGATGGTGCGACGGCACTTTGCCAACTGATTGCTGTTCAGTGAAATCTGGAGACAGTGTTACCGTAGAACATACCTTCAACACGAACTTGGGAGAGGGACAACATCCCGTAGTTATTTACGCCATAGACACATTTGGCGCCGCCTCCTATAACAATTTATCGATAGATCTAAATAATTATGTCGCTCCCTTCGGAACAATCACCGTTGAGACAAACATTCCTATATCTACCTTTGACATCGCCGGGCCGAATGGGCCGGATCAATTTTCCGGTTCCGGCACTTTTTGGGCTACCGGACCAAACCAGGCCGGTGACGGCTGGTACACGATAACTTTTAGCGACGTAAATCTCTATAATACTCCCCAAAGCTCTATGCAATATCTGGGAAAGGGCCAAAGTATAATTTTTGAAGGTCAATATACTCATAAAACAGGAACAATAGAGGTTAACACAAACAACAATTCGGCTTCTTACACCATAACAGGTCACTTTGATGCCAAAGGTCAGAATATGTGCGTTGTAGGTCGCGCGTTTGGGCCCTGGACGACTTATGCCGGCGATTACTCGATTCAATATGGCCCTGTGAACGGCTACTGCCTGCCGGCAACAAGTGGTGAGGAAAAGACCCTTCAAGGAAATCAAAATCTGGTTTTTAACGGTCGATATACTCGGCCGCCGGTCGCCTCGCTTGACGTTAATGTACCCGCGCGAGGTTTTGCCATTGCGGGCGAGGATATGGTGGAATTCGACGCCTCAGCCTCCTACAGCCCGGAAACAGACCTCAGCATTACCAAATATGTGTTCTATTTTGGCGACGGTGAGATGTACACGGAAAGTTCGGATGTAAACGCCCCGGACGGCAACTTTGATGGGAAAACTTCGCATGTTTACGCAGAGTCCGGTTATTACACCCCTGAATTGGTCGTTTACGATACGTTTGGCAATGAAGCCACGGTAGACGCTAATACCCTCAGAGTAAAAAGCAGACCTTGTGCGTGGATAACTTCCATTACCCCATCGCCGGCCATAGCAGGCGAAACCGCCAGCTTCACCGGCAAGGGCACTGATGCCGACGGTGATGCCATTATTGGTTATCAGTGGCAATCCAATATAGATGGAAATCTCTCCGCTGCTCAGGATCTCAATACCAATCTTCTGTCGCCTGGAGTTCATGCCATATCTTTCCAAGTTCAGGACATCAATGGATTATGGTCGCAATGGACCCAGACGCCGCTTACGGTCTATAATGCAATTAGCTGGCCTATATTCAAGAATGACCTTCTCCGATGCTCAAACCAGGGTTCATACCTGGGAAGATTGTATGGTATGCTGAGTTATGGCATATCCTGGTTCTACCACGCCAACGGCCAAATCACGGGCTCGCCGGTCGCGGCCAATCTCGACGGCAATTCGGTCAATGGACTTGAGATTGCTTTTACTACAAGTATAGGGGCGGGAAACCTGTACGTCATCAATAAAGACGGGAACCTCATCTGGTCCAAGAATATAGGTTTAAGTAATTCTACTCCGGCCATCGGTGATATAAACAACGACGGTAATCTGGATATTGTTGTAGGTTCGTCGCAAGGTGTTTATGCCTATGACAGGAATGGAAACAGTATATACACATTCCATTCACCTTCTGGGCAGGGATTTGATTCGTCGCCGGTTATTGCAGATATCGATGAAGACCCCTGTAACGGAAAAGAAACAATCATTGGATGCAACGATGGCTTTGTTTACGCAATTGATAAAAACGGCAATCAGCGATGGGCGTTTAATTCTCCTGGAAAGGCATTCACTTCATCAGCCGCTGTTGCTGAGATTGAGCCAAACAGCGCGGGACTTGAAACGGTAATTGGAGGGACCGATGGGACCCTTTATGTACTCAGCAGCAATGGAGGCCTTCTGGCCTCGTATACCACCCCCGCCCCACCCAGCCCGATAACCACGACGCCGGCCATTACGAAACTAAATCCCAACTTAGGGGGGGCTGAAATAGTATTCGGGTCGGATGACGGCTACCTGTACTGCGTAAACTATAATGATTCTTCGCTGAATTTATGCTGGAGATATGCCACCTCGCCATTGAAGCCTATACGTTCTTCTCCGGCTGTAGGAACCTGTTACAGCGGACAAACACAGGTGGTTTTTGGCTGCGATAATGGCAACGTGTATCTTCTGCAGGATAATGGCAACGCGGCGGCTTGCCTGGGGACATTCCGCTGCGGTAATCCTAGCGATAATACGATGGTCCACTCAACACCTGTCATCGCAGATATCGACACGATTCATAATCTCTCTCCTATATACGGCGACCTGCCGGAGGTCATAGTAGCAGCAACAGACGGTAAGTTGTATGCAATTAGTTTTGTCGGGGGCGGAGCAGGAACGAACCTGCCTTGGAGCCCCCTAAACATTTCACCCGGCTCGGCGATAACCGCATCGCCCGCAGTTGCAGATATTAACCACACGCCTGATTTGGAGATTCTGATTGGTTCAACCAATGGTAATTTGTACCTCGTCAGTGCGTTAGTGAATCCTGCTTTGGTGCCTGCGGCACGGTTTACGGCTGCACCTCTAAGCGGTAACCCGCCTCTCGACGTCAACTTCACCGACCAGTCCACAAACAGCCCGTTTAGCTGGTCGTGGAATTTCGGGGACGGCAACACCTCTGCAGACCAGAACGCAAATCATATTTATAATGTCCCCGGCACCTATAATGTTAGTTTGATGGCTACAAACCCCGAGGGTCCTAATTCAATAACAAAAAGCAGCTATATAACAGTCAATCCTGTGCCAGTGGCTGCTTTTACTAATACACCTGTCAGCGGCACTGTTCCTTTACAGGTCAACTTCTCCGACCAGTCGCAATACAGCCCGACTTCATGGTCGTGGGATTTCGGCGATGGTGGAACAAGCACTTCGCAAAATCCTTCTCACACTTATACCCAGCCAAACCTTTACACCGTAAGTCTGACCGCCAGCAATGCCTATGGTTCCAGCAGCATTACAAAATCCGTTTGCATTTTAGCCAGAGCACCTCAGCCGATTGCAAACTTCACTCAGAATGTCACGACAGGTCAACCACCCCTTTCTGTGAATTTTACCAACTTGTCCGCCGGTAACCCCACTAATTGGCTATGGAATTTTGGCGATGGCAATACCAGCACGCAGCAGAATCCATCGTATCAATACAACAATCCGGGCAACTTTCTGGTGGGTCTTATGGTCTCAAATTCTACTGGCTCTGATATGAAGACAAATTCCTTCTATATCAGGGTTGGCGGTTACCTAGGTGACTTTAATCGCGATGGGATTGTTGATGTCGAAGATTTAGCGCTTTTGACTGATGAGTGGCTGCATACCGGCTCTATCCTTGTTACGGATATTGCACCCTTGCCCAATGGCGACGGTACAGTCAATTTCATTGACTTTGCCGTTTTTGCCCAGGAATGGCTCCAATAAAAAAACGGCCCGAAAACCTCACAAAAAGCCCCTCTCCTCATGGGCACATAAATCCATAACTGTTTATATGCGCAGGCCTTACAGCAGTTTTAAATGTGCCCATCTCTACGTTTTTTCATGCCGAAAATTTGCGCACGAGTGAACTTTTTAGACGCAAATTGCGCATATAACACTGCTTCTTTATTCAGTCACGCATTTTACTGGCCTGTCCTCCGCAACTTTAGTGAAGGAGGAAGCGAAGCTGGGCGTCTGAATCTTTTCATTTTTATATGTATTTTTGCATTTTGCATTTTGCTTTTTGATATATTATTAAACTATGACTCCTCGCGAACGATTGACGACAGTTCTTAAAGGCAACATTCCCGATTGCGTCCCCGTATCTCCCGATTTTTCCAATATGATTCCCGCACGCCTCACCGGCAAACCCTTCTGGAACCTGTATCTCTACAACAACCCGCCAATCTGGCAGGCCTATATCGACGCCGTAAAACGCTTCGATATCGATTCTCTTATGGATGGTTATTTCTGGCTTTCTTTTCCCGATGAGCAGGACTGCCTCCCCTGGAAAAGATTACCGGCAACGAAAGAACAGCAAAAACAAATCGTCCCCAATAGCAAATGGCAGCGTTTCATCGTCTTCAAAAACTCCGAACGCATAGTCGTCCAGCGTTCACAAGTTGAAAATCACAAACGCGTCTGGGAACCCCGCGTATGTGTCTACTACGTCGCGGATTCGCCAACTGAATGGATTCCACCTTCCAAAATAGGCTTGCCGGATATACCTACGCGCTTCGAGCCGCTCGAAAATGTTGAACCTGTAGATAATGGCCCCGCGGGTCTGTCGCGGGTAAAGCAGCTTATGGGCGACCAAGGCCTCGTCGGCGTATTTCTTGCCAGCTCCGCAATCCTCTCTTGCGAGCAAGATATCTACAATTACTACGACCACCCGGAACTTCACGATTACTGGCGAGATACTCTCATCGAACGCGTCGAACGCAGATTCGCCAGCATTATGAAAATGCCTATCCTGCCCGACTTCCTCTGTGTAGGCGGCTCGGGAACACTTGTGTTTCAGACCGTCGATATCTTTCGCCAGCTCGCCTACCCCGCCGTCAGGCGCGCCATCGAACTTGCCTCATCAGCCGGACTTCCTACGCATATCCATTCCTGCGGCCCTGAAACCGCCCTGATTAAAATTATGGCTGAAGAAACCTCCCTAACCGTCATTGACCCGCTCGAAATCCCTCCTATGGGCGATTGCAACCTCGCCGAAATCAAAAAGCTCTACGGCCGAAAACTCACCCTCAAAGGAAACCTGCACACAACCGAAACGATGCTCTACGGCTCACCAGATGACGTAATCGCCGCGAGCAAAAAAGCGATTGACGATGCCGCCGAAGGCGGCAGGTTCATCCTCTCGACAGGTGACCAGTGCGGCCGCGATACACCAGACGCAAACCTCCTCGCTATGGTCGAAACCGCAAGAACCTACGGGAAATACTGACCTGCCAGATTTACTTTCCCCATTTTGCACTTTTGCTTCTCACCTTTGCCTTCTAACTTCTCCCTCCACCTTAAAAACTTGTTTCTTTCGCCCAATTCCGCTATATTCCACCGTCTGGAAAACATCACGCGAGCCATCGCAATAATAAGGGTGAGACCTTGGATGCCGATTTTGTAAAAATTAAGCAAAATAACCTTACTCTGTATATCAGGAAGAGCTTCTTGGGCAGTGACCTGGGGCAGGCCCTGTTATCCGGCGAAGAAACCATGCGAAAACAATACCCGCTCACAACTCTGCCGTCTTCCGAGTTCAGCCGCGTTTGCAAATTTAACATCCACTTTGAAGGCGCCGACAGAGATGTTTACATAAAGTGGTTTTTCCGGAAATCAGGCTTCGCCTCTATCAAATCCCTTATATTCGGAAGTTTGGCGAAATGTTCGCATAAAGCGGAAACTATGCTTGCGCAAAACGGCTTTGATGTCCCCGTAACTATCGCTATCGGAGAGTCCCGCTCAGGCCTTTTCCATTCCGAAAGCTTCTCGGTTACACTTGGAATCAAAAACACAAAAAGAGCTGTTGATATTGCTCGCCAAACACGCGAAATTACGACCCCCGAACAATTGTCCGCCCACAGGGACCTGATACGTAATTTCGGTAGAACCATCGGAAAAATGCACGCAAATGGAATCTTCCACGGCGACTTGCGCTTCGGCAATGTGCTGCTTAGCCCCGAAAGAGCTTCCTGGCGATTCTTCTTCATCGACAACGCAAGAACAAAAAAATTTGTCCTGCTCCCGTTTTGGCTCCGCATCAAAAATCTCGTGCAGCTCAATATCAGCGCCTCCGGCCTTTTCAGCAGGACAGACCGAATGAGATTCTTCACAGAATACTGTGCCCGGACAGGGACAGGCAAAAAAACCCGAAAAGTTCTTATTAAAGCGGTGCTCCTGAAAACACGCCGGCGATTAAACACGGAAAAAATAATCCATAGAGCTCTCGGCCAAACTCTGCGAACAAATTTAAAATACGCCTTTGTTAAAACCGCCAATTACCGGGGCGTGTTTGCAAAAAACTTCTGGTCCCAAACCAGCCCGATCGACTTTATAAAAAACCTTGACAAGATAATTGAAAGTGGGCAGATTCTTAAAAACAACAACATCTGTGTCGTATCCCGTTCGAAATGGAACGGCTCAGATATAGCTGTGGCTCGTTACAAAACAAAAGGGTTTATCGATTCCCTCCGGCAAACCTTCGGCAATTCCGCCGCTAAATCAACCTGGCTAAACGCCCATCGCGCCCGATTACTCAAAACTCCTGTGCCAAATCCACTTGCCTTTATTGAATTGCGCAAGTCAGGTCTTGTAAAGAGTTCCTGCTTTGTAACAGAATACGCTGAAGGACAAAAACTTCCCGATTTCCCCTGCGATAACAATGTCCCCGTCACAGACAAGTGACAGATTACTGCCTGCCGCGAGCAACTATTTCAGTCTTACATTTCGGTATCGCCGCCAGGAAATTCCTGCCGTATGATTTGCTTAGTATGCGGGAATCCAGAATAACAACAATGCCTGTATCCGTCTTCGTACGAATCAGTCGGCCAAAACCCTGCTTGAACTTTATTATCGCCAAAGGCAACTGGTACTCCGCAAAAGGATTGCCGCCTTCTCCTTTGATTTTATCCAACCGCCCCGCCAACAAAGGCGTATCCGGCACCGCGAAAGGCAATCGCACAATTATCACATTCGATAACGCCTCGCCCGCCACGTCCACCCCCTGCCAGAAACTATCTGTCCCGAACAACACAAATCGCCCGTCCATCTTGAATCGTTTCAACAATGATGTCCTGTCAAGCCCCACTCCCTGCTGAAGCAACTCTATATTATTCTCCTTAAACCACTCCGCCAATTGTTCCGCGAAATCCCCAAGCATCTTATAACTCGTGAAAAGCACAAACGCCCGCCCCTGCGTCTGCAGCACGTATTTCTTTACCGCCTCGCACGCCGACTCAACAAACTTCTCGTCATTCGGCTCAGGCAAATCGCTTTCGATATAAATCGTTACCTGCTTTTGATAATCAAATGGCGAACCTAATTTTACCGCGTCATAATCCGCCAGACCAACCCTGCCCGCGAAAAACTCAAATCCATTCCTTTGCTTCTGCCCTCTGCCTTCTACATTCTGCCTTACATCCTCACCACTGCTCAGTGTTGCGCTCGTCATTATCACCGACTCAAACTTATCGAACAAACTCCTTTTCACATCCGCTCCCACGTTCAATGGCGCACTTTTCAGGTAAACCGCCTCACGTTTATTCTCACTAACCTCAACCCAATAAACATAATCATGTTTGGCCTGTGGCAAAAATGCTTCCAAGTCCTGCAACAGCCCCGTGCATTTATCGACATACCGCGTCAATTCAAATCGCTCATCCTCGTCTTTCACCTGCTTTGCCAAACCAGACAACCCCATCCGCAATTCTTTAATCTGTGCCGACAACTTGTCCTCAACAAAATTCTTGTGGCATCGCCCATTTGTCTGTGACCTGTGCCGCTCATCCCACTGCCTAACGCTTTTGAAAAATTCTTTCGCCGCCTCCGACGCCCTGACAACCAGGTCAGTCAATTTCCCCGATTCCGTATAAACCAATAGCCCCTTGTGTGTTCGCGGATTATAAAGCCCATCCAGCAAAAACCGCACCGACCCGCTGCTTATTTCAATCCCGAAATGTTCTTCCGCCACTCGCTCAATGTTATGCGCCTCATCGATAATCACCCACTTATAATCTGGCAGTATCGAAAACTCTTCTTCCCGCAGTGCAAGGTCGCTGAATAATAACGCGTGATTCGTAACAATCACATTCGCGTTCTCAAGCTCCCTCTTCGCCCGCTGGCAAAAGCAGCTCGTAAAATGCCCGCACTTCCTGCCTCTGCAATTGCCGTGTTCCGCCTTCACCGCGTCCCAAACTCTCGAATCCGGTATAAAAGGCAAATCGCTCAGCGACCCGTCCGCCGTTCTTCTCGACCAGTTATTTATCTCCGCAAGCGCATCTCCGAATTTGTCGAACAAACCCATCTGCCTTCGAATCGCAAACTCCAGCCGGCGTTTGCAAATATAATTCCCTTTGCCCTTCGCCAGCGCGGCTTTGAAACCCCACGGCAGACACCGGTTCAAACAGGGAATATCCTTATTGATTAATTGCTCCTGCAAAGCGATTGTGAATGTGCTGATGACTACCCGATTTGCCCCAAGAATTGCCTTTTCTATCGCAGGCACAAGATATGCCAAACTCTTCCCGACCCCCGTCCCCGCCTCCGTCGCCAAATGCCGTTTTGTCGATAATGCCTTTTGCACCACCCTGGCCATCTCGAGCTGCTGCTGACGCCGTTCGTATCCCTCAAACGCCCGACCTATTACCCCTCCAGGCTCAAAAAAATCATCTATATTCAAAGCCGTGCTTTGTATTTCGTTGTTAGTCATTCGTATTTCGCCGCTCGTGGTTCAATATACGACACGTAGCGAAGCGCAGAGCCCGCTTCGGAAATACGATATACGATATGCGTTAAGGTTTTGCAAGACGCTCGTCTATAGCCTTCTTCATTGCCATGACTGCCGGTGAATCCGGTATCTTCTTCGCCGCCGCTTCTATCGACTGCCTCGCAAACTCCAGCCGGTCCATCTGATAATAAATGTAGCTTAACAGAAATTCCATCTCACCGGAATCGCTTTTGTCCATCCAGTCACGAGCTTCGAGTATCCTGTTCTCAACCGTATCTTTGTCGCCTATCATTCCCACAAGATCAATCTTGACCTTCGCGTATTCCGGGAAAATCTCCAGTGCCCTGGCCAAAAACAGCGAGCTACTCAGATACTCTCCCGACGCGAACAACGCCACGCTCTTGCCTGCGTAACCCAGCGGGTCATTTGGCTTATATATCGAAGCAAGAGTGTATGCATCCGCGGCTCTGTAAAATCTACCCTGCTTCATAAAATCTTCTGCCGCCCTCATATGCTGATTGAACCTGTCATTGCTTAAAACGGCAAAACTCTTATACGCCTTCGCGAACTCCGCCGGAGTAACGCCCGGCTTTGATACTGTCGATTCATTCGCCTCCGCCTGTTTTGTCGCAGATATGCCCTCGCTCTTGGGCAATTCAATCGTCTTGCCCAGCCGCCCCTTCATTTGTTCATATATATCAGCCACCTGTTCCGTCTTCGGTGTTTCGCCTGGCCGGCTCATCAATCTTTCTTTATCAACCCGTTGCTTGTCCTTCGACCTCTGCAATCCCTGAGTATTCCCGCCAAGCAGTTCCTCCAAACTCGGCTCGCTGTTCGTCGCCTGCCTCGGCCCCGTCTTATCCGTGATATCAGCCGCTTCTTCTTTGCGCTCAATCTTTACTCCCATATCACGCCAGAACTGATCCTGCAATTGCGAATCCGCCTCGCCTCCCTTAGGATATTTCGTAACATCCGTTTCGACAAGTTTCTCCAAATCCTCCTGGCTCAGCGACAACGGCCGTTTGTTAATCTGAGAATTATACCCGGGTTGGTAATATCCTGTCTGGGCATTCGATAAATTTGTGCCTGCAAATGAATTTGTCCCCAAACCGCCGGTCGTCACCACTCCTTGCACGCCCGGCTGCGTCGTCGTTACCGTCCACGTTGGTGAATAATAAGGCGTCAAACCACCGCTGCTTGGCCCGAAATTCTGCGAACCCGCGGTATCCCTCAAAAATGAATCCAGCCCAGCCGATGTACGCCAAAGCGAACCCGCCGGCGCGTAAAAACTCGTCGGACTGTTATACGGCACAACACCCCTGAACTGCATACCGTTGGCAACGTTGCCCGTAATCACAAGATTACCGCTCATATCGATCGGGTTTGGGCTATGCACTAATCCCGGCTGATACGCCGTTGGCGGAACAGTCCCGGACCCCACAGGGTTGCCAACCGATGGATTTTCCAATGAGAGACCCACCCCCGAAAAAGCAACCAAAGTAAACACCAACACATACACCAACCTTATGCTTCTCATATTAACTGCTACCCCGGACAAATTCATCCTGTTCGCATATAAATCCACGTTGCAATTCGTAAACCGTGGTCAAAATTATCGATTATCGATTATTCTTCTCAACGCCCTGATACTTCGGCCTTTCCGCCCAGCCTAATTTCGTTGCCAGCGTATCCCACTCGCACCGAAGCGGATTATTCACAACAAGAAAATCCCTCTTGTGCCGCTTTATCTGCACCACATCATCAATTTCCAGCTCCAGCGACACTTGTCCGTCTATCGAAACCGTCGTCCCCTCATTCAAACGCTCCCCGCGAAGCTCAACAACACTGTCCGCTCTTATAACAATAGGTCTGAAACTTAAACTGTGCGGGCATATCGGCGTAATTACTATCCCTTCCATCTTCTGCGACAGAATCGGCCCCCCCGCAGACAATCCATACGCCGTAGAACCAGTCGGCGTCGATACCACCAGCCCGTCACTGACACAATCACCCAAATGCTGCCCGTCAACGAACATCTTTAGGTCTATCATCCGAAACGGCGGCCCCGCCGTTATAAATACGTCGTTCACTGCCGTCGAACAAAATCGCTCCCTGCCCTTCTTTAGCACCCGGCAAAGAAGCATCATTCGCTTCTCAATTTTCGCCTTGCCTTTCATCAACGCCGGGAAAAACTCTTTCAACTCCTCAACGCTGAACTCCGCAAGGTATCCGAGCTTGCCGAGATTCACACCTATTACCGGAATCCCTGTCCTGTCATTGCTTCGGCTCAATCGCCTCGCCGACGCGATGATGCTCCCGTCGCCGCCAAAAACCACCGCGTAATCCGCCTCCTGCAAATTCTCAGGTATGCACTCATCAATCCCGCAATTAACTATCGTCCGGACCTTGCCTTTTATAAAAGCCGCAAAATCCGCTATCGCCTCCGCGACTTGTCCTTTCCTGCGGTCTCCGAAAATCGCCAATTTTAACGTTCTGGCTCGGCTCGATTTTGTCATTAATTCTCGATTCACTACTGTTGTCGATTCAGTATTCTGTACACCGCTTCCGCTATTTTATCGGCATTTATCCCCGCCTCCATAAGCTGGTTGGTCCGCGAATCGTGCCTTACAAACCGCTTCGGCGCCCCTAAAATCCGAATCGCTCCCCCGTCCCGCCGGGGCACAAATCCGCCGCTGTGCTGACCCGCCGCCTCCATTATCGCCGAACCAAACCCGCAGGCCACCCCGTGGTCCTCAACCGTAATCACCGGCTTGCCGGCTCCCATAAGCTCAACTATCCTGCTGTCAATCGGTGCCGCAAACCTCGCGTTTATCACGTCAACCTCTATGCCTTCCTCCGCCAGCGCGCTTGCAGCCGCTATCGCTTCAACAAGAACACTCCCGTAACTCACTATTACCGCAGCCGACCTGTCGTTTCTTCTGGCAACCACGCTTTTCCCCAGGACAAATGGCTCACCGCTCGACTCAACTATCCGATCGCTGGCAACTATTTCCTTCGGATACCTCACGCACACCGCCCTGTCCGCGCTCAACGCGAATTCCAAAACGCCCCCCATCTCAATCGCGTCCGCAGGCGAAACAAGCACAACATTCGGCATCATACGCAAATACCCGATATCCATTAGACCATGATGCGTCGGCCCGTCAGCCCCTACCACTCCCGCCCTGTCTATGCAAAATACCACAGGCAGTTTCTGCAGCGAAACCTCCTGGAATATCTGGTCGAAACTCCTCTGTAAAAACGTCGAATATATACAGACCACAGGCCGCATTCCGCTCTTCGCCAGACCCGCTGCTATCTCAACCGCCGCGCTTTCTGCTATTCCAACATCATAAAATCTGTCGGGATATTTCTCGCGGAATTTCTTCAGTCCCGTCCCCTCGCACATCGCGCTGCTTATCGCGATAACCTTCTTGTCCTTCTCAGCCAATCTCACTAACTCATCGCCGAAAACATCCGTAAAGCTTCGTCCCTGCTTCTCCGTCGCCGGCTCCACAACGTCGCCGTTCATCTTGAATGGCCCCGTCGAATGATACTTGCTCGGATGATTGTCCGCGGGCGTAAATCCCATCCCTTTTTTGGTATGACAATGCAAAAGCACCGGGTGGTCAATCTGCTTCAAAGCCCTGAATAACTGCACCAAAGCCCCCATATCATGACCATCCACAGGCCCGAAATACGGCACATTCAAACTTTCAAACAGCCGGCCGCCCGGAAGCACCATACGAATGCTCTTCTTGATTCGTTCTATCGCTTCCTCCACCGTCTTGCCAATCACGGGCGTATGTTCCAATATGTCACTTGTCGTCCTTCGCAAATCATCGTATGTCTGGCTCAATCGAATCTTCGAAAAATACTTCGCAACCGCGCCCTGCGTCGCGTCTATCGCCATCGAATTATCATTCAGCACAATCAGCATCTGCCGCTTGACTAAGCCAAGGTTGTTCAGCGACTCGAAACTCGCCCCGTTGACGATACTCCCGTCCCCGACAAGAGTCACAATCTTATTCTGCCTTGCCTGTTTCATTTCACCAAGCGCAAGCCCGATAGCTGTGCCTATCGACGTCCCCGCATGCCCTACCGCAAACTGGTCATAAGGACTTTCCTCAGGATTTGGAAATCCGCTCACCCCCTCGGCTCGACGAAGATTTCTGAACTCCTCTTTCCTCCCCGTAACTATCTTATGCGCATAGCACTGATGCCCCACGTCCCAGACCAGTTTATCCTGCTCAAAATCGAACACATAATGCAGCGCAAGCGTTATCTCAACAACCCCTAAGCTGCTCGCCAAATGCCCTCCGGTCATGCCCACCGTCTCGATTATGAATTGGCGTATCTCATCGGCTAATTGGCTTAACTGGGCTACCGAAAGCTTTTTCACATTCGCAGGTCCGTTTATCCCCCTAAGCAAAGGATACCCCCCCCAGCCCGCCCTGAGTTCCGTCGAAGGGCCCCCGTCGCCAATCCCTTCATTTTTCTTAAGAGGGTCCACGCTGGCCGGACTCGTCGATGCCGGACGCAACGCCTCCGCCGGCCTCATGACATCCGATTCCCGATACGCTTCTTTTGAATTTTGCATCACTTAACCCAATCCCAGACAAACCTTTGATTATACACCATTCTATCTGATACTTCAACCAAACCCAGACCATCTTTGCGGCTACAACACCCCCAATTACTTCGCAAATCCCTTCTCTTATACAAAAATCCCCCTAACTCGCCTATATACCCCGAAATACCTCATATTGTTTGGTCTTTTCTCAAAAACCAGCATTGGCCCTATAATATCGGAGTTTATCGCACAGCCAACAGCAAGACAAACAAAACGCTTCCCATATCAACTCATCAATAAGAAATGCCGATTTATACGACGTAAAATTGTATAGGTATCTTTGGATATAACATAAATATCTGCAATACTTTAGATTGGGAGAATTTGGTTGTGTAGATTTACATACCAGTTACCACCAGTTTTTTAGGCCGACAGATGAATATGATGATGAATAACTCTCGCAAAAATTCACGACTCCACGGATTCACTATTGTGGAAGTAATGCTCTCTATGGCTATTATAGTAATAGTCGCCCTCGGCACTCTGTCATTTCAGTACAATGGCGTAAAACCTTCACGCGCTTCAGAAGCACAGATTGCCGCCACTCGTCTCGGTCAACTCATTCTTGAG
Source organism: Sedimentisphaerales bacterium (assembly GCA_050012515.1). Classification (GTDB taxonomy): domain Bacteria; phylum Planctomycetota; class Phycisphaerae; order Sedimentisphaerales; family Anaerobacaceae; genus Fen-1362. The sequence continues at coordinate 111,244 of JBEKHA010000009.1, read as the reverse complement.
GACTGGAAAAGCAACGGCGGCGCTTCCAACTATGACCCCAATACCCTGGGGCTGGGTTTTGTTACGCTCGTAACTTCATCAACCTATACAATCACCCTTGACTACCAGACATTCTATATTCAGCTGGCCCAGCAACTGGCCCCTGTCAGCAGCGGCGCCAATCCAGACCCGGTTGCGGGGGTAACGCTTGAGCAGCTCAGTATAACTGTAAGTTGGCGAAAAGATTATGCCCCTGGCACCGTTAGCAGTTCAGACCCCACCCTCACTTTTACTACTTTTGTCAGGCGTGACACGTAACTCGTCCCGATTCACAGGTAAAACTTATGAAAAGAAACGGATTTACGCTGATTGAACTCATGGTAGCAATAACTGCAGCCTCTATAGTTATGCTCACCGTCGCGATACTCGTCCAAAGCGGGTATCAAAGCTGGAACAGAACTTACAACACCGCTAACGCCAATTCCCAGCTTGATTCTATCGGCACAATTACCACATTCTGCTCATTCGGACGAAAATCAAATAGAAAGGATTATTATGTTTACAGCACCGCCGGCTCCGGCGTCACCACAACTTATACTCAGGTCAAGCCGGTCGCCAATCCTGGAGAAATCCTGACGGGGCAGGCCGTTGAATTTAGATACTGGAGTCAAAACCTTACCGCCGCTATGCTCTCTGCAACCAGCGTCGCGGACAGTTATGCCTTCTTCTATCAAGACAGCAACCAGCTCAAAGTTGACTACGGCCCAACGACCGGCACCGGAGGCGTAACAGGCGGCGCAATCAACGCCGCAGGACAAAGGCTAACCGGGACCGGCGTAAAAACCGTCATCCTCGCCCATTACGTTACCAGCGTTGCATTTACCCATACCGCAAAAGATATTGCCGGCGATGGAAATGGCAGCGTCAAGATGAACCTGGTCATTAACGACCCCGCAGACAATAAAATAAACACCTTCCTCACGGCCACTTATCTCCGAAACGTCTGGCCTGAGTAGCATCGTACAGGAGCCAAATTATGAATACCTTAATAAAAACTAAAAGCACAAGTGCACAAGAGCAAAGGAGCATATACACTTTTGACTTGTGCTCTTATGACTTATGCTCTTCTCGACACGGTTTCGCTCTGCCGCTGGTCCTCGTGGGTGTAATAATACTGATGGCGCTCATTATGGCCGCCTCAATGACCGACTATAGCGTACGCCTTCAGGCCGTCAATATAAAAGCCCAGACCGAAGCCATGCTCGCCGCCGAAGCTGGCTATGAAAGTGCCATCTTCTGGATGAGCCAGCAGTCAGATATCCTCGGCGCTATCGAGGCAGGAAGCGAAAACGGCTCCCTCAACTTCGGAAGTGCAACCTGCAGCTATACAGTTGACTTCCATGGCTGGCTCGGCCAAAAAGCCATCTTCGAAGTAAGCTCCACAGGAATGAGCGGCAGGCCATCTTTCACAAGAGTCGTTGATGTGAACGTAATTCAGGAAACCTGCGGCTGGGCTATGGGCGCCTGCATGATTCCTTTGAGCGGAACAACCACTACTTCTACCTCCACGACCGCGGTTAGTTTCGTTAACGGCGAGGTAGTTAACATGCCTATTCACATAAACAACCAAAACGACAGCCCCGACCTTATCGATATCTCCATAATCGGCAGCCCGACATTCCTGCAAAAAGTCGAAATGGGCGAAGACAGATACACCACCGGCGGCACCGATAAATACGCCTCTGTTATGTCACTTTTTCAAGACGGCATATCCTTCGACCAGCCCAATGTTCGCATCACTGATGCGAACGCCATCCAAAGCAAGATCAATCGTTTCCGCAACAGCACCGCCGCTGCATATACGTTCACTCCAGTTGGCAGGGCTGTGACTGGTAATCCGGCCTCTCCTTGCGACCCCTGTGCCGCAGTTCAGTTACAATTTTATGTCGATGTCAATGGTACAGGCAAGGTTCGCATCTTCCCCAGCTGTACTGTCGTGCACTATAGACGCTCAAGCAGCTACTACACATGGGATTACAAATTAACCCCTGGCAGCAGCACACAATTTCAGAAATACGATATCTATGCCTATCACTATTACGACCCGAATGACGGCAATAATAAAACCGTTAATATTACAGATACTTATGTGACACAGTCCTTCGGCGGCTATACAAGCGCCGCTGGCGGACAAATCTACGTCAATGGCAACGTCATAATCGGAGGCGACAGCAACGCCACCTTTACCGATATCAATCAGGTCGTCAAAGGCACAATGACCGTCGTCGCTACCGGAAATATATGGATAGCCGACTCTATAAGAGTTTACGATAACGGCGGCACTCAACGCGATGTAAATGGTATGCCGAGCGCGGATAACCCAAATGTCCTCGGCCTTATCGCACAGGGCGTTATCAAAGTCGTTGACCCGGGTATGTCCAGCTATGGAAATGCCAGTTACGGCTACCCCGCCGCCGCACCCACAAATCTCAAAATAGGCGTTAATGATACTATTTATGGAGCAAGCCATAAACACCTCTATTGCCCAATCGGCAATAAAAAGAATGCCACAGATGCCAACAACCTCCGCTGCTTACCAAACAGCGTTGTTGTTGAAGCCGCCATCACCGTAGGCGGCGGCGGATGGGGCGCCGAAAACGTAGCGACCTCCTACCCGTCCAGCAACCCAAACAGAAAAGAATACAACTCCGGCACTTCGGATAATCTCATCGTTCACGGCAGTATCACTGAAATCGTCAGAGGCATCGTCGGTACGAGTTATACGGGTGTTCCTTCTTTTCAAGATGGTTTCATTAAACAGTACTCCATCGATACCCGGTTGATGTCGGGCATATTGCCGGGCGATATCTGGCTATCCGGCAAATACAACCCCGCTCCCGCCGGCTGGCACGACAACCAAATCGCCAATTAAAAACTGAAGACAGAAAACCGGGGACGGATGACTGTCCTCTGTCTTCCGCCTGCCCTGCGTACCCCTTTGGGTGAAGCGGGGTCATCTGTCCTCTGATTTGCGGTGAAAATAAAAAGGCCACCCTAAGTTACTTCGAAGGATGGCCCGTTGGTTCGCAAAAACAATTTAAACTTACGAGTTCAACTTACCTAAGGAGGCCTCGGCGGAGGTCGTATTCTGTAATAAGATAAATGACTCGTTCCATAAAAATTCCCAAAAACCTGTGAATTTTCCGTATATTCAAAAACTACCTTCCCCTCAACCAAACCCGCCGGCGGCGAGAGGTTTATAACTACCATCATCAGCCCTATAGGCGACATCAGTATTTCCATAGTCAAACTCCCATAGTTCTGTTTGTTTCATCGACAATTATTTAAATTTTGTATGAGTCGAATTCCCTCACCACAAATTACCGAAAAACCTTATCTCCCAACCCCGTTATCAGTATTGATAATGCTGTTCCCCAGGCGTCAGCCGTTTTGAGATTTGAATTTTATTAATTGGTGCTTGTCTGCCGGAGCATCGGTGAAGGCGGGTTTAGGATTTGGTGTTTGGAGTTTTTATTTCGTCCTGTTCAAAAGCATCTCAACAAGCCGGTGAAGCTTCTCCGCTTTTTCGCCGAAGGGCCTCAACGCGACAACCGCTTCATCAGCTATTTTTTGGGCTACCTCTCTCGACTTCTCAAGCCCCACCACCGCAGGATACGTTTGCTTTCCCTGCCTTGCGTCTTTGCCGCTGGTCTTGCCCAATTGCTCGCTCGTCCCGGACACGTCGAGTATGTCGTCTGCTATCTGGAACCCAAGTCCTATCTTCAATCCGTATTCTCGCAGCCGCTTCAATTGTTTCTCGTCTGCCCTTCCACCTGTGGTGAGCGAAGTCGAACCACATATCCCCCCCATAACAGCGGCACAGCGGAACATCTTCGCTGTTTTGTTGGTATGAATATATCGCAGCATCTTCTCATCAACGTTTTTGTTTTCAAAATCAAGGTCCGCCATTTGTCCCGCCACCATTCCCGAAGACCCCGCCGCCTCTGCAAGCTCGCCAATCAGCCTCGCAGCCGTCGCAGGATTTTTTATTCCCTTCGCAAGCACCTCAAACGCCAGCGTCAGCAACCCGTCCCCCGCAAGTATCGCCGTCGCCTCGTCAAATTTCTTATGACACGTCAATCGCCCTCGCCGATAATCATCGTCATCCATCGCTGGCAAATCGTCGTGTATCAGCGAATACGTATGAACCATCTCTATCGCCGCCGCAGCTATCTGGGCATCGCGATTAACCTTCCCGCCTATCATTTCGCAGCACCACAACACTATCGCTGACCTTATGCGCTTGCCCGGTCCCATTAATGCGTAACGAACCGGCCCCCTCAGCTCTTTGCTGATTAAATCCCTCCGCGACAAAATCCAGCTAAGCGTCTTATTCACCAGCCTGACCTTGCGCTCTAGGTCTCTCTCAAACCGTCTTTGCATTTCACTGTCTGACTTCATAACATCAGCCCCGGAAAAGTTGCGTTACAATCTTAAAAACCGTATTATACACTCGCCCCGCGGGGCTTCGATAAAAAATTATGAACTCCAAAATGATTCTTATTCTTGGCGTCACCGCTTCAGGCAAAGGAAAACTCGCCTTCGCCCTGGCAAAATCTCTCGGAGCTGAAATTATCAGCATCGACTCAATGAAGGTCTATCGCCGAATGGATATCGGCACCGCCAAACCTCCAAAAGAAAATCGCGACCAGATTCCCTACCACCTTATCGACGTCGTCGAACCCGGCGACTCATTCAGCGTTGCCCGATTCCTCGAACTGGCTATAGAATCTATCGACGACATAAAAAAACGCGGCAAACCCGTCGTCGCGGTCGGCGGCACAGCCCTCTATATCAAATCGCTCCTCTACGGCCTGTTTGAAGGCCCCGGCGCAGATGAACAAATCCGCGGGGAACTAAAAGCACAGGCACAGGCCGAAGGCCTCGACAAACTTTACGCCCAGCTTCAAAAAATAGACCCCGCCGCCGCCGCCAAAATCAGCACCAATGACCCCAGACGCATCATCCGTGCCCTTGAGGTCTATAAACTCACCGGCAAACCCATCTCCGCCTTTCAGCAGCAGTGGAACACAAACGCTTCGCAGGACTGGATAATCATCGGCTTACGAAGGGAAAAAGCGGAGGAAAGCAAACGCATCAACACAAGAGTAAAAAAGATGATTGACGCCGGCCTGGTCGATGAGGTTAAACAGCTCCTCGCTGAACCAAAACCGCTCAGCAAACAGGCCCGCTCCGCCATCGGCTACGCTGAAATAATAAACCACCTCGCAGGCCAAATAACTCTCGACGATGCAATTGAACTAATCAAGAAAAACACCCGCAAACTCGCCAAGGCGCAGCGAACATGGTTTAAAACCTTCAAAAACGTCTACTCTCTCGACCTAACCACAGACGAAACCGTCGATTCCACTCTCGCCCGTACAAAAGAGGTATTAAAAAATGCAACCTGATTCCAGCCGGCGAAAATTACTCACCTTATTTCTTGCTTCGAGACCGAAGTTCCTCACCGCAAGCGCATCACCCGTGCTCGTCGGCTCAGCGCTCGGCTTCGCAGTTGCAGGCACGTTCAGCTGGCCCCTCTTTCTCCTGGCGCTGTTTGCCATAATGGCTCTGCACTCAGGAGCAAATATCGCCAACGACTACTTCGACCACCTCTCCGGCAACGACTGGGGCAATAAAAACGTCACCCCCTTCTCAGGCGGCAGACAATTCATCCAGCAAAATATCCTTTCGCCAAAAGCGACGCTGACCGCATCAATTTTTTGTCTTGCCCTCGGCGTATCGCTCGGCTTAGTCATCCTGTATCTAACTCATAGCTGGTTCATTTTAATCCTCGGCCTCATAGGCCTGCTCGGCGGATTTTTCTACACCGCGCCGCCGGTCAAACTCGGTTATCGCGGCGTCGGCGAAATCGCTATCGCATTTCTCTTCGGCATCCTCCCCGTCTATGGCTCTTACTATCTCCAAACCGGCCTAATCGACATCACCCCCCTGCCCGCCGCCTGCGTCGTCGGCATCCTGATTTTCCTCATAATCCTCATAAATGAATTTCCAGACCTCCCTGCCGATACCGCCGTCAATAAGAAAACCCTCGTCGTCCTCCTCGGCATCCCCGTCGGCGTGCGGATTTACCGAATCGCCGTTATAAGTGCTCTTGTGATTATGGTCGCAGGCGTCTTTGTCGGCAGGGTTATAACCTGGCCTTTGCTTCTGTATTTCCTCTTTGGTCTGCCCGCCTCTGTAGCCGCTATTAATTTCGTCAATGTTCACGACGTCTCCACCCCCGGCCCTACCCAGCATCGCGCCTGCGCAATCACCATTATTCTCCACCTCATCGGCTGTCTCGCCCTCGCAATCGGCTTCATCATCAGCGGCTTCATGCTTCGCCAAATAAGTTGACTACGATATTATGCGAACGTAAACTCTGCTGCGATGGATAAACGACTGATTATAAATGCTGATGACTTCGGATTGTGCGAAAGCGTCAACAAAGGAATTGTCGAGGCACACATTAAAGGCGTCCTGACAAGCACGACCCTTATGACCAATATGCCCGCCGCCGACCATGCCGTCGAATTAGCCAAAAAACTGCCTGCGCTCGGCCTCGGTGTCCATCTCAACCTCACCGCCGGGAAACCCCTCTGCCAGGATAACACCATAAAACTAATCCTCGACTCACAGGGATATTTCGCTTTATCGCCGGGCAAGCTGGTGCTCGCGTCCCTCATAACCGGCAAAGCCAGAACCGCCATCGAAACCGAGCTGGCCTCCCAGATTCAGTGGTTAATCGACAAAGGTATAAAACCCACGCACCTCGACTCGCACAAGCACATTCATTCCTTCCCCACCATATTCCCGATTGTCTGCCGATTGGCAAAACGCTTTAGTATTCCCGCGATTCGCTATACCTTCGAACCAAAACAGGTAAGCCGGCTGCCCTGGCCCTTAACCGACCGCGAAAGCAGAAAACGAGCGTCGCTCGTGCGGGCAATGGCAAAAATTAACCGCTTCCAAAATTCCGCGTTCTTCAAAACCGATTGCCTCCTCGGCATCAACCACGTCGGAAAAATAAATACCGCTTTTATGCGGGCTGTTTCATTGTATAATATCGCCTCGACGGCAGAGGTAATGACGCACCCTGGATATACTTATGACCTCGACGCGACTCGAACCCGTCTGGTCAAACAGCGTGAAATCGAGACTGAGGCCCTTTGCAGCGAAAAAACAAAACAATCTTTAAATGAAGCAGGTATAAAACTGATAAACTATGGCCAACTTTGAAAATATAGACGCAAAACGCAGCACGAATAACGCGGTGCGAATCGATTGCTCCGTCGTAGTGCCGCTCTACAACGAATCCGCCGTCGTGCAGGAGCTTTACGACCGCCTGACCAAAACGCTCACCGCGACGGGCCTTTATTACGAGCTTGTTTTTATCGACGACGGCAGTTCGGACAATACGCTCCAGCTACTCAAATCAATCGCCTCCAAAGACAGCAAAGTCCTCGCCGTAGAGCTTCGGCGCAACTTCGGCCAGACACCCGCCCTCGCCGCCGGCTTCGATGTCGCGCGAGGACAAATCATCATCTCAATGGATGGCGACCTCCAGCACCTGCCCGAAGAAATACCCATTTTCCTCGAAAAGCTCAACGAGGGTTACGATGTCGTCAGCGGCTGGCGAAAAAACCGCGTCGATAACCTCGTTATGCGAAAAGTCCCCTCAAGGGCTGCAAACTGGCTTGCCTCAAAAATCTCCGGCGTTGACATCCACGACTTCGGCACAACCTTCAAGGCATACCGCCGCGAAATAATCGAGCAGCTTCACCTTTACGGCGAAATGCACCGCTTCATCCCCGCTCTGCTCAGCCAGAGCGGCGCAAAAATAATCGAAATACCTATTACCAATATCGTAAGGCCCTCCGGCTCGAGCAATTACGGAATCGGCAGAACATTCAGGGTCGCCTTCGATTTAATTACCCTCCGATTCCTCCTCGGCTACCTCACAAAACCCCTGCACTTCTTCGGCAGAGCCGCCTTCTACTGCGTTCTCGCAAGTATCCTTATGGTCGCCTACGTCCTCTTCGATAAAATATATTACAAGGTTCCTATCTTCCTCGCCCATGGCCCCTTGGCCGGTCTTGCCGCGGTCCTCCTTATGGTAGGAACCGTCTTTATTGCCACTGGACTCATTGGCGAAATGGTCAGCAGGGTTTACTTTGAATCCACAGACAGAAAAATTTATTCGGTCAAAAAAATTCATACTCGACAGACACTTGGCTCGGAGTAAAAGGTGAAAAAGAAAAGTCTCCTGAAAACCATTATAACCATAGCGATTATCGCCGGCGCAATCGTGATGCTTGTCAAAAACTTCTGGATTGCCAACTTAAATTGTATAAGCCCGGGCATCCTTTATACAAGCGGCCAGCCCAGAGGAATGGACTATACCCGGCTGCTCTACAAATATCACATCGCTACAATCATCAACCTCCGCTCATCCGCAGAACACCGCGAACAAAACTGGTACAGCGAGGAAATGACCTGGGTCCGAAGCAACAGCGTCAAATACTTCGAGATGCCGTTGGAAAGAAACGCCAACGACCCTGCCCATTTCCCCGATGCCAATATGCAGCAACAATTTCTCGATATAATGGCTGACAAGGAAAACCTCCCCGTGTTGGTCCATGACGGCAAAGGCGAAGGCCGTGTCGCTATGCTCGCCGCCGTATGGCTCGCCAAAAACCGGCAGAATACAATCGAACAGGTTCTCGCCGACGCCGCAAAAATTAAATGTGGACAGCTTACCGAACAGGAGACAAACTTTATCCGCGGTTTATTCAAATAAACCGCAATGCCGACAGGACTGCCAAATGAATTTTAATGCTTCACAAGTATATTCCGGGGCCGGGCACAAATGGCTGTTTGTCGCGGTGCCGGCAATAGTAATTGGATTGGCGGTATGGGTCTGGTTTGGTTTCATCAAATACCGCTTTGTCCCCAAAAGATTCGGCGTGGTGGTGCCGGGGCATATTTATCGCAGCGGACAAATTTCCGCCCCGCTTGTTAAAAAAATTCTGACAAAATACAATATTCGAGTCATTATAGACCTTACCTCCGCCGACCCCAACAACCCCGACAAACAGGCCGAGAAACAGGCCGCGACCGAGCTGAACATCAAGGTACTAAGGTTTACTATGAGCGGCAATGGCACCGGCGATATAAACGATTACGCCAATGCCGTAATTGCAATCGCCAACGCGGAAAAACAAAACTTGCCCGTCCTTGTGCATTGTACCGCAGGAGCCCAAAGAACAGGCGGCGTCATCGCGGCATACCGGCTTCTGGTGCAGAAAACAGACCCCAATATCGTCGAAGATGAAATCGAAAAATACGGATGCGCAATCGACGATAGACCCGTTCTGCGCTCATTTGTAAACGACAATATGGCGGAACTGGCTGCCCGGCTCAAACGAGCCGGAGTTATAAACGAAATCCCCGCAACGATGCCCCAAATACCGCGGGACTAATCCTTATTCCGACACCGTGAAGATTAAAAGCAGACAGCTTACTGAACAGAAAAAACTTTATCCGCGGTTTATTAAAATAAACGCAATTAGCTTCGGTCAATCCAGCTTGACCAACCTGTATCGTGTTGGAATCTTTTCCGGGAATTCGTACAGGATTTTGGGCGAACGCCGGGAAATCTGATGGTTCGCTGCTAAATCCCGTAGGACTTCTTCTTCCAGAACCAAATAGTGCACGTCTTCGCCAATCTCATCTTCGGACACCAGATACTTAAATGGCTGACGAATATAAAAGTAGAAGGTCTGGTATCTGGAATCAAACAGGTACACAGTATCGCCTTGGGGGACAATCCTGTTTACCGTATATGCGCTGGGTCTGTCTGTCTCATAACGTATGACGAAAAATATGCCATAAACTGCGTACAGAAGCATAGATAAGACAACCACAACGGCAGTCGCCGTAGAAAGATTACGCACGTTTCGCAGCAGGTCTCGCCTCAGGAAAACGGCTATTGCAACACAAATGGTCACTGTGGTTACCATAAAGGCGGGCCACTTCGCCGTTACCACAAACAACCCCGCAAACGCTGTCAGCGGTAATGCGACGAAATATCCGAGAAGCAAATTCTTCCATACTCGGTCAGATAAGGTAAATTCTTGATGAATTGACAATATCCAGCCCAGCAAATAAGCGGCCAGAGGGACAAGAGGAAGGGAGTATCGTCCTTCGACGCCCGGCATAAGATTAAGCAGTAAAAAACAGATTATCAACGCCGCCCTGCAGGCCTTGAACGTGCTTCGATTATGTGGTTCAAGACGTTCCACAAGTTTTTTATCCCATAAAATAGGCATAAATATAAGCCAGGGAAGCAAAAGCGCAAGGGCTCTTATGATTTTGTCAACAAAGAACATTAAGCTCATAGAATGGAATATGGTATGTCCAAGAAACTGTCCTGTCATATCGCGTGACAGGGCGGGTGACGAAGAGTGAGAAAAGGCAAGATGCAACCAGCCCAAACTCACAGCCGCCATGATGGCAATTCCGATAATATGCGGAACAGCAAAAAACTCCTTAATCCTTTTGTTATAGAGCAAAACCATAAAAATTGTGCAGTAAAAAAACATCGCAATAAAGGGACCTTTTGTAAGAAGGCCGTAAGCAATCACGACAGAAGGCACAATCCACAATAGCCATTTGGAACCGTTGCGGCTCCAGACGTTTAACCACCATAAAATTGCTATGCCTGTCATAGCCGTGTAGATGGCCTCTATTTCTATCATTCGGCCCCATTCTATTATGCCGACACTTGTCAGAAAAATCAGTGTGGAAATAAATCTGGCCGGAAGGCCGAGCCACGGACCGGGCATCCAGATTAAAAACGCGGCAAATATCAAAATAAATATGACCGTCGGAAGCCGGGCAGTAAACTCCGATTTCTCGCCGGTGATTAAAAATGAAGCGGCAACTATCCAGTTGATGCCGGGGGGCTTGCTGTGAAATTCCCTGCCTCCAACAACAGGCACAATCCAGTTACCGGTTTTGAGCATATTTATGGCTGGAAGAACCCCACGGGCTTCTTCACATTGAAATCCAGGCGCACCCAAATAAGGAAGATAGATTCCCGCCCAAACAAGAAGGGCTATCAAAAATGCTTTTGTTTTTGTCAACTCTAAAGTCATCTCAACGGTAATATCAAAACACGCCTTAAATTACAACAAGCCAAAGTGCTTTTCACGAATTTTATTGCTTCGCTTACTCTGCCAAAATCCAAAATATTGGCTTTAAAGCCGCTGTTGAAGCGTTATTTTTTACAGACCTCAACAGTTCATCAAAAATCGTGCTTTTCAATGGCTTTCAGCGATACCCCGTACCATAAAAAAACTCATCCGATGCTAAGTATTTGGTGAACTTGACCTTACAAGCAGCGTATTTTGTTGAAGTTGGGCGACTTTCCTTTGCTTCCGTGATATAATTCCTATGTTGGGAGCGCTTGGCGGGCTTTTGAAGTCATACAGGAGAGCGGGCTGATGGATGGGATGAATATTTTTACAGTACGAGTTAAATAAACCGTAAGGCTGAAAGGACTGCCAAATGAATCTTAATGCTTCATTCAGGACCGAACATAAATGGGTATTTGTCGCAGTGCCCGCAATCGTTATTGGATTAGCGATATGGGCCTGGTTTGGTGGCATCGAATACCACTTTATCCCCAAAAACTTCGGCGTTGTGGAACAGGGGCATATTTACCGTAGCGGACAAATTTCCGCAAAGCTTATTAAAAAAATTCTGAAAGAACATAACATTAAAGTCATTATAAACCTCACATCCATGGGTCCCAATAACCCCGACAAACGGGCTGAGGAAAAAGCCGCAGCCGAGCTGAATATTAAAGTATTAAGGTTTCCTATGAGCGGCAACGGTACCGGCGATATAAACGATTACGCCGCTGCAGTCGCCGCTATCGCCGACGCGGAAAAACAAAACCTTCCCGTGCTCGTACATTGTGTCGCCGGAGCAGCAAGAACTGGCGGCATCATCGCGACATACCGGCTTCTGGTGCAAAAAATTGACCCCAATATCGTCGAAGATGAACTGGAAAAATACAGCTATGCTGTCGACAAAAAAACGACCCTTCGCCTATTTCTCAACAATAATATGGCTGCGTTCGCAAGCCGGCTCAAACAGGCCGGAGTTATTGACCAAATCCCCGCAACGATTCCCCAAATACCGCGGGACTAATCCTCTCTAACCGCCGACTGCCCGTGAAATAATCCCCCGGCAGACTTGTTTTGTCCGCGTTGTTTGGCGTTCGTATCCATATACACAAGCTTGAATTGCCCCGTATTCAGCAGTGCATCCATATCCTTGCCGAATGAAACAACCCAGTAATTCTGCTGATAAAGATTGTTTAATTCCGAAACATCCTGCACTTTTACAACGGTCCTGCCAAAGTAATGTATGAAATTGGAGGGCACGGTCTCGTATGAAACTACCTTGTTCGTCGTCGGCACTATTTCTGCGACTTTAAGTGCGAATTGTTTCACCGGCTGGTCAGAACTAAGAATACTCAGCAGGCCGATGTAATGATGCGCCATTAAAACGGTGATTCCGCAAAAAAACGCAACGCAGGCAATGCCCGAATACCGTTTAACAAAAAGAACTGTAACAACTATAGTCGTCAAAATCAAAATTACAGAAAAGCTAATCACATACACCCACGCCGTCGCGGATGCCAGCTCCGGAATCTTCGCCTTCGCGAAATAAACAGGCACCGCGATCGAAACCACGATGAAAAATAATACGTGACCCCGCAATATATTTGCCGCATATCTAAGGGTGAATACCTGACGCACAAACGCCATCTCATCTATCAGTATAGCGGTTAGTATCGACATCGCAGGAATCAGCGGTAGAAGATAATGCTGACGCTTGCCTCCCGACAGCATCAGAAACACATAATCTGCCGCAAACCACAACCATAAAAACTGCATAACCGGCCGTTTCTCGCCCCACGACTTGTAGAAAGGCGCAACAAGGGCAATCGGAAGAAAAATGCACCACGGCGCTGTGTATTTGAACACCATCCCAAAGTAATAATACCACGGATAATTACCTGCAGCGTATTCGCCGAACAACCGGTCAAAAAACTCACGCTTCCATATCATCACGTCCCAGTTCACCTTATACGCCGCCGCCAGAGGCCAGGGCAATACAACAGCGAGACAAATAATTATCCCCCAGACCGGCAGCAGCTTCGGAATTATCCGCCATTCTCTCCTGACCGCAATATATAAACCCGCAGGCAGCAAAACATAAACAACCGGCGCAGGTCCTTTCGCAAGATTACCCAGCGCGAAACTCACCCAGAAAATAAGCATAAAAACAACACGACTCCGGCGGTCTTCGCTGGTTATTGCTGAGTAAAAAGACAAAAGACACAGCGTCACAAAAAAAACCAGCCCCATCTCAGGCCTCGCCGAATGCGACCAGTGAACGTATCCAATCGATGTCGCCCAGACAGCCGTCGCTATCAACGCTGTTCGCAGCGACAGCCATCGATTCACAAAATACAGCACCGCCCCGGCGGACAAAAATGCGAAAACCGCGCTCGGCAGTCTCGCCGCAAACTCATCAACCTTACCCGTAACCCTGGCGATACTCGCCACAAGCCAGTATGAAAGGGGTGTCTTCTGCAGTCGTGGTTCACCATTGAATGTCGGCTCAATCCAGCTGCCGCCCCCCAGCATCTCGCGCGCAGCAACCGACACATAACTCTCGTGGTCATCAAGCGGAACCGCCGAAAGCTTCCACCCCGCGAGCATCGCAGATAATAGCAACGCCCCTGTAACCCAAAACACCTTGCCGCGACTAATATTCAAATCCACTTTTTCCTGACCCAAATGTAGTTACCCGAAGAATTTAACTGGCTTCAAATCGCACCATATTATGTTGTTTTACAAACTTCCATCAAGATATTTCCTAAAACAGCGAACGCAAAATCGCAATCATATCGGTCTTTCTGCATATCTTCAGGCTAAATTGCTTGTGAAAAACTTATGGCAACCAGAAGACATACCGATGTAAGATGTGTATATGAGAAATGTCAGATGATAATAAAGCCATACTCAAAATCCGCTTCCCTGCCGGGTGAGAGTCGTTTTTGGGGGCTCCGGCGGGCAGAATAGCGAAGTCAGGAAAGGCAAAATGAAAGCAACGACCTTATTCGCCCTCGTGTTGGTTTTCTATCTGTCGTATAGCCCCATTGCCTCAGCAGCTAATATAAATGTAACTTATAACATCAAAACTGACGTCGCCGGAAAGCCTGTCAGCAAATACATCTACGGCTCAAACTGGGGAACTGACACCGATTACACTATCAGAAGAAACGGCGGAAACCGACTCACCGCTTACAACTGGGAAAACAACTTCTCTAACGCCGGCAACGACTGGTATTACAATAACGATAATTATCTTAGCAGCAGCATGATACCCGGAAAGGCCATAACCGATTTTCACGACCAGTCCCTTTCACAGGGTCAGGCCTCAATCGTAACGCTCCAAATGGCCGGTTATGTCTCGGCTGATAAAAATGGCGAAGTCAATCTGGTTACAGAAACAGCACCATCACCAAGATTCAAGAAGGCCGTTTTCTCCAAAGGCGCCCCTTTCTGCAGCCCCGCTGGCAATCCAGATGGAAATGACTCCAATGTCTATATGGATGAGTTTGTCAATTTCCTTGTGAGCAGCTATGGGCACGCAGGCGAACCCAACGGCGTCAAATTCTACTGCCTCGATAACGAACCCGACCTCTGGAGCAACACCCACCCTGAGGTCCATCCGGCCCAGGTCAACTGCACCGAATATAAAGATAAAAGCGTAGAACTATCCATAGCAGTAAAAAATATTGACCCCAATGCCCAGATGCTTGGCCCCGTCAGCTATGGGTTTAGCGGCTATCTGACTTTCCAAGGCGCACCCGACTGGACTGCCCCGCTTAGCACCGGCTATAGCTGGTTCCTTGATTACTACTTAGACAAGATGGAAGCAAATTCGGTTGTCGCAGGCAAGCGACTCCTCGATGCCCTCGATGTCCACTGGTATCCTGAAGCACAGGATGGCGCCGGTAACAGAATTACAGATAATTCTATAAATACCACCGCGATGTATAGCGCGCGTATGCAGGCGCCGAGGTCGCTTTGGGATTACGATTACCACGAAATTAGCTGGATAGAACAATGGTTCAGTCAGTGGCTGCCCATTTTGCCGCCTTTGCAAAATTCCATTAACACCTATTATCCCGACACCAATCTCTCAATCTCTGAATACGCATACGGCGGAGAAGACCACTACTCAGGCGGCATCGCCACAGCGGACGCACTCGGTATCTTCGGTAAATACGGTGTTTATATCGCAACCTATTGGGGAAGCGGAACTTACGTTGATGCCGCAATCAAAATATACAGAAATTATGACGCCAACAAATCCACATTCGGCGATATCGAAGTTTCCTCGACTATGTCCAATAAAATTGACAGCTCTATTTACGCCTCGGTATCGACTACTGACGCCAACGCTCTTCACCTGATAGTCATCAACAAAAACTTTGATAACGCGATCAAAGGGACATTCAATATCACCAGCCCGCAAAATTTCACATCAGGCAGAGTGTGGCGATTTGACAGCAGCAGCCCCACTATCACGGAGGCCGCCGCAATCGACAATATAGCAAACAACGCATTCACATATACCATCCCGCCTCTGACTGTTTGTCATATAGTGCTTCAGACGGGAGCTTCTCTGACAATCATCAAATGTAAAGTTACTGCCGGCAAAACCCAGTATCATAACAACGCTGACTACAATGATATGAAAGATGCCTTCGAGGCATCTGGAACCATTGCGCTGCCAAGAGACTATAGCGACATAAATTCAGTAGAAGTTAATATCACCTCTGTAACTGACGGCAAGGTCGTTTACACCGAAACTCTAAGTGATTTCAACCCCACACTGGTCAATAGCAAAACAAAGTTCACGCACCTGGCTAAAGTGTCTAAGGGACAGCCGGGAAAAATCACTTCCCTTACGCTGGATTTCCGTAAAGGAATCTTTGCTATAAAGGCCGATAACCTCAACCTGACCGGCCTGGCCTGCCCGGTTCAACTTGGATTCACTATGGGCAGCCATCAAATGTCGGGTAATGCCGATGAAACGGTTGTCAACGGCAGCAAACAGTTGATACCTGCCCGCCTTATGAGATTGTATAAAGACACGCTTATTGTCACCAAGGCAAAAGTCAAAAACGCTGCCAAATCATCATCTGATACGCTGTCCTTCAGCGGTGATATTGCGGTTGCGGATATGAACCTCAACACCGGCGAACCGAATCTGGTCACAAAGGAAGTCGTCATTACCTTAAGCGACGCCAACGATACAAACACCCAGACCTTCACAATCCCACCGGGCAGCTTTAAGGCCTCCGGGAAAGGACATTTATATAATTGCGGCAAAGTCAATCCCGTTATCACTCCTGTCGAGAATGTTAATACCCTGGTAACGGCAAGTATAGACCTCGACAACTGCACATTTACGGTGTCGATAATCAAGTCAGACCTTAAGGTTACGTCGGGCGATATTAAGTTCGGCTTGAGCTTCGCTGCGTTCAACGAAACGGACAACCCGAGTTTGTAGGTTCTGCTGGCCTCTTTGCTACCTTATAAGCTTCAATATCTCGTTAAAATCGTTCGGCGCCTCAATCGGCGGGTTGCTGAACGGACCCTGCTTTTCCTTGTGATAATTCACCGTAACATTCGGGTCCTTCAGCGCATGTCCCGTAAGCACACACGCAACTCGCTCATCTGCCCCTATGATGCCCTCGCTTTGTAGCAGTTTCAGGCCCGCAACCGATGCTGCCGATGCTGGTTCGCAGCCAAGGCCGTATTTGCCTATCACCGCCTTGGCATCACAAATCGCCTCGTCGCTAACCGCCCGCACAACGCCGTTACAAACGTCTATCGCCCGCAGACACTTCTTCAGATTCACAGGCCGCGAAATCTCTATCGCCGACGCACACGTATGAGGCGAAAACTTTCTCGCCGTAAGGTCCGCGTAATAATCGGCGATTGTCTTGTTATTAACATTCCCGTTGTTCCACACCAACTTCTTGTTGTTCACCAAATCCGTCAGAGTATCCGCGCCAGTCGCGTTGATAATCGATAATCGCGGCACACGTTTAATCAAACCAAGCTGCTTTAACTCGTAAAATGCCTTGCCGAACGCGCTTGAATTGCCCAAGTTGCCTCCCGGCACAACTATCCAGTCAGGCACTTCCCACTCAAGCCCCTCGATAATCCGAAGCATTATCGTCTTTTGTCCTTCCAGCCGGAATGGATTGAGCGAGTTGAGCAGATATAACCCGAGTTTCGTGCAGACGTCCTGAACCTGCTTCATACAGTCATCGAAATCGCCCTTTATCTGTATCGTCTGCGCGCCGTAATCCATCGCCTGCGATAATTTGCCGAAAGCAATGCGGCCCGACCCGATAAACACCGTGCATTTCATCCCGCAGCTGTGCGCATAAAGAGCGACCGATGCTGACGTGTTTCCCGTCGATGCGCACGCGCAGGATTTCGCACCCACCATTTTCGCGTGGCTGAACGCCGCCGTCATCCCGTTATCCTTGAATGACCCCGAAGGATTCAATCCCTCATACTGCAAAAATAATCGCCCCGCCTTCATTCCCGCGTATTTGCCCACCTCGTCGCTGGCCTGCAAAATCGTCTGCCCTTCCGCGATTGTTACCTTGTTTTTATCATCGCAGAAATTTAAAAGCTCCCTGAACCGCCACACCCCCGACAAATCCAGCCGATTATTCCTGTTCGCCCAGCGTTTGCCGAAGTCCGCCAGCGTCTTTGGGATTTCTACTTTGTCCCAGTTGTATTGTGCATCCAAAAGGTCCCCGCACTTCGGGCACTTGAATATCACTTCGCTGACATCATACTCCGCCGCACAATCCGGGTTTATACACTTTTGAAAAACAACCTGCTTACTCATTCAACACCTCATTAAAGGACAGATGACAGAGTTCGGAGAACAGATTGTCTGTCTTCTGCCTTCCGTCGTCCGTCATCTGTGTTGACCGCCTCAATAATGGCTGGTAATTCCGCGATTTGCTCTATTCTCCAGACGCCAGCCGGCACTTCTTTACCCTTATTCGTGTAAGCCGACTTCAACGCCGCCTGCATTCCCGCTTTCAACGCCGGCCTGATGTCCGTGTACATCCTGTCGCCAACAAAAAGTATATTCTCCGCCGGCTCACCTGTCTTTGCTATCGCCGACTCAAATATCCGCCTGTCCGGCTTGCGAAACTCAAACTGGTAAGAATAAAGTCGATACGGAAAAAACTCCAGCATACCAAGCTGCTCAAGCTGCCTGTCTAATGACCCTGCGCTTACAAACGTATTGCTCAATATGCCTAATTTAAGCCCCATCCCCTTCAGTTTGCCAAGCGTCTCCTTTATATTCGGCTCAACCTTCGCAATCCTGCTCAACGGCTCATACCACAGCCACCCAAACTCCCGCCACTGTTCCTCGCTTAGTGTGTAGCCGCGTCTGATGCCGAACCTCTTCAAAAGCGATAACGCGTCAAAATCCCTTCCCGTAATATTGCCCCACAAAGTCCTCACCTGGATTGCAGCCAGGTTCCGAACAAAATACCACCAGAAACTGCCCGCCGGCTGACCGTGGCTCATCAGGTAATCGTAGGTCTGCGTCGCGCTTTGTCTAAAGACCCGCATCGTCTCCATCTTGCCGAAATTCAGCAACGTCTCACCCAGGTCAAACACCACCGCTCTTATCGTCTTTTCCACCACTTGAATCTCTTCGTGCCTTAGTGTCTTAGTGGCAAGTTATCTCAAAGGAGGCATCTCGTCCCCGAAAGCCTCTTTTATCCACTTAAACATTTCATCGTCCGAAATCGCCGACGACCTGTCCGAAGCGTATTCCGACGCTATCCGGTCTCTTATCTTTATCACGCGCGGGTCATGCTTCATAATTTCCATCTGGAACCGCGACTCAATCCAGTGCTTTATCCCCGCCGCGCCCGTCTTGTCCGTAATCGCAACCTCAACGGGCCTGTTCAGCAGTTTATTGGTATCGAAGCAGTTATATATCTCCTCGTTTTTCAGCAGGCCGTCCGCGTGAATCCCCGCGCGAGTAACGTTAAAGTCCCTGCCGACAAGCGGATAATTGCTGGCTATATCGAAACCAAGCTCTTTTGCGGCATACTGGGCAAGCTCGGTTATTGCCGCATAGTTAACGCCCTTCATCATCCCCTTGATTTGCGCGTGTTCGATAATCATCGCCTCCAGTGGCGGGTTGCCCGTCCGCTCGCCCACGCCAAATATCGCACTATTGGCCGCACAGCAGCCGTACAGCCACGCCGTCGCGGCATTTACTTCGACCTTGTGCAAATCGTTATGCCCGTGCCATTCCAACTGCTCGCCCGGCACACCAATCTTGCGAAGTCCCGCGACAAGTTTCGGCACGCTTCTCGGCAGCGCAGAACCCGCCCACGGCAATCCAAAACCAAGCGTATCGCACAACCGAATCTTCACCGGCTTTTTGTACTCCTCGCCAAGCTTCATCAGTTCCGCGGAAAACGGCAGTATAAATCCATCGTAATCCGCCCGCGTTACATCTTCAAAATGACATCTCGGCAAAACCCCCTGGTCCAAAGCCGCCTTAACAATATCCAAATACCCCGCCATTGCCTGTGCGCGGGTTTTGCGAAGCTTCAGGAATATGTGGTAATCGCTCACGCTCGTCAGAATTCCTGTCTCCGCAAGCCCCATCTGTTTTACTAACTTGAAATCCTCCGCGACCGCGCGAATCCAGCCGGTGATTTCCGGATACTTGTAGCCGCGGGCCTTGCAAAGCTCAACGGCTTTTCTGTCGCGGTCCGAATACAAAAAGAACTCGCACTGCCGAATCAGACCCGTATCGCCGTCTATTTCGTGCAGCAGGTCGTATATCCTCAAAACCTGCTCAGGCGTATATGGCGGCCGGGCCTGCTGGCCGTCACGGAAAGTCGTGTCCGTTATCCATATCTGCTCGGGCAGTTCATAAGGCACGCCCCGCTTCTCGAATTTCGTAATCGGAAACTCGGTATATGGGAACACTTCCCGGTACAGATTCGGCTCTGCCACGTCCGCCAGTTTGAAAACCTTTTTCGCCATTTACACATCACCTCGTTTTAAAATCTTTCCGCCACTAAAACACACGAAAGAGCACAAGTCAAAAGAACACAGGAGCACAAGTAACTTGTGCACTTTTACCTTGTGCGCTTATGCACTTTTTTTGCCTTCGTGGCAAATAAATTGGCCGAGATGGGAGTCGAACCCATACGCCCGTTAGGACAGGGGATTTTAAGTCCCCAGCGTCTGCCATTCCGCCACTCGGCCGTTGGCTTTCGGCCAACAGAGCACAAGTCATAAGTGCACAAGTCGTTAATGCTTGTGTACTTGTGCTTCTGTGCCCTTGCACACTTGCGTTAATTTACTCAATTTCCCCACTTTTTGCAAACCGTTTATTCTCCCCTCGGGCCGACAGGGGTTTATTCTAATACTACCCCCTTAAGATAGTTTTTAGTTCGTCCCGACAACGGATTTCGACCAAAATCGCCATTTAAGCTGTCAGGTTAGAAAATCTCCACACTGTGCCCATCAAATTCTGAACACCGCAATTTTTGTCTCGCTTTCTGAATCCTGTTTTTGGTCAGGATAGCCCCAAGCTCTTTGCGACTCCGCTGCCGTAGTTCTTATCCGCTCTGCTGAAATGCTCAACCATTTTCTTCTGGATTTCTTTCGGTGCGTTCCTGAGCGAGCGGACGATGTTTTGAATCAGCCGTTTTTGTTCATCAGGCGGCATAAGGCGATAAAGGTTGCCCGGCTGAACATAATCATCATCAACGCCCCGTTTTTGCTCATACCAGTCGGCGTTACCGGAAATTTTCAGAGGCGGCTCTTTAAAGGCGGGGTCTGCTTTTGGACCGCCGAAGCTGTTCGGCTCGTAGTTCGGTGACGGCCCGCCGTTGTCGTCGAATCTCATCTTCCCGTCGCGCTGATAGTTATTTACCTTGGCGGCATGCGGACAATTTATTGGCAGACGTTCGAAGTTTACGCCCAGACGATACCGTTGTGCGTCCGCATAGGAGAAAATACGCGCCTGGAGCATCTTGCAAGGCGAAAAAGAAATGCCGGGGACAACGTTTCCCGGAGAAAAGGCCGCCTGCTCGACTTCGGCAAAATAGTTCTGAGGATTCTTATTCAGCTCAAGAACACCGACCTCGATGAGCGGGTAATCCTTATGCGGCCAAACCTTGGTCAGGTCGAAGGGATTCCATCGATAGGTCTCCGCTTCTTTCTCGGGCATTATCTGAACGGAGAACGTCCACTTCGGATATTCCTTTCTTTCTATCGCATCAAACAACTGGTGAGTATGATAATCTGCGTCCTGGCCGGCAATCCGGTCGGCTTCTTCCTGCATAAAGCACTGGATACCCTGCTGGGTTTTGAAATGGAACTTCACCCAGAAGCGCTCCTTCTTGGCGTTGATGAAACTATAGGTGTGACTCCCGTATCCGTTCATAAATGGAATACCCTTTGGAATCCCCCTGTCAGAGAACAGTATAGTCACCTGATGCAATGATTCCGGAACCTGCGACCAGAAATCCCATTGCGGCGTATCGGCCTTGACATTCGTCTGCGGGTCGCGTTTCTGAGTGTGAATGAAATCGGGAAATTTCATCGCATCCCGTATGAAGAAAGTCGGCGTGTTGTTGCCGACCAGGTCCCAGTTGCCTTCTTCGGTGTAAAACTTCAAAGCAAAACCCCTGACGTCGCGAACCGTATCCGCAGAACCTTTTTCCCCGGCAACAGTCGAAAACCGGCCGAACATCTCTGTCTTCTTGCCTATCTTGCTGAACAGCTTCGCCTTGGTGTATTTCGTGATATCATTTGTAACGGTTAATGTGCCGTGCGCGCCAGCCGCTTTCGCGTGCACAATGCGTTCGGGAATACGCTCCCGGTTAAAGTGTGCCAGTTTCTCAAGCAGATAATGGTCCTGCAAAAGTGTAGGCCCTCTTTCGCCGGCGGTTAAAGACGTTTGATTATCTGCTACCGGTATGCCCGCTGCGGTGGTTAGTTTTTTGGATTCCTCGCTCATTTACCCGCTCCTTTCCGATTTAGTTGATTATCTCAAGAGTTGCTTCACCTGCATTACATAGATATATGTTCTTTCTCGTTTTTATTCCTGAGCACAACGATGATTATATCTTGTGCAAAGTCGCTTTCCGTTCTCGACTTGGCATTATATCGTAAAATAAGGATAGGAAGCAAGCTTTTTTTAAGAATCCGCATCTCAAATCAGCAATTCCAAATTTGGGCTGTTAATTAAATCGGCTGAACAATAGAATATGAGTGGCCGTAAAGTGAGAATGGCTTATACTAAAAAAACAAGAAAACTTATTAATAGCAGGAGGTAATATGGCTTTTACGCTGCCAATTGGTTCAGCGGCACCGAATTTTTCGCTTCGGGCCACCAACGGCAAAACGTATTCACTCAAAGATTTCGCGGACGCCAAAATCTTAGTCGTCTTTTTCACCTGCAATCACTGTCCCTATGTAACCGGGTCGGATGAAGTTACAAGCAAGACCGCCAAGAAGTTCGAGCCCAGGGGCGTGAAGTTTGTAGGCATAAATTCCAACAGCCCCAATACCTACGCGGAAGATTCGTTTGACAATATGGTCAAACGGATGAAAGAGCACAAATTTCCCTGGAAGTATCTTTACGATGATACCCAGGATATCGCACGGGCTTATGGCGCGCTGCGCACGCCGCACTTTTTTGTATTCGATGAAAAAAGAAAGCTCGTTTATACCGGCCGAGGCGTTGACAACCCGCGAGAGACAAACAAAATGACCGTAAATGACCTCAAAAATGCTCTTACGGAAATTCTCGCGGGCAAAAAGGTTACTACGCCGATGACAAACCCGATTGGCTGCAATGTAAAATGGGACGGCAAAGACGCACACTGGATGCCCCCCGACGCCTGCGACCTGGTTTAAAATCCATCCGGTAAATTATTGCTCTTTGCCTTTTTGGCGGAGGGCTATGGTGTAGAAGTATTTCTAAAACCAGACCCGTTTATTTCTCAAATGCTTCATCACCAAACAATTCTATATCGGCCTGCATAATTTTAAATGATTCCGAATTAATTGCTTTATCTAAATCGTTCAGTACTGCCTTTTCTATCTTATCCTTTTGATTTTTTGATATGCTTTTCTGAAGCTCTCCAACTTTTTTTGCTTTATCAATTATATAATTGCCGAAACTTTGAGGTATAATGAATTTGTTTGTGCCAATTATCCCTTTGTTAACATGAATCATGGTGTTTTTCCATTGTTCGGGCTTAATTTGGATTCCTCCGATAAATATAAAATAGGGAATTTTAACATAAACCAATGCCTGATGATTTCCTGCGACGGGATCAATATCAACGCTACTTAAAAGATATCGATTAATATTTGTTGGTAGTTCTAGCATAGATGATCCCGATACAATATCGAATGGAAGGACATGCTGTTGATATTTTCCAGGGTGTTTTATTTGCCCCAACAAAAATAATCTCCAAGTTTCTAATGCTTTGTCAGCTTCATTTATTTGTGATGAAGTAAAATGTGGCAAACCAAATTTTATACTCATAAGAACCGCTCGTGTTTGCTGCAAATGGATGAAATATATTTGTTGCAAATTCTGTTTCCCATTTGTTGAAAATATCTTCGCAATTACGACATAACATATTCTCTTTAAATCCGTCTTGCGATCTTTTATTGGGATTCTTCCCAAACCGCAAATAACCGGTCGCAGAATTGTCTTTCAACCATTTATAAACAAATTTGGGAATTATGTGGCTTTGTATTAAAATAGATGTTTTGCGACATAAAGCGCATATTCCATTCATAATAATCTTCTGACAAAATAAATAATATTGAAACTAATTCTACCTCTGGTGAGCAAGATTGAACTATTGATTTTATCCTGCCATTTTATTAAAAAACGTTTGCTGGACGGCAGAGTTGACGGACAAAAGTGCGATTCTTCCGGCCTTAAGTTTCTGTTAAATTAACTATAAATCCTCACCTTCTCGACGTCAAATTAAAATCCATCGCGCAGCGATACCATAATTTTGCCTTTTGCATTTTGATTTTTTATTTGAAGTTAAACTGTCCGCTATACGCTATCCGCTGAACGCTGCTCTGGCTACGCTCGTGCGGATTGTGTGATTTGTCCCGCTAACTGGTCGAGGGTGGCGTGCATCTTGGGGTCTTGTTTGCGAAGTTCCTCGATTTTGGCATAGGCGTGCATAACAGTGGTATGGTCTCGGCCGCCAAGGTGGCCGCCGATTTCCTCCAGGCTGTGCTTTGTGAGCTGCCTGGCAAGATACATACAAATCTGTCTCGGTTCGGCGATACTCTGGCTGCGCTTTTGGCTCTGCAAATCGGCTAAGCGAACGTTAAAATGGCGGGAGACGGTATCGATGATATCGCTGATTCTTATGTGCCTTGTGCCGAGGTCAACCTGGCCGTCTAAGGCGGTTTGCGCCATATCGAGGGTGATTTTCTCGCCGGTCGTCATTGATACCGCGTATATCGTCGTCAATGCGCCTTCAAGCTCCCTGATATTGGCGTGCACCTTTTGGGCGATGTAGCCGGCGACCTCTTCGCTGACGTCAAGGCCGCGGAGATGCGCCTTTTTCTGCACGATGGCGATTCGCGTCTCGTAACTCGGCGGGTCGATTCTGGTTACCAAGCCCCAGTTGAACCTGCTGATGAGCCGCTCTTCGAGAGAGGGTATTTCACCGGGTGGACTGTCGGCGCTGAGGATGATTTGTTTGCCGTTGCTGTACAGGGCGTTGAAGGTGTGGAAAAACTCCTCCTGGCTCTGCTCGCGCTCCCGCAAAAACTGAACGTCATCAATAATAAGGGTATCGACGGTGCGGAAGCGGTTCTGGAAGCCGGGCAAATCGCCTTTTTCGATTGCCTGGATGAAACTGTTTACGAACCCCTCACAGCTTAACAATTGAATGACCACCGAGGGGGATTTTCGCTTCACCTCGTGGCAGACGGCCTGAAGCAGATGGGTCTTGCCTAAGCCGGAATTGCCATAGATAAACAGGGGATTATAAGTATCCCCCGGCGACTGGCTTACGGCTATGCAGCTTGCGTGGGCGAGCCGATTGCAGGGCCCGACGACGAAATTCTCGAAGGTATAATCCGGGTGAAGAGCGGGCGAATCCCTGTGTGTTTCTTCGTGGGATTGCTCTTTGACCTGACCATTCGTGGAAAACTGCACGCTGACAAGGTGACCCGTTATCTGCTGCGCGGCACGGGTAAAGGCGCTTCTGCATTTACTCTGCAAAAATTGGGCGCACGCCTCATCCGGGCAGCCGACTTCGAGCGACCCGCCCGTCAATCGCACGAGATGAAGATTGTCAAACCATTTACGGGTGTTGACTGGATCCAGAGTTCTTGCTCGGGCGAGCATTTCAGCGAAGATATTTTCAACTTCACCGCCGGCCAAGATGTGCTCCTTTATAAAAATCCGCCAAGAGCGGATAAAACGACGCCACTGCAAACAGAGGTTACCCGTTACAAATAACGTCCGTGTTATCGAAACAGCCGAAAACTTTTTATCACCCTCTGCAGTTGTATGATGACCATCCGTGAGTAAATCAGGAAAGAGTGTAACAGCCAAATGCGATTTTGTCAAAAAAAATCTGGCACGAAGAGCAAAAATAGTAATCAATTTTGTGAGCGAATTTCCAAATTGCCCCATTTCACAGGAATGACAAAATGTTAAACTATCCTTTTAGAAACGTCGCTAAGGCGCGACTTTGAACCGGATTACGTATTTCAAAAACTGGATGGAGTGAACAATTATGTCGAAACCAGTATTGCCTGTCATAGTACTGTTGATAATAACTTTGCTAACGTCTGCCTGCGCGGCAGCAGGCGAGCCGAATGCATATGCAATGAACAAGCTTATTGGCCGGGGCATCAATATCGGCGGAGCGCTCGATTCGCCCAAAACAGAAGGCGAATGGGGTGTTACTCTCCAGGACGAATATTTCCAGATAATCAAAGACGCTGGGTTCAATTCGATTCGGCTGCCTGTCCGTTGGAACACCCGCGCCGGAAATGAACCGCCTTACACCATAGACCCGAATTTTTTCAAACGAGTCGACTGGGCAATACAAAACTCGCTGTCGCGAAATATCCCCATTGTGCTTACCACCCATCACTACGATGAGCTGTACAACGACCCCGACGGACAAAAAGACAAATTCGTAGCTATGTGGAAACAAATCGCGGAGCGATACAAAGATTACCCCGATATCCTTATCTTTGACCCTCTTATGGAGGCGACCGGAAACCTCGACGCTGATAAATGGGATTCACTTTTGAAAGAGACGATTATTACTATTCGCAGAACTAATCCTGACAGAACAATTGTTATCTGTCCCGCCGGTTTTTTCTGTATCGAAAATCTTTCCCGCCTCGAATTGCCCAAAGACGACTGCAATATAATTGTGAGCATTTTTTATTACTCGCCGACTGAATTTACCCAGCAAGGCGCAAGCTGGTTTAAGGATTCCGAAAAATGGCTCGGCACAAAATGGACCGGGTCGGAAGATGAAAAACAACGAATAGCAAAGGATTTTGATATTGCTGCCGACTGGGCAAAAAAGAACAACCGCCCGATTTACTTAAACGAGTTCGGCGCTTATGAAAAAGCTGATATGGAATCCCGTGTCCGCTGGATAAAGTGCGTAGCTGATGCGGCGACAGCACGCGGGTTCAGCATATCATACTGGGAATTCTGCTCGGTTTTCGGCGCGTATGACCCACAAACCAAATCCTGGCACAAGGAATTGCTCGAAGCATTGATTCCGCCGAAAAAGTAGGTTAAACTATGTATCCTGTTTTTATTATTGGAGTGAAAAATTATGTTGAAGACAGCAATAACAATCGCGCTCATTATAATGGTGTTGGCTGTAACAATTGGACTCAACTCTGTTATGGCTGCTGAACCGAACACGCAACAGACAAAAATTGACCCATTCAAAATGAATCAGCTTTTAGGCAGGGGCGTCAATATGGGCAATGCCCTTGATGCGCCGGAGGAAGGCGCGTGGGGGTTCACTCTCGAAGAGAAATATTTTCAGGCAGCAAAAGATGCCGGCTTCAATTCGGTGCGCATACCGGTCCGCTGGTCGGCACACGCACTGGCCGAACCGCCTTACACCATCGACCCCAACTTTTTTAAAAGGGTGGACTGGGCGGTTAACTGTGCTCTATCGCGCAATATGCCTGTAATGCTCAACGTCCATCATTATCTCGAACTTCTCAGCGACCCCAACGGACACAAGGACAGGTTCCTGGCATTATGGCAGCAGATTGCAGAACACTACAAGAATTATCCCGATACGCTCCTACTGGAGCCGCTCAATGAGCCGCAGGGCAAACTCGGTGTCCGCGAATGGAACTCACTGCTAAAAAAGGCGATTGACGTCATTCGCAAATCCAATCCCGACAGGATAATTGTCATAGGTCCCGCCTGGTCCAATACCATTGGAAACCTTAATTCTCTCCAAATCCCCAAAGATGACCGCAACATTATCGTCTCGATTCATTGTTACGACCCGCTTGAATTCACTCATCAGGGCGCCTTCTGGATAACCGACAGGGATTCCAATGCCTGGCTGGGCACAAAATGGACCGGGACAGATGCCGAAAAGAAAGCCGTAGTAAACCAATTCGATAAGGCCGCCGCCTGGGCGAAGCAGAATAACCGCCCGATAAACCTCGGCGAGTTTGGGTCTTTCAACAAAGCCGATATGGACTCGCGGGCACGTTACACTAAATTTTTCGCCGACGCCGCAATCGAACGTGGGTTCAGCTTTGATTATTGGCAGTTCGACTCCGATTTCGCGGTTTACGACACCAAGACCAATACATGGATAAAACCGCTGCTGGAAGCGTTGATTCCGCCTCCCGTAAGGGATGCTGCGCATGCGGTGAGCTTGCCGAATCCGCCGAGACAGTAACGCTGATTTGTCAGTATATTTATTGGCATTATTGGAGCAACAGAATATGTCGAAACGAGTATTTTTTGCCGTATTTTTAATGGTAACAATTGTGTTTGAGTCCGCCTGCAATGCCTATAGAGAGCCAAACGCTTTTGAAATCAACCAAAGATATATCTATCGCGGAATCAACTTCGGCAATGCCCTCGAGGCACCGAAAGAAGGTGACTGGGGCCCTCCCATCAAAGTAGAATATTTTAACATCGCAAGAGAAGCCTGGTTTACTTCATTCCGCTTCCCCGTCTGCTGGTCCGCCCACGCACTGAAGGAAAAACCCTACACCATAGACCCCAATTTCTTCAAAAGAATGGATTGGGTAATCGACGAGGCAATGCAGCGGGAAGTAGTTGTGATAGTCACTATGCATCACTACAACGAGCTTTATAAAGACCCAGCGGGCCAGAAAGAACGGTTCCTCGCAATATGGAAACAGATTGCGGAGCACTACAAGGATTGGCCCCTTCCCGTCCTCTTCGAACCTCTCAATGAGCCGCATGATAATCTGAATGCCGACAAGTGGAATAAACTTCTCAAAGACGTTCTTGCTGTTATCCGCAAGTCAAATCCTAAAAGAACGGTTATATTCGGCCCGGCCAACTATAACGATATCCGCATGCTCAATACCCTGGAGCTGCCCAAAAATGAGCCCAACATAATTGTTACCGCACACTATTACCTGCCGTATGAATTTACTCATCAGGGAGCTCATTGGGCAGCTGACTCAAACGCCTGGTTAGGAACAAAATGGACAGGTACGGATTCGGAAAAGCAAATGATAACAAAGGACTTTGACGATGCCGCGGCCTGGGCGAAAAAGAACAACCGCCCGATTTTCATAGGCGAGTTCGGCGCAAACAGCAAGGCAGATATGGACTCCCGCGCCCTATGGACCAAATTCGTCGCCGATACCGCAATTGAGCATGGCTTTAGCTTCGCATACTGGGACTTTTGCAGTGAATACTTTGGTATATATGACCTCAGTACAAGGTCGTTCCGCAAGCCGTTACTGGAAGCGTTGATACCACCCCGAAAATGATAAATATCCATAGGCATTTTCCCTACTTGACTAATGAGTGACAGAACGTTAACTTAACCGATGAAAATCGCTCTTTTTAAAATGCTGCTGTCGGGTATGAAAGCGAGATAATACTTTTTGATTCAGGAAAGGGGTTAATAAAATGAAAGGTAACGCACAATTACTTAAGGCCCTCAACGGCTTACTCGCCGATGAGCTGGGTGCAATCAACCAGTATATGGTTCACGCGGAAATGGTTGAGAACTGGGGCTATGAGAAGCTCGGGAAAATGATACAGTCAAGGGCGGTTACAGAGATGAAGCACGCCGAGAAGCTCATCGGACGAATCCTGTTCCTCGAAGGCACGCCGATAGTCAGTAAGCTCAGCGACATTCATATCGGTGCCGACGTCCCCAAGCAGTTCGAAAATGACCATGCCGCGGAAATTGGCGCGGTCAAATCTTACAACGCGGCCATCAAGCTTGCGGCAGATGTCAGCGATAACGCCACCAAAGAACTTCTCGATTCAATTTTGAAGGATGAAGATGGCCACGTCGATGAAATCGAGGCACAGCAGGACCAGATTAAGCAGATGGGTCTGCCTCAGTATCTGTCCAACCAGACCGGCTGATAAAATTTGCTCCTGAGTCCCGGGCTTGGCATCTTTTAATTGCGGGTCATTTCTGCGATGTCTTTCATTGCGCTGCCATCGGGCATTGTATACTTTTCGGTGGATATAAACCTGTCATTGCCTATTTTTTCGGTGACGCGGGTGCTTGAACCCTGCCCCTGAACAGACCAGACCCAGTTAATAATTTCTTTATTGCCCTGGCGTTTGCCAGTACCTTTGGCGACACAGCGCAAACTGTCAAACAGGTATCCGACAATCTCGCCGGTTTTCGGGTCTATCGTATAAACTTCCATGCTCTCGAAGGTTGAATTGCGCATCTTTTCAATATCCGAATCAGACAGATGCTGTCCTTTAAGCTGTTTTATATATTCGTCGGATAAACTTGTTACCTGTGACCTGCCTTTGCGAACAAGGAATTGGCCGTTCAAGGCCAACTCTATATTCAGCCGGCAATCACCTTTCGCCCAGTCCTTATGCTCACCGAAGTCCGATTTAGCTGTGCCTTGCCAGTTGCCAACAAGCCACCTGCTCCAGTCATCATCGAGGGCTTTCGGCGGCTCAAGCGACGGTATATTCCCCTTGCCCGATTCTTTCTCCTGATTCGTTGCACACGAGGTTATAACCAGCATTATAACAGCAATCGCTATCAACCTTTTCATTTAAGACCTCCTGTTTTTTGCCAATTCCATTAATCCTGTGGCCCAGCATGGGCAATATAATCTTTCAATCTGCCGCGGACAAGTGTGATTTGCTATTGTTACTGGCCGGTGTATAATAGCTGACGATGGAAACGCTGAAATCGTTATATGAGTATTTCCCGACGGCCGTTCATACGGGCAAGTGCCTGGTCTTTATAAGCGAGGACTGGCGGGTCGAGCTGACCGAGCACAAAGACAGCGATTACACCAGGGCCGGCTCACAGCCGTCGGTAATTCGCGTGCGCGTCTTCAAAAAAGCCCTCAACGGCGAATTTGTACCGGGGCATTTCGAGGATTTCCAGTTGCCGTCGCTTAATGAATTAGCCGAACAGATTGAAAAATACGTCCAGCTTGCCATCGGCGCGAACCTCCGCGAGCGAACGGATATGTCCTGAGTGCCGCAATATATGGAGCAGTTGAAAATACAACAATCAGCTAATGCGGTCATCTTCTCAGTCAAAGTCGTTCCCCGTTCGAGCAAAACCGCGGTTGCAGGCATATTGGGTGGTATGCTTAAGATAAAACTCGCTGCAGCACCGGAAAAAGGCAAGGCCAATGAATCGCTTGTGGAATTTTTAGCCGACGTGCTTGGCGTCAAAAAAATCGCGGTTACAATAACCTCCGGCCATACCTCACCCATCAAAACCATCCAAATCACAGGCGTAACCCCGACTGCTATTCTCCAAAAGTTCAATCAGTAGCCCCTCTTTTTTTTCTCTAACACAATTCACAGCATTCCGCCGATAAATCAATAATAAGAATTCCAAAAGGAGGTCATTTTATGTACAGGTTTCTTGCGTTTGCATTTCTTGTATCGGTAGTTCCATGTTGGGCCAGAACCATCACCGTCGATAATGACGGCTCCGCCGATTTCAACAACATCCAGGCCGCCATAAATTACGCCAACAACGGTGATATTATTGTTGTTCTACCTGGCACTTATACAGACACAAGCAACCGGGATATCGATTTTTCGGGTAAAACCATTACTGTCTGTTCCACCGACCCTAACACCCCCGATATTGTGGCATCAACAATAATAAACTGCGGCGGAACCGCTGGCTCACCTCATCGCGGTTTTTATTTTCATTCCGGTGAAAATGTTAACTCCATTGTCGAAGGCCTTACAATCATCAATGGTTACGCTGACGACGGAGCAGGGATTTCTTGCGAGGGTGCTAGCCCCACTATTTCCAACTGCCATTTCATTAACGGAACTGCCACAGATTGGGGCGGTGGAATCTGGTGCTACGAAGCGTCTCCCGTTATCTCAGATTGCAATTTTACCGGTAATTCAGCCAGAGAAGGAGGTGCTGTTACCACACGCAGTGACTGGAATATACTATGTTCTCCACTTATTAAGAATTGCATAATGTCAGGTAATTACGGTTCGCTCGACGGCGGTGCCTTTGACAGTGATTGTCTAAGCAGTCCGATCATATCCAACTGTCTTATTATCAATAATCAATCGGGTTCATTGGGAGGTGGAGGTATCGCAATCTGGCAAAGTACGCCAACTATACAAAACTGTGTTATAGCAGGAAATTACACTACTGGGTGGGGAAGCGGCATACACCAGGAATACGATTTCGGAGATGGCTCAAAAATAACCAACTGCGTGATAACCGGTAACACAGGATATGACAATGGAGAGTATGGAATTTTTTGTACAAGCAAAACCCTTGTTAAAAATTCAATTCTCCGGGGCAACATCGACTTGCAGCCTGGAGATTGCCTTTATGCACCCGACAGTGACGTAGCTTTTGCATACTGTGATGTGCCAAATAGCATTGGCAGCAGCCCATACGGGAATATGTGCATGGTAAAAGATGGCGGAGGAAACATCGCCGCCGAACCGGAATTCGCTGACCCGCTCAACAATGACTATCATCTGAAATCAGAGGCAGGCAGGTGGGACCCGAACAGCAAAAGATGGGTAAGGGACTCGATTACGAGTCCTTGTATAGATGCGGGAGACCCGACTTCGGACTGGACGGCGGAATTATGGCCGCACGGCAAGCGAATAAATATGGGCGCATACGGCGGGACTGCCGAGGCAAGTATGTCGCTGTCAATTGTCGGCAACATAGCAGACCTCAATAACGATGACCATGTTGATGCCTTCGATTTCGCAATATTTGCTCAACAGTGGCTTGCTGAAACAGCACCGCTCAAAGAAGATCTCGACAGAAACGGCGTCGTCGATGTTGCTGACTTCGCAATACTCGCTGATAACTGGCTCTGGTAAAACCACGGCTGGTATTCTCCAAAAGCTTAATCAGTAGTCGATTTATTTCGCCGTTAAGACACGAAGATTATTCATTTCGTATTTCGGATTAGCTAATTGGCGATTGTCTTAACAACCGCTTCTTTTACACTTCCGCAGTTCATTGGCCGGATAATGGTCTCGCGGCTAATTTTTGTTCAGCAGAACATTTATGCGGTTGTGGGCAGCTGAAGATAAATTATAATGGTAATTTATGAAAATGCTTTTGTTTTCAATGATGGGTTTGACTGTTGTTCTGGCCGTTACGCCATGCCTTGCAGATGAACCATTGGCAAACGCGAATCTCGACGGGCTGTATGCCAAGTCGATCGATGAGGTATTGCGACTGCCGCCAGAGCAGATTGACCTGGGGACATCCGCTTTGATTGTCTCCGAGGCGTGGAGCGATATGGTGGCAGGCAGGCGTTACCAGCAGCAGCTTGACGATATCGCGACGGAAATCCGCAGCCAGCTCAAAACGAAAAATGCACCGATGGGCGTCGCGGCAATCCCCATTATCAACGATTACCTGTTCAATGAATTGAAGTTCAAAACAATCAATAAAGCCACCGACCCATACGACCTGTTTTTGCACTCGGTTATGGACAGACACCAGGGTTATTGCCTGAGCTTGTCGGTTTTATACCTGGCTATCGGTGAACGGCTGGGTTTGCCGCTCTACGGCGTGGTTGTGCCGGGACATTTCTTCGTGAGATACGACGACGGCAAAACACGATTCAATATCGAGGCCACACACCAGGGCAACAGCGCCCCCGACAGCTACTATCTCGAGCAGTTCAATGTCCCCAAAACCGGCACCATTTATATGACCAACCTGAATAAGCGCCAGACACTTGGCTGTTTCTTCAATAACCTCGGCAACGTTTACAAAGATATCAACAACGTCAACCAGGCGATGGCTTCAATGCAGTGGGCCGTTTATATCAACCCGTCGCTGGCGGAATCACGAATGAATCTCGGCAATATCTACCTGCTGAAGAACCGCGTGGACGACGCGATAACCGAGTATCAGGCCGCGACAAAAATCAGCCCCGACGACGCAAAATCCCACTACAATCTCGGCAACGCATATCAAAGACGCGAATGGTTTAATGATGCGATAAACGAATACACCGCCGCAATACGGCTTGACCCCAACGTCGCGGAAGCATATCTCGGCATGGGTGTCTGTTACGACAAGCTCAACCAGCCGGAAAATGAAATCGACGCGTATTTCAAGGCACTGGCGGTTAATCCGAATATGTACGAGGCGATGGCAAATCTCGGAAACGTTTATTTCAACAAAGGCGATTTCGACGCCGCCATTGAGCAATACAGCAGGGCCGCCCGCGTAAAACCCGACAACGCTGAAATTTATTACCAGCTTGGCGTAGCGTATTTCCAGAAAGGCGACTACGCGAATGCCATCAGAAGCCACCTGAAAACCGTGGAGCTTGCGCCGAAAATGGCTGACGCTCATTACGCCCTGGGGCTTGCCTATTACAAAACGGCGGATTACGACCTCGCCCTGAAGCACATAAAAATCGCTGAACGGTTAGGCAAAACAATTGACCCCGACATATTAAAAGTCCTCGAAAGCAAAAAATGACAAAGCCCGTGGTTCCCGTTGAGCCATAATCTTCCCTGTTTCATTCTCAAAGCCATTGACAAACTTCCGCAAAAACAGCAAACTTTATCCGCGGTATTTCAACTTCGCAACAAACAGCGGGCAATTTAATATCAAGCGAATCAATTAAAAGGAGATAACTATGAAATGGTTACAGGAATTCAAGACATTCGCGGTCAAAGGTAACGTAGTAGATATGGCGGTCGGCATCGTGATAGGCGCGGCATTCGGCAAAATCGTTTCATCTTTTGTAGCCGACGTGATTATGCCGCCGATAGGGCTGCTTATCGGTGGTATCGACTTCAGTAATCTGGTTATAACAATGAAGGCGGCAACGGATAATACCGACGCAGTAACACTTAACTACGGCAAATTCATCCAGACCCTCATTGACTTTACCATCATTGCTTTTGCTATTTTTATGCTGGTCAAAGGAATTAACACCCTGAAAAGAAATGAAGCAGCAAAACCATCGGAGCCGGCTCCCCCGTCGCCTGAGGTTATGCTGCTGACCGATATCCGCGATATCTTGCGCAAGGGTTGATTAGAATCCCGGAGGCAGTTTTCTGCTTGCGGATTTGAGAAGATTTTACAACAATAGGCACGGCACACAAAATCGAGCGATTAATGTCGCCTTGCCCGCGATTTTGGGAAAGGATAAGTTTGAATAGTTTTTTTGAGGATACCAAATGAAACTCCAAATCAAAAAGATAAGCATTTATTGTCTGGTAATACTGGGAATCCTGCTCGTAAGCGTTATCCCTGTGATGGCGCAGGATGTAAACGCCGCTCAAACCATAACCGATGCTGCCAAGGCCGGGCCGCAAAACGTAGCCGAAATAATAAAAAATTTCCTGATTACAAAAGGGACCGCTTTCGCCGTTGATCTTCTGGCGGCAATTCTTATCTTCGCAATCGGCCGCTGGCTGGCAAAGTGGGCTTCCATACTTGTCGGCAGAGCAATGACCAGGGCACATATTGAGCAAATCCTTGTTACCTTTGTGCAGCATTTGTGCTATTTCGGCCTGCTCGCGTTCGTGATTATCGCAGCCCTTGACCAGATTGGCATAAAGCTGACTGCGGCAATCGCCGTGCTCGGTGCTGCGGCATTGGCGGTCGCATTCGCCCTGCAGGGCTCGCTGTCTAATTTTGCCGCCGGCATTCTTATGGTAATTTTCAAGCCCTTCAAAATCGGGGATTATGTGACAGTGGCGGGAATCCAGGGAACAGTTCGGGAAATTCAGATTCTCAATACGGTGCTCGACTCCCTCGACAACGTCCGCATCATAATTCCCAACGCCCAGATAACCGGAAGCACTATCAGCAATTATACCACCAACGCTACAAGAAGAATCGATTTGACGGTTGGCATATCGTATGGCGACGACATCAAGAAAGCCAAACAGGTCATCGAGGGCGTCCTCGCCGCTGACGCAAGAATACTCAAAACCCCTGCCCCAACGGTGGCTGTCTCGGAACTTGCCGACAGTTCCGTAAAGTTTGTTGTTCGCCCGTGGGTAAAATCAGCGGATTACTGGGATGTTTACTTCGACACTACCGCCAAACTTAAAACCACGCTTGAAAACAACGGCATAACAATGCCGTTCCCGCAACGGGAAATTTCGATAAAAAATGCGGGCAAGATAAATATTGGTGGATGACGATAAATATGAATAAGGTGTAATTGAATGCCGACGGGTACGTCCGGAAAATCAGCGAACTTGAAAGGATGCTTATATATGACAAATAAGGTACTGATAATTTTCCTGACGCTGTTTATTTGCTCAGCCAGCCTGGCCGAAGGTAACAACCAAATCTCACAGAAGGACCCCAACTCAATGCTTTTAGTAGGCCCCGGCACGCTGATTACCATCAAGCCATACAAGGGAATGAATCCGACTATCTACCCGGTACCCGTTATCATGGCTGTCAGCACACCGTTTTATTTCTTTATTGATACCGCTGGCTACCGAATGTTCTCGGATTCCAATATGACGTTCGACATCATAGGCAAACTGCGGCTCGATGGTTACAACGGCGAGGATAGTGAAAAATTAGATGGTATGCACAACCGGAATATGACTGTTGATGTCGGCGGCGAATTTGGAATCTCCGGCGACTGGGGCAACCTGCATACAAGAATCCTTACCGATGCCCTGGGCCAGCACGACGGCCAGGAGTTTCGGGTAACATACGCCAAACCATTCAAATTTGAAAAATCAAATATATCGCCGTCCGTCGGCTTTGCCCTGCTCAGCAGTAATCTCGCTGATTACTACTACGGCGTCCGCAGTGACGAGGTACGGCCGGGCAGGCCCGCATATGACCCCGGCGCATCCGTAAACTGGTTTGTCGGACTTGACGCAAACTGCCAGCTCAATGACAACTGGACTCTGCTTACAAGCATAACTTATTACTGGTTAGACAGTAACATTCGCAACAGCCCGATAGTCGATAAGGACTACACAATATCTATCCTTGCTGGTATAATGTACAGGTTCTAATAACAATGTGGATAAAAATTATGATACCTAAACCCAGTAACCAACTCAAACCATTTGGAGGGCAAAAAAATGAAGTCGGCAAAAAAAATCGTTACTTACATAGCTGTGTCGATTGTGGTAATCCTGCTGGTTCTGATTATCGGCTTCTCTTTGTTTGGTGCCAGCATGATTAAAGCAGTCGTTGAAAAGACAGCCAGCAGCACCCTCGGCGTTCCGGTAACGGTCAAGAGCATCGACCTGTCTATTTTGAGCGGAAAAGTCGAAATTAAAGGATTAGTCGTTAACAACCTGCCTGGTTACGCCAATCCAACGCTGCTGGAGCTTGGAGACGGTGTGGTAAATCTCGATATCGGCTCACTGATGAGCAGCACGATTAAAATAAAATTAGTAAAGCTCGACAACACAAAACTTACGATTGAGCAAAAAGGATTGACGAACAACCTCAACGAGATATTGGACAAGCTGCCAAAAGGAGAAAAAGAGGCGACTCCAAAAACTGAAAAACCAGGCAAAAATCTGACCGTCACCAAGCTGGAAATAACCAACACCAACGTCAGGGTAAAACTGCTGCCCGTACCGGGAAAAAGCGATACCGTCAGCTTGAAGCTCGACCCGATAGTAATGGAAAACCTCGGCACCGACAAAAAACTCAGCATGGCTTCGCTAATAGGAAAGGTTATGGGCGCACTGGGTACAGGGGTCGCAAAACAGATCGGCGGCGCAACCGCTGATCTCGGCAAGGATGCCGTGAAAGGCACTACCGAAGCCGGTAAAAACGCCGTTGAAGGCGTTAAAGGAATACTCGGCGGCAAAAAATAACCACGCCCAAGAACCGGCCTGTTTGGGCAAACATAAACTGGCAGATTACAGGTTTTTCAAAAGCACGTTTGCCGGCGACTTTTCGATGGTCGCATCGAGCTGCCGCAGACAATCGGAAAGCTTGTCCATTTCAGCGGACCGAAGCACCGGTATACTGGAAGTGCCCCGCTGCTCAAGCCGGTCAATGACAAATTTCACGGTCATTTTATCGACGTCGGTAGCGGGCTGATACGCAAGCTCTTTGTCTTCTCCTTTTTTGACCTCCGACAGAATACCGGATTCCGACAGGTCATACAAAAGCTGCCTGACTAACCGGACGGGAATTTCCAGCTCGTGCGAAAGACGTGAGGCATCGCTGGGTTTTTCACCGCTGCAAAACCTGTACACAAGCCGCTGAGTAATAAGAATAGAAAGAAGTGTCTTGAACGAATGGCTCGCCGAAAGGCAATCCGGCTCAAATTCGTATGTCTCCACGTTTTGATGTGCAAATGAAACCTCCGCGCCGAACAAAATAATAAACCAGCTTATCTGAAGCCAGAGCAAAAACAGGGGCATCGCGGCGAAACTGCCGTAGATTGCGTATCTTGTGGTAATCTGAACCTGGAAATTCACGTATCCCCATTGAACCATCTGGAATAACGTGCCGGCGACTATACCGGCTATCAGACCGGAAATAAATCTTACCTTTGTGTTAGGCATAAAAATGAAAATAAACGTGAATGAAACCCAGATTGTAAAATAAGGCAGCAGTTTCATCACCAGCCAGAATGCCGGCCCAAAGTCCTTCAACACGGGAAATTTTTCGGTTAGAGTTTCAATCTGGCCGCTGAGAAAAATAGTTGCCCCGCCGGCCACTGCCAGCAAAATCGGACACACAAGCATCGTTACCAGGTAATCACTGAACTTCCTGCCAAAAGTCCTGGGCTTAACTACGCCCCATATATCGTTGAAGGAGTTTTCGATATTGCTGAGCAAACTTATGATGGTCCAGAACAAAAAGATAACACCCACCCCGGCGATGACACCACCGCTCGTTTTGTCGAGAAGCGAATTTGCAAAAGTAATAACCCTATTGGCGACTTCCTCCTGACCTTTCATCTTTTCGAGAATCTGTGCCGCAACACGCTCCTGCAGGCCGAATCCCTTGGCGATACCGAACATAAGCGCGATTACAGGCACAATCGAAAGCAGCGAGAAGAACGTCAGCGCAGATGCCCTGAATTTACACTTGTTTTCACTGAAACCACGGATAGCAAGAATAACTATCCGCAGGAACCGGATAAAAAGCGATTTGCCTCGTGAGTGGTCCCGCAAACGCATCCGCCAGATATCCGTTCGGATGAAATTCAGGAATTTCGCAAACATATTAACCGTCCTTTCTGCCCAAAAGCTAAAATCATCTCAACAGGGCAGTATATTAAGCAATAAGACAATTTTCAATGATTACCTCTGCTCATATTTCATTTTGCACCCTCAAAATTCCTTTATTTTAGCAGCAAATCCCCTGCTGGTCGATACTGTCTGAGAGTCATTTGTGTAATCAAAAAAACATTTCCTGTCGATTGACAAACCGCATCTCAATCTGGTATCCTTTCTGCTTAGCATGACAATTTGAATCGCTCAGCACTGTGGGGTTTACCAGTAGTCGCAACCCAACGTTATAGCGGTATCCTGCGAGTGAAAATGGAAATTAAAGCATTCAAAGCATACAGGTTTAACGAGGCGGTCGTAGGCGACGTCGGGAGTTGTATTGCACCTCCTTATGACGTTATAGACGCTGACCTTCAGGACCGGCTCTACAAAAAAAGCAAATACAACATCGCCCAGATTACCAAAGGTAAAACCACCCCATCCGACAGCCCGGACAATAATCAATATACGCGAGCAGCCAAGCTGATTAACGACTGGTTTCAGACGGGCGCACTCAAACGCGACACCAATGACAGCGTTTACGGATATGTCCAGGATTTCGAAATTGCAGGCATAAAAGCGCAACGGCTGAGCTTTATCGCACTGGCAAAGCTCGAAGAGCTTGGCAAAAACATTAAGCCCCACGAATACACGCTTACCGGGCCCAAAGCGGACCGCCTGAACCTGCGAAGGGCAACCAAGGCCAGCTTCGGCCTTATCTTTATGCTCTACCAGGACGCCAAAAACGTCGCGGACAAAACCATCCAAAAAGTGATGAAGCAAAAACCGCTTATCGATTTCATTGATGAGCAGAATGTCCGCCATCGGCTGTTTGCCGTTACGGACAATAACGATATCGACGCAATCACAAAAATGATGAGCACGCAGACCTGCGTCATAGCCGACGGCCATCACAGATACGAAACAGCACTCAATTACTACAAGGAAACGGGCGAACCATCGGCTCAATATGTCCTGACCGCCTTTGTCAATACGCGGCAGAAGGGCCTGCTTATACTGGCAACGCATCGGCTTATACAAAATGTCAAGGCCTATGACAGCAAAAAGTTCCTCGCCGCACTGAAAAAGGACTTTGACCTGACAACATTCGCTTTCGACAACGAAAAAGCCAAGCAGCAGGCCAGGCAAAAAATGTCGGACAAAATGAAGGACGAATTCGATGCTGACAAAAACGCCTTCGGCATATACACGGCTGATGGCGCATTTTACGTGGCCGTACTGAAAGACAAACATCTTATGGATGCTGTCGCGCCGGACAAAAGCGAACACTGGAAATCTTTAGACGTGGCCGTGCTGCACAAGCTCATTATCGAAAAACACCTCGGCATCGACGAAAAAGGCCTCGCAGAGGGCGCAAATATCGAATATGTAAAAGATACCGGCGAGGCAATAGTCGATTCCATAAACCAGGTTGATAAAGGCGCCAAACAGGCCGCCTTATTTATGAACCCGACGAAAATGAAACAAATTGAAATGGTCACCGCAACCGGTGAGAGGATGCCTCAGAAATCGACTTTCTTTTATCCGAAGGTCTATACCGGGCTGGTGATAAATAAACACTAACATTTTATTAAGAGGAGAAGTTTATGGCTGACTGGAGAAAACCCCCAAGATTGTTCATTCCTGGACCTGTGCTGGTCAAGGAAGATGTCCTTCAGCAACTGGCTCGGCCGACGCTGGGACATCGCGGCAAAGAGTACGCACAACTGCATGGTGAAGTTATTGACATGCTCAAGAAAGTCCTTTTCACAAACCAGCATGTCTTCCTTGTTACTTCATCAGCGTCAGGAATGTGGGAGGCCTCCATCCGTAACTGCGTCGATTTCAACGAGAACGTTCTGGCCACCTGCTGCGGCGCCTTCAGCGATAAATGGGCTGATGTTGCAAAAAGCTGCGGAAGAAACTGCGACGAGCTAAAGGTCGAATGGGGCCAAGCGGTTACCGCGGAAATGATTGACCAGAAACTGGCCTCCGGCAAATACGCCGCGATTACGCTGGTCTATAATGAGACAAGTACCGGTCTTACAAACCCGCTTTACGAAGTCAGTGAAATGATGAAGAAAAAATACCCTGATGTGCTGGTTCTTGTTGACGCCGTCAGCGGACTGGTGGGACTGCCGATGCAATTCGACCAGCTCGGCTGGGACGTCGTATTTGCGTCCGTCCAGAAGGCATTTGCTCTTCCGCCGGGCTTTACCGTCGCGGCTGTCAGCAATCGCGCTATGGAAAAATGCAAAAAGGTCCCGCAGAGAGGTTATTACTTCGACTTCGTGCCATTTGTCAAATCCAACGAGAAAAACCAGACGCCGACAACCCCGAGCATTCCGCACATCTTCGGGCTTCACTATCAATGCACCAAGTTGCTCAAAGAAGGTATGGAAAACGTCTGGAAACGCCACAAGGAAATGGGCGATTACACCAGGGCATGGGCAAAACAGAAATTCGGGCTGTTCTGCGAAGAAAAATACGCCTCCAACACGTTGACAACCGTCAAGAACACAAGGGGCGTTGTCGTCGCAGACATCATCAAGGCCGTTCAGGAAAAGCACCAGACCGCCTTCGGCAACGGCTACAACAAGCTCAAAGAAGTAACCTTCAGAATTGCTCACATGGGCGATATAACTCTGAAAGATATCAAGGAACTGACCGGCTGGATTGACGCAGAATTAAAATAGCGTTAGCCCGCTAAAATAGTGAGTTCTCACAAAGACCCCCGATTCGTCGGGGGTCTTTTTTGTTTACGCCTGCTGTTTTTTTACGAGCCGAGGTGGTAGCTGAATTCCAGAATCTTCGGTTTGACTAACTTGCGATAATCGTCCATCTTCATCACGATTGCTTTGTCGTGCGTGCCCGCCTGGAAAACTATATGGTCATCACCTTCGAGGGCTTTGTCCATAATAGTGGGTATATCATACAAATTCCCGAAAGGCGGTTCTGCTCCAAGCTCACAATTGCCAAAAAGGCGTCCTATCTCTTCTTCTTCGGCCAGTTCCACTGATTTGGCCCCAAGCTGCTTTTTCAGCGTCCCTAAATCCACCTTATAGCAGGCCGCGAGCACACACATTACGTATTTGCCGTCAACCTTGACCAATACCGGTTTGACGACA
Source organism: Sedimentisphaerales bacterium (assembly GCA_050012515.1). Lineage (GTDB taxonomy): Bacteria > Planctomycetota > Phycisphaerae > Sedimentisphaerales > Anaerobacaceae > Fen-1362. Next base: position 68,921 of record JBEKHA010000009.1, on the reverse strand, counting down.
AACCTCCCCGGCTCATGCTCAACCGCCGCCATTTGCTGTGCGCTGAACGTCGGCTTGTGCTCCCTCGATTCGTATTTTATCCCCGATTTTTTTAGATACTCCAGCACCTGCATTTTATGCCCTCCAAAAATAATGTTCCCTAAAATACGTTATATCCCGTTTAACGCACGTAAACCTCGTATGTATATCCTATTTCTTTTTGCTCGCCCGGCCCAAGCTCCATTGTCCACGTCAGCCGGTTATTCGCGTTTACCATTCGCAGGGATTTTGCCAGCTTTTCGAGTTTCGCTTCGGGCTGCATCGCCTTCACCTCGCCCGACAGCGACTTTGTGACCTCAAGCGTAATGGGTTTATCCTGATTATTCGTCACCGAAAGCTTTCCCTCAACCGTGACCAAATCCCAGTTGGTGTTATACCATTGCGCAGCGTTGTGTTTTCTGTCTTTTTCAAGTTCTATTTGCTCGGCTTTGATATTCATCGCACGCGTAATCTTTACCGTGCCTTTTTCCCTGACCGGCGTGAAATTCAGCGTGTCCTGTCCCAGTATCACGCCGTCTTTGATTATTTCCGCGGGAGCAGTTGTCCAGGGCATCTTCATCACATTATCCAGCCGGATGCAATGCCAGACCTCCTGGCTCTCCGGCTCGTGCTGCTGCCTGGGCTGGTTATAATAGTTTTCTTCCGGGTTTATATAATTCGGTATCTCCCAGCGATAAATATGTTTATAAGGCACCGACTCGGTGAATAACGGGAAATATCCTACCTCTCCCTTTATCAATCGCACCTTCTCAACAGGGTATAAAAACAAATCCTCTGCCGTCTTGCCAACCTCAGCAGCGCCATACGCAGGCATAACCGGCATTTCCCCTTCCATAGACATGCTGTCAAAAGCCATCCTCTGCTGCGCCACTACGTTAGACATGTTATATATCCCGCCTAATGCCTGCCCCCGCTCGCTTTGGCCTCTTATAAGCGATTGTAAAAACTGGGCAAGATTTTCTGTCATCGCAACGGGTGAGACAACATCAGCAAATTTCAAATTCGGGAAACCCGTCACGAACTTTACATCCACGCCGTTTAAATCGCAAATCTCGTCCATCACCTCCGCTTTTGCCGCTATCTTTGCCTTGTTCGGCTCAATTATATCAATCATATAGCTCGGTGCCCACGTTGCCCCTTTGGCTAAACAGCTTACTATAATTTTTTGTCCCCCTGCCGCCTTGTTCAAAGAGACATCCAGCCGGACTTCGTTTGATTTTTTCTCGTATTTTGCTGCCGGGGCCTTATCTGCAAAATCGACCCTGGCAATCCTGTCGGCGCTAACGGCTATCTGTCCTGCGTCCGTGCCCAAAAACACCATGTTCCGTATTCCGTAATATCCGGGATTTTCGGGGTTAATTATTCTTCCGGGGGCATAAGGGTTAGGAGGCAAATTTCGCTGCTCCTGTGTTACTTTCAGCAGTTTCGCCTCAACATTCGCATCCGGCTTATCAGTAAAATATACTTTTACCTTCCTTCCGATATTACCCTTGAGCAAATCCGCCACTGTCGTCGCCTCGACCAGCTCTTTTGCTTCCACTTCTTTGGCAACAAAACTTTCGACATCTACCTTCGGGGAATACGAAACCCAGAAGGTCCCGTGCGAAGCTGCCGTCTCGGGGACAACATAAAAGGACTTAACTTTTTCAGGGATAGTTACCTCCCAGACAAAAAATCCCAGACCGTTTTTGAAAAGCGAAACCTGCTTAAGCTCCATTTTCGCTTCTGTCGCCGAGTCCTCCGCAAAAACATATCCGACGAAACCAAAAAACGCCAATACGCCCAACACAAGTGATTTTTCTGCCCGCTTCATTGTCCAAATCTCCTTTTAAGAACAATATCCCGTTTCGTATCCGTCATCCTTAACCTTTTCCCGCATATTTGAGCTGCTACCAAAATACGATTCATACCCGTAATAGTCAACAATGTTCGTATTAAAGCAATTGAAACCGCCTCTTCATTTAATCCACCTCCCAAAAAAAGATTTGGACCAGCCGAACTCAAGGTCGATAAATTCGTATTAAAGCCATGTAATTCCACCGGGGAAAAGCTGTTTGGAGATTTATTTTAAAGCTTTAATAGTATGGAGAGCCAGAAAATGATTACGATAACAAAGCTGTCTAAACATCAAACATTATCCCGTATCAGCTTCGTTTTCATCGTTTTCTCGCTAATTTCGCCGTTATCAGCCCTTGCTGAGGACTCAAAGGGCATTGATACCCTTCGCCAGCTTGGCAGGGCATTCGCCTCAGTCGCAGAAAAGGACTCGCCGGCCGTAGTAAGTATCAAAGCCAACCAGGCCATAAATCAGACATATTCCGGGCCCTTTGGCGATTCGCCTTTCGACGATGAATTCTTACAGCAATTCTTCGGCAGACAGTTCCGCAGACAGCAGCAACAACAACGGCAACCCCAGCAAAGAAAAATCATCAGGCCCGTTCAGGGCTCCGGCTTTATCGTCTCAAAAGAGGGCTACATCCTCACAAATAATCACGTCGTCGAAGACGCCGATAAAATCATGGTAACGCTGATGGACGGCCGTGAATTGCAGGCAAAACTCATCGGCGCAGACCCGTCCACCGAAGTCGCTGTTATCAAAATTGACGCTAACGACCTGCATGCTCTCGAACTGGCCGACTCCGACACGATTGAAGTTGGCGAGTGGGTAATCGCCATAGGCAATCCCTTCGGGCTTAGCCACACAGTTACTGTAGGCATCGTCAGCGCAAAAGGCAGAAGCGGCCTGGGGCTTTCAACATACGAGGACTTTATACAAACCGACGCGGCAATCAACCCCGGCAACTCCGGCGGCCCGCTGATTGACCTCGACGGTAAAGTCGTCGGCATCAACACCGCCATAGTCGGGGCAAACATTAACATAGGCATCGGTCTGGCTATCCCCATAAATATGGCGAAATCCGTTTACGACCAGATTGTTCAGAAAGGAAAAGTCATCCGCGGGTTCCTCGGTGTCACCATTCAGGACATCACGCCCGACTTGGCTGAATCGTTCAAGCTCAAGGACACCAAAGGCGTTCTTGTGCCGGATGTCACTGCTGATTCCGCCGCGGCAAAGGCAGGTCTCAAAGCCGGCGATATCGTCACCGCGTTTGACGGCCGGCCGGTCGAAAAAGCTGCGGAATTCCAAAGACGCGTAGCAATGAAAAAACCGGGCAGCGAAGTTGAATTAACCATCCTGCGAGATGGCAAAAAGCAGACGCTTACCGCCAAACTCGAAGAAAGACCGTCCGATGAGCAAATTGCCGCAAATACTACAAAAGAGCAGGCATCAGAAAAACTCGGTGTCACCGTCCAGAATCTCACCGACGATTTAGCCAAACAGTTTGGGTTCGTCGGACAAAAAGGAGTCCTCGTTACCGACGTCGAATCCGACTCTCCGGCGGCGATGGCGGGTATTCAGCCCGGAAGCTTAATTCAGGAAGTGAACCGCAAATCGGTTGAGAGCGTCAAGGAATTCAAAGAAGCCGTAGGTGCTGCTGCGAAAGAAGGAAAAGTAATGTTGCGCGTCAGATACGAAAAAAGCAGCATTTTCGTCGTCCTGACAATTCCGAAGGATTAATTACACTGCAAGTCTATATTTGCCAACCTGATTACAAAAGCCCCGTTCCCGCGGGGCTTCTTCATTACCCCCCAATATGGCAAAGGTCTGCACGATATCAACTCTTAATTCCTGAGGCAATAATTGATGAAAAGCGGCTTGCTTTTCAAACCCGGAATTGATATAATTTTCCAAACTTAAGCATGTTCCAAAAGAGGGCCAATAGCGACAAATGAAGGTATTGCTGAACGCCAAACAAATCGACAGTATCCTCAACAAGCTGACAAGCCGAATTGTCGCCGATATTCCAGAGGGCGTTGAAATAGCCGTAATAGGAATCCGCAGCAGGGGCGAAATCGTCGCGCAACGATTAGCTAAACGACTCTCCGAAAAAATCGGCAGTGACTTACCCTGTGGGACGCTCGATATCACCCTCTACCGAGACGACCTCAATTCACCCAAAAGCGGCTCGCAGCCGCGGGTTCGCACCACGGAAATCCGCTTCGATATCGACGACAAAATCATAATCCTGGTCGATGATGTTTTGCATACGGGCAGGTCAGCCAGAGCGGCTATGGATGCGCTGATTGACCTGGGCAGACCAAAGGCAATTCGTCTGGCGGTGCTCGTTGACAGGGCCGGACGGGATTTCCCCATCCAGGCCGACTACGCCGGCTATAAGACGGACGAAAAACCGGGAAAATTAGTCCAGGTGCTTTTGAAAGAATCGGACAACAAAGAACAGGTCATAGTCGAATAACCTGATTAAAAATTAAATTAAGGCGGTCGCCAGGTATGGCTGAAAAGGGCAAAATAAAGGAATTTAAATGGCAGCGAAAACATCTGCTCGGCCTTAGAGAATTAACCGCCCAGGAAATTACTTATATCCTCGATACCGCACAGGGCTTCGAGGAAATAAGCGCAAGAGCGGTAAAAAAAGCCCCGCCCCTGCGAGGCAAGCTCGTGGTCAATCTTTTCTTCGAGGACAGCACCCGTACCCGAAACAGCTTCGCCCTGGCCGCTAATCGGTTAAGCGCCGACGTCGTCGAATTCACCAAAAAAGACAGCTCAGTCAGCAAGGGCGAGACGCTTCTCGACACCGCACGCAACCTCGAAGCAATGGGTATCGATATCGTCGTTATCCGCCACAACGCGGGCGGCGCGCCGACACTGCTCAGCAAATATATCAACGCCTGCGTTGTCAACGCCGGCGACGGCTACTGCGAACACCCGACCCAGGGCCTGCTCGACGTCTTCACTATCCGCAAACGCAAAGGTTCGCTCAAGGGACTCAAAATCGCAATCGTAGGCGACATATCGCATTCACGGGTGGCCCGCAGCGATATGTGGGCAATGACAAAACTCGGGGCAGAAGTAACTTTCGTCGGGCCTCCGACGCTGATGCCGCCCAAAGTTGAGCAGCTGCCAGTCAAAATCAGTTACTCGCTCGATGACGTTATCGAAAAAGTTGACGTAATAAATATGCTCCGAATCCAGTTCGAGCGATTAGGCGGCAACCCGTTCCCTTCGGTACGTGAATACTCACACTACTTCGGCCTGACCGTGGAGCGGATGAAAAGGGCAAAACCTGACATACTCGTTATGCACCCAGGCCCAATCAACAGGGGACTTGAAATAGAAAGCGAAGTCGCCGACGGCAAAAATAGTGTCATACTCCAGCAGGTAACCAACGGTGTCACCGTAAGAATGGCTGTGCTGTTCCTGGTGAACCAGGCCGCGGCTGAAAAACAGGCGCAAATACAAAATGGTTAATAAAACAAAAAAACCTATGGGCGATGAGCTGCTTATAAAAAACGGTCACGTAATCGACCCGGCGAACAAAATCAACCGGAAATGCGACGTGCTGATTGCCGACGAAAAATTCGTCGAGGTAGGACGCGTCAAAAAAACCGTCGCCAACGTTATCGACGCGACGGGCAAACTCGTCGTGCCGGGTCTGATTGATATACACGTTCATTTCCGCGAGCCCGGCGATGAAGAAGAGGAAACAATCGCCAGCGGCTCAGCCGCCGCTGTCGCGGGGGGATTCACATCGGTTGTTTGTATGCCCAATACAACCCCTCCAATAGAAGATGAAACAGACGTCGAATACGTCCATCGCAAGGCAAGAAAAGCCAGGAAAACGCACGTTTACACAATGGGTTCCATAACCAAAGGCAGGGAAGGCGTTGAGCTTGCCGAGATGGGCTTTATGTCTCAGGCCGGCGCAGTCGGTTTCACAGATGACGGCTCAGGCGTTCAGGATGCCTCGGTAATGCTGCGTGCGCTCAAGTATGCCCAGATGTTTAACGTCGTTATCGCCCAGCACTGCCAGGATGATAAAATCGCCGGCAAGGGCGTGATGAACTCCGGCTACTACTCGACAATCCTCGGTCTGCCGGGGCTTGACCCGCTTGCCGAAGAAGCGATGCTTTGGCGCGATATCCAGCTCGTCAAAAAAATAAAGGCGGGAACGGCTCGTTATCACGCACAGCATATCTCAACCGCCGGCTCCGTCGAGCTGATTCGAGCCGCAAAAAAACTGGGCCTGCCTGTAACCTGCGAGGTAACACCTCATCACCTGCTGCTGACTGAAAAATGCTGCGCCGAATACGACACCAACTACAAGGTAAACCCGCCCCTGCGAACCGAAAAGGATATCGAGGCTCTCAAAGAGGCGATTGCCGACGGGCTGGTTGACGCATTAGTCACCGACCACGCCCCGCACCTGCAAAGCGAAAAAGAGCTTGAGTTTCTGGCGGCGCCATTCGGACTCATCGGGCTGGAATGCGCTTTGCCTCTGTATATCAAGGCGCTGATTGAGCCGGGCATCCTCGACTGGCCCGGACTGATTCGACTGATGGCGGAAAAGCCCGCGAAAATCATCGGCGTGGACAAAGGAACAATGTCAAAAGGCAAACAGGCCGACGTAACAATCATCGACCCCAACGCCGAATATAAAATCGACGTAAACACATTCCGCTCAAAAAGCAAAAACTGCCCATATAACGGGTGGGCCGTTAAGGGCAGGGTTGAGAAAACAATCGTCGGCGGAGAAATAAGGTTTTCTGTGGAATCCTGTCCGCTTTAAGTAAGGCAAAATTAAACGATGCCGGTTATTATTGACGGACACAATCTGCTGTGGGCTATTCAAAACCCCGATGAAGATACATCCGTAACCGATATCGCGATGTGTCAGGCCCTCGATACATACTTCGGCATTACACGCGACAAAGCCGAAATCATCTTCGACGGCATAGGCCCGCCCGACAAAACAGGATTCAATAATTTAAGCAATCTGGAAATTACCTTCTCCGGCCGCAACACCGATTGCGACTCCATCATCGAGCAAAGAATACTCGACAGCACCGCCCCAGCGCATCTGACCATCGTCAGCACCGACCGCAAAATTCGAGATGCTGCTTCCGCACGAAAAGCAACCTCCGTCCAATCCGATGAATTCTGGGCCATAGTAACAAAACGGCTCAGCAAACAAAAACGAGGCAAAGAACCGGCCGCCAAACACACGGGTCTGACAGAAAGCGAAACCGAACTCTGGCTCAGGACCTTCGGCCTTGACCGCCAACATCCGCGGACTAAACAATGAACGATTCAGATAAAACCAAAGAACAGCTCGTCAAGGAGATTGAACTCCTGCGAACCCTTATAGACGCCCTGCCCGACCGTCTTTACGTAAAGGACGCGAAAGGTCGATTCGTCATCTGCAACAAGGCCGTCGCTGAAGACACCGACCATCCTTTTTCCGAAAACCCGATTGGCAAAAGCGATTTTGATTTATTCCCGCCCGAATTAGCCGGCACTTTATACGCAGCCGAGCAGGAGATAATAAAAACCGGCAAGCCAATGGTAAACGAAGAGGCGCATAGAATCCGCCCCAAAGACGGAAAAATCAACTGGAGTTTGTGCACCAAAATGCCCTGGCGGGACAAAAACGGGAATATAATCGGCATCATAGGCGCAAACAGGGATATCACCAAACGTAAAAATGCCGAACTGGCGCTGCTGGAATCCGAAAATAAGTACAAGGCGATGTTCGAATCCGCCAAAGAAGGAATCCTGATTGTCGATGTCGAAACAAAACGACCCGAATATGCTAATCCGGCCATTTGTAAAATGTATGGATATACCGAGGAAGAACTCTGCCAAAAGACCATATATGATATACACACTAGTGACCGTGCGAAGATAATAGAAGAATCTTTCTCCATGCACGAGCAAAATAAAAGAGGAAGGACACGCCTTAACGTACCCTGCATCCGTAAGGATGGAACCGTGTTTTTTGCGGACATCAAAATAGTCGCCGTCTTCGCAGAGCAAAAAATGCGACACCTTGTTTTTTTCACCGATACAACCGAACGTAAAATCGTGGAAGACGCCTTGCGGGAGTCCGAAGCCAGATACAGGGCGATATTCGAATCCGTGAAGGAAGGAATCATAGTCGGAATTATTGAAACAAGGCAGTTTGTGTACGTCAATCCGGCTATCTGCAAAATGTTCGGCTATACCGCCGAAGAACTGACTCGTCTGAGCGTAAAGGATATACATCCCAAGGAACACTTGCAGTATGTGTCGGGCCGATTTGAAGCTCTTATGCGAAGCGAAGTGGCATTCACCCAGGATATACCGTGCCTTCGCAAAAACGGAACTGTTTTTTACGCGGATATCAGCGCGACTCGAACTGCAATCAACGGCAAGAACTATTTTGTCGGCTTTTTCACCGACATAACCGAACGTAAACAAGTCGAAGATGACCTGCGCGAATCTGAAGTCAGGTACAAGGCGATATTCGATTACGCCACCGAAGGAATTATCATCGCGGATATTGAAACAAAGCGGCTTAAGTACGCCAACCAGGCCGCCTGCGCAATGTTTGGATACACCGCCGAACAATTTCAGCACATAACCGTGCATGACATGCATCCTAAAGAATACATGCCCTCTGTCCTCGCGAGATTCGAGATTCTGGCGCAAGGCGAAAAAACACACGCTCACAATGCCCCATGTCTCAGGAAAGATGGAACCGTATTCTACGCGAACATCAACTCAACTCGTGTCATCATAGACCAAAGACCATGCAACGTCGGACTGTTTACCGACATAACCGAACATAAACACGCCGAAGAGGCCCTGCGGCAGTCCGAAGAAAAATTCAGAGGGATGGCCGAGCGAAGCTCCGAGATGATTTTTACGACCGACACAAGGGGTTTAATAACATACCTGTCGCCTGCAAGCAAAAAAATATTCGGCTACAAGCCCCAGGAAATGGTCGGTAAAAACTTCACGACTTTTCTGGTCGAATCTGAAATACCAAAAGCCGTTAAACGTTTCAGGGAAAAGCTGCAGGGTAAAAACTACGGCGTCCTCTACCTCCAGGCCAAAAGGAAAAATCGCTCCCGCGTATTTATTGAACTAAACTCATCACTAATCATACAGAAAGGCAAAATCGCCGGGACACAGGGAACTATAAAAGACGTCACTGAACGCAAAAAGACAGAAGAACAACTCAAAAAGGCGCACGAAGAGCTTGAAATAAGAGTAAAGAAAAGAACCGCTGAACTGGCCAAAGCGGTCGAAACTTTAAAAACGGAAATCATCGAACGCAAACACGCTGAAGAATCACTCAGAAACGCCGAAGTGCGATTCAGGAGCGTTTTTGAAAACACAATCGTCGGCCTTTACAGAACCACTCCAGCCGGCCGAATACTGCTTGCTAACCCCGCCCTCATCAAAATGATGGGCTGCCGGTCATTTAAACAACTGACCAAGTTTAACGTTGAAAAAAATGGCTTTGACCCGTCAACGCCGCGCTCCATATTCAAAAAACTCATAAAAAAAGAAGGCCGGGTCATCGGTCTTGAGTCCATCTGGCGCAGACCCGACGGCACAAAGCTTTTCGTTTCCGAAAGCGCCTTTGCCGTAAAAGACGCCAAAGGCAAAATTCTCTATTACGAAGGCACGGCTCAGAACATCACAAAACGAAAAGAAGCGGAAGAAAAACTTATGCTCTATCAGCAGCAGCTCCGCTCTCTCGCCTCGGAACTTTCGCTGGCCGAGGAACGGCTCAGAAGACGAATTGCCGCCGAGCTCCACGACCACATAGCCCAAAACCTCGCCATCTCTAAAATTAAACTCGAATCGCTTAAAGACGACGTCAAACCGGACCTGGTCAAATCGCTAAAAGATGTAATCGACCTCATCTCGCAGACCATCGATGCATCAAGGTCGCTCACTTTCGAAATAAGCCCGCCCGTTCTTTACGAGCTGGGTTTCGAGGCAGCCGTTGGCTGGTTAGTCAGGCAAACCAGGCAGCGGTTCGGCCTGGATGTTGAATTCATAAACGACGAAAAACCAAAACCACTTAACGCCGATATCCGGGTGCTGCTGTTCCAAGCGGTGCGAGAACTCTTAGTCAACGTCGTAAAGCACGCCAAAGCCAAAAAGACAAAAGTTTACGTCCACGCAGTTAATGACAACATTCAGGTTGCCGTCGAGGACAACGGCGTCGGCTTCGATATCACGGCCATAAATCCTGCCAAGGACTTTACAAAAGGGGGGTTCGGACTTTTTAATATCCGGGAACGACTTGACCAGATTGGCGGAAGTGTTATCATACACTCAGGGCAAAAAAAAGGCACGCAAATCATCTTGACCGCCCCGATGGAAAAACTAAAGAAACCGCGCATCCGTTTTTCAGGCGCCCGCTCTGGAAAAAACGGCCGGCGGCGGAAAAATTAAAAATGACCTGCGCAACCCGGTCTGCATCGAAATAATCAGCGGGACAGGAGAACCAAAATGAGTATAAGAATCCTGTTGGCAGACGACCACAAAATCACACGCCAGGGCCTCCGGTCACTGCTCGAAAAACAAAAGGATATGGAGGTTATAGCCGAAGCGGATAATGGCAGGACCGCCATCCAATTGGCCGCCGAGCTTGCCCCGGATGTCATAATTATGGATGTAACTATGCCCGACCTCAACGGGGTCGAAGCCACAAAGCAAATTCTCGCCAAAGCGCCCGACATTAAAATTATCGCCCTTTCGATGCATTCCGACGCCCTTTTTGTAACAGAAATGCTCAAAAGCGGCGCAGCCGGGTACCTGCTCAAGGATTGCGCCTTCGAGGAGCTTACAAGAGCTATACAAACTGTCATTGACGACAAAACTTATCTCAGCCCCGCCATATCCGGCGTAGTCATCGAGGACTATCTTCATCGGCTTAACACAAACGAGTTCGCAGGTCCGGACATCCTCACTGACAGAGAAAAAGAGGTCGTCCAGCTTATGGCGGAGGGCAATTCCACCAAGCAAATCGCCCTGAAACTGCATATCAGCGTCAAAACTGTCGAAACGCACCGCAGGCAGATAATGAGCAAACTCGATATTCACAATGTCGCCGAACTGACCAAATACGCCATCCGCAAGGGTATCACCTCCATCGAAAATTGACCAAAATCCAATCAGGCATTTTTACCAGCAAAATAAGGGTTACTCCGATAGCAGTTTGCAATAAGCTTGTGATACAATACGTCATTATAAGCAGATATTATGACTGTTGCGATTTTATGCGGCAGCAGTCAGTAACAATATAAGGAGTATCGCCGCGCGGCTTTTACAGGGCATTTTGGGTGTGGGTGCTCGTAGGACCCCGGCGGTGCTCCTTTTTTTTGCGCATTTTCACCATTCTTCGTACCCGACTAATACCATTAAAGATTCACTCCCCGCTTCGCCGACACACTAATTATAAGACCCTGATTTGTTAGTCGAATCCATCGAGTGCCGCTTGAAGGGCACAAAGGGGGTCTGTTCGTTTATTCAAAAAAGGAATCGTATGAAAACCAGGATATTGCTTTACGCCGTGTTGACCGCCATTATTCTTATAGCCGTCGGCTGCCAGAAACCCAGCGCAGTCGTCGCTCCCCAGTATGACAAACCCCTTGCCCCGGGCCAGCTCGCCTTGCGAAAAATTACCAATCCCGCTGAAATCCCGGACTTCACCAGCGCTTGTAATAATCTCGCCAATCTCTCCACAGCCATTGATAACTCGCTCGACTACCTGAAAAAGCCATCGAGTAATCAATTTTATCCATACGCAGACATCTCCCACGAACAGGTTGTTAAATCCCTCACTGCCTTTAAAGACCTGCTCAAATCAGGCATGACTGGCAGCCAGCTCAACGATGCCATCCATCAGAAATTCGACGTCTATATGTCCGTCGGCTGCGACGACGCAGGTACCGTCCTGTTCACCGGCTACTACACCCCCATCTTCTCCGGCTCAACTATTAAAACAGCACAATACCAGTATCCCCTCTACCGCCAGCCCGATGACCTCGTCAAAGGCGAAAACGGCCAGATTCTCGGCAGAAAAGGCGCCAACGGCCAAATCACTCCATACCCCGCACGCGCTGAAATCGAAAATTCAAATATGCTCGCTGGCTCTGAAATCGTCTGGCTCGACGACCCCTTCAAGGTCTATATCGCCCATGTTCAGGGTTCTGCTGTGATACGTATGCCGGATGGCCGGCTCGTAACTTACGGCTACGCCGCCAACAACGGCCACGAATATAAAAGTATTATCAAACAGCTTATCAGCGAAGGAAAAATCCCGGCGGAGCGCGTCAGCCTGGCATCCCTTATAGATTATTTCAAGGCCAACTCGGCGCTTGTCCGTCAATACACTCAGATTAACCCTCGTTTCGTATTTTTCAGGCAGACAGAACAAGGCGGGCCTCACGGCAGCTTGAATGAACCGGTTATCGCCTACAGAAGCATCGCCACCGATAAAACCATCTTCCCCCGCGGCGCCTTGACGTTTTTCACAACAAATCTCCCCCGCCAGATAGGCAATATGACTTATATCGACCCGTTCGCCGGCTTCGCACTCGACCAGGACACGGGCGGCGCTATCCGCGCAGCGGGCAGATGCGATGTTTACCTCGGAATCGGCGATACGGCAGGCAAACTCGCAGGCCAAACATACCAGGAAGGCAAACTGTATTACCTGTTCCTCAAGCCCGGTTATTGAGCGATTGATACGCCTCATTATTCTTTACAATCGCCGGCCCCTTAGGTATAATATCGCGACAATTACCGCGGAGACCACGGGTATTATCTAAGGATTTTTTCAGCATTCTCCGCTGCCCGCCCTCCGTAGCCCGTTGTATGGGCGAAGGAGCGTTCTCTGCGGTGAATGAGACGCAAATGGCCGGAAAAATTATAATCGATATCGAACGTTGCAAGGGCTGCACCCTTTGTGTTACTGTATGCCCCAACAACGTAATCACCATTTCGGAGAAGTCCAACAGCAAGGGATACTTCCCCGCTGAATCCACAGGGCCAAATTGCACCGGCTGCACCAATTGCGCGATTGTCTGCCCCGATTGCGCTATCGAGGTATATCGGGACAAAACCGGCTCTGAGAAAATAGACATAAAATCCGTCAACCCAATAAAAAAAAACGAAATCAATAACTTAGCCAGAGAATCGAAGTGAGTGATAGAGTTTTAATGTGCGGTAATGAAGCGATGGCGGAGGCGGCGATACAGGCCGGCCTCGACGCCTATTTCGGCTATCCCATCACGCCTCAGAATGAAGTTACCGCCTATATGTCGCAAAGAATGCCCGAAGAAAAAAAGGTCTTCGTCCAGAGCGAAAGCGAGCTGGCCGCGATAAATATGGTCTTCGGCGCTTCGGCAACAGGCAAACGCACTATGACAAGCTCTTCCAGCCCGGGTATCAGCTTGATGCAGGAAGGCATAAGCTATCTCGCCGCCGCGGAATTGCCCTGCGTCATCGTCAACGTTATGCGGGGAGGCCCGGGGCTTGGCAATATAGCCCCATCACAAGGCGACTACTTCCAGTCCGTCAAAGGCGGAGGCCACGGCGATTACCATTGCATCGTATTCGGCCCGTCGAGTGTCCAGGAATTTGCCGATATTATGCCGCTTGCCTTCGACCTGGCGGACAAATATCGAACGCCGGCAATTATTCTCGCCGACGGTATACTGGGCCAGATGATGGAACCCGTTGTGATACCAGCAAACTCAAAAAATTCAAAACTGCCAAAGAAGGACTGGGCGTTAACGGGAGCCAATGGCAGAAAACAAAATATCGTCCGCTCGCTGTGGCTGGCGGATGGTGCGGTCGAACAGCATAATTACGACCTGCAGGCAAAGTATCGCCAAATCGAAAAATATGAAACACGCTGCGAACAGTCAGATATTGATGACGCTGATATTATCCTCGTCGCTTATGGCATCTGCGCCAGAATCGCAAAGCGTGCCGCCCAGCAAGCGAGGGAACAGGGAATCAAGGTCGGCTGTATCAGGCCGATTACGCTTTGGCCCTTCCCGTCTGAGCCGATTAGTAAGGCGGCGGATAAGTCGCCTATTTTCCTCGTCGTTGAAATGAGCTGCGGCCAAATGGTCGAGGACGTCCGCCTGGCTGTCGCGGGCAAATCGCCCGTCGTGTTCTGGGGCAGGCCCGGCGGCGGAATAGTAACCGTTGAAAAAGTCCTCGAAAAAATCGAACAGTTGATTAAAAAAGCGAAAAAATAAAACCGATGCAGACCGTATTTAAAAGAACGCCGACGCTTAAAGATTGCCCGACGCATTATTGCCCGGGCTGCGGCCACGGCATTGCGCATCGGCTCGTCTCTGAAGTAATCGATGAATTAGACATCCACGGCAGAACCATCGGCATCGCGCCGGTAGGTTGCGCGGTTCTCGCTTACGATTATTTCGACGTTGATATGGTCGAAGTCGCTCACGGAAGGGCGCCAGCGGTCGCAACCGGGATGAAAAGGACCAACCCTGATAAAATCGTCTTCTCATACCAAGGCGACGGCGACCTCGCGGCAATCGGAACAGCCGAAATTATCCACGCCGCCCATCGCGCAGAACAACTCACAGTCGTCTTCATCAATAACGCCGTATTCGGTATGACAGGCGGCCAAATGGCCCCGACAACAATGCTGGGCCAAATCACCGCCACCACCCAGAATGGAAGAAAAGCCGACGGCCAGGGCTACCCGTTGAACGTCTCGGAATTATTAGCCGTGCTGCCCGGGGCGATTTATGTCGAGCGATGCGGACTTTGCAGCCCCGCACATATTCGCAAAGCAAAAGCCGCTCTCAAACACGCTTTCGAGTTACAAATTAATAACGCCAAAGGCCTCTCGCTCGTCGAGCTTCTTTCGCCCTGCCCGACCTATTGGCGAATGACGCCGCCCGATGCTATGCTCTATATTCAAAATGAAATGACCAAAGTCTTTCCCTTCGGCAGGATAAAGGGCTGACCCATGAAATTTTATTGGTCAATTAATTCAATCCCTGAATTAGCTGGTTTGCCAAAGCAAAACCGAAAAAAGGCATGGAGGAAAACCCATCTAAAGTATTTCTTTAAAGTTGGTGTTATTTCAACTGTATTAGATGTATTTTTTATTGTAGTCGGTTGTTTGTTTGGTCAAATTTACTACGGTTTTGGGGGCGGATTAATTGGTATTGTAATTGCAGGTGGAATCGGAGGAACTATCGCTTGGGAATTAGAAGCTAATTTAATTAGACCCTGCCTTAGAGAATATTTGAATTCTAATGTTAAAGCCAACTAATCATCTATATGAAGAAGTTACAATCGCCGGGTTCGGCGGACAGGGGATTATCCTCGTGGGCAAACTCCTCGCGCAGGCAGCGATGAAGGCAGGCAAAGAAGTTACCTTTATGCCCTCCTATGGCGCGGAAGTCCGGGGCGGGGCATCCAATTGTATGGTCGTCATTTCTGACCAGCCGATTCCTTCGCCGGTAGTGAGCAATCCCCAATGCGTAATCGCAATGAGCAAGGCCGCGCTCGCCAAATTCGAAAAATCCGTAAAAAAAGGCGGAACACTGATAATAAACAGCTCGCAGATAGACGTGCAGCCCAAAGTCGATGATTCCGTCGAGGTCGTGAAAATACCAATCGACGAAATCGCGGTAGGACTCGGCAACGCCAAGGTCGCGAATATGGTCGCGCTCGGCGCATACCTTCAAAAACGAGGGGTCTTCAGCCCCGACGAGGCAGCCGAATCACTGCCAGACGTGCTGGCAGAACGATACCACGTCATAATACCGTTAAATAAAAAGGCAATGCAAAAAGGCGCTCAGTTCGTAAAGCAATCCGCCGGCTGATACCGGCGACGCTGACATGGAGGTTAGGCGTGCAAATATTCGCAAGCACAAATAAAGGCAAAAGCATACTCAGCAGGACAGTCGGTCTGCGCCGGTCGGCCATCGGCCTGCGAATCGCGCCGATGATTGATATGATTTTCCTTCTGCTGATTTTCTTTCTCGTCGCCGCGAGATGGAGTCCGCAGGAGGATTTTCTCCCGCTCCAATTGCCCGTCGCCAACGCGGGCACGGTCGCCCAAACCACCATCAGGCCCGAACCCCTGACAATTCAAATCACGCCGACAAACGCCGGCTGCCGTGTGCAAATCGGCTTATCTCGAGCCGTCAATATATCCTCCCAAAACCCCGAACGGGGCCTTGCTTCGCTGATGGAGCAAACCAGACAGTGCCTGCTCGAACAAAAGCGATACGCCACCGACCCCGTCGAAATAGTATGTGCGGGCAAAGTCAAATGGGAAAACCTCGCCCAGATTTACAACGTCCTTTACGGAATGGGCCTGACTGATATCACGTTCCAGATGACCGAGTCGCCGAAAAATGATAAGCCGGATTAGCAAAAGATATTTTCTGCCGCTTGTGCTGCTGACAATCTCCCTGCCTGCCATTGCCGCTGATTCTCTGCCAACCGCTCAGGATATAAACGGCGCCGTTCAAAAAGCAAAACAAACTTATAACTCGTTCTTCACGCGGACCTTCACAATACGAATGCAGTATGAATATTCAGGCCGATTTCTGAATCCGCAGGATAAAGACACACTCTGCAAGGCAGCTCAACAGACGTCAGCCAACCTTGAGCAAATCGCGAACACGCAACTCGCGATGAAGCAGGCAATCGAGTCATACCAGAAAGACGACTGGGAAGCCTTGTTCGGCCAAACGGGCCTGTGGCGTAAACTCGCCGCAGACCTCACTAATACACAAACCGGCAAACTCGAAATCGACTGCTATCTCGCACGAATAGCCGGCAGCCGCGAAACCGACCAACAGCTTTTCAAAATATTGGCCAAATCTGACTTGAGCCGCTGCGCTCCCCTCAAGGCCTCACTCGAAAAAATAAAATATCTTGGCCTATCCGGACCAAACGAGCTTGATGATATCGCCGACTCGCTTGCCAAAAGCGATTGTTCTGATGATCCCGAAATGTTCCTCACGCTTGCAATCCTCCAGAACAAATACGCCCCCGATACACTGCAAAATACCTTGTCGCATTCTTCGCAAACAGGGCTGTTTCTCGGCAAAATCATCCTCGCGGACCTTTCTTCCGGCTCCGATCTCAATTCGTTAAATCCTCTCACCGCCGAACTTGCCGCGTATTCCGCCTCGACAACAAACTTTCCAGCACACAAAGAACTGCTGGTGACAATTGCCGAGACCGACAAATTAAAAACACCCGGCACCCTTTGTATCGCGGGCAAATCGGTCATCGAATCAGACCCGGGAAAAGCCATCGAATTTTTAATGGAATCAAGCGATTTGCAGCTCCGGCAAAAAGAACCTTTGCTCGATATCGACGCCCGTGGAACCGCCGAATATACCGCCCGGCTCGCTTACGACAGCTTCACTCAAAAAAACATCGATTGCAATCTCGCCGTTGCCGCCTTCGATAACTACGCCCATATCGTCTCAGATAAAATGAGCGAAGAGATGCAGTATTTTTATGGTGAAATATTATTCGACTGCGGCAAAACTCAGGAAGCGTCCGAAATATTCACCCGGCTGGCCAATGACTCGAAAGCAATCTGGCACGACAAGGCGTCGCTCGAACTTCTAAAAATTAAAATTAACGCAGGCCGCGAAGAGGCGATTTTACAACTGCGAAACTTTGTTCTCAATTGCAAGGGGCAGGATGAGCAAAAACGCCTGCTTCGCCTCGAAGCGACGGACATATACTGCCGGACAATTCTTGGCAGCGACACTAACGATTCCGCAGCACAGGTCTTGAACCTGCTCGATACCGCCGAACAAACGCCAGGCCTGCGTTATGACCTGTTCAAAGCACAGGCCTTACGCCAATTGGGACGACTTGAAGAATCCGCCCTATATATGTCGAAAGCCATCGTCGAAGACAGCAACTCATCGGCCGCATTGGCCGCTCAAATCGCCTCCGAAATTATCGATAAAATTGAACTTTGGCAAAAGGATGCCAATGACTTCAACGAATTGCTGCGAAATTGCGACGCCTTTGCCGAATTCGCCCATAAATCCAACAATAATATCCAAACCAACCTGCTTTTTGCTGAGACGTCAATCCTACAGGGAAAAATTTTCCTGACGCCTTTTTCTCCCGATGAAAACGACGTAACCTGGCTGCGTGTACAGGCACGACTGTTGATGGCACAGGAAAAATTCGAGCAATCCGCCAAGCTTTGGACCAAAATCGCTGAGCTTAGGCGAAACGAAACGCCCGCACAAACCCAAAAAAGCTGGCACTGGTGGCAGGCCAAATTTTACGAATTCGACTGCCTTGCCAAATCACCGCAGGCAGACAAGCAAAATATCGCCCACGCTATCGATGTGCTTTGCGGCAGTTACCCCCAAATTCCCGCTCCATGGGCCGAAAAACTCGATATTCTGAAACAACACTGCGCAGCCAATTAAGTTGCAACGAACCTTTGGCCGATTTAGAATATATAACTATAACAATACCGAAACTTGAATCTGACTTGGAATGACCAATGGCAAAACAAAATGATATCAACAAACCCAGGGCCGTATGCAGCTTCTGCGGCAGGGCAAGCACCCAGCAGGACACCTTCATCGAAGGCCCGAACAAGGTCTATATCTGCCCCGACTGTGTCGGGCTTTGCGGCGACATCATCAGGCAAAACAAAAAGCAGGCCAGCCGGTCGTCTTTCGGCAGCAAAAAACTCCCGAACCCAAGAGGCATAAAAGAATACCTCGACCAGTACGTCATCGGCCAGGAACACGCCAAAAAATATCTCGCCGTCGCCGTGCATAACCACTACAAACGCCTGCTTCACGTTGACAGCAAAGACAGCGAAGTCGAAGTCGACAAATCCAACGTCCTGCTCATAGGCCCCACCGGCTCAGGTAAAACACTTCTCGCCAAGACGCTCGCCAGATTCCTTGATGTCCCCTTTGCAATCTGCGACGCCACCACCGTTACCGAAGCCGGCTATGTAGGTGAAGACGTAGAAAACTTCCTGTTGCGACTTCTGCAAAACGCCGACTTCGACCTCGAAGCCGCGCAGCGAGGTATCGTATATGTCGATGAAATCGATAAAATAGGCAAGACCAACCAGAACGTCTCAATCACACGCGATGTTTCAGGCGAAGGCGTCCAGCAGGCCCTGTTGAAAATGCTCGAAGGCACAATCGCCAATATCCCGCCCCAGGGCGGCAGAAAACACCCCGAACAATCCTACATCCAGATGGACACCTCGCATATTCTCTTCATTTGCGGCGGCACGTTCGTCGGCCTCGACAACATCATCAAAAAACGCTTGGGCAAAAAAATGATTGGCTTCGGTTCAGAAATGTCGCAGCTGCCCGATGAGCAGGCCGAGCTGACCAACGTTCTCGAACAGGTCATCCCCGAAGACGTTATCGAATTCGGAATGATTCCGGAATTTGTCGGTCGAGTGCCCGTTATAACGGTCCTGGCGCCTCTCGATGAGAATGCCCTTATCGATATCCTGACAAAACCCAAAAACGCCCTCATCAGGCAGTATCAGAAATTCTTCGAAATGGAAAATGCCGAATTGGAATTCACCGAAGATGCCCTGCACGCACTCGCCAAACAGGCCCTCAAGCACGCCACCGGCGCCCGTGCGCTGCGTTCGCTTGCCGAAACACTGATGACGGATTTGATGTATCAACTCCCCGAAGAGCCAAAACCCGCGAAATACGTCATTACAAAGGACATTGTCGAAGGGATAGTGCCTCTCTCCGCGGCAAGACAACTCCCCGCTAAAAAAGAATCCGCGTAAGTTTCGGATTTGAACGCCAGCTATCTGGCAACGGAGAAATCTTTTATCGCTGCCAGGCGGATATCGGTCGCGGTACTTTTGGCAACGGCGGCCAGGGCATACTGGGCCTCGGCGTATGGAATATCCTTATCAATCCGCAGCGTAACGACCCTGCTGTTGGCAGGCAGGTCTTTGAGCCGGGCATCCAATAGTTCGGCGACTTTCTCCGCCATTTCGTCATAATTCGACAACATAATCTTCTGAGAACCTACGGCAAAACTGCTTTTGCCTCCCTCATCTTTCATAACCGTAACAGTAGTAATCTGCGCCTCACGCTGGTCGTCGGAACTGGCAAAATTGCAGTTATCGGGAACGTAAATCTGTAAATTCTCCGTCGCGATGAGCTGGCAGGCCAGTACGAAAAATATAATAAGCTGAAATAAAACATCCACGAACGGTATCACATTCAGCGTCTGAACCGTGCCGCGGTATCGTTTTGGAACCTCAAAAGCCATAAATACTTTCCGCACTGAAAAAATTATGACGACAGCGTCGATGTCCGAATTGTCCCGCCAGATTTTGGCGGAATTTCGGCAATCGGCTGCGCCGAGCCCGATTTGGGCTGTTCTGCTCGCTTCTGCTCTCTTAAAATATAAGCGATTTGCGAAAGGGTTTTTTCCGCCTGCTCAGCCGATTCACTGGCGAGCATTTCGATTCGATTCTGGAAAACGCCGTGAATGGTCAATGCCGGTATCGCAATCATCAGTCCCCACAATGTCGTTACCAGCGCGATTGAAATTCCGCCCGCCAGTTGCGAAGGATGCGGCTGTCCGCCTACCGCCGCCATCGCGTTAAACATCTTGATTATCCCCAGGACCGTCCCGAACAGACCAATCATCGGCGAAACATTGCCCATGATGTTCATCCACTCGATTCTGCGTAGAAGCGCAAGTGCCTGCTCCTGGAGCGATTCAATAACCATACTCCGCATTCGACTCAAATCGCCGCCGCATTTGCTGACGGCCCCCGAAACAGCAACGCTGATAAAATCGCTCTTTTCGGCAAGCCGCCCCGGTAATTGCGCCAGGCCTGCCTGGCGGGTAATATCAGCAATTGTCCCGCAGATATCGTCCGGTAAAAGTTTTTTCCGGCGAATGACAAAACAAAACTCCGTCGCCAGATAAACCGTAACCATCGACATCGGCAAAAGAACAAACCAGACAACCGGCCCGCCCGCCACAAAAAACTGCTCGAAATACGTCTTCGGCATAGCCAGCCCCGCCGACGCGCCGCTAAAATTTGTCTTCGCGGCTGTTATCAGTATCATCACCACCACAACAAGCGCTGCCGCCATAAAAAACAGCTTTAATAAAATTCCTTTATTCATTACAGCATTCCCGCCTTAATTGTCCCCGTCTTTTTGTTCGCCTGTATTGCCAACCATCACGAATTTCCCGCCGCTTTCCTTCGCTATTGTCTCAAGCACTTTGCCATCCTGCTCGGTGCACCAGAAGCCAATCGTGTTTATCTGTGTCTTCGGCGCAAAACTCCTGTGTATTGTAGCGACCTTGTGCGCAAAACGCGAACCATCCTGTTCGCTCAATTCAAAACCATCCGTAAGAAAATATATCGCCGATGCCCCGACGCCGGTCCTGTCCTTAATCATAATCGCATGCTCCAGCGCATCCTCCGCGTTTGTTCCCCCTCTCGGCCCAACAGCCGCGATAAATTCGTATGCTTCTTGTTTCGCCTGCTCGGTTGCCCGCACCATTTTCCCCCCGCCCGTCTCCAGGATGCTCCCTCCGCCGAAAACAATCACACAGAAATAATAATCCTGCGGCAGTTTCTCTATCGAATCAATAAGCTCTTCCTGCACTCGCTTCCACACTCCCCGCATACTCCCCGAGCAATCAACGACGTAACAAATCCTCCTGCCCTGCGCCGGGCTGTCGAAAAATTCTATATTTTCCGCTGATTCCCCGCCGCTGGCCGCAGTCGATACCTCAATCGGCTGCTTTACTTCTTCTGTCTGCCGCCGATTACCCTCTTTCGGCGCGTCAAATACAGGCCGAACATTCGCCTGTGTTCCTTTTCCGTCTGTTTTAACTATTGGTCTGCCCTGAATGATATCCGCCTTGAGCGAGCCGGAAGAATCGAATGGTTTGCTATCGACGGGAATAACCTTTGGCTTTGGCGTAACCGCCTGCCTGTCAGCAAGTTTGGCTGCCTGACTTATGCTCACGGTCGTTGTCGTTTGCAGCGGCACAGGAGCCGACTGTGAAATCTTTATCGCCGCGAAAACCGACAACGCCACGATATGCGCAAAAACAGACACCCCCAGTGCGTATAACTTTATCCTCCGATGGTTTTTTACCATTCCCTGGCTCACAACGCAGGATCCCTTTCTCACCGCTCAATTCGCGGACTTTATTTTATATTTTTTCTCCGCGGTCTCAGCGTGCTCTGCGGTAATAATAATCAGTCAACCACATCTATCAGCGACTGCCCCGGCATCATAAGATTATACACCAGTATCGCGTCGCCGTTGTGCAGCCGGATACAACCCTGCGAACCGGGCGTCCCGATTTGCTCGGGATTCTTCGTGCCGTGAATCGCAAAACCCTTTTTACCCACTGCATTACCCTCAATTCCCTCAAGTGCTATCCACCGCGAACCAAGCGGATAATCCGGGTCTTCAGGATGATATGTTTTACCGGTAACAGGATCCGTCCAAATCGGCTGTATCAGTTTGCCCCCCTCTTTCACACGCCATCGCCCTGTCGGCGTTTCCATACCCTGCTTACCAAGCCCGACGGAGAAACTCTTCACATAGGTGTTCTGCAGATACAAATCCATCGTAAACGTCGAGCGATAGACCCTCGCGTGGAACGGCCCATTTATTACTTTTACCGCGACGCCCGACTGAAGCGATTCCGGCTTGGCCATATTATTTATCTGCATTAAAATCTCGTAGGGCACATTGTGTTTCTTGCCGATTGTCGAAAGCATATCGCCCGGGGCGACCTTGTAACTGGATGTCAATTTGTCCTCAGGATAAACAAGCTTGCCGAAAAGCCACTTATCCGACAGCTCCGCGAGTTTGCTCTTAATGAACAAAAGCTCCTGTCCCTGTGCCAGGGGCAAAAGCTCATTAAGCCGGTCTCTCGCCTCGATAATTTTAGGTGTCGGCTGATTCAGCAGCTCCATCGCCTGCGCAATCTGAGCCGATATAACCGAACTGTTGGCATCCATCGCAACCGGCGCCGCCGCATTCGGCTCCGTCGACTTCCCCTGCTCAGTCGTATTCGCCTGCGGCTCCGGCGCAACTTCCGGCGAGCCGCTCACGCTGCGCTTAAGAATAAATCCCGCTATGGCGACCACGACTACCACAATCACAACTATAGCTATATACAGAACTCTGCGAACCTGAGCCGAACGAAGCTCTCCATAACCACCCGGATTAACAGCCATTTCAATCTCCTTATTTGCCGCTCATTCCTGCTTTTTTTGTTTTTGAGCCCGCAACGGGCTTATCTTTGCCAAAATATAAAACTTCCTCATCGCTAACCAGCATATCAACAGGCACATCGTGCTCCGTAACCGGCACAGCTTCCATTACCTGCTCGGCAAACGCAAAGCCGCATTTCGCCGCCTTTAAATCCTTGTTGGAGAAAAATCTGTCGTAATAAGACCCCCCTCGTCCAAGCCGGTTGCCCTTCCTGTCAAACCCGAGACCCGGCGCAACCACCAGATGGATATCTTCAAACGGCACAGGCGCACCGGTCGTCGGATTTCGCAACCCGCCTACCTCCTCCGAAAAACCCGTCTCCAATGAGTTTATCTGCACGGGTATCATATGCCTTTGCTGCCAGGACACCTTCGGCACAACCACGGTCTTACCCATCTGCCACGCGGAAAGTATCGCCTCCGACGTATCAAGCTCGTGAGGAAGTGACAGATACATCATCACCGTGGAAGCGTTTTGAAATTCAGGCGTCGCAATCAGCTTTCGACACGCCCTTCGGCTTTTTTCCTTCCGCTGCTCAGCCGATATCCCGGCCAGCTTCTTTTGAAGCTCCAGCCGTAACTGCGCCTTGTCCATACTACGGTACTCCATTCAACCGTTACCCTGCTCCGCCTGGCCGCTACTTTCAATCTTTTTTGGCCTTGTTATCTTTTATCAGTATTTCGAGCTTTTGTAAATAACCCCTTATATTTTTTTCGTATCCTCTGTCTGTTGGTCTGTAGTATTTCTTCCTTATATCACCTGGTAAATATTCCTGCACTACAAATCCACCCTCAAAATTGTGCGGATACTTGTATTCCGCTCCGAAACCCATCTTTTTCGCCGCGGCATAGTGGCTGTCCTTCAAATGCTTGGGAACTGCCACGGTTTTCTCATTTTGAACATCACCAATCGCGCTGCCAATCGCCGACGACGATGCGTTCGATTTCGGCGCACAAGCCACGTAAATCGCCGCCTGTGCCAGCGCCAATTGCGCCTCAGGAAGCCCCACAAACTCGCTAATCTGAACCGCAGCCGCCGCCAAAACCGTCGCTATCGGGTCCGCATTGCCCACGTCCTCCGCCGCACAAACCGCGATTCTTCTCGCGATAAACCGCACGTCCTCCCCGCCCGCAATCATTCTGGCGAGCCAGTAAACCGTCGCATCCGGGTCGCTTCCCCGCATACTCTTCTGGAACGCGCTCGCCAAATCGTAATGCGTATCGCCCGTCTGGTCATAATCGATTGTCTTACCCTGAATCGAGTCCTTGGCCGTCTGAAAATCGAATTTTATCTTTTTAACTGTCTTCTGCGACAAAATCCCCACTTCCAGAGCGGTCAACGCCTTTCTCGCGTCACCGTCGCATACCGCCGCGAGATACTTCAACGCCTTTTCTTCCGCTTCAATCTCGTATTTGCCAAGCCCCCGTTCTTTGTCGCTTATCGCCCGCTTCAACAGCCCGACAACATCATCTTCGCTCAATGGCTCAAAATAAAACACGGTGCTTCTGCTTATCAATGGCGAATTAACCGCGAAAAACGGGTTCTCCGTAGTCGCCCCGATGAATATCACTATCCCCGATTCCACATCATCCAAAAGTACGTCCTGCTGCGCGCGATTGAAACGGTGTATTTCATCGATGAATAAAACCGTTCGCTTACTTGACGATGCTAACCGGTCTTTTGCCTCGGCTATCACGTCCCGAATATCTTTTACGCTCGCCGCAGGCGCGCTTATGTATCGAAATTCCGCCTTTGTCTGGTTGGCAATAACCATTGCCAGCGATGTCTTTCCCACCCCCGGCGGCCCGTAAAATATCAAGCTGCTCAATGCGTCGGCTTCTAATATCCTCCGCAACAGTTTTCCTTCGCCGATAAAATGCTGCTGACCCGCAAATTCATCGAGAGTCCTTGGCCTCATCCGAACCGCTAACGGCGCAGCCGCCGACATTCTCGCCTGCTCAGATTTGCCAAACAACGTCTTGTCATCCCTGTCAGCACTCATTGAACTATATTATAAGGTTCTGCCGCATACCTGTCGAAGCTATATTCATTAGCTACACCCACACGTGTCATAAAAATCCTGAATAAATCTTCTTGACAGATACGCCCTAATATTTTAGCAATAAAGGCCTTACCGGTATTAATAAACGTAACCGCGGTCCGACTTGGAGATAAAAAAATGGAAGTTAAAATTCATCTGAAAGAAAAAGACATACCACGCAAATGGTACAACCTCGCCGCTGACCTGCCGACCCCGCTGCTGCCGCCTCTTGGCCCCGATGGAAAACCCATCGGCCCCGAAATGCTGGCACCGGTCTTCCCGATGAACCTCATCGAGCAGGAAGTCAGCACAAAACGCTGGATTGATATCCCCGAGGAAATCCTCGATATCCTCTACAGGTGGCGGCCAGCTCCGCTGCGAAGGGCGGTTTACCTCGAAAGGTTCCTCAAAACCCCGGCCCGCATATACTACAAAGACGAAAGTACCAGCCCCCCCGGCAGCCACAAGCCGAATACCGCTGTCCCGCAGGCCTGGTACAACAAGCAGTTCGGCATCAAACGCCTCATCACCGAAACAGGCGCAGGCCAATGGGGCAGCGCGCTCGCCTTTGCCTGCCAGTTGATTGGTCTCGAATGTAAGGTCTTTATGGTCCGTATCAGCTTCGACCAGAAACCCTTCAGGAAACTTATGATGCAGGTCTGGGGCGCTAATTGCGTCGCGAGCCCGAGCAATGAAACAAACGCCGGCAGAAAAATCCTAGCGGAGATGCCAAACACCCCCGGCTCACTCGGTATCGCCATCAGCGAGGCAGTCGAGCAAACAGTAACAGATAAATCAGGCAAAACCCGCTATTCACTTGGAAGTGTCTTAAACCACGTTCTGCTCCATCAGACAATCATCGGCCTCGAAGCCAAAGAGCAGCTCAAAACAGCGGGCGAAAAGAAAGTCGATATCGTCATCGGCTGCGCGGGCGGCGGCTCTAACTTCGCTGGTCTTTCATTCCCGTTCGTCACCGACAAAATCAACGGTGCAAATATCAAAATTATGCCCATCGAACCAAGCTCCTGCCCCTCGCTTACTCGCGGGCCTTTCTCATATGACTTCGGCGACACGGCAGGAACTACGCCATTGCTTGCGATGTTCACAATCGGACATACCTTTATCCCTGCCCCGATTCACGCTGGCGGTCTTCGTTATCACGGTATGGCGCCTCTCGTCAGTCAGGCCGCTGTCGAAGGATTGCTCGAACCAAAGGCATATCCGCAGACAAAGTGCTACCAGGCGGCGCTCACCTGGGCGAAAACCGAAGGGTTTATCTGCGCCCCGGAAACCAGCCACGCGATCGCGGCTACAATCGATGAGGCCATCAAAGCCAAAGAAGAAGGCAAGGAAAAAGTTATCCTGTTCAGCTACAGCGGACACGGCCTTATGGACCTCTCTGGGTACGATGCCTTTATGTCCGGAAAACTAACCGATTACGAACTGCCGGAAGAAGACCTCAAAAAATTCACTGCTCCCTTGAAAAACTTCCCCAAGGCAGAGGCGAAAAAAACCGGAAAATGGTGATTTCCTTGACAGCGTTAACAGCTAAATTAAAGATATTTCAAGGAATAGCCCGATAATATAGTTGTTTACAAGGCCGTCTGAACGGAATTATGGCTCTTGTGGGAATTTGGGCAAAAAAAATGAATTTGTGCTTGCCCCGCTTATCGGTGTTGATATACTGCTTTATCGCCCTCGGTGTGGTGCCGACGGAACGGACGAAAACATAGTAAAATAAATATGTTGAGGGTATTTTTTAAGGAGACAAATGCAATGAAAAAGTATGTCTTGTTATTAACAGCAGCGATTCTGTTTGGCATGGTTGCCCCGGTGCTCGCCCAGGAAGGCGACTTACACGGCGATTTCGGTTACACATACGACACTATGCATGTCTGGAGAGGTTTCATGACATGGGGGCAACATAGTGGCAGCAATCTATTTGTCGACCTCGACTTCTTTGGTTCCGGCTTTGGTATGAGCATCGCGGATCATATGGCCAATGGAACCGGCAACAACGGCCCCCTCGGTTATTCGGATGAACAGCGAACCGATTATACCCTGTTCTATCAGAACAAGATTGCCTCAGGGGATACCTTAGAAACCGATTACAAAGTTAGTTACGTCTATTACAACTATCCGGATATGGACGCACGCCACTCCGCTACATCTATTGACCTCCAGGAATTCAACGTCCTGTTTGCCTGGCCCAACATCTTAGGCGTAAAAGGCCTCGTACCAGCTTATTGTCTTGTCAAGCTGTGGCCCTCAATGAGCGATACAGTGGTTGGGGCTGCCAATCCTGACCACGGCTCTGCTTCAGGTTTTGCTCACATCTTTATGCTCAACTATGCCCTGCCACTTGAGAATATCTCTTCTGAAATTCCCAAGCAGAACCTCGACTTCCATACAGAGTTGGTCTATAATAACCATATTGACCCCAGACCATACGGCGGCTATACCAGCAGTGACTGGACCGATTTTGTAATGGGCGTCTCGACCGACTTCGACCTCGGCAGCGGTTTCATCTTCACGCCGGGAGTTAATGAACAGATTACTATGGAAGACGATGGGATTAAGGGCGTTTCCCCGAAGCACGACATCTGCTGGGCAACTTTGACAATAAAGTACAAATTCTAAAAACAGTTTATTTGTGTTCAAAACCAAAAAGGCCGGCTTAAACAAGCCGGCCTTTTTCATTTAAAGCTGATAAATCTCTCAGGCCGTCCTACTGGTGATAAATCTCGCCGTTTCGACAAGCGACTTGCTGCCCATGTTATCCCCAACTCCCGCTATTGCCGTAATCGCCTGCCCGACAAACTCCTCCGCACACCTCTTCGCGTATTCGATGCTGCCGCAGGTATTCAATCTGGCAACTAACTCCATTCTGTCTGCATACCCATTTTGCTGCGAAAGAATCCGTTTTACCTTTTGCTTTTCTGCTTCGCCGGCGGTTTTCAGCAAATGAATAAGCGGCAGCGTCAGTTTATCGTGGTCAAGGTCATTGCCCGCGGGCTTACCCGTCTTGTCCTGCTCGCCGACCAAATCAAGCAAATCATCGGTAATCTGAAACGAGATGCCGACGTTGCGTCCATAAGACGCCAATGCCTGCAACGTCAATTCATCCGCCCCCGCAAGAACGGCCCCCGCCGCACACGCCCCCTCAAACAATGCCGCCGTCTTTCCCGCTATTATTTCGATATATTCCGGCTCACTCAGCGACAAGTTGCCCCTCTGTGATATCTGCCTAAGCTCACCTTCGCAGGTCCGCATCGATGCCACGGCTATTATTTCCGACACCCGGTCTCCCAGCCCCACGCACATCCTGATGACCCGGCCAAGCAAAAAATCCCCTAATAAAACCGCCGACTCATTCCCGTGAATACTGTTAACAGTGGGGACTCCGCGTCGGCTTTTACCCTCATCCACAACATCGTCATGCAAAAGCGTCGCATTATGTATAATCTCGAATATCGCCGCCGACCGAATGTGTTTTTCAGTTACCCCCCCGCCCGCAAGACCAGACAGCAACACCAGCCCCGGCCTTATCATTTTGCCCTTACCTGCGTTCGCGTAAGCAACCAGCCCGCGAACCGGGTCGCCCCAATCAGACAAATCTTGCCCAATCAATGCCCTAACCCGCGTAAGTTCGGATTCAATAACAGAAAAAACATCAGGCAAACGACCTGCGGCATTTGAACTCTTCGCCGAAGCGTCGCCCGTTTTTGCAGATGATTGCATTGCGCCGACCCGCAGCCCCTGCGTCTTGCCCCCTTCTTGCTTTCACTCACCCCCACGCTTTGCTTCGCAAAGCGAAGCTGTGGGGTGCAGAAAAACTGGGGAGCAGCAAGAACTACTTCTCCTTTCCGTGTGCATACCGGAAGAACTTATCTCTGAGATGTTTCGTAACGAGACCCGGCTTGCCGTCGCCGATTACTCGGCCGTCTATCTCAACAATACCGATGACCTCCGCCGCGCTACCTGTCAAAAACACCTCGTCGCTGATATACAAATCAAACCTTGTCAGGTTCTTCTCGACTACTTCGATACCTTCTTTTTTCGCCAGCCGAATAACAACTTCCCGCGTTATCCCCTCAAGACCGCCTGCCTCCGCGGGAGGCGTATATACAACGCCCTTCCTCACCGTAAACACATTGTCACCGGTCGCCTCGGCGACGTATCCCTCGTGGTTATACATTATCGCCTCAGGAACGTCGCTATCCAGCGCCTCAATCTTCGCCAAGATATTATTCAGGTAATTCAAGCTTTTCACCTGCGGCGGTATCGCCAGCGGATGATTGCGCACCGTCGTAGCGCTGATTATCTTCATTCCCTTTTCATATAGCTCCTGCGGATACAACTGGATATTATCCGCGATGATGAACACCATCGGCGTCTCGCAGGTAAACGGGTTCAGCCCCAGCGACCCCACGCCGCGGGTAACAACCAGCCGGATGTAGCCGTCGATAACTCCGTTGGCCTCCACCGTTTTTTGCGTCGCCTCCATAAGCTTTTCCCGGCTCATCGGTATGTCAAGGCGAATCCCCTTCGCGGAGTTGTAAAGACGCGTGATATGTGCCTCGAACTCAAATATCTTCTTGTTATAAATCCGTATCCCCTCGAATACACCGTCTCCGTAAAGCATCCCGTGGTCGAAAACGGATATTCTCGCGTCCTGTTCATCAACAAGTTTATCGCCAAGCCAAATCTTTAACGCCATACATTCACCGTTGACCTTTTTACCTTTTACTTGTGACTTATGCTCTTGTGCACTTACTAACTACTTCACTTTGCCGTCAGCCAGCGTTATTGTCCGCCCGGCCCGCTTCGCAACCCTTTCATCGTGCGTTACCATAACTATCGTCTGCCCCGCACGATTCAATCTTTCCAGCAACTCCAGAATACCATTTCCTGTCGCAGAGTCAAGATTACCTGTCGGCTCATCCGCCAGCAGCAACCTCGGCTCATTGATAAGGGCACGCCCAATCGCCGCCCTTTGCCGTTCCCCGCCCGATAACTGATACGGCTTATGCGTCGCCCTTTGTTCAAGGCCAACCGCTTTCAGCAGCTCCCGCCCACGCTTTTTCACATCCGCCCGCTTCGACATCCACACAAATACGCCAGCGGGCACCATCGCGGGCAAAATCACGTTTTCCAGCACATTTAATTCGTCCAATAAATGGTAAAACTGAAAGACAAATCCAATCATTTTATTGCGGTATTCGTTCAGCTCGCCCCCGCTCATCCCGCTCAGGTCCCGCCCTTCAAACCGCACTACCCCCTTATCGGGCCTGTCAAGAGCGCCGAGGATATGCAGCAGCGTGCTTTTGCCGCTGCCCGACGCGCCGACTATCGCCACAAACTCACCTTTTTTGACCGCGACGTCGGCCCCCTTCAAAACCTGTACCTGCGCCGCGCCCATCCGGTATGATTTATGAATACCTTGTGCCTCTATTATAAATTCATCTTTGCTCATAATTGGCTCACCTGTAAAACATCCGCCGGCCTGGCCCTGGCCGCACCAACACTGGGTAGCACAGCGCCCGCCAGACACGCCAAAATCGCACAACCTGTTACCACCGCTAACATTGTCAAATCTAATCGATGCGGTATCTCGCCTATCGCGTAAATAGTCCGGTCCCACAACTGAAAACCGAACCGCTCAAACAGCCAGCCCTCTATCCTGTTTATGTTCCGCAGAAAAAATATCCCGCCCGCGATACCGACTGCCGAACCAATAACGCCAAGTCCTGCCGCAAAACCCAAAAACAAAACAATCACGTCGCTGCACGACGCCCCTATGCTCTTGAGAATGCCGATGTCTTTGGTCTTGTGACTGATAATCATATAGAAGACCACGTAAACAATAAACACCGTTGTCAGCCCCACAAGCCCGAACATCATCATCAGCATCGCCTGTTCCTTCTCCATCCCCGCGATGCTTTCTCTCCTGTGCTCCTTCCAGCTCTGCACGCTCACCTGCGAAAGCAGCTCCGCGTTATCCTTCCCTTTATACTCATCGCAAAACTTCGCCCACATCAATCGAATCTTCTGACAACCATCTTCGATGTTTGTCTCCGGCTTGAACTTGATATGAATCCACGATGCCCTGGCGCCTGCCCTGCGTAGCCCGTCAGGCGAAGCAGGGACCGGCTCGGTCATCCCGCAAAGTGTCTGCGCATCCTCAAAAGGTATATAAATAACCGCTCCATCGACCCTTGCCAGGCCGCTTTGTGAACAATCGCTGAAATAAAACGTCTTTGTGTTCACCATATCCGTCCCAGCCCTGGTCAGCGCACCTTTGGCCGTCAGCGGAAAACAAGTTACAGACAACGCCATCGCCGCGGGATTCGGGTCATAATAATACTCACCCTTTTCGTTGCGCAAACTCCACATATCCACGCCGATTACAAAACCTGGAAGATTCGCGTCGCCTTTTATATTAAACGCCTTCGATGGGTCACTTTTATGATAATGCAGCGTTCGCCCGAAACCCGTTACCCTGCCAAAGCCCGCTGCATCAACCCCCATCAATTCCGCACCGATATTCCGCGATGAGCTTTCCGCTCCCACAAGAACGTAACTCTTGATAACAGGCGTTACGGCTTCAACGTAATCCGCTCTCTCCGCAATTCTCGCGAAATCCTCGTAATACGTAAACCCGACAAGTGATTCGGTTCCAACCACGCAATCGCCCGTATAATTATGATTCTTCCGTTTGAAATCGCCGACCAGCCCGTCCATTACAGTCATTACTACGACGACGATGAAAACGCATAGCGCAACCGCCGCAAGCGCAAGGAAACTAATCCGCCTGCGATAAAGATAACGAAATGCCAATATCAGCTTATACAATTCCAAATTCCTATTCGTATCTGAGAACTTTGACCGGCCGCGTTATCGCTGCCGACAACGCCGGGATAACCGCGCCAATCATCGCTCCAAGTATCGCCGATAAAACTATCCACCAGACCGCCTGCCAGTAAACTTCGGCCGGTATTCTGCTGAACATATAAACGCTCGCTTTCCACAGCTTCAGGCCGAACGCCACCCTTATCCAGCCCTCAACCTCGTTGATGTTCTTCGTAACTATGTACCCGGCTGCGGTTCCTAACAGCGTCCCAAGTATGCCGACAAACGCGCCAAACCCAACAAATATCAATGCGACAGACCCACTGTCGGCCCCGCAGCTTTTCATTATCGCGATGTCCTTGCGGCGCGTCTCGACAATCATATAAAAAATACAGAATATCAAAAGCACCGCACTCAAGCTCACCACACCGAATATCAAAAGCAAAACCCCCATCTGCTTGCGAATTTCCGCAATGTACCGGCTTTGCATCTGCCTAGAGGTTTCTATCATTGTTGCTCGAATGTCGTAATCCTCCCACCCGAGTTTATCCGAAGCGAAAACCTTCCATACGCCGCGAATCTGTGCTATCGCAAGGGCCGCGTCAGCACCCTTGCGAAGTTTAATTTGAATCCTGCCCGCAACCGGCTCCTGCGAATCCGGGAAAATCGTCCCGCTCAACTGTTCTATTGGCAAATACACCAGCCGGCTGTCAAAATAATAAATGCCCGTAAATACGGCGTCCGCCATCGTAAACTGTATGGTTTTGCGCCTGAATTTATGTCCGCCGTCTTTCTCAACAGCAGTCGAACCGGTCGTAATTACAAACTGTTGTCCAATCATCCTTTCCGCGCCGTTGACATCATACTCATCGGTTTTCTCATTCGGCTCAGCAAGGACCCCTATTCCGACATAACCTTCAATTTGAGGGTCTTGTGTCTGGGGTCTTGTGTCTGGGGTCTTTTTTGTCCTCAGCAGCGACTTGTCAAACGCCGTCACCTTGCCGAATTTTACCGGCTCAATCCCCCAAATCTCAACCGCCCGAACATTACCTCTGCCCAGATGCAAAAGCCCCTGCGCAGACAGCGTCGCAGTTGCTGCTTCAACCTGCTTTATCTCCTCCAATCGCTTTTCAAGCTCCCCGTATCCCGCGAAATTCTTCCCAGGCGATAAAACAACGTCCCCCATCCCGTCAACCGCACTCTGCTCGAATGCGTTTATGAACCCGTTGAATAAACTGGCGACAACTATCAGAAGCGCCGTCGAAAGCGCAACCGCCGCGATACTCAGCAGCACCACCTTCCTCTTTCTAAGGTATCGCAGCCACAAAAATATCTTCAGCATCCGTTACCTGCTCAATTAAAAATCCGTGACACGAAGCGAAGCGTAGAGCCCGCCTCGAAAATCTGTGGTTTAACTCACGGTTTCGCTGGTTTTAAAAGAGGGAACAATACGACGTCTCTGATGCTTGTCGCGCCGGTCAATATCATTATAAGCCGGTCTATACCGATTCCCAGACCGCCGGCGGGCGGCATCCCGTATCTCAACGCCGTCACAAAATCATGGTCCATTGTTGCCA
This sequence comes from Sedimentisphaerales bacterium, assembly GCA_050012515.1. GTDB lineage: Bacteria > Planctomycetota > Phycisphaerae > Sedimentisphaerales > Anaerobacaceae > Fen-1362. Next base: position 35,231 of record JBEKHA010000009.1, on the reverse strand, counting down.
TCGTCTCTTTTTGCCCCCGAAGCTGCTGCCGGAAATTCTCCTCCTGCACCGCCGGGTCATTCAGCTCCGTATAGGCGTTGGCCAGTTCCATCCCCGCGATATACATCTCGAATCGCTCCGCAATCTCGGGCTGGCCCTTCTTTCGCTTAGTGAGGGGGCACAGCGCCGCCGGATAATCAATCACAAACGTGGGATTATTCAGATGCTCCTCGACCGTCTGCTCGAAAACCTCGTTGATTACAACCGCGTCGTCCATATTCTTATGGTCAATCTTCAGCGACTCCGCCTTTTTGCGAATGCTCCCTATATCCGCAATATCGCAGCCGGCGTATTCTTTCAAAAGCTCCGCGTATTTCGCCCGCTTCCATGGCCTCGCAAAATCAACGCTCTTTTCGCCGAATTGTGTCTTGTTCTCCTTGCAGTACTTCTCCACCAGAAGACAAATCAGTTCTTCCGTCAAATCCATCATAATATTGTAATCGGCGTACGCCTGGTACAATTCCAGCATCGTAAATTCCGGGTTATGCCTCGTGCTAAGCCCCTCGTTGCGGAAGTTGCGGTTTATCTCGAAAACCTTCTCCATCCCGCCGACAAGCAGCCGCTTCAAAAACAGCTCCGGCGCAATCCTCAGATATAAGTCCATATCAAGCGAATTATGATGCGTGATAAATGGCTTCGCCGCCGCGCCGCCGGCTATCGTCTGCATCATCGGCGTCTCGACTTCCATAAACCCGCGACCCGTCAAATACTCACGCACCGTCCGCAATATCGCGCTTCGCTTTCTGAACAGCTCCATCACATCAGGGTTCGCCCACAGGTCAACGTATCGCTGCCTGTATCGCAAATCTATATCCGCAAGACCGTGCCACTTCTCCGGCGGCTGCATCAGCGACTTGCTCAATAGCACAACTTCGTCCGCCCATATCGTTATCTCGCCCGTTTTCGTCTTGCCCAGGCCGCCTGACGCTCCGATTATATCCCCAAGCTCAAGCAACTTCATAAAGCTCCACTTCGAATCCAGCAAGCTCTTGCTCAAACCAACCTGTATTGGGCCTGAGCTGTCCCTCAATGTAATAAATATCAGCTTGCCGATATCACGCAGTAAAACTATCCTGCCGGCGCATCGGGCTTTCTGACCTTCTTCACCATCTTTATATCTCGCCTTAATATCCGCCGCCGGCTCTGCGCAATCATACCTGCCGCCGTATGGGTCTATACCCATTTCTTTTATCGCTTGTAACTTTCCCTCTCGGGCCTGTTCGATATTCGATACTCGATTTTCCATGTTCTGTCTGCCTCAGCATCGCCTCTTGGACAACACCGGGTCCTCTGATTTTTTACTTTTTACCTGTATCCGCCTGTTCTCTTATAAGCTTGCTCTTGGCCACCAGTATCGCTGTCGCTAACTGCGGGTCAACCTCGACGGTCTGTGAAATTGTGTGTTTCTTCAAAGGCGAATTGGCGTCGTCGTGCCCTACGTTCACAAGCACGTCGTTGTCTCGCTGCAGCTCGAACATTTTGCGATACTCATCACTTCGCAGCGACACCGTGACATCCGGCCCAACGCCCCAGTCACTCTTGTTCTCTTTTTTCGCCTCATCCTGGCTTTTTATCTTCTGACCCGAAGGCAGATACCAGTTTGCCATCGTGTATTTCAACTGCGAGCCCTCGCCCGGATATGTCGATATCCCCTGCACAACACCTTTGCCGTGCGTCCGTTCCCCGACCAATGTCGCCCGCTTGTGTGACGGGTCCGCAAGAGCGCCCGCAACTATCTCCGATGCGCTCGCTGAGCCGGAGTTTATCAGCACCACCATCGGATAGTTCGGATGCGTCCCCCTGCTGCGAGCCGTCTTGTAATCCGGCGTCCCGAACCGCGACCGCGTTATCACTATAAGGCCGTCATCCAGAAATTCATCAGCCACCGCAACGGCGCTGTCGAAATATCCGCCCGGATTGAACCGTAAATCCAGTATCAATCCACGCATACCGGCCGACTCCAGCGACTTCAACGCCGTTTCGGTATCGCCGGCCGTCGTTTCCGCAAAACTCGTCAGCCGGAGGTATCCTATCTTGTTCTGCTCATCAATCATCCGTAGCCATTTGCCTCCGCCGGTCCTCTGCAGTCCCATAAGCGTAGGAACCACAATCTTGGCGCGGGTCAGTGTTATATCACGCGTCTTGCCGCTGCGGAGAATCGTCAGTGTTACTTTGGTCCCCGCCGGCCCTTTTATACGGCTGACCACGCACGAAAGCGGCACGTCCTTCGTAGGCATCCCGTCAACCTTTTCTATCACGTCTCCAACGTCAAGCCCCGAGCTGTACGCGGGAGTATCGGGCAGCAAACTCCCAATCGTAAGCTGTCCATTTTGCCTCGATATTTCTACGCCTATCCCGGGAAATTCATTCGTCATCTGCTGTTCAAATTCCGAAACATCTTTCGGCCAGACCAGGATCGTATAAGGGTCAAGCGTCAAAAATGACGCCTCTGAAAACTGAGCGATTACAACCCCTTCAGGCATTCCGGCGGTCGCCAGGTTCAGCTCCAAAACCTTCTCGAATGCCGATATAAAGCTGTCTTTGCTCCCATCCTCGGGCCAGCTGTTTATTTCATTTTCCAGCGAAACCATTGCCAAACCAAATGTCGCTATCGCGTTGGCATCCGGCTTGAAATCCTTGAAACTCTCTCCCAGCGATGCCACCCGGTTATTCGGCTCGGCTTTGCGCTCTTCAATAATATCTGTGTCGCCTTCAGTATCGGGGATTAGTGTTCCGGACGGGCCAATCGATGCTGTACCGGCTGTGTTCGTATCCCGCAACGAGGTCAGCGTTCCTACCACATCCGCAAGCAATTTGCATCGCCTAACCCCTTTAGACGCCATTTCACGGTAGTCAATCTTGCTTATGTAACGAAAACTCAGCTCGTCAACCGCCCGAACAAATATCCGCCTCTTTACACTCTCCAGCCGCTGCTTGCCCGTCTCGCAGGGACTGTCCTGAAACGAACCGGCTATTTCCGCCTTGGTTATCAACTGCTCTGTGTAATCCGAATATGTCTTGTTGTTCGGCTCAAGAGCGGCAAGCCAGCTATAACACGTTACATACGCGTCAAGCCACTTGCCCCTCTGCTCATATCCCGCCGCATCCGCCTTGGCTTTTACAATCGCGTCCAGCAAACACGGCTCATTCAACAACCTCTGCTTCTGGTTTTCGTCCGCAAACTCCATCGTCCGAACCGCCGCCGCAAGTACCGCAGTCGGGCCGTTCGGCTCATTCGAGTCATTTACATCATTACCGTCAGTGCCTTTCTTCCCGACGCCGCGGGGTGAAATCAGCCGCTCAAACTTTGCTAATTCCTCCTTATACGCCGCCTCTTTCTGCGCCTGCCTGACCTTCTGCATCTGCTGCCACTGTGTCACTATATCATTCAAATCCGAGACCTGTTTCGACCCCTTTTTTAACCAGCTGGATTCATTTATGCACTTGCCCGCCTCGTCGAACTTGCCCTGGTCGATTAACCCGCTTGCCTGGTCGATAACCCATCGCTCGCTGTTGAAGTCAGCCGGCGGGGATACAATTACGCACGGGTCACCAGTTTCCGACGGACGGTTTATCTCGATTCCGTGCGGCGCAGCCCAAAGGCATATCGCCGCAGCACAAAACCCAATCATCATCACGGGCCATAAAACCCGCGACCTTATCCAAAACCCGCGATTCATCCGCATAGAATATCTCTCAATACGACGTAGTGTTTCCTGCACCGTCAATCAAAAATTATAAATATCTTACAGGCACTCTGCCGCCTTGCCAGCGCATCCGAGAACGTGCAGTTTGTGCTTTACCATCGCTTTGATAGCTTCTCTGGCTGGCCCCAGATATTTCCGCGGGTCAAACTCGCTTGGCTTCTCCGCGAACACCTGACGAATCTTCGCCGTCATCGCCAGCCGCAAATCCGTATCAATATTAACTTTACAGATAGCCAGCTTTGAGGCCTCGGTTATCGCCGATTCGGGCACGCCCATTGCGTTCGGCATCTTGCCGCCGTATTTGTTAATCAGGTCAACAAATTCCTTGATGACCGTGCTCGACCCGTGCATCACCAGCGGAAAACCAGGCAGCAGCTTCTGAATCTCTTTTATACGGTCAATCGCCAGCTTCGGCTCGCTCTTAAATTTATATGCCCCATGGCTGGTTCCGACCGCGACGGCCAATGAATCAACGCCGGTCTTTCCGACGAATTCGACCACCTGCTTTGGGTCTGTCAGGTGCTTTTCGACATCATCGACGCCAACGACATGCTCTTCGATACCGCCAAGCTGCCCAAGTTCCGCCTCAACCACTACCCCGTGTTTGTGTGCGTAAACAACTACTTCCTTTGTCATCCTGATGTTCTCTTCAAAGGGATATTTTGAAGCGTCTATCATCACCGACGTAAAGCCGTCATCGACGAACTGCTTGCACGTTTCGAAGTTGTCGCCGTGGTCAAGGTGCGTCGCTATTGGAATATCGGGGTTTTCTTTCACCGCCACATTCATTATCGCGGTAAGATAGCTGTTGCTGGCATATTCGCGGGCGCCCTTCGACACCTGCAGAATCAGCGGCGCCTTCTCTTCGGCTACCGCCTCGACGATACCCTGCGTGATTTCCATGTTATTGACGTTGAACGCCCCAATGGCGTAGCCGTGCTTATAGGCCATCTCAAACATCTTTTTCGTCGTTACCAATGGCATAATACTGTTCTCCTTATTCCGTTATATATGTTCATTGCTGCTTATTCGGGAAAAACCCCCCAAGGGGCCAACCGTTCAAAAGCCGATAGTATAACGCCCTCTTATGCGAATTTCAAACCAATTCGCCCACCAATATGACGAGGTAACCCCCCTTAACCACGACAGATGCCCTAACTTGTCATTATGTGCCAGCCAACCAGTTATCGCAGAGGACATCTAAATCCTGCATATCGACGATACCGTCGCGGGCCGGCAGCGGGGCAATATCCACCAGCGGATTATTTTGATGCCAGGAACCAGCGAGAACAGCAAAATCGAAGAAGTCCACATCGGAATCGCCGTCTAAATCGCCGACCACAGTGTTGTTTTCGCTAAAGATATAAGCCGAGCCGGTGGATTTGTTATTGTTGAAGTTGTTAGGTGCACCAATGATTGTTTGGCGACCTGATAATGCGAGCGAGGAGCCGAATTTATCGTTTGTATTGGCGTCGCATGCCGCGAGCTGGTCGCTTTGAACCCAGTTTGTGTCCGTACGGACAAACTCGAATACTGAGCCGGCCATATTGCCATTAACAAAATCATAAGGACAGCCCGCAAGTATCGTGTCGTTTTTTATGGCGACCGTGAAGCCGAAGTCATCGCCGTAATATGGGTCATTTGTATCGAACAGTTTTTGGCTCTCCACCCAGTTAGCGTTGATTTGGGCAAAAACGTAAGCCGCGCCCGAGCCGACAACAACATCGCTATTGCCCTCATACGCGCCGACGACAGCCGAGTTGCCGTCTATAGCGACAGAATATCCGAAGTGATGATATGGACCGTTGTCGGAAGCCCGCAGGATTTTTTTCTCAAGCCACGTTGTCCCTTGCCGTTCGTACAGATAAGCGGAACCGGCATCGGCATTGCCAGAATGGTCGTCATTTGACGCACCGATAATGATTGTGTTGTCGTCGATTGCGACGCTACAGCCGAAAATATCATCTGATTCAGCATCCGAAGCAGTAAGCTTCTGCTGAAAAACCCAGCTTGAGCCGGCGAGAACAAAAACCGAGGCGCTGCCGGCAAAACCGTCATCACCATAAGCGCCAACGACTATCGTATTATTATCGATTGCGACCGAACATCCGAATCTGTCGCCTGTGGCAGCATCCGGCGCGACAATCTTCTGCCGCTCAGTCCAGACACCGCCGGAATTAGAGAAAACATAAGCGGAACCATTTATGTTGTCGTCATAATAACTGCCCACCACAATAGTGTCACCCTGGATGGCAACTGACTTGCCGAATTTATCGCCGACCGCACCGTCGGAAGGAACGAGCTTTTGTTTTTGAATCCACTGTGAGCCGGAAAATTCGTAAACATAAGCGGCGCCGCAGTCGGCCCCTCTGGAATCATTAAGATATGCTCCTGCAATCGCAATATTGCCGTCGATAGCGACCGAAGAACCGAAATTGTCGCCGGCGTTGGTATCGGAAGGGGAAAATTTGACCTTTTCGAAATGAGCGAGAACTGAGCAGCTAAATACAATCTGAAGCAGAAACGCTGACACTGTGAGATACCTGGTTTGGGGTGCGGTAATCATTTTTTCCTCCTTATTAAATAATATTTTCTACATATTCAGACCTCGACCTCGCAGCCGGGCCTCAGGAAATAGAGCCATTTACTCTTTACCTCCTGGCCAAGTATTGTGCTTGCGGCCTGTGCGTAAAGGTTTAATTGTCGGCAGTAAATTGCTGCTCGCTTTGTCGCCCCATCGGCGGAAACATCATCAGTTTTGAAATCTATAATTACGAGTCCTTCATTTGTTTTGACAAGTAAATCTATTATGCCCTGAACGATGATGAAATCCTGAGTCTTGGGTCTTGGGTTCTGGGTCTTATGACTATTCTCATCCCATTGAGAGGCGGGGACAGCGAAGGTGAAGGGCCATTCCCGCCGGACAACAGTTTTTTTGTCGAGGACTATTTGGCCAAGTTTACTTTTGAAGAATTTAACAATCGATTCGGCATTTATTTGTGACGCGATTTCCGGAATAATGGCGCCATCCTTTACAAGTTTTTCAATAAGTCGATTCACGGTTTCTGTTGTTACAGGTTTCGCCAGGTCAAGTTTCGACATAACAAGGTGCGTGGCTGTGCCGATATCCCTGCCCTCGATTTGTTTAGTTGAGAAAACAGCTTTAGGTTTTCGATCGAAGGTAAGCGAATAATCGATTTTCGTGAATTCATCGTTGCGATGAGTCCACTGGGTAACAGTCCTTTTGGCGGGCAGTTCCGGCGCGTTGCCGAATGGGTATTGCCAGTCAAGAGAGCGTTTAAGGCCAGCCAGATCATGTTTAACGACTGTAGTTTTGAGTATTGAGCTTTGAGTGTTGAGTTTATAGTTTTGGATTAGAGCGGCAAGTTTATCCAATTGCGGCTGATCATAAAAGTAAACGCTGAACAAATTATCCTGCGAGGTTTGTGTCGGCAGTTCGGTTTGAAATACCTGATGCAGGAGCGGCTCGCTGCCAAGCGCGGACAAAATCCAGTCGAGGTGATTTTGGCGAGTTTCGAGATGCCAGGACGGGATTGATTGGCCGGCGAATGAATTGGCGGGGGTGAGAATGTTTCGGCAGCTATCCCGGTCTTTGCAGCCGACGAGGATGAGGCGATTCATCGCCCTTGTCATCGCGACGTAAAGGATTCGCATTTCCTCGGCCAGTGACTTTCGGCGGTTTTGCTCTTCGATTACCTGGTAGGCGAGCGAATCGAGGCGTGAGTTGCTTTCGGTATCGATAATTTTCAGGCCGAGGGTCAGCTGTTCGTCGGTTACACAATCTTTGCTGAAGTCCTTTTTGCTGAACCCGCTGTCGAGGTCGGCGACGAATACGACGGGAAATTCGAGGCCTTTGCTTTTGTGGATGCTCATAACGGCAACGGTATTGCCTGTTCCGGCTTCGGGCTGGGGCTTTGACCAGTCCTCGCCGGCGGCAACGAGCTTTTCGATAAAATCAATGAAACGGCCAAGTGAGGGGACACCCGAATTGCCCGCGAACCCCTCGAATTGGATTGCCCTGTCGTGAAGTTTGAGCAGATTGGCCCTGCGAGCAGGGCCATCGGGCAAAGCACAGACGAATGACAAAAAACCGGTCCGGCGATAAATATGCCAAATCAATTCCGCAAGCCGACCACGATGAGCGATGGTTCGCCACTCGTCGAGCGTAGTTAGTGATTTGGTAAGCTTTTCGGCAAGCCCACGTTCGCCTGCTGATTCGCAAAGCGATATTACACAATCGTAAAAGCTGAGGTTGCGATTATTTTTTTTGCCATGCAGGCGAATCTTCGCAAGCTCCGTGTCGCTGAACCGGAAAAATGGGCAACGCAAGGTCGCGGCAAACTCTATATCGCGCCGCGGGTTATCGAGAACCTTCAGCAGGCACAGCATATCAGTTATTTCGGTTGCCTCGAAATAGCCGGCGGCAGCATCGCAGCTTACGGGAACGCCTGCGAGCCGCAGCGCCTCGATAAAATCGCTTTTGCCCGCCAGCGAGCGCATCAGGACAACAATATCGCGATATTCAACAGATCGCGGTTTTTTTGTTTCTTTGTCGATGATTTGCTCACTCGAATCGGCGCCGACGAGCTGTTTTATTCGCTGCGCAATCATCGCCGCCTGCAATTGCCTGTCACTGAATGGCGACGCATCGGAATCGCCTTGTGCCTCATCGAGTATATGTAATTCAACCGCGGGAGAAATTTCGGTGTCGGCGTTTTCCTGCGAATGGGGCTTAAGCTGTGCCGACTCATCGTAATCGATGCCGGCAAATGAGGCGGTCATTATCCGGCCAAATACCTTATTGGCAAAATCAAGTATTGGTTTGACGGAGCGGAAATTGACGTTAAGGTCAACACGCAGGCCAGCGTTACCAGATTCCGGCTTTACCGACGCCCGGCCAAGATGCTCGATGAAGATTTCGGGTCTGGCGCCACGCCAGCGGTAAATGCTTTGCTTCGGGTCGCCGACCGCGAAGATGTTGCCAGGCGAACCGACCATATCGATGATTGCCTGCTGAACGCCGTTGATATCCTGGTATTCATCAACAAAAACGTATTTGTATTTTTTACGCAGTTTCAACGCTGTTTGCGACGGTCCGGATTTTTCATCGGTCAGCAATCGCAGCGCGTAATGTTCGAGGTCGGCGAAATCAAGACAGTTGATTGCCTTTTTGGCCTGGCGATACGAATCATCGAAACGCCTGACCAACTCGACGAGGACTTTTGTTTGTGTGCCGATTGCGCCGGCGAACTTGTTAAGGTATTCGGGATTTAAAATCGCCAGGTTTTTAAGTTCCCTGACGGAATCAAGCGCATCGCCGGCAATTCCACCGATAAATTCTGCCGCCTGCGGGACATCCGTCGGTTTGACAACTCGCGGTCTTTCAAATTCCCACCGGCCTTTTTTGAAACTGTCAAGGCATTGTCGAACAGGTTCTATGTATTCTTTCCTGCATTTCGCAGCCCACTTGCCCGACGGGTTCTGGTCATTATAAACTTTAAGTGCAAATTCGAGCCGGCCAATCGCATCCTGAAGTTTATCCGTTACGATTTTCTTTTGGGCCTGTGCGATATCCGTGGCAAATGGGTCCACCGCCTCGGCTAAAACTTTTGCCCGCTCAAGCCAGTTATCGCGTGATACGATGCCGTCTAAAAAGTTGCTTATCTCGATTACGGTCGCGGGAAAACCTTCCGTCATTCGCAAGTCCCGGCGAGTCATAAGCTGCCGCAGCGCATCAGCTATATTGTTTTGTTTCCAGGCCCAGTCGATTGTTTTTTCGAGTATCTCGGTCTTGAGCAGTTTTGCCTCGTCGGCGTCGATTATGCTGAAGGTAGGGTCAAGCCCGATTTCGTAAAAATGCTCGGTGATAATGCGTTTGCAGAACGAGTGAATGGTGCTAATGTCGGCGGCGCCGAGCAGAATCAACTGCCTGCGAAGATGCCTGCGAAGGTCGGCATCCGTGGTCGTTTCCATCGCAGAGCTTAACTGCTTTGCGATTCGGGATCGCATTTCCTCGGCGGCCATTTCGGTAAAAGTAACAACGAGAATGCTCCAGACATCGGGGCAGGCAGACAGATTGGCCACGACGTTGACGCAACTGCCCGAAAGCACGGCGGTCTTGCCTGTCCCCGCTGAAGCGGAAACAAAGACATTCCTGCCGTGCTCTTCGATTGCCCGGCTCTGCTGTGCCGTCCATTTAACTTTACTTTGACTCATCTGCGTTTTTAATCAAGTCAAGAACCTGCTCCTTATTGACGCGGGTAAGCAGGTTGTAATTATTTATCTGCCAGTCGAATCGGCAGACGGGTTTATATTCACATTGTTCGCAGGGAGAACCTGTGCCGAGGCGATAAGGCAAGGCGGTGATTTTGCCCGACGTGATTTGCCCGGCAATATCAGTTATCTTCCGCGAGCCGAAATTCATAAACGCCTCAAAATCCTCCGGCTTAAGAGATCCAAGATAGTTATATTTGCCGTAAGGGTCGCCTTCTTTTGTAACGAAAAAATTATAATAATGACTATCCTTTGCGGCTGTGCCGTCGAGTGAAGATGCGTAATCGCCGTTGAATATGCCCCTTGCCTTATGGGCGAATTTGGGAGTGTTGTCGATGGTTTTGCCAAGCTCGACGTTTTCCGGACCGACCTCGATTGGCATATAAAAAGCACCGGCTATATCGTCCGCGAATTTCCCGCCGGTATTGCGGACAGCGAGCATATAAACCGCGAGCTGAATATCGAGGCCGTAGTAAAATTCCGCCCAGTCAAACGAAATTTTGGAGCGTTTTTTGTAATCGAAGACAACAGCGACTTTTCGGCCTTCAATCTTCGCGATATCCAGCCGGTCGATTCGACCATTGAGGGTGAGTCGTCTGCTATCTGGAAGCGTCAACGTCAATTCGCCGATCGAATCACCTCCGGATTTGGGTTTGCCGAATGAAATCTCGGACATCGCGGGGCGAAAGCCACCCGCGCGAATCATCTGAGATATGGCAACAACGCAATCACGCAGATATTGGCGTGCGGAGCTAATCATAAAGGCGTTGTGCGGGCTGTGGGCGGCGAATTTCGAGATAAACGAATCCTCATCGCATACTCGCTCGATTTCCTCATCGAGGATTTTAATCAGGGCATTATCGGCGATTGTCTCGAAATTGATTTTGTCGGCGACCACTCTTTTGGTAAACGCGTCAAGGACGCGGTGATAAAAATCGCCGAGGTCCATCGGTTCAAGCTTGAACTCCTCACGTTTTTTCAAGTCAAGAGTGTATCCAGCGAAGTGTTTATAGGGACATTTGGCAAAGGTGCTCAGCCGGGACGCGGAACTGGATAACTGTTTATCGAAAAGCTCTCCGGCAACACTCTTTTCCAGCATCGCTTCATTTTTGTAACCGAGCGCATCGGCCGCTCTCGAACCAATCGCCGCAAGCCGGTCATCGCGGACGATTTCCTCCAACAACGCATTTGGCTGCGGCGAAGAACAAAGAATATCCTCAAGCTCGTATGTGGTGCAAATATCTTCAATGACAACCGGCGAGGACTCAACCGATTCCTTTTTGAGGTCGTCAAACAACCGGCACAGGTTATCGACAAAGGGCGAACAGGCAACCTCGTTCGACTTCTGGTCCGCAGCAGGGTAAGTAACGCAGAGAAATTCCGAAGGCCTTGTGAACGCGATATAGGCAAGGTATGGCCTGTTGGCAAGTTCCTGGCGGACGCCGGGCGCAAGGTCAACGCCGCAGGATTGCGCGGCGAGGCGATCTTCTTCGCTTAAGATGTTGTCGAAGACCACAGGCGATGGGAATTGCCTTTCGGTTGTGCCAATTAAAAAAACCGCCTTTAAATCGGGATGTCGGCTGCGCTCAATTGAGCCGACAAGCACCTGGTCAAGATTAGGAGGAATAAACGCCAGCGTTATCTGCGAAAACGCGCTTCGAAGAATCGCAAGATAATCCTCACAGCCAAGGGATATGCCCTCAAATGCCTCAACCATTTCGTCGAAGATGTCGATTAGCCGGTCATAAAACTGGCGATGCTCGTCCGCTGCCGCGTAGTCGCCCTTCTGCATTGCCTGCTCAACCCAGCTCGACAACTGTTTGCGAATTTCTGCCGCTTCAAGAAAATCGAAAATTATCTTCGTGAACTGTTCCGGCTCAATTGTCTCTTTATCCCCGGCGGCGTCATCAAGTTGTCTTTTTAATTCACACAGCGGAGCGATTGCTTTTTTGCGAATTCGGTTTACACGCTCTTCACCGAACTGTTCGGCATTCAGGGCAGCGTATTGCCAGGGCCTGTCGCTTTTCCAGTCATTGGCGGTGATGCCAAAGGCAAGACAATAATTTTCCAGCAGGTTAATTTCATCCCGCTTGACAGCAGGCAAATCGGTTTTGAGATACGCGAAGATTTCGCCCGCGGTAAAATCATTTGTTACCGCGTTCATCGCCGAGCAAATCAGCTCGATTACAGGATGCTGATTGAGAGGCCTTCGCTTGTCTATAAAAACGGGGATGCTGTAATCCTCAAAACAGGTCTTGATGTAGTTTTCGTAAGAATCGAGGTCGGATGCGATGACGGCAATGTCGCGATACCGTAAACCGTTTTGTCTGACCAATTTTGTTATCTGCCTGGCAACAAACTGTACCTCGGCACGGGTGTTTTGCGCTGATACGACACGAATTTTGCCGCCTGCGGATATTGCCGTGGAATCCTGATTAAAAATACTTTGCTCAATATGCGCAAGAGGAGGACTATTCGAAAAGCGAACCGGCTTATTCAAAATCAATGGCACAGAAAGTTTGAGTTTGCACTTTTTTATCCGTTCGATAAGCTCGGCATACGTCTCGGCGGTATGACCAAATAAATCCATTGGGTCGATTTTGTTTTTGTCCGGGTTGGCTATGTCAATAGTCGCCGGGTCGAGGCAAAGGGCAATCTGGGCATCTTCGACTACCTTGAGCAATTCAGTAAGCAGGGCAAGCTCGGCTGTGGTGAAACCCGCGAAACCATCGACCCACAACTTCGCCCCTTTCACCAAATCCGCACCCGCGACGGCCTTACAGGCCGAGGCCAACTGGATATCAGGGTCAAGAAATTTACCTTCAATAAACTTCTGGTATTCCTCGAAAACGATTCCTAAATCGGCGAACTTCGCCGCCGCCAGGGCGTCGCCCTGCTGTTTTCGCAGCTTGCTAACGAGATTTTTAATGTCATCAGGGGTGTTGGCGTATTGCTGCAGCTGGTTAATCGTGTCGGCCAGACGCTGCCCAAGGCCGGGAAGTTTTGCGGAATCGGCGAATACGTTCAGTTTGCCCGCGCATTCGCGCAGTATCCTCTGGATTACCATCGACCTGCCTAAGCGTGAAATCGCAGGTCTGGCAATATTTTTGCCGAGGACAAGAAAAAAAAGCCGGTCAAAAGACAGGATGTGCAGCCGATTATACCCGGTTATATGCGGCTCGCTCAGGATTGCCTCGCTTGCCTGATAGGTTGCCTGCTCGGGAACAAGAAGCACTAAGTGCTGATTATCTGCCCCCTCGGCCCCGTTCGGGACGGGTTGCGACAATGCCTCCACTATTGCCTTTACGCAATGGTGTGTCTTGCCCGTGCCGCTCCTGCCAAGTATAAACCTAACCGCCATACCGGATTCCTGAGTAAAAAGGTGAATCGAGGTAATGAATCTTTTACCACAGTAATGGTTTTTTGCAAGCCCCTGCACGCCGCACCGAAGCGTATATTTATTTTGGATTGCCTATGATATAATAACGGCGTTATAAAATGGCAGGGTATTTATGATGAAAAACCTAAAAACGGTAATTGCTTTGACAGCGGTACTGATAATCCTGTCTGCCGGCGTTTGTCTGGCGGACACCTTTACCAATCGCCAGACAAACGAAACGCTCCACGGCTATATCACGTCTCGGTTGCCCGGCTCCGCCCAAAGCGCCCGCCGGGATGATGGCTCCAAGAAAGCCGACGAAGCCGAAGAAGGTCCGACGAGCGTATTTACACAGGAAAAAGGTCTGCTCAAGCTGAATCCCAAAGAATGGGAAATCAAACGGGACAATCTCGGCAGAAACAACAAAGTAATCGTTGTGCCGGTTGATGATGCGATAATGTATGAGATAGAAACCGACGCCTTCGAAAAAGCCGTAGCCGACGATTCGCAGGAAGGCCCTTTGTTCATACTTGTTGAAATCGATACGCCCGGCGGGAGGGTTGACCTCGCCCAGCGGATGTGCACGGCGATTATGCAAAACACGGACTGCAACGTAATCGCGTTCATCAAAGGCGGCAAACACGGCGGCGCTATATCTGCAGGCGCAGCGGTTGCGCTATCCTGCAGCAAAATTTATATGGCGGAAAACACGGTCATAGGCGCGGCTACCCTGGTCACCATGTCAAAAGACAAACAAGATTATGACAATACCAGGAAGAAAAATTACGGTGACGTGGTCGATGAAAAGTTAAGTTCCATCTGGCGGGCGTATCTCGCCTCGCTGGCACAGCAAAACGACCGCCCCGGATTGCTCGCAAGGGCAATGGTTGACAGCAGTATCGAGGTCGTTGAGGTAAACCAGGGTGCAAAACGGCTGTTTATCGACCCGGTAAACAAAAGGCTCGGCCAGCAGGTCGCGCGAACATGGAACAAGCCGGGGTCGCTTTTGACCTTGACCGCCAGGGAGGCCGTTGATTGCACGATAGCCGACGGGCTTGTCGGCTCGCGTGAACAACTGCTTCAGCAGCTTAATGCCGGCGACGCGAATGTCGTTACGGATAAGAAAGTCGCAAACGCCAGAAAAGACCTGCTGATGGCTCAGCGAAAAATGGACGAAACGCTCAAGGATTTTGACCTTAAGGTCGAACAATCGAAATATCAGCAGCCGGCGCCGAAATTCATGGGTATGCTGCGGGGCGCCAAAAGTGATGTTGAAATTCTCAAGGCACTTGCGCAAAAATATCCCGACCTGCACCTAGATACAGAATCCATTGAGAAGGAATTGAATTCGATAAATGCCGCCTACGAAAACGCGTTAAGGGAAACAAGGAAACGCAATTAACCTGACATTGAGCAAACGATTATGAAAGTGCTCGGAATATCCACAAGCCCGCGGGAAAACAGCAATAGCGATATGCTTTTGCGCCAGGCGCTGTCCGGCGCCAGTTCAGCAGGTGCCGAGGCGGAATACCTGCGCCTTTGCAAATTCAATATCTCGCCCTGTTTGGCGTGCGGGGCGTGCTACGCAACGGGCGAATGTCCCCTCCAGGATGATTTCTCGGTTGTGCTTGGGAAAATGCTCGCCGCTGACCGCCTTATTTTTGCGACGCCTATTTTTTTCATGAGCGTCTGCGCACAGGCGAAAATACTCATCGACCGCTGCCAGTGCCTCTGGGCGGCCAAATATATTCTTAAACGCCCGGTAGTCGGCCCGCGCCAGATAAGCCGGCTCGCTATGGTCATTGCCGTCGGAGGAAAAAAGGGAGGAAAAGCATTCGATTGCATCCGGCTGATGATGAAATATTACTTAGACGCAATTGATATGGGATATTTTGCCAATCTGTTCGTCAGCAACGCCGACGAGGCGGGCAAAATCGCCGACAATGCCGAGGCAATGCAGGAGGCGATTCGGCTTGGAAAGGAGCTTGCCCTTGCCGCGGGGCCTGCGATGGTAAAACCCGTTGACTTGGAGCTTATAGGATAAAAAAGTTTTGAGCAAAAACGAAAAATCACGCCGTTCAGGGAGAGAAAAAATGAAAACAGAACAGCCGAAAATAATCATTTCTATCTTAATGGCAATTATTGGTTTATTGCTCAGCTCGCCGGCATTCGGTGAGCCGAACGAACCAAACAAAGCCCCAAAAATCGCCAAACCATCAAAAGAAGCGCAAATCGAAGAGATAAAGGCAGGCAAAAATTACATCGCGACAAAGGTTAACAGCGCACAGGAAGACGCAGAGATGTTGAATCTGTATAAAGGATTGCGCGTGGCGGACGTCGTGGATGGAATGGACAAAGTTGGCTTGAAGAACATAGGAACGATGTCGCCCGATATCCACCCCTTGTGGAAAGACACCGAGCATTATACGCATCGCATCCAGGGTATCGCGGTAACGGTCAGATACGTTCCGACGAACAAACCGCAGGCCCCCGCTATGGAGGCCAAGCCCTACGACGCATGGAGAGACAATTGGTACACTTATTTCTCTCCGGAGCCGTTTATACCGCTTATCCGCAAGGGGACCGTTCTGGTCATAGAAGAGGACGGCGACGGCGACACCGGCTCTATTGGGTCCAACAACATAATGGTCTGGAAAATGGCCGGATGCATCGGCGTCGTTACAAGCAACACATCACGTGATACCGATGAAATCACAACTGAAAAGATGCCGCTGTATCTAAAGAAAGTTGGCCGTGGAATCCGCCCGGGCAGAAACGAACTGGAATCGGTGAACCGTCCCGTAGTTTGCGGCGATGTCCTGGTTGAGCCGGGCGACATCATCGTCGCCGACGGCGAAGGCGTCGTCGTTGTCCCCAGGGCAAAGGCAAAAGATGTTGCCGAGTACGCAAGAGTTATATTGGAAAAAGACAAGGCCGCAAGACAGGGCATCTACAAACAGCTCGGCATGCCGATGGATGACTCGGTAAAATAATTTCTACAGTCGAGATTTGAAGCTGTAAGCAATTAAACCAAGTGAATTGAATGCTGAATATTAGATTCCATCATATTAAAGAGCTTTTGCGAATTTATCTTATTTGGGCTGTTTTAAATCTGCTTTTAGCTTTTGTGCTATGTAGAGCAGCAGGACAATTATCTAATCAATCTTCTTTATCGCTCTTTCCATTGATCTGGCTTATGCTGCACATTGCTCCTTTTTGGGAGATTATATTTGGTGGTTCTCAACCTTGCTTTATTTTTCCCAGTATCATAAGTTTGTTTTTAATTATTATTGGGATTTTAATAAATAAACAATGGGCGTCTTCTCTAATCATTATAGGTATGACTATTTGGTTTCTTCTGTCATTTTGTATTCTTGGAGTATGTTTATAATCATTCAAATTTCACGGCTTTTCTCATTTGTTTAATTTCGCTTCGGCGGCGTTTATGGAGCAGGCGTTTCCGTTTTTCGCCGTGAGGAACGTTGGTTTCCTTTCTAACAGGTATATCCCTCAAAGCAAACTTGAGCAATTCCACGAGACGATTTTGCGCGGATTTACGGTTTGCGCTTTGGGTCCTGTGTCTCTGTGAGACAATCGTCAAAAATCCATCATCCGAAATTCGCGACGAAAGCCGGTCAAATAGCAACTCTTTTTGCTCAGCCGTCAGGCCTCGACTTTTGTTTATATCGAAAAGAAGCGTAACGCGGGTATTGAGTTTATTGACGTTCTGCCCGCCGGGACCGGCGCTTCGGGAGAATCGATAAACGATATCACCCTCACTGATGACCGTATCAGCGGTTATCCGAATCATAACTTGCTTTTCCGCACTATTTACGCCAGTTTGGCTGCCGCGTCCACGATGAGTTTGCCTATCTGCATACGGTTCGGACAGACGTGTTCCGCGGCGCTGTAATCGACGCTCAGCAGACGCTGTTTCACGTCAGCCGGAATCTCAGCGAAAGTCGCCTTTGCCTGGGCAATATCGCCGTAGCTGTCGTGATACATCAATGCCCGCATAATATCGCCGACCGGCACGCCCAAGGCAACCGGCTCGCAAATATGCACGCATCCCGCGCAATATCCGCTGCACGTCGCCTGTGCGTATTGCCGGAGCATTTCCATATCGGCCTTTGTCAGTTTAGTTTTATCGTGTGCGACTGCGATATTACTCATCAGCATTGTTGTGCTGGTCATCGCCGAGCATACACTGCTAAACCGCTGGTCTTCCATCACCGCCTTGATTTTTGCCTGGCCTTCCGTGAAGCCCTTGTCGAGAAAATGAGCTAACATTTTTCTATCGGCTTCCGCTGCGGCATTGGGGTCGGCCGTGGGGCTGCGCTGCGGCATCGCCTGCGTCTTCATCGCGATAAGCCCGATACCCGCCTTGTTACAGGCGTCGATTGCATCCTGCATCTGCTTATCCTGCGCAAGCCGGAAATTGTAAGACGTCATTATGGCGTCAATCCAGTCGAGCTTTGAGGCGGCCATAAGACACTGGGACATATTCTGGTGGGTGGTGAAGCCGAAGTGTTTTATCACGCCGCGCTTCTTGGCGTCCTCGGCCCATTTCTTAATATCATCGGTGAACCGCACCATATCATTCACCATGTAAACGCCGAAATACAGGTCGATGTAATTCGTGTTGAGCTGCTTCAGTGACGTTTGCAGACATTTTTCCAAATCGTCGGGCGTTTTCGATTTGTTTTCCTTTGTAACAAGGAATATGTCTTTCCTGCGGTCGGGATTCTGGGTGATAAATTCGCCGATGCTTCGCTCGCTCGTCCCGTTTCCTGCCGCAAGTGAGGTATCCCAGTAATTCACGCCCCAGTCGAGCGACTGCCTCAAAACCGCTGTCTCACCGGGTCTGCCCAGCCCCAGCGACAGCACGGGAATCTCAACGCCCGTTTTGCCGAGTTTTCGTTTCGGCATTTTTTGAATCGGGGGCTGCGCCGCCGGCACATTCGGCCCGCTGACGTCACCCGCGTTGACTTTTGCCGCCATGATTATGCTGCCCGCCCCGGCCAGTCCCGCTGTCTTCAGAAAATTCCTGCGATTGATTCTTTTATCATCTTGTCTCGACATATCTTTTTACCTCCAAATCGATAACAACTGTTTTGTCTGACCGCGCGGTTACTGCCGCGTAATGGCACAAGCCATCCCTTACGGGACCCGGTCATCCTGCGTTAAGTTAATATATTCGGGCGGTATTGTCAAATCGGGCGGCCTTTGAGCAAGCATCGTCAGGTAAATCGCCTGCCGCTTCTCGCTGTTTGCGCCGGCGTAAATGAAAAAGCCAATCAGCGCGAGCCACGGGTTATAGAAAAACCCGAGAACGACAAAAAGAATGGCTATTACTTTGCCGATTGTTACCGCCCACAACGTGGCCCGCAGAAAACCAAATTTCAGCGCAAGGATGCTCCTGAAAATCCTGCCCCCGTCCATAGGCAGCGCCGGAATAAGGTTGAATATCGCCAGTATTATATTGGCCGCAATAAGGTCAGTGATAAATATCTGGGAAGCGCTCGGATTGGAGTGATTAGTAAGAGCAGCAGCCATTGATGAGCCGCCAACCAAAGCAAGCAAAATCGCTATCACGATATTGGTGGCCGGACCTACGATTGATATCGCTATTTCCTGTGACGGCTTAGTCGGCATCATATCGATTTCAGCTACGCCCCCGATGGGCAATAGTGTGATGCTCTTTGGCTCCCTCCCAAAATGTCGGGCGACCAAACTGTGCGAAAGCTCGTGAATGACAACACAGGCAAATATGGCGCACACAAACAGCACCGACAACCCGGCCTGCCCAAAACCTTCCTTTATATCCGAGAAGAACACAAACAGCAGAAGCAGGAAGAAAGTTACGTGAATACGGAGTTTTATGCCGAATATCCGGCCTGCGTTTAACGACCATTTCATAAAGCAACGGTTTCCATATAAATAAAATTTTACCGATTATACGAACGATTGACGCGACAAGTGCTAAACATTATGGTTCGCTTCAATCAATCCGCCAGCCGTTTGCCCAGCTCATACGCCTCGTTCAGCCGGTCCGGCTTTTTGAGAATATCGCCCTTCTTGCCCACCCCGCCCGCAATAACGCTGCCGACTAACCGCATTTCAAGGTATTCAAACGATTTTCCAAAAAGCTCGACGAGCGGTCTTGCGGTTTCAAGGTCGTCATCTTCGAAAGGTATTATTGTAGCCGCGGCTTTGCCCTTGATTTTCACCCTGTTTTCAGGGCAGTTGAAATACACGAACCGGTCGATAAACGCCTTCATAATCGCCGTCGGCCCAAACCAGTAAACGGGCGTGCCGAATACAATCGCGTCGCTTTCGCTTATTTTCTGATACAGACCGAGCATATCGTCGCGTGTGCAGCACGATTTGCCCTTCCAGCAGACGTGACAGCCGTCGCATTCGCGGATATTCAGGTCGGCAAGAAGAATCGTATCGACCTGTGCACCTTTCGATACCGCCCCTTCGGCCAGTTTCTGGACAAGCAAATCAGTATTGCCGCCCTTGCGCGGACTCCCTACAACAGCCAAAATCTTTTTCATCATCGAATGTTTCCTCTGTTCTTCATCTCGTTACGACCGTCAACGACCCGTTCAAACCAGATTCAACTGTTTTGCCGCCGCCGACAAACTCTGGCGGTTATAATCAGGTATCACACCGGTTATATCCGGGCCTGCATTGAGCAGCAGATTTGCCTGCGTCTTTCGCGCCCTCTGATACCAGTCACAGATTGTCGCTACCGACGGCTGCTTTGCGTCATCGCCTTTTTTCCAGAACCACCCCGGTGCAAGAGAATCACAGTATTCCAGCGGCAGATATACCTTCCGGCCGTCGGCCCCGGTAAAAACCGGGTCTGTAATCGGCTCGCAGGTTTTCCCCTTCCAGACAAAGTCAAAACGTTCCGCCGTGCGAACATCTACGGGAAGATACTTCACCCGGCCCGGACTGTCGCTGCTGGAATTGTTCAGGACGAGGCAATCCGGCTGCAATTTATGAACAAGCCCATAAAGCTCATTCCACTCCCATCTTTCTCCGTGTTTGAGCCCGCTGTTGGGATTCTTTTCCCAATTCGGATCCCACGGCCAATCTCCCGTTGGGTGGTCCTTCACCCACCCCCCGTCAAACCAGAGCTCCAGCACGTCGCCGTAATCGGTAAGCAGTTCGGTAACCTGGTTTCGCACGTATTCATTATAGACCTGGTCTTCTCGAAACTGTCTAAAGTTTTTGTCAATCAGACAATAATAGAATCCGGTTTTGAGTCCCGCCTTTCTAAATTCATCAACGAACAGACGGGCGATATCCTTTTTCATCGGAGAATTCTTTACCGAATATTCGGTGTGTTTGCTTGGCCAGAGGCAGAAGCCATCGAGGTGCTTGGATGTAAGCACGGCGTATTTCATACCGGCTTCGGCTGCCACGCCCGCCCACTGTGCAACATCCAGTTTTTCAAACATAACCTTTTCGGCCGGAAATTTCCCGTCTCCGTAACTGACACCTCTGATTGTGTTGGGGCCAAAATGAATGAACATCCCGTATCCTAATTTCATCCAGGCCGCCTGCGGCTTTGTCGGCTTCACATCTGGATTGCTTTCTTCAGCCGTAGCATATTCGGCGGCAAGAGCGGCCGCAACCGCGGCATAACCGGTGAGCCGGAGGAAATTCCTTCTCGAAATATTTCTCCATCTCATAGAATGCTCCCTTTCGACTTCGCTCAAGGCCGGCAAGCTGCTTCTTGCCCTATACCGAACCGTCGCCTTCGCGGGTGATTTTTGCGCCGACGGGATTTAGCCGCTCCTCAATTTTTTCGTAGCCGCGGTCGATGTGATAAACCCTGTTGATTACGGTCGTTCCTTCTGCCGCCAGCGCCGCTATGACAAGTGCCGCCGACGCGCGAAGGTCCGACGCCATAACAGGCGCAGCAACAAGTTTCTTGACCCCCGAGACAATTACAGCCGCGCCTTCTTTTCGCAAATCGGCCGCCATTCGCGCAAGCTCCGCGACGTGCATAAACCTGTCCGGGAAAATCTTTTCGATTATGATGCTGTTTCCCTCCGCCAACGCGAGTAACGCCATAAACTGCGCCTGAAGGTCGGTCGGGAAACCGGGATACGGCTGAGTTGTGATATCCGTCGGCCTGACGTGGCCTGAGCAGGCGACGATACAGCCGGAATTTTCGGCCTCGACGGTAACGCCTATATTGCGAAGCTTGTCAACCACCGCCATCAGGTCTCCGAGCCGGCAGTTTTGTATATGCAGGCAGCCTTTGGTAATTGCTGCCGCCGCCATAAATGTCCCCGCCTCAATACGGTCGGGTATAATATCGTATTCAAACGGCTTAAGCTGCCTGACGCCCTCGATAGTCAGACGAGGGCTTCCGATGCCGGTTATTTTTGCGCCCATTTTATTGAGGCAGTTCGCTAAATCTGTAACTTCCGGCTCACAGGCCGCGGATTCTATTACCGTCGTGCCTTTGGCCAGCGTCGCCGCCATCATCACATTTGCCGTGCCCAGAACGGTCGAGCCGAAAGGCCCGCCCAGAAATATCTCACTGCCGCGTAACCCCTTGGTCGCGTCCGCGACGATGTAGCCGTTTTCGAGGTCAATATGAACCCCAAGCTCGCGCAACCCGCGAATGTGAATATCGACGGGGCGATAACCGATTGCGCAGCCGCCGGGCATCGATACCTGCGCCTTGCCGCACCGCGCCAAAAGCGGGCCGAGAATGCAGATTCCCGCGCGCATCTTGCGGACGATGTCGTATTCGCCGACGGGTTTGCCTATCGTGGTTGAGTCGATAGTTATGTCACCGTTATCTGCTGTTGTAACCTTGCAGCCGATATCCACGAGCAATTGTCCGAAGACCGAAATATCCGAAAGCCGTGGAGCGCCTCTCAGGATTGATTTGCCCGGCGCAAGTATCGCCGCGGCCATGATCGGCAGCGCAGCGTTCTTCGACCCGTTGACGGATACTGTGCCCGAAAGCCGAACCGGTCCTTCGATTCGAAATATGTCCATATCTATTTTCCTTGAAAAGCTAAATCGACTTCGTATATGGTAATACAAACAATTGTTTTTATCAATACTTGTACACCTAAGGTGGTGAGGCAATGGCAATTGTGGCTATCGCAAAGATAACAAGTATTCTCGAAGAGCTTGGCGGCCAGACCACCATAGCCGACATAGTTGTATGCATAGGCGGCATACTGGTGCTATTGGTCTGGGCAATCCGGACATCCCTGGGCACAAAGGCACTCGACAACGCGCCAATCCGGGAAAATATTATGCCTCCCCTTTGGGCGCTTATACCGTTTTTCCTGTGGTTTGGGGTGGTATCGTTATTATATTTCATCAAGGAAAAATTTTTGGCGGGCCTGCCCGATTGGCAGGATTCAATCGCAGAAAACCTTGCGATTTGCCTCGGCGTAATCCCCGCAATCATAACGAGCATTATGATAGCACGGCTCACTTTTGCCCGCGGCCTAAAAGGCCTGGGGCTTAATCCGAAAACCATTCCGCGTGACTTTGCCGCCGCAATACTCAATCTGCTCGCTGTTATGCCGCTTGTCCTCGGCGCGATTATCCTGACGACTATCATTGGTAAATTAATTTTCGGCGACAAATTTAAAATGCCGCAGCACGAGGAATTAAAGCAGATAATCGCTTATTCCCAGTGGCAGGTCCGTGCCCTTATTGTTTTTACCGCTATTGTGGTTGTGCCGTTTGTGGAGGAGCTTATTTTCCGCGGGATGATTCAAACTGCGCTGCGGTCATATATCGCAAAACCCTGGCCCGCGATTTCCCTCGTTTCGCTTGTCTTCATTGTTTTCCACGCAAATCCGGAGCACTGGCTCGCCCTGTTCGCCCTGTCGCTTTGCCTCGGCTATACTTATGAAAAAAGCGGCTCCCTTTTCCGCTCCATTTTCGTCCACGCCCTCTTTAATGCGATGAGCGTTCTTGCTGCTTTGAATCAGTAGTTTTGGGCACTTTTGGGTTTAGCCGCCCTGACCATTCCGATAAATCTCTGCGGGTCAATTATCTTTTCGCCATTTTGTCCATTAGTAGCCGAATTGAAAAGCATCTCTTTCATTTGCTCCGGCCCAAGACCCGGGTTTACCTGCCAGCCCATAGCCAGAACGCCCGCGACGTATGGTATTGCCCAGCTCAGGCCGCCCTTGCCGCAATACTGGTAGCTGAAATCACCCTTATTGTTTTGTTCTGCGGTCGTGCGCGGACAGGTCGGCGCGTATATGCGTCCTTCAACCGGCTTAAAGGAAAGATTATCAGGCAACCCGCCCATGCACCTGGTAACATCTTCAGGAAAAGCGGCATTTATCCAGCAGGACGCAATGATTCCATGATGCTCTGTACAGTCGAGAACAAGTATTCCTTCGGCCTCAGCACGCGCGTAGGCCTGGTCCCACATCTGCTGATTTTTCTCAAAAGGCGAATCGACCCCTGATGGTTTTGCGGACACAGATACAACACGAATCTTCTGGCCGGCAGGAAGTTTTGAATTTTGTTCGACTATCCAGTCAAGCGCCTTGGCGTAATATGAGGAATCTTTTAACCAGGATGGCACCGCCGCATAATACAACTTTGCGTCAGGCGCAGTTCCGCAGTTAGCTCCTACGAGTAAACTGGCAACAGCGGGGCCGTGCATACTGCTTTCAAACTTACAACCAGTGTCGAAGTATGCGGCGATTTTGCCCGCAAACTCCGGGTGGTCCTGATACAACGGCTGGTCAATAATAGCAACGTTCACTCCTTTGCCGGTTATGCCCTGATTATGCAATTGGCCAACCCCAAGACCGGGATTCATCGCTTTTTTGATAAGTTCATCCGGCTTTCTTCCGGGCAGTATCGCATTTGTATCGGGCCAAACAGTCTTTTCATTGAATGTCAAGGTGCTGATAACGGCCGCAACAACTGTTGGCTTTATTTTGCTGAGGTCTTTCCATCGCACATCGTCAAACTCTTTCACTGAATCGACTGGGCTGCCCTCGCCGCCGCCACCGGCGTCATAACCGCTGCGGGTAACATACAATGCCATTACTTTGTAGTCAGCAAAGAACAATCTCGCGCCCTTGTCCTTGCGGCCATAGTAGCAACGGCCTTTTTGACCGTCGATATCCTTATATAAAACACCATCCTGAAAAGCATTTGATTTGCCCTGCACAGTATTTTTCGGCTGACCGAGCAGTTCGATTGTTTCATCAAGCGAAGAGCCGATTCGTATCTTGCCGGCAAAAACATAATCGCAGCCGGCACCTTCAAATCGCAACTCTTCAATCCGGCTGTTGGCAAAACAAACATTAAAACCATTGGGATATACCGCGATAAACCGTTCGGGCAGTTTGTCCTTTGTGAAGGTCTGATTACCCCAGATATATTTCTGTGGCTCGCCGAAAATGCGAATAACATCCCCCAGTGTTGCTTTATCGATATTAATCTGGGCGACCTTTGCGTTGATGTCTGTCTGGGGCTGTGACAAAACAGAACTGGCCGACAGCAAAAAAACTGGTATGACCCCCAAAAGAAACGCAGTAACCTTCATTCCGGACCTCCTTCATCCTTACCGAGACAAAAACTTTATCATCCAAACTATCCGGAATTATAGAAGACCTGATTTAATACACAAGGCGTTTTTTGAGGCGTTTGACCGCGAAAAAACCGACGACGAAGATAAAGACGATTATGTAAAGCATATCAAGCAGAAGATACCAGTGGTATTGACCTGCGCAGACGGCGCGGGTAAGGCGGACGGAGTGCGTCAGGGGTATAATCTCGGCAAAGGGGCGAATATAGGCGGGCAGATTTGAAATCGGAAAAACCACGCCCGAAAAGAAAAACATCGGCGAGATAAAACCTGTGAAGTAAAAATTGAAATGGTTAATCGTCCTGACAAATGACGTAACTAATAACGCCATAACAGAAAACATCAGCCCGGTGAAAAACCCCATAAATGGCGCAAGCAAGCCGCGAGGCAAAGATATGATGCCGAAACAGGTCAGCACGCACAGTACGGCAAACGAAAAGAAAAATCCCTTTGTCCCCGCCCAGATAATCTCCCCGATAATCAGGTTGTTGGCGGTAATCGGCGCAGCCAGCATGCCGTCATAGACCTTCTCGAACTCCATCCTGATAAATGTGCCGAACGTGCATTCGAACGATGCGGTGAACATCGCCGCCGTCATAAGAAGTCCGGTCCCGAGAAACTCGATATAAGTCAGGCCTTCCATCGACTGGGTGATGTATTTACCCAGCCCTAAGCCGACGCCCGCCAAAAACAATAACGGCTCAAGAAACGGCGGCAGACCGTTGCTGAAGATATTTTTCGTATATACCCGCGTATGCCGGAACCACACGCTGAACAATCGGCTGGCAAGCGGCGGATAAAGATATGGTTTACTGTTTTTCATTCAATGCCCTGCCTGTCGCCTTCAAAAATACATCTTCAAGGTTTGTCTGTCTCAAAAAATAATGTGCACCCTCTAATCGGCCTGCCAATTGCCGCAGAAGCTGGTCGTCATCGCAATACGCCCGCGTTGTCTCCTGCGTGCGGTCTATCCTGACTTTCTGCAGCGTCGCGCCGTCTGCTATCGCTTCGATGGTCTGGCTGCCCGTAATCTCAAGGACGTATTTCTCGACATTTTTCGCAAGCAGCTCCGCGGGTGAGCCTCGCATTATGCCCGCCCCTTTATCCATAATCAAAATCGTATCGCAAAGCGCAAACGCCTCTTCCATATAGTGCGTCGTCAGCAGAATCGTCGTGCCGTGCCTTTTTAGCTGCCGCAGCTTGTCCCATATCAGGTGTCGCACCTGCGGGTCAAGACCGGTCGTCGGCTCATCGAGTATCAATAACTTAGGGTTATTCATCAGCGCGCGTGCGATTACTAATCGCCGCTGCATACCGCCAGAAAGCTCCCTGATTCTGGCGGCTCGTTTGTCGGACAATTCCATAAACCCAAGCAGGTAATCAATCCTGCTCGTCGCGGCCTTACGCGGCAAAGCATAAAACCGCGAATAAACCATCAGGTTGCTTATTACGTCAAGCTCCTCGTCGAGATTATTATCCTGCGGGACTACGCCCGAAAGATATTTGATTGCAAGCTCATTACTCGCCGGGTCATAGCCCAAAACGTTTATCGAGCCGTCGCTGTTTTTCCCCTTTGTACATTTGCCGTAGAGCATCTTCATCATCGTTGTCTTGCCCGCGCCGTTTGGCCCAAGGAAACCATAGCAGGTGTCGG
The DNA here is from genome assembly GCA_050012515.1 of Sedimentisphaerales bacterium. Classification (GTDB taxonomy): domain Bacteria; phylum Planctomycetota; class Phycisphaerae; order Sedimentisphaerales; family Anaerobacaceae; genus Fen-1362. The sequence continues at coordinate 8,544 of JBEKHA010000009.1, read as the reverse complement.
CCTCGACCTCGAAACTCAGGTCGCGGACGGCATTCACCTTGCCGAAACTCTTGCTTATATTTTGGACTGTAATCGCAACTGGGGACATATTAGTCGAATGGCCGCGCCTAAATAACCTAAAATTGTCTTAGTGTCTTGGGGGCTCCCGTAAGGGATGGCCAAGCCATTAGTGGTAAATAATTTCTAAAACAGCAGATACCATATCCCGATGACGACCACTATAGGGCCTAAAATCTTGGCTATCTTGCCGAATTTCCTGTGCCAGTTCTCTGCCTCATCAGGGCTTATAAACTTTTCCAACTGCACCTTTTTATATGCAATCAGCGACAACAGCCCGCCCCCAATTATCGCTATCAATGAAAATACAATATTCATATCTCACTTCCTTTCCTGCAATCGTATTATTTCAACCCTAATACGTCGGCCATTGAATACAGGCCGGGTTTTTTATTTATGAGCCAGCCCGCAGCGCGAAGTGCGCCGCGAACAAATGTGTCCCTGCTGTGCGCAGTATGATTCAGCGTTACCGTCTCGCCTAAGGTCGAGAAAATCACCGAATGAATCCCGACTATATCGCCTGCGCGAACCGCGTGCATACCGATTGTGCCTTTACCGCGCAGTGCGTCTTTGCCGCTCCTGCCGTGGGTGAGGCAATCAGGAAACTCCTTGCCCGTCGCTTTTGCGATATTTTCCGCAAGCGTCAAGGCCGAGCCGCTCGGCGCGTCTTTTTTGAAGCGATGGTGCTGCTCGATAATTTCAATATCGTAATCAGACCCCAGCATCGACGCCACTTTACCAACGAGGGCGAACAAAGTATTCATACCCACGCTCATATTGGTTGCGCAGACAATCGGGATTTTCCCGGATGCCGCCTCGATTTTCTTCCGCTGGCTGTCGCTCAGGCCCGTTGTGCCCAAAACCAAACCTGTTTTATTGCCGGCACAATAATCAATCGACTTGTCCGCCGCCTCAGGCAGTGAAAAATCAATTACAACATCCGCCTTTGCGGGAAAACCGTCCGCCACTTTAACATTCAGTTGCGGCACTCCCGCCAATACGCCCGCGTCCCTGCCTAAGTCGGGATGACCCGCTTTTTCAACCGCTCCCGCAATCTCAAATGCGCCTTCTTCCGCCACCAGGGCCACAATACGCCTGCCCATTCGACCCGCAGCGCCGCAAATTATCAGTTTTGGTTTCATTTCGCTAACCTCTTATTATTCCCTAATATGCTGCCCGCTAATGATAGCTGTTTTCAACGTCATTGGCAAGAGTTACAAACTATTCGCTTGATGTCAAAAGGGGCAAGTGGTAAAAATGGGCAATGGTCTGAACCGATAATTTTTAGGAGGCATCGCAATGGACCGAAGAGCGTTTGTGGCAGCAGGTCTTGCCGCCGGGGTGGCGGCAATATCAATTTCTCACGCGGAAGACAAACCAGCTGCAAAACCATCAGGCAAATTCAAGCTCAAATACGCCCCGGAGTTCGGTATGTTTGAGGCAAGCGCAGGCAAAGACCTCATCGACCAGTTGAAATTTATGGCGGACGAGGGATTCTCTGCAATGTTTGATAACAACCTCAGCCAAAAACCGCCCGAACTGCAGGAAGCAATCGCCAAAGAATGTCAGCAGCTTAATCTTGCTATGGGCCCCTTTATTGCCTGCACGGAATTCAGCAGGCCGACGTTTGTCCTGAAAGATAATAAAGTCCGTGAGTCGGCTATCACTAAAATCAAGGCGGCAATCGAGGTTTCAAAACGCACCGGCAACAAAATGGGCATCGTCGTGCCGGGGCAATATGCCAACAATATGGAATGGGCCTACCAGACAGCCAACGTTATCGACAATCTCAAGGCCTGCGCCGAGGTCTGCGAAAAAGACGGCTTCATTATGGTTATCGAGTCGCTTAATAATTTGATAAACCACCCAGGGATGTTCCTCTCCAAAATCCCGCAGGCATACCAGATTTGCAGGGCGGTCAACAGCCCATCCTGTAAAATTGTGGATGACCTGTACCATCAGCAGATTACCGAGGGCAACCTCATCCCCAATATGGACCACGCCTGGGAGGAAATAGCTGCATTTCACTTAGGCGACACGCCCGGACGAAATGAGCCGACAACAGGCGAAATCAACTATCGAAACATCTTCAAACACATTCACGAAAAAGGATACCAGGGTGTCCTTTGTATGGAACACGGTAAAAGCAAACCCGGCAAAGAAGGCGAACAGGCAGTAATCGACGCATACCGCTGGTGCGATAACTTTTAAAAAAATCCTACAACCAATACCGAAAGGGTGATACTTATGCAGGAAATAAACAGAAGGTCCTTTATGAAAACCACAGCGGCGGTCTCGCTCGGAGCAATCGCCGCACAAATCGGCGCAAGGGCCTTCGCCGCGGGCAGCGACAAAATCCGCATCGGGGTCATCGGCTGCGGCGGACGAGGTATGGATGCCGTAAGAAATTGTATCGACGCCTCGGAATCCGTCGAATTGGTCGCTATCGCCGACCTTTTCAAGGACCATATCGACCTGGCAATGAAACTGCTGCCCGAAGGCGTTCCTAATGATAAAGACAAGCCCCCCCTGCCGCGCGGATTCAACGTCAAGCCCGAAATGTGCTTTGCCGGATTCGATGCGTATCAAAAGTTATTGGCTACCGACGTTGATATGGTCCTGCTGACCGCCCCGCCATATACGAGGCCGATGCACCTCAAGGCCGCGGTCGAGGCAGGCAAACACATCTTTATGGAAAAGCCGGCTGGCGTTGACCCAATCGGCATAAGGTCGGTAATCCAGACGGCTGAACTGGCAGCCCAGAAGAAACTGTCAATCGTCGCGGGCACTCAGCGCAGACATCAAAAACACTACCTCGACCTGATGAAAAAAGTGCAGGACGGCACAATAGGCGAAATAATGTCCGCGCAGTGTTACTGGTGCGGCGGCGATATGCTCGGCTACTGGAAATGGTTCGAAAGAGATAAAATGCCAAACGATATGGAATGGCAGTGCAGAAACTGGCCCTGGTTCCTCTGGACTTCCGGCGACCACATCGTCGAACAGCACGTTCACAATATCGACATCATTAACTGGGCGCTCGATGCGCACCCGGTCAAGGCATACGGCATGGGCGGCAGAGCCGTAAGAAAACTCGGCAACATATACGACCACTTCGCCGTCGAATTCGAATATCCAAAAGGAATAAAAGCTACCAGTATGTGCCGACAAATGCCCGCCTGCACAGAACGCGTCTCGGAAAACGTCAAGGGAACCAAAGGATTCTGTTATACCGACGGCGCAACCGGCTACATCAAGGGCGAAAACGCATACAAGTACGAAGGCTCCAACCCGAACCCATATGTCGTGGAGCACGCCGACCTGATACAAAGTATCAAAGACGGTAAACCCCTCAATGAGGCCAAACGCGTCGCCGAAAGCACCCTCACCGGCATCATGGGCAGGATAAGCACATATACCGGAAGGGAGATTTCCTGGGACTGGATTATGAACGCCTCAAAGCTCGACCTGATGCCGGCCAAGTTGGATTTCGCAGGCGAACTGCCTGCAGAACCAGCCGCTTTACCCGGCAAAACACAGCTTATCTGACAAAACGGCTTTTAGATTTACCAACTGAACCATCGGGGCGCTGTCCAACAGCGCCCTTTTTTTGCGTAGCCATCAAACCAAGATTACCAGATACAGGGTATGAGTCGGAAGCGGACTTTTTTGACATAGTCGGTATAACCGGGAAGCTCTTTTTGAAGGGTGCGGTCTTCGAGGTAAGTGCGAATGATGAGCAGGAAGATATCTATCGCTACCGGGATAAGAGCATAGATTGAGCCGAGAAGCAGAGCCAAGGCAGGCATGAAAATGATTGCGCCGACGTAGCCGGGATGACGAACGTAATGGTATGGCCCATCGGTAACAACATAATGGCCTCGGTCGGTCTGGATGCGGACCCGGCTGGAAAAAAAATTATTTGTCCACATCGCCCAATAGATAATACAGCAGCCGGCCAGAATCAAAACAAGCATCACCGGATACAGGACAATTGGGAATTGAGGCGACCAGTGAAACCGGCCCGCGTCGAGAGCGGAAAGTAAACTGACGGATAAAAACAAGGGAACGTGGATAGCGAGAAAGATGCTATCCCACCATTTGACGCCGGGGCCGGGCCTGACGCGTTCCTGTATAAGGTCCGGTTTTTTGACGAAAAAAACGCTGGATGCGATCATAAAAATCAGGAAAATCGAAAAGAAAAACCAGCCCTGCCAGTAATCCAGCCGGCCCGCCAGTGCGAAGATTGCGGCCCCAATCGCAATAATACTGATAACGGAGCGTATCATCGTCTTTCGGTATGAGAACTTCTTTTTTGTCTCGGTTTTCACATCTTGCATTTTATTTTCTCAGGTCTTTCCAAACAGCCGCGAAACGGGTAAACTCATTGTCGAAAGTATATCCTTTATCAAAATTTATTGAAAGGAGAAGATATGCACTGCACCAATATGAACCCTAACGATGTGTTGCCTTTTTTTGTTATTACCTTTGTGGCGATGGCGCTGCTTCTTTCCCTCGTTGTGCTCCTGGTAAAAACCTGGATTAACTGCATGATTTTCCACAAGGCGGGTTATGGCTGGGCGTGGGGATTACTGACTTTGGTGCCGATTGCCAATATAATTCTGCCGTTTGTTCTTGCGCTGGGTGACTGGCCCGTACGCAAAGAGCTTCGCCGGCTGAAAGACGCCGCCAAAACACAGGCAACCTAACTCCATCTCTTAAAAAAATAGTTAAAGGAGTTACCTTATGGGATTAGAAAATCCACAACGCGTCAGCGTAATCGACCCCATCAGCCCGGCCATTGAGCACGTCCGGCTGATGCTTTTCAAACCGTTTGATTTGTCAAAATGGCTGGTAATTGGTTTTTGCGCCTGGCTGGCACAACTTGGCCAGGGAGGCGGGGGCGGCGGGGGCGGCAACGGATGGAAAGAATACGGCCACGGCGGCCCGATAATGGAAACTATCAAAAGCAACGTAATCGCTCATCTGGCCGTCATAATATTAGTGGCGGCGATAATCATGCCGATAATCATAATTATAGCGGTTGTTCTTTGCTGGCTGCGAAGCAGAGGACAGTTTATGTTCGTCCACTGCGTCGCGGGCAATAAGGCCGAAGTCGCTGTTCCCTGGAACAAATTTGCCCGGCACGGCAATTCACTATTCCTGTTCCGCATTGTACTCGGGTTTATTGGATTCCTTGTAATAGGAATTCCGGTAGCGGCCTCTATCTTCGCAGGTTTTGTTATGTGCGCAACAGGTTTTAATCCGGCGGCTATAATTGGTCTGACCGGGGCCATTTTTGTTACTGTTGTTGTCGCGGTTTTAGTTGGCCTAATCGCCAAATTCACCACTGATTTTGTCGTGCCTATTATGTCTCTTCATACCGAAAGCAGCGTCGCCGGCTGGAAACAATGCCTGGCGCTCATTAGCGGCAACAAAGCACAAATGCTTCTGTATATCCTGTTTCAGATTGTGATATGTTTGGTTATAGCATTTATCGTTTTGGCCATTTGCCTGATTGGCTGCTGCTGTTGCTGCGCGAGCATACTTTTACTGATACCGTATATAGGAACTGTGATTCTATTGCCCCTTATCGCTTTCAAACGGGCGTATTCGCTTTTCTATCTTCGCCAGTTCGGAGCGCAATTTGACGTTTTCAGCGTGCAGCCCGTATAGGCGGTTATGACAGGTCAGGGCAAGAAACAGATGATTTTTATAAGCGCTGCCGAACCCAGCGCCGACAGACACTGCGCAGCCCTGATACGCATTATGCGACAGGCAAATCGGGATTTGGAATTTGTCGGCATAGGCGGCCCCAAAATGGCACAGGCCGGCTGCGCTCTAATCGAAGACACCGTCGGCCGGGCAGCGATGACTTACAACGCCTTTGCGCACGTCTCTCACTACTACCGGCTTATAAAACAAGTGGCGAAATTCATAGCGACAAATAAACCGAATCTCGTCATTGTCTGCGATTCGCCCGCCTTCAACTTTCATATCGCAAAGGCCGCCAAAAAATCAGAAATAAAAACGCTTTTCTATGTCGCACCCCAGCTCTGGGCATGGGCTCCCTGGCGAATCCGCAAGCTGCGAAAATGCTGCGACAAACTATGCTGTCTTTTACCCTTCGAGCAGGAGTGGTTCGCAAGCCGGGGGGTTCCCGCGGAATTCGTCGGCAACCCCCTGCTCGACGAGCTGACCCAGTCTGATTTGAACAGGGCTAAGCGTGATTACCGCAAGTTCAATCCCGCCAACACTAAAATAGCGATTGTCCCCGGCTCAAGAACCGCCGAAGTTGGAACGCTTTGGCGACCTATGCAGCGAATCGCGATTGCACTGCGAAAAATATATCCCAACGCCAAATTTACGACGGTGGCTGTCGATGAGGCAACCAGGGGCGCACTTGACTCGACCCGCCTGATGGGATTTCGAACCGATTACTCCATTGACTCCGTATATCAGACGGCAAGAGACAGCGATTTTGCTCTCGTCGCAAGCGGCAGCGCAACTTTACAGGTGGCTTCCGCCGGATGCCCGATGGCGATTATGTATCAGACCAGCCCGATACTGTGGCATATCGTCGGCCGATGGCTGGTGACAACAAAATACCTCTCGCTCGTCAATATCCTCGCAGGCCGCGAGCTTGTGCCGGAGTATATGCCTTATTTCCGTTCGATTGAGCCGATTATCGAAACAATTCGAAACCTGCTCGAAGACAAAACCCTGCTGACCCAAACCAATTCCGACCTGCTTGCGCTCGTCGGGCCGTTGACCTCCAAAAAAGCAGGCAGCGCCGTCGCCCAAATCGCCGCCTCAATGCTGACGTTCGATAATTACAACAAAACTGCTGAAGCCGGCTTATAGAATCGCAAATTTAAGGCAAAAATCGACGTTTTTTGCGCGGCGTAAAGCCGGCAATCATAACGCCTTTGCCGGCAAGCACTTAGGATATGTAACTTTATTAAAAAAACTTGCTGTAACCTATTGCAATAAACCGACATAAAGGTGTATAATGAATGGTGAAAAGTTAATAGTTCTTTTCTTCCAATTAAGGTTTTGGTTTCTGTAGGGCAGCGGAAATCTAAATAACTGTGTAATATTTTACCACTGTCTTACAATAGCCGGAGTGAGTAACTCCGGCTTTTTTATTTGGTATGAAACTCCTCGTATCGCCGGCAATATCCGAGAGCTGTTGCGCTAGTCACAGAAAATCCAAAAGGCATTTATGCTGGCTGTCTTAAGGCCAGAGTATTTCAACCCTCCACTCCTGCCCGAGGATTGCAAAATCCTTGAAATCCACAATATAATCATGATTAAGGTCTGCTTTCAAGGGAGGTAGAGGTAGCACCGGACATGGTGGAGAAGAACATGGTGGATTATAATTGAGCCACTCTTGCGCCATTACTATCAGGTCGTCGAGGTCCACATAGCAATCACCGGTAAAGTCCGCGCTCACGGCATCGGGCCAATCGCATCCCCGAAGCAGCTGTATATTGTCAAACATCACGTTGCCGTCGTTGCCGGGGCCCAAAGAACTGGCGGGGAGACAACGGCCTGACCCGCCAAAGCCGAGGTGGAAAGCACTCACTGCCGCAAGGTTAACCGGATTTGGCTGACCCGCTGAGTTGATATTCTTGAGTGAGATATGCCATTGTGTCCAGGCGGTCGCCAGTTGGGCGGTGGGGTTATTGAGGTACACGCCGACATTGCCAGCCGTATCTTCGAGAGCTACATACATTACGTTGTAAGTCGGGTCAACCGCGTTAGTCGCGGACCCGATATAATCTGCTCTTAATTCCGAGGGCTGCTCAGAAAGCACGTTGGTGTTGCCTGTGAATATCGAGCCGCCGGTGTAAAAGCGTGAGACCTCTGAGTATGGTTGCGGGTTATAGTAGTAACTGCCATGTTTCCCAAGGGAATCGAGTACAAAGGTCATAGTACCAGCCGGGGTTACTGTGTATGTGCCCAGGATGGGGTCGGTGCACGTGACGGAATAACCCATTGACCAGTTGGCTGCTAAATCAGCCGTGGAGTTGTAATCTTCAAAGTCATCGATGTTGATGTACGCCGCAGGAGTAAAGCTCCAAATTATAGGCGTAGTGACGCCGCTGAGTCCGGTTGATCCCCATTTCGTTGTGCCGTTAACTTCCGTTACCTTCCAGAAGTAGATTGTCCCCGGCGTTAAAGTAGTTGGATACCAGCCGGTCCCTAAGCCCGTAAGTGAATATGAGCTTGTGGTGCGGGGCAGTACTGGGGCTCTGTAAGCTTTAGCAGTGCTGCTGGTGGCGCTGTAGATAGTCGCGCTGTCCGTGCCAACAAATACCATCTGGGTGTTTGTAAAGTCGCCTGGCGTCCACTTTAATGCCAACGGTTCGGTTAAGCCAACCCGTCCGTTATACGGATTTGGATTGTAGGCCCTGCCGTCATGGGTCGTGAATTTCCAGATCTGGCCTTTATAAAGCGTGGTGTTAGAGCCGATAACATTGC
>JBEKHA010000008.1:0-140127 GCA_050012515.1 Sedimentisphaerales bacterium | reverse complement strand
AGAATGATGACTGGTCGTTCCTGCCAGCGCTGGGCGCAACGGTATAGACGACCGTGAACGACATTGTTCTCCATGAACTCGCAGGGTCGCGGCGTGGGAAATGTGAAATGCCGCGGCCCATCAAATTCAATCCGCGCCGAATCGCTTGCGGCTGGGATGAAGTCCGGCCCATTCAGAAATTCGAGGGCCTCCTCCAGTTTCCATTTTGGCCTGGGCGCGTGTCTTAGCGGAGCAACGACGTATGCCAACTGAAGAGCTGACCAATCAATGAATTTTGCCAATGGCGCGATCATGAGTTTAAGCCGCCTAACGAAGAAAGCTGAGCCACGCCGGAACAACAACCGTGAACCGCGACAACGGAACTGCAAGCGCCAACGGAGGTTGGCTCCGGCGAATTGTTAGGCCACATGGTCATTTTTTTTCTTACTGTAAAGCATCTCAATCAAATGTCCCTTGGCGTCCTGATGGACGACGTTCAGGATACTAGAATCGGAGGTTGAGACGACAATCTGCACATCTGTCCCGTCACTCAAACGATACGGATACCAAGCAATCAGCAGAGATGTAATCGGCATCCCTGGCGAACCAATCTTGTCAAATACTTGCTTGAGCGTTGTGTCTGATCCAATAAAACTAAACGATTTGACGGTTAGCTCCGGCTTCGGCGAACTGTCCACAGCAACGGTCGTCTGGCCGACGACTAAAGTAATGCCTAGCTTTTTGCAATAGTCTTTGAGTGACTGAATCTGTGCGTCTGTCGGTCGTTCTAAATCCGGCTTTGGGTCAAAATGCAAAACACTTCCTGGGGCAATGATGCCAGATCGTATCAAAACGCCAATATCCAGCTCCATATCTTTTGAATCAAATATTTTGTAAACCATCGGATTAAGCTGTCCAGATATATCTGGTGCCAGAAGAACGTAAACTACGGGAAACTCGGCTGGCGTGCCTGAAGCTGGCGCACCACGAAGCTGTGTCGTCACCAAGTGGTAATCTTTAGCCCAAGCAGCGGCTGTGGTCAGTGTGATATAGAGAAGGATAAGTGTTATTGTTTTCATAGCGTCTGCGATTCGGCCTAACGTAGAAAGCTGAGCCACCGCCGACTCGCGACGCCAACCGCGACAGCGAAACTGACAGCGCCAACCGGCGGTTGGCTCCGGCGACTTGTTAAGCAAAGGATTCATTAAACTGACTAAACGCTTGGCTACGCAACCAAGCCTTCCAATACCACAGATAATATCAAAATCTTCTTTCACCCGCAATCGCTGAAATTCTGATGATCTTGCGGCAATGATTCGAAATGGAAATCCGTACAACCAACCTACAACCCCAAGGTTAAATAGCGTGTAAAATCTCAAAAACCGCAAGTTCATAAGATTTGTAATATCAAAGACTTAAAAAATTCCAAGAAAACGTCAACATTTTATATATCCGATGACTTCATAGGTCTATATAAAGCGATAGCATATGCTATACAGTCGTTTTTTTCTTGCTGGAGCCTTTCATACAATAGCTTAGGCCAGTTAGGATCTTTCAAGTTATCTGGGAATACGAACATCGCTGTTATTTGGTTATCTCTATAGACCTTTTGTTTGTGTCTAATGCCCGGCAGTTATTGCATATCTTGCTGCGGTATATTGACTGAGCCAAAGACGGCTATTGACGATTCAACGCTCAGCCGTATACTTAAATAACAAGGTGCCTTGGCAGTTATGAAAAGGACATTATTTTCGCTAACTTTGTTCGGCTTACTGTACCTGTCCGGTTTTGGTTGTGCCGGCAGTGTTTCCGGCAGGAAAATAAAGCCTGCTGACCTTCGCTGCGAATGGATGCAAAATCCGCTCGGCGTGGACATTGCACAGCCGCGATTATCATGGAGTGTTCAAAGTGATACGCGAGGCCAGTTTCAAACTGCCTTTCAAATCCTTGCCGCATCTTCCCCTGAGTTATTGGTAGGGGACACAGGTGATTTATGGGATAGCGGCGTGCTTAATAGCGATGAAACGATCCAGATTCTATATAACGGCGAACCTCTGAAATCATCGCAGCGGGTTTTTTGGAAAGTCCGTGTCTGGGACAAGGATAACAAACCATCCGCATGGAGCAAACCGGCATCATGGACAATGGGTCTGCTCAAGGAAGATGACTGGCATGCTCGCTGGATAGGTGCCGATACAAATAGTCAAACGCTGTTGCTTCGCCGGGAATTTTCAGTTAAGCCGAAGCTTAAACGTGCCATTGCGTTCGTCTGCGGCCTCGGCCAATACGAAATGTCACTAAATGGCAGAAAAGTCAGGGACGACCTTCTTTCGCCCGGCTGGACAAAATATAACAAAACCTGCCTCTATGACACTATTGATGTCACGGCTTTTGTCCGTCCCGGTCATAACTCCATAGGATTGCTTCTTGGAAATGGAATGTACAACGTCAAACGTGGACGCTATACCAAATTCACCGGCTCATTTGGGCCACTCAAGGCCATTTGCCAAGTTCGTCTGGAATACGATGATGGTTTAATACAAACCGTTTGCACCGACGATAACTGGCGAGTCAGGTCAGGGCCGATTACATTCTCCAGCATCTATGGCGGCGAGGATTACGATGCCCGTCTCGAATACAAGGGCTGGAACTGTCCGGATTTCAATGACGCCGATTGGGCACCTGCTAAAATTTTTGATGGGCCGGGCGGACAACTCAGGGGCTTGAGCTCAGCCGCACCACCTATTCGCGCATTTGATATATTAAAGCCGGTCAGTACTACACATATCAAGCCGGATACTACCGTTTACGACCTCGGTCAAAACGCGTCTATTATTCCTCGTCTAACAGTAACGGGGAGGGTGGGTTCAATTGTAAAAATTATTCCCGCCGAATTGCTAACGAAGAATGGTTCCGTTGATCGCGTTTCCTGCGCTCCAGTGGGCGCCCCGGCTTACTGGCAATACACCCTTGACGGCAGCGGCTCTCAGACATGGTTTCCTAAATTTTTCTATCACGGTTGTCGCTATCTCCAGATTGTTTGCACACCAGCCGACACCAACTGCGAAATGCCGGTTGTTAAGTCACTTGAGGGTGTTGTGGTCCATTCGGCCTCTCCCGCGGTTGGTGAGTTCTCCTGTTCCAATGACTTGTTCAATCGCATTCACACACTTATTCGTTGGGCGCAGCGCAGTAATATGATGAGCGTTATAACCGACTGCCCGCACCGTGAACGTCTCGGCTGGCTTGAGCAGCTTCATCTTAACGGGCCTTCGCTTCGATATGAGTTCGATTTAACACGACTGTTTACCAAAATGATGAACGATATGGCTGACGCGCAGCTGGAAAATGGCCTCATACCGGATACTGCTCCAGAATACACTATCATGAATGATGGCTTTCGTGATTCACCGGAATGGGGCAGCGCCTACATCATTGTCCCCTGGCAGCAGTATCTCTGGACGGGCGATTCGGGATTGCTCAGCCGTCATTATGACAATATGAAGCGATATCTCAGCTACCTGACCAGCCGGGCCGACAACCACATTGTTTCTTACGGTCTTGGTGACTGGTATGACCTGGGGCCTCGCTCTCCCGGAATCGCACAGTTGACGCCGGTTGCGTTGACGGCGACGGCTTTTTATTACTATGATACCTGGGTAATGGCGCAGACTGCCGAACTGCTTGGTAAAACCGACGACGCAAAACAATTGCGGATATTAGCCGACCAGATTTGTGACGCCTTCAACAATAAGTTTTATGACCCGAACACGAAGCGGTATGCCGCCGGCTCCCAGGCCGCTAATGCCATTCCGCTTGTTATGAATATAGTTGCCCCGGAAAACCGCGATAATGTTTTTAAGGCCCTTGTTGAGAATGTGCAAAATCACGGCAACGCAAATACCGCAGGCGACGTCGGCTATCGCTATGTTCTACTTGCCCTGGCGGAAAACGGCAAAAGTGACTTGATTTTCGCAATGAACAATCAATCCGATAAACCCGGCTATGGCTATCAGTTGAAAAAGGGTGCAACCAGTTTAACCGAGGCATGGAATGCCGCACGCGGCTCTTCGCAGAATCATTTTATGCTTGGACAAATTATGGAGTGGTTCTACAATGATCTGGCGGGCATCGGTATCGACACCGCGGGGCCAGGCTTCAAAAAAATCATCATTCGTCCCCAACCGGTAGGGGATATCCAATGGGTAAAGGGCAGCTACAACTCAATTAGAGGAGAAATTACCTCGGAGTGGAAACGGGATAACGACAGATTTATACTGAACGTTACTATTCCGGCAAATACCACCGCTACCATCTTTGTTCCGGCGAGACCGCAAACCAAAGTGATCGAAAGCGGTGTTCCCGCCCAGAATAGTCCCGGCGTAAAATTTGTACGGTTCCAGGGCGACAGGATGATATATACCGTAGGCTCAGGCAAATACGAATTTCATTCCCGGTTTTAAAAACCGGGAATATTCAGTTGCCTATCAGAATCAGGAATTATTTTTTCTTGCCTTTTGCCTTGCTCTTTTTGACCTTTTTGATGCTCTTTTTCATTCCCGACCTGCATCCGCATGAATTACACATTTACGGCTCCTTTCGAATGTGACTCATCAATACTGGTTCACACATGGTTATTGAGATACACGGCATATCTTAACTTACAAAGCTCATATCGGTTAACATCCCTTTTGGGTGGGAAATTCACTTTAAGTGTACCGGTTGTAGAAATGTTTTTTGGCAGGTTTGAGTCGCAAGATCTCAAGTATTTATGATATGCGCAGACTTTACCTGTAAGGCCGAAGATAAGTTTTGCGATTAATTTAGACATTGATTCTTCCTGAAAATTTCTGTAAAATCCAATCTAAATGAAATTGCGGGATTCTACATAAGTCCTTGTAAATAAACAAGGTTGGGATTTTTAATAGGGACAAAAAATAGGATTGCCCAAAACGTCAGGAGAGATTTTATGCTGAAAGCAAATTATTTTACCCTCGTTATAATCGCAGTTTTAGTTCTTACGGGTATGTTATCTGCGCCGGCCCTCGGCGCTGACAAAGACGATACCATACCTCATCTCAGCAAGCAGGGCGCCGCTACTCAGCTTATGGTGGACGGCAAGCCGTTTCTTATGCTTGCCGGCGAGCTGCACAATTCCAGCTCATCCAGCACTGAATATATGAAGCCGATATGGCCGAAACTCGCTGAGGCGAACCTCAATACGGTTCTGGCCGTGGTTTCATGGGATTTGATAGAGCCACAAGAAGGCAAATTTGATTTTTCACTCGTGGATGACCTGATAAAAGACGCGAGACACTATAATCTGCGTCTTGTGTTGCTCTGGTTCGGAAGCTGGAAAAACGGCGTATCAACTTATGTACCCGTCTGGGTCAAAACCGATTGTACCCGTTTCCCGCGTGCCCGGAACGCGGATGGCAACGCCCTCGAAATCCTCTCCACGTTCAGCGATGCCTCCAGAGATGCCGACGCCAAGGCGTTTGCGGCATTGATGCGGCATATCAAGGAGGTCGATGGCCAGCAGCACACGGTGATAATGATGCAGGTGGAAAATGAATCGGGCGTTCTCGGCGATTCACGCGACAGGAGTAAACCCGCGAATGAGGCATATTCAAAGCCCGTGCCCAAAGAGCTTATGGATTATCTCCAAAAGCACAAAGATACGCTTTTGCCTGAGATTCATAATGCATGGGAGACTGGCGGATTTAAAACTTCAGGAACATGGGAAGAGGTTTTCGGCGCAAATAAACCGCACGAGAAGGACTGGCGGAATCGTTCGTCATTTACAGATGAAATTTTTATGGCGTGGCAATACGCCAAATATATCGAGAAGGTAGCCGAAGCAGGCAAGGCTGAATATCCGATTCCGATGTACGTAAACGCATGGCTTGACCAGGAAGGATGTCCTCAGCCCGGCGAATTTCCAAGCGGCGGCCCGCTGTCGGAAGTTATGGATATCTGGAAAGCCGCTGCACCGCATATTGATATGCTTTGTCCGGACCTTTATGTGCCAGACTTCAAGGAACGCTGCGAAAAATTCAGCAGGCTTGGCAATCCCCTGTTCATACCTGAGACCCGCGGTGACAAAGATGGCGTAATTAACATATTTTATGCTTTAGGCCAGCACAATTTGCTGGGCTTCTCGCCCTTCGGCATCGAAAGAATAGCGGAACCAAACAGTGAACTGGCCAAATGCTATAGCGTCCTGTCTAAGCTTGCCCCGTTTATTCTGCAAGGCCAGAGCAAAGGGACAATCACGGGTGTTGCGATTGATGATACTAACTATGTTGAGAAAGTGCAGTTGGGCGGCTATGCGCTCGAACTAAGGATACTGAGACGATGGGGGAGCGGGCCGACGGAAGGCCCTGTTGCCGCGGGGATTGTAATTTCGACCGGGCCGGATGAATTTCTTGCGGTCGGCAAAGGTCTGATGGTTACATTTTCCACGATTACGCCCGGCCCTGATATTGTTGGGCTTGCAACCGTCGAAGAGGGGACATTTGTTGACGGCAAATGGATTCCGGGCAGACGGCTTAACGGTGACGAGATTATTTCCGGCAGAGGTTGGCGATTTCCGCCCGGCGGTTACAGCATTCAGAAAGTCAAAGTGTACCGCTATCACTAAAATGCGCAGCAGGGTTTTGGCCGCATTGGCGGCGTGTGGTTAGTGATATAAACGAAGGGAGGCACACGCTCATTTATGGCTGTCCTGTAGTAGTATAAAAATTTATCCGACGTTGCTATGAGGGCAGCCGTCAACGGTTATTATTTATTTTTTCTTTTTAATTCATATTATCTAAGTATTTAGGAAAGCCACAATGAACGGTTCAACTTTTAACAGCAACAAGACCGAAAATAGGACAATCGTAGGACATTCAGGCTATAAGTGTGTTGAAAGTATTCCTTAACTTTCGTTAAATCAAAGAGTTAAAAAAAGCAATACAGAAAATTGGTAAAGAGGTTGGATTCTCTACCATTGCGGCTTGTAACTTCTTTATATTAAAGCAGTTACGTTATTTATAAAAACTAACGGAGAGGCCGGGATTCGAACCCGGGGTACGGCAAGCCGCACACACGCTTTCCAAGCGTGCTCCTTCAGCCACTCGGACACCTCTCCAATAATTTATGATTTCTGATTTTCGATTTCTGATTTCGGCCCTTCGGGCCTTCGTTTTTTAAAGAACTCTGTCAGCAACGCGACGCACTCATCGGCTAATACGCCGTTTGTTACCTCGACACGGTGATTCAGGCGTTCATCCTGAACGATATTATACAAGCTTTTCACCGCGCCCGTCTTCAGGTCGTCGCAGCCATATACTAATCGGTCGATGCGGGCCAACACCAAAGCCCCGGCGCACATACAGCACGGCTCCAAGGTAACATAAATCGTGCAATCATTCAAATGCCAGTTTTCCAAAGCCGTTGCCGCCTGGGTAAGCGCGATGATTTCTGCGTGGGCAGTCGGGTCCTGCAACTGTTCCCGCTGATTGTATGCCTTGGCAATTATGGTGTTGTTATGAACAATCACCGCCCCAATAGGCACATCGCCATTCTCCTCAGCGATTTGCGCCTGCGCTATAGCGATACGCATATACTGCTCGTCAATATCTGGCTGTATGATGGGATTAAAAGCTGATTCAATCATAAATTAAAAGTTGAACAGTAGAACAGTTGACCGCCCCCGCTGCTGTCTTGTGACAGCAAGACGCGGAGGGCTCTATTTTTCCCGACAATAGTCGGGAAAAATACCCCCAAGGGGAGTCGAACCCCTGTCTCCAGGATGAGAACCTGATATCCTAGGCCACTGGACGATGGGGGCAGAAATAAATCAAAAATTAAAACGCAAAAATCAAATATCTGCCGGGGAAGAGTATAGCGGAAATCAGCGGGTGGTCAATAAAAAAACAGTCGGCAGGAATGCTGCCGACTGTCATAAACCTTAGTGCGACTGAATCAAGTATCAATTTATCGAGCCGACGAGATGCTCCTTGCTGACAAATTGCGGCCCGCTCGTATTCTGTGTCCGGTTTTGAGTGGACTTCTCATCGAGCTTCCTCTCAAGTTCCTTGATTCGTTTGGACAATCCTACACGCTGTCTCGTCCCGCTTGCGGAACTAATAAGAGTAATGCCGGCGCAGGCAATGAAAAGCAAATATGCCCAGCCATGTGCGGGACTCCAGCCCGGCTGCGGATGAACAACAAAAGGCAGCACAGCTACCAGAAAACCAATACCTATCAGGTATTCCACAACCCATATCAGATTATCCTTATTCATATCCGACTCCTTATAAACATTGTATTAAGTTTTCATACCGGGCGTCTAAAGAGCCCCTGTCTCTATCTTGGTTCGGCGTTCTACAGGGCTGACGTTAGAAGGTAGTTGATTTTAATGCCGTAAAAACTGGTTTATAAACATAATGATAACACTTATCGGACGTAGATATTGTTTAAGGAGTAACTCCCGTGAAAGGCAATAGCGGCGGTCGGATTCGAACCGACGACCCTGGGCTTATGAATCCCATGCTCTAACCAACTGAGCTACACCGCCAACAGCAATAAATCTACAGAAATTTTCCATCTCTTGCAAGCAATTCTTTAGTCAACTACGCCTAACAAGTACAAAAGGTTTTGCTTTGACGCAGGCGGCAACTCCCGTTATCCTTTTTATAAATAAAATAAAGTAAGGAGTCATAAAGTGAAATACAAACCGGCCAAGATTAGATACGAAAAAATGAAATACAATCGCTGCGGGCAAAGCGGCTTACTACTGCCCGCGGTTTCACTGGGTCTGTGGCATAACTTCGGCGACGTTGATGATTTTGAAACCGGCCGGGCAATCGTCCGCCGGGCATTCGACCTCGGCATAACCCACTTCGACCTCGCCAACAACTATGGCCCCCCGCCCGGCTCAGCAGAGAAAAATTTCGGCAAAATGCTCAAACAGGATTTGAAGGCATACCGCGATGAGCTGATTATCTCAACCAAGGCCGGCTACCTGATGTGGCCCGGTCCTTATGGTGAATGGGGCACAAGAAAATACCTCCTCGCCAGCTTGGACCAGTCACTCAAACGCCTCGGCCTCGATTACGTTGACATCTTTTATTCGCACAGGTTCGACCCAAATACGCCTCTTGATGAAACATTGTCCGCGCTCGATACCGCCGTCAAACAGGGTAAGGCCATTTACGCAGGCGTTTCGAATTACAAGCCCCAGCAAACCGAACAAGCCGCAAAAATCCTGCGCCAGTTCGGCACGCCCTGCCTGATTCATCAGCCGAGGTATTCGATGTTCGACCGCTGGGTTGAAGATGGCTTGCTCGATGTCCTCGAAAAAGAAGGCATCGGATGCATCTGCTTCTCGCCTCTGGCACAGGGATTATTGACCGACAAGTACCTAAAGGGTATCCCCAAAGACAGCCGGGCGGCAAAACCTCACGGCTTCCTCAAACGCGAACAGATTACCGAAGCCGTCGTCAAAAAAATCAGCGCACTCAACGACCTGGCAAAACAACGGGGGCAATCGCTCGCACAGATGGCCCTTGCCTGGATATTGCGGGACAAAAGGATAACCACGGTCCTCATCGGCGCAAGCAAGGTTAAGCAGCTCGAACAAAACGTCGCCGCCCTCGATAACCTCCAGTTCGAAGATGAAGAGCTAAACCGTATCGAAACTATCCTGAAGGTTTCTTGAGCAGATTATACCGACGGACAACCACCTATTTTTACTATTGTTCGCTGCAATCTACTTACCCATACCACCTATTTACCCCACATCTCGAAAAATGCGGGTTTAAGACAATAATTTAACCTTGTCGAGCGTTTTTATTCCTGTGATTTGTTAGTGCCGCTTTACAAATATGCAAGAAAGTGGTCTAATACCCCTTCAGCCAACGGGGGGACTTAATATGTTTTTGAGAAAGGTATATGCCGGAGAGCAACGTTAATAGTAATGGCAATGACAAGGCGCCGATAGCGACCAGCAAGTCGTTTCTGACTGCCGGGCCGACGCTGCATTACAGCCATACCAACGTACTCGGTTTCTGGCTGCTGACGACAACCGTCTTTGCCGTAACCTGTCTGTTCTGGTCAAAGATATTGACCGGCTCACCTTGGGCATTCAACCCCGACTCGGCAACGACGCCTGCGTCCTGGCAGATAGGCCGATTCCTTCTGACAGGCGTAAGCATCTTTGAATACCCCTGGCAAATACTCGTCCTCGCCCTGCTGATGGCGGTAATGACAATCGCACCTATCCTCACAGCCCAGCTTCTCAGTTTCAGTTACAGTTTGCCTATGATTCTGGCCGTGCTTTTCCTCTCTGATTTGCCCGCTTTTGCCGTCAGCTTGCTGATAAGCTGTATCGCGGTTGCCTGTCGGCCTCTGCGGTTTCGTTCACGCATCACCTCGATTGCATTGTGTATGCTGCCGCAGCTTATATACTGGGGCATTTTCGGCGGAGCCAGAAACGTCGAGCCGATTAAATGGGGATTTTCATTCACCCCCTGGATTGGCGCCTGGCTGATTGGGCTTGGCGTAGCGGGCGCTGTGCTCGGCATCGGGCATTTCAGCCGGTACAGGCCGGGGCTGATTTGGTCAGCCACCACAATTCTGCTTGTTCTTGCAATAATAACCTTCGGATTATGGATAGGGTTTGATGAGCTGGATTATCAGCTTTATATCGCCCGCAACAACCCGGAGCAGGTGGCGGAATTTCACGACCACAGTATTACCAAGGCAATCGACCGGGCCATAAAAAATCCCGCCGTCGCAAAATACCTGGGCGGCTTTTTCTACCCCACTGAGCCGATAGCTTTACGCAAAGAATTAAAGGACGAAATCCAGGCGCAGCTCGTTCACGACCGTTGGCCGACGTGGTTTGTCGTCCCGCAGGAATTGAGATACCAGGAAAAAAGAGAATGGCTGCTTGGGCAATACGACTTGTTTATTAACCGCCGACCCAAAAGCAAACGGATGCCAATCGCCCTATACTACAAAGCCCTGTTGACCGAATACAGTCCCGATTATCGTCTGCTGGACGAAAAAGAAACGCTTCATTTCTACAGCGATTACCCATTCGACCGTTCACGTGCCGTGTGGTTCCAGTTATACACCGGCTTTGCCGATAGTCCCGAATCGCTCGAAGCACGCTGGCGAATCGCGATGCAATGGGCGGGCCAGGGAAGGTTCGACGAGGCGCTGGCCATCATTGCCGAGGATTCCAAACTGCTCGAAACACGTCTGAAACTTCTTGCCGGCGACCAGCCCGCCGAAGATTCGATATTCAGCCTGTTCCGCCCGCCTCTCGATTCGGCGATGACCGTATCGAAACTAATGGAATTGCAGCGAAAACTCAGCCAGTTGCGCACCCTTATCAGCCCGGCTAACTACACCGCCAAACCGGATTCCGTAAAACGGCTGGCAAGATTTGTCACGCTGAACCCCAACAGCCCGGACTACGCAAACCAGCTCGATGAACTGCTCTCCGAAATGGGCAAAAACGACCCCCTGCGTGATGACGTCCTGCTCGCACAGATTAAACTCATCCCCGATGAACAGCTCCTCGCCGAAAAACTCGCGGAACTGTACACGCAGCATTACCGCACCGACGGCGGCATGGAGGCGCTCTATGAACTGTCCCTGCTCAAAATCCACTTCTGGCAGCAGCAGGACGCCGCAAACGCCGAACAAAAAAAGAAATATCTCGCGGACGCCAGGGCGACACTGAAGGAATTTCTGCGTATGTACCCCAATAGTTTTCCCGCGGAGCAGGTTAAGAAAAATCTCGCCAGTTTGCCCACAGGCGACTGATACCCCCCTCCCCCGTTTGCCTGTTTACCTGATTACCTGTTTGTCTGATTACCTGTTTGCCTGATTACCTGATTGCCTGAACAGTAGTTGTTGACAATCACGTGCGTTTGCTTATGCTTTTGGTTGATTTTATGGAGAGTTGACATTATGCCTAATGTTGCGGCGATAATTTGTGCGGCCGGCCCCGGAAAGCGATTCGGCGGTAAACGACATAAACAATTCGTCGATATCGGCGGTCGGGCCGCCTTCCTGCGAAGCGTCGAGCTGTTCTCGAACCGCGAAGACGTCAAGCAAATCCTGCTCGCTATCCCGCAGGAAGACCAGGAAATTGTGGAAATCCGCTATGGCGCCAACCTCTCGCTTTTCAACGTCAAGCTCCTCATCGGCGGCGTAACTCGTTTCGAAACCGTCAACAAAGCGATTCAATTATTAAAAGATGATATCGAGCTTGTCGCGATTCACGACGCCGCACGATGCTGCGTAACCGCCAAATGGGTTGAAGATGTAATCAAAGCCGCCGCCAAAACCGGCGCCGCGATTCTCGCCTGTCCCGTTACTGCCACCCTCAAGGAAGTCAAAGATGGCCTCATTATAAAAAACGTTGACCGAAAAGGTCTTTACGAAGCGCAGACGCCTCAGGTCTTCGAGGTAAAGCTGTTGAAACAGTCCCGCGAAAAAATAAACAAGGCAGACATCGAAAAAATCACTGATGATTCGCAGTTAGTCGAAGCGCTTGGCCATAAGGTCTCGATTGTCGAGACCGATTCCTCGAACATCAAGGTTACATACCCTGCAGATGTCGCGATTGCCGAGGCCATTCTCAAGAACCGCCCCGAACCGAAAAAAGAGGGCTACATCGGCCCATTCTACGAAGCACAATGGTGATTTATCACCATCGTGCGCAGCCCCCGCAGCTTTTTTTCTGAAAGAAAAAGCAGGGGCGAAGCCCAAGTAAATGTGCGCAGCCCCCATGTCGTTTTTCCGAAGGAAAATTTACGGGGGTGAAGCTCAATGGTAATTGGGCGGAATCACCGCAGCTTTTTTCTGAAAGAAAAAGCGGGGACGAGGCACAGTGGTAACGTAACCACTTTCCTGCCCTTGACTTATACAAACCCTGCAAAAAAACACAAAAAATCTTCTTTTTTTCATTGACAAATACACGCTTATCGTGTAATTATCTATGATGATAGGTTAATTAAATATAAAAAAAAGGAGCATTTTATGACGCAGTTCATTGAAAAACATCATCGGCTATTACAGGCGTACAGTCTTATTGCCCGCATCCTCGGCTGGGTCTTGATTCTGGGCGGATTTGTCTGGCTTTTCGCTATGGGAGGAAAACAGATAATTGCAGGAGATCAAAAACAGAAAGTTTTTTTTATTTATGTTATTTCGGCTCTTGTCTATAACTTTGTGATTCCCGGATTGCTGGCCTTCGCCATCGGTGGGTTATTGGATTATTTACTCCGCCCCATGAAAAAGCCGCCTCTTATCCTGAGAATAACGGACAAATTGTGTTACATCTACTCCGTCTTTCTGTTTCTCAAAACCCTGGCCTTAATGGCCTACAACATCAACTACCTCTTTGCAAATTTAAGATATTCAACAGGTCCCGAACTATCAATGCTATTAGTGCAGCCGATGCTTGTGACAACCTCGGCGCAAATTCTGCTTCTCATCGGCATCGGGATGATACTGCATCGTTTGCTTCCCGTCATCGAAGAATCTAAAACGCTGGTTTAAGGAGGACAATAGATGATTAATATTCGACTCGATTACGTTCTTCTTGACAAGCGGATGAAACTAACCGAGCTTGCCGACGCGACCGGCATCGCCCTGAATAACCTGTCGGTCATGAAGACCAACAAGGCGCGTGCGATTCGATTTTCCACACTCAACTCAATCTGCAAGGCATTGAATTGCTCGCCCGGCGATTTGCTCGAATATGTCCCTGACCCGCCTAAACAATAAATTTAGACGCTGATTAACGCAAAGTTACGCTGTTTTTAAGACACTGATTAACACAGATTTCCACTGCTCAAATGCTCAACTATCTACTTTCCCGCGCAGCGAGGGCGGACAAATCTTGCCTTTAAGGTCTTGAAACCCGGACATATTTTTATTACCCTTGGTTTATATTGTTAAGGATGGAATCGCTAAATAGTTATTAGGGGAGCACAAAATGAAACACTTGGCATTGCAAATAATCATACTGCTCCCAGTTATCGGATGTAACTCTGAACAGAATCCGCCGAAAATGTCCGGTTATGGTCATTTTGACAACGTAGATTCCGTTAAGCTGCTTGAAAAGTCGCAATGTTTCCGCGTTGGCCATGTGGGAGTTGCTGGTGTTATTCCTAATGAGGCGATTGCCCTTCACAGAATAATGAAACGAGATGATGCTTCTGCCGCATTAGAAGAGCTTTATTCAAAAGGCTCGCCAGCGGGTAAGCTTTATGCCTTGCTCGGTTTGCGTTTTGTCAACAAGGCCAAATATGAAGAATTAATGCCTCAACTAAAGCAAAACACAGATAAGGTAGAAACTCAAGCAGGATGCATTGTATACACGGAAACAGTGCAGGCAATCATTAGTTCTATGGAAGCTGGAAATTATGACTATGATATCCAGCATGAATTGAAATCCGACTAATTTTTACTTTGTATGTTTTTTTGAAGTCCCCTCAGAATCTTCGGCGGCATCCAAATAACGACATACTAAATTTTACCCGCCGTAGGTGTGGTCCACCAGCCGTAGGCGGGACTAACGACTAAAGACCAACGACTAACTAAATTTTTTCTTCCTTTGCTCTGCCTTGCGCGATAAAATCTGTGCTTTCATAGGTGATGATAGCAACGTTGATAATCAAGGATGAAATATGCTAAAGACGAATGTAAGGATACAACAGCCGGCGACGAAAACCGGCCGAGGATTGGAAGTGGTTACGAACGGATTTAACGGACTTGCGGGCAAACGGTTTCATTTCATAGGCGTCGGCGGTATCGGCATGAGCGGCCTGGCGATGCTCCTTTTGAAGCATAAGGCAATCGTTACTGGCTCCGACCAGAACCCCGGCGAAACAATCGACCACCTGAGTCAATCCGACGCGGACATAAAAATAGGCCACAAAGAGCACAACCTTAACCCGCAGGCGGACGCGGTTGTAATCTCAGCCGCGATAAAAGAGGAAAACCCCGAATTGAAACTCGCCCGCCGGGAAGGCATCCGCGTCTATAAATACGCCGAGATGCTGGGCAAGGTGTTCGGGTTTTATCATGGTATCGCCATATCGGGCACTCACGGCAAAAGCACAACCAGCGGCTGGCTCGCATATCTATTCAAACAGGCGGATTTATCGCCGAATTTCGTCGTCGGGGCAGTCGTTACCCAACTCGCCGGCTCATCGGGCGTCGGCAGCGGCCACCATTTCGTCGCCGAGGCGTGCGAATACGACCGCAGCTTCCTGAACCTGAAACCCCAAATCGCCGTCATACTCAATATCGAAGCCGACCACCTCGACTACTACAAAGACGAAGCCGAAATCGTCGAGGCGTTCCGCGATTTCGCGCTTGGCACAAAAAATTCGGGCGTAATCATAGTAAACGGCGAAGACAAAAACACCGCCAAAATAATCGCCGACCCGCGACTGCTCGAAAACAACCGAAAAATCGAAACTTTTGGTTTCGGCAAGGAAAATAATTTTTACGCTGACAATATCGTCGAAAAAGACGGCCTTTACTCATTCGACGTTTATCACAATAAGGAACTGCTCGGCTCAACCCATATAAACGTGCCGGGCAGACATAACGTCGCCAACGCTCTTGCGGTAATCGCCGCTGCCGCAAACGCCGGTATCGCAGCAAAAGACATTTTACGATTATTGCCCGGCTTCACAGGCGTTTACCGCCGGCTGATGCTAAAAGCGGAAATCAACGGCGTAATCATTCTCGACGATTACGCACACCACCCTACCGAGATTCGAGCGTCGCTGAAGGCGATTAAGGAGCATTACCAGCCCAAGCGATTGTGGTGTGTTTTTCAGCCCCATCAATACAGCCGGACGCGATTTTTGCTTGCCGACTTCGCCGAAAGCTTCAAACTTGCCGATATTACCATTGTGCCGGAGATTTATTTCGTCCGCGACTCGCAGCAATCACGAAAAGAGGTGAACGCCCAGGTCCTCGTCGATAAAATCCGGGCAAAAGGAAGTCAAGCTTTGTTTATTGACGGCTTCGATGCAATCTGCGATTATTTAACCAAACATGTGTCCGCGGGCGACGTGGTCGTTACCATGGGCGCCGGCGACGTTTGGAAGGTGAGCGATGGCTATATTCAGTGGCTTCGAAAAAATAGTTGAAACAAAGCATCCCATGGCAAAAGAGACGTGGTATGGGCTGGGCGGACCGGCGGATTATTTTATACGGCCGGAGGATACTGAGCAGCTTGCCCAGGTAGTCAAGCGATGCAATGAAAATAAGGTGCCGATTTACGTCCTGGGATACGGCTCGAACCTGCTCGTCAGCGACCAGGGTGTTCGCGGGGCGGTAATCCAGCTCAAGGGCGAGAAATTCTCGCAGATTAATTTTGTCAAAGAACAGGTTATCGCGGGCGCGGGCGTCGAGCTTAGCCGGCTAATCCTGACATGCGCCAAAAAAGGCCTTTCGGGCCTCGAACCGCTGACGGGCATTCCCGGCTCGATAGGCGGAGCGGTGCGGATGAACTCGGGCGGAAACTTCGGAGACATCGGAACCGTCGTCGAAAGCGTTACGCTGATGGACAAAGACGGTAAAGTTTCCGAAAAGAAAAAACCCGATTTGCAGTTCGATTATCGCCAGACAAATATCACGGCGAAATTCATCCTCGAAGCGAAAATAAATATGGCCGAGGGCGACCCGGACCAGATTACAAAAACGATTAAGGAAAACTGGGTCTATAAGAAAAATAACCAGCCCCTTAACACAGTCAATTCGGGCTGTGTATTCAAAAACCCGAGGGGGCTCTCGGCGGGGGCTATGATTGACCGCACGGGACTAAAGGGACTGCAAATAGGCGGGGCAATCGTCAGTGAAAAGCACGCCAACTTTTTCATAGCGCAAAAGGGGTGCACAAGCCAGGATGTTCTCCGGCTGATTGACGTCGTAAAAGAAAAGGTCCTGAAGCAGTTCAACGTCGAGCTGGAGCTTGAGATCGAAATCTGGAAATAAAAAATGCGGTCTCATCCATCTCCAAATCAAGAATCATCATCGCCCGATGAGCTTAAAATAGCCGTCCTTATGGGGGGACCAAGCCGGGAGCGAGAGGTAAGTTTGCAAAGCGGCAAATGCGTGGCCGAAGCCCTGAAAAAAGCGGGCGTCAACGTAAAACCATCGGATATAAAACCCGATGCGCTGGGCATTCTCGACGATGAAACAATCGACGTGTTTTTCATCGCCCTTCACGGCACATTCGGCGAAGACGGCCAGCTGCAGAAAATCCTCGAATCAAAAAACCTCATTTATACAGGCAGCTCTTCGAGAGCCAGCCGGCTGGCGTTTGACAAATGGGAAAGTAAAAAACGATTTATCGCCGCGGGAGTAACGATGCCTGATTCGATTTTGTTCGAGCCGGGCAAGAAAACCGCAGACCTTGAGGAACGAATCCGGCAACTGGGAAAAAAATATGTGGTCAAACCACTTCGGGAAGGTAGCACAATCGGCATATCAGTCGCGGATGACCCCAAGGAAGCGGTCGAGGCAGCGAAAAAATGCACAGCGGAGTTCGGCGAGTGTATGATTGAAAGATTCATAAAGGGCAGGGAGATTACCGTGAGCATCCTCGGAAAACAAGCCCTGCCAATCCTGGAGATACGCCCGCCAGCCGGGTTCTACGATTATCACGCCAAATACATCGGCGACAAGACAGAATATCTCTTCGACTCAATAAACGACCCCGCTCTGGTCGATAAAATACATAAATCGGCGATTACCTGCTTCGATTCGCTCGGATGCAGGGGCGCCGCGCGAGTTGACTTTATTATCGGCGACGACGGCGAACCCTATGCGCTCGAAATAAACACCATTCCGGGAATGACGAGCCACTCGCTTTTGCCGAAAGCCGCCGCTAAAATAGGGCTTTCAATGAGCCGGCTGTGTTTAAAAATAGTGGAGTTGGCATTGGCTGACTCGGCGATAGCCCATAAAACAACCGGGCGGAGGCAATAAAAATTGGCTGCGAAAAGAAGTAAGTTGAATATATTCGGGTTTGGCTCGGAAGGCGATAAGCCATCCCGCAAGTCAAATGTCATAGGATTCGTCAAGGTATCATTGTTCGTATGCGCCTTTGTAATGGTATTGGCGGGCTTCACGTTCTTAGACGGATACGTAAAAAAGCAAACCGCCGGCTCGTCGGGCAATCGAACAATTGAGCTGGTCGGCGACGTCCCGAACTGGGTCAGCGAAGAGATTAAAAACAGGATTTACGCCGCCGCCACCGCGGAAGCGAACAACAGCGCCAACGATGACGAGAAAATCGCCGCCTCCGCCCAGCAAAATATCGCTCACCTGGTCCCGTGGCTTGCCGAGGCGAGGGTCCGAACCACTCACAAAAGCATACTCATCAGCGGCCGCTGGCGAAAACCAATGCTCTTAGTTACCGCCGACAACAAAAATAAATTCTTCATCGACGCCGATATGGTCATCCTCGATTATTCGCCGATTGGTAACCTGCCCGTCATAAACATAACTGGTATGGAGCTTAGCAAAATCCCCCCTGCCCCGGGCCAGGTCTGGCAGGGAGATGACCTCGCGGCGGCTATGGCGGTGCTCAATCGCCTCGCACGTATGGATACCGCTGTAAGCCCCGACAAGCCGCTGCTTCACCACATCGACAGAATCGACGTCGCTAATTTTGACGGCCGAAAAAATAAACGCGAACCACACATCTCCCTCTACACAAAAGACGGCACACAAATTATCTGGGGTGCGGAACTCGGAACATGGCAGCGGCATCTCGAAAGCCCTGACGACGACAAGTTAGCCAAACTTTATACCTACTACCAGCAGTACGGAACCCTTTCGGGCGTAAAATATATCAACCTGCGCGACCCTCAACAGAAGATTTATCTGCCGGTGGACAAATACTAACAAACCACGAAGACGCCAAGACACGAAGAATTTTTAGACGCGGATTGCGCAGATTAACGCTGTTTTTTAGCCACAGATTATACGGATCTACACGGACTCCTTTGTCATTCTCGCGAACTTATCTCGATGTATTGCCTACATTCTTTTCCGGCAGATATCCCAGTTTTGTCGAAACGTTATTGTGGTAGGATGATTCGACCCCAAACTCTTTTCGGCAATCTCAACCGCCCGTTTGTACATTGGCTCGGCCTCGGAAAGCCGATTTGTCGCCTGATACAACCCCGCCACGTTGTTTAAGTCTCTGGCCACCTCCGGATGGTCTTTGCCGAAACTGGCTTCATCTATCGCCAGCGCCCGCTTCATCAGCGGCTCAGCCTCCGCCAGACGATTCGTTGCTCGATACAACTGTGCCAGGTTGTTTAAATCTATGGCCACCTCCGGATGGTCTTTGCCAAAACTGGCTTCATCTATCGCCAGCGCCCGTTTCATCATCGGTTCGGCCTCAGAAAGCCGATTCGTAGCCTTATACAATTGCGCCAGGTTGTTTAATCGAATGGCCACCTTCGGATGGTCTTTGCCGAAACTGGCCTCATCGATCGCCAGCGCCCGCTTCATCAGCGGCTCAGCCTCGGAAAGCCGATTCGTCGCCTTATACAACTGCGCCAAGTTGTTTAATCGGATGGCCACCTCCGGATGGTTTTTGCCAAAACTGGCTTCATCTATCGCCAGCGCCCGTTTCATCATCGGTTCAGCCTCAGAAAGCCGATTCGTAGCCTGATACAATTGCGCCAGGTTGTTTAATCGGATGGCCACCTCCGGATGGTCTTTGCCGAAACTGGCCTCATCAATCGCCAGCGCCCGTTTCATCAGCGGCTCGGCCTCGTAAAGCCGATTCGTTACCTTATACAACACCGCCAAGTTGTTTAAATCTCTGGCCACGTTCGGATGGTCTTTGCCGAAACTAGCTTCATCAATCGCCAGCGCACGTTTCATCAGCGGATCGGCCTCCTCATACATCGCATTTTCGTAGTAAACAACAGCTATCTCGTTCAGTATCTGCGAATCTTGGCCGACAAGCGGATTCAGCATGCCACACCATTGCAGGGCGTCCCGAGGCCTGCCAGCATAAGAGGCATTTTGCATGCGGGCCATGTATATCTTAGCTTGCGCCTCGTTTTTTCTCTGCTGGATATGGTCTATAATCTTTTGTGTTTCGTCCAGAAAACCGTCGGCCTTTTTGTTGTTGCCTTCGGCAATGGCCTTTAACGCCTGCGCATAAGGCCCATCGTTTTCCGTAATCAGTTTGGCCAGTTCTTTGGCCTCCTGCGTAGGTTGCGGGGTCTGCTGCTGGCCGGGACCAACCAGAGCCTGTCGTTGTGCGAGTTGTTCTTCGAGCGTACGTATTGTATCCTTTAGCTTCTCGTTTTTCTCTTCAAGGTGTTTGATTTCGTTTTTTGATTGCCCGGCTTCTTTCGAAACGCTAACAAGTTGATTAAGTGCCGCATCCCCATCTATACCGAGATTAACATCTCTTCCCGCTATATTGCCCTTGTTTTCCTCGACGACGATGGCCGTATGCCTCTGCCCCTTCCGCTTGATTGTCTTTTGTTGAACTGGAGAATCATCCTTTTTGCTGAATAGCCACTTGAATAATGCGAATAATCCACCGATAGCAGCAAGACCAACAGGAACAACGATAGCTATCTTATTTGTATCATCCAGATTTTTGAACCATTCTATAATTGTGTTCAACATTTTAAAAAACTGACATCATCGTATTACAAGACGGGCCATCGGGACGGTTGTTTTTCGGGTCAAAGGTGCATAACCCCGCCTGAGTTAACAATATTATCCTCCCGATTGTCACCAAAAACAAGGGAAATTGCAGGCGTTCTGACCCTTGGCCGGCCCGTTAGAAACCAAACTTTTCTAATCCGTTTGCCTCTTTCAACGCTACGAATAATTCAAGATAACGGTATGGTATCTGTAATTCGGCGCAAAGGGCTTTGAATTTTTTAATGGCCGCCTTGGTCAATTCGTTTAAGATTTTGCACTCAAAAAAGAATCTTTTTTGTGTTTTTTCAATTTTTTAAGAAAATTTTTTTACGGCGAAATTTGTTGTTATCGGGTTTAAGCAGGGCAAATCACCAGCTATGGGGGAAAAGAAAGAAGCTATGACGGTAGAGTTTAGAACAAGTAGAGAAGCCGGGGTAAGTGCGCATTTTGCCTATGTTAAACACCCATATATTGCGCAGAGCAGAGGTATACAGATGTGCTTCAGATAAAGGCCGCAACCTGTCGATAAGCCACATTAGATTGAAAGATATCGGCACGGAAAATGAGCCAAATATCATATCGGAGGAACGCCAGGGATGGCTAATAAGAAAAAGTTCAGAGTTGTGCTCTGTTCATAACAGAGGGCAAGCACCTGAAGGAAATTGATATATGAAAAATGTGATGAACAACTCGAAGATTAAATGGATTGATGAGCACGCACCTGAGTTGAAAGGAAAGATTCTGGCCACCCTTTCCATGGAGGGCTGCATACCTGAGCTGAAAGGAGATGCCTGCGAAGCAAACACCAGAGGAGGTCTGGGAATATATTTCGGCGATAAACTCGAAGGTCTAAGTGCGATAGGGATGGACCGGGCCTTCGGCTGTATGCCCCTTTACAGCAAACGGCTGGTCCAGTCAATAAGAAGCGGAAGACAGCATATTACCTATAAAGATGTTTCCTATGAGGACCAAGCGATAGAGTATGTTATCGACACCAATGGAAAGTCGCTGCAATTTAATGTGTGGGGGTGGGATGACAATAACACAGCCCAGGAACAGCAATACTACGTAGAGGCATACAGCATATGCCGAGGGGGGACACCCCTTTATGTCTTCTATTGCCCCGGGGTATTTGATATCCTCTACCCGGACCACCACACGCATCCAGGTCACGGCAGAGCGCATCGCTTCCTGCAGGAAACTGTTTTTGCCGAATGCGTTCATGAACTGTTCAAACGCATGAGGATTGTGCCTGATATTTTACACCTCAACGAAAGTCACGTTGCCGATGCCGCAGCAATAGTAAAAGGCGATAAAACCTTCGCGAAGACAGCGGTTGTTTACACGAACCATACAGTTGTCCCGGCGGGTCTGGAGAAATTCTGTATCGGTGAACTTGTCGGCGGTGATGTCGCGAGAGCGAGCTACGTGATGAGGTTTCCCGGCCAGAGCTGGCAGGCGTTATGGAAAAAATTTGTAGTATTGAACGATGGTCAGCTGTACATAGACTTCTCCAAGGGTGCGATTGAAATATGTGATATCGCAAACGGAGTAAGCAGGGAGCACGCAGATGTCACCAGGTCCATATTTCAGTGTGATGACAGAACGATAGAAGCCATACTCAACGGCTCCGGAGACACATGGGTTATGGACGAGCTGCTGGAGATGGAGCTTAACGGCATAGAACCCAGCAAAGAACTCTTTCGACGAATAGGCCGAAAAGGCAAAGCCCTGTCTCTGGCTGAAGTTAAAAGAAAAACTGCCGGCATGACCGACAAAAACAACCAGATTATCAGCAAAGACGGCATAACACTGGACCTTAATCTGCCAACAATATGGATGGTAAGAAGAATGGTGGAATACAAAAGCCAGCTTCCCATCCTGAAGGATATTATCCATATCATATGTGCGGACAGGAATGAAGAAGTCGGCAGCATCTGGGGCAGGATGAATGGTCTGGGCATGCAGGTCGTTGTAGGCGGGATTGCGCCGGAAGGGTCTAATGAAGAGGGATGGATAGAGCAATTCGTTACGTGGATGCAAAGACCTGAGCTGAAAGGAAGATTTGTTTACGTGCCGAATTCAGGCACTGTTCTTCTCAGGATGCAGGCAATCGGCGCTGACATATGCATCAACTGTCCCCTGCCGGAGAAAGAAGCCTGCGGCACTTCGGACCAGCGTTCCGCAAGAAACGGCGGGATAAACATCGCCACAAGAAGCGGCGGCCCCCCGGAATACATTAGAGAAGGCAAAAACGGAATGCTGGTCGGCCCATACGATAATAACGAGGATTTTTACAGGAGAGCACCAAGAGATATCCTGTATAAACTCAAGCAGCTATCTGATATATACTACAACAGGAACAGCTTGTGGTTATATATGAAGCTGAATTCATATCTGGCAAGTTCAAATGTTACTGCTATCGCAATGGAACAAAGGTACGCTAATATGTATGTGCAATCGCTCCACGCAAGGGAAAATATCATTCAGAGCAGGCACTCAAGACGCCATAAAGTGCCAGCTCCCGTTCTATAACAAAACTCATCCTTTTATAAAGCAGTCCGGGCGTTCTCTTGCGGTTACAACACTCTTCAACGCCACGGGCAATTCAAGATATCGGTATGGTATCTGTAATTCAGCGCAAAGGCGATGCGGTTTATGAGCGTGCTTTATCGGTATCGGCATCATACTTTTTGTGTATCGCTCCTCGCAGGCCCTCCATTTTCAAAAAGCCCATCCGCCAGACAACAAGAAACGATACGAGGAAAATGACCGCGCACGCAATGAAGGCGTATCTCGTTTGAATCATGCTTATTAGAATGCCTAAGAACGCATAAAGCCCGGCGAGCGCATAACATATACCGACAGTTCGATTCAAGGGTATGCCGCGGTCAATCATCTGGTCATAAATATGGCCGCGGTCCGAGACAAACAAGGGCCTTTTATTGATAAACCGTCTCAGTAAGGCGGTCCCTGTGTCCAATATCGGCAGTCCGAACACGACTATTGCCGCCACCCACCAGCGAGGGACTATGCGGGCGAACAGCATCATAATCGCCGCTGATACAAAGCCGAGCAACATAGAGCCGGCATCGCCCATAAATATCTTGGCGGGGTGTCGATTAAAAGGCAGAAACCCACAAACTCCGCCTACAAGTGCAAGGCAAACGATAATCCTGACTATATCGCCCCGCTCGCTACTGAAGGCGAATGTGGAACGACGGATTGCAAGAATCAGCATCCCGACGGTGATTATAACGGTTACTCCCCCGCACAAACCATCAAGCCCGTCTAACAGATTCAGCGAGTTGGTGGCTCCAAGAACAAAGAAAATAATAATCGGAATGCCAATCACTATTTCGGTGGTATCCGACATCGTTTGCCAGCCAAAGGATTTAACCATCTCACTCAGGTCCGGCTGGATTCCTGCCAGCATAATGGGTATTGCGGCAATCATCTGACCAAGCATCTTCTTGCCGGGACTGATATCGAGAACATCATCGACAATGCCGACAAAACATGCTATGGCGGCCCCTGCGAGAACACCGAAAAGCCACTGCATCACATCCGACAGGACATTTTGGCCACGGACAATATAAATACCGCATAGTGAGCCGACGATAAAACCGGTCAGCACCCCCACGCCTCCAAGATAAGCAACCGGTTCTTTATGTGTTTTGACGAGGTGGTCGGGCTTGTCAACTATATTGAATCGAATCGCAATGGCTTTGCATAACCATGTGGCCATCAGCGCAAAAGCAAAAGACATTACCAGCACAGGCCAAAACTGCAAAGACCAATCGAACGACCTTTTGGGCCCCAGAAAATTGTCCAGCATATCCTTTTTATCCAGCCCTATCCGAGCAGGCCGCTAAAAAAGCCCGTCGAAGACATAAAACCGATAAACTATGAGAGCAACCCTTGTTACTCAATATTAAACGCCTGGCTACGCAACCAGGCATTTCGGTTCAACGTCCCTTGTTAATCATAAGACGCCTCTGTGCTTTTTGCCCCCCCCAGCAGTTCGACTCTTTCGACTACGCTCAAGACAGGTCGGCTCACCGAAGCCCAAAGGCGAATACCATTATACACCTCAGGGCTTGAAAAAAAAGAGGGTCGGCATTTTTTTACTCTGCGTTCTCCGCGGTTACAACACTCTTCAACGCCGCGGGTAATTCAACATATCGATATGGTATCTGTAATTCAGCACAAAGGGCCTTGAATTTTTTAATGGCCTCTTCGGTCAATTCGCTTTGAAACGCCGCATCACCTTTGCAGCAAAAAATACGACAGCCGGAAAAACGGTGAGTGTGAACGCTGCACTTGCCGTTAACCTGATAGCAGCATCGTCCGCTCGTCATTTGTTTTATATTCCCTTCGTCGAGTTTCCCGACGAAATAAATAATCTCAGGCGTGGTAACATACAGGCGATGGTCATATCGCTCAAAATCGCAGCACTCGCCGCAGGCGGCGCATTGGCCGGCAATACCCTTTTTGGCAAGCTGCTGGTCAAGCCAATTATAGATTTCGCTCACCCGCGCAATGATTAGGTCATTTTCCCCATCTCCATCCTCCGCCCCTGAGGGGCTTCCGACTTCGCTCACGCTCCGACGGACAGGACGGAGGGCAGGCCATTTTTTATTTTTCGTTTTATCCTGTATTTCCTCGTGGATATATAGGCGGCCTTTGTTTATTCCCGGGCATTTGGTGCCGGTCGAATTCCACGCATCAGAACTGGCTAAATTAACCGGCCAAAAAGGCCAGTTTCGGCACTGGGCAGGGCGAACATCATAAATAGCACAACATCTGCCTTGATTGGTTTCCCGCAGGAATACGCAATCCCGCGTATGGGGGTCCTCGACAATCGTCATGCGAAAACCCACACGCCTCAGGAATTTTTGCTTCAATTCTTTGACCGGCATTTTCAGGTAATCGGCGATTAGCCGGATTTCAGGCCTGCTAACCCAGATATATCCCATCTCAGGTCCGGCGCAACAACGGCCGCACTGCAAACACTCAAATTGCAGCCCGGCGGAATACCACACAGTTTTACTATTACCGAGATTCATAGTGTTTATTTTACCACAGAGCGGGAGCAAGAGTTTTAAGTTTTTTGGTTTTGAGATGAGAATGTGTTGTGTGAATTATTTAGCGGCGCCATTCGGCCTTGCGGACCATAAGTGGAGGCATAAGATGCAGCCGGGATTTGTGATGTCTGGGGCTGCCGAAACACCGGGAACTGGGATACCAGCGTATCGTCATAAGCTCCGGCTTAATCGCCAACTTGCCTGTTTTTGCTGTGCCAACCATCGTTAAATCCCTGCTAATCTAACTACACGAAGTTTGCTGCTGATGGTATCGACTAAAACAGGCATTCACTTAATCTGTTTAGTTTTCCCGCATTATAGGACGCTGCTGCCTCGACATAAGGGCTTTAGAATATCTCGCCTGCGCCGCCCTGCGTGTTTTTCCAGCCGGCGGGCTGCAAATCAATTGTGAGAATCTCCGTCCTGCTGAAAAACCACTTGTCGGCCTCTTTTGTCAAATTCGCCTCAAGCTTAAAAAGCATCAT
This sequence comes from Sedimentisphaerales bacterium, assembly GCA_050012515.1. GTDB lineage: Bacteria > Planctomycetota > Phycisphaerae > Sedimentisphaerales > Anaerobacaceae > Fen-1362. The sequence continues at coordinate 113,855 of JBEKHA010000008.1, read as the reverse complement.
TTTGCGGTATTCGTAAACAGGCCCCCTGGGGTCAAACATAACACGGGCGGTAAACTCAACCTTCGCCTCGGCAGGTTTGATATCAAGGGAAACAATCGCCGGCACAATCTTTTCGATTACCGGCTCCAAAAGCCGCAATTTGAACTGCTCCAGCAGCGCCTGTTTGGACGGATGAACCGAGTCGCTGTAATTTTTCCAAATCAACGGCTCAATCGCTTTTATATCTTCCTTTTCGACCGCCCTGCACGCTTTGGCAAGAACTGCCTCTATCTTCTTCCTGTCGGTCTGGACCAGATAATCAATCGCAAAAGCCGCCATCGCGATAACCACAGGTAAAAGCCAGAAAATCCAAGCGCGCCGGGGCGGCAGCAAATCGCGAAAAAACGCCACCACAAGAAAAACCACGCCCGCCACAATCAGCAGCAGCCACGGCTGTTCAAATATATTTGTCATTGGCTCAACTCCGGCCAATATCTTTATTATTCCGGGAGGTTCAGCTTCGCAAGCGATTTTCGTATTTGCTTTGTCCTGTCGTAATCGGTAACGTCCGGCGCTAAAGCCGTAACGCTAATGTACCCTTCCATCAGGGCCATCATATCCGTCGATGGGTCATCAAACGGCCCAGGCCCGCCCGCGAGCTGATAAACCGTCTGGCCTTTCTCATCAATCTGCGGCTGATAATACTCATCGAACGCCTTGTTCGACTGGGGCACAACCTTAATCCCCCGTGGTTTGCCCGCCGAAAGCCGCGGTATATTTATATTGACGAGAGCGCCCGTCTTTACAGGCATAAGCTTTTTAAGGATGTGCATACAATACCCGGCGGCGGTATCGTAATCCATTTTTTCCGCCGCCGCCAAACTCGTCGCCACCGACGGTATGCCAAGAAGCACCCCTTCCATCGCCGCCGCGACCGTTCCCGAATAATAAATGTTAATCCCGGCGTTTGCGCCGTTATTTATCCCCGCGACCAAAAGCTCAATCGGTTTGGCGCACAACTGCATCACCGCGAGCTTCACGCAATCGGCGGGAGAGCCCTCGATGCTGTAACCTGAAAAAAGACCGTTCACATCGACCTTGCTGCAAACAACCGGTCGGTTGAAAGTGATACTGTGGCTTGCGCCCGACTTGCTCGCCGCGGGCGCGACAACCGTTACCTCGCCGATTTTTACAAGCTCTTTGTATATCGCCGACAGCCCCGGCGCAAATATCCCGTCATCGTTGGTCAGTAGTATGTTCATATTTTTCTGTTGATTATTGATTATTGATGATTGATTATCAATACTGATTATGAAAAAGTTTCAGCCGGGCCAGAAGTGTTTATTGATGAGCAGAGACGAGGTGCGGGCATTCGACGCATGGGCAATCAACGAACTGGGCATACCGGGCATCGTGCTGATGGAAAACGCAGGCAGAGGATGCGCACAGTTTATCATCGAAAAACTGTCTAAAACTAAAAACCCAGTGGTCTGCATTTTCTGCGGAACCGGCAACAACGGCGGCGACGGTTTCGTCATCGCAAGGCACCTCTTTAACGCCGGCATTGCCGTAACAGCTGTGATATGCGGCAACATCGACAAAATCAGGGGCGACGCCAAAATCAATCTCGATATACTCACCCGTCTCGGTTTAAAAATCGAACGGCTGGATATGAAAGGCGCAGAGACAATCGAGGCCCAGATTACCAAACTCGCCAATGATGCCAATATGATTATCGACGCTATATTCGGAACAGGGCTTATCGGGACAGTGCGTGATGAATACAAACGGCTGATTGAAAGCATAAACGAACTCGGCTGCCCCGTCCTCTCCGTCGATATTCCCTCGGGCCTGGATTGCGATACGGGTCTGCCGTTCGGCGTGTCGATAAAAGCCAACTGCACCGTTACCTTCGTCGCCGTCAAAAAGGGATTTGTTTTCGAAAACGCCGGGATATATACGGGCGATATATTTGTCGCCTCAATCGGCGTCGAACCAAAATACGACTTATCATAGGACGGGGTTCTTAGAACGCTCCAGGATTGCCCGCCATCGTCTTGTATCCGATGAAATACAGGAATCTCTCCGCGTTCATAACTGGTATAGATAACGCCTGCGCCTGGCTCAGAACATCCTTGTACTTGGCCGCCTGCTGCACCGTACGCTCATATTTCTCCATCGCGTTGGGATACTTTTCCGTCTCCTGCATCGTCGGCTTCTGCGGCACCACGGGCGGCATCCCCAGAATCACGTAATCAGTATTCACGGTCACAGTATCGGCAATCTTGCCGCCCCACTTTTCCACCAGGCCGCGTATCTTCGCGGCAGCGTTATCATCAATCACCCCATCGCCGTTGAGGTCGAAATCGCCCGCGACCACAAAAGTATTCGCCTTCGTTGGCGACCAGATAAGATTCGCGATAATATCGTCGGCAACAATCGGGTTTTTCTTGTCGGAACGAATAATTCTCGCCGCCGAGAAACTGTCCCCGATGCTGTAAACCTCTATCTCGGCTTTTCCTTTGCCGTTCCTCGGAATGGGCTGGCCCCTGTCGTAAACCGCAAAAGTAAGGCCGCGGTAAATATGGTCATTAGTGCCAAGATTAATTTGCACAGTTTTGGCCTGGTCATCGACCAGAATTATCTTTCCTGCCGGCTCAAACGCCTTTATCTCCGTCTCCGGGGGCGGCTGAATGGGCCACACACTTTCCTTTAATATCTTCTGAATGCGGTCCTGAGCCATCTGAAGCTCCGCCTGGCTCTTCAATAACTGCTTGTTCGTTTCTTCCCGGGCCGTCTTTTCCTGGTCGAGCTTGCCATACAGGTCTTTAACCTGCTCATCGCTCTTTTTCTCAAGCAGCGCCTTCAGTTCATCATAGCCCGTCCGAACCTTGTCAAACTGCTGCTGCAACCTGTCCTTTTCCGCCAGCAGGGTATTTTCTTTTTCCATACTGACTTTTTTCGCGTCGTCAAACTGCGCCTGAAGATTATTAAGCTGTTCCTTTACGGCCGACTCAGATGCCTGGGTATTTGCCAGCGAGACGTTCAATTTGTCCGCCACCTCAAGCAAAGTCAAGTTCGGGTCAATGTCGTTCATTTCAGGATATTGTTTCGCTACCGCGGCAATTATTTCCTTTACCTTCGCCTTCGCCTCGTTAACCTTGACTTCCGCCGACTTATCGCCCGGCAAACCGGGCATTATCAATGACACCGCCTGGTCGAGATAGTCCGCCATTACCTTCAGCTTGCTCTTGCCGGGTTGCTCAGAGCCGATAATGGCCCCTATCTTCTGCTGCTCAGCCGAGGTTGCAAACTCGCTTAACTTCTTTTGGGCTGCGTCGGCAAGACCATGCTGCTCTTCATATTTTAAATAGTAGATTACCCCCGCCGTTGCTGCTATAATAAACAGTGTCACAAATGCTATCAGGGCGTAAAGGGTACTGTCAGTCGTGCTTCTCTTGCCGATGGGCATAACTACAACTCCTCAGAAATTAGTAAAAAACCTTGGTTTTCAAGGCCTATAAGCATTATATTATCGTCAGAAAGTTACCCTAAGTCAACAAAAAAACCGGCTGAAAGTAAAACTGGGCAAGAGTTGTCGGCTCTTAAATTGGAACGGTGATTATGGCAGTTGAGCGATTACAAAAGATATTATCGGCCTCTGGTGTTGCGTCACGCCGAAAATGCGAGGAAATGATACTCGAAGGCCTCGTTTCCGTTAATGGCAAGGTAGTCGATACCATCCCCGCCTTTGCGGACCTCGATAAGGACACTATAATCGCAGCAGGCAAACGAATTAAGCCCCAGCCAAAGATTTATTTCCTGCTAAATAAGCCCAAAGGCGTTATCTGCACCAATTTTGACCCACAGGGCAGGACCAAGGCCATCGACCTAATCCCTACACGCCATCGAATCTTCAGTGTTGGCCGGCTCGACATCGATACACCGGGCCTGATTATTCTCACCAACGATAACGACCTCGCTAATCGCCTCACCCACCCAAAATATGGCCTCACCAAAACATATCTCGCTGAGGTTAAAGGACGAATCGAGGGCGAACACGTCGAAAAACTCAGCAAGGGCATCTGGCTTTCCGAAGGCAAATCCTCCCATACCGCCGTCAGGATACTAAAGCGGGGACATCAAAGCTCGCTCATTGAAGTCAGCATTACCGAACGGCTGAACCGCGAAGTCCGCAGAATGTTAGCTCGCGTGGGCCTGCCCGTAAAATCACTCAGACGCACCGGTATCGGCAAAATCTCTGACCGAGGATTGGGCATAGGCCAATTCCGACTCCTCACCCACTCCGAAGTCAACTATCTGCGAAAATCCACCGCCGACAAAACACCCGGCTAAGGCGGCAGCGCAACCACATCACTTCCACTGAAGCTCGCGAAAGTAATTCCAAAATCCGTGTCGCCCGATGCAACCACGATTCAGCAAAGCAATAAAATATTTTCGCTCAATCGACCAATACTTTTTGAATATTGGAATACGTGGTTTCGCCGGAAGTGTTCTTTGCCTTTACCCTGTAATAGTATGTTACGCCCTTTTGGACGGATTTGTCAGAAAACAGCTTTCTGCTTTTCGCCGCATCTTCGATATTTTTCCCGACCAGTACCCACGGCCCGCCCGGATTTTCCGCACGCTCAATATCATATCCACTAGCGCCGGCAGAGCCACGCCAGACAATATCGTCAGCCGATTTAATTTCCAGCAGCACTGGAGTCGGCTGCGGTATCGGCACAGGGGGAACAGTTAACCCGCGAATCTGATACGCTTTTTCGCGCAGGACGCGCAATAAATTTCGCTCATCGATTTGAGCACCCGATGAAAAGCCGGGCCAGTGATAAGAGGCATAGCCCCCCGATTCGTCATGAAAATAGAATCCGCCATCCCTGCGGTGCGAGCGAATGCCCCACAAAAGTGCTCCTGATGTGCCGTTTCGAATAACCTCATCCATAAACGCGGTCAGGACGTCCGTAGTGCCCATGCCAAATTCGTCGGCAATGAGGACCTTGCCGGCTGATTTTGCGCGCGCTCTATCCATCCTGCACAACGACGCCAAATCAGTGGACCGGCCAGACAGCATGTTCCAATACTTATAATAGTGCTTGCTGATAATATCGATATGCGGGTCTTTCAGGAAGGTATCCATGTCCCCGCCGGCCTCCATAACCAGATGCTTCTTATCGATGCTCTTAATATACGCAGCCATTTCAACGGACCAGCTTGTGAGTTTTCCCGTCCAGTGCCCTTGCATGTCCATCAAATGGTTGTCACGAATATAAACATCCATTTCATTGCCTAACTGCCACGCCAGAATCGCGGGGTCATCTTTATAAGCAACGCCCGTGTAAAAATTCTTCCTGTTCAGCAGGTCGTAAACCAGGTTCTTGAAATCTTCTCTTAACTGCGGGTCATCCCAAAAATCATCTCCACCTTTTCCCCTGAAGGCGGCAAACTCCTTCATGCCTCGCCATCCCCAAAACGTGTGAGAATCGATAATAGGGAAGATGAGCCGGATATCAAGCTCATCGCAGAGCTGCAATACTTTATCAAGCGTCCGAAAAGCGTCTTCGTTATACTGCCTGATGCCATTTATATAAACCGGGGCGTCCTGTTTATCCCCTTTGCTTCGGATGGAAAGCGTAAAGCACCGTGTTGCGGTCCCTCCCATTTGACGAATGGTCGTTAAAGTGTCGCGGATTTCAAACTCATCCGGGAAGCGGTTGGAATTATCAGGCAGTATCTGCTCTTCATTCTGATGAAGGTTGGATGAGGCCAGCGCGAGAAATCTGAATTCCTTGTCGCCGTCCATTAATACCGAGCCGTTCCGTGTAATGAAATTCTTCGCAACTGCGACTTTATCTTTTTTGCAGGCCGGAGAGCATCCGACAAAACCGGGATTAACCAGGACAAGAAACCCAATAAGCAGCAGGACAACTTTCGCAATTTTCGTATTACACCTCCCTGTAAAGCCCGGCTAAGGCGGCGGCAGTGTAACCACGTCGCTTCCGCTGAAACCGCCAAAAACAATACCGAAGTCCGTAACACCGGCATCAGCCGGGAAATCGGTCTTCTTTATCGTCAGAGTAAACACGCCTTTGTTGAAATCAAAAGTCGCAGCGGCAATCCCTAAAAGATTGGAAGAAACATCATACAATTTCACATTTGAGCAGGTGAATTTGCCGTTGGTGTCTTTGAAGTTACCGGCTGGTATCTTAAAGGTCTGTGAGCCAACGGTAATATTGAGCTGATAACTAAGCAGATTCACATCATTAGCGTTTTTATCGGAGAACCCGCCGCTGACAGCAACCTGGGTAATATAGCTGGTATTCTTGTCGCGCGTGAATTTTTGCTTATCGACCCGCAGAGAATTTTGGACGCCCATCAAAAGGTTAATGGGTATCGGCTTTGCGCCGTTGACTATTGCCTCATCGACATCCGTCTCGGCACCATAAGCGCCGATTCCAATTCGGACGGTTAATGGGCACGACAGGCCCGACAAGTCAACATTTTTGGCTGTAAATGAAAACGCCGACGTATTTGTATTGAAGGCAAACGACGTTTTCAGGGGGGGCTTGCCGGCGTCGGTTATCGTGCAGTTGAATTTATAGTTCTTAAAAGTCGTTGAATTTCTCGGGAAGGTCTGGACGAAATCATCGACCATATCTGCAGAATTGATGTCAACCACAATCCCGCTGGCGGCTGAAATCTCATCCATAGTGGCATCCAGCGTTCCCGAAAATGAAATCGCGTCGTTGTTATTACTGCCTGCCGTTACGGTGCATTTCCCGACCACGCATTTCCCGGCCACAGCCGCTGCGTTGACAATGGAGACCGGAACAACACCGCTCCAACCCGTTTCGCCGTCTACATCCACAGACCTGGCCAAAATGACGTAATTGCCGTTGCTGACCTGTGTCGTATCGAATGAGTACTGCCATTCCCCGCTCGTATAATTGAAATCAGCAGGCATACTCTCGTAACCAATCGGTGCGCCTTCTCCGCCATTCGGCGAACGCAGGTAGAAATAAACCTCGGTTACAGGGTAATTACTATCTGTCCAGGCCGTAAAAGTAACCTCGCCTGAAACACTGGAAGCGAAGCTGCCTACGACGGGTACCGCGACGACGTCCTGCGAGGAGACAAAATCTATCCCCCAGCAGTTCCCCGATGTCACCGCGTTATTCTGTGACAGGCCGGTGTTTGCTGTCTGGTTGGTAAATGAATGGCCGTAACTGGCAACGCTGATTGTATAGGTCGAATTCGACGGAACGTTGGCAAAGGCGTATATGCCGCTGGCATTGGTTGTGGCCTGATATGTTCCGCCGCCGGTCATCACGGCAGTTACGGCCGCACTGGAAATCGGCGTAGTGGCATCGGACGCCGTAACGCGCCCGCTTATAATTTCACCCGTACCGCTGATGTAAATGTTATAAATAGTGCTGTCAACAATGCTAAACGAAGACGCTGTTGGGTCGATGCTCGCTGCATCGATATTCGGCAGGTTATACCAAACGTCATCATCGCCGTCCCAGCCCATATTCAAATGATGATACAGCGTCGAGCTTTGATATCCGTAACCGTCGGCCACAACGGCGTGACCGTCGCCCGAGGAATCGGAAATGCCTAATATAACCGGGTTGCCGTAATCAAGATTCGGGTTAATCATTCCATTCAAGCCGTCTCCTATGTTGTCTATCTCATCACCACCTTCAATCGCGTTGCTGTAACCAAATGTGTTAACCATTGCTGTGGCAGCATCGCTAATAAATGCACCGGAGCCGTCGTACTCGTAATCCATTTTAACGGCCACGCCGGCATCGTAGGTGAGATCGCCGATGGCTTCTCTCTGCGCCAGCGTTGTGCTGCAATCGGGAGCAAGCAGCATCTGACTCCAGTTATACGCTCCGCCGGAGCCGTTGCCGCCGCGAAGATGCGCTGTCTGGTTAGCCCCATCTACAGTAATCGTAAAACTCGATATCCCGACTCCGGACACAGGGTATTGCCAAAAACGCATATACTGCGCCATTGCCGTAGCCACACACCCGGCCGGATAGTTGCTTGGGTCTCCATTGCCATATCCCCCCGGCGTGTAGTAGTTGTAGCATGCCCTATTGTTGCAGATAACATCCTGCCCCCACGTGGTTTGAAGAAACGGCGAGACACGAACATCCGAAACACTGCTCACAGGCTCTGCCCCGGACACGGAGTGACCACCCCACCTGCTGAGCAATCCTGTCCATTTGGCAAAGGCCTTCTCTCCCGATTTATGCACCATGGCCTGCTTTTTTGTAAGGTCCCCCGTCGAACTGCCGGCGAGCAATTTTGCGTGAACAGACCGTGACACATTGATTCTTGCGGGAATGTCCCGGCTGACTAATGCTCCAAGCGGATTACGTTCCGACGAATCATAGCTGCCTCCCGATGAAAAACATACTATCGGTTCAACAAGGTCGTCCGCAGATACAACCACAAATCCGCTGGGCTTAAGAACAACAACGTAATAAACCGGCTGGCCGTTGGAATCCGTAAATGTTTCAACGTTTTCAACCTCGCTGCCGAGCCGGCTGCCCATGGGCTTCGCTTCCTTCGCCAGCCATCCGTTTACCACCTCCTGTGCCAAACTCGAAGGGACGGCCTTTGCCCATACTATTGCGCACCACGACCCCTGCAGCACGAAAAAACACAATAACGCCAACAGGCAAACTCTAACCGGCAAACAGAAGCGTAATATCTTTCCCATGCCTTTCATCGCATCGCTACCTAAACAGCCTTGCCTCCGAATTCTATTAAATATGGTTATGAACCACACCCTTTGTTATTTAACTCTAATACACTCAATTTGTCAATACCTTTGCAAAAAACAACACCCTATTTGTACTATTTACGCGTATCGTCTATAAGTTGTGCGGCTTGTTTTGTCCTGCCCCGGCTTGATGCCGAAGCGGACAGGTCGCAAATCATCAATTAGCTAATCCCCCGCCATCAACGGGACCGTTTCAACACTAAAAATGGCTTGCATTTGACCCCCAAATCGGTTATAATAACGTTTTAGATTACGGAGCTTTTGTGCCCCCTAATCCAGGTGAAAATCAGTGACAGGGTTATCGGGCGCTCACGCCGAAAAAACGTCGGTTTTTTGAAAATTCAGACGGGTCGCGTGAATCTGGCAAAACGCACGGATGCGCAATAATCACTTTTCGTACTTGTCCGACAAGTTGGAGAGCAAATACTTATGGCCGGTATGTTCTATTCAATCAAAGAGGTCGCTGAAAAGCTCGGCAAAAGCGAAGATGAGGTGAGGCAGATAGTAAAGGGCGGCCGGCTGCGCGAGTTCCGCGACGGGCCGAACCTGCTGTTCAAAGTCGATGAGGTAAATTCCCTGCTTTCAGATACGAGTTTTATGGCGGTCAATAAGCCGTCAGAGACGCCGGCCCCGGCGAAAAGCGAAGAAGCAGGAGCAGATGAAATATCGCTTGCGCCGGAAACACCCGCCCCCACGGAAAAAGCCGACGAGGAGCTTATGCTGACCGATGCCGATACACAGATTGTCGATGACGGCATTAAGGTCCTGGGCGATACCGATTCATTAAGCAAAGAAGGCAGCGACGAGACATTCAAAGGCGTCGATGAAACGCCCGATTCACCCGGCAAAGAGGCATCGCTTGAGGAAATCGAAAAAGACGCGAGCCTGGACACCTTCGGCAGCGGTTCAGGTCTTCTTGACCTGTCCCTGCAGGCAGATGACACATCATTGGGCGGAATACTTGACGAGATTTATACTCCCGGCGGAGAAGGTAAGGCCCCGGCAGCAGGTGAGCCGGCGGCAGCATCGGCGGAAGCGGAAGGTTCGGCGATGGAAGTTGCAGCCGAAGCGGACCAGATGCTGTCCGCGGACCAGTTCCACGAAACGCCTATGGCAGCGCCCGCAGCGGCGGCAATGATGTATGCTGAAGCGGCTCCTGACGCGATGAGCAACGCGCTGGGCGTTATGCTGTTTATACCCTTCATCGCGGTCATTTACACAATTATTGCGGCAATATCGGCGCTGAGCAGCGTTACGCCGGACATCGTAAAGATGTCGCAGGGTTTCATCTGGTACATCGCTATCGGTATGGCTGTCGCGTCGATTCTGATAGCCATAGTGGGCATGGTAATGAGCGGCGAAAAGAAGCCCAAGGTGCCGAAAGCCCCGAAGCCGCCAAAAGTCAAAAAGGAAAAGCCGCCTAAACCGGTCAAAGAGAAAAAAGGCAAGTAATCAACTCGCAGTTCGTTGTTAGCGGTTTGTCGTTAGTATATCGTAATTTGGAATTTTGAAGCCCTCCGATTTTATCGGGGGGCTTTTCTTTTTTACCCCGCTGCTCAACAACGGTTTTTAATGTTCCTTAATAAGCTCTAACATTTCGCGGTCGAGCTTGTGGCCCTTATAGTCCTCGTATTGCACATCGGGCCGGGTGCTGTCTAAAACGCCGAAGTCGCCCCGCAGGTTCCACAATGCCTGTCCCCAGCCGACTTCTTTCCAGAGAGAAAGCACGTCTTTCATCCAGGCAAGCACCACCTTATGCGGGGTTTTGTTATAGCAGCCCCATTCCCCAACGTGCACAGGTACGCCCATTTTTACAAGAGGCGTCCATGTGTCAATCAGCTTTTTTTTCAGGACGACCCTGTTCCAGATATTTCCGTCGTCGGCTTTCAGGGGCCAGGCAGGCACTTTGGATGACTCTAACGCACCCTTACCAATCCAGTCGGCCTGGTAATGGGTTACGGTCATGGGCGTATAGCCGCGAGTGCTTTGAACGACGCCGAGGTCGGCAATGCCGAAAATCGGAGTTCTGCCGTAGCTTTGGCCGTCGGAGAAAATCAGCCGGTCCGGGTCTTCTTCCCTTATCGCCTTTACCAGCGCGGTAACAACCCGCACGTGAGGCGTTTCGTCCGGTGTGTGAGGCGGTTCATTAATCAAATCGAAACTCAGTTGAGAACTCGGTATGCCTTTGTACCTTTTGGCGAACAATTTCCAGTGGAAAATCGCGCCGTCGAGAGCTTTTTGCATATTTTCCGGCGTGTCCTCATAAAGGTCCACCGGCTCTTTTTTGCGGTCGTTGACACAATAGCCGGGGATGCGGTGCAGATTGAGGTTGATGTGAACTTTATATTTTTTGCCGAACTCGACAACCTCGTCGATTTCTTTTAATACTGCCTCGTCGATTTTGAACCAGTCGTCTTTTGATGACCATCGCCAGTAGGACATCGGTATGCGGGCAAAGTCGAACCCCCATTCGGTCATTATCTCGAAATCTTCCTCTTTGAATCTGGCTCTTGGTCCCCATTCGCCGAACTTCTCCAATAGATTAAAGCCGCGATAGCGGGGAATGGTCAGCTTTGGCTTTTCCGGCTCAGCCGATATGCCTGTTTTTAAACCAACGATAGATGTCGCCGCAAAAGCACCGCTTGTCTTGAGGAAGTCACGTCTGTCCATACCCGGTTCTCCATAGCCTATTTCGATTATTTCACCGTCTGCGAACATCCTAACAACCTACCGGATTAAGTCAACCTCTACAATTATAGAGACAGCGTGCGGCGAACAGAGAATTTCTTAGACGCTGATTTCGCAGGTTTCGCTGTTTTTTTTGATAACAAAAACCTTTTTGTCTTTGCGCCTTTGTGGTAAAAATCTTTGTAATCAACAGGCACGGAATTCCTGGAGTCAGAATGAACGAGTTTGAGCAACAGCCAATCAAGCACCAGAGGCGACGCAGATATAGCGGGACGCACCCTAAGCATTTCAATGAGAAATACAAGGAGCATAACCTCGCTGCCCACCCGGAAATCAAAGAGCATCTGCGAGCCAAGGGCAAAACACCCGCGGGCACACATGTGCCGGTGCTCGTCGAAGAGGTAATGGCGTGCCTGAATCCAAAGCCGGGCGAAATCGTCGCCGACTGCACCGTTGGTTACGGCGGCCACGCATACGAATTCCTCAAACGCATCGGGCCAACAGGAAAACTGATTGCGATAGACGCAGACAACACGGAATTAGAACGCACACGCAATCGATTGAGCAAAGAATACGTAGCGGTAAGTTTTCATCACAGCAATTTCGCAGGATTAGCCAAGGCGCTGAAAAAAGAAAATCTCACGGGGTGCGATATAATTTTCGCGGATTTGGGCGTTTCGAGTATGCAGATAGATAATCCGCAGCGCGGGATGAGCTACAAGCACGCCGGATCAATCGATATGCGGATGGATAGCCGGCTAAAACAGACAGGGGCGGATTTGCTCAATACGCTTTCCGAAGAAGAATTGTCGAAGGCGTTTTTGGAATTGGCGGATGAGCCGGACCATAAAAAAATCGCAGAGTTTATTGTCAACCAGCGGAAGGTTTCACCGATTACGCAGACCGACCAGTTGATACGAATAATTTTCAGCGTCAAAGGCCTGACCGAAAAGCTCTGGAAAAAGCAGAATCGGGCAGGATTCGGCAAGCTGCACCCGGCGGCGCGGACATTTCAGGCGCTACGCATATTAGTCAATGACGAACTTGGCTCATTGAAAGAATTATTGAGAATCGCGCAATACTGCCTGCGGCCCGGCGGGCGAATCGGAATAATAAGTTTTCACAGCGGCGAGGACCGGCTTGTAAAGCGGTGGTTTCGAGACAACGTTCGAGCGGGCATATACCATACGGCCTCACCGGACGCGATTGTGCCAAGAACAAAAGAGATTATGTCGAACCCGCGCAGCGCATCGGCCAAATTCCGCTGGGCGGTAATAAAATCGCAGGATTTATAAAACCCCGCATTAAAATGCGGGGCTAAACAAAAATCCGCGTAATCTGGGCAATCTGTGGTTAACGTTTTTTCTTTCGTAAGATTTTGCAATTTTGGTCTTGACGAGCGGGGTTAAAACGGTTTTATTTGTGTAGAAGTCCCGGAACGCCGGGAGATGATAAAAAGGATTTGTCAGTCAATCGCGCTTGAAAGGATGATAAGATGCGACTCGCCACGGTTTCAGTAATCAGTATTGTATGTGCCGCAATGATATTTACCACCGGCTGCGTAAACGAACAGCAGTTCAAAGACCTCAAAATGCAGAACGCCGCGCAGGAAAAACGCATAAAAGACCTTGAAAGCCAAGTGCAGGCGGCGAATCTGGAGCTTGAGCAGGCCAAGAGGCAGATAGAGGCGCTGGGCGGCAAGGGTAACGTTGAAATGCAGGCACTGCAGCAGAAAGTCGCGGCTTTGGAAGAGGATATCGCAAAGAAGAAGGCACTGATTGAGGCAATGCAAAAACAACTTATGGGCGCGACGCAACTGCCCGCGGAGTTATCTTCGATGCTTGAGGACTGGGCAAAGGGAAGCGATTTGGTCAGCTTCGACGCGGCAAGGGGTATTGTAAAATTCAAGAGCGATTTGCTTTTCGAGAAAGGCAGCGACGAGGTAGCACCATCGGCTTTGGAGGCAGTAAAGTCGCTTTGTACGATTCTTAATACGGACCAGGCCAAGGAATTCGATATTATAATCGCGGGGCATACGGATGACCTGCCGATTTTGAAGCCCGAGACAAAGGCAAAACACCCGAGCAACTGGTATTTGTCGGCACACAGGGCAATCACGGTTCTGGACGTTATGACGGCCAACGGTATTGCATCGGAACGCGCGAGTATCAGGGGATTCGGCGAATTCAGACCCATCGTGCCAAACGAGCTGAACAAGAAGGGCAATCCGCAGAACAGGCGAGTTGAGATTTACATCGTCCCAAAGGGCATGTAACACGATAACGGTCGAGATTCGCAATGGCTGACAGGACGCTGATAATTATCAAGCCGGATGGGGTGCAGCGGCACCTTATCGGGGAAATCATAGGCCGATTCGAACAGAAGGGCCTGAAACTTGTCGCGGCCAAATTCTTAAAGCCCAACAAAGACCTCGCCATCAAACTCTACGCGATTCATAAAGGCAAACCCTTTTATGACGGGCTGGTAAAATTCCTCTGCTCATCGCCTGTGCTGGCGATGGTATGGGAAGCCCAGGGAGTAATCGAAATCGCCCGAAAAATGCTTGGTTTGACATTCGGCTATGAGGCGGTGCCGGGGACGATTCGCGGAGATTTGGGCTGTTCGAGGGGTTTCAATCTTGTTCACGGCTCAGACAGCACGCAATCAGCCGAGTATGAAATCCCGATATTTTTCCGGCCTGAAGAAATAGTGCATTACGAGTTCGCCGACGAACACTGGCTATACGGGCAAAATGAGTAACAGCCCGCCTGCCGCGGCGTCTGGGAAATCAATTAACCTTCGTTCTTACGGGCAACGCGGCGTCTGTCGGATTCTTTGAGCTGGCGTTTGCGAAGCCGAATCGTACTGGGGCAGACCTCGACGAGTTCGTCTTCCTGGATATATTCCATCGCGACTTCAAGAGACATTATGCGTGCGGGTCTGATTTTGGCGGCTTCATCCTTGCTGGTCGTACGCATATTGGAAAGCTGCTTGAGCTTTGCGACGTTTACCGCTATGTCATCGTCTTTGCAGTGTTCGCCGACAACCTGGCCATCATATACAACTTCTCCCGGCACAACAAAAAACAGGCCGCGGTCATAAAGAGCGTCGAGGGCATAGGCGGTAACAGGGCCCGTGGTAGTGGCAATCATAACACCCGCTTTTCGCTGTGGAATTGCGCCGCGCATCGGCTCATATCTTTCGAAGGTATGGTGCATAACGGCCCTGCCCTGGGTGGCATTCATCATTCTGGCGTGGAGGCCGAAGAGGCCGCGGGAGGGAATTAAAAATTCCATGTGAATAAAGGTGTTTGCGCCGCTTTTGGCGTCCATTTTAATCATTTCACTTCTTCGGTCGCCAACCAGGCTCATAACCGCACTCTGGCAATCCATCGGACAATCAATCGCGAGCAATTCTATCGGCTCGTGGTCTATGCCGTTTATTTTTCTGATAATGACACTGGGTTTTCCGACGCAGACCTCATAACCTTCGCGCCTCATATTTTCGAGGAGGATACCAAGGTGCATAAGTCCCCTGCCTGATACGTTGAATTCTTCGGGGGTTTTGCCCGGCTCGACTCTCAGGGCGACGTTATGCTGAAGCTCTTTTTCGAGACGTTCGCCGATGTGCCTGCTGGTAACGTATTTGCCGTCCCTGCCGGCGAAAGGTCCGTCGTTGACGCGGAAGGTCATAGTCATCGTCGGCTCATCGACGGGAATAACCGGAAGCTGGGTGGGATTATCGGGACAGGCGATGGTGTCGCCGATACTAATGGGGTCAAGTCCGGAGACGGCGCAAATATCGCCCGCCTGAACGCTTGAAACGACCTTGCGTGTAAGCCCCTGGAATTGATAAATCTGCATAATTTTCTGCTGAGTATGAACACCTGCGGTGTCGATTACGGTAACATTCTGGCCTTCACTGAGATTGCCCGCGAAAACCCTTCCGATGGCGATTTTGCCTACGTAATCGGAATATTCCTGATTTGTCACAAGCATTTGCAGCGGAGCATCTGGAATTGCCTCCGGCGGCGGGATGTGTTTTATGATAGCATCGTAAACGGCCTTCATATTGTCGGTTTTAATTTTGATGTCGTTTGACGCCCAGCCCTGCCTGGCCGAGGCGTAAATAATGGGAAAATCCAGCGCCTTGTCTTCGGCGCCGAGCTGAACGAGCAAATCAAATACTTCATTGACGACATCGTCGGGGCGGCTATTTTCGCGGTCAACTTTATTGATGACCACTATCGGCCGGAGCTTATTTTCGAGCGCTTTGGTCAATACGAACCGCGTCTGAGGCATTGGCCCTTCAAAGGCATCGACCAGAAGCAGGACGCCATCGGCCATTTTGAGGACTCGTTCGACCTCGCCGCCGAAATCGGCGTGGCCCGGCGTGTCGATAATGTTGATTTTGTATTCGTCGCCCTCTGAGTCAGTATAAAAAATGGAGCAATTTTTGCTTAGGATTGTAATGCCCCGCTCCTGTTCGAGGGGGTTGGAGTCCATAATGAGTTTGTTTTCGCCGCCCTGGAGCTTATCAAGATCTTCTGTGCGGAACATCCCGGACTGATAGAGAAGCTGGTCAACCAGGGTTGTTTTGCCGTGGTCAACGTGAGCGATTACTGCAACATTACGAATATAATCTGAATACATCAAAGACCCTTACAAGGAATAACAAACACTCGAGGTTCGGCTTAGTCACTTTCGCGTGAGGAGGATAGTTTATACTATTTTTCGCCTGTGTCAATATAAAACTGCATAAGAAACCCGACAGAAGGCAAATTTGCGTGATTTTCAACCATTTCGAGGGCGGTGATTGACAAACGCAGCGGAATTATCGATAATCCTGCAGAAATAGCCGAAGTGGCGGAACTGGCAGACGCGCAGGATTCAAAATCCTGTCCTGGCAACAGGGTGTGGGTTCAAGTCCCTCCTTCGGCATTTTTTGTTACTCGTATCTCAATATGGATTTTCACTTTCGTCCGCCGTAATAAATGACAGATTCAGCTAAAATACGATTCGCGACAAGTCCGTGGGTAAAAACGCTTTTGATTTGCGCGGGATTTACAGCGTTATATCTGCTGATAGCGGGCAGCAGCACGCTTTGGGACCGTGATGAGCCGAGATATGCGAGGGTAACGGCTGAGATGGTTGAGAGCGGCAATTATCTTGTGCCGACTTTTAACGGCCAGATATGGTTCGATAAACCGATTCTGCTTTACTGGCTGATGTCTGTCCCGGTTCGATTGCTTGGGCCGAGCGAAATTGCGTGCAGATTCGCGGGGGTAATGGGAACGGCAGTAACTTTGCTTTTGACGTTTTTTATCGGGAAGAAACTTTTCGACGCAAAAGCGGGATTATGGGCCGAGGCGATTTTAGGCACGACGCTGCTGATGCTTTTTGTGGGAAGCTCGGCGCTGGTTGACGGCATAACATTGCCGTTTATTGTCGGGGCGATGGCGATTTTCGTCAGTCGGCTGGGAGAAAAAATCCGTGCTATTGACGCCGGGGCAATGGGAGTTTTGATTGGTCTTGGGATGCTGGCAAAAGGGCCTTTAGGGCTGCTGCCCGTGTTCGTGATAATTGTCGCTATATGGTTCGGGCGGGAGAATACCGGCGGCTTTATTCGTAATTTTCTATGGGTTTGTCTTGCGGTGGTTATCGCAGCGGGGATATTTTTGCTGTGGGCAATCCCGGCCAACAGAGCAGCCGACGGGGAACTATACCGGGTATTTTTCGGAAAGCATATTGTCGGGCGAGCGCTTTCGCCAATGGAAGGCCACGGGGGAAACTTTCTTTTATACCTGCCGTATTACCCGGCGATTATGGTCGCGGGATTTTTCCCGTGGGTGATTTTTCTGCCGGGGGCATTTTCGGCAAGTTTGGGAAAAAGAATCGGGAACGCAGGAGCGAGAAATATTTTATTGAGCTGGATAATAGTAACGGTCGTCCTGATGACTATCGCGGCGACAAAGCTGCCGCATTACATATTGTTTGCCTGGCCCGCGATGGCGGTGATGACAGGAGCAACAATTGTCGCGTCGGGACAAAATATTTTAAGTGAGCACGACCGCAAATGGCTTCGAGGCGGCGTGTGGTTTTTGGGGCCGGTGGGATTAGGCATTGCAGCGAGTTTAATCGGCATCGGATATTTTACAAAAAGTGAAGGACTTATAACGCCGGGGCTTATTTGCGGAGCAATCGCACTGGCAATGACAATAACCTGCTGTTATTTACAGGTACGGGAAAAATTCGACGGCACGGCAAAAATTATTCTCGCCGGCGTACTGATTCTCATCATACCGTTATTATTCGTATTGCTGCCTGCGGTTGAGTCGATTAAAATCAGCCCTCATATAGCAAAGGCAATCAGGGAAAAAACGAGCAAAGACGTGCCCGTAGCGATGTATAAATACGCAGAGCCAACGCTGAATTTTTACGTTGGAAGAAAAATTACGCAACTGCGCAAAACAGAAGACGTCGTTGACTGGCTTAAAGGTACGGAAACCAGAGTGCTGATAATTCCGAGAAATGACTTCGAGAGCATCAGGCAAAACGCGGGTGATATCGCTTTTGAAGAGATAGCGTCAAAAAAAGGTATTAACTATTCCAAGGGCAAGGAAGTCGAGGTTATCGCATTATTAGTCAAGACACAAACCAGGCAGTAACCGCCAAGACCGGGGAAACAAACCGGGGAACGGTTGTGCTACTTTTGCTTGCAGGCCTTCTGCTGGCCGCGGCGGCAGTTTGCTTTTTTGTTGTGGACGAGCGAGTGCTCTCATATCTGCGAGAAAATCCGCAGAAGTGGGACAGAACCCTCTGGGCTCAGGCCTTAAAACAGTTAGGGAGGGCTTACCCCTTAATCTGGCTTCTGCTGGCGTGGGTGTGGCTTACGGGAAAGCACAAGACGGTAATTGTGTGCCTGCTGGCGTTATTGATAACATTAGCCGCGGTAACAGCAATAAAAGAGACGGTCAGGAGACCCAGGCCAAGGGACGTTATAACCGCAGAAACAAAAGCCGGGGACAAGAAAGCTATTTTCAAAAGCTGGTCGTTTCCATCCGGTGACGCAGCAAGCGTATTCGCGGCAGGAGCGGTTCTGGCATTTGCGATGCCCTGGCCTGCCACGATTGTTTTCGCCCTCTGCTGCTGCGGGGTCGCTTTTTTGCGAGTCGTGTCGCTATCGCACTATCCTTCAGACGCACTGGGAGGGGCAGCGACCGGAATTTTATCCGGGTGGTCAGCAATTCTTATAAGAAACCGATACCCGAGAATTGAAAACATTTTCAAGGGGCAGGAGAGGATGCTTTCTTTTATAGGGGTCGTTCTTATTCTTATATTAATATGGCTGCTACAAGGCCGCGACAAACTGATTATACTGCTGGAGTTCTATGCGCCCATCGTGTTAATTATCACTGCTGCTGACCGATGGGGACGGTCAAAGCAAACATGACAGGCAATAAACTATTACGAATAACATTGCTATTTTTGGTGTTATTGGCATTACCTATTGCCAACGGCGCAACGGCAAATGAAAAAAGAATCGCCCTCAGCGAGAACCTATCCGTAACGGAAATTGAAAAGGATGTATTTATTGTTACGCATAGTATTCCCTGGGCATCAAATTCGATGCTTGTCCGCGCCTCGAATTCCGATTGCATACTGGTCAACACCCTGTGCGATAATCAAGGCGCAAAGATACTGTTAGATTGGATAAAGAATAATTTCGGCGAGGTCAACCTTGTCGCTATTAACACAGGTTTTCACGTAGACAACCTTGGGGGTAACGAGTTTATGCTAAGCAGGGGCATCACGGTCTATGGCTCGAATCTGACCGTAAAACTGATAGCCGAGCGGGGACATGCAGAAAAGAGCTGGCTGCTGGAAGAATTAAAATCGCCCGAAAATAAGAAATACTATGACGTTTACAAGAACCTTACCTTTGTGCCGCCAAATCACATCTTCGATATTAACGAAGGGCTGCACCTGAAAATCGGGGAGGAAGACGTTAATGTCTTTTATCCGGGGCCATCCCATACGATTGATAATGTGGTTGTATATCTTCCAAAAAGAAAGATTTTGTTCGGCGGGTGTATGATAAAGTCACTGAACTCCAAAGATGCGGGTTATACGGCGGACGCGGATATGCAAAAATGGCCCAGGTCTGCCGAAAAAGTGTTAGACAAATATAAGGACGCTAAAATTGTCGTGCCGGGCCACGGCGACTACGGCGACATCGGTCTTATCAAACATACTATTGAACTTCTCGACAGGACCAATGCCCAATCTGCGAAGTAGATAAACGCATACAGTATAAATCCCGACATCCGTCACTATTTTTTAATGAAAGGTGACAACTCGCGGAGGCGGGCGATTATTGGCGGGATTTTTTCGACGGTGAAATCAACTTCTTCCTCAGTATTGTATCGGCTCAAGCTGAAACGGATGGATCCGTGGGCCGCAGTAAAGGGAACGCCCATAGCACGAAGGACATGTGACGGTTCAAGCGAACCGGAAGTGCAGGCAGAGCCGCTGGAGGCGCAGATGCCGAACCTGTCGAGCATAAGCAGAATTGATTCCCCCTCGATAAATTCAAAACTGATGTTACTGGTATTGGGCAGCCGGCTTTCGATATCACCGTTGACCATACAGTCGGGACATTTTGCGAGAATGCCCTTTTCGAGCTTATCGCGGAGGGACTTGATCTTTTTATTTTCCCGGTCGAAATTCTGCATCGCCAGCTCGCAGGCCCTGCCGAGGCCTATTATGCCGGGGACGTTCTCTGTTCCTGCCCGTCTGCCGCCCTCCTGGTGACCGCCGAGCATAAAAGGAGCAAGACGAGTGCCCTTGCGGACATACAGGATGCCGACGCCTTTGGGGGCGTGGAGCTTGTGCCCCGATAAGCTGAGCAAATCGATATTGCTTTTAGAAAGATTGATGGGGATTTTGCCGACGGCCTGAACCGCGTCGGTATGAAAGATGATACCCTTACTTTTCACCATCTCGGCGATTTTCTCGACGGGGAATACTACGCCTGTTTCGTTATTGGCGAACATAATCGTTACGATTGCGGTGTTATCGTCGAGATGCGATTCCAGCTCCGACAAATCGAGCCGGCCTTTTTTATCGACCGCGAGTTCGACAACGGTATAACCCTGATTTTCGAGGTCACGGCAGACCGACAAGACGGCCGGATGTTCGACACGAGTCGTAATCACCTTTCGCTTATTGGGGTGAGCGGCAAGCGTGCCTTTTATGGCGGTGTTGTCACTTTCGGTGCCGCAGCCGGTGAAAATTATTTCGCTCGGGTCGCAACCAAGCAGAGCGGCAGTTTTTTCGCGTGCCTCCCGAATTTTAATGCCAATCTGGCCGCCGAAGGTGTGCATACTCGAAGGGTTGCCGTAAAGGTCGCAGAAATACGGTTTGATTTCTTCGAGGACCTCATCAGCGACTTTTGTGGTGGCGTTGTTGTCGAAGTATATTGTTCTCATTTTCATTTCCTTTGGTCGTCGGCCAAATCTTTTGCTTCCTCAACATAGATTTCGGGGCTTACAAACTCTCTTATTTTGGCTTCAACGAGGTCTTTCATAGTGATATTCGCCAGAGCGCATTGTGCGCACATACCGCGAAGAGCGACAACGACCTTGTTGCCGTCAACGTCTATCAGGTCGATATTTCCGCCGTCCGCACGCAGCGCGGGCCGAATCTGCTCATTTATTGTCTGCTGAATGAGCTGAATTTTCTGGATGTTTGTCAGCTTCTGGCCTTTCATGGGAGCGGGCACAGTTTTTTGTTTCGCTCTTTCACCCTTGATGCGTTCGATGATTTTTTCGATTTCTCCCTTACATCCGCCGCAGCCGCCCCCTGCTTTGCAGTAATTTGTAACCTGTTCGACAGCATCGAGGTTGTTTTCGCGAATGACTCTTTCAATCTCTTTTTCGGTAACGCCGAAGCAGGTGCAGACAACTTTTCCTTCAAGCTGGTGTTTCTTTTTGCTGCCACCCTTGTAATTTTCTATTGCCGCTTCCAATGCTTCTCTGCCCATAACCGAGCAGTGCATTTTCTGTTCGGGCAGCCCGCCGAGATAATCGGCGATATCCTTATTTGTAATTTTGGCCGCCTCTTCAAGAGGCATTCCCTTGATTATCTCGGTCAGGGCGGAAGAGCTGGCGATTGCGCTGGCACAGCCGAAGGTTTTGAATTTGGCGTCTTTTATTCTGCCTTTGTCATCGAGTTTGAAAGTCAATTTCAGCGCATCGCCGCAGGCAAGCGAGCCAACCTCGCCGACGCCGTCGGGATCAGGTATTTCGCCTACGTTTCGCGGATTGAAAAAGTGTTCTCTAACTTTATCCGTATATTCCCACATAATTTTCTACCTTTGACTTGTTTTAAGCGCTTGTTCAAAGTCAGCTATTATATCATCGATATTTTCAGTGCCAACCGAGACGCGTATATAATCGGGCGTTACGCCGGCGGCGAGCTGTTCGGACTCATTTAACTGCTGATGTGTTGTGCTGGCAGGATGGATTACAAGGGTTTTGCTGTCGCCGATATTGGCGAGATGGCTCGCGAGCTTGACAGAGTTTATGAATTTTACTCCTGCTTCTTTGCCGCTCTTGATACCGAAGCCCAGTATAGCCCCCTGCCCATCGGGCATATACTTCTTTGCCAGCTTATGGTCAGGATGCGAGGGCAGGCCGGGATAGTTCACCCAACTTACCGATTTGTGTCTTTCGAGCCATTGCGCGAGTTTCAAGGCATTCTCGCTGTGTCTGGGCATACGCAAATGCAGCGTCTCGATTCCCTGAAGGAACAAGAACGCATTAAATGGGGACATACACGAGCCCATATCGCGCAGGAGCTGGACTCTCGCCTTGAGGATATAAGCCAGATTGCCGAAGCTTTCGACGTATTTGATTCCGTGGTAGCTTGGGTCCGGCTCGGTCAGTTCGGGGAATTTGCCGTTTGCCCAGTTGAAGCTGCCTGAATCGATGATTGCGCCGCCTATACTTGTGCCGTGACCGCCGATAAATTTTGTGCAGCTATGAACGACGATATCGATACCGTATTCAAATGGTCTGAACAATATCGGCGTCATAACGGTGTTATCACATATAACGGGCAGGCCGTTCTTATGGGCAATATCGGCTATTTTATCGTATTGCAAAATGTCATTTTTGGGATTGCCCACGCTCTCGATGTAAATGAGACGGGTATTTTTTTTAATCGCGGTGGCAAAATTTTCCGGTTTTTTAGCGTCAACGAATGTTACCTCAATTCCAAGTTTGCGCAAGGTATGACTGAAAAGTGTAACTGTTCCGCCATAAAGTGAACCGGACGAAATGAAGTGACCGCCTGCGCCGCAGATATTAAGGATGCTTACGTAAATCGCTGATTGCCCTGAACTAAGCCCAAGGCCCGCGACACCCCCTTCCAGAGCGGCCAGACGCTTTTCCAGAACGTCGGTAGTGGGATTCATCAACCGGGTGTAAATATTGCCGAATTCCTTCAGCGCAAACAGGTTTGCAGCGTGGAAACTATCTTTGAAGACATAGCTCGACGTCTGGTAAATCGGGACCGCCCTGCTGCCGGTGTCTGAATCCGGCTGCTGGCCTGCGTGTACGGCTAACGTTTCGATATGAAGTTTTTTCTCATTGCTCATTATTTATGACCTTTCTATTTAGCCGGCAAAATCGCGACCATTTTTTCGAGCGCGTTTTTAGCCCTTGCAGCAATATCGGCCGGCACTGTGATTTTATAGTGCATATCTTCAAGAGACCAGAGCACCTTATCAAGGGTTATGCGTTTCATATTCGGGCAAAGAGCTCGAGTGCTCGCCGGGTAAAATTCCTTGCCCGGGTTTTCTTTTTTCAGCGTATGAATTATTCCCGTTTCAGTGGCAATAATAAATTGTTTATCGCCGCTTTGTTTGGCGAATTTGAGCATCTGGCCCGTGCTGAGAAGCTTATCGCTGACGGCCTTTACCGGCTCGGTACATTCGGGATGCGCCATCACAATAGCACCCGGATGCGCCGCTCTCGCCTTTTTAATATCGTCTTCGGTAATAAACGCATGCGTTGGACAATATCCGGGCCACAAAATCATTTTACGGCCTGTCTTTTCAACGACAAACCGCCCCAAATGCTGGTCGGGGACAAAAATTATCTCGCTGTTTTTAGGCAGCGACTCGACCATTTCGACGGCGTTTGCGCTTGTGCAGCAATAATCGCTTTCGGCTTTTACTTCCGCAGAACTGTTCACATAGCAGACAACCAAAGCGCCGGGGTTTTTGCGCTTCAATTCTCTCAACTGCTCGCCCGTAATCATATCCGCCATGGGGCAGCCGGCGTTTTTATCCGGCAAAAGGACGGTTTTGCCAGGCGACAAAATCGCGGCGGTCTCCGCCATAAATTTGACGCCGCAGAAAACTATCACGTCGGCATCCGTCGCCGCGGCTCTGACGCTCAACGCAAGCGAATCGCCCGTGAAATCCGCAATATCCTGGATTTCGCTGGGCTGATAATTATGCGCAAGTATGACAGCATTGCGCTCGGCCTTTAACTCTTTGATTTTTTTTATCAACTGCTCATTCATTTTTTTGTTTTTCTTTTGCCGCTTTTTTTGGCGGAGTGTTTTTTATACACAAGCTCGGCGTTGGGGGTTGTAACGGTAACGCCCGGCGGAACGGATTCCTTAATCCAGACGTTTCCGCCGACGACAGCGCCTTTACCTATTGTTATATCGCCCAGAATTGTCGCCTCGGCGTATATTGTTACGTTATCCTCAATCGTCGGGTGGCGTTTGCCTCCCTTAATAATCCTGCCCTGTGCATCTTTCTGAAAACTAAGCGCTCCGAGCGTTGTACCCTGATAAATTTTCACGTTATCGCCAATAATGCTCGTTTCGCCAATCACGACACCGGTGCCGTGGTCGATAAAGAAGTTTTTGCCGATTGTGGCGCCTGGGTGAATATCGATACCCGTCCTCGTGTGCGCGCACTCGGTCATAATTCGCGGAATCAGCGGCACCTCTTTTATGAACAGCTCATGGGCAATACGATATATGGCTATCGCTATTATGCAGGGATAGCTTATGACAATTTCTTCGGGAGATTTCGCGGCCGGGTCGCCGTCAAACGCCGCCTTGACGTCTCCTTTGAGCATTTCGCGGATATGCGGCAGCTGCGTCAGGAGATGAATGGTGGCGTCTTCGGCCATTTTATGGCAACCGCCCGTTTCGCATTTTTCCAGCCGGCAGCGGTATTTGAGCGCACGTTCTATCTGGGTGGAAAGCTCGGTGTAAATGTGGCAAAGGACGTCTATCACGACAAAGTTGACGTTCGATTTTGTTACCAGTCTTTTGCCGGTAAAGCCGGGGAAAAGGACCTCGAAAATCATATCAAGCACTTCGAGGATTTTGTCCCGCACGGGCAGATTGGTCGCGTCGATAAAATTTATCCCCAAATCGCCCTGGTAGGTTCCGACGATTTCAGCGACTAATTGTTCGAGCTTTTTGTCTGTCAAATCAGCTTTAGCCATAAAACATCCTCTCCTATAACCACCACACGGCTTCTATGCCACGGTGGCGAACATTTCAGTGGAGATATATCGCTCGCCGGTATCTGGTAAAATCACGACTATCGTTTTGCCGCGGTTTTCGGGACGCTGCGAGACCTGGATTGCCGCCCACATTGCAGCGCCGCAGCTTATCCCGCCCAGTATTCCTTCTTTGGATGCCAGTTGACGAGCTGTCTCCATCGCATCCTGATTTGCAACCTGAATTATTTCGTCGATTATCTCACGGTTTAGCACATCCGGCACAAAACCGGCACCTATACCCTGAATCTTATGCGGGCCTGGTTTGCCGCCTGAAAGCACTGGCGAATCCTTCGGCTCAACGGCAATTACTTTGAGATTATTGTTTCGGTTTTTCAATACCTCGCCGCAGCCGGTAATCGTTCCGCCTGTACCGACGCCGGCCACAAAAAAATCAACTATGCCGTCAGTATCCGCCCATATTTCCTCGGCCGTGGTCTCGCGGTGAACCTGCGGATTAGCGGGATTCTTGAACTGCTGAGGCATAAAAGCATTTGGTGTTTCTGCAAGCAGCTTTTCAGCTCTTTTAACAGCACCCGTCATTCCTTCGGTAGCAGGAGTAAGAACAATCTTTGCACCGAACATCGCAAGTATCTTACGCCGTTCTACGCTCATCGACTCCGGCATCGTCAGAATCAGATGATACCCCCTTGCCGCACAGACAAAGGCAAGGCCTATGCCCGTATTGCCGCTTGTCGGCTCGATGATTACGGTGTCCGGCTTTATCAACCCCTTCTTTTCGGCATCCTCAATCATTGAGAACGCAATCCTGTCCTTAACGCTGCCGCAGGGATTCCTGGACTCAAGTTTTGCAAGTATTGTCGCCCCGCCCGGGCTCAATTTGTTAATCCGGACAAGAGGCGTAAAACCAATTGAAGCGGTTATATCATCAAATATCGCGCTCATAGCAATTTCCAATCCTATATCTGGTAATCCGACTTGTTTACTTTGGATTTTTCAATCACATCCTGCAATGTTGTTGCCTGTAAAACATTTCTTACTGCCCGCTGGACCTCGGCCCATACTTGTCTTGCTATACAGTTTCCTGACCTATTACAGTATTTCTCATTGGTGACACATTCGACTGTCACAACGGGCCCTTCAAAGACATCAAAAACATCGCTTAGTTTAATCTTTTCGGGTGGATTAGCCAGAATATATCCCCCCTTTGCGCCGCGCTGACTTCGTATAAGGCCCGCAGATTTAAGGGCAGCCATTAGCTGCTCAAGATATTTAACTGAAATATCCTGATTGCTGGCAATTACCCTTGTCTGGAGAGGCCCTTTGCCGAAGTGTTCCGCCAACTCCAAAACCGCCCGCATCGCATATCTTGTTCTTGTTGATAGCTTCATATTCTATTCTCCATTATTCCCACTACCCTGGTAGTATATTATACGAACAAATTGCAAATTGGCATTAAAAAATAACAAATTTTTTTAAAAAAATGCTTGACACGGTTTTGTTGATGTGCTATTATCCCTATTATATCAGTAGGCATAGTAGGATATGCTTATATAGGACATAGATTTAGAAAGGCAATATATGGGCTTAAAACAAGATACTAATGAATCTGCGACAAATGACGCCATCATCCGGGATATCCGAAACGCGATTATCGGTCTTGATTATGGAACCGTAACGATAAAGGTGCATAACTCAAAAATAACGCAAATCGAGATAACCCAGAAGAGACGCTACGATGACAGCGACATAGTTGAGAAAGGGGGTGGCATTTAGCTTAAGCAGTGTTTTGGGCCAAGCGGTCAGGCCGCGTTGGCTGAAGTAGTATAACGTTTAAATAAAAAATATTAATTGCCCGCAGGAACAACCAGTCATCTGGAAACCACCTGCCAGACAGTAAGGAGATTTTCAGATGAAGAAGTTAATTGTTGTAAGTTTGGTTGTTTTGGCAAGCGTTTTTACGAATATGGCTTTAGCAGGTGTTCCACTAAACAATGTTGAAGGAGTCGGCGGTATCGCATTTAACCCCCTTGCCTATACAGCGGGTACCGCTGGCGACGCAAATTCATTTCTCGGTGAAAACATCAGCAAGCCGCAGATTGGTTTGTGGAACATTCATCTTCACGAAAAAGGTATCGACTGGACGACATTCGGCATCGCGGAAACATTTTTCAAACGTGTCGAGCTTTCATACGGCCACGAGACGGTTGATTTTACAAATTCCAAGACAATAAATAAAGACAACTTCGGAACGAAAGTGCTGCTACTTTCTGAAGGCGATATTCTGCCGGCGATTTCAATCGGAGGGGTCTGGAAAAGTACCACACAGGAACTACTCAACTCATCAAATTCAGGAGCTGACTACTATCTGGTTGGAACAAAACTCATTAAGGCACTGCCGTGGCCGGTGCTGTTGTCCGGCGGCGTGCTTTCCACCAATAGCCAGACACTTGGCGTCCTCGGATTCAACAACAGCAGAAAAGAAGTGTTGTTCGGAAACGTCGATGTCATTCCGCTGTCAAACGCCGCAGTCGGCTTCGAATACAGACAGGGAGCACATTACGATGATTGGAAAGATGCCAACTACTGGGATGGACACGTTGCCTGGTTTGTGAACCCGAACCTGACGCTGGTTGCGGCGTACGTCAACACCGGTGACCAGGGATCAACAAAAGCATTTGGCCTCGGCGACGGACTCGTATTAAGCGCTCAATACGCATTTTAAGCGGGAATAAGAGATTTAACTCAAGGAAAGGAATATACAAAATGAGTAAGATTGACCAGAAACTGAAATCGGAATCGATACTGTTACACGGCGGGCAGGAGCCCGACCCGACAACGGGATCCAGAGCTGTGCCGATTTATCAGACAACATCGTACCAGTTCAAAAACACCGAGCATGCCGCAAATCTGTTCGGACTCAGAGAGTTCGGCAATATCTACACCCGGATTATGAATCCCACAAATGATGTGCTCGAAAAGCGAATCGCCCTTTTAGATGGCGGCGTCGGCGCACTGGCGGTCTCAAGCGGGCAGGCGGCAAGCACACTGGCGATTCTGAATATAGCGCAGGCAGGCGATGAGATTGTGTCCGCGGACAATCTTTACGGCGGGACATACAACCTGTTTCACTACACGCTGCCGAAATTCGGGGTAAATGTCAAATTCGTAAAATCGAACGATTTGGCCGCCTTTCAAAAAGCCATAACACCGCGGACGAAGGCGATTTACGCCGAATCGATAGGCAATCCGAAATTAGACGTTGCGGATTTGGAGGGCATTTCCAAAGTTGCTCACAAAAACGGTATTCCCCTTATTCTGGACAACACCGTTTCGCCCTACCTGCTTCGGCCATTTGACTTCGGGGTGGATATCATTGTGTATTCCGCGACGAAGTTTATCGGTGGCCACGGAACATCTATCGGCGGGCTGATTGTTGATTCCGGGAAGTTCGACTGGACAAACGGGAAATTCCCGTTGATTGCAGACGCGGACCCGAGTTATCACGGCCTGAATTTCGTCGAGGCGCTGAAGCCACTGGGTAATATCGCTTACATCATCAAGGCCCGTGTAACACTCTTGCGTGACATCGGGGCCGCCCTATCACCCTTCAACGCGTTTTTGTTCCTGCAGGGGCTGGAGACACTGCATCTGAGAATAATCAGACATTCTGAAAATGCGCTGGCTGTGGCAAAATATCTGAGCAAACACCCAAAGGTCTCGTGGGTAACTTACCCTGGACTTGATTCAAGCCCAGATAAAGAAAGAGCAAGAAAGTATCTGCCAAAGGGCGCTGGGGCAATACTGGGATTCGGCGTTAAAGGCGGCCTGGAGGCAGGAAAAAAGTTTATCGATTCGCTGGAGCTGATTTCGCACCTTGCAAATATCGGCGACGCGAAGACCTTAGCCATTCATCCGGCTACGACCACGCATCAGCAGTTGTCGCCTGAGGAGCAGACAGCGACCGGCGTAACGCCTGATTTTGTGCGGCTGTCAATCGGTATCGAGCATATCGATGACATTATCGCGGATATCGAACAAGCATTGAAAAAAGTTTGAAAAACCACAAAATCCAGCGGGGTAAACCCCGCCCTACAAAAAGGAAAAACAAAAATGAGCAGAATATTTAAAGATATAACCAGGACCATCGGCAACACGCCTTTGGTGCAACTGAACAGGATTGCGGAAGGTCTTAACGCCACGGTATTGGCCAAGCTGGAGTCGTTCAATCCTCTTTCGAGCGTCAAGGACCGCATTGGAATAGCGATGATAGAAGACGCAGAAAGACGAGGACTCCTTCACAAAAATTCCGTGATTATTGAGCCGACGAGCGGCAATACCGGAATCGCGCTGGCATTTGTCGCAGCGGCAAAGGGATACCGGCTAATACTGACTATGCCCGAAACGATGAGCGTTGAAAGGAGACAATTGCTGAAAATCTTCGGCGCGGAATTAGTGCTCACGGAAGGTCCGAAGGGAATGAAAGGCGCGGTTGAAAAAGCGGAAGAGCTTGCCAGGACAACTCCCGACAGCGTAATTCTGCAGCAGTTCAATAATCCTGCCAATCCTGAAATACACCGCAGGACTACGGCGGAAGAGATATGGAACGATACCGACGGCAAGGTAGATATCGTCGTGGCCGGCGTCGGAACGGGCGGAACTATCACAGGCGTAGCCGAGGTAATCAAGCAGCGAAAACCAACCTTCAAGGCAATCGCCGTCGAACCTGATGCGTCGCCTGTGCTGTCAGGCGGAAAGCCGGGGCCGCACAAAATTCAGGGAATAGGCGCGGGTTTTGTCCCGCAAGTCCTGAACCGGGCGATAATAGATGAGGTAATCCGCGTAAAAGAAACGGATGCGGGCGATGCCGCAAGGCGACTTGCAAAATTGGAAGGCATACTCGTCGGTATCTCATGCGGTGCTGCCTTATGGGCTGCGCTGGAAGTTGCAAAGAGACCTGAAAGCACTGGCAAGACAATCGTTGTTGTCCTGCCCGACACCGGTGAGCGATACCTTTCCACGTGGCTATTCCAGGAGCCATAGTATAGAGAAACTGTCACGGATAACCTTGACGCAGTATCGGCATAACAATAAGATTGGCGTATGGCAAAATTATCTCTGCCCAAGCCGTCGCTGGAGCATCTTCATCGGCTGACCGATGATACTGGGCTTTTTCAGCACGCCAAATTCACGATACCGCTTCGCAGCGAGGGCTACACAACCGACGACAACGCAAGGGCTTTAATCGTGGCAACAAAACACTATGCTCTGTACCACGAACCGAAAACGCTGCAACTAATCGACAAGTATCTGGCCTTTATTCTTCATTCGCATAACGACAATGGTACAGTCCGGAACTTTATGGATTTCGACAGAACGTGGCACAAGGCCGAACCGGTCAATGATGCGCTTGGACGGATAATCTGGGCATTTGGGGCTGTTTTGGCACAGCCCTCTTCCGAGATTTATGTGCCGATAGTTCAAGAACGAATCGATATAGCGATGCCACTTATCAAGAAGCAATACCCGCGGGGAATGTCTTATTCGATATTAGGCTTAGCAGGTTATCTGAAACGGTTCCCGTATGCAGAGAATGCTAAAAGCTGCATGGCAGCCGCAGCGGATCGGATTGTGTCACAGTTCGAAGAAAATATGAGGCCGGATTGGCCCTGGTTCGAGAATATTCTGACTTATGATAACGCGATGCTTCCTTGTGCGCTTTTTACGGCCGGTATATCACTGGGTAACAAGAAGTATATTGAGATTGCGAAAAAAACCTGCGAATTTGTTCTCGAAAGCACTTTCACAAAAAACCCCTCGACTTCGCTCGGGACAGGCCATTTCAGTTTCATTGGCTGCAACGGCTGGTTTCCGCGCGGAGGCAAAAAAGCACAGTTCGACCAGCAGCCAATTGAGGCGGCAGGAACAATTCTGATGTTAGACGCCGGATATAAGGCGACGAAAGATAAAAAGTATTTGATGCTGCGGCAAAAAGCATTTAACTGGTTTTTGGGCGAGAATGATTTGGTGATTCCACTTTACGATTCAAAGAGCAAGGGCTGTGGCGACGGGCTTGGCGCTGAAGGCGTAAGCTTAAATGAGGGTGCGGAAAGCACATTGAGTTTTCTGCTTGGCCTGCTGACAATGTGCGAAGGTAAACGCTTATGATTGTGGCGAGTTTCAATGTCAATTCACTGCGGGCGAGAATGCCTATTGTGCCCGATTGGCTAAACGAGAAACGGCCGGACGTCCTGTGCGTGCAGGAAACGAAGGTTCAGGACAAGGATTTCCCGGCTGAAGTATTCGATGAGGCGGGATATAACTATGCCTTCGCGGGTCAGAAAAGTTACAACGGCGTTGCGATTTTAGCGAAAAGCAGAATCGCGGACGTTCAGGCCGGCTTCGATAATGAGCCGAAAGATGAACCGCGGCTGATAAAGGCCGAAATTAATGGGATGATAATTGTTAACACATACATCCCGCAGGGTTATCTGCCTGAATCGGAAAAATTCCAATACAAACTCGAATGGTTCAGACGATTGCGCAGGTTCTTTGAAGAACACTTCAAACCAACTGACCCGGTTTTGTGGGTCGGCGATTTGAATATCGCACCGGAAGCAATCGACGTTTACGACCCCGAAGGATTATTGGGGAATGTTTGTTATCATCCTGCCGTTCACAAAGAACTGAAAAACGTAATGGACTGGGGATTTGTTGACGTATTTCGGCTGCATTGCAAAGAGCCGGGGCAATATACATTCTGGGATTACAGGCCGATTAACGCCGTAAAACGCAACCTCGGCTGGCGATTAGACCACATTATGGCGACAAAACCATTAGCTGAAAAATGCACCGCCTGTTACATCGACAAAGCCCCGCGCCTGCTGCCCCGTCCCAGCGACCACACGCCAATCATCGCGGAACTTGACTGGTAAAGAAACCGATATACCGCAAGTTCAATCTGCCAAGGCATTATCGGCACATTATTAAAATTGTTACGGCTTTGCCTGCTGCTGAGTCGCAAGGTTTCGCTGGCCTTGTCCCAGAGCCGCTATGCCGCCGAGATTCATCGTATCGAGAACAGAGCTCGGCACAATCATAAGCGAGCCGCCTGCACGTATGCCTTCATAGACGATGTTCATTGCGCGAAGCTGCAGAGCAACAGGGTTATCCTGGTATCCTTTGGACGCCATGGCGAATTTCTCGGCAATTTCCATTTCCGCCGTTCCGAGTATCCCTCGCGCCTGCCGTTCTCTTTCAGCCTGGGCCTGCTTGGAAAGGACGTCCTTGAGATTTTCGGGGATGGCTATGTCACGGATTTCGATTGAGGTGACACTGATGCCCCAGGCCTCGGTCTTTGCTTCGAGCACCTTCTGAAGCGTCTTAGCGACCTTTTCCCTGTCGGAAAGAATCTCGGCAAGAGAATGGATGCCAACTATATCCCGAAGCGCGGTCTGAACAGCCAGCGAAATTGCCTGATAGTAGCTTTCGACCTCAAGCAGAGCTTTTTGGCTATCCCAGACATGCCAAAACGCGATTGCGTCGATATTCACAGGCACGGTATCGCTGGTAAGCATCGCTTCACTGTAAAAGGTGGTGGTCCGCACACGCATATCAACAACGCGGATAACACTTTCGAGGATGGGTATAATCATAAAAAAGCCCGGCCCCCTGACTGAACTAAAGCGACCCAATCGCAGCACAAGAGCTTTATCCCATTCGGCCAAAAGGTGTGCGGATAAAGACCAGAGTGCGGCCAGAATTCCACCAGCTATGAATATGACAAGAGCAGTACTTTTTTTATCTGCACGTACCTGAGATACGCCGGCAATAATTGTCCCCACAACGATGAGAGCAGTAACCAGGGCAATTGGCGCACGGGTTTTAATCCGCTGAATCTGACGGACAGCATGGTCTTTGTTAAGTTGTGTCATTGCATCATACATAGGATTCTCCTTTTTGCGAATATTTTCCGTTATTTCGGACGATACTTTCTTTGAAATGGCTTGTATAAGATTGAAAAGCATAATATTTTCCTTTCCGCCGAAAGTATCGGCCACTTATTCGGGTTGTTGTTTCTGCATACTCCGCAAACATTCGACTATTTCATCAATGGTGAGGTTTTGCAAATGGGCCCTTGAAATAAAATCTCTGCAAAGCTCTTCAAGTGCCCGCTGATTTTCAGCACTCTTCTCTGTTTGAGCCGGCAGCTGCGGACGGACAAATACGCCTGTTCCCTGCTGCGTGTCGAGAAAACCGAGAAGCTGAAGCTGCGAATAGGCCTTTACCACAGTATTGGGGTTGACTTCCAGTTTTACAGCCAGGTCGCGGATAGTTGGTAATCTTTCGCCCGGCAGGATTGTGCCTGCGGAAATACTGGATAATATTATATCCACAAGTTGGCGATAAAAAGGCACATAGCTTTGTTTGTCTAACTTAAAGTTTATCATTGTATTAGTATTATAGTACAGTAGGTAACCAAGTCAAGAAAAATCTTTTAAAAATTTTGGTTTAAATTCGGGAGCTGTATTTTTAACCCGAATATCTCACGGTATTTGCAATAATAAAAAACAGCATAACTGCTTGTTAAATAATAAGTTACGATAACGACTCAGCCCAAGCGACCATACGTCGATTATCGTGGAGTTTGAATGGCAGTTCCACTTATCGGCCAGCGTCGTCCATATCAACGATATCCTCTTCTTCAACGGGCATAAACCACTTTTGGGCTATGAACGTGGGTATAACCGCGCTTGCGATTACAACACCTACAAGGACTGAATACTGCACCTGGTCAATGTAGCCAGCGTTAAGCCCGAACAAGCTCGAAATCGTTCCAAAGGTAAGTCCCGTGCTCATCAATAATGTCGTGTATGTGCTTCCGTTGCGAATATATTTTCTCGCGAAGAAGTAAACGCCGATGAATTTGGCTGCCATTTTCAGCAGAAACAAAATAATAAAAAGTCCCCCTGCCGCGATTATCATAGGCACCGATATTTTAAGCCCGCCCACTATGAAGAATATGGGCGTTATGATAGCGTAAGCAACGGTGCGCAGGCGGTCTCGAACAGCTTTAGTGCCCGTTGTCTCGCTAAAATGGCGGGACATCAATAGTCCCAGCAAAAACGCCGGCAAAACAGCGTGCCCATCGCCCAGCTTGGCGAAAAACATAAATATAAGCAAAAGCAGGAATATGTATTTTATTTCCGGCTCAATCACCTTGTTTTTCAGCGTCCGGCTATGAAACACTTTATGCGAGAATTTAGTCGCAAGAATTATTACGACAATGGACACAATCAAAAACACCAACGTATAGATACTTGGTTTGACAAATAAAATGCTAAGGGCGATGGCGGTTCCCATATCGGTAACGAAAGTTGCCGCCA
Organism: Sedimentisphaerales bacterium; assembly: GCA_050012515.1. Lineage (GTDB taxonomy): Bacteria > Planctomycetota > Phycisphaerae > Sedimentisphaerales > Anaerobacaceae > Fen-1362. The sequence continues at coordinate 79,432 of JBEKHA010000008.1, read as the reverse complement.
TAAGCAGTTTGCCTATCTCTGTTGACGCTAATCCCGTCTCGACAAGCACCGAATACACAACTGCAAGGGAAGTCGTAGATAGCGCCACCCCCGCAATCAGGGCCGCCTGAAGGGACCAGCCCGCGACAAAATAGGTATAAAGGAAAACGCCTAAGAAAGGACACAGAAATGAAAAGCCGCCTATGAGCATACTTTCCTTGAATTTCTCACGCATCAAACGCGTATCTATTTCCGTACCCGCCAGATACGTCAGGAGAATACCCCCAAAGCCAGCCAAATACGTCATCCATTCCTCGGACTTGAGACCGAAATAACCTCCGATTGCTCCGACCAGGATTTCGATGATGGCTACCGAAAACCCCAGCTTCAAAGACAGTATGCTCGAAACGAAAATCAAACCACCTACAACCAGCGGAACCAAATCTGCATTCATACTTTAATTTCCTTAAAAAGAAAAACCTCTATCAATCTTTCGATAGAGGCCTAAAAAAATGGCCTCTACCGATTCGGTAGAGGTCATCAGCTTAATCAATCGCTAAGCGGTTCAGGCGAACCTCATCGCCTTTATTAACAACTTAATGATTTTACATTTCGCCCGCTATTTTGGCAATATAATTCAGAACGCGCATTAGAAAAACAACCATCCTCATCTCGCCCCCGGCAATCATGCGCTGATGCTTGCGGAATGCGAGCAGGCCGAAATGAAACGGCACAAAGTGCATATAATCCGGAAATAGCTAATGTATCCTGTCGCTTTCGCGACTAAGCAGATAACGCCAAAGGGGAAACTCCGTATACGGGTGGTTGTCCGTAATAATTGATGCGGTTTCCGTAAGTTCATCCAGACTTTTTCCATCCCGCATTAAAAAAAGATTAAGCAATTGCTCGCTTGTAATGCCGACCTTATCAATTTCACTCAAATCTTTTACAAGCCGAGGGTTTGTAAAAGCGTGCTCTATCTTTGACCGGTCAATATTTGTCGGGGCAGAAGTACCGAGCAGGTAAAAGCCCCGGTTGTTGTTGTGCAGGCTTTTCCAGAGGGTCATATTCTTGAAAACGGAATAGAAAGTTTTACATATATTCAGATTATCCTGCTGGCTGCTCCCCGGGAACCACAGGCACATAACGCCGCCCGGCGTCAGGTGTTCTCTGCACAGCGTAAAAAATTCCCGGGTATAAAGATTTACCGTGCCGGCATTGTAAACGGGAGGCGAAGGATCAACAATAATTACGTCGTATTTGTCGGGACTCAGCAACAGGAAGTTACGACCATCGTTGGCAATGAAACGGACATTCGGACGGCTTATAACTTTTTGTGCGTCGCTGTGATAATAGCCGAAACATTTATAAACCTCAGGCACAAGCTCAACACATGTAATATTCAAATCATCATAAATACACGCGGACCTCGCGGTAGTTCCCATCCCGAAGCACATCACGAGCATTTCTTTCGGTTTATCAGCCAGCATAACCGGAAGATGTGCCATAAGTTTTGTCTCCGTGCACAAAGTGGTCTGCCCATAGCCGTTAATCCAGAGGTGTTTGAAGCCGTCTCTTACAAAGCTGGTTACGGTACCTTCCACGGTCTCCCGGTTGTGATATATCTCGTAGTATTTTGCGTCTTTTGCAATTCTGTTTTCAATGACGGTCAGAAACGGGTCTCTGCCTTTAAATCCAAGTGTAAGCAATACAGCGGCCGGGACTATCAGCAGAAACTTCAGTTTGTAACCCCTCGACGTGCGAGGTTCGAGCCACAAAAGAACTAATCCGAGCATGATATTTACGAAACCCAGTATAATTACGGTTTTGCTGGAGCCCAGCAGACTGATGAAAAGGAAGCCCGTAAAAAGAGAGCCGGCAACATTGCCCACCGCATTAAATGTATACAGGATACCCACGGAAGTGCCGGTAAGGTCCGTGCTTTTGGCATAGCATAACGAGGCAATAGGAAATATGGCGCCAAAAAGAAGGGTAAGCGGCAGCACCAACACAACCGGCGAAAGCACCCTGGTTAAAATGGTGCTATCCAATGAACCGAAAAGATAAAGGTTGAAAATCGACAAAGCGCCGATGGCCAATTCCAGGATTCCGAAAATTAACAGGGGAGTCCTGAGACGGTCCACATACCTGTTCATAAACATACTGCCAATCGCCACTCCTACAAGGAATATCGCCAACATACCGGAAAACGCGTATATCGAGGTCTGTAGAAACAAAATTAGCTGTCGCGTCCATACCACCTCATAGGCCAGTGCCGTAAATCCGCTTATCATAAACGCGATAAGCACCATCTTTCGCACCGTATCCGAATACACCGAAATGCGGTTATCCACAGTTCTGGCAGCCACGTTGTGCGTGACGCCGGTTTGGCCGGTGAATCGTAATTTCCTGCGGTAAACAACAAATGTTACGAAACCGACCACAAGGTTTATTGTCGCCCCAATGAATATGGTATTCCACTCACCGATTGCGCCAATGGTAATGAAACCGCTCAGGACAACACCCAAGACAGCTCCTAACGTATTCAATCCATACAGCAAGCTGAAATTCTCCCCGAACATCCCGCCCTGCCTGACAAGATAGCTGGTCAGAGCAGGAAGTGTGCCGCCCATCAGCACCGTAGGAACCAGCAGCGAGAGAAAGGACACAATCACTTTTGACAATGAAATCGCGGTAGTGCTTTGATGGGTCATTATAGAAACAAATTTGTAAACATCGGTTGAGCCAATCAGGATAAAGGGCGTGATAATGGCAAAAACTGCGAGCCATATCTGCAACAGAGCAAAAATTCTCAACTGGTCATCGCGTTTATCAACAAGTCGGCCGAATATAAAGCTGCCCAGGGCCAACCCAGCCATAAAGGCGGCCAATGTTACGGCTGTGGCATAAGCGGTTACGCCGATTGTTCTTGAAAGGATTCTAAGATAGACAACCTCATAGATAAGGCCGCTGATTCCTGACGCGAAAAACAGCAAAAAAATAATCTTTTGTGATACTGCCTGTCTGCTTGTTTTAACTTCTTCCATTTTCTCCCTTTTGCCCGGCTCGGAGCAATAGGTCTACCCTGGATAGATAATACGACGAAAGGACTGGGGTACTAGGATTCGGACCTAGACTAACTGATCCAGAGTCAGTTGTGCTACCATTACACTATACCCCAATAAAAGTATTGACCACAGGTGCGCATCTAATTTACACTGATTGCTATGGATTTGCAACTATATTCAAGCGACGTAAAAAACGTGACGGACGTCTTGAAGGACATCCTGTTATCGTTCATACCGTTGTTCGTGGCAGTCGATGCAATCGGGGTGCTGCCGATATTTGTGTCGCTGACAAACGGCCTTGACAAACAGCAAAAGAACAAAATCATCGTCCAGTCAATGGTAACTGCCTTTTTGCTGGCGGTCGGCTTTATCCTCATCGGCAAACTGGTATTTAAACTGCTCGGTATTTCAATCGGGGATTTTATGGTAGCGGGCGGCGCGCTGCTTTTCTGCATAGCAATCATAGACCTTGTGAGTCATACCAAAGAAAGGCATATACCTGTCAAAGACCTCGGGGCAGTACCGATAGGTACCCCGTTGATTGTTGGGCCGGCGGTTCTGGCAACCTCACTTTTAATAATCTCCGAATACGGTCTTCTGCCAACTGTCATCGCGGTGATTGGGAACATTCTTTTCGCGGGTCTTATCTTTAGTGGCTCATACTGGCTGATAAAAGGTCTTGGCGAAGCGGGAACGAAGGCGTTATCAAAGATAATGAGCTTGCTTCTGGCGGCGATTGCGGTGATGCTGATGAGAAAGGGCATCATGCTGTTTATAGGTCGTGCCTAACGAACCATCCGGCATTGACGAACACATTGTAATTGAAGATGATATTGCCAATCCATCCTTAGCTCCTTAGGGGCTACGGAGGACTGGCCGGAGACAGATACTATGGCGCTTTCAAAAGCAGGACAATCATGGGAATTCAACAGTTGTCTTTTAATCGTCGCCCATCCCGATGATGAAATACTGTGGGCGGGAGGGTTGATGCTGCTGCACCCGCAGACACGCTGGACGGTGATTACGCTCTGCCGAAAAAGCGACCCCGACCGCTGCGCCAAATTCAATCATGTAATGGAATTTCTCGGCGCAAGAGGAGTTATGGGCGACCTCGACGACAGCCCGGAACAAAAACCCCTTGCCGAAAAGGAAATCAGGAAAACGATTCAGGGGCTACTGCCTATGGACAAATTCGACCTGATTCTTACGCACAGCCGATGGGGTGAATACACCCGGCATTTGAGGCATGAGGAAACATCAAGGGCGGTATTATCGTTGCATACAACGGGCGAGCTTCCGAGTAAATTGATATGGATGTTCGCGTATGAGGATGGGGGCGGCAAATATCTGCCAAAACCCAGCCGAGACGCTGATATACAAATTTGGCTGCCCGACCCAATCTGGCAGGAGAAATACAGAATCATTACGGAAATGTATGGTTTTGCAGCCGACAGCTTCGAGGCCAGGTGCTGCCCGAAACAGGAAGGGTTCTGGCAATTCGGCACAACTGTTGCGCCAAATCGAGGGGACAAAAAATGAAGGTGCTGCTGCTTTATGATTATCCTCCTTCGCCTGCGGGCCTTGCAACACAGGGGCATTTGCTGCACCGGGGCCTGACGGAGCTTGGCGTGGACGTGCATTCGGTGAATTTCGAATCGGCACAGGAAAAGGAATGGTATTACCGCTGGTTCGAGCCGGACATTGTTGTGGGCGTGGGATACTGGGGGCATACGCCTAACTTAGTGCTTCACCCGCAAAGATACGGCGTTCAACCGGTGCCGTGGTTAGTCGCAGATGGCTATATGGGCGATTATCACGAGATACTTGAAAAACTGCCGTTGATACTTGTTACAAGCAAATGGGTAAAAAGCGTTTATGTTCGAGACGGCCTGAGCGGCAAGAATATCGAGGTGCTGCCCGTCGGCTGTGATACCGATGCCTTCATACCGCGAGACAAAAATGACCCCAAGGTTGTGGCGGTTCGCGAATCGCTCGGTGTTGCGCCCGACCAGATAATGATTATGACTGTAGGCGGCGACGCGACATCAAAAGGCGCACAGGAGGTTATGCAGGCGCTTGCTCTGATTGATACAAAGGCACCTGACTGGAAATACGTCTGCAAGGTCTGGCCTCAGCCGAGGACCGAAAAGCAGAATGATATCGATATGCAACTGGCAACCGACCTGGGAATCGAAAAAAATGTTACATATACGACGAACGTTACGAGCCGGAATTTTATGCCTTATCTCCTTGCTGCCTGCGATATTTACGCGGCGCCATCCCGGCTGGAAGGATTCGGGATGATTCAGGTTGAGGCGGGCGCATGCGGTAAACCCGTCATAGGCATAAAAGCAATGGGGCTGTTAGACACAATAGTTGACGGCGAAACCGGCTTTTTGGCGGAAGTCGCCACGGAAATCCGGCTCAGGGAAACAATTCTCAACGACGAAACAGGGCACAAAGTAAGCCGCAAAGTGGTCTTCAAAGAGCCGCGAATCGTCGATTACAGGGCCAGTGTACACGACATCGCCAAATACCTGATGGAGCTTATGACCAACGCGAAGCTGAGAAAAAAAATGGGTGAGGCGGGCAGACAACGGGTGGTCGAGAAATTCGATTACCGCGTAGTTGCAAAAAAATTCGTCGAGATAATCTCAAAGCGGCTGGGAATTTCGTAACGTGAATAAATCTGATAAAGCGTTGATTACCAGAGCAAAAGAGGCGGCTGTAAAAGTCCTGCTTCACAATGCTCACGGCCCCTACAAGGGTCTTCCACGAACAGCCGGCTGGGGATATCCGGAACCATATACGCGCGACCTGATGGTATCGTCGCTGGGTATCCTGCTGACGAGAAACACCAAGTTAATCAAGTCCCTGCAAAAGACACTCGAAACCGCCGCCCGCAATCAAAGTCCGCAGGGGCATATCCCGTCATTAGTTCACGATCGCGATGACCGCGGGTCAAGCGACTGCACCCCCCTGTTTTTGATGGCCGTCGCTCTGTTCAGGCAGGTAACTGGAAAGAAACACTTCCTCGAGCCGGCAATCCGCAAAGCGATTGTTTGGATGGAACATCAAAGCCCCACAAACCGCGTCCTCGTCGCCCAGCTGCCGACAAGCGACTGGCGTGACGAGCAATGGGTACTTGGATACGGGTTGTATGTGAATACCCTTGTGTATGCTTACCTGCATTTGTTCGGACAACACAGGCGAGCAGCGGAGCTTAAGGAGCAGATGGGCAGATTTTTCGTGCGCGGCGACAGGCAAAACAGGCACATACACGAAGGACTTGTGTTGCCGAATAAACCATATTACGCATTGTGGGCTTACAAGGTCTATAGAAGCGAACGCTTCGACCTGTTAGGTAACAGTATTGCAATTCTTACGGGGCTGGCATCAACCTCAAGGGCGAGAAGAATAATATCGTGGGTCGAGGCGGAATGCCGATCAATGAGAAAAAATGGCGAACTGGCGGGGAATCTGCCTCCGAATTTCTTTCCGTATATCAGACCAGGGGACCCTGACTGGTTTGCCAGATACGCAAAATACAACAAGCCGGGGGACTATCATAACGGGGGTATATGGCCTTTTGTTTGCGGGTTTTATGTGGCAGCGCTTGTGGCGGCAGGCAAATACGAACTTGCCGAGAAGAAACTCCTGGCGTTAACAGAACTTGTGAGACCTGCCCGCAAGGCAAAGGTTGAGTTTGGATTTAACGAATGGTTCAAGGCGCAGGACGGCATCCCCCGCGGCGAGGACTGGCAAAGCTGGTCGGCTGCGATGTACTTTTACGCCACCCAGTGCGTAGAGCAAAAACGAACGCCTTTTTTTGACCGGATTCGGCAATTCGCCTGAAAATAATCCCTGTGCCCTTTCGATTGACAGATATTTCCTGACCGGCTAACCTATACTTATGGCTCGTCTGCTGCAAATCTTGTTTGTCTGCTCGGTTGTAATGTTGCCCGCCGGCTGCGACAACGCTCAGAAAAAACCGAATACCGAAGGTATTAAAATAGGTGACATTGCGCCGACCGACAAGCGTGCTCAGCCACAGCACCTGCGAACGACCAATATCGAAATCATAAGTTATGAGCTGCCTGCGGATAACATCATATCAATGGAAGGCATCTGGCAGATGCTGAAGCCGGGGACACTGAGATACAATGACCTTGACGGTTTTGCAGCAAACGGGTTGCGAGCTGCTATGGGCAATTTCGCCGCGTTTAATAAAGTTACCGAGATATTAAAAAACGCAAACGCGAATAATCTGCCCAAGAATTCGCTGTTATTGTCGGACAACCAGCCGGAAGTGGTCAATATCACCAGAATATCGCACAAGACCATCTCCTTCATAGGTCGGCAGGGTGTCGTCAAAAACGCAGATGTCGGGCCTGGAATTGTCGGGTTACAGGTGCTCTCGAGACAAATCATCAGCGATTCAGCTTTACCCGGGACAAACAAGCCGCCTGAATCCAACGTTGAGGTACAGGCGAACAGGCCGCAATTAGCGAACATCCAGATAACGCCTGTAATTTTTTCCTCGACCGAAGGCGCTGCGCCTGCGCTGGCGGAACTAATCAGGGAAAACGACTTACGAATTTACTCAGCGGGATTCTCCGCGATGATGAAGCCGGGCGATTTTGTCCTGCTAAGCCCGCGAGAATACAATCCCGATGAAACCACGGCGTCGGGCCGATTCTTTACCCAAAGCGGGCCTAAGCCGATTATCACAGTTTATTTGCTGGTCTGTGTATCAATTTTTTAGTCATGCCGATAAAACCGATAGTAGCGCTGACACACTGCACCGAATACAGAGAACCTGTCGTTGCCGAGGCAATCGCCAGACAATTCGAGCTGTTAGGCGGAATCGGACAATTTATCAAAAAGGGTGACAGCGTCCTGCTGAAGCCCAACCTCATCGCTCCGAAACCACGCCGCTGCGCCACGCAAACCGACCCCGCGGTCATAATAGAAACCGCCAAGATACTTAAGGATTTTGGCGCAAGGCCATTTGTCGGCGATTCGCCGGCGTGGGGAGATATTTTTAAATGTGTGAGCATACTGGGACTCGAAGAGTCGCTGAAGAAACTGGGTGTCCCCGTCAGGCAGTTAGATAAGCCGGTGAAGCGTAAGATAGCCGGCGTCGATGTCGGTATAAGCTCGGCCGCCCTTGATGCCGATAAAATTATCAACCTGCCGAAATTCAAGGCACATCAGCAGCTCGTGGCGACGTTCGCAGTAAAGAATATGTTCGGCTGTGTAAGCGGCAAGTGGAAGGCGTACTGGCATTTCGCAAAAGGCGGCAATGAAAAGAAATTCTGCAAGCTGCTCATCGAAATATACAAACTGCTAAGCCCAGCCCTGACCATTATCGACGGCGTAATCGCGATGGACGGCCCGGGGCCAATCAGCGGCAGAGCAAGGCCGCTTGGCTGGCTAATCGGGGGGACAGAGCCGATTGCCTGTGAAATAGTATGCAGCAAGCTGATAAATTTATCACCGGAATCACTGCCCATAGTCAGAACTGCAAAACAAATCGGCTTCGGCTCGACAAAGCTCGCCGCAGGTGGTTGCACAAATTTTGACGATATCGAAATCGCAGGCGACACATTTCCTGAAACCGTCTGCACCGACTTTGTGTTGGCTAAACCAATTCCAATCAGGTTTTCGCTGTTTCACGTTTGCAAAAGCATCTGCAAGCAACTTCTTATGCTTGGCCATTCGCGTTGACAGTCCCCTGCCGTTGGGCTAATATCCGGATTATGCCTGAAAAAACGATTAACATCCTGGGTATCGAGACGAGCTGCGATGAGACAGCCGCGGCGGTTGTCGCCGACGGCAAGACCGTTAAATCATCGATTGTAACCTCCCAGGCCAAACTGCACGAAAAATACGGCGGGGTCGTTCCCGAAATCGCCTCGCGTGCCCATATTGAGAATATCTACCCCGTGATAACCGAGGCACTCAAAACAGCCAATGTTGACAAAGATGATATCTCCGCAATCGCGGTTGCAAATCAGCCGGGGCTTGCTGTCGCGCTAGTTGTGGGCGTAACGGCGGCAAAGACACTGAGTATGGCCTGGAATAAACCATTGATAGCGGTCAATCATCTTCACGCGCATCTGCAATCAGCAATGATAGCGGAGCAGGATTTACAGTTGCCGGCAATCGCGCTGATTGTATCCGGCGGGCACACATGTCTTTACGAATGTGAATCACCCCTCGAATTGAAACTGATTGGCCGGTGCATTGACGACGCGGCGGGCGAGGCGTTCGACAAGATCGCCACGATTTTGAAACTGCCCTACCCGGGAGGCCCATCGATTGAAAATGCAGCGCAAACGGGCGACCCGCACGCGATAGATTTCCCGCGTTCGATGCTGGGGGCAGATTCGCTCGATTTTTCTTTCAGCGGCCTGAAGACCGCTGTGCTTTATCACTGCCGGGGACAGCAAATGAAGGGGCAATCCAAAGTTGATTCGATGAGCAAACAGGAAATCGCAGATATAGCGGCATCATTTCAATCGGCGGTGATTGACGTGCTGATAGAAAAAACCCAAAGGGCAATCGACAGCGTAAGGGCAAAGACCGTTTTATTAGGCGGAGGCGTCGCGGCAAATAGCTCGCTGCGGGCCGCCCTTGCGAAGATGTGCGAATCATATACGCCGGCGAAAAAGCTGCTGGTAGCCCCGAAAGCATATTGCACCGACAACGCTGTTATGGTAGCTTCGCTTGCGTATTATAAGTACAAAGCGGGTTTGTTCGCGGACCTGACGCTTGAACCAAAGGCAAACGGTTAAGGAGTAATCATATTCAGCCGGAACAGTTAAAACAGTTGCTGCAGCAGGTCAAAAACAGCGATGTAACCATCGATGAGGCGGTTGAGAAGCTTCGCCATTTGCCTTACGAGGACCTCGGCTTTGCCCGTGTTGACCACCATCGTCATATTCGCCAGGGGTTTCCTGAGGTAATTTACTGCCCAGGCAAAACAACCGAACAGATAATAAAAATCTTCACTGCGCTTGCGGCGAAGGGCAATAACGTTTTAGCCACAAGGGCAGAAGAAAACGTCTTTGAAGCAATCGCGAAAACAGGGCAATTCCCCCTCGCCCGATATGAAAAGTCAGCGAGAGCGATAGTTCTCGAACAAAAGAAGCTCACGCCATCGAAATCTGTCCTGCCGATAGTAACCGCGGGTACGGCTGATTTGCCCGTCGCTAACGAGGCCAAAGTTACCGCAGAGATTATGGGCCAGCGAACAGAGCTGGTTTGCGACGTTGGCGTCGCGGGCCTGCATCGATTGCTTGCTCATGTGCCGAAACTGCAGCAAGCCAATGTCATAATCGTAGTGGCGGGAATGGAAGGCGCGCTTGCCAGCGTTGTGGGCGGACTTGTGAGCTGCCCGGTAATAGCAGTGCCAACAAGCGTGGGCTACGGCGCAAGTTTCGAAGGTCTTTCCGCCCTTTTGACAATGCTCAACAGTTGCTCATCGGGCGTTACGGTTGTGAATATCGACAACGGTTTTTCCGCGGCTGTTACAGCCACACTAATAAATAAAAAAATTGACGAAAAAACACACTGAGGCGACTATGCGGACAGTAACAAAAATTCCCCGGCTAAAACCACGTGCGGCGGACGCACATAAGGGCGATTTCGGCAAGGTTTGCATTATCGCAGGCAGTATCGGTATGAGCGGAGCGGCTGCGCTTGCCGGAAGGGCCGCATTACGAGCCGGGGCAGGATTAGTGCGGGTAGCGACACCTAAAAGCGTCCTGCCCATTGTCGCGTCAATCGAGCCATCCTTCACAACTATCCCCCTGCCCGAAGATAACGCGGGCAGAATCGCCGCAAGCGCCGTTAATATAATACTTAACCTGATTCCCGATAATGACTGCATCGCCTTTGGGCCGGGTCTTGGCATTACGCAAGGCGCGTGCGCGGTGCTTCAACGACTGCTGGAGCAAAAAGGATTGCGACTGATTATTGACGCCGACGGGCTGAATAACCTGAGTAAAATAAATGACTGGCCTCGTCAAAACAAAGCAGATATTATTTTGACGCCTCATCCCGGTGAAATGAAACGGCTATGGACAGGACTTTTCAGAACCCCCCTTCCCGCGGACAGAAAAATCCAAGCAATACAAATGGCAAACAAAACCGGGACGACAGTCGTATTGAAAGGGAAAGGCACCGTAGTTTCCGACGGCGAAAAATTATATGTGAATAAAACGGGCAATCCTGGTATGGCCACAGGCGGAACAGGCGATGTCCTGACAGGAATAATTACCGCTTTGGTCGGTCAGGGGTTGAGCAATTTTGATGCGGCGGTGCTTGGAGTTTATGTTCACGGGCTGGCCGGGGACATAGCGGCAAAGAAATTCGGGCAAATAAGCTTAATCGCAACGGATGTTATTGAGTCGCTTGGCGAGGCGTTTAAGAAAATTTAATTACCAAATGCTGCAAGGATTAAAATGGACAAGACAAGAGAATATTTCGCGAAGTTCAAAACAGACATCGACAAATTAAAAACCGAAATTCCCGACACATTGCAGGGTTTCGGCGGACTATTTCAAAAAGTAATGAAAGACGGCGCATTGGGCATAAAGGAAAAGGAACTAATCGCCCTCGGTATAGGCGTAGCGATGCATTGCCCGCCCTGCATTCGTTCTCATGTGCAGAAATGCCTCGACCACGGAGCCACAAGACAGCAGATTCTCGAAGCCGCTTCAGTAGCAGTCGTTATGGCAGGCGGCCCCGGCTATACACACCTGCCGTTGGTTCTTGAAACGCTCGACGATTTGGCAAATAGCGGTTCCGATAAGAAATAGGGTTTCAGCCGCACAAACCTTCATTATCTGAGCATAGAGCAAATAACCCGCACATCGTATATTTGCCGGGCCGATTTTTTCTGGCAATTTTCACTTGTCGCTGGTAGATTATTATCGCTTACATAGCCATGTGCTGTAAGCCGGAAAGTATGGATAATAACCAGACAAATTCGCGTTCAAAGCCGGATAAAGAAATGACCGGAGGCGGTATGGCCGTGCAGAAAGCCGAGTCGTCTTCGCATTTCAAGCGGAATCTTGTCCCCCTCCATGAGTACGCCGCACGACAGGGAATCTCAAGCGACATAGTCGAACAGCAGGGCCAGCTCGGCGTCATCCAGATAAGAAAATTCAAGGGGCAGAAATTCGTCGTGGATGTTTCCCCTGAGCAGCTGAGCGAATTTGAAAATGAGAACGCTGTGGAAACCGCTCGTAAACCCGTTGCGCCTCGCGCAAAAACCTCCTCCAAAATTTTCACCATAGTTCTGGCCGCTGTTACTATGGTCATCATAGTCGGCATTTTCTGGCTTTATATGGATGCCAAAACAAAATTGGACGACCTTACTGCCGAATACAAAAGCATCCAGAACAGATACAACGAAATGACCCGCGCGAACCAAAGCTTAAAAGCTATGCAGGAACAGCTTGTAAGCGCAAAAGCGGAATTTGCCAGCATTCAGAATCGAATCGCCGCGTCGAAAACCGATATGGAAAAAATTCAGGGCGACCTGAACAAAACGAAACAAAACCTCGACACTATTCAGTCGGAACTGACAACCGCCAACGAACAGACGTTGCCGTCCAAAGTCGAAATAGAAAACATCCAAAAAGGCTTGAACGAAATCAAAAACCAGCTGGATACGCTCTATCGGCAAAATACCGAGGCGGGGGTAAGGTAGCCGCTTTGCGGTTTCCCTCTTGTTATTGCATACCTTTTATTTTCAGGCAATTCAGCAGTTTCCAGCCGGCCGGCAAAACAACCGCGGCAAAAACCACCTTGAGAATATCCCCAACGATAAAAGGATAAAGGCCGACCGCTAACGCAATCCTGATATTGGTCATAATCGCAAGCCAGCACACGCCAAACGTATATAACACGATTTCACCAGCGAGCATCGCGGCTATGGTCGTGCTGACCCGCCTGTCCCAGCCCATTTCGGCCAATCTGCCGACAACATACGCCACAGCAACAAAGCCGACAAGATAACCGCCCGTCGGACCAATCAAAGTCGCCGGCCCAATTCCACCGGCAAAAACAGGCAGCCCCAAAACCCCTTCGACAAGATAAGCGAGAATCGCCAGAACGCCCCGCCTTGAGCCGAGCAGCGCAGCCAGCATCAAAACGGCAAAGGTTTGGCCGGTAATCGGCACCGGGCTAATCGGAAGATACACTTTCACCTGCGAGCTGAGGCCAAGTATCAATGAGCCGCAAATGATAACCATAGCATCATACAGAACCGCCGAAATCTTTTCATCCGGCCGAAAAACATCAACAACCGTATTTCTAATCATAACTTAATGCGCCTTCCAAACGTAAATCACTATGTGTTAGCGTTAACACCGCCGGGATTATAACTGATGAAACCGACCGCGTCAAACACCACGGTTGGGGCTTGATTCAGGACTATGAAAATATATAATGTTACAGGAGTACCGTTTAAATACAGGTGAGATTCAACAATGAAAAAGACGGCTGTAATTTTATACCTGTTGATAATCGCCGGCTGCAAAACATCCAGCAATCCTCCGCCCGTTTCACGATTCGATATTGCCATTGAAAACCTGAGTATAACGAGCCAGAAGCTGGAAGACCTGCGAATGGAAAAGGACATTTTCGTCAGGCTGCTGGATGACTTTGAAAAGCAAAAGGCGGAAAACACCGGCTTATTAGACGCCAACGAAATTGATAAGCAGACCAGGGCCTTCGCCGAATGGCACAGAGATATTGCCCAGCGGGAAAAAGACCTGACTATCGAATACGCGATGAACGTCCTCGCCGCTCACAGAGAAGTTGCAAAACGCAGAGCCGCCGAACCGAACCAAGCCGTAGTTAGTATCGTCCCTCTTGCGAAACCCTGAAACGCCTGCCAACATTTAAAGTTCTGATATCCGCCCTAACTAATAGACCTAACCAGAATTATCAGTACAACACTCAAGATAATCAGCAAATTTATACCCAAGCCAATTGCTGCGAACAGCTTTTTACGGTTCTTACTCAACAATCCTGCAATACCAAAACCTGCACCAATAAACGCTATGCCCCAAGCCAGTACAAATACAACACCGAAGACAATAAATAAAGGAGCACCTTTGTCAGCCGGCCCTCCGACTATTATCGCGCAAATCAAGACTGCCATAAAGGCCAGAAAAACCGCTACTACCGCTGCTAATGCTATCATAAAAGAGATGATGCCATAACCTGAATGTTTCCCGGCCCTTCCGTCCTCACAAAACGCCACTTTTTGATCAACAATAACAGGTGCTTGTTTAATATTAGTCGTAGTCAATTCCTTAACAGTAAATTGCTCAAAACGAGATGTAAGTTCTGCAACAAATGCATCATAATCCCCTTCAAGAATACGGGATTTTGGCAGTGGAATGGCCTTGTTAGCACCTGTGAAGAGAAATGTGTAATCTGGAGTTGATACGATGTGCTCAATCACGGCCCATGCGATTTTCCCTTCGCCGTATTCGCTTTTCGTCAGAATGCCGTAATCATTAATCTCTAATTCGTGAACCCCAAGAAAACCTTTGTTCTTTCCCTCCCTGAATAACTTCCTCGCTACACGCCCCGTCCGCCTGTTTTTCCCCGCCAGTATCCACACAGCCAGACCTACTGCAATCACAACACCAATGACCGCAACCCCCCAGTCCTTGGAATACAGTGCCTTTGACAATACAATAACAAGAAATAACCCAAGCACAATGAGCCCTGATATTACTCGCTGCCGCCTGACGTAAGGCGAGTGGCGTGCGATAACAATGTACGCGGCAACGGCGTCATCTTCCACAACATTATATTTAATACGCATTATCTCTCCTCAGTCTAACCTTATATGACAATGATTTTATCGATTATCAATTTGTGCATCAATAGAAATAAAACTAATGTCGCGGAATCGTTCAGTAGAAACAATGGTTTATAAAAGCGCAGCCTGCCGAGAAACGGACGGAATGAATACTGGGCGGTACAGGACTTGAACCTGTGACATCGTGCGTGTAAGGCACGCGCTCTGGCCAACTGAGCTAACCGCCCTTAAATATTAAAGATAAGGCGTATTTGCGAGATTACAGTAACCCACAATGCCGCTCATTATACTGAAATCTTCTACAATGTCCAACCGTTATGGTATGCCGGATGAATAAACTGCTCAGCTTCCGGTGCGTTGGTTGCCGCCATATTTTTGGCATCCCAGTAGATTTTTTTACCTGTTCGCAGCGCCACGTTGCCCAGCAGGACTGCCTCGGTCATTGGACCGCTGTAAGAAAAATCTGAGCAGGCCTTTGTGCCTTTTTTACAAGCGTCTATCCAGTTTCTGAGATGGTCGCCTCCGACTCGCTGGATTGTCTTTGGCGGCTGTTTATATTCTTTCATTTTTGACTGTGGTATTATTTGCGGGGTTCCTCCCCATCCATCACACATAATCTTGCCTTTGTCCCCGATGAACAATATGCCGTTCCCGCCGCCGGTAAGTTTTCGCTGCTCTTCGAGTTCTTCCGGCCTGGGTGGAAATATACCGCCTGAGTACCAAATCACCTTTACAGGAGGCATGTTTCCGCGGGCGCCGAACTGATAATAGTAAATTGCCCCGATTGGAGCTGTCTCATTGTTTAATTCCGTTGAGCTTGCCTCAACACTTTCCGGATGACCCAGGTCAAGCGCCCAGAAAGCCGGGTCCATATTATGACAGGCCATATCGCCGATAGTGCTGTTGCCGAATTCCCACCACCCCCGCCACAAGGCCGGGTGATACGCGGGATGATAAGGTCTATATGCTTTTGGCCCCAGCCAGAGATTCCAGTCAAGCCCCTGCGGCACAGGCGGCTGTTCTTTTGGTCTTGCTGTATTATCATCAAATCTGCCGGGGTTACGGCTCCATGAATGAACCTCTCTTATATTACCGATGGCTCCATCGCGTATCCATTCGACTGTCAGACGAATTCCTTCACCTGAATGGCCCTGATTACCCATCTGAGTTACAATACCCGCCTGACGTGCGGCTTCTGCTATCGTTCTTGCTTCATAAATATCGTGGGTCAGCGGTTTTTCACAATAGACATGCTTTTTATTTTTGATGGCCCACATCGTTGCTATTGCGTGGTTGTGGTCGGGCGTCGCAATCAAAACCGCATCGATATTTTTTAACTTGTCGAACATTTCACGGAAATCCGCGAATCCCGCACATTTGCCGTAGTCCTTTGTCTGTTCCCTGCCTGAATAGGTATTTTCTACTGTTCTTAAGGCGGGGACTCGTCCTATTCCGCCCTTGCCTTCGTCTGAAGCTGCCTGTTCAGCAACATCGCAAACCGCGATTATCTGCACATCGGAAAATTGGAGCAGACCCCTCATATCGTTCATTCCCTGGTTTCCGGCGCCGATAATGGCAACATTCAGTTTTTCTGATGGCGCGGTGAAGCCGGAATTCCCAAGGACGTAGCGGGGCAGGATTGTAAAACCGACCGCTGTGCCGGCAGCGCGAGTTAAAAATCCACGGCGGGAAACCTCATCTGCTCCCAATGAACATTCCTTTTTTTCGTTTTGCATAAATCTTTTACTCCTTGAAACCGGCTGGGTGTGAGTTAATCTTGTGGTTTTTTGGCTCTTGCGTCAACATTTTTAATTGCTTATTATATCCGCGCAATTCAGGATAGGCGGACTTGTAAAAAGCGTTTTTGAGGTGAACCGATGAAAGTTATTGAAGTTATTCAAAAGAGGTATTCATGCAGGGCTTATATAGATAAGCCGGTGGAGCAGGACAAGCTCGACCAGATTTTTGAGGCGGCCCGGCAGGCGCCGTCGGCCAAGAACCTGCAGGACTGGCGGTTTGTTGTCGTAACCGACAAAAAAATAAAGCAACAGGTTGCCGGCTGCACGAACCATCAGGAATCGTTTGGACTGGCCGGCGCGATTATCGCCGCCTGCAGCGTCTGCAAAGATACGATGAAATGCGGCCAGCAGATTGCCCCGATTGATGTATCAATCGCGCTGGAACATATCGCCCTTATGGCGACCGAACTGGACCTGGCGACCTGCTGGATCGGCTCATTTGACGCCGAAAAGGTCAAACAGATTCTGGCAATTCCGAAAGATATTGCTATAATTGAACTGATGGCGCTTGGCTATCCCGAGAAGGGCTACAGGCAAACGACGCGTGAGCCGGTTAAAAATATGGTCTGCTATGATAAGTGGCAGTTTTAGCGAACAGTAATGGGGACGTGGTGTAACGGGAGCACACCGCGGTCGCATCGCGGGAATGAGGGTTCGATTCCCTTCGTCTCCAGTCTTCGTTCGCCGCTTGCCGGCGGACGAAGACTGTCACGGCAAAGCCCTTAAAGAGCGAAGCCAGACTTTTTTCTGATGTATATTTGAGCGGCGAACTACGCCTTGGCAAGTCCTCGATATCACTTAATCCTATTTTAAGAAACAGGTGACGGTATGGCAACTTGCGGCGTATGCTCAGGTCGTGCTATACTGACGGCATGGCTATCAAGGATGAAAGTCAATTTGGAAAATTAGTTGTTCCTGTGAAAAAGGTAAGGTTTCAGGGAGGATATCTTCGTCATCTTCAACAAACAATTTTAGCATTGCATCGTGACCACCACATTGCTTGCGACGAGGCATATCGTTTAACAATCGCTCAGACGGGAATCGAAATCTATTCAAAAACCGATGCTGGTTCATATTACGCATTGCAAACACTGCGAGAGCTGGCTGCGATATACGGAAATGTTTTGCCGCTGTGCAAAATAGAAGATGAGCCGGATTTTCGTAGGCGGGGCGTATATCTCGATTGCTCGAGGGGGAAAGTGCCCAAACTTGATACGCTGAAAGAACTGGCCACATGGCTTTCACACTGGAAAATAAATGAAATACAGCTTTACGTTGAGAACGTATTCACTTTTAAGAAGCATCCTGAAATCGGCAGAGGTTACAGTCCCTTCACGTCGGAGGAAATACTTTCTTTACAGGAACATTGCCGAAAGCACCATATTCGACTTGTTGGTTCGCTTTCAAGTTTCGGGCATTTTGAGAAAATTCTGTCCCTGCCGAAATACAGACACTTAGGCGAAAAGCCGGGGTTTCGCGGCTTTCCGGGAGGCACAACCCTTTGCCCCATCGACCCGGACGCAATTAAGCTGGTCGCGGAACTTTACAGTGAGTTTGTGCCGCTCTTCAAGGCGGAGGATTTCAATGTTTGCTGCGATGAGACATGGGAGCTTGGAAAAGGTCGCAGCGAGAAAAAGGCGATTCGTATCGGAGCCGGGCAGGTTTACCTCGATTTCTTACTGAAGATTCATCGTCTTTGTGAAAAACACGGCAATCGGATGAACGTCTGGGCGGACATTATATTGAACCACCCGGAATTGTTAGGCAAATTGCCGCGGGACATCGTTCTGCTTAACTGGGAATATGAACGCAACGGCCCAAACATCGCCAGAACCAGGGAAATCGCGAATTCAGGATTATCGTTTATGATTTGTCCGGGGACAAGCGGCTGGCTGACGCACGGAACGCGCCTGCCCAATTCGATGGGTAACGTAACTAATTTTGCCGCTGCGGGCCGTAAATATCATGCGGAAGGACTACTGAATACCGACTGGGGCGATAATGGACATCGCAATTTTCTGGGAGTCAGTTTGCACAGTTTCGCACACGGAGCCGCCAACGCGTGGAATGGTAAAGCCGTTGATAATGCCAAGTTTACCGAAAATTTCTGCTGTCACGCTTTTGGCCAAAAAGACAATCGTATGGCCAAGGCGATAAGATTACTTGGCAGCACCTATATCACCTGCGGCAAAACCTCGCCGAATAAATCGTTGCTGTTTCAGTCATTTTTTGAACCGATGCTGCGGGACAAAACAATAGAATGCAGCGCAATTGACTTGATGAGCATTGCAGGCCTGCGACAAATAACGGCAGAACTGTCTGATACTGACCTTTGGCCCGCTAATGTAAAATCAATGGGGAAATTTGAGCAATTAGCGTTAAGGGAATTAAAGTTGGCCACCTTAATGGATTGTTTGGCGAGCAAAAGAGCATTGGCAGCAAAGGCGCTGCGAGCGGGACAAACAGTGAAAATTTCCGAACTGCGGCAGTTGCGCAAACAAATGCACGATATCGGGGCAACTTTCAAAGAACTATGGCTGGCACGCAACAAAATTTCGCGGCAGAATGATAATATGCAATTATTTAATCTCGCCGAAGATGAGTTGAAAAAGCGATTGTGATGAAGACAAAGAGCCGAATAGCTGAGCTTTCACAAAAATCGAGAATGCGCGTCGCAGGTTTGATGTCGGGCACGTCTGTTGACGGCGTTGATGCGGCAATTATTGATATTGATAATGAAAAAGTGAGTGTGCAGGCGTTTGATACGTTTCCTTATTTGGCCGAGTTACGTCGCAGCATCCTTCAGCTTTGCGGGGCTAAATCGTGCAACGTGGCTGATGTTTGTCATTTGAATTTTGTGCTTGGCGAGGTCTTCGCTGAGTCGGTTCTGAAACTATGTAAAAAAAGCGGTATTGGCCTCGATACGATTGACTTGATTGGTTCTCACGGCCAGACCATTTATCATAATCCCAAAGGCAGGCGTTTCGGCAGGAAGACCATTCGGTCAACACTGCAAATAGGCGAGCCATCGATAATCGCCCAGCGAACAGGCATAACAACGGCGGCGGATTTTCGGCCCAGGGATATGGCCGCCGGCGGACAGGGTGCGCCGTTAGTGCCATTTGCGGATTATTTCCTGTTTCGCGATAAACATCGCAATCGAGCCATCCAGAATATCGGCGGCATCGCCAACGTTACCTCCCTGCCGGCGGGCTGCCGAACAGGCGATATAGTCGCCTTCGATACAGGCCCGGGCAATATGATAATAGATGGAATCATTTCAATCATAAGCAGGGGCAAACAAAAGTTTGACCGCGGAGGCAAAATCGCGGCACGAGGCACAATCGACAAAACAATCCTCGATTGTTTGCTGAAACATCCGTTTTTGGGCCTGCGCCCGCCAAAATCAACGGGCAGAGAGGAATTCGGCAACAGATATTGCGACGCGTTATACAGAAAGATGAAGAAAAAATCGATACCCGCCGAAGACATTATAGCGACAGTTACCGCGTTTACCGCTGAGAGCATCGTCCAGGCATATCGAAATTTTCTGCCCCGGATGCCTGATGAAGTGATATTGTGCGGAGGCGGCGCACATAACTCGACTCTGGTCAAAATGCTGCGGCAGGGTCTCGGCAAAAGCAGGATTTTGACAAGTGATGATTTTGGAATCAGCTGCGACGCCAAAGAGGCGATTTCATTCGCGATTCTCGCATACGCGGCCATTAAAGGCGAGCCGAACAACGTTCCCGGCGCAACGGGAGCAACACAGCCATTGGTTTTAGGAAAGATTATACCCGCATAATGAAAAAGCATAGACCACTTCCGACAACGGAGCACAGCAACCCGAGAAGTAAAAATATCGACCGGTTATCGACCACAGGAATAGTCGAGCTTATCAACAGCGAAGATATGCTGGTTGCGAAGGCCATCGGCAAAGAACGCAAAAAAATAGCCGAGGCGGTTGATATGATAGTCGGGCATTTCCGGAAAGGAGGCCGCTTATTTTACGTCGGCGCGGGAACAAGCGGCCGGCTGGGTATTCTCGACGCCTCGGAATGCCCCCCTACTTTCGGCGTCAGTCCGACGTTAGTGCAGGGAATTATCGCGGGAGGCAAACGCGCACTTGTTCGAGCAGTCGAGGGAGCCGAGGACAAAGCTAATGAAGGAGCCAAAGCGATAATTAAACGCGGGGTTTGTGACAGGGACACAGTCGTCGGGATTGCCGCCTGCGGGCTGACCCCTTACGTGCGAGGCGCACTGAAACAGGCAATGCAAATCGGAGCGGGCACAATCTTTATTACCTGCTCGGCTGAAGGTATCGGGGATATTCCGGCAAAAATAATTATCAATCCGGTTGTCGGTCCGGAAATAATTACCGGCTCAACAAGAATGAAGGCTGGCACCGCAACCAAGCTCGTGCTCAATATCCTCACAACGGCCGCAATGATAAAAATGGGCAAGGTGTACGGGAATTTAATGGTTGACCTCAACGCGACAAATCAGAAACTGCGCGACAGGTCTCAAAGAATCGTTGTTCAATTGACGGGACTTTCCCGTGCGAAGGCAATCAAATTGCTTGAACGTGCCGGGGGCAAAGTCAAAGCCGCTATCGTAATGCACTTCCGCAAAGTTAATCTGCGACAGGCCCTTGCCATCCTCGACAAATGCGAGCAGTCGTTGAGAAGAGCCACTAAGGAAGGTGTATGAGCGAATTTCTTACGGTGCACCAAATCTCAGGAACGCTTGGTCTGATTGATTTAATAGAGGTAGGCCTGGCAATTATTCTGCTTTTTGTTATTTCATATATCTTCGGACGCGAAGAAAAAGATACAAAAGATTTTTTTATCGGCGGACGAAAAGTCCCTTCGGTTGTAGCGTGCTTATCTTTTGTGGCGATGGAAGTAAGCGCGCTGACGATTGTCGGCGTGCCCGCGACCGCCTACAGCGAAAACTGGCAGTATCTCCAGTTTTTTATCGGTTCGGCAGCCGCGAGAATCATGGTGGCGTTTCTGTTCATCCCTGTATTTTACCAGTATAACTGCACGAGCATTTATGAATTTCTCAGACACCGCTTCGGGCCACAGACGCAGTATGCCGGCTCTATTTTCTTTTTCATCACGCGACTAATAGCATCTGGCGTGAGATTATATGCCGCGTGCCTGGGAGTAGGGATAATCTTGGGCTGGCCTTTGGCAACGACGCTATTGGTGTTTACAGTGGTAAGTATCACCTTCATTGCGTTCGGCGGGATAAAAGCAGTGGTATGGGCAGGAGCGTATCAGACAATGATTTACTTTTTTGCAGGCGGCGTACTATTTATTTACCTTCTGCTCAAAATTCAGGGCGGCCTGTCATCCGCCTGGCACATTGCCAGTGAGGCAGGCCGGCTGAGTATCTTCAAATTCGATTTCGACCTCAATAACCCGACAACCTTCTGGGCGGGCACCGCCAATGCGTTTTTCATAGGTCTGGCGGTATTCGGGACCGACCAAGCGCTGATGCAGCGACTACTTACGGTGAAGACCCGCAGGTCAAGCCAAAAGGCGATTATTGCCACTATACTGGTAGGTCTGCCGATTCTATGCCTGTACCTCGGAATAGGGACACTGCTTTATGTTTTCTACAGGCAGAACCCCGGAGTGCCCGCACCGGAAAAAGCCAAGGAAGTTTTCTCCCACTTCGTAACACATTCTCTTCCCGCCGGCCTAAAAGGACTGATGCTTTCGGCAATTGTATTGACCAGCGTTGAATCGCCGTTAAACTCGCTGTCCTCATCGTTTGTAACGGACATTTATCGCCCGCTGATTAAGAAATCTGCGACAGAAGACCATTATCTGTTCGTTTCCCGAATGGGAGTGATTATGTTCGGCCTGATACTGGCGATAATCGCTTTCGCGTGCCAGCCGGTGGAAAACATTCTCTGGTTCGCTTTTGAAATAATGTCTTTAACGGGCGGCGCCACGCTCGGCGTTTTCCTGCTGGGCGTGTTAACAAAACGCAGGGCCAACATCGGCAATGCGGCGGCAATGATTATCAGCGCCTTAACTATGACGGCCCTTTTGCTGCTGTCTCATGGCGGATATATCAAGCTGGCCTGGAGCTGGCTGATAGTGGCAGGTACGGTGATGACGTTCATGCTGGGCTATCTGTTCAGTTTTTTCGGGAGAGGATTTAATCGCAACAGCGGAGAATTTTAGAGTTATCACTGCGGCTATTCTTACTTATTTATGCGCAATCCTGATTTCTTCGGCTATTATTTTCAGGCCCGCTTCGACCTTATCAACATCCTGTGCATAGCTTATGCGAACGCACTGTTGTTTGTGCTCCCAGTTGTCTTCAAGGCCGGGGAAAAAATAATGACCGGGGACTATGAGAACGCCGCGTTTTTTCAGCCGCCGATATAATTCAGCATCGGTAATTTTTAACCCGGGCAGCCAGAGCCACAGGAAGAACGCCCCTTCCGGCTTGTGAATATGAAAATCAATCCCGTCGAGCAGCCCGCAAATCCTCGCAACTGCCCATTTTGCCTTGTCCTGGTAATAAGGTCTTATCACTTCTTTACTCAGCCGAACCAGCTCGCCTGTCCGCACAAGCTCTGTCCCAATCGCGGCGCCGATACTGGCCGTGCTCAAGCTCATTACCGCGTTCATCTCCGAGACCATTTCTATAATTTCTTCGCGAGCGATGACAATACCCGTCCGCGTAGCAGGCAGACCAAACTTCGACAAGCTCATACAAACTATAGTGTTTTCATTCCAAAGAGGCCTTGCCTCGGTGAAAATTATATTCGGGAAAGGCGAGCCGTATGCGTTGTCGATAATCAGCGGGATGTCATTTGCTTGCGCAAGCAAATCAAGCTTTGCTACTTCGGCATCGGTCAGGACGTTGGCCGTGGGGTTGGTAGGCCTTGAAATACATATCGCGCCAATATCCTCGCCCACATTAAGGCGGTCAAAATCCACATGATATTTGAAAATATGCTCATCGATATGCTCGATATCTGGCTTGTTCGCCGTAAATAACCCATCAGTAAAACCCACGTCGCAATAGCCGGTATATTCAGGAGCAAGCGGCAGCAAAATTTTCTTTTTTGAGCCGTCTTCAAATTCGCCCGCGAAGATATTAAAGAGTATGAAAAACGCCGACTGACTGCCGGCCGTAAGAGCGATATTGCCCGGTTTGATGTTCCACCCGCACTCGGCACGCAACAATTCGCAGATTGCTTCAATAAACTCTTTGTTGCCCTGCGGCGGGTCGTAATCTCCGACCGCTTTTTCGAACGCGCCTTTTTTCGCAAGAAGCCCGCTCATACACTGTCGAAAGACCCGGTCCACTTCAGGTATATGCGATGGGTTGCCTCCTCCGAGCATCAGGACATCAACGCCGGCTTTTAGCCCCTCACCCATATCAACCATTAACTGGCTGATACCTGACCTGCGTTTTATCTTTTGACCAAACCTCGATACCTTCATTTCGCCGAAGTTTAATTTACTTTAATCTTTGCGAATTTACGTTTGCCCACCTGTATTGTCATCCCGTTTGCGGGAGTGATTTGAGCATTCGGATCAGTAACCTTCTGACTATCAATAGTAACGGCTGATTGTGCGCACATACGCTTGGCATCGCCGCCCGATTCGACAAGTTTGCAGTTGATAAGCAATTGCTTTACTGAAACCGGCTCAGCAGGCAATTTGAATTCCGGCATTTCATCAGGCAGTTGCTTTTGAGCAAAAACCCTTTCAAACTGCTCCGCAGCCGAATCCGCTGCTCCTGCATCGTAAAACTGCGAGATAATTGTTTTTGCAAGAAGGACTTTCGCCTCTTTGGGATGTGTTTTCTGCGAATTAGTCAGTTCGGCGATTTTTTCAGCTGGCTGGTCGGTAAGCAGGGTAAAATAATTTGCCATCATGTCATCGGAGATGCTCATCACCTTGCCGAACATATCGTTGGGCTGGTCGGTAACGCCTATGTAGTTGCCCTTCGATTTGCTCATCTTCTCTTTGCCGTCTAATCCAACAAGAATGGGACAGGTAATAACAATCTGCGGGGACTGATTATTGACTCGCTGAAGGTCTCTGCCGACGAGATTGTTAAAGGTCTGGTCGGTGCCGCCGAGTTCGACGTCGCTTTTTATAGCAACCGAATCATAACCCTGCATAAGCGGATACAAAAATTCGTGGACGCCTATCGCGTCACCTTTCTTATAACGAATTTCAAACGTATCGCGTTCGAGCATCCGCGCAACGGTCATATTGCCGGCAAGTTTAATGATATCGGCAAGATGAAGGGACGCGAGCCATTCGGAGTTGTGCCGAACTTCAAGTTTGTCGGAGGAGGTATTGAGGATTTTGCCCGCCTGCTCGAAATACGTCTTCGCGTTTTTATCGATTTGCTCAGGCGAAAGCATCGGGCGGGTTGCGTTCTGTCCCGTGGGGTCGCCTATGCGGGCGGTATAATCGCCGATAATCAACACGGCTTTGTGACCCATGTCCTGGAACTGGCGCATCTTGCGAAGCACAACGGTATGGCCAAGATGAATATCGGGGCTTGTGGGGTCAAGGCCGAGCTTTATTCGTAGCTGGCGTTTATCTTTGGCGGCATTAGTGAGCTTTTCAGCCAATTCGGCCTCGGTGAAAATCTCAGCCGTGCCGCGTTTGAGCAATTTCAACTGTTCTGGAATCTGCATCGCAAAAAATCCTCATAACAATCAATAAATTCGCCGTCGGCGAACAAGATGGGGCGATTATACGCCTGCCGGAGGGGATTTGCAACGCTTATACCTGTTATGACTGACCGCCGCCTGAAACGATAAGTAAACCGGCGGTGGCAAAGCATTTGACTGGCAATCAATATTGACCAATTCTACACAGGCGATACAATAGCGGCCGGAATCAGAATTAAAAAATTAATTTGGTGTAATAGCTTTTGGGAGAAGAGTATGTTTGAAGAACAGCCGCAGCAGGAAATATCCTCGGTAACAACCGCCAGAATAGGGCTGGCGATAATTTTTGTCGTCCTTGCGATATTGTTAGGCATCTGGGTGCTGACTACCGTTAACGCATCCATCCACGATACGAACACGCCGGCGATAGTGCAAAAAATCGTTCCCGCAACAGGCGTTTCCTGCGATATAAACACTCCGGCGGGTAAGTTCGAGCTGCCGAAACCGATGTTCGCAGGTATGTCTTATTTCATTCTTTATTTGTTTCTTCTCATACCAACGGCAATAACAATAGCCCTTATAAAAGGCAGTGTTGCGCTGCTTAATCCTGATTTGAAAAGACAATTACATCAATTCACCGAATCAATACGAAAATCATTTACTCCGAAACAGTGATGACGCAGGACACGACTATCTAAAATCCTATTTCAGCATCGGTGAGATAACAATCAGGTTCTAATCGCCAGTTTTTTATGTCGGGGTCGGAGCCAAGGAAGCGGAAATTGCCCTTGCATAAATCGAACCATTTGCATTTGAGGCAGCGTTTGTCGGCGAACTTCGACTTATTGCGGAGTTTTTGCAGCACCGGGTCATTTTCATTTGTCCAGATTTGCTTGAAGCTCTTTTGAATAACATTGCCTAAGGGGTAATTTCGCCAGAACTGGTCGGCGTAAACGCTGCCATCCCAGCCGACTGAGGAGATTTTCTCGCCTACGCGGTTGCCGCCATTGGATAAAAGAAGCTGCTTTTGCTGGTCGATATTTTCCCCCTGCTGCTGCATTTTTACAAGCAGATATGGCCCGTCGGCGTGATTGCCGACAGTGAGGACCTCATCGAGAAGCCCTTTGGCAATAAAATCAGCGGCGCGTTCCAAAATCACGTCCATAACCTTTCGGGTATCAGTTGGAGAAACAACCTGCGACTTGATATCTTTTCCCCTGCCGGACCTGATGAGGTGATAAAAACAAACTCGTCTTACGCCGTTATCCCTGCAGATATCGAAAACGGCGGGGACCTGCTCTTTATTGGAATTGCTGATTGTAAAACGCAGGCCCGTCCGGAGGTTAGCTTTTCTGCAGTTTTCGAAGCCGGTCATAGTCGCTTTGAAGCAGCCGCTTGTCTGGCGAAAACGGTTGTGAAACTCTTCCGGGCCGTCGATTGAAATCCCGACGTAGCTGACATTCGCCTCGGTAATTTTTTTGGCTGTATCACCGTCGATAAGTGTGCCGTTGGTGGAGATGACTGTTCGCAGGCCGATGCGTTTGGCTTCAGCGAGCAATTCAAACAAGTCGGAACGCAAAAGCGGCTCGCCGCCTGAGAACAATACCACGGGGGCATTTACTTCGAGAATGTCAGCGAGAAGTTTTTTTGCCTGGTCGGTGGAAAGTTCGGTATCACAACGGGTCGAATCGGAGGCAGCGTAGCAGTGGAGGCAGCGAAGATTGCAGCGAGAGGTGCAGTTATAAACAACGATGGGGCCGACGGAATCTCTGTTGCCGTAACGCAAATGATCCGATTGTCCCGCAAGGCCGCAATATAGCTTTGAGATATTTATCATTTAGTCGTTGTTCGTCGTTCGTATTTCGTATTTCGTATTTCGTGCTGTTCGACAGCGGCAAGCAAGCCATCGAAAGTATGCTCAGATGCCTCGATATCGACTTTTACGCCAAGCTCGGCAAGTTTTTTCGATGTAACCGGGCCTATTGAGGCGACTTTGGCATCTTTGGATTTTACGAAATCGACTGAAACCTGTTCAAAGAAGCACACCGCAGCGAAAGGACTCGCGAAGGTCAGCCAGTGAATCGGCCTTTCGGAAAGCAGCTTCATATCGCATAAGTTCTTTTCGTGGGTATAGACGGGGATATTATCTATCGATGCGCCGGCGGCTTCAAGCAATTGCGCCAAGTCATCGGAGGCGATTAGCGAACGCAGAAGCAGAACTTTTTTGCCGCGGAGATTTGTAAAATCGATAAGACCCCTGGCAAGATCATTGCTGGTAAAGGCACTGGGGATAAAATCAGCTTTGATGCCGAATCCCGCGAGTGTCTCTGCGGTCCTGACGCCTATGGCGGCGATTTTGGCTGAGCCGAAAACACGGGCGTCCTTACCGAGTTTTGCCAGCGCAGCGAAAAAGGTCTCGACGCCGTTGCAACTGGTGAAGATTACCCAGTCATAAGCGTGAATCCGGGCGAGTGTTTTTATAAAGTTGCCTGAGTCGGTAAGTGTTTTTATTTTGGTAACGGGTATTTCAATGGTAACAGCCATTCTGCCTGCGATTTTTTTTGCAAACTCGGCGCTTCCTTCGGCGTCGCGGGTAACTACTATGGTTTTCCCGAACAATGGCAATTCAGCAAGCCAGTTGAGTCGTGAGTCGCCAGCGGCGGTCGGACCAATGAAAACAAGTGCGGGCGGCGTGATTTTATTTTCGTCGCAGCTATCGGCAATTGTTGCCAGCGTCGCTTTGACGAATTTTTGCGTGGGCAGCGTCGCGTCGGCGACGACGGCCGACGGCGTTTCAGGGGACATACCATTTTCGATGAGCCGACGGACAATATCGTTGAGGTTTTCCATCCCCATATAAAAGACGATTGTGCCGGTGAATTTGGCGAGCAACTGCCAGTCGATGCCCGTCTGCTGCTTGCCTTCGGCTTCGTGGCCCGTAACAAATATAACTTCGGACGCAAACGCCCTGTCGGTAAGAGCGATACCAGAATAGCAGCTTGCAGCAAGCGCGGCAGTAACGCCGGGAACGACCTCAAAATCGATTCCGGCTTCTGCGAGAACAGCCGCCTCTTCTGTCCCCCTGCCGAAAATATACGGGTCGCCTCCTTTGAGACGAACAACGGATTTACCTTCACCGGCTTTTTGGACAAGCAGGTTATTAATCTGCTCCTGTCTGAAGGACTCAGGCCCGACGCGTTTGGGGACGGCAAGCAGCTCGGCATCCGGACGGGCATAATTCAAAAGGCCCGGATTAGCAAGCTTGTCGTAAATAACACAATCGGCGCATTTGAGCAATTCCAGTCCGCGGACTGTAATCAGGTCCGGCCGACCAGGCCCGGCGCCAACCAGATAAACCTTGCCTTTTTTATGCGTCGCTTCCATAAGTCCAAAACGATTCTATTATATAGCTTTACGGGCAAAAGAAAACCCCTGAACCTCGAGGCGGATGGTTCAGGGGTCAAAATATCACATAAGCCGATTTTGAATTACAGTATCCTGCGTCTGCGAAGCCAGTTGACAGATGCCACGCCAATCCAGCCGAGCAGCATCGCCGATGGAACAGGAATGACAACAGCAGAAGAAGTTATGTCAACATTACGCAAATCAACGGTAGTGTCATACTCGTGACCAACTACGTCATCACTAAGAAGCACGAATTGCAGCTCAACATTCGAGCCGGCGAACGACGATACATCCATTGAAAACGTATCCGTAATTGTTCCGCCTTTCGGCGCCAAACTATCATTGTTTACGGAAAAGATTTCGGTCCCGCCCAGATATACGTAAAATGTATCTGAGTCCGGCGTACCACTACCAACCGGATACGAGCTAAATGCATAGTCGAAGGAAAGCCGGTCGCCAGCAGCAATATCGATACCCTGGCTCAGCGTGCTCAATTTGTCGACATCATCGTAGTTTTCTCTGAAGTGCGCGTAACCTCCCTCATTGGTTACATAATCGTTGTGCGTCCACGGGTCGAGAGTAGGATTACCATCGCTATCAACCGCGCTGAAATCACCGTTGGTAACCGATGCTCGTGACAGACCTGACAAAACTGACGCAACCAGCAACATTACGACAACCGCATATCTTTTCATCTTTTCTCCACTCTTCAAATCAATAAAATGGTCCATTTAATACAATGGCACCATCGCTACGACAAATTTCGCAGTGTTTTCGCCTCCGTGCAAGAAACACTGTCGGTCAAACATCCCTGGCGTTCGACCGGATGTTAGATGATAATAGCTAATACCATACGACCGGCCGTGTCAAGAAAAAAACCGGAGATTACGCCTAAAAGATAAGATAGGAAAGTAAATGATTGCCAAAAGTGAGGGATTTTTGTAGGGTAATACAGCAGAGCGGAAAATCAGGATTTAGAACAATAAAAGCCCCTGCATATTTGACAGGAGCGACAATGGAGGTTGAACATGGGAGAAGTGGATGTATCAGTCGAGTTCGCTGGGCTGAAAACGGCCAACTCCGTATGGACGGCATCTGGAACGTGCGGCTACGCCGATGAGCTGGGCGATTTTATGGACGTCGGCAAACTCGGCGGGTTTATCACCAAAAGCGTTACAATAAAACCCCGTCAGGGAAACCCAACGCCAAGGATAGTCGAAACCGACAGCGGTATGCTCAATGCCATAGGGTTGGCCAACATCGGGGTTGATGAGTTTATCGCTGAAAAACTGTCCGCGATTGAAAAAATGTCCTGCGCGGTGTTTGTGAATATCGCGGGCGAGACAATCGAGGATTATACGGCAGTCGCACAACGGCTTTGCGAGCAGAAAGCGATAGCGGGTTTCGAGCTTAATATCAGCTGCCCAAATGTGAAACAGGGAGGAATTACTTTTGGGACTCAACCGGAATTGGTTAAAGAAATCACCTCGGCCGTCAAATCGGCCTGCGGAAGTAAAATACTGATGGTTAAGCTCACGCCCAGCGTTACGAATATAACCGTAACCGCAAAGGCAGCCGTCGAAGGCGGCGCCGATGCGCTCAGCTTAATCAACACCTTTACAGCTATGGTAATAGACATTGAAACGCGCAAACCCGTGCTTGCGAATCGCACGGGCGGCCTGTCAGGCCCGGCGATAAAACCGATTGCCGTTTATATGGTCAACAAGGTCTTTAACGAGGTTACAAAAGGCACACAAGTGCCGATTCTTGGTATGGGCGGGATAAGGACCGCCTCGGACGCGATTGAATTTATCCTGGCAGGCGCAACAGCCGTCGCGGTCGGGACATCGAATTTCGTCGACCCTAATTGTGCCGTGAAAATTATCGACGGAATTCATAAATATTGTGACAGCCACGGCGTAGCAGCCGTCAGGGACCTTATTGGTAAAGTTGAATGATAAAGATGACTAAAATCATCGTAACACTGGTAATAGGACTGGCCCTTGTTTGCGGCACAAGCCATGCAGCCGAGAAAATTGCCCTGACCGACTTATCGGCATGGCTGCCAAACAGCGAATGGAACACCGCCGGGGACGCATTCGAGCATCCGCGCAACGAATACCTTTTGTCGGTAAGGCAAGGCACGGGCGTCATAATCAACGGACGAAAGGGCAAAAGCCCGCCGCTTGCGAGCAGGGAAGAATTCGGCGACGCGCGGATACACGTTGAGTTTGTGATACCGAAAAATTCGAACTCCGGCGTGTACCTGCAGGGCCAATATGAGGTCCAGATACTTGACAGCTGGACCGATGCCAACATCCCGTATCCGGGCGGAGAATGCGGCGGGATATACCCTCGCTGGGATGAAACCAGGCCCGTAAAATCATACGACGGCCATCCGGCTTTAGTGAATGCCTCACGCCCGCCCGGACAGTGGCAAACCTATGATATTATCTTTCGCGCAGCCAGATTCGACAGCGAAGGCAAAAAAATCGCCAACGCAAAAGTAATAAGAATATGGCAAAATGGAACGCTTATACAAAAAGACGTGGAACTGTCCGGCCCCACCAGAGGCAGTTTCAAACCCAATGACCTGGCCAAAGGGCCGCTTGTCCTTCAGGGCGACCACGGGCCGGTGGCATTTAGAAATATATGGGTCGTTCCTCTTGATTTGGATAAGGCAGGACTGACTAACCCGTTTTTCGCGATGGATACGGGCACGATTGATGAAACGCACAAGTCCGCCAAAGACCAGGTTGATATGCTTAAAGAGCTGGGATACGCAGGGATAGGATACTGGGAAGGAAACCCCGCACAGGGCACAGCCGGCATCGCTGAAATGCTTGGCGAGCTCGATAAATCAAACCTGAAAATGTTCGGTGTGTATTTCGCGATAAAACTCGAAGACCCGCCTGAGAAATATATGGCATCGATTGAGAACAGCATCAGAGAGCTGGCAGGCCGCAAGACAACAATATGGCTGGC
Organism: Sedimentisphaerales bacterium; assembly: GCA_050012515.1. Classification (GTDB taxonomy): domain Bacteria; phylum Planctomycetota; class Phycisphaerae; order Sedimentisphaerales; family Anaerobacaceae; genus Fen-1362. The sequence continues at coordinate 47,677 of JBEKHA010000008.1, read as the reverse complement.
AATGACCAGCGACGTTCATCAAAAATCATCGGTCAGCGGCGATGAGCAGGCGGTCGCGATAATCAGCCGGATAGCCGACATCGCGAATAAAAATGATGTTGCCGTCGCGCTATACCCGCATGAGAACTTCTGGCTTGAAAAAGTCGAGGACGCCGTTCGCCTCGCGGAAAAAAGCAACAGGCGCAACGTCGGCGTCATTTTTAACCTCTATCACTGGCTAAAAACCGACAAACCCGCGAATCTGCAAACCATCCTGGCTAAAGCGTCACCCTACCTGCTTATCGTAACAATAAACGGCACAACCGAAGCCGGGTCAATAGAAACACTGGACAAAGGGACCTATGACGTTTACTCGTTCCTGCAATCGCTGAAACAGGTCGGCTTCAAAGGCCCCATAGGGTTACAGGGATATGGCTTAAACGGTGATATCCGCGAAAATCTAAGACGCTCGATGCTGGCCTGGCGCGAGTTTTCACAACGGCTGGCAGTCCAGGACGCCGAAAAACTTTAGAACCTAATCCACACAAACACCTTGAATTGAGGCCCAAAATCCCGGGGACGGTTATTTAATAGCTAAAAGGGTTGACAAGGCACGTCCCATAAACTATACTTGGTGATGTGTCTGGAAGTATTGTTTCCACACTTAACGTTATGATATTTAAACTGTTAAGGAGAACCAAATGACCTCAAAAAAGACAACCGGGTTCACCATTGTCGAACTGCTAACGGTAATGAGCATTATTATTATTCTGATGAGCATCCTTATGCCGGGCCTGCAGAGGACCCGCAGATACGCCAGGGTCGTAGTTCAGAGGAGCCAGTTCAGCGATATCAGCAAAGCTCTCGAATTATATCGCAACGACCATCAGGAAACATACCCGGATTCAGGAGCGACAGATGGCAATGCAACAACAAACGCCGGTTACTGCGGCGCAATGAAACTCTGTGAAGCATTGTTAGGTCAGGATGGTATGGGATTAGACCCATCATCTACCTTCCAGGCCAAAACAAGCGTTTACCTTTTCGACCTGTGCGTACAAACAAGCGCTGCTACCATCAGTGGTTCTAACCCCACTGGTTCCGCTTTAACGACAAATTTGCAGGAAAGAACCAAATACCTTGATTCCGACAGCATAAAAGCCGCACGTCTTAAAGATTTGTACCCCTCTTGGTACAGTAATCCAACTTACGGCACAAATTACTACGCCCCAACAGCATCATTTCAGGCCACTGTGGACGGAGTCCCAGCATCACTTACTCCAACCCAATATCCGAATTCCGTGATTACCGATGCATTCCTGCGAACCCCTTCTCCCTGTGGCGGCAAAAAACTTGGTATGCCTGTTCTTTATTATAGAGCCGACACAACTAAACTTGTCCATGACCCCAACTTTGACCCAACTGCATCTACATATAGCAGCATGACCACCAATCCCAGCATTTACAACTTTGATGATAACTATGCTCTTATGGGGCTTGGCTGCCCATGGGAAAGCGGAACCACACCAACAACTGTCCAACCAATGTATGGGGTCGCAAACATCAAAACTTTCTACAAGGCAATCACTAATACAAAGATTACCACCACCCCAAGGCCCCACAACGAGGATACATATATCCTCTTGTCAGCCGGCTGGGATGGCTTATATGGAACAAGCGACGACGTGTACAACTTCTCTGATTAAAACCACAGACCTGTCCTCCATAGCGGCAGCGAAGGAGGATTAACGCTGATTTTTACTGCCGCGGGATAGAAGGGTCTCGCGGCAGTTTTATTTTAAAGACACCGACTAACACTCGCCCCTGGCGGGGGTAATCTGCGGTTAAAATACTTTGAGTTTTGGCGTCTCGGTGATAAAATTTCAGTTTAAATTAGTGAAACAAACGGTTATAATTTGGGTTTACCGGGTAGGTAGCTCAGGTGGTAGAGCAGTGGACTGAAAATCCACGTGTCGTGAGTTCAACTCTCACCCTGCCCATTAAATTCCCGCTATTGCTTATTTAACCCGCAGTTACCTTCAATCCGTTTGATTCACTTATGGAACAGAGAAATGGAACAGCAAGATATTAAGTGATATGAGCACAAACAACAGCCATAGCGAATAATACGCCCACAACAAACCATTCCCACCATTTGGCTCTCGATGTTTCGCTAACGGCTTTCATTATTTTGCCTCCGGGCCACCCTGACAAAATTCACAAGATTCTACTATATCGGAAAATCGCCTCTCCTTATATAGTATAGGAATGGGCATAGTGATATAAAAATGCGCATTTAACAACCCAACATAATAAAATGTGAGACATTTAACGATTGTATTGACTGTGCCGGACAGATTCCCTTCACAAAGAACGAAAACCCATTTTTCAGCATTGTTAAACAGAGCACAAACAGAAACCTCACTTTTTTTGGCAATCACAGCGTAATTTCTTGACAGGCCTATGGGAAATTTTGTAAATTGCTCCTATGCGACTTTGTGAATGTGAACACAAGCACTAACTGGACATAATATATATTGTGAGATACAGTAAGATTCCAAACGAGACGGTTCGTCGCCTGCCGGTTTATCTTCGGGGGCTGGCCCTTATGTCCCGGCAGGGACTCAGCAGCGTCTCAAGCAGCAAACTGGCGGATTTTGTCAGCGTAAATCCCTGGCAGATACGGAAGGACTTCTCCTACTTCGGCGACTTCGGGACACGCGGCGTCGGTTACGACATTGAAAACCTCGCCAAGCAAATCAAAAAGATATTAAAGCTCGATACGACGCAAAAAACCGCTCTGGTGGGCGTCGGCAACCTGGGTTCTGCAATAATGGCATACACAGGTTTTGGAACATACGGTTTTCAAATTACCGCCGCCTTCGATAATGACCCCGCCAAAATCGGCCGCAAGATGAACGGTGTCACGGTCGAAAGCATCTCGACGCTCGATACGCTTGGCAAGCGAGAGGTGGATATGGCTATTATCGCTGTGCCAGAACAGGCGGCACAGAACGTGGCGGATGCGCTTGTTGGGGCGGGCATAAAGGGGATATTGAATTTCTCCCCGCGAAGAATTATCGTCCCCAAAAAGATAAAGGTGATAACGATAGATATAGCGACAGACCTTGCCCGTCTGCCCTATTATATATGAAAACCGAGACGTTCGGGTTTTGACGAATAACGTTTGAGAACATTTTTAACAGAGGCGTAAAATGAAAACAGTAACAATCGACAAAAACGCTTTCAGGCGGTTTGTGGATGAAATCATAAAACGGCAGCGGGTCATCGGCGTCTGTGCCAAGGGCGATCGTTTCGATTTTGAGCAGCTCGAATCCGCCGGCCAGCTTCGCCTGGATTACGACGTAACACTTCAGCCGCCGAAAAAGTACTTCCTGCCTCCGGTTGAAACACTGCTGACTTTCGAAGTCGGCGATGGCTACAAGTCGGTTTACGATGATACCGAATTTGTCCTGCTGGGCGTTCATCCTTACGATATGGCGGCATTAAACCAGCTTGACAAACTTTTCACACAGGATAATTACGATACCCACTATATGAAAAGACGTCATAACGCAACGATAGTCGTATGCGACGTGATTTCGCCATCCAAAAATGTATTTGCCTCCTCGATGGGCACGGCAACTGTCAAGGATGGTTTTGACGTCCTGCTAACCGATATAGGCAATGCGTTTGTTATGGAAAGCGGCTCAAAGAAAGGCGACAGCTTTATCGCCAAGACGCAGGACGCGGTTGTTTCAAGCGAAAAGGACCTTCAGGCAAGACATAAAATTCAGGAAGAAAACGAAAAACGGCTTAACAATCACAAACTCAAATGCGATGCCTCCTATCTGCCCAAACTGCTCGAAGGGGCATACGACCATCCCGTCTGGGAAGAAAAGGCCAAAACCTGTTTTAGTTGCGGCTCCTGCAACCTCGTATGCCCGACCTGCTACTGTTTCAACGTGCAGGACGACGTAAACTGGGATTTCATATCGGGCAAAAGACAGCGGGCCTGGGATGGCTGTCTGCTGGATGGTTTCACAAAAGTGGCGGGCGAGCACGAATTCAGGAAGAAACGGGCCGACCGTTTCAGGCACCGCCTGTATCGAAAATGCAAATACGTGCCCGAAAAAATAAACAGCCCCATAATGTCCTGCGTCGGGTGCGGGCGATGCGTGGGCGCATGCCTGCCGGATATCGCAAACCCGGTCAATGTTTACAACAGGTTAGTTGACGATTTGGGAATAAAGTAATACAAGTCGAGTGATTCGACATAAAATGTAGGAGCGTTAACGATGTGCGAACGTTGTGCTGTTGAAAAAGACATTTACCTGCCGCGGCTGGCGACCCTCGAAAAGAAGCGGCTGATGAACCCGACCGAGATGTATCTTCGGCTTTCAATCGATGACAGCGAGCCGTTTGATTTCATACCGGGCCAGTTCGTCGAGGTATCAATCGCGGGCGTAGGCGAGGCGCCGGTTACAATATCATCATCTCCTACGCAAAAGGGCTACTTCGAGCTGGTCGTCCGCAGAATCGGCAACGTTACCAACGCGATTCACCGGCTGAGAATCGGTGACAAAATCGGGATACGCGGGCCCTTTGGAAAAGGCACATACCCGGTTGAGGAGGCAAAGGGTAAAAATATCATATTTATCTGCGGCGGCATAGGGCTTGTACCCCAGCGGTCATTTATCAATTACATCCTCGACAACCGCGCCGACTACAAGGAGCTTGCTGTCCTGCTCGGGACAAAATGTATGGCGCAAAGGTTCTTCCATTCGGAAATCGACGGCTGGTCGCACAGAAACGACATACGGTTTATGGAAACAATCGACCAGGCCGACGACTGCTGGCTCGGCAACGTCGGTGTCGTTACCACCCTTATTCCCAAAATCGAAACAGAGCTTCAGTCAGGGCTGGTGTTTATCTGCGGGCCGCCGGTGATGTATAAATTCGTGCTGATGGCCCTGCAGGAAGCGGAAGTGCCCAGGGAAAGAATATTCCTGAACCTCGAAAGAAAAATGAAATGCGGCGTAGGCAAGTGCGGGCACTGCCAGATTAACAACTATTACGCCTGCATAGACGGGCCGGTATTCCGTTATTCCGACCTGCGCATAGCACCGGAGGCAATCTGATATGGATAGACCCAGAGTAGCGATTTTCGACTTCGCCTGCTGCGAAGGATGCCAGCTGCAAATCGTCAACCTCGAAGAAGAATTGCTCGACCTCATCGATAACGTCGAAGTGGTCGAATGGCGCGAGGCGATGAGCGAGCAGAGCAGGGAATATGACATCGCCATAATCGAGGGTTCGATTACCAGGCCTGAAGACGAGAAACGATTAGAGATTATCAGGACAAGGGCAAAAACGCTAATCGCTCTTGGCGCCTGTGCCACAATCGGCGGAATCAACAAGCTTAAGAACAACTTTGAGACCAGCGACGTTAAAAAATGCGTTTACGGCAAGTCGGCTGATATGCCTCATCTTGAAACCATGCCTACAAAAGCGGTGGATGAGGTGGTCAAGGTAGATTACAAAATTCACGGCTGTCCCATAGACAGAAAAGAATTCACATACGTGATTCGCTGTCTGCTTATGGGCAAAAAACCTGAGATACCCGAATGGCCCGTATGCGTGGAATGCAAATCGAAAGGCAATCCGTGCCTGTGGGACTATGGGCAGGTTTGCCTGGGGCCTGTCATCAGGGCCGGTTGCGGCGCAAGATGTCCGTCGTCGGGCTTCAGATGCTTCGGCTGTCGGGGTTACATCGATAACCCGAACGTCAATGGCGCAAAGGATGTTATTGAACGATATGGCTTGAGCGTCGATGCGCTCAAGGCAAAGATGGTTCTTTTTGGAATCGGTCAGGGGCCAACAAATGCATAACAATCTCGATATCAACGTTCATCATATAACCCGCGTCGAAGGACACGGCAATATCGTCGTAAACGTGAAAAACGGCAAAATCGAAAAGCTCCAGTGGCAGGTGCCCGAGGCGCCGCGATTCTTCGAGGCGATGGTCCGCGGCCACAGCTACCAGGACATACAAACGATTGTCTCGCGAATCTGCGGGATATGCTCAATCACACATTCGCTGGCCGCGACCAAGGCGGTGGAATCCGCGTTGGGCATAAAGGTTTCCGAACAGGCGGATAAGCTGAGAATACTTATGCACTACTCTGAGCAACTGCAAAGCCATACCCTGCACGTCGGATACTTAGCTGCGCCGGATTTCTTCGGCACACCATCAGTTGTGCCTCTTGTTGCCAGGGCGACGGACGCCGTAAAAACGATTGTCAAGGCACACAGAATCGCGAATACATGGTCTGACCTCATCGCGGGCAGAACAACTCACCCGGTAACGCTCATCCCCGGCGGTCTGACCCGAACGCCAACTGAAAAACAATTGCGAGAACTACAACAGACGCTCAAGGATGCCGTTCCCGACCTCAAAAAAATCGCCGAGGTGGTTTTAAGTGTCGCGGCAAACGTCCCAAAATTTGAACGCCCCACCGAATACGTGTCGCTCAAACAGACCACCCCTGCTGCTTACACCTTCTACCACGGCGGCATAACATCCAACGATAACAAAGGTGCGGTTGTGCCAATTGAGAAATGGCACAACGTCGCAAACGAATACGTGGTTGAACAATCGACGGCAAAATGGGCAAAGTGGCACCGTGACGCGTACGCGGTCGGCGCACTGGCAAGATTCAACAACAACGCCGAATTGCTTAGCCCGATGGCCAAAGACGCTGCGAAAACATTCGGACTCCAAAAGGGCTGCTGTAACCCGTTTATGAACACTGTGGCCCAGCTTGTCGAGTGCTTTCACGTCGTTGAGACAAGCATCGAGATTATCGACCAGTTGCTGACTAAAGGCCTGAAGACAGAGAAAGTTACATCCTCGCCCAAGGCAGGCAAAGGTGCCGGATGCGTCGAGGCGCCTCGCGGAATACTGTTCCACGAATACGAGTTCGACAAGAACGGCAAATGTGTCGCCGCCGATATGTGCATCCCGACGAACCAGAACCACGCAAATATCCAGAAGGACTTCGAAAAACTGCTGCCCGAAATCCTGGACCAGCCAGAAAAAGACATTCGACTGAAACTGGAAATGTTAGTTCGCGCCTACGACCCGTGCATCTCCTGCTCAACGCATTTCCTTAATGTGCAGTTTGTAAGGTGATGGACCAGACACTCCGGAAAGATACAGTCGTCATAGGACTTGGCAATCTGCTGTTGTCTGATGAGGGCATCGGTATCCATTTAATCAGAAAGCTTTCTGAGCATCAGGACAAATTCCCTTCCGTTGAATTCATCGACGCGGGCACGGGCGGAATGAATGTCCTGCACTTAATCGCGAACCGCAAAAAAGCCGTAATTATCGACTGTGTTAAAATGGGTAAGAAACCGGGAACAATCAGACGATTCGAGCCGACTGACGTCCAAACCACAAAAAAAATGACGCATTTCTCCCTTCACGAGGCGGATATCCTGAAAATTATAAATTTATCCGGACAACTCAGCGAATGTCCGAAGAAAATAGTGATTTTCGGCATTGAGCCGGAATCGCTGGAATTGGGCCAAAAACTGAGCAAAACACTATCCGACGGAATTGACGCTTACTCAATCGACATCTGCAAAGAACTTTGTTAGGATTTCTGCAATATATAAACATTATCAACCGTCATAGATTGTGAATTATGAAACCTGCAGGCAACGAAAAACTGGGCCGGGCCTTTACGCTCGTGGAATTACTTGTGGTCATCAGTGTAATCGGGCTTTTAATGGGAATACTTCTTCCTGCGCTCGGCAAGGCCAGGGCTACGGCCAATCGAACATATTGCATGGCAAATCTGCGACAAATCGGCATCGCGTTCAGGTCCTATCTCGACGATAACCGCGATATATTTCCCTTTTGCTGTGCCTATCCCTGGTATATCACTGATGCAAACAACCCCTCTTACGCCCCTCCAATAACAAATGTTTTAGGCAAGATTCTAAAAGAGCCAAAGGTCTTTATATGCAAGGCGGATACCAAACCTACGCCTCCCTACCACTTAAGAACGGGCAACACCAGCTACTGGTACAATGGAATAGTGACGCCTGGACCATCTGGTTTGGCCGGAATAATGATAACACAATACCCCCTTGTGCAGCAGGGCTCCAAAGAAAAGGACATAGAAGTCATGAGTGATTTTGACTCTATTCACCCAGGGTATACTGGGACATACAGGAAAAGGGCTGGCCAGAAAAACTATCTATATGCCGACTGGCATGTAAGCAATTATGTAAAACAGGAGTAAGGATATGGTAAAGAAAAACAAAACAATTCTGACAGCAGTAATCGTTCTGGTTGTCGGTGCGGCAATTGCGGTAACGATGGCCGTGAGTCATTACAGCAAACCAAATTTCGCCAAAATGACGCCCCAGCAGATTCGACAGTTTTTTGACTCAAACCAGTTCCGCGACGCCAACGAAGATAAAAGGCAGGAGATGCGAGAACAAATGGGTGAGGCGATGCTGGCAAGAGCGGAAGCCCAGGCAAATGAGTACGCCGCATTGAGTGACGACGCTAAAACAGTTTACTTAGACAAGATAATCGACGAAATGCAGGCCCGGAGAGCTGAGTTTATGGCAAGAGACGCCAACGACGCCAACGGCCCGCCAGACCCGAACAGATTCAGAAGATTCGGCCCTCAAGACCCCAATTTCCAGCGGCGACAGCAGGCCTTCCGCCAGCAGTTCCGCCAGCCGAATCCGTCAAGAATGAGGGAAAGATCATCAAGGGTAAGCGCTGATAACGCTGTAAAAATGGCGCAATTCCGTCAGGATATGATGAATCGTATGCAGGAACGAGGAATACAGATGGGCGGCGGCGGTCGGGGCGGTTTTGGTGGCCCTCCACCCGGTGGCAGATGACCGGACTAATGTCTCGTTACAAAAAATAACATTCGGCTGGGCCGAGGACCGTTTTGTAAAGGCCTTTGTCAAAAAAGAACTGGCGAATTGACGTGCAGAGATGACACTTGCCCGCATACAACTTCGATTGCGTGTAACCGGCCTCGATTGCCTCGTCTAATAATCCCGCCGGGCCTGAATTAAACAGCGTTTCAATTATCTTATCGCTGCTCGGCTGCCAGTTTTCCCATATTTCAGCTAAAGGCCGTTTAGCGATATTTCCAATGATTATCCCGCTGCAAGTTCCGCTGAAAATATTGCCATACGGGTCAATATGCACGCCTTTGGCATCGAGAAACGCGTTCGAGCAATTCCGGGCTGCAATTTGTTCGACTGTCTGTGACGCAACCAGTTCAGCAATCCCGTCGGCCGCCCTGCCTGTGAACCGGCAGGGGTAATCCTTCAATGCTTCAACATAGAATTTGTTCCGCTCATCTGCTGTAATATTCTTCATCTCAACCGGCTTATCAAGATACTTTTCCCACCGAACCAGAACACGGTCATGCTCAAGTAACTCCTTCGCTACGCTCGCCAGTTGCTTTACCAGCTCGATATCGACGTATTCCTGATGAAACGGGTCGCAACTTATTTTGAGCCGGCTCATACCGAATTCATCGAGCAATTTTATTTGCTCTTCGACAATCTTTTCATCAGTTGCCCAAAATCCATTTGTTTCAATCGTATCAACAGGGCCAAGATTGTTCTTTTTTGCTTCCTGCAGAATCTCCAGCAGATGCTCCCAGTATAAAAATGGTTCGCCCCCCGTGATATGAATCTTCGGTTCGACTTTGCTCACCGCAGGCGCACCATCGCCCGCCAATTCCTTCAGCGACAGCCACGCATTTATCGCCATATCGACCGACATCAAGCCCCCCTGCTGTGGCGAGCAGTTATAATAACAGAATTCGCATTTAGCGTTGCATTTATACGTCAGCAGAAGACCGGCATTACGCCAAATTTTGAACTTCGGCTCATCTCGCCCCGCCTGCTTATTATAAATGTTGTCTGAAAGCAAACTCATAACCAGCGATTACCCGATTTCCTGATAATATTTTTTTAGATGTATCTGAATAACGGTAACATCGGCTGGCGTGATGCCGGAGATTCGTCCCGCCTGGCCAAGCGTTTGAGGACGGAAAGTTGAAAGTTTCTCCTTTGCCTCAGGCCTCAGGTGCATTATCGCGCCATAATCTAAATCTGCCGGAATTGCTCTTTTGTCCCACGCCTGCAAGCCGGCAGCGAGGCGCTCCTGTTTGACAAGATACCCCTCGTATTTGGCGTCGATGACGGCCGCATCAATTTCTTCTCTGCTGAAACCGGCGTCTTTGATTTCAGGCGTTTCCGCCAGCGTCGGCGCAAGAGGACTGTTCGGCCTGCGAAGCTGTTCCCACAAGCTGATTCTGTCCCGTTTATTTTTCGTCAGATATTCTCTGAGCTGTTCGATATCGCTTAATTTCTTCTGAAATCTTCCCCATCGCTTGTCATCAACCAGACCAACCGCCCTGCCAATCTCCGTCAGGCGTCTGTCCGCGTTGTCCGACCGCAAACTTAACCGATACTCTGCGCGAGAGGTAAACATCCTGTACGGCTCATCCGGGATACCGACCCCCTCGATGCCAAGTCCCTTGGTAAGCAAATCATCAATCATCACGCCGATATACGCTTGGTCTCTGCCCAGAACAATCGGTTCAGCCCCCTGCAGAAATCTCGCTACGTTTATCCCCGCGATGATTCCCTGTCCCGCCGCCTCTTCGTAGCCGCTTGTGCCGTTGATTTGACCCGCAAGGAAAAGCCCAGCGACTTTCTTTGTCTCAAGATCATTTTTCAACTGCACGGGCGGACAGTAATCATACTCAATCGCGTACCCGTAATGCACAATACCGGCGTTCTCACAGCCCGGCAGGTTTTTGATAATCTCATCCTGAACGTCTATGGGCAGCGAGGTGCTTATGCCATTGCAGTAAATAACTTTTTGCTCCAGCTCCTCCGGCTCAAGAAATACCTGGTGACGCTCCCTGTCGGCAAAACGAATAATCTTGGTCTCGATGCTCGGGCAATATCGCGGCCCAGTCGATTTTATCTGGCCTGTATAAAGCGGCGCACGGTCGAGATTATCGCGAATCAGCTTATGAATTTTTTCGTTTGTATAGGTAATCCAGCATGGTATTTGCGGCCGGTTAATCCTGTCGTTCATAAACGAAAACGGCGCCGGTTCCGAATCACCCTGCTGTGCTTCGAGCTTGTTATAATCAATCGTGCCGGCGTCCAGCCGGGGCGGCGTTCCGGTTTTCAGCCGTTTGACAACAAGACCCAATCGCTCAAGACAAGCCGAAAGGTCATCAGACGCCGGCTCACCTCTCCTGCCCCCCTCGAAACTCTCCTGTCCTATGTGCATAAGCCCGCGCAGAAATGTCCCCGTCGCAACAATCACCGTTTTGGCATCGCACACCCAGCCGTCTTTGCCACGCACACCGACGACGCGACCATTCTCAACAATAATCTCGACGGCCATTTGCTCGATGATAGTCAGATTCGGCGTCTGCTCAAGCGCGTTTATCATATACCGCTGATACCTGTATTTGTCCGCCTGGGCGCGTGGCGACTGTACAGCAGGCCCTTTTGAGCGATTGAGCATCCTGAACTGAATCCCCGTCGCGTCGGTCGCCAGCCCCATTAGTCCGCCGAGTGCATCAACCTCGCGGACAATCTGCCCCTTGGCAAGCCCGCCTATCGCAGGATTGCAGCTCATCGCCCCGATTTTATTTTTATCGATTGTGATAAGAGCCGTCTTTGCGCCGATTCTCGCAGCCGCGTGCGCGGCCTCTATTCCGGCGTGCCCCGCCCCGATTACCACACAATCAAAATTATTTGCGCCCATTTGATTCTGCTAATGCCACCGCGGAGGCGATGGCAAAATTGGCGGTATGGGTAATGCTGACGCTTATCTGCGTGATGCCGAGTTTGTCGGCTATTTTTTTTACCTCGCCGGACAATCTCACCTCCGGCTGACCCGTCTCCGTATTCACCACCTCAATATCCGTCCAGGCGATTTTGCCCCGCCAGCCCGTCCCCACAAGTTTCAGCACCGCCTCTTTGGCGGCAAACCGGCCGGCTAATTTCTCAATCCCGTTTTTGTTGGAATTCGCGTATTGCTGTTCCGCGGCGGTAAAAACCCTGTCTAAGAAACGCTCGCCGTGTCGTTCGACCATATCCTCTATCCGAGGAAAATCAACCAAATCTATGCCATGTGCAATTATTCCCATCAGATGATTCCAGACACTGAACTAATGTTATCTATTGGCGTCCCTGTAAATTTCACGCACACAAAAATCCACGAATTTTGCCCTGTCCGCCGCCGAGGCCTGCTCAACAAGTTCCTCAGTTATCTTATCAATCGCCTGATGCATACGCTCGACTGATATCCCCGCCTTAACCTGGTTCTGGACCTTCTCGAACGGCTCGATGCTCTTCGGCTGATATTCAACAAGCTGCATAACGAAAATATGCCCTTCCACCTCGACAGGCCCGGCCGTCTCTCCCGGCTTCATCGTCGCCGCCTTTTGGGCCAGAACATCATACGGCGCAACGAGAGAATCCGGGGCGGCGTTCACATCCCCGGCTGTTAAGGCATTATTTGCCTTTAAATACTCATTCGCTAATCGCACAAAATCTTCTCCCTGCTTTATACGCTTCATAATACCATCGATAAGCTCCCTGGCCTGCTCCTGGCGAGGCCTGTTGGCGTCGATATCCCGCATCTTCGCCAGCTCAAGGTCGATAAGACGAAACCGCAATACCCCCGGCGTTCCGTACAACTGCTCTTTTGTCGCATTATACGCCGACATCATCTCGCTATACGTAATCGGCTGGTCTTTCGGCATCTTCTGGGCCAGATAACTCTGACTCAATATGTACCGCCTTTTATATTGCTCAAACTTACTCCAGTCCATTCCCATCTGCTTTAGCGACTGCTCCGCCTTGGCGTAGTCCCCGCCGAAATCCATCACGTATTTTCTGACTTCCGCGGCGGTTACCTTATCAAGCTCATCATCAATCTTATCGCCTGCATCCTTTTTCGCCCTGCTGTAAAGCAGCGCATTAACTATCTTGTCAATAAGCTGATGCTCAATCATCGGTTCCGCGACACTTTTGAATTTCTCAAAATCGGTCCTCTGCGCCGCCGCCGCCAGCTTTTCAAAAACAGGACTAATAACTTCCTCCGATGTGATTGTCTGGTCGCCCACAGCCAGAGCAAAACCGCCGCTGACTTCAGGAAGCCCGTCGCGTTTGGCAAGCGGTATTTTGGCCATCTGTTCCGGCGTAAACTGGGGCTTATCCTCGCAGCCCGCCAGAACCAGACCAAATGCCGCTATTAATAATAACGCCGCTAATAACGTCGCTCTTCGCATATCAAATATCCAATCCTTTTTAATAAAACGTTATGAACGGTTAGATTCTACGGCAAAACCCCCGCCAAATCCACAAAAAGCTTTCCAGACCAATACGGGTGCGAATCGAATTTACAGGTATGAAAAATGCTCTCCACGCAGAAGAAATTTGACCGGCAAACCGCAAGCAAACTCACATAGGACTTCGGCTCAACTATAGCTGATAAATTGTGACAAGGAAATTAGACCTTTATTTGAGAGTTGCGTTCTTTTTAGCGACTTCTTTTGCCTGCGTGGCTTTGAGCCGGGATAATTTACCAGCCAGGTTCTTATCTGATAACGCCAAAATCTGAACCGCCAGAACAGCCGCATTTTTCGCCCCCGCCTTGCCGATTGCGACCGTCGCCACCGGAACTCCTCCCGGCATCTGAACCGTGCTAAGCAAGGCATCCAATCCCGCCAGCCCTTCTTTAGCGGCAAGCGGCACGCCGATAACGGGCAGCGTCGTCTGGGCAGCGATTGCGCCCGCCAGATGAGCAGCCATGCCCGCGGCGGCAATTATGACTTTTATGCCTTTTTTGGCAGCCCCCGCGGCAAACTGCGATGCGGCCTTGGGCGTCCGATGAGCGGAGATGATACGCACAAAGGGCTGTATGCCGAAATCCTTCAGCGTATCGATACAGGTCTGCATTATCGCGAGGTCGCTATCGGAACCCATTATTACCGCTACCGATGATTTGCTGTTCTTATTAGATGCCATTTTTCTTCCCTGTAATCTGTGTTTAGAATATATTGCTGTTTTGGATAATGGTATAATCATACCGGCTGCAAACTGCAAAAGCAACCAATACGCAAAAGGTAAAAGTTAAAAGTTAAAAATTTCTGAGCAATATGTGGAATCTGTGGTTTCTTTATGCAGAAGAGAAAACCCATAGTGGCAGGCCAATTTTACCCCGGCCGACCGGACGAGTGCGCTGACGAGATAAAACAGTGTCTCAAAGAATCGCCCTTGAATATGCCCCTTCCCGACAGTATAGTCGCCGGCATTGTCCCTCACGCTGGCTGGACTTTCAGCGGCTCAACCGCTGCGATTGTCTTTGCCGCAATAAAAAAGAAACACCCGAAAGTCGATACCTTCGTCATATTCGGCGCAGCACACAGATATTCCGGCCGGTCCCCCGCTGTTTACGACAAAGGCATCTGGTTTACGCCCCTTGGCGAAATAGTCATCGATGAAGCGCTTGCCGACGCGGTAATCGAAAGCAAAACCGCGATAAGCGACCCCGATGCACACGACAGCGAACACAGTATGGAAGTCCAGGTCCCGTTCATTCAGCAGCTTTTCCCCGGCGCGAAAATATTGCCCATCCTAACACCGCCCGTTGAAGAAGCAATTGACCTGGGGCAAATTGTCGGCAGCATCATTGCCAGCGACGATGAGAGAAAAATCGTATGTCTCGGCTCAACCGACCTGACTCACTATGGGCCGGGATATGGTTTTGTTCCTATGGGGACAGGCAAAGACGCGTTAAAATGGGCGATGGAAGTCAATGACAGGCAATTCATCGACTATTCGCTGAAGATGCAGCCGGATAAGATGCTCGAAAGTGCAAATGAAAATTATAACGCCTGCGGCGCGGGCGCAGCCGCGGCAACCGTAGCCGCCGCCAAGACACTCGGCAAGAAAAAAGGTATTCTCCTCGCCCATACCAACAGCAACGAGATAATGCTTCATAAGATGGGTTCGGCCAGCCGTGAGTCAGTCGGCTACGCCGCTATCGTCTTCTGATTGCAATCTATCCCCCTGCTCTAACTGCCAGGTTGGCAGTAAAATCGCGGCTGCCTGCAAAACTGCCAGAAGGCAATTGCCAGCCGGAACACAACTTAACCCTTTTATTATCAATCAGTTACGCAATAAAACAATCGAAACTGCCTTACTGGCACAGGGTTTGCAACTCTAAAGGCGCTATGGTAGCGGACTTGCGACAATTCGATGAGTTAAATGTGCTGGCTATCCGGTCGGACTGGGACTGGCCGGGGGCTTTGCGAGATATATTCAGACCCAGGGGCATAAATCTGTTGGTCGCGGAGCGCACCAATGATATAGTTAACGTCCTGCGGCATCGGCGGATTTGCACAACGATTATCGATACCGACCTCGACGAGCCGGAGGCGGGGCTGTGGACGCTGAAGATTATCCGAATGGAACAGCCGCTTATGCCCTGTATATTACTGGCAGACCGGGCGACTAATATGATGCTCGAAAAGGCGCTGCAGTTGGACGTCTTCAGCGTTATGGCAAAACCGGTGGATATGAGTATTTTGAGAGACCAGTTGAATCGGCTGTTCGTGAAAAGATACGGCAGCCATATTTTTTCGTCATAAAAAAATAAAGCAAAATAAAGGTAGAATTTTTTGAAAGGAGTAGCAGGAAATGAAAGTAAGACCATTGGCCGATAAGGTCCTCGTTCAAAGAGTGGAAGCGGAAACTAAAACAGCGGGCGGAATTGTCCTGCCCGACAGCGCAAAGGAAAAGCCGCAAAAAGGAAAGGTCGTCGCGGTAGGCGACGGCAAAATCCTCGACGACGGCTCACGCCAGAAACCACAGGTCAAAAAAGGCGACACGGTGCTGTTCACCAGCTACGCAGGCAGCGAACTTAAAATGGACGGCAAGGAATACCTGATTATGGCCGAGTCGGACATTATGGCGGTCATCGAAGATTAAGCCGGAATTGATAATTGAAATTAAAACCCAGAAGGAGAAGTAAGATATGGCAGCGAAAAAGATAGCGTTCGGAACAGAGGCGAGAGCAGCGATACGAGAAGGCGTAAGGAAACTCGCCGCCGCCGTTAAAGTAACATTAGGCCCCTGCGGCAGGGTTGTAGTTCTTGAAAAATCGTTCGGCTCGCCGACCGTTACAAAAGACGGCGTCTCGGTCGCGAAGGAAATCGAACTTGAAGACGCATACGAGAATATGGGCGCACAAATGGTCAAGGAAGTCGCGTCAAAGACGTCAACCGTCGCGGGCGACGGGACAACCACCGCGACCATCCTGGCTGAAAGCATATTCGACGAGGGATTGAAGAATATCACAGCCGGCGCAAATCCGATGCAGGTAAAACGAGGCATCGACATAGCGGTTGATACAATCGTCAAAGAGCTGCATAAAATGAGCACAGCCGTCGCATCCAGTAAACAGATTGAGCAGGTCGCGACGTGCTCGGCAAACCAGGACGCGGAAATCGGCAAGAAATTAGCCGAGGCGATGGACAAGGTCGGCAAAGACGGCGTCATCACCGTCGAGGAAGGCCAGTCGCTCGAAACCGTAGTTGACCTGGTTGAAGGTATGCAGTTCGACAAAGGATATCTTAGCCCGCACTTCATCAACAAACTGGAAAATATGACGGTCGTTTTAGATAAGCCGTATATCCTCATCCACGAAAAGAAAATCAGCTCGATTAAATCGCTTGTGCCGCTGCTCGAAAAGGTCGCAAAACAGGGTAAGCCCCTGCTGATTATCGCTGAGGAAGTCGAAGGCGAGGCACTGGCGACATTAGTCGTCAACAAGCTCCGCGGCGTTCTCCAGTGCGCGGCAGTCAAGGCGCCGGGATTCGGCGACAGACGCAAGGCGTTGTTGAGTGATATCGCTGTGCTTACCGGAGGTCAGGCCATATTCGAAGACCTCGGCATCGACATCGAAAATCTCGAACTGAATATGCTGGGCAGGGCAAAACAAGTTACCGTCGACAAGGATAACACAACAATTATCGAAGGCGCAGGCAAAACGGAAGAAATCAAAGGCAGAATCGAGCAGATAAAGGCCGAAATCGAAAAGTCAACCAGCGATTACGATATCGAAAAGCTCCAGGAGCGCCTTGCGAAACTCTCCGGCGGCGTCGCGATGATAAAAGTAGGCGCAGCGACGGAAGCTGAGATGAAAGAAAAGAAGGCACGCGTCGAGGACGCGCTGCACGCCTGCAGGGCCGCGGTTGAGGAAGGCATCCTGCCGGGCGGCGGCGTCGCAATGCTGCGTGCAATTCCCGCTTTAGAAAAAATCAAGGCACAGGGCGATGAGAAGGTCGGCATCGATATCGTCCGCAGGGCTATTGTTGCCCCAATCAAGCAGATTGCCCTTAACGCAGGTCTCGATGGCTCAATCGTGGCGCAGAAGGTTATGGAAAACAATGACAAGAACTTCGGCTACGACGCGCTGCGAAAAGAATACGGCAATATGATTGACTTCGGCGTCATCGTCCCCACAAAGGTCGAACGCATCGCGCTGCAAAACGGCGCGTCAATCGCGTCATTACTACTGACAACCGACGCGATAGTAAGCGAAATTCCTGAAAAGAAAGAAGCCCCGCAAATGCCTCCGGGCGGCGGGATGTATTAACCAGACAAATAAATAGAGCGAGTTATCTCACCGCAGAGCACGCTGAGGCCGCAGAGGAAAAAAGATATGAATTATCTCTGCGAACTTTGCGGTCTCTGCGGTGAATACTTTAAGGAGTTATCAAATGTCGTTTCAGTTTTACAGCAACGTAATATCGCAGGCGTCCCGCCGAATCGCGGGCGGAATATTCGCCACAGGACTTATGCTGATTGGTTTCGGTCTGCTGATTTATCTGTATCCTAAGTTTTTTGCAACTTTGGCGGCAATTGTTTTCTTCGTCACCGGCATCGGCACCTGCACAACCGCCCTGAAAATCTTCGCAGCTCAGCATCGAATGAACAGGAATATCAACAACGAATCAAATGAATACCGAGAGAACGTAAGAATCAGGATTGAAGACCACTAATCAGATTTTGAAATTACTGAGCATATTAACTGCGGTTTTAATATCACCAAGCCGGTTATCGCCTCCCTCACGTTCCACTGCCAGCGCCCCCGCAAAACCTGCATTTTTCAGGGCTTTCAAAAAACTATCGGCACCAACCTCACCTGTCCCCCAGACAACTTCGCTTCCCCATGTACCCGGTGTTTTGGTATGCATCGCATCTTTTATATGAACGTGTTTTATCCAGGGGCCAAGAATAACAACCGCTTCGACTGGATTGCCCTTGCCATACAGGATCATATTCGCCGGGTCAAAATTCACGCCCAAAGCAGGATGATGTAATTTTTCAAGGAAATCGCAAAGCTCGCCCGCCGACTCCTGCCCTGTTTCCATCAATAGCGTTACCTTATGCTCGCTCGCCTTGTCCGCAAGCATCCTCGTCCGCTCAATCAGCTTCCTGACCTTTGCGGGATTTTGCATATCGATGAAACCAAAGTGCGTCGACAGGAACCGCACCTTCAGCTCAGCGGTCAGTGCAATGGCCTTTAATACCAACTCACGATTATCCCGCCAGCAATCATCAGGCACTATTCCACCCGTGGCTTTTATCGATTCGAGCGTCGAATAATCCTCCTGCGGGAAATTAATCATCGCAGCAGTAATCTTCAGTTTGCTCTTGGCAACTTTGGCAAGATACTGACTGCCATCGTTGGCAAGCGCAGGCGCAATCGCCAAATGAACACAGTCAACCCCTGTCTCGACGATTTTCTCAAAGTCATTGCCAAGCGACCAGCTGCAAACCCCCACAGACCAATCGAAACATTTCATCGAATCGCAACCTCCTTTTTGCTTTCAGCGGACTGTTTTTCCGCCAGAATTATTTTTACCGCATTGAGAGAATCAGCCGGACTGATTATCCGGGGCACTTTTGTGCCTTTGACTTTCTTTATGAAGTGCGCAATTTCACGCGACCAGCCGTCGCCCGATTCAATCTTAGGCGTTACGCAGCCGCCGCCGGCCAGACACACCTGAAGCGTAGGCGTGCGCCTGCAATCATAAGAAATTGTCGCTTTTTTGAGCGAGATAACAAAACTCATCTCAAATTTGAAATCCGGCGACATAACAAAGCCGCCCTCCGCCGAGACAACCTTACCGTTCTTATAAACGTACTGCGTAGTGACATAATCGAATCCGCCGCTTGGCCCGATTGCCCCCTCCGACCTAACTGCTTCGGGCAATCTGAACATATACTGAATATAATCGGCGTCGTGGATATGCAGGTCCATAATCGCCCCGCCGCTTTGTTTGGCGTGGATTAGCCAGTTTTTCCAGCTCCACTCCGGCACCGTGCTGACCCGCCGAAAAGACGCGGCCAGCACATCGCCGTATTTTCCCGAATCAACAATCTGTTTCGCTTTGACGTACTCAGGCCAAAAACGGATGCAATGTCCGATTTGCAGTATTCTTTTATTTGTCTTTGCGGCAGCAATCATATCCTCGCACTGCTCGACATTCATCGCCATCGGCTTTTCGCACAAAACGTGCGCACCCGCATCAAGGGTCTTTACTGTAAAATCTCTGTGCATAAAAGTCGGCAGCGTAATTGAAATGGCATCGAGCTTTTGTTCGGCCAGCATTTTTTCGAAATCCGCATAAAGCGCAACATCGCTGAGGTCCAAAGCTGCATCATCGTCTCCGATATTGCCCTCTATTTTTTCACTGCCCTTCAGGCGTGCCCTGTCGCTGTCGCAAATCGCAGCAACCCGCACACCGCGTAAGCCGCGATAACAGTGCAAATGCTGCCTGCCCATAAAGCCAAATCCGACTATTCCTACCCGCACCGCCTTCACTTTGTTACCCCTTGAATAACACGACCAGTGCAATAATTGATGCGCACATAATCACCGCGGGCACAGAGAAAATAGCCCGCCAGTTAAACCGGTCTTCCTTTCTGAAAATATCCATCACGACGCCGGCGAACTGCGTCCCCAAAAATAACCCCACCCCTGTCGTTGCCGCAAACACAAGTGCCTGCACCGAACTGCGGATTTCAGGCGGAGACGCGATGTTGGCAAAAATCTGGCCAGCGATAATAAACAGGACATACGCAAGGCCGTGAAGTGATTGCGAAATAACTATCAGCGCACGCGGTTTTGAGATGACGTAAACAAGATACAACAAAAACCATGCCGCCGCACCAATCGTCAGCGTCCATTTGAATCCGAATGAGCCAATAAATTTGTTAAGCAGGTAATATGTGGCTGCGGCCTGCACCACCTGGGCAATAGCCATCGCAGCCGGCACGTTCCTGCCGGTTATTCCCGTGTCCATCATAAATCTTGCGCTGCCCAAAAAATAAAACTGCATCAGCCCCCCTGCCACAAGCGAGACAATCATAAAGACCAGGAAATTGGTATTCTGCAGCATAGTCATCGCCTTCAAAATGGGCGTCCCGCCGGCCCCGGCGGGCGGTGTCGAAGGTAATGCCAGGCAACTCGCTGCCATAATAACTGAAAGTGCCGCGGCGAGGAAAAGACAATCGCGCCCCTTTTCAGCGGTCTTGAAAGTCCACCGCCAGCCCGTCAGGAAATAACCCGCAATCGCCCAGGCAACCGGCGCCCACATAAAAACTTTTCCCTGCCATGCGGCATCAGTAACATTGGCAAAAAGCACCGCGTTGACCAGAGGAAGCGTCGCCGCATAAAAAAACGAATACACAAACATAACAACGAACAATGTCGCAAACCTCGTCTGCACCGCCGCAATCAGCAACAGTACCGCACCAATCAAATGCGCCCCCGCGAGAATCCATTCGGCGTTGAGCCACTTATCCGCAATCTGTCCTGAAATCAAAGGTGAGATAATGCACGCGATGGGCAAAGTGGCGTATATCCACCCCGTCTGTTTGCCGCTGAAACGCAAAGGCCCCAGCAATCTCGCCGCCAGGACAGGCATCCACGCCCCCCAAACCGCGAACTCCAGAGCCATCACCGCACTTAACTTTATGTAAAGCAACGTGCTCATTTTTTGTCTCCCTAAAAATGTGCCCACATTGTCAGTACCCGGACGCGTTAAATCCAGTATAATCTAAAGAAGCCCCTGAGAAAATGGCGTGCAATCCGCAAAATCAGAGGTTAAAATAGGGCGATATGAAACTGCCAAAACTTCAAAAACCGGATAGTTATGTCGGCCTGTACATTGTCGATTTCGGCGATAATACAGGAGTTGGGTTCACCGCGCAGGAGGTTGCCGAGCTTTTTGAAAGCGAAAGGTTCGGCCATTGCAAGGCGTATAAGATACACAAGGCATATCCCGACGGCCGGCTGGAGCTGAAAGGCGTTCAAAAAGAAACTTTCCAGCTTGAGACAGGCATGTTCTTCTTTTCTGCTAACATCGATATCGCACGCAATGATTACAAGCGATTAGTCAAACTCGGCATTGAAACCGACGTGCCATGCAAAGCGATAGTTCATCTTGCCCGATACAGCGACGACAAATTCGCCGTAGCACTGATTTACCCCGCCGAATATGATGATGAAATAAGCGGCTGGCTGCTTGGACATCGGTTTAAATCAACGGGTGTTGCCGAGGGAGGCATAAGCGCAGTAACAAGATACTACGACGCAAAACCCGAAATACTGGAAAGACATCAGTTGTGGGGCCGGTCATCCATCGAAAGCCGAACAGGCGAGGAGCTTCTGGCCTCGACAAAAATCGCCGTGCAAAGATAATCACTTTTTGAAAAATGGTCCTTCATCGCAAAACTAATACCGTTCTGGGCTTTTTAGCGGGGTTAATGTCGGCTGTCTTCGGAACCAAGGCCGCGAAACCATCTGCAGAGGATTTGAAACGGGCGGAATTCACAACCAGCACACAGCGACTCGGAATCCGGTTCACAGACCGCATAAGGGATGTTTTTCGATTCAAATGGCTTAAGAAAACGTGAGACCTCTATGAAACCACACCGTATAAATAGTATGCGAGAAATAGATAACATAATTCCGCCGACAGGTGGTGAGCCGGTGCTCAGCGAAAACGCGCTAACCGTGCTGGAGAATCGCTATTTAATCAGGGATGAACAGGGCAAAATCGTCGAGACGCCCGGTCAGCTTTTCAACAGGGTTGCCCGTCTTGTCGCATCAATCGAGGCAAACTACGGCTGTAACGAAACCGAAGTTGCCCAGTGGCATAAAAAACATTATGACATTATGGCCTCGCTGAAGTTTTTGCCTAATTCGCCAACACTAATGAATGCGGGCAGGCCTTCGGGAATGTTGAGCGCCTGTTTTGTTTTGCCGATTGAAGACAGCATCGAAGATATATTCGAGACAATCAAAGATACCGCTCTGATTCAGAAGGCAGGCGGCGGGACGGGTTTCTCGCTCGACCACCTGCGTCCCACCGGCGACAGGGTTGCGTCGAGCGGCGGAACAACATCAGGCCCGATTTCATTCTGGCGGGTATTTTCCCAGACAACCGACGCGATTCAGCAGGGCGCATTCCGCAGAGGCGCAAATATGGGGATGATGAGCGTTACCCACCCCGATATCATCAGGTTCCTGTACGCCAAACAGGACCTAAAGGCCTTCACGAATTTCAACATCTCTGTAAAAATCACCGATGCCTGGATGAACGCCCTCGAAACAAACCCCAACACGCTGCACATCGTCGAAAACCCCCGAACAGGTCAAAAATATCTCCTGCCAAAAAAAATCGATATCAATCACTACACGGTACAGGACCTGTTCGCGCTATCCGGCGATAACACCGACAATATCGAAAATAAAGAGAGGTTCTACACCATAGGCGATTTGTGGAATATGATTATAACATGCGCCCATAAAACAGGCGACCCGGGCGTGGCGTTCATTGACCGCATCAACAAGGATAACCCAACGCCCGCACTTGGCGATATTGAAGCGACAAACCCCTGCGGCGAACAGCCGTTGCTGCCCTACGAGGCCTGCACATTAGGCAGCATCAACCTCGCGAAATTCGTTACCGACAAATCAGAAATCGACTGGCGTGCGCTGGCTAAGACAACGAAATTAGGCGTCCGATTCCTCGATAATATCATCGACGCCTGCCACTATCCTGTTACCCAGACAGCCGAAATAGCCCTCGCAAACCGCAAAATCGGACTGGGCATTATGGGTTTCGCGGACTGCCTCTTTATGCTCGGCAAACCATATGACAGCAACGAAGGCGTCGCTGCCGCAGAATCAATTATGAAGTTCATCAACGAAAACGCCAGGCAGGCAAGCAGCGAATTGGCTGAAAAACGAGGATGCTTCCCCAACTGGCCCGACAGCATCTGGAACAAAGAGAGAAATTTGAAGGTGCGAAACGCCGCGATTACCTGTGTCGCGCCGACAGGCACAATAAGCATCATCGCCAACTGCTCATCAGGTATTGAGCCGCTTTATTCGCTCGTTTTTGTGCGACAAGTCCTGTCAGGTAAAAAATTACTCCAGGCAAACCCGGTTTTCAGTGAAATTGCCGCAAACAGGGGCATTTGCAGCGAAGATATCGCCCGCCAAGCGCTTCAAACCGGCAGTATTCAAACGATATCTTCAATCCCTGCTGAAATCCGCAAAATCTTCAAATGCGCCTATGATATCAGCCCCGAATGGCATATTCGTATGCAGGCCGCATTTCAAAAGCACTGCGATGCAGCCGTCAGCAAGACGATAAACTTCACTGAAAAGGCCAAAATCACAGGCGTTGACAAGGCCTACCGGCTTGCGTATCACCTTGGCTGCAAAGGAATTACGATATACCGCAGAAAAAGCAGACCCGATGAGCCGATGACGCTTTGTTAGCACAGCCCCGCCACGCCATTTTAACTCCCAAATCGAACACGGAACCGCAAAAAACGTATATTTTACAGAGCTAAAGAAATGGGGTGACTTTTGGATTAAAGCACAAATTATCTATCTGCCGATAATTGCAACAGCAGAACAGAGTTTTTCTCCCCTCCGGAAAACATCGGGTAGCGAGGCGTTACTCGATGTTTTCTTTATTTTATACAGAGACGAAAATTACACTCAAATCGATTAAAATCTGACAAATGGCTTGAAAATCAGTGTGACAACGAATAAATTTCGGGCAATGCAGCCGATATAGTAATATCGGAATAAGGAATATAAAGAAATAGAGTCACATGTTTTTTGGATTAAGGAGAAACCAAAAATGAAGAAGCAGTTAATGGCACTGGTGGGAGTGGTCGCGGTTTGTATGCTGCTGGCGGTCGTGAGCAATGTGATGGCAGCAGACGCGAACCAGCCCAAAGGAACCCCGAAAGTAAAATCAAAAGACACCGGCTCAGTCACGGGTGTCGTTACCGTAGTGAAAGACAATGACGGGAATATCGCCGAAATAAAAGTGACTGCCCGCGGGACCATCATATACAAAGTAGTCCTCGATGAAAAAGGCATTGAACTGGGAAAGACAATGGCTGACAAGAGAGTCAACATCGAAGGAGCAATAGAGAAAAAAGGCGATGTCCAATGGGTTACCGTAAAAACGTTCAGTGAGGTTAAGGCCAAGCCAAAAGCAAAACCAGCCCAGTAACGCAAAATAGAATAAGCCCAGGCAAAATCAGTAACATGATTAAACAACGAACGCTAAGAGCCGCATAGTAACGCGGCTCTTTTTTTTGCGCCGAGATGGATTTGCTATGCGTTCCGGCCGTGGCATTTTTTGTATTTTTTGCCTGAGCCGCAAGGACACGGGTCATTACGGCCGACCTTGGGACCTTCGAGCTTAATCTGCTTGACCTTTATCTCGCCCTGAGGCGCCTGCGCCGCAGCACGCTGACGCTCGGCCATAGCAAATTGCCCAACCTGGTCGTGCGCGGTCTGACTCACCTGCCAAACGCTTCTGGCCCTCGCGCCGGCCTCGAGATGCACCTTGAAGACAATATCCGTCACCCGCTCCTCGATATTGGACAGCATCTCGCTGAACATCCGGTGGCCTTCCCGCTTATACTCCGTCTTCGGGTCCTTCTCTGCCCAGGAACGCATCCAGATACTGTCTTTGAGGTGGTCCATATTATAAAGGTGGTCTTTCCATGCGGTGTCATAAACCTGGAGCAGGACGTATCTTTCAAGCTCGCTTAATTCCCTTCGCAGAAATTCCCTGCCCGCATGAAGAATTATATCCTTTCGCTGCTCAATATCGCCAAGCTGTTCGGGCGTAAACGCCGTCCCAAAGCGGTTATTGGTCCATTCGGTAATCGCCTGCGTATCAGGCAGGCGAAGCGCATCCTCGACTTCCTTTGTCAATTGACCGTTGCTGTAGGATTCGCTCAATTCCAGAAGCTGCCTGTGCAGCGTCTGCGGCTGGATTTGCTGTATGCTCTCGGCGGTAAACTGGGCGTTATATTTTCTGTTCGCCCAGTTCGCCAGCGATTCAAAGCCATATACATTTGCCCCCTGAGGTCCATACACCATATTCATCGCGAACTCGACGGGGTATTCGATTTCACGCCTTTTATACCTTGCCCTGATTTGCTCCGCGATAAGTCCCTCAATCTGCTCCGGCTTTAACGCTTTCAGCTCATCAACGCTGAGCTTTATATCGAACTTAGTGCGAATCCATTCCACAAGCCGGCGAATCGCGAAATCAGGTTTCAACGGCTCAGCAACAGGCGAACAGTCCTTTTTCTCAATCTGCTCATGTGCCGCGGCAATCAATTGCTCTTCGAGCTGCTCAGGCGTCATCTGCTTGACCTTGCTTATGCTCAAGCTGACGCTGAATGCGCTCATAGCCCATTTGCACAGGCCCGGAATGTCCCACGTTGACTGGTCTTCGTAATCCTCGAAGTATTCGCCAATCGACAGCGATATATCGTTGCCCGCGCTTTCCCTGGCCTTGTCCTTAATGATTCGCTCAATCTCTTCGGCCGACAATTCCTCTATTTCAGATGGTTTCAATTCAACGCCGAACTGGCTCGATGCCCATTCACAGATGCACTTAACGGGATACGCCCTCTCCAGCATTACCTGACAGGTCTTGGCGGTCGTGCCCCCTATCATTTCATCGATAATTTCTTTAAGACCCTCGCCTCCCAGGATTTTCCGCCTGCGGGAATAAAATATCTTGCGCTGATAATCCATTACCTCGTCGTAATCGAGCAAACTTTTTCGCGTCTCGAAGTTTCGCTCCTCGACCTTTTTCTGCGCCTTGGCAATGCCCTTGCTGATTCTTTTATGATAAATCGGCTGCCCTTCTTCCCAGCCAATCCACGACAACGCCTTCACCGTCCATTCCGGCGCAAACGTCCGCATCAATTCATCGTCGAAGCTGAGGAAGAACTGGCTCGACCCTTTGTCACCCTGTCTGCCGCAGCGTCCGCGAAGCTGGTTATCGATACGCCTTGCCTCGTGGCGTTCGGTGCCGAGAACGTGAAGCCCGCCTATATCAGCGACGCCCTCTCCGAGTTTGATATCCGTTCCCCGGCCTGCCATGTTCGTCGCAATCGTTACGTTGCCGTGCATTTTGCCGTCACGGCCCTGGTGCTGAAAGCCCGCTTTTGCGACGATTTGCGCCTCGCGCTCATGCTGTTTGGCATTAAGCACCTCGTGCTCAAGGCCGAATCTCCTGTTAAGCGCCTCCGATAACATTTCATTTTTCTCAACGCTCACCGTTCCAACCAGCACAGGTCTTCCCGAAATGCTGATATTGTTCAACTCTTCCAGAATCGCGGTGAATTTTTCGGGCATCGACTTATAAATCACATCCTCCATATCATTCCTTATACAGGGGCGATTCGTCGGCATAACAACAACTTCCAACCTGTAAATCTTCATAAACTCTTCGGCTTCCGTCATCGCCGTGCCCGTCATACCGGCAATCTGGCCGTAGAGTTTGAAGAAATTCTGCAATGTAATCGTGGCAAGCGTCTGGCTTTCCTCCTTGACCTGCACGGCCTCTTTCGCTTCGACCGCCTGGTGCAGGCCGTCCGACCACTGCCTGCCGTGCATCAGTCGCCCCGTGAATTCATCGACGATGACGACCTTGCCTTCCATCACGACGTAATCTTTTTCCTTTTCGAAAACTACATGCGCACGCAGCGACTGCTCAAGCATGTGAGGCCATTCCATATTCGAGCCGGTGAAAAACGAACCGACCCCCGCCGCATCCTGTGCCGCGCCGATTCCCTCGTGCGTCAAATGCACTGCCTTGCGGTCTTGCTCAACCTCGTAATACTGGGTTGCGCTGCCGGTTTTGCTCTGCGCCTCTTCAAGCTCTTTTTCGAGCCGTTCTATCGTGGCCTGCGTCTTTTCGATACGACTTTTATCTTTGGACTTTTTGGCCTCGCTCAATTCGCCATAAGCATTGGCAAGCGTCTTTTCTGACGTATCAATCTGCTTTTTGATACGGTCATAACTACTCTGCAGCCCGATAAGTTTTCTCGCGACGTCGTCCGCCCTTTTATATCTGCTCACGTCATCGAACGCTGGTCCCGATATAATCAAAGGCGTTCTCGCCTCATCAATCAGAATCGAGTCAACCTCGTCGATGATTCCGTATTGCAAATCACCCTGCACCATATGCTCAATCGACAGCTTCATATTATCTCGCAGATAATCGAAGCCGAATTCGTTGTTGGTGCCGTAGGTAATGTCACTTTCGTATTGGTTTTTTCTCTCCTCGCCCGCGGTATCCATATCCGCCTGTATCGCGCCGACGGATAGTCCAAGCGCGTTATAAATAGGCCCCATCCACTCGGCGTCGCGCTTCGCTAAGTAATCATTGACGGTAACGACGTGAACGTGCCTGCCCGTCAGGTGCACTAAATACGCGGCCAACGTCGCGACTAATGTTTTACCTTCGCCGGTCGCCATTTCTGCGATTTTACCTTCGTAGAGAACATTGCCGCCGACCAATTGCACGTCGAAATGCCGCATATTGACGGTGCGTCTGGCCGCCTCACGAACAACAGCGAACGCCTCGGGCAGCATATCCTCCGCCCTGCCGCCTTTTTTGAGCTTATCTTTGAATTCGGCTGTCTTTGCCTTTAGCTGCTCATCGGTCAACTGCTTAACCTGTTCTTCAAAGACGCCTGCCTCGCGTGCGACGGTCATATACGTCTTGACCAATCGCTCGCTGCGTGAGCCGAATAGCTTTACAATCCTTTTGCCGAAATTCTTTAACATCTATATCCTTAGCGTTTAGCGTTTAGCGGATAGCGGATAGCGGATAGCGTTTATCAACCGAAGGCAAATTCGACCTACCCGCTATACGCCACACGCCATACGCTAAATTTGTTGCAGTATCGTAAAACCGGCCCCTGTTGTCAAGGATGGGGAAAAGGAAAGCAGAAAGCAGATAGTAAAAGGAAAATAGCAGGAAGGTCCCGTATCCCTTGTTTTTTATTACGAGGAATTTCTGCGTCTATTCCTGTCTTTTTGTTTTCGAATCTTTTCTATCCTTTTGGCGTCTGAGCTTTCTTTTCCCAAAAGTTTATTCTCAAGCAATTCACACATTTTTTTTCTGGCATAATAACGGTTAAGCCCCTGGCTTCGGCTCTTTTGAATTTTTACCGATAAGCCGCTGGTGATATGTTTCAGATAAACACAGGTGGAGCTTTTATTTACCTTCTGGCCGCCTGAACCGCTGCTCCTGACGAACTTTTCTGCTATATCTTTTTCGAACAAATTGCATTTCCGCATACGCTGTTCAAGCTCTTGTTTTTTTCGTTCTGTAATTCCAAAGTTAATCATAGGTTGTCAGCGTTTCCTTTTTAACCTGTGGTGAGCATAGTCGAACCAAATCACCGCTTGTCGTGAGCGAAGTCGAACGGCACCAAAGCCGAGAAGCAAAAGCGTGGCTGGTTCGGGAATACTTACTTATAAATAAATTTAAACAATTTATTTGCCAGTTCAGTGTCCAGTGTTTTTAACATTTTGTATTCTTCGAGGGCTGAACCCTCGTCGTCAACCATTAAATCGGTAAGGCCAAGATGCAAGTGTGCCTCGGCATAATTCGGCCTGACTCTAATGGCCTGCTTATAGGATTCTATCGCCTCCTGATAACTGTCACGTTCGAAGTAGGCAATGCCAAGATTATAGTATGCCTCGGCATTATCCGGTTTGAGTCTAATGGCCTGCTTATAGGATTCTATCGCCTCCTGCCAGCGTCCAAGGTTGCCGTATGCCCTGCCAAGATTGGAGTATGCCCAGGTAAAATTCGGCTCAAAGCTGATGGCCTGTTTACAAGCGTCTATCGCATCCTGATAGCGGCCAAGTTCGCTGTAGGCAATGCTAAGATTATAGTGTGCATCGGCTAAATTCGGCTTAATTCTTATTGTTTGTTTATAGGATTCTATCGCCTCCTGATAACGGCCAAGTTTGCTATAGGCGACGCCAAGATAAAGGTGTGCAAAAATATCTTGAGGATTCTTTTCTATCGCCTTTTGGAAGTATGCAAGTGCGGCAACGTAGTTTTTCTGCCGCATTTCTTTTAATCCTTTGTCATAAAACGATTGAGCATTGTTTGAATCAGCAGTCATCGCGTTGAATATAGGGGTTTGGGAGGTTTCTTTCTCCTCCGAGGTTGCAACAGCAAGACCCCAGAGCGCACCCGCAGGGCCAGCTACCAAAGCTCCAGCTCCGATGCAAGCAGCGATTGCGCCAACTTCTTTTATCGTAGCTGAATTTCTAACTGTAAATTCTTTCACAATAGCTGAATTTCTGGCTGTTAAACGTTTTGCTTTTCGCCATAGAGGTTCAATTTCTCTTAGGCGGAGTTCGTCATCGAGCATTAATAACATCGTGTCAATTACCTCAATTTCAGGAGAGTCGTCAGGCATATTCTGGAGGGATATAAGCAGACCATTAGCTATTTGTTTCAAAACGTCTTTAGGTGCTAACTCCAGAAATCTTTTGTATTCTTCAGGTGTAATTGTTTCTGGCATTACCCGCTCCTATAAAACAACCATAATTTTAGTATTTCAGTTGCAATGTCTCCACAGAAGCGAAATGTATTATAGCATTTTTTCTGGGTATCGATAGAAAGAAAATAGGGCTTGGGCTGGACAAAATGTGCACGGTGTGCGCAGTGTTCATAGGAAATCTTAATCTCTTCTAAAACTTTCAAGGTAGTAATAATATTAGAAGAGAATATGGAATTTGCTATGAACGGTGTGAACAATCATCAGGTCTTGAGTCTTAACTGAACGCTGAACGCTACCCGCTGAACGCTGCTTACTGTCTTCTATTCCTGTCCGCTGTACACTGAACGCTGTCCGCTGATTTCTACCTTCTTCTTTTGCCGCGTTGTTTTTGTTTTCGGCGGATAGCGAATTTTCCGCCGCCGTGTTTGGCGCGTTTGCCTTTTTCTTTGGGCCTGAGTTGTGGACGGGAAGGACGAACGCCTTCGAGGATAGCTAAAACAGGCGTGACATTCAATTGCCTTGCGGCGACATTTACAGAGACGATGCGGACTTTCATCGGCTGGCCTAAGCAAACAATCCGCCCAGAGTGTTTGCCAACGATGGAGCCGTGTTTGGGGTTGTATTGCCACTGGTCAGGGCCCAAATCCGCAAGCTGCACAAGGCCCTCGATACCGAGTTTTCGCGACTGGACAAATATGCCGAAATTCGTCAGGCCCGTAACAACGCAATCCAGCTCCTCTCCCACCTTATCTGCCAGCATTTGCAGAATCAGAACCGCCTTTAACTCGCGCTCCGCGTCATCGGCACGTTCCTCGGTAAACGTGATGTGCCTGCCAATATCCGCCAACTGCTGATTATCCGGCATCCAGTCGTCCCCGGCTTGGATGTCACCGCGCAGGTAACAATCCAGCGCACGATGAACGAGCAGGTCGGCGTATCGCCTTATGGGGCTTGTGAAATGGCCATACAATTCCGAGGCGAGCGCATAATGGCCTATATGCAGCGGCGAATACTGCGCCTTTTCCATACTTCGCAAAACGACGAGATTTATCGCAAGAGAGCTGTCGGTGCCTTTGACGGAATTAAGAAGTTGCTGCAGCGCCGCCCGGTCGGGCAAACGGGGCAAACTCAATCCCAATGACCGGACAAGCTCGGCAAGATTTCGCATAGTAAAAGCATCCGGGTCAGGGTGAACCCGACGCATAACCGGTATATTATTGCGGTCGAGAACCGTCGCCACGGCCTCGTTGGCCTCAACCATAAACATCTCGATTATCGTATGCGGATAACTCGTATCAGCCGGCTGGCCATCGATAATCCTGCCTGCTTCGTCGAATATAAGCTCCGCCTCCGGCAAATCGAGGTGCAGCATCCCCTCTCTATCGCGGCGTTTCTCGATTATCTTCGCCAGCTTATTCATATCATTTAGAAGCGGCATCACTTCGGGTTTTATATCCTTTGTATGTCCCTTTAGGAAACGGTCAACCTGCTGATAGGTCAGCCGTTGAGTTGAGCGGATGATGCTGTTGCGATAATTACGATTTACGACGTTGCCATCATTGTCGTAAGCAATATACGCGCTTTTGACTAATCGCAATTGGTCTGGCTGCAAGCTGCATACGCCGTTGCTCAGCATTTCGGGCAGCATCGGTATGACCCTGCCCGGCAGATATATGCTGTTGCCCCTCTCTTTGGCTTCTTTGTCCAGGGGCGTTCCGGGTGGGACAAAATAAGTAACATCAGCGATGTGAACACCCAACAGCCAGTTGCCGTTAGCGTCGCGCTCCAAACTAATCGCGTCATCAAAATCCTTCGCGTCGGGCGGGTCAATCGTTACGATTATTTTGTTGGTTATGTCGTCCCTGCCTCGGATATCTTCCGGCTTATATTCGGTCGCGGCCTTATGCGCCTGGAAAATACAGGAGTCGTTGAATTCGCCCGGAAGCTGGAACTGGTGAATTATCGACGCGATTTCGCTTTCGTATCTGCCCGCTTTGCCTAATACTTCGATAATTACCCCGCGGGCGAGACGTTTTTCCGTGGGATACGATAAAATCTCGACGACCACCTTGTCTTTTTCTCTGGCGTTTTTGGCGGTAATGTCATCGACGGTTATAGGGTCAGCCATTCTCGAACCATCCGGCTGTATGAGCCAGCCCTCGGGTTTTCGCATCAGCGTGCCGACGAACCGGTTGCGTCCCCGCTGGACAATTTCGATGATTCTGCCGGCGTAACGGATTTGCTCTCCCCTGGTGGATTTTTCGACGACCTTGGCGGCAACAACATCGCCCGTCATCGCCTCCATCGTATCGCCGGGCGGAATAAATAAATCGACGTGGGCCGCTGATTCCAGAGGCGTAACAAACCCGAAACCACGCGCGTTTGCGCGGAAGGTCCCTATGATTCGTCCCGAAAGGCCGGGAAGCCCGACTACGCTGCCGTCGCCCAAGACAACGTGGCCCGCGTGATGAAGCTCATCGAACGCACGCTTGAACTCGGGGAAATCCGCCTGCTCGATACCCAATGCTCCGGCCAGCTCGCTGACCCTGACCGGCTTGTAGTCGGCGTGCTTCAGTAGCTTGATGATTTTCTTCTTGTAAACTTCCCGCATGACTCGTCTTCCGTGACTCGCCTCTCGTGACCCGAGCCCCGAGTCACGGGGCACGAGCTACGCTTTTGCTTTCAGCGCGTTAAGCTTTTTGGCAAGACGTGATTTTTTGCGAGCGGCTGTTTTTTTGTGCATAGTGCTGGTTGATGCGACCTTATCCAGCCGTCTGGCCGTAAGACGGAACTGCTCCGTCGCCGCCTTGAGGTCGCCACTGGCAAGCGCATCCTCAAAACGCTTAATCTGCGTCTTGACGCTGCTTTTTCTTGCGCGATTAATTGCCCTTCTTTTTTCGTTCTGCCTTACTCTCTTTTTTGCCGACAACGAATGAGCCACTTCTGTCTCCTAAAAAATACTTCTGTTAACAATTTTCCTGTACACAGTTGTTTTCAATGCCTGTTATTTCGCTTCTTTTCTCAGCCGGTCAACCCGCTGGGAAACATCTTTGAACCCAAAATCAATCTGGGCTATTTTACGATATATATCAAGGGCCTCGGCCCTTTTGCCCTGCTCCTCGAAGGAGCGGGCAAGATTATACCGCAATTCCTTCGCAATGTCGTCATCTTTTATTTCATAAGATTCGATTGCCCTGACAAAAATATCCTCCGCGTCGGCATACCAGCCCTTCATAAAAAAGCAAAGGCCTATCTTGCTCATCGCCGCGATTTTGTGTCTCAGGTCTTTCTGGGCCTCCTGAAGCATCGGAATCGCCTCATCGTATCTCTTGTTATAGACCAGACGCAGGCCGTATTCGTATTTCGCCTTGAGGTCGGTAGGATAGTTTTTAACGCAAAGCCCGTAATGTTCCATTTCCACCTTGTTCAGCTGCGCGATTAAACCCGCGTGCTTCGATTTTGCCATGCTGTCTTCAGGATTTGCGTCAATTGCCTCATCGGCCTCCCGTATCTTGCGTTTTACCTGCCCGATTCGAATCAGGCCCGCTCGCTCCTTGAAGCTGAAATCCTGTCTCCTTTTGTACGCGTCCTCAAGCAGTTTTATCGCTTCTTCTTCCGCCTGATCGTTTCTCATATCCGCCAGGACGCCGGCCAGTCCGAATATGCTATGTGCCGACTCAGGGTTCTGCTCGTATGCCTTTCTCGCCGCCTCTACCGCAAGAACACGGTAGTCCTTCGTCTTGATGACCCCCTGCTGCGACTGAAACAATTCCTGCTCCTCGCGATTTTTGATTGATTTGCGGAAGTCGCCCGCCTGGTCATATTTGCCGCGAGAAACAGTCAATTCCGCGGATAATCTCTTCGCCTCGTCGGCTATGTCGCCGTCACCTGGACGCAATTTCGCCGCATACTGGCAGGCAGCAACCGCCCTGTCCCACTGCCCAATGGCCGCGTATGAATCCTTCAGCAGTAAATACGAATGCGCCGACGGCGATTGTGAGGCGTTGTTGGCCGCGAACAGCAAATCCGCTATCCATTTTGCCGTTTGATTGTATCCGCCGGCCACAGCCGCCCTGAGCATCGCCTCGATATACGGCAAATGTTCCGGGTCTCTGGCCATCAGATATTCGGCATTGAGAAGCTGTTCGAGGGGGGTCTTGCCGCGGGAATATTTCATTCTTTCCATTATTGAGGGTTTCTTGCCGCCTTTGCCCTGTCGCATAAGGGCAAGTTCTCTAAGCTGCAAATGGCCGTCCTGAAGCGCATCAGGGTTGCATCGCAACCCCTGGAGATACAAATCTATAGCATAGTCGAAATTGTAGTTTGCGGCCGCTTCGTCGGCCTTGTCAAAAAACTGTTTCGCCTTTGCATTTATTCCATTGTCTTCAGGCATCAAATTCCTCAAATTTATCCGCCATAGTGCCAACGAAGGCGGAAAAACCACTTTATGAAGGTTCCCACGCCATAATCGTATTCTTCGGCCAAATCCTGTCAACAAATAAATCCGCCGCGGACGTATAAATGCTTGTATTGAAATCCCGACTTTGCTATAAAACCGTGATACTTTAAACCTATATTTATGGAGAATATGATATGCTGACAGCTCTTGAGCAGTATGACCCGCAAATATATGAACTTATAAGGCAGGAAGGCGCACGCCAGAGCGCCTGCGTCCGGCTTATACCGTCCGAAAACTACGTTTCAAAAGCGGTAATGCTGGCAAGCGGCAGCTGCCTGACCAACAAATACGCAGAGGGATACCCGGGCAAACGGTACTATGAGGGACAGCAGATTACCGACCTCATCGAAACCATCGCCCGACAGCGAGCCATAAAGATTTTCAAGGCCGACCACGCCAATGTCCAGCCATATTCCGGCTCGATAGCGAATCTCGCGGCTTATATCGCGCTGGCAAAACCCGGCGATACGATTATGGGACTTGCTTTGCCCCACGGCGGACACCTCACCCACGGCTGGAAAGTCAGCATGACCGGCAAAATCTTCAATTCAATGCAGTACGGCGTCAGCGCTGAGACGGGCAGGTTCGACTATGACCAGATTCGAGACCTGGCAAAGAAAAACAAGCCCAAAATTATAATCTCCGGCTGCACCGCTTATCCGCGAGAAATCAACTTCGAGATTTTCGGCGACATCGCCAAAGAGGTCGGCGCATATCACGTCAGTGATATCGCCCATATCTCCGGCTTAGTCGTCGCGGGCGTCCACAAAAGCCCGGTTCCTTACGCCGACATCGTTTCAACAACAACACACAAGACGCTGCGAGGCCCGCGAGGCGGAATGCTTTTGTGCAAGGCCGAACACGCCGACAAAGTCGATAAGGCCGTATTCCCCGGACTCCAGGGCGGCCCGCACATGCACACGATTACCGCGATTGCCGTCGCGCTGGCCGAAGCCGACACGACTGAGTTTGTCGCTTACGCCAAACAGATTGTCAAAAACGCAAAAGCGATGGCCGAGAAACTGCTCGAATGCGGATTTAACCTCGTATCGGGCGGCACAGATAACCACCTGATTCTCATCGATTTGAGAAACAAAAACATCCCCGGCAAAAAATTCGCCAAGGCGCTCGACAGGGCCAGAATCGAAACCAACTACAACACCGTGCCCAACGACCCCGCCCCGCCGGCAAATCCGAGCGGCCTGCGAATCGGAACGCCCGCGATTACCACACGCGGTATGAAAGAAGAACAGGCCCGGCTAATAGCAGAATATATAGGCAAGGTCGCCGATAACATCGATAATGAATCGGTCATCGAGCAGGTCGCCAAAGACGTTCTGCTTTTGTGCTCGCAGTTCCCGGTGCCGGACCACTTCATTATTCCGAACAGGAAATAATCGCTGGTATTTGCAGCCGTTTATTTTTCGCTGCGATTTGTGTGCAGGGATGCGAGAGAGTCCTCTGAAAATAGCTGTCCTGGGCCTCAATGACGCGGGCAGGTCGCTGCTCGACGCGGCTAAAGGTCTTGACTGCTTTACCATCGCGGCTGTGGGTGATACTGACACAAACCTGGCGCAGCAGGTCGCCAAAGATTACAACTGCGCGGCATACGACGATTACCGCCGGCTGATAATACAGAACCAGCTCGACTGCCTGCTCGTCGCCGCACCGATTCACAATTGCGCCGAATATCTCAAACTGGCGATAAAAAAGAAATTTCACATTCTCAAGCTGCCGCCATTAGCGAGAAATTTCAGCGAGACGGCGGAATTCGTAAAGATGGCGCAAAACGATGGAGTTACCCTGGCTGCGGCCAACCCGGGAAGATTCGCTCAAAGCGCACTTGCGGCAAGGGGATATTTCCTACAAAACCCGGCACAACAGCCCTTTCTTATCCTTGCCGCAGCAGGCGAGCCGACACCGGGCACATCAAGGGCAAAATGGCGAGACGACCCCGTGCTGGCCGGAGGCGGCGCGATTCTTTACGACTGCTGGGAGATAATCGACCAGATAATTCTGAACTTCGGCCTACCCCAGCAGGTATATTGCGTCGCAGGAAGCACCGCAGGCGACAGACAGCAGCGACTATACAGAACCGAGGACAGTGCTATCATAACAATGAAATTCGGCGACGCGATGTCTGGTAATCTCCTCGCGGGTCACGCCTCTGTCGGGCAATCACTCGCAAACCAGCAGCAAAAATGGTTAATCGCGCAGTGCCATGATACGATTGTAAGATGCGACGACAAAGTGTTTGAAATCGCTGATTCGCGGGGACAACGGCTCAGGCAGGACAAATTCGCGGACGATTCGTCGGCCCGGATTAAAATGGTGCTGGAGAATTTCGGCTCCCATCTGCTGTGGCCCGACAAAAATCCGCTCGTAAGCCCCGCAGCCGACAACCTGAAGATTATGGCATTTATAGAAGCTGCTTATCTTTCCGCACGCACCGGCATGCCGGAAGAGCCGGCGAGAATACTCAAAATCGCGTAATGTTTTCCGGCCTGTGACAGGCAAACCGCATTTCCTTTCAACGCAAACACTTCACTGCCGGTCAATTACCTGCGCGGCTCGTCAGGCAGATTTTTCAACCTGTCCAGAACGTTCTGCCGGTATTCATCCTCCCCTGTTTTTGTCCCCACGATACCGTCCAGATAATGCGACTGGATTCTCGCCCTGAGATAATCGATGCGATTTTCTGGCGAAGGGTGCGTCGAAAAGAAATCGCAGGAATTGTTCGTCTCCTCCTCTTTCTGCAGTATCTGCATCGTTTCGACCATACCGTTGGGGTTGTAGCCGGCCCTGAGCATATATTCCATACCGCCGAGGTCTGCGGTTTTTTCGTATTCCCTGCTGTATTTGAGATCCATAAGCTGCAGGGCGATATCGGCGGCAGCCACCT
This sequence comes from Sedimentisphaerales bacterium, assembly GCA_050012515.1. GTDB lineage: Bacteria > Planctomycetota > Phycisphaerae > Sedimentisphaerales > Anaerobacaceae > Fen-1362. The sequence goes on along the minus strand of JBEKHA010000008.1, from coordinate 10,298 downwards.
CGCCCTCGTTTCTTGCCTGGGACGCCGCAAGGACAAACAACGCGCCCATTCCCGCCTGCTTGCTCATCATATTTTCCGTATCTCTTGCGACAACGTGAACGGTCTCGTGCGCCAGTATGCCCGCGAGCTGCGATTCACTTTCGAGTTTGGCGAGCAGTCCTTTTGTAATAAAAATGCACCCGCCCGGAATCGCCAGGGCGTTTATCGACTTATCGTTGACAGCAACATAATTAAAATCAAAATCCGGATTGTGGCTGAATCTGGCAATTTTATGGCCTACGCAGTTTATGTAATCCTGCAATACCTGGTCTTTGATTCTGCCTTTAAGCTCTTCTTCGACCTTCGGGGCAATCTCTTTGCCTAACTTTATATCGTTATGGTAGTCACGGTCGAGCATCAGTTCGTCTTCGCCGGTAATCGGGTTTGCGGCGCAGCCAAAAGAAAAACACAAACCGGATATCAACAAAAGCAAAACAAACTTATGCATTTCCAGTTTCCCCTTTATAATTTACTATTTATGATTTATTATCCTCGAATTGTAAATCAAAAATAACAAATCGAAAATAGAAAATAAATATGAATGAAACACTTGTAACGGGCGGACTGGTCTTTATTGTCGGGCTGGTTCTTGTTCTGCCGCTTTTATCCAAACGGGTCGAAAAACAGCTTGAGGCCTTCCTGTTTGTTATGGGGTGCCTCGCTGTAACCATCTCATGGCTCTGGTCATGGCATTTAGTGAAAGAGGCGCTCATTGAGCCGATTAAAATTACGCTGGCAGTGCTGATTGCGGGCGTGATTTTCCGATTCATCAGGCCCAAAGTAGGCGCCTGGGCGCATGGTTTCGCACGTCTGTTCGGTTATTCGGCGCTGTTTTTCGTTATCGTTGCCGGGCTTGGCTTATTGTCCAGCGTCATCACCGCGATTATCGCTGCGCTAATTCTCGTGGAGGTCACAAGTGCATTACGTCTGCCAAGAGCTCTTGAAGTGCGGCTGGTAATCATCGCCTGCTTTTCAATCGGTCTCGGCGCGGTTCTGACACCCATCGGTGAGCCGTTATCCACTATCGCTGTATCCAAGCTTTCAGGCGAGCCATATCGCGCCAGTTTCTTCTTCCTGCTGAAACTCTTAGGCAAATGGGTCATCCCGATGGTCCTGCTGCTCGGTATATTGCCGGCGTTTTTTAAAGGCAAACACGAGGGGCAATCGCCCTCGCTCACCGAGGACAAGCCGGAGAACTTCAGGGATATATTCATCAGGACGGGCAAGGTCTATCTGTTCGTCCTCGCGCTCGTTTTTCTGGGTGCCGGTTTTACGCCCGTTGTTGACAAATATATTGTGCATATCCCCTCAGCGGCGATTTACTGGGCAAATACCACCTCGGCAATTCTCGATAATGCGACGCTGACAGCCGCGGAAATATCCCCCGCTATGTCCATCGACACAATCAAAGACGCCCTGATGGGTCTGCTAATCGCAGGCGGCATGCTCATTCCCGGTAATATTCCGAATATCATTTGCGCAAGCAAACTCTCGATAAAAAGCAAAGAATGGGCCGCATTCGGCGTCCCCTTCGGCATAGTCATTATGCTCGGCTGCTTTATACTTCTGCTTTTGACATAATCTCGCATCAGCGCTTGCGAAATTACCTCATTTTCAGTATAATCCTGCCGATATAGAATTTACGCCAACGTAGCTCAATGGTAGAGCTCCGGTTTTGTAAACCGGAGGTTATCGGTTCGAATCCGATCGTTGGCTTTCGCTCGCTTCAAAAACCTCATAAAACAGCAAATTTAAGGGTAAATAAAGCCATCCCAGTCAAAAATGCTATTTACTTGCCCCCTTTTTCAGGATATAATAATACTGCTGCATTGTTGGACTTGTAACACCACACTCATCTCGAGAGAAACCGAAAAGGGGGCCAGTAACGATGAAAAGAGCAACGTGTATTTTGGCCGCATGCCTAATCGCAACTCTGGCATTCGGAATCAATCGGGCAAACGCAACCACAATAAGCGGCATTTCACAAAACGCATCCACCATCGGCAGATACACCAAATACGAACTGACATTTACGCTTTCACGGACATATACAAACCCGTTCGACCCCTGCGTAGTTGATGTTATGGTAACGTTTCATCAGCCCGACGGGACCAACGTGAACATTCCGGGTTTTTATTACCAGGCATATTCCACATCAGGAAGCAATCCTGAATATTATACTACAGCAGGCGCAATATCCTGGAAGGCAAGATTCGCACCTTCGCAGCTCGGCTCATATACCTGCGATATTAAAGTCAAAGACGTGGATGGCACAGCAACAGCAATAACCGCCGGCTCTTTTACCTGTATCGAAAGCGGCAAACAAGGGTTCATCAGAGTTGACCCCAACCAGCACGACTTCCTCAAATACTCTAATGGGAATACGCGAATCAACATCGGCCAGAACATCGGCTGGAACAACGGCTCACTTCCTGGCGGTGGAATCGCCGGCTGGAATTATTTCCTCACAAAACTGCACAACGCAGGCGCAAACTGGGTGCGATTATGGTGCTGCACCTATGGCGCCGATTATGGAGTTGCGCTGGAATGGACACCCGGCCTATGGGGTAATACCTATTTCAATGGCCCAGGAAAACCTTCTTTGCAGACGTCACTAAGAATGGACGGATACGTCGCAAGCGCGGAGCAAAACAATATCGCCATTCAGTTTGCCCTTCAGCATCATGGCCAGGTCAGCACAACTACCGATGCCGACTGGAGCACCAATCCTTACAATATCGCCAACACAGGCGGATTTCTCCCGGACCCCTGCAAATACTTCACAGACCCATGTGCCATACAATTAACCAAAAATAAATACCGCTACATCGTCGCACGCTGGGGTTATTCGCCGGCAATCTACGCCTGGGAATTATTCAACGAGGTTCAGTGGACCGATGGCTGGAATTACGACCAGTCAACAGTCGTAAGCTGGCACAATACGATGTCATCTTACATTCGCAGCATAGACGTGTTCAACCACCCGATTACTACCAGCAGCAACAGCTCTGGTTTTGAAAACCTCTGGAATCTTCCCGATATCAACCTGGTTGAGAATCATTACTATGGAATCGATACTATCCGCACGTTTGAGCAAACGGCTTTAAGTTTGGCGGACTTCAACAAACCTGTGCTTATGGCCGAATTCGGCATGGGAACCATCCTGGGTTTTAGCCCGGCGGAAACAAACAATAGCCCCCCTCCGGGTATGCCAGAACCCTACAGGTCCCAGGTAGTCCAGGGACTGGAGATGCACAATGGCATCTGGAGCGCCTTTTTCGCCAAAAGCAGCGCACATCTGTGGTGGTGGGATGGTTACATCGACCCCTGCAATCTTTATAGCGTATATACACCGCTTTCGATTTACGACGCCAATGAGAATCTTGCTGACTGCAATCTGACCAGGGCACAGCGAGCCGCTTCCGGAGTCGAATCTTACTTCGCCAATCCGGTCCTCACCGATTTCTGGGCGATATCCGACCAGAATGTATTTTATCTCAATGTGGATTACTTCCCCGGTATGGAAAACCTCTCCCAATGGCTTCAGGGTTCCACCAAGGATAGTTACGGGGTCAGGTCGGACCCCACTTTCAATTTGAATATGCCGACATCAGGCGCTTTGAAAATACACGTGGAAAGTACCGCCAACTGGTGCCAAAACAGCTTGTGTGTACTCGTTAATGGGAGTCAGATTTTTTCGGGAACTTATCCCGCAGATTCAAACAATTTCATAATCTCGGTACCGCTTTCGGCAGGTCAGCAGTCGGTGCAGATAAAAAACACCGGTCAGGACTGGTTTGAAATAACCAGCTATGAATTCGCTCCAAATAACGTTTCGCCTCTGGGTTCTATGGGGCTTGTAGGCAAACAGCGGGGCTATTTCTGGATTTATGACACCAACAGTCAGCTTGGGCTGATAAATAACGGAACTTTCCACAATGAGCCGGTTATCGCCAAAGGGCTTAGCGATGGTCTTTACAATGTCTATGTTTACGCGACTCGCGGCAGTGGAGGCATCATCAACTCAGGCACAGCCAATTCCGTAAATGGTCAGCTGACATATACGCTTCCAGACTTCACCCTGGACATCGCCGTAAAAGTCATCGGCGTTGTCGATATTTATGACCTCGACGCTTTTTGCGATTACTGGCTGCAGACAGGTTCGAACCTGAGTGCTGACCTTAACCACGATGGCAAGGTGGATTTCGCCGACTTCTGCATATTAGCCGGCTACTGGATGAACAACACTCCCGGGAACTGGCCTTTTTAAACTGAATCTTACTTCATAATTTCAAAATACCTCGGGCCGTCTTTTACAGACGGCCTTTGTTCTAATGTTGCCCGCAAAAAATACAGGCTTGAGTGCAGTTGCAGTCGCCGCAAGGTGTCATAAAAGCCCCCTTTTTTGCTGCCTGCAACCCACTAAAAAGAATGGTCAAAATCGCCCCTCTAACATTATTAAAAAATCCCATCATATGCCGATATATTTAAGATACGAAAGAGCAGTGAGAACATTCTCGGTCCTAAAAAGTATTGCTGATATTCATCGCCAGCGGATTTGGCAAGGAGCAGGCGTGATAACATTTTTTTCAGGAAAAAAACGAATATCGCCGGCTTGTTCCAAAGCAGCCGGGCCGGCGAAACATCGCTGGCTGTTCTGGCTGCCTTCAATAACAGGATTTGCTGCACTTATATGGTTTCTCATCAGGGTAATTCCAAAGCCATCACGAGCTGCATATCCCTGCCAGCGCGTTGCGTTCCCGTTAGCGTCTGGTTTCATAATCTGGCTAATGGGGCTGGCCGGTTCGGCAGTCGCGTTTCGTAAGGCAAGGCGTTATTTCCTGCGGGCGAGATACATCATCGGGATGATGTTCGTTTCCCTCAGTATCGGTTTCATCTGGATGGCGATGAGCCATACGACACCTAAAATCGTCCTCGCTGATTCGCAGCCGGTTAACGAACCAATTGGCACTGCGCAAGGTATTTGCCCCGGTCGCGTCGTCTGGGTTCACGACGCCAACGCCACCAATGAAAATTGCACCAACACATATACCCCCGTTGAAGACGGCTGGTTCCTTCCCAAAAACAACAATCAGGCAGTGATAGATAAAATGGTCTCGCAAATGATTCGCAGCTTGACGGGAGAAAATTCAGATGAGGATGCATGGGACGCCCTGTTCAAAAATTTCAACAGGACAAAAGGCAGGGGCAACGCCGGCTACTTACCAAGCCAGAAAATTATGATAAAGGCAAATTTTACAAGCGCCTGGGGCTGGGGTTCTGATTATCCCAATATAAACTCAACCGATTACTCGATCGTGAAAAACAGCTGGTACGGCACAGCCGAAACATCGCCGGAGGTGATACTTGCTTTTTTAAGGCAATTAGTGAACGTTTACGGCGTGCGCCAGCAGGATATTTCAGTCGGCGACCCGCTAAAGCATCTCTATAAACATACATACGACCTGCTGCACACGGAATTCCCGAATGTGGTCTATATCGACCACCAGTCCAGCACTTTGGGACGAACACCGATTGTTCCCAGCGCAGCCCCTGTAATTTTTTATTCCGACCGCGGCACTATTTTACACGAGGACGGCAGCTCGACACCGGTATATAGTGACTACCTGCCCACCTGCATCACTGAAGCAAATTATATGATTAATATCGCTGCCCTTAAAGGCCATAGCAGAGCGGGCATTACTCTTTGCGCCAAGAATCATTTCGGTTCACACTGCAGGGAGGACGCCAGCCATCTCCACGAAGGTCTGGTCAGTCCAGATGGAGCCAGCCAAAGCAGGGCCGGAATGGGGTTATACCGGGTACAGGTGGACTTGATGGGGCATAAGTTCCTCGGCGGCAATACAGTACTAAACGTTGTGGACGGTCTTTGGGGCGCGCCTGAATCAATTGAAAAGCCGGAAAAATGGGTATCAACCCCGTTTAATAACGAGTATCCATCAAGCATCTTTGCCTCCCAGGACCAAGTTGCGCTCGAATCAGTTTGCTTCGACTTCTTAAAAACAGAATATACTCAGACAAATCATCCCGACAATTACTGGCCCCAGATGGCTGGCGTGGATGATTATCTTCATCAGGCAGCAGACCCGAACAACTGGCCGGCGGATATTAACTACGACCCCGAAAACAATGGCACTCTTATCGGAAGTTTAGGTGTTCATGAGCACTGGAATGACGCCAACAATAAGCAATACACCCGCAATCTCGACCCGGTGAATGGTAAGGGCATTGAATTAGTTAATCCCGCATTAGACCACTATTGGGTCTCAATTACGAATTGCACTGTTTCCGCCGGCAAAAACAACATCGGCGCAATTTCAATTTCGGGCACAATGGACGTTAACGCCAATGACCTGATTGACGCGAACAGCATCACGATTACCGTTGATTCAAATAATATGCTTTCACCCTGCACCAAAATCTTCCCCATCAACGGCAATTCATTCAAAAATGGTAAATATAGTTATGCCCTGACCGAAAGCGGAACAACAGAATCTTTCAAATACGATACGAATACCGGAAAGTTTTCCTTTGCCGCTAAAAATATTGACCTGTCGGGCTTGTCTTGTCCCGTAACAATGCGAATCACAATCGGCGATTTGTCCGGTGCCGGCCATGCGGGTGAAAGAATAGTCAACGGCAGCAAACCGGCCCCCATAAAACTTATGCTGGGAATCAAAAACACCCTGAGAATTGACAATTTCAAAGTTACGAAGGGCAAGAATAAATTATCCATCAATGCGGCTATCGCAGTCGAACACACAAATGTAAATCTTGCCGATGTCAATGTCACCGTCATTCTTGATTCGCAGTCCTTCACCATTCCCGCCGGCAGTTTTATCGCAAAGAAAAATAAATTCGTCTGCACAAATGCCGATGTTAACGAGGTCGGCCTCGCCACCGGCACTTTTGACGCAAACAACTGCTCCTTTACTCTCACTATAAAACAAACGAATATCATCTCGCCATCGGGCTATTTTTACCTCGCCATCAAATTCGCTGATTTTAACGAATCCGGGTTGGTTTACCTGCCTTAATCGCGGCCCTGAATAATTCTGAACCCCTTTTATTGCCTCAAAAACGCGGTAAATCCACTTTACCTTGACGTCCGGCTCGCACAATTTATAATTGCAATCGTATCTTGTTGGCATACAACCTCGTCGTTTTCAGTGCAATATCTTTGCCGTGAAAAACGTTCTTAAATATGAGAGGCGATTGGTATTCCAGCTTTTTTTTATGAAAGGGTAGATATATGAAAACTGCGATTGTGCTTGTGATAACAACCGTGTTTGCGATTGCCCCGCTGTATGGCGAGGACTCGACCCAGCCGCCGCCGACGCCGGCGCAAGAGCAACCCGAGGTTTTGACACGCGGCCCCGTTCACGAGGCGTTTGCCGAACCGGTTGACCTGAACACGCAGCCGGCTGTGGTGGCCCCGACCCAGCCGCCCGCCAATATAGTTGAAAATCCGCCCGCGGATAAGCCCGTGGGCGATCAATACGTATGGATCCCGGGTTATTGGGCATGGGACTCTGAACGCAACGACTACATCTGGGTCAGCGGCTGCTGGCGAGCCGCCCCCCCGGGCAGATATTGGGTGCCAGGATACTGGTCCCAAACAGGCATGGGCTGGGAATGGGTCCCCGGTTTCTGGGCACAGCAGGTCAGTAATGTTCAGCAAATCGAGTATTTACCCGCCCCGCCTGTAATTGCTGATGTGGAACCGCCGGGAACTCCGCCCACAGAAGACAATATCTGGGTGCCGCCCTGCTGGTATTGGTATCAGGGGCAGTATGTCTGGCGAAACGGTTACTGGCTTACGGCCCAGGAAGGATGGATTTGGACGCCGTCGCATTATGTATGCACGCCGCGAGGTTATGTGTTCGCCGCCGGGTACTGGGATTACCCCCTGCGGAGGCGAGGCGTTTTGTTTGCGCCGTTTTATATCCCCAGGCATGTCTGGGAACGGCCCGGTTTCTCGCTGTCACTTGGCGTCGCAGTAGATATCGGCGCACTTCAGCTCAATCTGTTCACCTGTCCGCGATACTGCCACTTCTACTTTGGTGATTACTACGATGACTTCTATATCGGCATAGGCATTTTCCCGCGGTTCGAGTGCGAAAGTCGCCATTCCTGGTATGACCCTATTTATGAACATGACCGATGGTTCCACCGCATGAGCGACCCTCGCTGGGAAGACCACGAAAGAAATGATTATGAGTTAAGACGCGCTAACAAGGATATGCGCCCCCCGCGGACGTACAACGAGATGGAACAACGAATGGCAAAATTGCCCGAGGCAAAACGAAAAGATATCCAGATGGCCCGAACGATGGACAAAGTCATCGCAGATAAGAAAACAACAATGAAATTCGAGCCGATAAAGGCCGACACCATGCAAAAGATTTCAACCGGCGCAACTGATTTACGCAAATTCGGGGAGGAGCGAAGCAAATGGGAATCCTCACCGGCCTCAACGAAATCAGGCGGGCCAAACATAGAGCGCAGCGGTCCGGCAACGCAGCCGACAGGACAAAAAGCAGGCCCCGCAGCCGGTACCGATAACAAGACCAGAAACGTATCTGTCCAGGAAATCAAACGCAGTCAGCCGGAACAGGTAAAGATTCCGTCTCCGCCGATTGTCGGCAAACAGGAAGGACTCTTCAAAACCTCGCCGTCTCAACCGGACAATGAGCGAAAAACCGACGTCAAGCATACGCCCAGCAGCAATGATTCGCCGCGTGATAGAGATACATCCAGTCGCAGCGCCCCCCCAAGCGATTCGTCCAAAGACAGAGACCAGCAAAGAGGCGGGCACAACTAAAACAACCGGCTGGTTTATTTATCCGGCCGTTAAAATTTGATTGCAATAGAACAACAGCGGCAGTAATGGGAAAACAAACCATTGCTGCCGCTTTTACTTTTGGTTAAGCTGTGGACGATAAACATAGAGCGATTGATTTTAAGGAGATTAGTTATGAAAAAGGTGCTTGCGTTATCTGTTGTCCTGGCGGTGTTCGCCATGGCGGAAACATCGTATGGAATGGGCAGAATCCTTGTCTATAAGGGGACTATTAAGGCATCCAATATGGTCTTCGACGTAAATGACACAAATAACTTTGTCCCACTGTCGATTCAAGGTTACTGGGTAGTCCGAGTTAGTTACTTCGGTCCCTACGCCTCTGTAACCGATTCAAACGCCGCCATCTATGACAAAAAAAAGGATTGGATAAAAATAATACCTGAAGCGGTCACTATTGACCCCTGCGACCCGTGCCGTATCGAAATACTCAGTTTTTCCGCGACTGATGCCGATGGTTATTTCTTCTTTAACGTCGCCGGAAAGGGCAAACTGACAAAAGATTCTAACGACCCCACTACTCCGAAGTCCTACATCGCCACAAGCATGAATGGCACAGGATTTATTTCAAATTACGACTTTTTTGCCCCGGACCAAACTTATTCAGGGCCAATTCTCGTAACACTGACATTAGACCCCAAATTGACCCTGGAAGCTAATTCCAAGAACTATGATGTAAATGAAACCCTTAATAATATCGTGGACGCATTTCCTAGAGGTACCTGGCATATCTGGCCTTATATCCCAGCATCTCCTTAACCATTGAGGTCCGCTTTGTTGATTGATTTAAAAGGCGATTCCGCCCTGATATTTAAAGCGGAATCGCCTTTTCATTAACGGAAACAGGGTTGAAATCTTTCCGTTTTCCCTTGACTGTCTGTCCGCAAAACCTATGATTAAAACCGTTTTGTGCGGGGGTACACGCAGCAGGACCAGCCGCATTTTGTGGAACGAAAAAATCAAAAGAATATGGATTATATGCTGTGGACTCAGGACATCGCGAAAAGCGGGTAAAACTGCTCATATGCATCGGCCTTGTGGCGGCCACATTTGCCGCCTATGAGCCGACACTGCGTAACGGCTTCGTCAATTACGACGACGATAAATACATAACCCAAAATCCTCGCGTAACCGGGGGAATAACGCCGGATTCCGTCGCCTGGGCATTTACACAGCCGCACTACTATATGTGGCATCCTCTTACCACGTTAAGCTATATGCTGGATTGTCAGCTTTTTGGGCTAAATGCCTCCTTGCATCATCTTGTCAGCTTGTTGTTTCATATTGCCAACGCCCTGCTTGTTTTTTGGATTTTCACCAATTTGACAGGGTTAATCTGGCCCAGTGCATTCATCGCGGCTGTATTCGCACTGCACCC
>JBEKHA010000007.1:0-203864 GCA_050012515.1 Sedimentisphaerales bacterium | reverse complement strand
GAGAACTGATATTGCGGAATATAAAGGGGGTATACTCATTCTGACTATGAGCACAAAACCAAAACTATCTTCCCTTCTTCTCGTCGCTCTCACTCTTCTTTTTGCCTGTCACGATACCTCTCTTTTAAGGGCGTTCTCTCTTAACAACGCAACATTTTTATGTATTACTGTGAAAGATGTTTGAATGCCAATAAGCAATGTACCTATTTTATGGTAGGTAAAAGCCTATATATGGAGCTTGTACTGGAGCAGAATGTTTTAATAACAGAAAGAACAAATGGTAATAGCGGGGGACAGTCACCAGTTTTCTACTGGAAAGAATGGTCGTGCTGTTTTCGGGAGCGGGTATTTACAAAAAGGTTTCGCGGGGAAAGTTAAGGGGGTTTGATTGACGCGGCTATTATGCGGGGGAATCGAACAGTTGGCTGTCGCGGATGATGCGTAAACTATTGGGAGTTCCCGATGTATCAATCGGAGTAATATACCAGGTGGCCGTTACAAATGATGCGATGTCTGATGGGAACTCCCGGTGCGTTCATCTAAGAAGTCCAAAACTCAAATACAGTTTATTTATGTGTTTTCTTTAGCCAGGCGGTTGCTTCATCAGGGTCTGTGAATACTCGAATCTGAAGCGAGTTAATGGTAAAGACGTTTTGGAGAAACGTGAACAGGTTGCTGTTCGTTGACTCGGAATTAACCAGGATGGCTATTCTGTCTGTGTTGCTGAACCCGATATTCCTGAATGTCTCGGGCAGGCGGTCAATTTCCAGAACAGATAATCCGAACGTAGCTTCTTTCTGGTCCACAAGAAATGCGTTGGCGTTCTTTTGGCGTCCGGTTGCGAGCATCTCTTCGCTGAGCTTTATCTTGTCGTTTCATCCTATTTGGCCCGACATTTTAACCTTCACGATTCCGTGATCTTCGATATAATCTATTTCCCATTTCATCCGGTGTGTCCTTTTGAACAAGCGTTCATCCCCGTACTACTGTCGGTTTTGTGCCTTTCGTTTCTGTTTTTTAATCCGTACTTTTTTCTAAAACTTTTTACATTTCCTCGGCGAGACAACAGGGGCATTTGTGCGATAACATTAGGGGTTTTTCCATCGTTGTTGATTGCTGAATAATGTTTTAAGTCGCCATCTTTATGTAAAGTATCGCTAACAATCGCACGCACTGCTATCGGGGAAAACCGTTATTTGAACAAGGAATTTCCTTGTATGTGTGGTGAAACGACAAGCCCGTAAAAGAGCGCCTTATCCCGGCGAAGTCGAAGGGCCGGCAACCTCGGCTTGTCGCTGCTTTGCCTGACCATGCTCAATCTTTTCAAGCAGGTCTGTCGCATCTTTATGCCCCGGCTCCAGCGCCAGGACATTACGAAGAATTTCCCTGGCTTCATCGCTCCGGCCGTCGTTCATATACAAAGCCGCCAGTGCGATCATAACCGACCTGTCGCCGGGGTGCATATCGAGGTAAATCCGCAGGTAGTGGATGGTTTTTTCAAACGAATCTATCTGGCACGACGTCTGAAACAGCCCAAGCAGCGCGGTCAAATTATCACTCTCAAGTTCAAGGCACTTCAGATACATTTTGCATGCCTGGGAATAATGTTTCCTCTGCTGTTCAATCATCGCAAGACCTGCGTATGCCTTTGCACAATTCTGGTCAAGCCGGCAGGCAATCCGAAACGCAATATCGGCGTCTTCGAGATTGTTTTTCTGCAGGGCAACAATAACCAGGCCGGCATAAGGCCTCGCGGCGTCCGGGGAAAGCAGGGCCGCCTCTTCGTATTTCCGCTGTGCCTCGTCATATTTACCCACAGACGTCAGGTAGTCACCTAGGTCCATCAGAGCTTCATAATGCTGCGCCGCGTTGCGCTGTTCAACAGGCGAGTTTTGATCGGTGTTGGTTGTAATGGGCCTTTCTTCTGGCATTGACCGGTTCCTATGCACTTTCGCGGTATTTTCGTCGCCTTTTAGTAACGCCAGAGCCAACTTTAAATCCTTTTGTCGGAAAAACTTGTTCATTTCCTCGGCGAGTACACAGCGTTTTTCGGTATCGGACCGACTGTCTTCGCAAGTATTACCCCTTGCTGAGCGGCCAAAAGCACAATCTATTGCCTTCTCATATAAAGTATCGCCAATAATCGCGTGGATGACCATCGGGGAAAACCGTTATTTAGTCGGGAAATTTCCTTATAGGTCTGGTAAAACGACAAGGGCTTGAAAATGACGAGTGTCCCTTAGAAATCGAGAGAGGTCAGGCCTTCGCGGATAGCGTACTTGATTAAATCAGCCACGCTCGCGGTGCCGAGTTTGGTCATCAGGTTACGCCGGTGCGCATCGGTGGTCTTGGGACTTAGATGCAGCAGCAGCGATATCTCCTTGATACTCTTGCCTTCCGCAACAAGCTGGAGAACTTGCCGTTCCCGTTCGCTTAGAGGTTTCCTGTTGCCAGCGGTGCCTTTGGCTTTCGAGGCGGCGTAGTCCTGTCGTATTAAGACGGCAATATGAGGGCTCAAATAACGCTCGCCTTTTTTGAGGGCTTCGAGTGACTTGTTCAGTTCGTCGAATAGATAGGACTTAAGAACGTAGCCATATGCGCCGGCTTTAAACATCTCACGGACTATTGTTTTGTCGGTATGCATTGACAGAGCAATGACTTTAGTGTTGGGGTTGTTTCGCGTAATGGTACGAGTGGCCTCGACCCCGTTGAGATTTGGCATTGTCACATCCATAATAACGACATCCGGGGCAAATCGGGACACCAGCTTAACCGCTGCGTTACCGTCTTCGGCTTCGCCGACCACTTCGACGTCGGCTCGCTTCTTGATAAGGGCTTTCAGGCCTTCGCGGACAATACCATGGTCATCTACTATCAGCACTTTCATGCAGCTTTACCTCTTCTCGTCCCCGTTCAGATTTCTTCACCGGGGCTGTCATAACGACGCGAGTACCCTTTGCCGGGAAAGATTTAATTTCCAACTGCCCGCCCATATATTCCAATCTCTCCTTGATATTGAAAAGGCCGAAACCGCCTTTTTTGCCTGATGGAAGACCGAGTTTGCTTACGTCGAATCCGGCGCCGTCATCTTCTACTGTAACCTTAACTTCATTATCCCGCCTCGAAATGCCGACTTTAATGTTTTTCGCCCCGGCGTGTTTAACAACATTTACCAAAAGCTCGCGAATGGCTTTAAACAAAACAACTTTTGTGTCTTCGTCTAATTCTATTTTGCCGCCGGCAGATATGAGTTTGCAATTCGGGCCGCCCTTATCCTGGATTTCGTTCTTCAGCAAGGTGCCTATGGCCTCCTCAAGACCGATTTCGTACAGGATGGGATTGCTCAATTCGAATGTCAGAGAACGGATATCGTCTATTATCTCATTCATCATGTCGCACGCGCCGTCAATTGCGGACCGCGCACTCTGTTTCGTCACAGAATCTTTAATAAACTGCAGGTTTAACTTTGCCATTGCGAGTTTCTGGCCGATGTTATCGTGAATCCCAATTGCTATTCGCCGCCTTTCACGCTCCTCGGCATAAGACAACTCTGCGGCAAGGGCCTTCAGCTGTTTTTGATTGTCCCGCAGTTTCTCTTCGGCATGTTTACGTTCGGTAATATCCTGGACAAGAGCGAGCATTGCGGGCTCTTTATTCAGGACAATGGAATTTATGCGAATCTCCGCGGGATACTGCGAGCCGTCTTTTCGCCAATGGGTTGCGTTTGCCAACAGGAACGAATCACCCTTTTCGAGTTTGGACCAGATATTTTCTCTGTCTTTTCGCGTAATGCTGCCTTTATCAATGTCGCTGACAGTCATAGAGGCTAACTCGCCTTCCGTGTAGCCGGTCATTGCGCGCGCCGACCTGTTCACCTGGATAATCCGGCCGTCAAGGTCATGAACAAAAACGCCATTCGGCAGATTTTCGAGGATGATGCGGAATCCTTCCTCGCTTTCATGCAGCTTCTCCTCTGCCAGTTTGTACTCGGTGATATCCGTTGCTATATGGATGATTCTGACCAAAACCCCCGATTTGTCGAACACCGGCGTGCAGGAAACCAGGAATGTTCTGTCCATCGCCTCCATTTCCATTTCAACCGTCTCAAAACTACAGCTCTTGAGTAATTTCTCCATCGGACAGGCATTCGGGGGTGTGTTTTTTTTATGGAACACTTCATAGCATTTTCTGCCAATGAAATATTCAGTTGATTTGCCCGTTAATTTAGCGACAGCTTTATTGCAGGCGATTATTCTGTGGTCGGGCTCGAGGATGAACGATGGGTGTCCGATGGCCTGGAAAATATCCTCCCATTCCTTCGATACCGCATTCGGCTTTGCCTTGGCCTTATTGCGTTTGTGCCGCTTATCACCGCTTTTCCGCAATCTTGCCATTGGGCTTCCTCAGTTATATCTGCTGTTTAATAATTCGCAAACAATCTCAGAAGCAATTCGATTATACTTTTTTCCGACTTAAACACAAGTATTTTACGGTTTATTCTGTCTGCTCTGCAAAAGATAGGCGAAGCCATCACTGAAGATATTCTGCCTTTAGCACAGAAATTGTCTCCTGATTGCCGTAATTATAACATATTCGCGGGGAAAGGTAAGCGATTTGATTATTGCGGCATGATGCGATACAGGCCGGCGCCGTGGGCGCTTATTTTTGTGCTGAAACTATTTTCAAATGTACCCATCTCTTTATGCGTCCACAAATCTTTTACCAGGCAGCGGCTGGCCAGCCCCATTTTGGTGAAGTCCGCGGAGACATCCGCTGCCTGCTTATCATTCAGATTAAACAGGGCGAGATATTTATCTTTGGAATCGGGGACATCCGACATCCACACGACCTTGTCGCCGTCGCGGAAAAACAGCCGCGGATTTTGGCCGTGCTGATTAACCGCCAGCACTTCGTCGTTGGTAATCAGCGACAGCGTCCATTCGTCGCAACTGGGCATATCACCCCCGAACATCAGCGGCGAATTAAAAATGCTCCACAGGGTCATCAGAGTGACCTGTTCGTCTTTGGTAAAATTGCTGCTGCGGTCCTGCCCGCGTTCGGCACGGATACCGATGCGTCCCAGCGGCAGCATATCGCAGTCGGGCCAATAGCCGGGGCCGCCTTTGGACATCCATCGTTCGCAGAGGCCGAATGTTTCTTTGAGAGAACGCCAGTTATCCCAGAAATCGCCGGACATCCGCCACAAGTTAGCGTTTGCCTTCAGATGCTCGGCGTCACCGACAGGCGCCGGGCCTGGCGATAAGCTCAGCACGATATTCGAGCCGTATGTATCGAGGGCCTTACGCAGCAGTTGGACTTCTTCTTTGTGGTACGGCGCCGACATATCGTCGCATTTGATATAGTCCACGCCCCACTGGGCGTACAGTTGGATAATCGAATCGTAATACGTCTGCGCGCCGAGGCGGGCCGGATTGATGCCATACATATCGGTAATCCATCTGCAGGTGCTGTTGGGGTCGGCGATATCGGCGGCGGTATAAGATGTGCCTTTGACGGGCGTTTTAGCCTTGACCGCCTGACGCGGGATGCCGCGCATGATATGAATGCCGAATTTCAAACCTTTGCTGTGGATATAATCGGCCAGCGGCTTAAACCCGTTGCCGTCGGCGGCGGAAGGAAAACGATTGACCGCTGGTGTAAGCCGGCCCCAGGAATCCATCTCCAGCGGAGCAAAATTATTGTACCCCTGTGCCCGGGCATTGGGTTCATACCATTGGATATCGACGACGATATACTGCCAGCCGTGGGACTTAAGGTTTTCGGCCATATAGTCGGCGTTGGCTTTGACTTCTTCCTCGCGGACGCACGGGCCGTAACAATCCCAGCTGTTCCAGCCCATCGGCGGCGTCGGGGCAAGTGCCCAATGATGCGGCTGTAAATTCGCAGCCGCATAACTAATGTTTGCCAAAAGAAAAAGAATCATCACACAAAATCCGCCGGCCAAGGCCAGCCCGAATGCCTTAGCGAATACCTGTTTTATCGGCTGTTTCGATTTGTCGTCAAATATGCTCAGCGCCATTGAATCTTCTCCTGTCAGAAGCGTTATCGCTGCTGGTCCTCCGGCTCGCCGGGTTCGTCGAGAAGCTGGATTGACGTGGCGGGGCCAAGGTCGGGGTCTTTCCACGAGGACAATGCCCAGACGATTTTTTTGGCGGGTGTCACTTCCAAGGCCTGCACGGTTTTGGCCCAGTGTGCGGTATTGCTGTCCCCGGCTATCCAGCAGCACATCACGGTATTACCATTGGCCAGACGGCAGGCGGTTTGAATGTTGCCCAGATTCATGCCGGGCACGTCCGCTTTCGTGAACTCCCAAACCGTTTCGCCTTTGGGATTTACCTCGCGTGCGTACCGGCTCCAGTCGCCGGCGATGAGTGTATTGCCGTTATTGAGCCGGACCGCGTGCCAGGGTGATTTGGCCGGAACCGACCAGATTTCTTTGCCGTTTGGGTCGTACTCGACCACTTTGTTTTCTCCAAGGTGCGGAACCAGGATTGTTCCGGCTTTGGTCATGCGAATGTGGCGAAATTGGCCGTGGGTGCCTGTTACTGTCGTCGGTATGGGGATTTCTTTTTCGGTCTTGCCGGTCGCGGTATTGATTATCATCGCCTGTGCGGGGTTTCCGTTGCGCATTATCAGGACGCGGTCCTTGCCGATGGATTGGCACGAATGGATTTCTGTTCCGGCTGGAGCGGGATATTCCCAGATGAGCTTCTTATCGGGGCTGACCATTCCCGCGCCGGACATTTTTGAGAAAATGATGTTCCCGTTGGTCAGTAGCGTGGCATCGTCGAACTCCTGGTTTCCGCCGCTGGTGGTTTTTATCGGCATGGAATACTGCCAGACGATTTTGCCTTCACGGATGAGGAAAATGGACTGCTCCATGGGCTTTCGTGTGTCCCATTCACCAGCGTAGAGGAAAGGATGCCGGGCCGGATTCTTGTCCGGCGGCGTCACCGTTTCGTTTGCATCAGCGGCAAAACAGCTCAATGCTCCTGTTGAAAGAAAAAGTATGCCCGCGAAAGCCAGCCCGAATGCCTTAGCGAGCATCTGTTTTGCCGGTTGTTTCGATTTGTCATCAAATAAGCTCATTGCCATTGTATCTTCTCCTGTTCTTGTTTCCTGAATGCCGTAATGATAGCAGATTCGCGAGGACAATTGAAATCCAAATTTGTAAGCGTCAATTTGCGGAAAACAGTTGCGGTTTGAGCAGCGTAGATGTTCTAATATAATGTTATGAGCAGGCGAAACGAGACACGATACCGGTTGGAAAAACTCAAATCGCTTTGGGCGAGGGGCGAGTCGCTTTTGATAGTGATGCAGAATAATCCCGACCCCGACGCAATCGCCGCGGCGTGTGCCCTGAGGGAGCTTGCCAACAGGACCGCGGGGTTAAACTGTCAGTTCGCCTATGGCGGCACGATAGGCCGAGCAGAAAACCGCGAGCTGGCTCATTATATCGGATTTACGTTTCATCTTTTTACTGAAATTAAGCATCAAAAATCCGACCTTATCGCGCTTGTTGATACTCAGCCGGCCGCGGGGAATAATCCGCTGCCTGAAGGCGTTCAGCCGGATATCATCATCGACCATCATCCCGCGATAGAAGCAAGCAGGGGCGTCGCCTTCGCGGACATTCGCGAGAACTACGGTTCGACTTCGACGATTATGTGGGAGTATCTTCGCGAGGCCAAAATCATCCCGGATATGCCGATTGCGACTGCGCTGCTTTACGGTATCCGCTCCGATACGCAGGACCTCGGCAGGGAAGCCACGCGGGCGGATATTGACGCGATTGGGGCGCTGTATCCTTTGGCCAACAAGCGGATGCTCGGCCAGATTCAGCGGGGACGAGTACCTTCCGATTATTATCAAATGCTCTCGACTGCGCTGACTAATACGAGGATTTACTCGCATGCCTTAATTTGCGATATCGGCAGCATCGACAACGCGGATATGATTGGCGAGGTGGCGGACCTTCTCCTGCGACACGAGGAAGTTGACTGGGTTATGTGTTACGGCTTTTGCGATGGCCGGATGCTTATTTCTTTTCGTACGCAGGATAGTAATCTCGATGCGGGCGATGTCGCACTTAAGGTTGTTTATAAGCTCGGCACAGGTGGCGGACACGAGCATATGGCAGGCGGACAGATAACAATACCAGCGGCCAAACGCGCGACGCGTAAATACTCCCGTCTTAAAGGGCTGATACGCAGGCGGTTCCTCAAAGCCCTGAGGATAAGGACGCGAAATGGCCGGCCTCTTGTTCATATCCCGCCGAAGGCACGTTCCGGAAAATAGACCTCGACTCCGCCGTTTACGGTTATTTTCGGCGACGCAGCAGTAATCCGCCGATTCCCAGCATAGCTATCGTCGCGGGCTCTGGAACGGGTGGGATTGGAACGGTTGGCTTTATGGGTTCGGTGGTTATGGTGAATGTTACGCCGCTGTCATAGTAGTGGCAATCCGGGTCGATTCCGAATCCGAAGTTGGCTTTACCTTTACCCGGTATCGTCTTGAGGTAAGCGTTGAGCGCGTCTAAGAGTCCCAGTTTGCCGAAATCAAGAACCAGGTTGAAGTTTCGCGGGCTGCCGCCTGCTGGGTCAGACCAGTTACTCACTAACTTGCCCTGCCCCGCGAAGTTGTCTCCCTCGCCCCCATTATCAACATAAGTTGTTACGCCGGCCTTCGGGTTATCGAGCAGGTGAATAAACAGGTGGTCATCGCTTTCTTTGGTCCAGTCCCAGATGTTGGTAAACGTTAGCACTGCGTCGGTTATTTTTTCATTCGACGGGAGAGTGAAGTTAATCCCCCAGGTAAAATATTCCGCGTGAGGCAGCACCGTCAAATTATTTGGCGTTGGGCTAAATACTACCATTCCCGCGTTTGCTGATGTGGCCGAGGCCAGGCCAAGCGCAATCACGCACAGTAAAGTTCCCATCTCTCTCTTCTTCATTGTCCTTCTCCGAACTTCCCATACTACCTATTTTAACATATTGGCGCATCAACAACTGATTTCTCAGTATTGATTTTAGTGGACTCTCCACCATCACGCCCCTAATACTTCTATGTTAACATACACGTGTTAGTTAAATCAATTGGGAATTTCCTTAGTCCTATAATAAGCAATTCTGACAGATAAAAAACCGTTTATAGGGCATATAAAGGCACCAATTTTTGCGTCTATTTGCCGTCGATGATTGCTTAAGTCTGGTCTGTTTTAGTTCGATATAGCCGGTAGTATTCTGCGCTGTAAGACCGAAATAAACGACCATAAAAAGGGTTTTGTATGGCAACTATCCTGGTAGTTGAAGACGAGCTGGATGTGCAGAAAGTCGTCGCCAAACGGCTTTCCAGTAAGGGCTTCACCGTCCACTGCGCATCAGATGGCTATCAGGCGGTGCAGAAGGCGCACAAGGTAGCTCCCGATTTAATCGTGCTGGATTTGCAGCTGCCTGCGGGCGACGGCCTGAGCGTTCTGCGAAAACTGCGAATTTCCAAAGACACCAGAAAGACGCATATTGTTGTCCTGACCGGTATGACCAACGAATTGTTTAAGCAGAGCGTCCTGACCGAAGGCGTCGATGCGTATCTGCAAAAACCCTACGATTCACAGGTCCTTCTCGATACTATCGATAAAATCCTCAGCAAAAAAGAAACCCCCGCGGATTCAGAAGTTCCCAAAGCCGATGCCTCACCGGTGCCGGACAGTGAAAAGAAGGGCACGCCAGCAGAGCCGACGCTTTTCGATTTCGCTGCGAGCAGGAATCAACCCGGCAAGTAGAAGTAGAACGTCGTTCCTTTGCCCGGGTTTGATTCGGCCCGGATTTTTCCCTTGTGTTGTTCGATAATCAGCTTTGAGATGGCAAGCCCCAGCCCAGTGCCCTCTATGTCTTTTACCTTCGTTGACTTGATTTGCCCGTATTTTTTGAACAGTTTACCGAGGTCGTCTTTGCTTATCCCGCAGCCGGTGTCCGCGATTGCGACTTCTATGCCGCTTTCGTCTTTTTTTGTGCGTATGACGATGCTGCCCTCGGTTGTGAATTTAAGGGCGTTGCTGACGAGGTTGGTTACGACGCGGGTTATGCCGTCGTAATCGAATTCTGTTTTGGGTATTCCTTCTTCAAGCTCAATGCGGAGGTCCACTCCTTTTTGTTTGGCGACCGGCCCCATAGTTTTGTAAACATCTTGTGCCAGTTCGTTTATGTCGTTTTCCACGATGTTGAACTGCTGTTTGTCGGCATCGATTTTCTCGAAGTCGAGAAAGTCGGTTATCAGCCGGGTCAGTCGTTCGACGTTTCTTTTGGCGAGCGTGAGAAACTCCTTTTGTTCCTCGTTGACCGCGCCTGCCTCCCCGCCTGCGACGATATCGATACCCTCTCTGATTGCCGTAAGTGGTATTCGCAGGTCGTGCGAAACCATATTCACCAGGTCCGCTTTGGCGGCGAGCGCCTCTTTTAGTTTCCGCTCTACATTCTTGCGTTCCAGCGCATGAAGCAGCGTCCTGCCGAGCATGCTTTCAATCGCAGGGCCTTTTACGAGATAATCCATTGCGCCGAGGTTTATCGCCGAAACGCCCGTCTGTTCGTCTGCCCATCCTGTCAGGACAACGACCGGAATTTCTCCTGCTGCCGATAGCGCTCCTTCGACCGTCTCAAGCCCGTTGCTGTCGGGCAGCCCCAAATCGAACAGTGCTACATCAAATGGTTCGCGTTTGAGCTTGTTGATTCCCTTGGCCATTGTGCTGGCGGTCTCGACATCAAATTTGACGGGAAGCGTCGAGCTGGTCAGCGCACGCTGGGCTGTCATCGAATCCACCTCATCGTCATCAACCACCAGGATACGAATTTTCGGCGTCATATTATTCTCCCCGCCATCCCTTAGGGATAGCGAAGTCTCGCCGTCGGCTGTTCCGGCGGACTTGAAATCAATATTCCATTCTCCATAGCGGCGGATTCTAAATCATCAATCATCGATTAGCAATCATCAAGTTCTTGTGATAGAAACTCATCTTTGGTTGTAACTGCTTGTTAATGATATGGTTAGGCGTTTTGGCGCCAAAAATGGTGCTGAAGGCCGTTAAAATATGCTATAATGGTAATCAACATGGTTTTTCGTGGGGTGTTGTGATGAAACCGAATAAAGCTCTTTGCGTTATCTTCGGTTGGCTGATAGCGGGGCTTATGGCAACGTCATTGGCCCGGGGCGGACAAACGTTTATTGATAACGCCGGCTTCGAGGTTAATACCTGGGGCACCGGTTTTGCCGATGAATGGTGGTCTTGGCCTACCGAAAATGCTGCTTATCACAACCCCGACCCGAACAATGCCCATAGCGGCAATGCGTTTATCACTATTTCTGCGGACTCCAACGAATGGCCCAACGTCGGTATTACTTCGCCGATACGCGTATCGTATGACACAAACTACATACTCGGCGGATACATCGCGGACGCTAATGGCGGGCAGAGCGGCCAGAATCTTTACGGCACCGCCGGGATTAGAGTTGATTGGTATGCAAACGCAAGCGACTCGTATGATATGCGGCTCGGCTCCGACTACATTACTCCAGCCGTACCGAAGGACGGCAATTATTACTATTACTCGGGCACATTCCGCAACCACTATGACGCCAATTACGTCCAGATTATTCTTGCGGCCACAAAAACTTCCGGACAAACCCCGACCTTCAAATTTGATGATATTGTGTTCGCACTGGCGAACCCGCCGGCCAAACCGGATTTTAACGGCGACAAAACGGTCAACTTCATAGATTTCGCGATGCTGGCCCAGGGATACAAAAAGGCCATTCCCACATACGATATGGATGGCGACGGCACTTTCAGCATTTCTGACCTTGCAATATTTACGCACGACTGGTTAAGGATTATCCCCGACATCCCCGGCTACCAGTTTGTCTGGTCAGATGAGTTCGACGGCGCCCAACTCGACCGCACAAACTGGACCTATGACGTAGGCGATAGTTGGCCTAACGGCGAACTCGAGTCCTATACGGACCGGCCGGATAATTCGGTCGTCCAGAACGGCTGCCTTGTCATAATCGCAAAGCAGGAACAATATAACTCCAACAACTACACCTCGGCGCGTCTTCGCTCTCAGACCAAGGCCGACTTCCTCTACGGAAGAATGGCCGCTCGCATCAAGCTGCCCGTTGGTCAGGGTATTTGGCCTGCGTTCTGGATGATGCCCACCTGCTCAGTTTACGGCGGATGGCCCAGCAGCGGAGAAATTGATATTCTGGAAACAATTAACGCTGGCGACCGCGTCTATGGCACTATGCATTTTACTAATGCCCAGGGCCAGCAGGCCTCATCCGGCGGTTCATACTACGCAAACGGCCTTTGTTTCGCGTACGATTTCCACGAGTACGCCATCGAATGGGATCCCAACGAAATCCGCTGGTATGTAGATAATGTTGAGTACTTTTCCGAGACCAGATGGAGCAGCGGCACTTATCCTTATCCTGCCCCGTTCGACCAGCAATTCTACTTCATCCTCAACGTGGCAATCGGCGGCAGCTGGGCAGGCCCGCCGGATGCGACAACCGTATTTCCGCAGCAAATGCTCGTTGACTGGGTTCGCGTTTATAAAAAGAACCCCTGAAAACGCGCACTCCTTCAATTGTTCGCAAGCCGCGCAAAACTTCTGTTTAATTCTGATTTCCCGTTATGTGTTTTGCGGTGTTCTCGCAGGCGTGATTGCTGCCGAATTACTTTTTCGTTTTGGCGGTCAATCCCGTCTTCAGCCATTTTATCGCTTTTTCCCGGTCGGCGAACTGCTCGACTTGAAGCGACATTATTGTCGCAACGTTTCTGAAGAACGTAAACTCGTTGGATTTGGGTGAAGACGGGTCATGTATTGCGGCTATTCTCAGGTCAGAATCCACGCCGAGACCCGCAAGCATCTTGGGCAGGTCGTCAATTTGCAATACGGTGAAGTCAGGAATCATTTCCCGAAAGTCGATAAGTATCCTGTGGCAGCCCTTTTTGCGAACCAGAGGGTATAGTTCCTCGGCAAACTTTCTGTGCTCCTCCCAGTCCATAATGCCGTTTATCTTTGCGGCAACGATTCCATCTTTTTCAAGATATTCAATCGTCCATTTCATTGTCCGGACCTCCCGCGAATAATTAATATATATAATACCATGGTATCTCAGCAATAGCAAATAAATGAGTTCAATTCTATTTTTATTGCTTCAAATGAAAAAAGACCGATAGCTGAAATATCGTTAGTTTTTCGCCGGCTTTTCCGTTTTCAGCCACTCAATCGCTTCAGCAAGTTCGGAAAACACCCTGAATTGCAGCGACGCGATGATTGAGACGTTCTCGAAAAATGTGAAGTTGCCGCTGCGGGGCGACGCAGGGTCGAACAAAATCGCCACCTTATATTCAGGCCCTATGCCGATTTCCTTGAATAACTTGGGCAGGTTGTCAATTTGCAGAACGGTTAAGTTGGTCTGCAGTAGCCGGTGGTCAACGAGGACCTTTTTCGTGTCGTGATGCTTCGCCGCCGCAAAGGCCTCCTGTGTCATAATTTTGTTGTCGTCCCAGGTGATAAGACCGGAGGTCTTAACAATCAGGATGCCATCTTTTTCATTGTGTTCGATTTGCCATTTCATTGCTTGCCCCTGACTAAGTTATATGCTGGAGCAGGGGGGGAAATCAATAGATGATGATATGGGGCTTGTCGTTTTTTGCGGGAAACAGGCAATAAGCCGTCTCGCGAACGACTCGGCTCCCATCGCAGCATCTGCCGCTGCCATGTTGTCCGGATGTGCCGGAACAACCGATGGCTCGGGTTTTCTCCTCTTTATATAATACGATTCGTTAAAGAGTTCGCAAATTATGAAGGAATCTGCCGTGTTTTTGAGCTAAAAACAAGTGTTCGTTAGGAAAAGCCGGGGAAATTACCCTAAAAACGGCGTTTCTGAGCCTGGAGTGGCCTATTTCGGATTTACTAATATCATTTTCGCCTCGGCTTATATTGCAAAACCTCGTTTTTCGCTCAGATTAGGGGCTCGGTGCTAATACTAAAATTTTTATTAAAAATTAAGGTATTTCGCTTGACATTACCAAGTTTTGTGTATAGTTTAGTATTAGCTGCCAGTGGCGTAGACCACACCTGGTCAGCTGGTAGCGAGAAGAAGGACGAAGAGTGAGAGTGATGTAGCATGGGGAAGCAGAGAGTTTATTCTGTGCTCATAGTCAGAATGGGTACCTTTCTTTCGTTTTCCGCGGCATCGTCCCTCACGTCTTGAACTCTGATTTTTTATTGGAGGAGAATGAGTATGAGGAAATTTGTTCTACTTTTGTTGGTTGCATCTTGTCTGTGTGTATGGGCGAATGTCGGATTGGCTGCCTATAGTTTGGGAGGATGGCTCGAAGGAACTCCTGGCTCTACACAGGAGTACTGGGACTTTACCCCAAATTATGTGGGTGTTTCTCTCGGCGGTTATACAGCCGACCCAGAAATCGATAACAATCCGCTGCCCAACAGGGTTAACGCGACCATACTTGGCGGCACATATGATGGAGTCAGCCAGTTCAGTGGCCCTGCCATTTCCGTCAGTTTGGAAATCCCGAACTACGAAGGTGGTTTAGTAAAATACATTTGGGTCGATATCGGCTACAGCGGGACTCTATTAGGCCCCTCAGTATCAGCGGTCAACAGTGCCGGCGGCACACAATTTAACATTGCCGTGCTTCCGGGACAGGGTGATGCGGACTTCGGTATCCAAATCACGCCGAATCCGGATACTGAGAAGGTCAGCTTTGTAGTAATGGGGGCAACCGCCCCGGCCGTGCTGGATTACGTTCACGTTGACACGATTTGTATTCCTGAGCCGGTAACATTTGTGCTGCTTGGCCTGGGAGCAATTGCTCTGCGGCGAAGAAAGTAAAGGATAAAAAGTAACTCTGACATGCAAGAAGAGAAGTATGTCGGATTATTTTTTTCCTCGGACAAGTGTTTTGGATTGCATCGACATTGATGTAATCTGCATCCCCGAGCAGGCGAGGGTTTGCCTGCTTGGCCTTGGTGCGTTGGGTCTGTTGATGAGGAAACGCAGAGCGTAAAAAGCTCGAGCAGAAAGTTTGTTTTATAAAACAAAGGGCTGTGTTCAAACAACACAGCCCCTTTTTTATTCAGGATTTTAGCCTATATTAAACCTCTTTTGTGATTTTGGTCAGGGCGGATTACTCCGGCTCCTTTTGCATCAGCTCGATTATCTCGGCCTTTGTGGGCATTGCGTCAACCGACCCGAATTTGGTGCAGGCAAGCGCACCTGCCGCCGATGCGAATTTTACGGCCTTTCGCAAATCATCGCCAACCGCCATAGATGCCGCCAGTGCCCCGGCGAAAGCGTCTCCCGTGCCCGTGTGGTCAACCAGCTCGATTGGATAAGCCGGCACGTGGTCGGCGTTGTCCCTGTCAACGACCATGCACCCGCGTCTTCCCATGGTTATAACCGCCGCACCCACCCCTCTGGCGACAAGGTCTGAGCCGACCATTTTCGCTGTGCGGATATTGGCGCTGGAATGCTCGCTTATCAGCGACGCCTCATAAAGATTCGGTATCATCACGTCCACCGAGAAATACTCCGCGGGCAGCGTCGTTTCCGCTCCGGCGCACGAGCCGCCAAGCACGCCAGCCGGGTCAAGAATAACCTTTTTGCCGTACAGCTTGGCGATTGTGATGGTTTTGATAATTGCTTCTTTAGGCAGCCCGGCGTGAATCAGGCATACGTCCGCCTCCGCTATCGTCCGTTCCGCCAGCTCGATATCCGCAGGCACAAGCGCCGAATTTGCCCCGTCGTATAAAATGCTCGCGTTTTCGCCCTTGGTATCCACAAGCGTCAGGATGACGCCCGTGTTTTTCGCCTGTGCGGTGAAGACGTATTTGGTTTTTACGTCGTATTGTTCCAATACTGATTTTATCGTTGCCCCAAGTGGGCAGTTGCTGATTTTGCTGATTAAATGAACCTCGCAGCCGCAAAGCGCCGCCTCGATGGCCTGGTTGACTCCCGGCCCCGTAGCCGTAAGTGATAATGCCGTTCCTGTTGCCGTCTGGCCCGCCGCCGGCACCTCCGTGCACTTTATCGCAAGGTCAACGTATGCCCCGCCGACAACAACTACCCGTGGTGAGCCTGTCGAATCCACGTTAGGATTCCTTTCCGACATATCAATTCCTCAAAGATTATCTATTATTGCGTGAGTATATCCCGCCCCAGCCTGTTTGCAACCCTTTTTATTGACGCCGACCAAATACGGGGATTGATTGGGCCCGGAAGGGATCGAACCTTCGACCAATGGATTATGAGTCCCAAACCCATGTTTGTAAGTATTTGTGAATAAACGGTTTATACTTGTCAAATAAAGACTTATGATGCTGACCGAAGCGCAACCGAAGCATAACAGTAGCTCAAACGAGCATGTCTGTTGCAAATTCTGTTGCAAATCGATGGCTCGGATTGATCCTTATTTCTCGAATGCAAGCTCAGATGAGAAGCCATCTCATAATCAAACCTTAGTCCGTTACTTAGCCATGTCCTTGAGAGCCTTGAAAGCCCGAACCTTGACGACTCTGCGAGCGGGCTTGGCCGCAAAGACCTGCTCCAGCTTGGTGAACGGGTTGATGCCTGTCCGTTTCGGGGTTGCCGGTTTATTAATGACTTTGATTTTCATCAGGCCCGACAAAGCAAAGACGCCAGGGCCTTTCTTGCCCACGGCATCCTTGATCTGGTCTGAAAGAGCATTGAACACCGACGCTACCTGCTTACGAGAAAGCTGAGTGGCCTCGGCGATGTTGGACAGAATTTCACTCTTCGTTGCGGGTTTGGTACTCTTTGCCATTATGCTGCTCCTTAGTCTGGGATTTCGCACATTACATTTTATATTCTTTGCTCAGCTACATCGCTGAATCTTATTTATTATAGAATCTCAGCTTTATCTAAAACAGTCAAGGATATTTGGTGG
This sequence comes from Sedimentisphaerales bacterium, assembly GCA_050012515.1. GTDB lineage: Bacteria > Planctomycetota > Phycisphaerae > Sedimentisphaerales > Anaerobacaceae > Fen-1362. The sequence continues at coordinate 186,853 of JBEKHA010000007.1, read as the reverse complement.
CAAAACCATTTAAGATTAGCGTTTCCTTATCTTAACCAGACCGCATACGGATACGCCAGTCTCCCGATAGCGATGACTGTCCGTAGGTGACTTTTCATTCTGTCAGGATGAGTTCTGGTTTCTCTGCCGATGGCACAAACTGTTGAAGCACCTTGACGAATTGTGATTGGTCGCTGTGAGTCGAAAAAGTCAGCATAGCCCCATAGGTCAATTATTTCAGATTCTCGAACTACGAGTTCATCAAAAATGAGTGCGTAGGCACTTGGCGCGATCCGGCCAGTCACTGGGCCGAGGCCCGGGGGTAGTGGATGCCATGTGGAGAAATCAGACGAATACTCCGATGCTTTACAGTTTGATTTGGTAGGCACTGCTCCACCTGGGGACGATGGTTCCAAGAAGAAACAGGAAGGATTGCAGGTTTGCTTAATTGCTTCCGAACAGAGTTTCTGTACCATATTGGGTTTGGCCAAGTGAGACCGAACAAGCCAAAATGTTTTGCCGCACCTGCGGACGTCCTCCGTTTTTCGGATGAAAATAGCATCGGTATCTTCACCAGCATGGGGTCCCATCACGCTGAGAACTACATACTCAGGTTTTTCCTTCATATCCCACGCTGCCAACATAATAATATACAACACTATTTGGTAACCGTTCACAGGTATTTTTATAGAATTAAATGCGATTGTCAAGCATTAGCGGCTTTGCTGTGCATATAGGCGGCGTTGATATGCTGCGTACCGGGAGCTGGAAAGCGTAATCTTGACAGTTAAGGGCGGTTAGCAGAGAATGGTGGTAATCTTTTGAAGTTTTGATGGAGAGGTAAGTGGCGAAACAAACTGGTTCTAAGAAGCAAAATTTCAACGGGGTATTGCTTGGTTTTGGGCTTTTATAATGGCTATTCTAACAGAAGGACAAGTCGTTCGAGCAACATGCACTGTTGAGCGATATCTTGGAGAGGGTGCTTTTGCAGAGGTCTATCGAGTCCAGCATAGATTTCTTGGTAGGCAGGCCATGAAAGTTTTTAAGACCAAAGGGATGTCTATTGAGGAAATCGAAGAAATGATGGGAGAGGCCATATTACTGTCCCGTATAGGACATCCAAATATCGTTCGGGTTTATGATGCAAATATTTTAGAAATACAAGATTCGACATATGGTTTCTTCACGATGGAATATGTCCCCGGCGGCACTCTTGACCGATACTGGCAGTCATATCAGAGTAAATTAATGCCTGTGCAGGAAGCAGTTGATATTATAAAGCAAGTATGTGCTGGTTTGGCTGTTGGTCATAGCGAGAATCCACCTATAGTACACCGAGATATCAAACCTCAAAATATACTCATTGGGTATGACGGCAGCGGTATTCGTGTCAGAGTCAGCGATTTCGGATTGGCAAAAAGGGTCAATCCAATGACTCTTATGGTCAGCGCTAAAGGCACTTTGAGTTTTAAACCACCAGAGTCTCTTAAGAATCAGGACTCTTGCCTGGCAGATATATGGGCAATAGGAACGACCATGTATTTGTTGCTAACAGACAGATTGCCTTATCCCGGATTAGACAGTAGAGACGTTGACGATGCGACAAGATTTATGGAAGAATTAAAACCAGCTAATTTTTACAATATCAGAGTTGACCAATTCTTGGACGAGATAATTACTCGTTGTCTTGCTAAAAAACCAGACGATCGCTATTCAAATGCAGGGGAATTATTACAGGCTCTAAACTCGTGGAAACCTATCAAACATCATATCAGGTCAGAATCAAGGCAAACTAATTCAGAAAGCTCAAAGACCATCTTTGTCGAGCGTAGCCCACTGAACGAAATCACAATTAGTAGGAGGATTCAGGAGGCAATGCAGTTATCAAAACTGCCTGGGAAACTTCCTATGGCTGCGGACATCTTGGAAGAAATTATCAACAAGGATCATTCTCTAAGAAAGCAATATGAGTCCCAATTAAAACTCTGGCGAAAAGGAATGGTTATGTAGATTTTGAAAGAAAAGAAAAAGCACATGAACGAGAATGAGCTGCTCTTAACGATTGCAACGCCAAATATATACAAAGAAAATCCTTTTCGTGTTCTTGGATTGACCATGAACGTGTCTGCGAAAGACATTGTTCGGAAAACGCACTCCTTGGAGACAAAACTTGATTTAAATATTGACCTTAATGCAGATGACATGGGAATTTTGCCATTAAAGCATTTACCAAACAAGGACTCTATAAATAAGGCGTGCGAGAATATCAGAAATCCTGCTTCTCGTGTTATATATGAACTCTTCTGGTTTTGGCCATTACAACAATCTAACGATGAAGGTCTACATTATTTATCCAAAGGACGACATAATGATGCTTTGACTTTTTGGCGTAAGATCGAAAGGGCAGATACAGCTGATAATATAGCAAAACACAATATAGCGATACTGTATCATTTAACTGCACTTGATTTAGAGGCCAAGATTGAAGATGGCACAGCAACACAAACCGAAATAGATAATTGTAAATCTCATTGGAAAAGTGCCTTAGTAAGATGGATCGCATTTGTAAATGATGACGGGTTTTGGAAAATTATCGAAAATCGTATTTTAGCGTTTGATGACCCGAGGATAACAATTGAAACAAACAAAAGTATCCGTCAAATATTGCCAAGGGCCTTACTTAGAATTAATGGGCAACTTGCAGCTAATGCCGCAAAACGGTCAGACTCCACAGCAGTGCAAAGGCAGTTACAAATAATAAATGAGTCTGGGTTTGACAATAATATTATCCGACAAGTCCTCCGCGATGCAACCAAACCGATAATCGAACAAATCCAATTGTTATGTTCTCCAATTTTAGAAAAGGCGAAACAATCTCCTGGTGAAGCAAATAAGCTAGTTAGATCAATGTTAAGCGAAGTAAAGCCGCTTTTAACGTCATTGGAACTTTTGCTCCCTTCTGATTCCATCTTAAAAGAAAGGTGTTTTGATGAAGCAGCTGCTGCTTTGAGAGAGTGTGTTGTACTCTATGGAAACGAGGCTGCCAATTGGAGCGAATGCCTCTTGTTAACTCGTGCAATCTTAAACATAACAAAAGACGCCAGATTGAAAACGCTATTAGATAAAGACATTATAGCCATAGATAGCCTTATAACGGCAGATAACGAACGAATAAGAGTAGAGCAAGAGCACAAACGGTCCATCAATAGTAATGAGGCCTATGAAGTGACAGTAACTGGCAACAGAATTGCAGTTCCACCTTTATGCACATGCTGCTTGCAAGAACCTAATGGGCAACAAAATGTCAGTTACTCGTGGACTGAAGAGAAGGCGTTTTCTAAAGTTAAAAGAACAGTATCCTTTAATTTTCCCATATGCACCGAATGCCAACGTCACCAAAGAGATTTGACAATAAAGAAGTATTCCCTGATTGGCGTTACTATTGCAGTTTCCGTGGTATTACTTCTTCTAATAGGTTTTGAGTTAGGCAGATATGAATATTATAAATATATACTTATTGGTATGGCAACATCACTTGTAGCATTGTTCATTTTAAATTCTATGCTGCGTGTACGGGAAATGTCTGATGCGCACTCTTCTAGAGGTGACTCCGTCATAATGGTTGATGCCTCTAAGGATCACGATTATGCAAAATTTAGGTTCACAAACTATTTATACGCCTTGGCCTTCGCTAAAGGCAATAGCGAAAAGATAGAAAAAACAACAGACATGAAGTATTCACGTAAAAGCTCATTATTATATGGTCGTTCTGGTTTTCAGGTATTTATATGGGTTGCAATTTTATCTTTTGTAGGCCATTCAATAGCATATTCTATATTAGAGGACAACTCGGGTAAAAGCTCTTATGAGACATCAACTTACAATAATCGACCATCCTTATCATACAGTCGCCCAGATGATAGTTATTCACAAAAATCAAGCACACTTCTTTCACAAATCAATAATGGCAAGCAAAATTTAAAAAATATGGAGGCTGAACATGAACAAACGGTTTCTAATTTGAAAACTATGGCCTCGCGAATAGACTCTTTGAAGGTAAGTATTAGAAACTACGAGTCAAGTGCAGCTGGGGGTGTATATGTAAATGAATACAGTTATCAACAAGTGTTAGATGAGCACAATAAATTAGTAGAGCAATATAATTCTATCCTCGGAGAATACAAAGAAAACCTTACAAAATATGAGGAAGAATTAAAACGAGTTAATGATTTGATAGACAGATATAATAGAAGGTCTCGTTAATCGCGAAAGAACAAATATGTGGAAAAGGAACAGAAAAGCTGATAAAAGTAATAAGGATGAAATCCGGATAAGTTTGCCGGGAGGTATCTTCGAGAATATGAAAATAAAATTGCCGGCCATAACGAAAGATTCTCATGCTAAGGAAGGGAAATCATTTGAGTCAAATAGAAATATGAAATGCGAAGCGTTAGACTGTGAAATACCAAAATTATTGGGACTTCTTGCGGATATAGCAACAAACTTGTGGCGTGCTAGGAATAGAAATGATGCGAAAGAACAAAATGCTATTTCAGATAATATACGAAAGATTCTGAGGCACTATGATAATGCTTGGGGTTTGCTGGTCAATAGCGGTTTTGAGATACACGACCATACCAATGAGCCTTATGCCCATGGTGCCGACTTGAAGGTAATTGCATTTCAACCTATGCCCGGTTATGGGACAGAAACAATAGCAGAGACGATAAAACCGACTATATATTTTAAAAATCATAAAATTCAGCGAGGAGAGGTTATAGTCGCGATGCCAATAAAAGATGATGGTGCTAACAAAAATCAGAACAACATCGCAGAATGACAATAACCGGAGAAAAATATGAATACGATTAACTATGGAATCGATTTAGGTACAACAAAGAGCGCTATTGCAGTTTTGGATGAACTTAAACCGGAAGTCGTTCCGAATCGAGAAGGAGCTTCCTTTACACCCTCCGCTGCATGGGTCGACAAAAAGGGCACAATTCGCATTGGGCGTTTAGCAAAAGAAAGATATGAAGTAGATTCTGAAAATTGTGCAATCGAATTTAAACGGGCTATGGGAATGGGTAAACAGGCCATGAAGACATTCAAGGATAGCGGTAAACAGCTATTACCTGAGGAGTTATCTGCTGAAGTACTTAAATCCCTGAAGGCTGATGTTTTTCAAAACAGAAATCACAATCTGCAAGCTGTTGTAATAACAGTACCTGCTGCCTTTGAACTGCCACAATGCGAAGCTACAAGAAAAGCCGCTGAATTAGCGGGTTTTAGTTACTCGCCTCTCTTACAGGAGCCAGTTGCTGCTTCGTTGGCTTATGGTTTTCAGAGCGCAAGTGATAAAGAGTTCTGGTTAGTATATGATTTTGGAGGAGGCACATTTGATGCTGCGATTATCCAAGTCCGCGATGGAGTCATTCAGGTAGTCAACCATGCAGGAGACAATTTTTTGGGAGGGGGCCTCCTAGATTGGCAAATTGTTGAGAAAGTATTTGTCCCTTCTCTGCGTGAGCGATACGATTTAGGCAATTTTGAAAGAGGTAACAAAAAGTGGCGCCCGGCTTTTGGCAAACTTAAAATTAACGCTGAAAAGGCAAAAATTGAAGTTGCTCGAAACAATACGCCATATAAGGTTTGGATTGACTGCGTATGCACCGATGATTCCGGGAAAGAAGCTGAATTGGATTGTTCTTTAACTCCCGAAATACTTGCGAGTGTTTCTGCCCCTTATGTTAATCAATCCGTTAATTTATGTAAGAAAGTCTTGAAGGAATCCGGTTTTAAACCTGAACATATCTCAAAAGTAATTATGGTTGGAGGTACAACCCTGCTGCCGTCTCTTCGTAAATCTCTTAAAGAGCAGCTTGGTATACCCTTGGAATTTAGCATAGACCCCATAACAGTTGTGGCTCGTGGAGCAGCTATCTTTGCAGGCACACAAAAATTAGATATTGGAGGCGAAGCTCTTGCTAAAGGTGTTTTCAGACTAGATTTTAAAAATTACAATCCTATAGGAAATGATATTGACCCTCAAGTAGGTGGACAAGTTATCAATACGGATTGCAGAAACTTCAACGGATACTCAATAGAAATAATTGAAACCAAAAGTGCATGGCAGAGTGGACGCATTCAGTTGGCTGCCAATGGAGCATTTATAACAGAAGTACACGCAGAAAAAGGAAGAAAATGTAAGTTTCACGTGAATCTCTATGACACTCAAGGCATAAAGCAGCAGATATTTCCTGATACCTTTAGTTATACCATCGGTTTAACTATTACCAGTGCACCTTTGACTCATTCAGTAGGCGTTTCTTTGGCAAATAATAAACCTAAGTGGATATTTAATAAAGGCGATTCATTGCCCACGACAAAGAAAAAAAGCATGCATGTTAGTGCTCTTTGTGTTAGGAAAAATAACCCTGATGATAAGATTATAATCCCTTTAATCGAAGGTTGCGAATCGGTAGCAGACAACAATTCTCTTGTTGGGGAAATTGTCATCGAATCGAGTAAGATAAGCCATGATATTCCACCAGGAGCAGAAGTTGAAGTTTATATCAAAATTGATGAATCCAGAATGATCGAAGCAGAAGCATATATACCCGTTCTAAATCAGACTTTCACTTCAACAGACGGTAAAATTATTAAGCTTGGTGAGCTACAGGTAAGAGAGCAACAGGTGCTTCAAAAAGAACTTGTCGAAATCAATCAACAAATTCTTGACTTAGAAAACCGTGCGTCTGAAGCTGATGTTGCCAAAGCAAAAAACATATTGGGAAAGATCAAAGAAGAAAATCTTATTGCAAACACTTTAGACATCATTAAAGCTTCAAATGATGAGAAAGTTGAAGCCCAGCATGCTGAGGGGGAGTTAAGAAAATTGCGTTCACAACGTAATGCCGTAGAAGTCGAACTTAAGCTTCCAGAGTTAACAGATCAGGCGGAAAAACAACGTGATATTATGCACAAGATAATATCTCAATATGGAAATGATGATGAAAAAACAGCTATTGTAAGTATCACCAAAGAATTGAATGATGCTATCGATACCAAAGATAAAGATAGTGAATTAATTGAATCGCTTATAGAAACGATGCATGCGCTTACTTTCACAGTACTTGATAGGCAAATATGGTTCTGGGTTGATCGTTTTCAATATCTGGAGGAGCACAAGGCCTTAATGTCGGACCAGAATCTTGCTGACCAACTTTTCGACCAAGGCCGCCGGGCTATAACCAACGAAGATTTTGAAGCGATTAAAACGGTAGTGCGTCAATTGCATGGGTTACTAAGCCAGGAAGAACAAAAACGAGAGGAATCCAGAGCTTACGGCTCAGGAATAATATAAAAGGAATGTCGAATGGCTGAAATAGATCCAATCCTATTAAAAATAGACAAACTAATAAGCATATCGCGCTTGAAAGAAATAGCCTTCATAATAGGAACCGATATCACTGAGCGTATTTCGAAAATATCTGCGGTTCTGAAGGGCTTAAAAGCTGGTGCGTATTTACTCGGCACAGGCCCATCAACTGTCGGGATAATTCCTCTTACTGTTGATGAAATTATGCTGGGTAGGTCTGCGACAACTCTTGAGAAACCTTCTGAAGTGTTAATTGATTATGCTGTAAGTGATACGCTTTACTTCATGCCAAGAGAAGTATCGAGGGCACATGCAAAAATTGTAAGAAGGCATAACAATTCAGATGTTGAGTTTTGGCTTGTGGATATGAAAAGCACCTGCGGTACATATGTTAATAGTTCGCAAATTGACTCGGACTCGGAAGGCACTATGCTGTCGCATGGAGATATTATATCCCTTGGGCCATCAATGATTAGTACTTATGTGTTTTATATGGTCTCAGGCTGAGTCTGGAGAATTATTTATACATGCGAAGCGTTTATCATTTTTTGCACTAACATTAGAAATAGTTTGAACAAACTCATGCACATGCTTGAACATTATCGTAGCATGGATAATAAACGTGAAGTCAATTACATGTGAAAGTTCAATGCCGTGAGCATTGCACTCCGTAACAATATACACCCAAGGCGTAGGGGCGCCAGTATTTTTATTTTTGCCTGCCATGAGGTAATTTGGCATCGCGTCTTGAAGAGCTTCCCAGATTTCCTCAAAAACTCCTTCTTCATACTGCCCTAAGTTGCGTATATTGTCCCGCAACATGAAAACCAATTTACTCACAAATTCTTGCGAGTGGCTTCGTTCAACAGTGAACTTAATATGCCACATAACGAAACACTCATAAGCCATCAAAAACTTTTTTCTCTGTTCTGTTGGGTGCTGGATTGCAGTTTTACGAACATTCTTGTCGTCTAGTTCCATCATGATGATAGCTGTGCATGTTTTGGTAAAATCGTCACCTTGTGCTGAATTATAATATCGCCAGTACCGTTTTTTGTGCTCCCATTGTTTAACATAATTAGCAATCTTAGCAAACATTCGTGGATTCCCATTATATTACTTGAGTTACAACATTCGCCAATGTCTGTCCGATTTCTGGCAGGAAAGGACTAATGGTTGGTAAGGTTCTTCCTTCGGAGCCGCTACAACGGATATATTTTTTCTGCGGAAACGTGCTATCACAAGCCGGAACAATCTTTTCAGAATATATAAAAAGAGGATTACGCCATAAATAAGAGCCACGATACCAATAGTAAAAACCAAAATACCAATAACCGTATTCTTAACCCATTTTAGGGCAACATTTCTAAGTATGAAACTGCCAGCTTCTTTCAATTGCTCAGGGTTATCAGGGGTCTTTAAAAACTGCTTAAGTGTTTTGATACCAACAGCAAAGTTAAGATTCTGTCCCTCGTCTATACCAGAAGAGGTGACTCCTATGACGGACCCCTGCATGTTAAGCAGTGGACCTCCGCTGCTGCCATGAGAGATGGGAGCCGTGATTTGAATCTTTTGGCCCCTGCCCCAATCTCTTATGGCGCTTATCATGCCATCAGATACGGTACGCTCAAGGCCTTCTGGATTTCCGATAGCGATAACCTGCTGGCCGACACGCAAGTCGCTATCATCAGCTAAGGAAATTATCGGCTCTCCAACGCTTTTCACCTCAAGCACTGCTAAATCTGCGTTACTATCACGTTTGAGAATTGTGACATTTTCATAAGTTTTTATTAAAGAACTAACCTCAGCAGAATATGCACCTTCTACGACATGCGCATTAGTCAATATCTTTCCACTACCAATGAAGAATCCTGAACCAAATGCAAATCCAGTACCGGTTTTGTCGTAAACCTCGATTGTTACAATAGCAGGCGACACATATTTAGCAATGTCTTCAATGGACATATTTTTTGAAAGCATTCGTGAGTTTATGGTGCTAATGCACTTGGTTGTTTGTGGTTTGTTTACTTGTTGACTCCAGTGAGTACCATTGTAGTCGAACTCGACAGAATCAGGATTTATTTTGACAACCTTTACCTGACGTATGCTCTGTCCTTCTCTAAGAATTACACCATCTACAACAGCCAAAGGAATACCGTCTACATACATTATGCCGGTAACCGTCCCTACATCGACTCCTATTTCCTGTTTCTGACCTTCGATTTTCGGAACACCATTGGTATCTGCGGATTTTGATACATTATTTGAGGTGTATGATATATTTGTTAAAGTAATATAATCGATTGCTAAAACAATTGCCAAGACAACACTGGCAATCAAAAGGAAAAACCAATGTAAAATGCGTCGTTTGGTCATTAGTCAAACCGCTTAAAAATTATCTCCTGAAAATTGAAAAACCGTATTTTTTTCGACTTTTCATCAGCCAAGCGTAAGCAAAAAAAGTCTTTTCGATTAGTTTGCGTTATTATGGGACTGCAAGATAAAATCGGGGTGACCGGCCGTATGGGGTATCGGGGGCTTCATGTGATTGCACGGAACCGTATAAGAAATTTTGTCCTTGTTCTTGATTATATGGTCAAATGAACATATAATGCCGCCCTGCTATGGAACCACTGACAAAAAAACAGCAGCAGATACTTGCCTTTATAGAAAACCGGCTTTGCAATAACGACCCACCCAGCCAGAGGGAGATAGCCGAACACTTTGGCCTTGCCCAGAACGCCGTTTGCCAGCTTGTCGGTTATCTGAAAGATAAAGGATACCTGGCCGATACAGGTGGCCATAGAGGTCTTAGGTTATCAGCGTCATATCTTGAGCAAATGCAGCAGGAGGAAGGTATTCCGGTGATAGGCCGGATTGCTGCGGGCGAGCCAATACTGGCGGAGCAAAACATCGAAGGAAACATAGACCTGAAGAAGCTTTTCAAGCCAACTAAAGACACATTTATCCTGAAGGTTCGCGGCGACAGTATGGTTGATGAAGGCATTATGGATGGTGACTACGTGGTAGTGCAGCCAGTAACGGCTATTGAGAATGGCCGAATAGGTGTGGTGCTGCTGGATGACGAGGCCACAGTTAAGAAAGTATATGTACGCCGGGACCACATCGCACTTGAGCCGGCAAATAAGGCGGCTGGATACAAAACGAGGTATATAAAGCGCGGCAGCCGGAAGGTTCGTATTATCGGCAGGGTCGTTGGCTGTTTTAGAATGCTTTGAGGTAAAAATATGCCCAGTCGAGTTTACATAGGCATAGCGGGCTGGTCATATCCTGACTGGAGGGGAATAGTATATACCGACAGGAAACAGGACCAGCTCAAGTTCATAAGCGGCCTTGTGGATTGCGTAGAGATTAACAGCACCTTCTATCGACCGCCGGATGAGAGAAATGTCAAATCCTGGCTGGCAAAAACCGCAGATAGACAAGAGTTTTTCTTTACTGCCAAACTGCACAGGGATATTACCCACGAGGGTAAACTCGAAGCCGACACGGTGAAGCAATTTCACGATGGTTTTGCCCCTATGCTTGAAGTCGATAAGCTCAAAACTATGCTTGCCCAGTTCAGATATGATTTCGACGATACGAATCTGAACCGCAGGCACCTTTCAAAGATAACAGAGGCATTTTCAGGTGCTTTCAGTATAGCTGTCGAGGTAAGGCACAAATCCTGGCAGATGCCGGATGCCCTGAAGTTCCTCGATGGTCTCGGAATTTCGGTATGCAATCTCGATTATCCTACTGGGCCAATGTCATTTGATATGCAGTTATGTACCTTGGGCAAAAACGGCTATTTCAGGATGCACGGCAGAAACGTGGAGAAGTGGTTCAGTAAATCCTCAAGAGATGAAACCTACAACTACTACTACAACGAAAAAGAGCTTGCCCAGGTAAAGCATCGTATAGATGAACTGGCAAAGGCATTTAATACACTCACGGTCATTACAAACAATCACTACCGAGGAGCGGAATTGGCCAATGCCCTTGAGCTGAAGTGCTTATTGACGGATGAAAAGCAGTTTGTGCCCGAAGGACTTCTGCGGACATATCCGAATCTGGCGAAGATTGCTTCAGATAAACAGCTTTTCTGAATTATGAGAACCGTAGTCAAAACAATCCATAAGCCCGACTCGTCAACCAGACACAATCAGCCATTATTCAAATCCGGCGTATCGGCGGGGTTTCCTTCACCTGCCGCTGACTACGAGGAAGGGAAGCTCGACTTGAACAGGCACCTGGTCAGGAATCCAGCGGCGACATTCTTTGTAAGGGTCAACGGCGATTCGATGATTGGTGCAGGTATCCATCATGGCGACCTTCTTGTAGTTGATCGCTCACTTGAGCCGGTAGATAAAAGTGTGGTGATAGCGGTGGTAAATGGTGAGCTTACTGTAAAACGCATCAGGATAAGGAAAGGCAAGATCACCCTTGAACCGGAAAATGAGCATTATTCAGCCCAGCAGATCACCGAATGTGTCGAGTTCGAGGTCTGGGGTGTTGTTACCAACGTCATACACGCATTATGAATGAGGTATTTGCCCTTGTTGACTGCAATAACTTTTACGTGTCCTGCGAGCGGGTATTCAATCCCAGATTGCAAGGCAGGCCGGTAATCGTTCTATCCAACAATGACGGCTGCGTAGTCGCCCGCTCAAATGAGGCAAAGGCGCTGGGTGTCGGAATGGGTGTGGCCGCCTTTGAGATAGCGGGCCTGCTTAAAAAGCACAATGTGCTTTCGCTTTCGTCGAACTATACCCTCTATGCTGATATGTCCAGCCGGGTGATGGAGACGCTATCAACGTTCTCGCCTGATATGGAGGTGTATTCGATTGACGAGGCGTTTTTGAATCTCGCCGGTATCAGCGGCTCTCTTACTGATTACGGGCACCAGATACGACAGACGGTAAAGAAATGGACTGGTATGCCTGTATCAATCGGCATAGCCCATACAAAGACACTTGCCAAGATTGCCAACCATATATCGAAAAGGTCATCGCAGGTGGATGGCGTCCTGGATTTGACTTGTGCGGCAAATCTTGAGGAGGTTCTGGCTTCTGTGCCGGTAGAAAAGGTCTGGGGTATCGGTATCAAGATGACCATTGTATTGAAAAAGGCAGGGATAAACACGGCACTGGATTTAAACAAGTCCGACATCGGCTGGATTAGAAATAAATTTGGTGTTGTTGGGGTAAGGACAGTTTATGAATTGAGGAGCGAACGTTGTTATGAATTGGAACAGAATCCGCCTACCCAAAAGTCGTTAGTCGTATCGCGTATGTTCGGCCAACCCATCGAAGACATAGAACAGTTGAAAGAAGCGATAGCCACCTATGTAGCACGAGCCGGTGAGAAACTAAGGGAGCAAAAACTGACAGCTGGTGCTATGAGCATCTTTGTAACAACCAGCCGATTCATTAAGAACAAGTATTTCAACTCACACACTACTGAGTTCGCCATATCGACCAATGACACGACAGAGCTTATCCGGGCAGCCATTTTGAGTATAGAAAAACTATACCGTAGAGGGTATCAATTCAAAAAGTGCGGCGTAATCCTGATTGGCCTTGTGCCTGAAGAGAGAATGCAGCGAGGTCTGTTTGATAACGCTGAAAGGGAAAAAGCCGCTCGGCTTATGCGGGCCATAGATACGATAAACGCAAAGGTAAGCTCACAAGTTCGCTGGGCAGTCGAAGGAATCAACCAGCCTTGGCAGGTTAAGTTCAGAAAGCGTTCCAACCGCTATACTACCCGCTGGGATGAATTGCCTGTGGTAGTATAGGGCTAAGACCGGTTTGTGAAAAACGAACCTTTTCAAAAATTTTCCCCGACACAGACTTGCCTGCCCTCTGGGCGAGCTTTTTTGTGTTGCAAACAGAGCGTCTGCCACGGGCGGATTGATAATTGACAGTAAGTGCGGGAGGATTTATAGTGGGTTTGGTTAAAACAGTTATTTTTAAGGCCGGAAGAAACGGTTCTTGTAAGAACATGATGAAAAACAAAAAAATATGCTGAAAACATCTTTGTCTAATCCAACGTTTCAGGTAGAGTTGCGAGAATTTCCCTCGACGAGATATCAAGGCAGTAAAAGAAAGATTATCCCCTGGCTTTGGGATTGTCTTCGAGAGGTGGATTTTTCGTCAGCCCTTGACATTTTTGGTGGAACCGGTTCTGTCAGCTTTCTACTTAAGAAGATGGGCAAGGAAGTGACATATAATGACATTCTTCAGTTTAATCACCAAATAGGGTTGGCGCTCATCGAGAACGATAATGTAATTCTGGAACAGAAAGATATTGATGATGCGCAATTGACAGTCCCTAAATCTGAACACCATTTCGTGCGTGACACTTTTGGTGATATTTACTTTACCAATGAAGAAAATGAATGGATTGACAAAATCATCACTAATATAAACAGGTTGAAGTTTGAACCAAAAGAAATGGTATACAAACGGGCACTCTTATACTATAGCTTGTTTCAGAGTTGTTTAATTAAACGTCCTTTCAACATGTTTCATCGACGCAATTTGTACCTAAGGGTTGCGAAAGTCAATCGGGAATTCGGCAATAAAACCAGTTGGGACAGGCCTTTCGACAAGCACTTTGCTGGATTCTGTGCAGAAGCTAACAAATTGGTATTTAGAGGGCAGAAGCCTTGTCGAGCTATTCGATATGACGCATTGGAATTGCCAGACGACAGCTACGACTTGGTTTATATCGATCCCCCATACCTCAAAAAAGAAGGTGCGAACGAGAGTTCCGATTATTTGAAATGTTATCACTTCTTGGAGGGGGTATGTAACTATGACAGTTGGGGTAACCTTATTGACTACGATTCTCAAAATCTTAGAATGAAGCAGAGTTGTTCGAACAAATGGATCAATCGTGAACAAAACATAAAAGCATTCGACGCTCTTTTTGAAAAGTTCGCGAAAAGTATTATCGTGGTCTCATACAAGAAATTCGGTATTCCCAGTATCGAAACCCTGATTAGAATGTTGAAGAGACACGGAAAGAAGGTGCGAACACATAGCCGGCACTATAAATATGCTCTCAATCACCAAAACGGAGAAGCCAAGTTGAATCGGGAGGTCGTCCTCATTGCTGAATGAGGCATAATGAATCATGGCTGAACAATTTACTTCCCAGATAACGGTAGACAAAAACATCGTTTCGCTACTTAGTAGATTTACCTATGAGCGGAGTTTCCCATACGCCCTGCGAGAAGTTGTGAGCAACGCTTACGATGCAGACGCGACAACTGTTGGAATAAATATCGATCTAAAGAAAGAGGAAGTTGCCATAATTGATGATGGGAATGGAATGACACGGGAGGAGTTCGATTTTTATCTGCGTATTGCTGGGCAGCGGAGGGGTAAAAGGGAAACGCCAAAGTTTGGGCGGAAAAGAATAGGTCAGTTTGGTGTTGGTTTTCTGGCTATATTACCTTTTTGCGAAACACTTCAGATTGTATCAACTGCGGAAAATTCGGAAGATATTTTTACGGCAAATATACCAGCCTCAAAATTCTTCAAACAAGACGGCAAAACGGTTGATGTAGGAGAAATTACGGTATCGGGAGAGATTAGAAAAATACCAAAGAGCAAATCTGAACATTTTACTCAAATTAGACTGCTAAACTTTACGGATTTAGCAAAGAGGTACGTATATCAGAAACCTTTGTCTGAGAAAAAAGATTCAATAGAAAGCCGTTCGACTTTAGAGCGTTTAAGGTGGGAGATGCAGGAAGACCTCCCCTTGGCTTTTCCCGATGGGTCGGAATTAAATGAGATTCTTGCATATCCTGAGCCAGTTGGCATGGAGATTTATCTTCAGGATGAAAAATTGTTTAGAAACTATTGCGAAGGACAGTTGCTTGATAGTGGGAAGCTAACTGTCGAGGGAATCCAATTTCGATATGCCATTATTACTCCATGGAAAGCCATTAAGCCATATGAACTACGCGGCTTGAAACTTAGGTTAAACAATGTTGGGGTCGGTTCAAGAACTGTATTTGATGTGGATCGTACCCATAAATTTAGCAGAATGCAGTGGCTCTCAGGTGAGGTTCAAGTACTCGGCGGTTTAGACGGGGCCATTACACTTAGCCGCGATGCGTTCGTTGCCGTCCCAGAATACGAAGCGATGTCCAAAAAGTTGGCGGAGATTCTAGCAAAATGGGCGAACTACGTAGAAGATATTACCGTGGCTTCTCGCGATATGACTAAACAAATCCGCGGTGGTAAGCAGGTTTCTGTTGCGCCCAAAAAGGAAATTGTTGAGAAGAATATAAAAACTTTGCAGGACAGAGGTTTTACCGTCCGCAGAGTAGATAAGAAAGCCCAAGTTGATGCGCAGCCCGTGCACATTGATAGGGTCAAGAAGGAAGTAGTTGTCTATAACGAACACCCAGGGTTAGAGGATATCATTTCTATCGCGGGAAAGAAACGTCATATATTTTACATTCCTGCCCCATCTGGTAAAACGTCGTATGAGGAGGCCTGCCGTGTAAATGATAGCGGAGATTTGGAAATTAACACTCAGTATCCGCTGTTCAAATCAAAAAGATACGGCGATTTGTTTAAGAAAATCTATATCATTGCTGTTTTGGCCAGACGCGAGTGCTCGTCTGCTAAGGAAATGTATAAATTTATCCTTTCTCACATAGATAAGGAGTTTAGGAATTTCTAACCACAAGTAAGGAGAACTAAATGTATATATCGTCATTTAACATATCGGGATACAGAAGCCTCAAGGATATCCAAATTCCAAAGATGCTACCAGTGTGCATTTTCCATGGCTTAAACAACTCAGGCAAATCGAACATCCTTTCAGCGATTGAGACGATTTTCCGCCGTAAGCTTGTGGTGGAAGAAACCACCATTGACCAAGCCACAAAGATCGAACAGGTAACGAAGCACGAGAGGGAAGGAAACTTCTGGAAAGGTCGAATTATCGGATTCAGAGACAATTTCTATCTTAACGGAAAGAAAGACATCAAGTTTTTCATATCGGTTACATTCTCTGACGATGAATTAACTCCCTTCAGAGAGATCATGAAACACCTTAAGCCATTTCTTGCACAAGCCGGGCATGATAAGATTCTACAATTGAATGGAAGGATTAAGTATATAGATGATGACTCGGCTGAAATGCTGCTGGAGCGTGCGGTATTTAATAAGCATTATGTTGTTTTTCAAATGGACGGTTCTAACAAGACGAGCTTTTTCCCAGAGGTGAAGACGATCAAAGAACAAGACCGTTTCGCTAATTTCGAAAAACTGATGGACCTGCTGGCTGATTCTTTTGCGTTGTTGCCTTCTGATCGCTATCTTACGAGCGAGCAAATGGCTCCAGCATCAACAATCAGACCAACTCTTACCCCAAAAACTTTCAAACAATGGTTGTTTATGCTAGATCTAAATCGGTACGATCACGAGGCATTTGAGGAGATCAAGACAATGTTCGAAAGCAAGCCTTTTTCCTATGGCGAGATTGGATTTAGCAAGGAGAAGGATGATATTGAGATTATGGTCAAAGAAAAAAATGTGCGTTTACCAATTAGCAGATTAGGGTCTGGCCATCAGCAAATTCTCTACATAATCGCAAACTTGGTACTCAATAAGAAGAAAATGATGGGTATCGAGGAACTTGAAATTAACCTCTCGCCGACAGTCCAGAAAGAGGTATTCGAAAAGCTCAAGCATCACATCTATAAAGGTTCGGACCTTGTAAGCCAGATAATCATCACCAGTCACAGTGATTACTTCGGAGGTCGAACCGATGTCCGCCGTTATAGTGTAATTCATAATGGTAGTGAGACAATTGTCAAACCCATGACTCAAGCCGTCAGAAAGGATTTCTTCTCACCAAGTGGTAAAAAGAAGCTTCTCTAAGCCAGACGCAGTGCCGAAGCTTTTCTCAAGGGGTAAACCCTACACACAGCATGGTGGAGAATCCTCGTTTTTAGCATAAAAATCGTTGTTGGGCATAGATGATTATAGATGGTCATGCGCTTCGGAAGATATTAGAACGGTCGAAAGTGGAAAATTGACGAAATACAAACTATCCGCTTTATGCTGTCCGCTGAATGCTCTAAAGAACTACTGAAATCGTATTGCTTGGGAAGCTTTCCTCCGAAGAGTTAATCGCTTTAACCCAGTATTCGAGCTTCGCTTCTGTCGGCTGTATACTGTTACCTTTTAAGGAATAGGCCAAAGTTATTGTAGTACTTCTTAGCGGAGGGTAGTGTCGCTGGCCCGAACGACCTGCAAACTAAGTATTATCAGGTCAACTGGGCGAAACTGAACCTATCACAAGCGATGTAGATTTCAACATGCGGTGGCACTATTTTGAGACTGTTGTGGATGTTTTATTAAGTGGGGCCTCGCCAGCCCGCTTTGGATGAACTACTGCAAAAGACCGAAAGCGAGAAAGTTATAGTTAAATATGAAATTATGTTCGAGGACTTTTTATGATCGGAAGACTCCTCGATAAATTCCTGAGTTGTCACGGAATTCATTGACAGTATCTATTATTTGATTCTGCTTCCTTCGCCCCATTCTCCAGCCATGCATGAGGAATAACAATAACTTTACCGGGGGTCCCTTGAGGCCCAGGAGGACCTTGAATGCCTTGCGGCCCGCGTAAGCGATTTAGTAGTTCTGTATTATTCTGTATGGTCCTGATAAGCTTATCTTCGGAAGAGGAATTTCCAGCAAAAGCAAAATAGACAAAGACACCTAATAATAGTAAAACACCAATAGTTGCTGCGCGGCACGAGGCAAGATATACTCCTACCCTAAAACAATTAGCATGCGAATATTTTTCCATACAATCATAATACGATTTTGCTAATTCTTCATTAGATTTTTTGTAGTCTGGTATAGGAACAGACTGAACACCAAAGTGAACCAGAATAAGAAATATCGAAATCATGGTTGGGATTAATGGAACAAGAATCAGCCATTTAGGTTCAATGCTGGATGCAACGACTGCGTCTGCTGCAACCAGTAAGGCTGTGATGGTCAAAAGCACTTTGTTTTTTTCATCAATGATTTGGCTTCTCTTGACTTCCTCCTCGAAATATGCACGAGCAGCGTCAGGAGGTGCATTTGTATCATCACTTCTAAATATAGATTTAAAGTCCGCTGGGACATGCATTTTCCCATCCTTGACTTCGGCATAAGTATGTCCCGGATTCAGAACGAATAGGAGAACATAAGTTGCTCTTTTACAGCAAATCTTGCTGTATTTTTCAAGGAATTCAAATATCTTTGAGAGGAAGTCGCTAATTTTCAAAAGTTTAGTTTCCTTTCAATTGTTTGATAAACACTGACGCGATGTCAGCTTTCCCATATAAATCGAGCCATGCCCATTGACCGTTAGGGTTAATTTCAAAGAAAAACCATTCTCCCGATTTTGTAACCCCAAAATCAAGAGCCGCAAAGCGTAGTCCGTAGCTTTTAATTAGCGACCTCACAGATGTAGATACATCGTGCGGTAACTTTAAGGGAAAATATTCCACGTCCGACATGTTGTTTCGTCGAATATCCAAACGTTGACTACCATCGTTCTCAATAGCTCTTATTCCAGTGGCAACAATAATGCCGTCAAGTATTGTCACACGAACATCAATAACTTTAGGAATCATTTCTTGAAAAAGAACGGGACAATACTTTATTTCCTTTAGAAATTGGTAATGATTCCTTTTGAACTGTTGAGTATAAATAATAGTATCTTCTTCTGGGCTTGCTCTTTCAATAAATCCACTAGATAGCGGTTTCACGATTACGCCATTTTTTTTAGAAGAAACAAATTTCTCGGCTTCACGAGCATTATTAGTTACAAGTGTTCGTGGAATATTTAAACCATGCCTTTTTGAACGGCTAAGCTGCTCAATTTTATGGCTTGATCCACTATTCCTTGCTGGATGGTTAATCCAATTTCTTTCATCTATATGAGCGAGAAACCCCTCTAAAACCTCTGACCATTCACCAGCAGTGTGCCTCTCAGAATATACGTTTCCATTCTTGTGTATTTCCACAGGTTTAGGTCGTCGAAGCACAACGGTTGTTATTTGCTCAGGTTTGAGAATGTTTTTGGACCATTTAAGATTGAGGCTTCCTGACTTATATAGGAATGTAGCTATCCGGCAATCCTTATCGGTGTTAAATCGAGAAAAACAGATTCCTTCTTGCTTAAATCTAGAGCAAAGATAATCGGAAGTGACATCTAAAGAATTTGTTAGAACTAGAATGTGCTCCGCACTCATGTTTGCGCTCTTGCATTCACAGGGATTGCAACATGTTTATTACTGCTTTCATCTTGTTCATGCTCCTCTCGTTGTTCAGTTAGCGTTTTGGTTCCACAGGAAATATGTGTTGGAATTGCACAATACTGTTTGTTTCCAACATCCTGTTCCGGTTCTTCTCTTGCAAATGTTTGTGTCTCGGTCCCGCAGGAAATGCGCGTTGGAATTGCACAATAATGTTTGTTTCCAACATCTTGATCTGCCTCTTCTCTTGTCCTTGTCTCAGTAAGCGTGCCCGCCGAGACATACACATTTCGTTGATCAGGTTCTTCGCGTTGCCTTGTTTGTGTACTAGAAACATTACTGGAATTAAAACTCGTTTCTAATGCAGTTTCCTCGAAGTGTCCCCAAAAACTTAAGGGTTTCATTGTCTCATTGATACCCATGTTCATCTCCTTTAAGAGCCAAACAGTGACTGTATGGGTCTGCATAAACCGGTTCAAAGACATCTTCCGGACGGCAATGTTGACGGACAAAGGTGTGAATCTTTGCTTCAGGCCTTAAGGTGGTAGTATAACAACAAGCGACGATAGAAGACAAGCTTTTTCGCCAGCGGCCTCTTGCAAATTATCTGATAGGGCTTAAACTAATGGCCTATGGCTGAGAAACCTGTATCCAATTCCAAGAAAGCCCCAGCTGTTGATGCAAATCGTTAGATGATAAGGACGTAGATGACAGAGATTCGGTTAGCGACCTTGCTGTGAAAGCTTCATATGCTGCGTACTAGGAGTGAGAAAGCGTAATCTTGACAGTTAAGGGCGGTTAGCAGAGAATGGTGGTAATCTTTTGAAGTTTTGATGGAGAGGTAAGTGGCTAAACACACTGAGGAAAGGGACTTCTGGGTTAGAACGTAAATATGACTAAAGAAGAATTGAAGAAACTTGAAGCAACCCTCTGGCAGACCGCTGATACCCTTCGTGCTAACTCCGACTTGAAGTCCTCGGAATATTCAACGCCCGTCCTTGGGCTTATCTTTTTGCGTTTTGCGGATAACAAATACACCTCGTTTGAAGCGGAAATCATCGCCGAATTTGAAAAGCTCAAAGGCAAACGGCGAGAGCGGCCTATCCATGAAATCGCAATTGAAAAATGCGGCTTTTATCTGCCGCCGGAAGCCCGCTATGATTATCTTTTAAATCTTCCCGAGAAAAAAGATTTTGCCACAGCCATCAAAAAAGCTATGCAGTTAATCGAGGAATACAAGCCGGAACTGAAAAACACGCTTCCGCTTGATGAATACTTCCGGTTAGTAAGAAAGCCGGAATATAGAACGATTCCCAAACAGCTTTTAAAGAATTTCGCCGATATCCCCAAAGACGCCACCGGTGATATGTTCGGGCAGATTTATGAATACTTTCTTGGAAATTTTGCCATGGCCGAAGGCCAAGGTGGCGGCGAGTTTTTTACTCCTCGCTCGGTTGTTCGCCTCATGGTAGAGATTATTGAGCCGCATAATGGCACGGTGTTTGACCCGGCCTGCGGTTCGGGTGGTATGTTTGTCCAGTCAGCACAATTCATTGAAGGACACAAAACAGAAAAAGAAGATACCAGCCTCTTCGTCTATGGGCAGGAAAAGACGCTCGAAACCGTAAAACTTGCCAAGATGAACATTGCGGTAAATGGACTGCGCGGGGAAATCAAACAGGCGAATACATATTACGAAGACCTCTTCGGCAGTTTCGGCAAGTTTGATTATGTCCTCGCTAATCCACCGTTTAATGTGGACGATGTAAATCTTGCCAAAGTAGAAAGCGACAAACGATTTAACACTTATGGTATCCCTCGCAACAAAACGAAGGCCAAAAAGAAAGATAAGGGTGCGATCACCGTACCCAATGGCAACTATCTCTGGATCAATCTCTTTGCGACATCGCTGAGACCCAAAGGTCGCGCTGCTCTTGTTATGGCAAACTCGGCCTCTGATGCAAGGCATAGCGAAGCGGATATCCGCAAGACCTTGATTGAAAAAAATCTGATTTACGGAATGATTACCATTCCGTCGAATATGTTTTATACTGTAACGCTTCCTGCGACGCTTTGGTTTTTCGATAAAGCCAAAGCCGACGACAAGATTCTTTTTATTGACGCGAGAAATATCTTCACTCATATTGACAAGGCACATCGCGAATTTTCCGATGAGCAGATACAAGACATTGCAATTATTAGTCGTTTACATCGGGGGAACAGGGAGGCCTTTACCGAATTGGTTCACCGCTATTTTGCTGAAGGATTCAAACGCCTTGCCGAAAATCGTCCGGTCCTTTCACAGGTCGCAAAAAGAGTAACGGAATTTCTGAAATCTTATAATGGCAAAGACCTGCCGGATTTTGATAAATCCCTTGCAGGTGTGGATAAACTTGAATCGGCCTACATCAACTACAAAAAAGAAGCAAATCCTGCCAAGGTAGATGAGGCAAACAAAAAGCAGCGTAAGCTCAACGAAACCGTGCACCCGTTCTTTGCCACCTTACATGAACTCCTCAAAGAAGTAGATAAAAAGGTCCGTCACATTGAGAAGGAGCAGAAAACAGGCAAGGACCTGAAAACTCTTAAGGCCGAACTGGAACAATTGCATAAAAAGGTTAAAGAAACTGAATATTACTTCCCGCATGTCTCATGGTTGCAGGAACGGTTCCCTGAAGCGAAATATGAAGATGTGACCGGTCTGTGTAAGCTTGCGAGCATGAATGATATCAGAGAACAAGAATATTCCCTAAACCCCGGCCGTTATGTGGGTGTTGTTATCGAAGAAGACGGCAAGACTGAAGAAGAGTTTATTGATGAAGTGCTTTCTATGAATGAGGAGCTGACAAAACTCAATACCGACGCCCGCGAACTGGAAGGAGTTATTGGTCACAATATCAAGCAAATCGCGGGGGAAGAATGAAAGGGTTGCAAATTGCCAAGTTAAAAGATGTATGCGAAAAAATCACTGTTGGCCACGTTGGGTCTATGGCAGAACAATATAAAAGTCATGGTATCCCCTTTCTACGTTCTCAAAATATTAAGCCTTACAATATTTCCTTGGATAACCTTGTATATATAGACGAAACATTTAATGAGAAGTTGAAAAAATCTAAGCTCTGCCCAGGAGATTTGGCAATCGTAAGAACTGGCTATCCAGGAACTGCTGCGGTTATTCCACATTCGTTGTCAGTTTGCAATTGCAGCGACTTAGTGATTATCAGGCCGGGGGCAAAAGTCAATGCTCAATACCTTTGTTACATATTCAATTCGGTATTCGGACAAAACCTTGTTGGCGGTCGGTTGGTTGGTGCT
This sequence comes from Sedimentisphaerales bacterium, assembly GCA_050012515.1. Lineage (GTDB taxonomy): Bacteria > Planctomycetota > Phycisphaerae > Sedimentisphaerales > Anaerobacaceae > Fen-1362. Next base: position 163,886 of record JBEKHA010000007.1, on the reverse strand, counting down.
GCTCAACAGCATTTTAATATAACTACGGCAAAAGAACTCAAACTCTCTCTTCCCCCTCTGCCCATCCAACGCAAAATCGCCGCGGTGTTGTCTGCCTACAACAACTTGATCGAAAACAACAACCGCCGCATCGCCATTCTGGAAAGGATGGCTGAGGAGCTTTATCGTGAATGGTTCGTGCGCCTGCGTTTCCCCGGACATAAAAAAATAAAAATTACCAAAGGCGTGCCGGATGGGTGGGAAATAAAGAGGATGGGGGACATAGCAATCTTTGTGATGGGGCAAAGCCCAAAGTCTGAGTTTTATAACGAAACCGGTGACGGATTGCCTTTTAATCAGGGCGTTGGTACCTATGGCAATAGATTTCCTAAAAAGATGGTCTATTGCAGCTCAGATGGCAGAAAAGCCCAAAAAGGCGATATTTTGTTCAGTGTTAGAGCGCCTGTGGGAAGATTAAACATGACCGATTGCGATATGATAATCGGGCGGGGTTTGGCTGCGATTAAGCACAGAGAGGGATTTAACTCCTATTTATTTTATTTATTGAAAGTTGTGTTTGCTAATGAAGATATCATCGGGAACGGTGCAATTTTTAACGCGGTCGGGAAAGATGAGCTCGCCAAGTTTCCAGTTTTTCAACCCGATCACGCATTGATTGAAAAGTATGACGAGATCGCATCAAAAATTGATAAGCAAATTACTTTACTTATTCAATCTTTGGAGAAGTTAATCTCCACAAGAGACCGGCTTATTTCCCGATTGATGAGCGGCAAGATTGATGTGGAAAAAATGAACATTCGCTTTCCGGCCTCTATGCAGGAGGAAATCGCCTGTGCCTAATTTCATCTCTGAAGACCAAATTGAGAAAGCGGCGGTTAAACTTCTCAAAGATAAGTTCAAGTATCGCACTCTAAATTGTTTCACACAGGATGCAGACAATCCAAACGACCGCTCCAAGCGTGCGAATAAAGAAGAAGTTGTTTTTCTCGATATTCTTAAAGAATACGCAGTCAAACTCAATCCCTCAATCCCTGAATCGGCTATCGAACAGGCCCTTGAAACGCTCACTTCCCGACGCTATGCCATGTCGCCTATTCTGGCGAATAAAGAGGTTTACGGGCTTATCCGCAACGGTATTCCTGTTGAGTATGAAGGGAAAACTGGTAAAACCGAACCTGGTACGGTGCGGGTGATTGATTTTGATAATCCCGAGGTCAATGACTTCTGCGCTGTAACCCAGCTTTGGATTAAAGGAGAACGCTATCCAAGGCGGCCTGATATTCTCATTTACATCAACGGTTTGCCGTTAGTGTTTATCGAACTCAAAAATTCCAATGTCAAAGTTCGAAACGCTTATGATGACAACCTGACCAATTACAAGCAGGATATTCCGCCGCTTTTTCAATATAACGCGTTTTGCGTTCTTTGCAATGCCATTGAAACCAAGGTTGGCAGTTTTACCGCAGGCTGGGAATTTTTCTTCAACTGGCTGCGTGCCGATGATGAACGGGAAAAGGTTGACCGAAAGAAGATAGAAAGAGAAGGTACAAGCATTGAGCGGCTTATTAACGGTATCTTCAGTAAAGAACGACTATTAGATTATATCGAGAACTTCATTCTCTATCACAAAGACACCGCGAAAATTGTCGCTCAGAACCACCAGTTCATCGGCGTAAACAAGGCCATTGAATCTTTAAAACAGGGGGATGCCAAAAAAGGAAAGCTTGGCGTTTTTTGGCATACACAGGGTTCCGGAAAAAGTTTTTCGATGATATTCCTTTCCCGCAAGGTTTTCCACAAGTTTACCGGCAATTACACTTTTGTTATTGTTACAGACCGGGAAGACCTTGATGGACAGATTTACCGCAATTTCTTAGAAACAGGCACAGTCAACAAAAACGAAGCCGCTCGTCCGAAGGATTCATCAGAAATGCGAGATTTCCTCGGGCGCAATATGCGCATCGTTTTTACTCTTATACAAAAATTCCGATGGGACAAAGGCAAAGAGTATCCGCTCCTTTCAAATCGTGATGACATTATCGTTATTGTGGATGAAGCGCATCGGACCCAGTACAAATCGCTTGCCGAGAATATGCGAACAGGATTACCCCATGCCCAGTATTTTGCATTTACCGGCACACCGCTGCTTGGCAAAGAGAGAAAGACCAACGCATGGTTCGGCGATTATGTAAGCGAGTACAACTTTGTACAGTCAACTGATGATGGCGCAACTGTCCGACTCTTTTATCAGAAGCGGGTTCCTGAGGTTCTGATTCAGAACGAAAACCTGAGCGATGAATTTTATCAGATACTTGAAGATGAAAACTTAGACGAGCAGGCACAGGAAAAACTGGAAACAGAATTCAGCACAGAACTGGAAGTTATCAAACGTGATGATCGTCTGGAAAAAATTGCCAAAGACATTGTATATCATTTCCCCAGACGAGGCTATCTTGGCAAGGGAATGGTCATTTCAGTTGATAAATTCACTTGCGTCAAAATGTTCGATAAGGTTCAAAAACACTGGAAAGATGCAATCAAAAGCCTTGTCGGTGAAATAGGCAAGACAAAGAATGAATTTGAAAAGCAAAAGTTACAGAAGATATTGGATTACATGCGTTCTGTCGAAATGGCGGTTGTTGTCAGTGAAGATGCCGGTGAAGAGGAGCGATTTGCAAAGCAGGGGCTGGATATCAAACCTCACCGCAAAAAGATCAACGAGATCGACAAAAACGGCCATGATATAGAATATCGTTTCAAAGACCCGAATGACAAACTCCAGCTTGTTTTTGTGTGCGCTATGTGGCTAACTGGCTTTGACGCCCCGACGGTTTCGACGTTGTATCTTGATAAGCCGATGAAGGACCACACGCTTATGCAGACCATCGCGCGGGCTAACCGCGTGACTTCGCATACTATCAACGGAATTACCAAAGCAAACGGCGAGATTGTTGACTATTACAATGTCTTCCGCAATATGCAGGAGGCACTAAAGAATTATGCGACCGGTGATGACAAGGAAAAGCCAGTTCAAGACAAATCGAATCTTTTCATATTGCTGGATGATGCGCTTTTGCAGGGTACAGCTTTTTGTGAGTCCCTTGATATTCATTTAAACGAGGCGATTGAAACAGGCGGAACATTCAGTAAGGTCGGAATCTTTCAGTCATTTGCCGACAAGTTGCTTGAAAAGGACGAATACTGGAAAGAGTTCAAGGTATACGAAAACACCATTTCGTCTTTGTACGAGGCCTCTAAGCCGGAAATACTTGAAGGTCATTTCCGGCCAATGATCGCCGTTTTCCAATACCTGCGCGGCGTGGTGGATAGTATCATCGGCCAAAAAGATATTGATGAAGTAAAACAGCGGATTGGCGAGTTGCTGGATCAAAGCATTATTACTTCAAACCAGGGAATATTTGCAAAAGAATCACGGCCGGAATTTCAAATAGTTCAAAAAGGCAAAATCCTTGATCTGAGCAAGATTGACTTTGATAAGCTCAAGGAAGAGTTCAAGCAGAAGGAATTTAAAAATATTGAGATAGCCAGTCTTCGAGAGTTTATCGTAAAAAAACTTGAGGAGATGCTGAAAGAAAATACCACCCGGGCAAATTTCGCTGAAAAACTTCAGGAGATAATAAATAAATATAATGCAGGCGGAACAGCAACCGAGAATTATTTTAATGAACTTGTGAAGTATGCAGAAGGATTGAAAGAAGAGGATGAACGGCACATCAAAGAAGGGCTCACCGAAGACGAGCTTGAGTTGTACGATATCCTGAAAAAAGATAAGATGACAAAAGCCGAAGAAATCAAAGTAAAGAACGCGGCAAAAAATCTGCTGCGTCGGCTCATTGAAGAAAGGCCGAGGGTATTGGTTCAGGACTGGTTTAAAGACGGTCAAAGTCGCCAAAGAGTTCAAGCGACCATAGAAGAAATCTTAGACAAAGAGCTGCCGGAATCGTATGGAAGAGAAGTTTTCAAGCAGAAAAGCGGGCGTATCTTTGACTTGATTTATAACCATGCAAGTAATCGCCTTAAAACCATCTATTGTTCCAGCAATTAAGGTGCTATCCTAAATCAGGCCGAACTTTTAGTTAATGTATGGGCTGAATAAGATGGATTCATTAGACCGACGTAGAAGATAAAGTCGGGGGTAGGAGAAAACGCATATGACGCTAAAGTATGAGCCGCTTACCAAACCAATTAATGATATAGTTCTCTTGTATCAACATGGCCAAATAAATCTGAAGCCAGGATTCCAACGAAAGTCTGTATGGAGCTGGCGGGATAGACAACGGTTAATTCAATCTATAGTGGCCGGTTATCCGTTGCCAAACATCTTTTTATACTGTCGAGATTGCAGAGGCAAGCCGGTTTATGATGTTATAGACGGAAAGCAGCGTCTTGAGACTCTGTTTATGTTCTTAGGGGTAAAGGATTTCAAAAAAGACTGGTTTGATGTGAAATTGGATTTGGATGAAGATGGATTAAGATGGTGGAATTGGAACGAAATTAAACGGCATCATTCGGCTATCCGGCACGAATTTGAGCGGTGCAGGATTCAAACAATTGAGGTTTATGGAGAGTTGGCTGAGATTATAGATTTGTTTGTGCGGATAAATTCGACGGGTAAAAGATTGACTTCGGGTGAAAAACGTCATGCCAAGTTCTATGACAGCTCTTTTCTGAAAGAGGCTGAGCGGTTGACGCATAAATTTAAAAGATATTTGTTGGAATACAAAATTCTGTCGCGTGCCCAGATTGACCGCATGAAAGGAACGGAGCTATTTTCAGAACTACTCATGTCAATTCACAAGGGAGGAATTATCAATAAGAAGACCGCCCTGGATAGAGCTATCAGCAATGATGAAATCAATGGTAATACGCTGCACCGGATAGCACGAGAGTTCGTGAAAACGCTGAATCTAGTAAAAAAAATGCTCCCTGACTTGAAACAGACTCGTCTTAAAAACACTGCTGAATTCTACTCGCTATTTATAGTTGTATGGGATATGCAGCAACATGGCTTGGTCCTTAGCGACAGACGCCGCAATAAAATGGCATTTGCGCTTTTGAGAAAACTTTCAACCGGAGTGGACGAACTTCGTGACAAGTATCGACATGCCAAAGATTTTAGGCCAAGGCCACCATACTCTGATTACTTGCTCACAGTTCAGGGAGATACAGACAGTGCTGCAACGAGAGAACGAAGAGCAAAGATACTGCGAGGGCTTCTCGAACCGATTTTTGAGTCGAAAGACAGCAAACGCAGCTTTTCACCAGAACAGCGACGAATTCTCTGGAATACGGACGTTGCCAAAAAATGCGTATCGTGTCATAGAAAATTGACATGGGATGATTTTACAATTGACCATGTCATTGCTCATACTAGAGGCGGCCTTAGCCGTGTAGAGAATGCCAGGTTAATGTGCCGTTCCTGTAACAGCCGAAAAGGAGCAAAGTAGGCCACCTAGCCTTAGGTAATTTTATGATAATAGACAGAAAAGAATACATTGTTGCAATTCCATTGCTACTACCTCAGGGCAAGAATAGCTTTCGGGGGTTGACAGGCGATGCGTGCAACCTGACCACATAGTTATAAGTTATCAGGTCACGAAAACGGCGGCAAAGGCCTGGTTTTTGAAAAAATTTCACATTTGACAATTTGGCCATTTTTCCGGGTCTTTTGATGCGGTGAAAGAGCATGATTTTATCGTGTTTCTTCACATTTGTGCCCAAAAGAACAATCTGTCAGCCTGCAAATGCCTATGAATATTGCCGAACAGTGAGACTTGCATTGAAATTCCGAATTGCCGGTTTATGGCTGCCGCATTTCAGTGATCATATTTTGGGTTTTCAAGAATTTGCCCATGATATCTGATGTTGGACGATTTATCTTTTTCATGTGCAGCCTGGTATGCCTGTGCAATAGTTTCAGAAGAAGGAGAAAGATATACCGAGGTCGTTTTGAGGCTCCTATGGCCGACTTGCTTTTGCACGATTGGCAGCGGGATACCATAATCTATGACGTGCCGGTGAATATGGCTATGCCTCAAACTGTGCACCGTGAACATTTTGAGATTTCTCCCTTTTGTATCTTTGCCGTACACCTGCTGCAGATTCGCCTTTGCGATGTATTTTTGAAATATCTGACGTATCCTGTTTTCGGTATAATGCTCGTTCCAGCGTCTTCCTGGGTGAAATAGGTAGGCTTCCGATTTTTGAACATGATCACTTCGCTTGGAAATAATAGATTTTTGTTTGAGTATGCTCCTGAGTTCATTCATCTGACCTTTTGGCAAATAGCTTGTACGTGCATGTTTAGTTTTGGTGTTTTCTGCCGGGAAATACACCGTGCTTCTGCCGAAATTCAAGTGCTTGACTTGAATTCGCACAAATTCACCCACTCGACACCCCAATTCAAAGATTACCTCGAACATGAGTTTGTGTGTGTAATTGTCAATAGAATCAAATAGCAGCGATAATTCCTCGGCATTAAGATATCGTATGACCTCACCAAATCTTTCGTATTGTTTATAGTGTGACGATTTATTCTCAAGTTGTTCATCCATGCAAATGTGAAATCTATGAACTACTTAAACCTTTCGAATATTACTCCTATCACAATAAAGCTTAAATACTTATGCATCTTAATAAACGCTGAAGGTATAAGAATCAAACAGCCAACGACAACAGAATTTCCGATACAAGCTTACCTTACCAAACAGCGTTGTCCGGAAAACACATTGCCTTTGGAAATTTCGATTCTCAAGAACCTTTCAAGATTGGCCTTTTCCGGGCGTAATACCCCGAAATACCTCAAAAGGGCCACAATCCACGCAGGATGTTTCTTAGCTGCTGCTGTAACGTTTATTCAAGATGCTCAACTTCATAACCTCTGTTTACCAGATAATCTGCGATAAGCTTGCGATGACAACCTGATGCATGTTTTTCGCAGCACATTAAACAAAACGGCATCTTTAGTTCATACAGTTTCAAGCAAACCAAATCACCTTTTTCATCCAGATACCGTCGATATTTCTCATGCCAGTCGTCGATATCTCTGAACATATTGCCCAGTTCGGCAATCCAGATATATTGAATGCTCGCTTTTTCAAGCAAGCCTTGAATGCCTTTATGCTGATCTTTGCTTTTTGCATACACACCCATAAAGGCTCGCTCAGGTTTTAGCCTTACATCGACGATAATTTTCACATCAAGCTTTTTTAAGAGGGTAATAAACTAGTCAGGTTTTCTGCCTCCGTAACCAACGGTGAATATCTTCATGCCTAATCCTGTCTGAAAGTTTTCAACATTGTAAGGAGCGCAATCATTGTCATTGCACTGCCTCAAGTATAACTGATTTGCGGTGAATCTCCCCGATATTTTGCGTTGATGCTGATTATAAAACAATCGGCCATTTCGAAGGTCTGCTTGCAAATAGCGTACGCAAAAAGCGTCGCTTCTTACGCGCCTTCGTATGGCCTTGTATATTCTGCATCAGCAAAAAGTTTAAATAGTAGATCGTCTTTACGATCGTACTGATAGGTTATCACCAATCGATAAGGAATAAGCGGAAAATGTCAAAACCAGAAACTGTTTTCAAAGTTGGCGCTGTTAGAGCATCGGTCTTCCAAAACACCATAGAAAAGAACGGCCAGTCTATCCAACTGCCCAAGGTAGTTATTGAAGTCAGATACAAGGACAAGAGCGGCCAATGGCAAGGTACCAACAGCCTAAGTATAAACGACCTTCCCAAGGCCATATTAGCCCTTCAGAAGGCATTTGAATACCTGATGACACACAAAGGTTCGGGACAAACAGAAGATTCAGCCATAAGCAATATATACGATTAAAACCACCAGTTACAGGTTCACACAAAAACACAATTCTTTCATCCTTAACAAAACTGTGAGCACACCTCTTTTGGTCGAGAGATGTGCTTTTATTTTTTAACCGCATCTTATCAAAGAAAGGCAAGGTGAAATTATGGCTTGGAGACCAACGCAATATCTGATTGAAGGCGAACTGGATAATACCAATCCTGGCAAGGTCACGGGATGGATGAAGTTTGCCGGCAAAAAGGACAAAGTGACCTTTGATTTGGAGGGGAACTTCCACCGGGACATTCGTGGAGCGAAGATTCACTTCTGCAATGACGCTGACGCGGACAGTGATGAAGCACAAGGGTATATGGATGGTCTGGCATCGCATCAGACAGGCAAGACAGGAGATATAACAGCAGGCCTGCCACCGAAAGATTATGTGGATTACCCGTATATCGAGTGGTACTCAAATGAAAATGGCAGGGTTGTTATAGAACTTGAACCTCTCCAGATTGAGGTAGTCGGGACTCCGATACCAGCCCTTGAATCTGACCCAGTCAGCAGGAGAGAACAAGCCGGGAACATGGCTAGCTTTCTATGTGGACTGGCATCTAGTCTTGGCATTTCTGAAAAACAGGCGATTACGATAGGCGATACTATAGCAGTAGAACATGCAAAGAAGGTAATTGCCAATGACAAGCTAAGAGGGATGAAGCTTTTGCCTAAAGAGATACGTGAAACACTGCCTCCTCTATATGCACAGGATGGCAAAGGCAGTAAGGCAATTGTTTATGTAAAGTTCTTTACCCCAAGCAGTTCATGGACATGGTATGCAACTGAGGGCGAGTCTGTTTTGGATGAGTCAGGCAAGGAAGTGGATTTTCGATTCTTCGGCCTGGTTGATGGCCACGAAAAGGAGTTTGGATATTTTGTACTCAGTGAGCTTGAAGAAGTTAGAGGCCCAATGGGGTTTCCGATTGAGCGAGACCTGCACTTTAAGCCAAAGACGTTTGAAGAAATCGCACCCGAGATGTTCAGCGAGGTGAGAGAATGACCAGTAAGGATTATCTAATAGAGCCTCCCCCTAAAGACCATGGCAGCAAGCCCCTATTCCGCATCGTTTACACAATCGACGTGAATGGCGACAGCCATCAGAAAGCTGCTGAATATGCCTATGAACTCATGGCAGACCCTGACTCTATGCGGCCTGTATTGGATGTGATTGATGGTAAGGGCAGCATGATTCGGATTGACCTGTCTGAGGATGCTTACTGTGCGGCTGCAGAATACCTTGCCGAACAAGGCCGAAAGATATTTACCGGCTATATGAACGGCGGACTATGGAATGCCAGGTGCATGGATGCCAGCATCGAATCAAAGAAGCAAGGTAACAAATTTGCCTATGAGTCGCTGATTAAGTTTGGAGATCAGTATTCCAAGGTATTGGCCGCGACTGAGCAGGAGAAATGGAGCACTATTAAGGCAGAAGCTGCGGCAATGCTTAAACGAAGGCCTTGTCGATGTGAACTGAGCCAAGTCGGCACGATGCCCAGAAAACTGCCATGCAAGAAGTGTAAGGCGTTAATGCGGGCCTGTGAATACATTCTGAGTTGTCTCAATGTCGGCGGTGAGCAATCCAGGCAGTTTGCAGAGGAAATCGTATATCTGACAAGAGTTTTAAGGGAGGCCCGCAAATGATTTACAAGATATGGATACACATCGAGGAAATCGATGAGGATAAAGACCATTATGAGGATGTAGATGAACCTTACGTGGCAGGGTCTTTCAATACAAAGCTGGCAGCAAAAAGGTTTGTAGAAAACGAACTTCTGGCTGTTAGAGAGGTCAACACAGGGCTAAGAAATGCCTGTAAAACAGCAATGAGATTATTAAGAAATCTCGGCGATGCAAACCTGATGTCGGCTATGCAGAAGCTGAAATCCTGCAGAGAAGTTCTTGATACCGCTGTCAAACTGGCCATACCCGCGGTTAGTGACAAATGTCCTAATTGTGGTGCCGGCTGCGATGAACGGGAGCTACTCAAGAAGGATTTCTTAGACATCGAAGCTGTGCAAATGCATTACAGATGCAACAAGTGTGGCAGCGAGATCATCGAAGAGTTCACACTGTCGGATGTCTTTATTGACAGCCCGAATGGCCAATAGCTTTTGTTATTGAATCACGTCTAATTTAACAAGTAACCAAACCATTTGTAATCCCAAAATTGAAAGGAAATACTGATGAGACAAGAGGGATACTCTGCGCGCAGCCCACCTGCTTAATCGGCTGCATGAATGTTTCAATGTCACCAAACCAATAAACATTAACCATATTAAATCGAAAGGAAAATACCATGAGACTACTTTTCATTAACAACGATGGCGGCGGCTTTGCAGATTATATAGATATAGCCGAGAACACAACTGTTGAGCAGTTCTTCTCAATCAAGATGTCCGGTCAGAATGCTGAGGACTACACGATAAGGGTCAATCGTCAGCCGGTCTCACGCGATTACGTCCTGCGGGATGGCGACAGGATAACAATCACGCCAACCAAAATAGAAGGGGCGGCAGTTTAAGCTCCAACCGTTAGTAACAAACCAGGGGCATCTGCTTATCTTAGTGATGGGTAGATGCCCTTTTCTTTTTTATGAAAGGGTTTTGATATGGAATACAACAAAAACCTTATTCGAATAGCCAATAGAATCCAGGACACGCTGACCAAATTGAGAAACAACCATTATGCCGAGGTGCTCAACCGGATTGAGAAGCTTCTCGACAAGATGGAAGAGCTACAAGCCAAATCAAAACTGATGCGGGAATCCCTGACCCGAGGCTGGAATTCTTCTGCGGAGGAATGCTGTAATAACTTGAGCAGGATACTTAATGATGTAACACATTCGACATCGCATGTTCAACAACTTGTGGACCTACCCCGAAAAAAGGTTCCCATGCTTTCGGAGTTAGGCAATGAGCTTGAGCAGCTGATGCAGGAATTTGAAGAAGTTGAGATTAATTTGGCTGAAGGGACCATCTCTGTTGAAACCGAGCCAATAACATTGGAAGAGATATACCTTGGGTCATTTAAGATTCAACTGAGATTGGCGATGCTGTCAAAGCTCTACACATCTCCCGCATATCACGTTATTGCCCTCGATCCGCATCCTGCCGCCACATCAGAAGAGGTCACACATCCTCATGTCAGCAACGAACAACTTTGCGAGGGAGATGGCTCAGCCGCAGTAAGGGCTTCGCTTGAGGATGGCCGACTGTATGATTTTTTCACGCTCGTTAAGAGTATTTTGAATACCTACAGCGCTGATAGTCCTTATGTTGCTCTTTCCGAATGGGAAGGCATCTCCTGCTACAACTGTGGCTACACCTGTGGAAGCGACAACTGCTATTTCTGCGGCTTTTGCGATAGGGATTACTGCGAGGAATGCAGTTTGTGCTGCCATGAATGTGATGAAACTGTCTGCTCGGGTTGTGTGACAAGTTGCTCAATCTGCGATGACTCGGTTTGCCCTAATTGTGTCAGGACTTGTTCAGAATGCGGCTCTTATTGCTGCAAGTCCTGTATGGAAGGAACTATTTGTAAAGATTGCCAGGAAAGCGAGGTTGAAAATGAACAGCGAAACGAACCCATCTCAACAAACAGTCAATGCACAAACTCAAACCAGCCTGATACAGCTCCCAAAGAAGTCAATTCTACTACCGAAGGAGAGAAGCCGGTTGGCCTTGAGATTCAATCCTGCAGCCTGGGCGAAACTGGCGTACTTCCGGGATAAAACGGAAAATGAAGTTGGCGGCTTTGCCATAACAGAAGTTGATGACCTTCTGAATGTGCAAGAGTTCATCACAGTAAAGCAGGAAGTAACCTCAATAAGTGTTAAATTCGATGATATTGCAGTTGCCGACTTTTTTGAGACACAGGTCGATCTCGGCAGAAAACCAGAGCAGTTCGCAAGAATCTGGCTGCATACGCATCCGGGAGATTCGCCTGAGCCGAGCGGCCAGGATGAGACAACGTTTGACAGGGTGTTTGGCAAGTGCAACTGGGCATTGATGTTTATCCTTGCCGAAAACAATAGGACCTATGCCAAGCTGAGCTTCAACGTAGGGCCAAAGGGCGAGATAATAATCCCCGTTGAGGTAGATTACAGTCAGGCCTTTGGGCCAAGCGACCACAAACTCTGGGACGAGGAATACCAAGCCAATGTAAGCCATGTAACATGGCTCGACGATTTTGACCTCTTAACAGGGGAAACGACCGGATTGAAGTATATTCCGGCCAGTGACAGGTCATATGACTTCGTCGGCGAGCTTGAGAAGCTGGACCCTATAGAGCGGCAGATTGTACTGGATGAACTGGCTAACAGACCTGATTTATGGAACGATGGGGAGGTGATGTTTATATGAATACAGACTCGCTTCAAGAAAGGTATAGCCGGCAAAAGGATATCGTACCTGCTGACAAGATTGCTATGTGTAAGGCGACAGTCATAGGTATCGGTGCGATTGGTCGACAGGTGGCATCACAGCTTGCCGCAATTGGAATACCTTGGTTGCAACTTATTGACTTCGATATAGTCGAAGAAAGCAATCTGGCAAGCCAGGGGTATTTTGAGGATGACATTGGCAGACACAAAGTGAATGCTACGGCAGACCTTTGTCAGAACATCAATCACCACCTTGAAGTTCATGAAATCAAAGAACGTTTCCGCAGGAGTATAAAAATCGGCAATGTTGTTTTCTGTGCGGTCGACCAGATCGAGACCAGACGACTAATCTGGGATGCCGTAAAAGACAAAGTAAATTTCTTTTGTGACGGCAGAATGAGCGCCGAGGTATTGAGAATATTGGCTGCCTGCGATTCCACATCACGAAAGCATTACCCAAGTACTTTATTTGGTTCAGGAGAGGCCTTTGTCGGCCCGTGCACAGCTAAAACCACCATTTACTGTGCCAATATCGCTGCCGGCCTGATGCTGGCACAATTTACCCGATATCTGAGACAATTGCCTATTGATTGTGATATTCAGTTGAATCTCCTGGCTTCGGAGCTAAATGTAGGTGGGGGAAGGTGACTTCTCCCATTTTTTCCCCGCGGCCGCATTTTCTGGCCGCGGTTTTCATCACCATTTAGCGGTAGCTCTGCCGAAGTTCAACGGATATATAATCTGTCTGCACTCACAGCGGCAATAGTCTGTTCAATCCGTTGACTGCCTTTTCTGCCAAGAGGGTCCAATCCATGCCATAAAGAAGTAACCACGGCATAAATACACCAGCGACCAAGCAGAGTAATCGGGTGCTTAGTCGTGATTAGGCACAAAAATAGGCGACTAACCAACTGACCAGCTGGGAAATCCTCTTTGATCTGCCCGAGCTGCTACTGCAGGCAAGCGACTAAGCCAGACTAAGCAGCTATCGCAAGCGACTAATCAAATGACCAACCGTACATTTCCCTATGGGGTACCGTGATCAAATCGGTGGGAGGCCTTGGCAAAGGCCTCCCATTGAATTTCATACCCATTGCCAAAATATGTCATCAGAAGAAAACTTAAATAACCATTGTGAAAAGAGTGTCAGAACACTCGAAGAAATCTGCGAAAACACCAGGGCCATACGCCGTGTCGTCAACAGGATTCTCGACCATTTGCATGAATCTCATACGAATGATGAAGATGGCGATTATGAATATGATCCTGACGCCATAAGCTGGAAAGACCTTGATAATAACGATGACATGTACATGTAAGCGGCAATAGTAAGGTTTTTATACTGTGCACACGTTAATTTTTCATGGCAGCAGTAGAAACGGCAGAAATGTTGCGTAAGTTGCAGAACTCTTTTCAAAAGATAAAAGCTTTATTAGCATGGCGGCAGCTCAACCTCGCCGAAAGGCAGCCAGGTCTGCCGCCATCATTTGTTTTCGATAACCGTGTGGAAGAAGATTTGCGGAATGAGTATTCGCGATTTACGGCAACACTGGCGGACTTTAGGAGTATCCTCAACAATACACGAACATTTATACCAACCGATCGGAGGCAGTATCTACGGCATCGACTTTTGGAACTCGAAAGTCAAGTGCGCGGTCTCGAAGCGTCTGGCCGTTTTAACTTTGCCGGCTATGGCCGGACACTCTTTTGAAAATGGGCCTGTTTGATTTTTTAGTACGGAAGCGAAAAGCACCATCGCGGAGGCATAAAAGTATGCCGACTCGAACGACAAGGATCGATGAAATCATGCGTGCAAGCCGCGATAATTTCCGGCACTTCAGGAAAGACCTTGCTGAGATGAGGACCATGATTGACCGCCATAGCGGCGAACTTACCGAACACAAGCGTTTAATAGATGACCATACCACAAAACTGGCAAGTTTGGAGCAGCGTCTCACGGTGCCGACGGCCACGCTACAAAAAGAATTGTCTCCGGTTAGCCGACCAATCCTGCCGACTAGTCTGCCTATAACGACTAATCCGCCCATGTATTCTGTGCCTCAGCGGCATAATATTGACAGCTTCTCGCCCCAGGAAAAAAGGATACTTTCATTGTTCTTTGAAAATCACGGCATGGCGCTGTCATATGTCGATATTGCCAAGGTGTTGAATAAATCGGCCAATACCATTAAAAATCAGATGCATCAATTAGGCATGAAAGCCGATCTTTTTGAGCGGACCATCGATAACACTAACCGCAACAGATTCAAGCTCAAAGACGGTCTCAAGGTCGATAGATTCCTCAACGTAAACTGATTCTCGTCGTCACTACCGACTAATCTAGCCGACCAAACCGAATTAATCGTCCATAATAAACGATGCATCGATTGGCCATGATTAGTCAGCTCGTCGTAAAGTTTATATACTACCCCGGTTTATACGTACAGTGAGGTTTAAGCGTGGCATGGATATCGAACAGTATCTCAAGGAAAAACAGCAGCATTTGTCGAAAAGCAGCTCTCGTATTAGGGATTTTAGTGTCTTTGATTTCAACTACATTCCGCCCAAACCGCTTATGCGTGAGGAGGTAAAACCTATCATTGACGCCTTATTGCGTTACCAGCAGACCGGCATTGCTAATAATGTACTTATTTTGGGTTGCCGCGGATCGGGGAAAAGTGTGATGGCAAAGTATCTGATCAATGCCCTTTCTCCGCAGAGAAAACTTGCCTTTGCCTACGTTAATTGCCGGCAGCACAATACCAGCTTTAAAATCCTGGCGTCCTTGCTTAAGGTTGAACCCCGCGGATTCAGTTTAGATGAACTCTGGCAGCGTTGTACCGGTTCGTTTAAATCAAAGACCGTCTTTATTCTTGATGAAGTGGATATGATCAGTGAAAGAGACCGGCATAAAGATATCCTGTACTTGGTAAGCCGCTCACCGAATAACTACATGGTAGTGCTTTTGAGCAATAATCCAAAGTTTTTAAACCAGCTTGACGAGAGCACAAGGAGCACGCTCCAGCCTGAAATAATTCATTTTAGAAGCTATAATGCAATTGAAATACAGCACATACTTACGGATCGATCAAAACATGGTCTCACTTTCATGCCCGTAACTACCATAAACGAAATTGCCGCCATGACTGTCAAAAATACCAACTCCGATATCAGGGTTGCCATTAAGACGCTTTATCGATGGGCGATAGAACCAAAAATCCCACTTGCCCAAACATTTGAAAAAGCACGCCGCGATATTGTGGTCGATATCATCAATGATTTAAATGATAAGAATCTTCTGATCCTTAAAGCCGCCATTACCAGAACAGATGGATACGTAAAAGATGTGTACCGCGAATACTGCAAGATCAGCAGTCAGTACAAGGAAGAGCCGTTTAGTTACATGCACTACTATACCAACCTGTCTTATCTTCAAAGTCTCGGACTCGTTGCGCTCGTTTCAGCCAAAGTAAACCGGACGTACACAAATCAAATACAGGCAACTTTTGACCCGACAGTCTTTGAGGCGGTCTGGTCGGTACGATTTGGTTGAGACCGACAATCCGTTTTTGACGAGGGTTTTAATCGCAAGCTCCAGAAGCGGTGGAATTTTCGTTGCCATGGTGGTGCGTACTCCACCTAAAATTGTGGTTTTGGAGCTTCAATGGTGGTGCCGGACGTTCTTACAGTGCTCAAAAATCCATTTAATCATGTTACATGTGTTAAGCTGACATAACTCTTTATAATTAAAGCACTTAAATCAAGACGAGCCAATCATGTTCAGCGCCGTAAGGGAGGGAAGAGATAAAGTAACATGAATAGAAGAAGAAGTAGAATTGAGAAAGTAGAGTTTAAGAAACGAGGAAAGAGATTTAGGAAATTTGAGTAAAGAGGGTTCAGAGGAATCAGGAGAATAGAGCGAAGATTAGATGGATGGATAGGCCGTAGCGACAATAATTTTAGTGAGTCGCGACGTACCTTTAAGTGATAAATAAAACAAAACTAATTGAGAGTTTTGTGGTTTAGAGCGGAGGCGAAACATCGGGTAACCGAAAGATATTAAAAGAATGCATATGTATTCTTATAATGGACAGGTGTGACGGCGATGATACACGGACGAAGGAGCCCAAGTTCAAGAGCTGGGGCGAGGAGCAAATAGGAAGATTGCTGCAGCGAAACGGAATACGATATCAATATGAGTATCCATTGGCGGTGATCGACAATGGGAAGCAGAGGCTGTATTATCCGGATTTTCGTTTGCCGGACCAAGGGTTAATAATAGAATATTTTGGGGTAAATGGTAAGCAGGCGTATGATGAGCAGACCCGTCATAAGATCGAGGTTTATCGTCAGGCTGGAATTGAAGGATTATATCTGACGCGGGATTCACTGCGGGGCGACTGGCCTGGTACTATTCTTGGCCAGGTTGAGTCGATTCTTAACGGTAGACTGAACCGGTTTCGAAGGCCGTATCAATGCTGATTTTGTATGGAAAGAGAGAGTACGTTTTATGCGTGGTGTAAATACTGGTTATTTTCAAGGCGAGGGCACTGGTACTGTCATTTAGAAGTGGTGGGAAAAGTTTTTAAGGCGGCCGGTGTTTGAATAGCAGAGAACGGGGAACGATAGCTACAGTCGGTGGTGTGTTAGTTCAAGACGATAGACAATACGATAGCCTCTCATATCGATTGACGTGTAAAGCGAGGTCTCTGTTTCAAGTCGGGTGGGCAGGTTTAGGCAGCGGTCAGGTTGCAGCTTTTGATGTAGGATAGGCGGCGGATTCTTACAAGCAGTCAGCGGGGGTGGATTCTTACAAGCAGTCAGCGGGGGTACTCGTTGGGGAAACCAGATAACGGAGAACCTGTGGATAGGGGTTTTGGCAGCATAAGCTTTCTTCAATAGGTGTGTCTGTTTCAATTTGTTTTTCAGCCGTCCAATTTCCTTCCCTATTTAGGTTTTTCGCCCTGCGGGGTTTTCTGCGGAAAACTCTGGTTTCGAGGTTCCGCTCTGAAACCAGAGCG
The DNA here is from genome assembly GCA_050012515.1 of Sedimentisphaerales bacterium. GTDB lineage: Bacteria > Planctomycetota > Phycisphaerae > Sedimentisphaerales > Anaerobacaceae > Fen-1362. The sequence continues at coordinate 146,598 of JBEKHA010000007.1, read as the reverse complement.
AAAAACGTAAATAGGGCCCTGGAAATGTGTTCCGGCCATGAAAAACAAATTGAACGAAACAGACACTATTTGTGAGAAAGCTTATTGGATACTACCAAAACCCCTCAAAGGGTTCTCCGAAATTGAGGTTTCCCCAAACGAGCGGGGTTACGATTCGAGGGAAATCATCTGGAAGAATCCTATCATCCTCAAAGAGACTGCCTGGTTTTATTTCTTTTTTCGTTATCAATCGAAAAAACTGAAAGGAGGGGCTACGAAAGATAAAAAATGACAGCTGGATATAAGATTTTACCACATATAAATTTTGAAGGCATAGACTATACGATAGATTTAAGACTGGGTGAATTCAGGGATACGAAACAGCCGTTCATCAGCGTTAAATTCGATTCACCGCGAGGGCGGACTATATGTGAATTGACTGGTATTGTGAAATGTTTGGATTGCCGTAAATGGGTTATGATTCCGGGTACGATACGGCAGGATAACCGTTAGAAATTTGACGTGTAAACCGACGTCTATCCGGGATGTTGAGATTTTTTACCGGGACCAGCCTCCACTCCAAGAACCGCTTTTCCTTTTTCTGTGAGTTGAGTTAGTGTTTGCCTGCCGGTTCTTGTCGTTTCGGGTCGCTCGTGAGCGAGCGAGAGCTCCAAGGCCTTTGCTTTGAGTTTCTGGCCTTGTCGCACGGACAGACCGAGACGCTTGTACCGGGCGGCGATACCACTGTCCGGATAATCCTGGATATCCCTGAGCAACTGAATAATCGGGTCATTGCGGTCGCCAGCGCTTTCTTTTGCTGTGACTGACGGATATTCATCGGAAAGCCTAAACGACGAATCTTGTTGTACTGACAAGATGGTGTTTTTCATATATGCCCGAATATGGTCATCTGTAACAGTCCCTTTATGGATGACAAATTCTGGGATTCTGACCTGAAACGCCCGCGGAATTCTCCCCTGAAGCTTTACGACCGCCTCACCCACCTCGAGACTGCCGAGTAATTCTTTTTCTTTGTCGAGCAGCAGGCATTGGGCGACGGCATTTATATCGGTTTTGTGTTTGAGGTTCATGCAGATCGTGGTGTAGGTGTTGCCCAGTGCAGGTAGGCTTATCTTGGAGGGGTGCTGGTCGAGCAGGATTAGGCTTTCACCGAATTCCCTGATTTCCCTAAAAATAATTTCCATTACAGATTGGCCGCCGACAAGGCTTCTCCGTTCATCTGAAAGAATATGATGGGCCTCTTCGATCAGAATTGCATGCTTGAAATTTTCACGCCTGTTTTCGGCCATACGCGTGTGATGCAGCCATAAGAGCAGTGCCTCAACAAAGAACACCTTATCAGATTGCGTAAGGGCATCGAGTTCGAGAATAATGTTTTTTTCAAGTATACGACCGAGGCTCTTATTGCTGCCCGTGTTGAGAAGTTTGTCCATATCGCCAAAACACAGCGATGACAATGCCCTAAGTGTTGAAGAAAGCCAGCCTGATTCCCTGCCGCGTGCATCCATGTTTCGTGCCTTGACAAGCACATCCTTAAAAGTCGGCCAGAATTGCACAGTACCATCATATACCCCGGCATCTTCATAAACAGCATCAACCGCCTGCTGCAGTAAAAACAACACACCATTGCCCAGGCAGTACGAATGGGCGATCACCTCATTGAGTTTTTTGAGCCAGGTTTTGGGGTTGGTGCCGGTAGGCGGAATCAGCGGATTAAATTGTAGAGGGGCAGTATTTCTGCCAATGGTGTAGACCTCAACATCCTTGAATTCAGGCTGTGAAATCAGATCACGATAGTTTCGTTTCCAATCGAAGACCAGGAAAGGTTTTTCTTTTTTGGTTAATTCTCGTAGCAGCACAAAGCCAACATTAGTTTTACCAGCTCCGGACCTGCCCAGCACCGCCACATGCTGAATCCATTCATCTTCTCGAAGGCCGAATTCATATAAATCTTTGCCGGCGTAATGCGCAAAGCCTATTGAGTACTCACCCTCCGCCTGTTCCTTTGAGGGTGGAATAAGGTCGGATTCGAGCTGCTCTAATTTTTGCGGAAGGTATTTGGCAGTAGCAAGTTCAAGGTATTTCTCAATCTGTTTTCTGCCCTCAATGTCTTCGGCACAGTATGCGGCAAATACCCGATCCATTTGAGATCCGAGAATAGGCTTTAACCTGAGACACAGTTCCCTGACATGGCCGGCATCTGAACTAACCCTGTCTGCCATAATCTGCCTCCATGCCTGAGAAGATTGAATATCTGTGTTTAGCATTTCTATACAGGCCGGCGGTCTCGAATAGCTTTTCTCGCACATCGGCGGTGTCTTTCCAGAAAGCAAGCTCCTCCTCACGTTTTGCATTTTCGAGTTGTATTAGCTGGCTTTCGAGATTTGACAATCTTTTTGGCGCGTCGGGAGATTTATTGATTATAACGCAATACTTTTCTGACTGAACCTGAAGATGCCTGTGCCTGATATCATCCACATGTCTTTTGTGCAGCTTGCAGCGTTCGTAAAACAGGTTGGCAAGGTGTTTGAGGCCGAAATACTGTTGTTTCATTTCATTGCCGAATATCTGGTCTGAAATAGTGGCGGGTGTGTCAATTGAAGGCCTAAGCACTTCCTCAAGCAACTGTGTGTCGGGTTTTAATCTATCAAAATAGCCGTTAGCAGGCAGTCGAAGCAGCGAAGGATAGGCGTAACTATTAGAATTTGCAGCGGGATACGGATTCTGCTGAAAATACAAATTCCTCAATTCATACGTTCGATTTGGCATCATTTTGTAGTAACTCTCCAGTGATAATAGATAGTTGCTGGAGTATATAAATGTTTCGGCGGCAAGCTCTTTTCGCTTCCAGATTTTGCTAAAAGCTTTGGCTTGCTCTTGAGCCGACAGTATGTGAATCTTTCCCGGAATAAATGGTGTGCCTGGCGGGGCTGAATATTGCGGAGAACAGAGCAGTGGTGATTTTGGCAATATAAATTCTTTTCAATAGCTGTGTCTGTTTCTATTTTGTTGTTCACCCTCCGGGTATTTCCTTCCCTATTTAGGTTTTTCGCCCTGCGGGGTTTTCTGCGGAAAACTCTGGTTTCGAGGTTGCCGCTCTGAAACCAGAGCGAGAAAACGTAAATAGGGCCCTGGAACTATGGTAAACCATGAACAACAAAATCGACGAAACAGACACTATTTACGGAAAAATTTATTGGGTGGTGCCAAAATCCGATGACGAGTTCTCCGAAAATGGATTGAGCCCCGCCAGGCCGGATTACAAACCGGGAAAGATTCAGTATAAAGACCCTGTCGGCTCAAGAGAACTTATTAAGCAGCTTTTAGGCGTAGTCAATACTGAAGGGGAATACGACTTTCTGCTCAAAGAGCTTGCCGAGCTTGACGCCATTATCGCATTCCAATCAATAAAACTAAACGGAGGTGAACAAAAATGGCAAAGATAGTGACTATCAAAGGAGTACCTGTCATTGAAATCTACGAAAGTTTTGACGGCAGTTACTGGTTTATAACAGAAAAGCTCCACAGGCAGGACAGCGTGATCAATGGCAAAGTGTACAAGTTTGACCAAATTCTGTTTGGCTATGTCAAGTTGTCGGCATGTCCTCAATTCGCTGAGTGGGGCAATGTCTCGGAAACTGAACTTAGGCTGTTAGGCGGCAGGGTTTGGAAAGTACCGGAAAAGAATTGGTCTGTATGCCCGGAGGTCGAGGTAGTGGATGCAGATGCTCTTGCAGCAAAGCAAGGCCAGGGAGATAAACTCTCCCTGGCTATGTATTCACCGGCTGATAATAATGGTTTTAAAAAACAGGATAACGCTCTTTCTGGCAGCGGTGAGGGGAATACATCCTCACCGCGTTTACCATCATGTTCAGAAAAATTGAAGGGAGGCGCTCTGTAGTTTCACAATGACGCGAATTATAACCATTAAAGGCAATGCAATTATAGACATTTATGAGAGTTTTGAAGGCAACTATTGGTTCATCACCAAGAAATGCCATAAGCAGAACAGCGTTCTCCGTGGCAAGGTTTATAAAAATGACCAGATACTTTTTGGTTATGTCAGATTATTTGCCTGTCCTGAATTTAGCCAGTTCGGGTATACATCGAAGGCAAAGCTTGAACGTATCGGTGCGTGGAAAATCTTAAAAACAAATTGGGAATTCTGTCCTGAGGTTAAGACGTTAGATATACCTGATTATTTTGCCGCCAGGGAGGAAATCACAGTCTCCGAGCCCCTCAATTTATGCTCAAATAAATGTAAGGAGGTAGTATTTTAAAATGGCATGGAGACCAAATGAGTATTTGATCGAAGGCGAGCTCGATAATACACAGCTTGGCAAAGTCACTGGCTGGATGAGATTTGCGGGTATGAACGGAAAGGTTACCTTTGATTTGGAAGGCAATTTCCACAGAGATATCAGGGGAGCAAAGATTCGCTTTAAGGGCGATGCTTCAGAAACAGAGCCAAAAGCAAAAACATATATGAGTGGATTTGCCAAACATCAAACAGGCAAAGTCGGCGATATGACAGCGGGTCTGCCGCCTGCTGATTATGTGTCTGGACGCGCGTATTTGGAGTGGTATGGAGATCACAATGGCAGAGTTGTGATCGAGCTTGAACAGAGTCAGATTGAGGTGATAGGGACACCTTTGCCTGTTTCTGAGTCCGAGCCAATATCCAGACAGGAGCAGAATCGCAATATGACTGAGTTTCTGCAGGATATTGCCAAGCAGTTGTCTGGGAGTTTGCAAAAATGAAGTGTAGATTTTTGTTTTGTGGGCTGGGGTTGAACAAACCTCAGCTTTTATTTTATCTAATAATTGAAAGGAGGTGGATGAAAAATGATAATTGATGTACAAAGCAAGATAGGTGAATACCTTGAACTCATTGATGCCATCAAAGAGCAGATTGACGATCCTGCAACCGCGCTTGCGATACTGCCTGAAATCCGCAAGGATATGCGTGCCGCTGAAATGAGGCAGGGAAATATTCACAGTTCAACTGCTGATTTGCCTGCGTCGGAGGCGCAAATTGCCTATATAAAGAATCTGGGCGGCCATGTTCCGCCGCAAGGACTTACACGGAATCAAGCTTCGAGCATGATAACCGAGTTACAAACAGTGAAAAAAACGCCGGTAACAGTTGAGAAGATGCCGATGAGAAGACCTTAAGTTTTATTTATTTGAACGGCCGGGTTAATCCCGGCCGTTGGTTTCTTTTAAGGTTTTCCATCGTTCGCGGTGTTGTGGTGGCCATGTTAAATAAAAAGGGTAAATTCTTGACTTCAGGTCCACTTGTTGCTACAATTTTTCTATCTTTATAGGTCGATAATTATATGCCAAAACACCTTTGATAGCTGGCCCAATGCTGGAGAGAGGAGAAATCTGCTCGTTTCGGGGTTTCCCCTTCAAAGATTTATGCAAATAAAACTGCAATTTTTGAGAGGGTGAAAAATGAAAGCGTTTTTGTCGAAAATTCTTGTTGTCGTAGTGATGATTTTGATGAATCAGTGCGCATTGGCAATGAAACTCAAGATTGGAACGCCTGTACCAGTGCCGGGATGGAAGCCTAACCCAAATTCTGACCAACTTTTGACTTATATTAGTCCGAATGCGGATTTCATGTTGGTGACTACGCACAATTGGCCAAACAGGCGGATTGCAAGTCGCACGTGGAATCCAACGACATCCCAGTGGGATTCTCCGGTATATTTGGGGTTTCCGGCTGATTCAAGCGGGGGATACTTGAGTGCAAATCGGAAAACATTGTTTTATCAGGGTGATGGTGGCGGGTACCGTTCCCATTGGATTGGTTCCTCATGGGCTGCTCCCGGCGAGTGTATATCGACCAGCATTGGTAGAGGCGCTGCTGTTTGGTGGCCAATGTTTACCGGCTCGAAACTCTATTTCTCCAGCGATAGCGATAAATTGGGAGATTTTTGGGTTTCGGACTATAATCCTACAACAGACCAATTCTCGCAAGCTACTAAAATAGATGCAATTAACTCTTCGTATCGTGAAAACACGATATGGGTTTCCTCGGATGGCCAGCTAATGCTTTTTTCATCCAATAGACCAGGTGGATACGGGGGAGATGATATTTATTCCGCTATATGGGACGAATCATCGCACACGTGGGGCAATATTGAGAATCTTGGGCCGGGGATCAATACATCGAAAGATGAACGTTTCGCACGCGTTGCTGAGAATGCAGGATTACTTTTCTTCACACGAGCGTCTAATGATACTGAAGAAAGAACTTTGATGCAGGCGCCCTTTGTTATTATTCCAGAAGGAAAAGTACCAAGATCTGCGCCTCCGACACCGGCACAGTAGCAGCCGGAGGTTTTGACACGCGGCCCGTTGCATGAGGCTTTTGCCGAACCCGTGGGGCACAGATAATTTTACGTAGCATCTGATTGATAAGTAATCTTACCGTTAATTGATGCCACCGTCAAAAGTATTTTATTTGAACGGCCGAGTATAAGCCCGGGACTTTAAAAAATTTACCTATTTAGCCTAGATTGCCCAAATAGTTAATTCCTATACTATTAAATTACAGAAATGGACTGTCGAAAAACAGTTGTCAAATTGCGGATGTCCAATACAATATCGTTTATATTTTCAGGGTTAAAGGAGTATAGGTATGAAATGCGACTACAAGCAGGTAGAGGTTGTTCTTGCCCGGATACTTAAGGGGGAAAATGGCGAGTTGCTCAAGGAATATAAAAGTCTCTGTATCCCTTTTTGTTTGAGTGTTCGAAAACGCTTTGGTTTTACAGACATACCTATCAAAGCTGTTTACGACGAATTGGCGGATTCAGCTGTCGATGAGACTGTCGCAAAGGTTTCTGGCGGTAAGCCATTTCTGACGTTGTTGCAAAATGCCTTTCGTGATGCGTGCCGAGAGAAAAGGCGACAAATGAGAGATAGTAGAGCCTCAGAACTTTTTGATGATACTGCCGACTCGGATCCAATTTTGCCTCTAAAAAAGATAGCCATATTTAGCACTCCTGTCAGTGAGGCCATTAGGCGGGAGCATCAAGAGGCAACGCGTCGTGCTCTTGTGAACGAAGAGCCGACATCAAGGATTATAATATATAGGAAGTATGGTGGTGAAAAACTCACGGATGTTAGCAAATCGCTAAAAATGAAGTACCATAAGGTCAAGAATGCATTTTATACAAATTTAGCCAGTATCAAACGAGAACTCGATCGTTTTAAGAAAGATTTCGAAATTCAATAATACGAGGCGTGATATGAATTGTATTGATGATGAAATTATTCAACAATTGCTGGATGGCGAATTATCTGAGGCACAGAAGCAAACGATAATGGGGCATATCAAAACATGCGATGCCTGCAAAGCCAGTCTCAGAGAAGCCATAGAACTGCATCGCAGTTTAGATGCGGTGATTTCACAGATTCCCTGTCCTTCGGAACAGATGCTTGAGGCGTTTGCCGCAAAAACCCTCGATGCTGAGGGGGAGTCCCAGATTAGCCAGCACATCGTGCTTTGTCCGAGATGTGACGATTATGTTCGACTATGCCAGATGTCGGCTGAGGAAGTGCGTGCAGCTGAGGAAAAGGAAAAAGTTTTTTTTCGCATAGCCTTGGCTGAGGATCAGGCGCAGTCAGTAGCCAAGGCAACTATTGAGAAACTTATGCCTAAAGAAGTAGTCAATACAATATTCAGCGGATTATGGGATCGCGCTATCGATGCATTTGAAAAAATGTGCGACAAAGGACTCGACAAACTGCCACGACTCAGCGGCAGTGGTGAGCTTGCAGGAGCTCTTGGTTTTTCCGGCGCTGTCGATCCTCAGTGGCTTGCAAGTGCGATAATTACGCTTACTACGCTGGCTACTATTCATCAGGCAGATATACTTAATGTGTCTAACAATCGTGACAGGATCAAGGAACTTGCCGGTTCATTTGCTGAACAGCTTGGCGCTGGCAAGGAGCTTAAAGCTAGGATTCTGCAGACATTGCCGGCACTGGTGGTTTCAGATTCGGAGTGATTTTGATGTGGAAACTGTACGCATAATCGGTGGATCCGTTGCGATTATCTTCGGATTATGGTGGGGGATTCATGTTGCACGAGCAATTCTGGCCTCTGGCATTGAATCATTTAGCGGGCGTATACTTTTATCAGCTGCTATTGCAGGCTCAGTAATATGTGCTGGGGCAACAGTCTTTTTTTGTATTATCTGGGCGGCACAAATTTATCATGGCCAGCATTTTCTGCTTATCGAATTTGCCCCTGTTTTTGCATTACTGCTGTTTCCTTTAAATTCGTTTTTGAACTACGGGCTTGCACCGCGACGTCTTATAAAGGAATTTAATCTGCAAACATGTTCGGGATCAGATATCAGTCGACAGATTGCGGATCTTTCAGGGACACTGCTCATAAAATCGCCGCTGATTATGACATCGGAACTGATTGAGACTCCGTTTGTGTTCGGCAGAAGCTCAATGCGTGCATGTATTGCCATTCCGCAAAAATGGGAGAAGCAGTTTACATCAGCGTCTGTGCCTATGTTGCTTCATGAGCTTGCGCATATCCGTAATAAGGACGTAGGGTTTCTCGGATGGGCATTTGCATTTATAGGTGATTCAGGTTTCGGCATTATGGGGCTTTTAATTATCTTGGTGTTATCATCGCTGAGCAAAATAATGACAAACCCTATGGAAAGTGCTTATATTGTCTATATATTTAGTATAGTAATACTGCGACTAATATATGTGGTGGTATTAAAAGAAAGGGAACTTCTTGCCGACAGAACAGTGGCAGCGGTTCTTGCCAAGGAAAAACTAACTAAAACAATTGGCGAGCAGGATATCATGTCGATTGTTAGCAGCAACCCTGTCCGCCCCTATGATATTCAAGTAATAGTGACGCATTTAAATACATGGCTCGCCGATAAAGCTTATTATGGCCGTTATAGACGTTTTTGGAGTGTACTCTACAAATGTGTGGATTGTTTTAATCCATCACACCCGTCGATACAGAAACGCATCAATAGTGTAAAGCACGCATTTGACAATGCCAATCCGTTGAAAACGCATTTCCGTGATTGTCTGCTGGCGGGGTTGGCTATTGGTATGGTGGTATCATTTGTTTTTCTGGCAGGAGTGTGGTTTTCGAGATACGTACTACAGATTGAGGACGATGCTGATTTTTCCAGCGTCAGACTTTCTTATAACCTGCTTTTTATGATCTGCCCTATTTTGGTGACATTTGTTCTGATCAACGTTTCGCTTCCTATATGGGCATCGTTACGCACCATACATTTGGATCGATCATATATTCGAATTACAGTGGCTTCGTATGCGGTGACCTTTGTTGGGATTATATGCGGATGTCTCCTTATGATCGTAAACGGGGTATGGGAACGAACAACATGGTTTATGATAGTTCTGAGTATAGGGTGGATTTTTCTTAACTTAGTGGCGGCATTTATTTTAAATGTCGTTATAACCGGAGGTTGGGTTGATATCAAACACTTTTCTTCCCGCCAGACCCAAGAGCTCTTGTGGATACTGCAGCGTTTGATCGTAGTGCCGCTGGTGATTTTTGCAGTAATTATTACCATGGGGATGTTGTTCATCCATTGGGGTAGGTATGAATTGGGCTCGATAATTATATTGAGCTTTGTTATCGGATTGATATGGACAGCACTTTTAACAGCTGGCTCAACATTTGCCAATATTGACCGATATATTTTTATGTATGTAGGCCGTAAAGAGTACAAAATAGAAGGTATGCGATGTGATACTTATGGAGCGATCGTCATGTCTGCGGTTTTTCTTGTGACCAGTATGACGCCTGCTATTCTGATTTTTACTATTATGTATACGTTGCTGCAGTGGTGGAATTTGCATTTTGCCATTTACATCTGGATCGGATTGTTGCTGCTGGCATGCATTGCGTATTGTTTTCTTTATGGCCATCAAAACAGACGGTCGAGCCAAAAAAGACATCAACTGTTTCTGCTTTTCGAGTCCTGTCGATTATTAAACCCTTCGTTTGCAGCTCGTCGGATAGTTCCGTTAGAGCAGAAACTGAAACTAATCACTATGCAATGTAATCCCTGGCGAGTGTTGAGCAAGATGGCCGTCAGAACTAATATGCTTTTCGAACTTGTGTCTATGGCTGGCAATCATGAACAGCTTCCATGGCGGGAAGATGCGATAAAGTTTGTCAGCGCCTGCGAAGATGAGGGTGGTTTTGCATTGTGGCCGCGAGGAGCGTCACGTCTGTCTTCCACATATCAGGCGTTGGCGACAATGAAAAAAACGAGCGTTTTGCCTCACTATCCGGCTGATGTCCATATCTCATGGATTCAGAGGCTTCAACAGGCGAGCGGCTCATTTACCGATCCGGTTAATTTAAGACCAGCCTATGAGAATACTTATTTTGCCATAATGGCATTAGATTTGCTCGGCTATCAAGTGAGCATGCCTGAAATGCAAAGATGCCGACAGTGGGCATTGTCAGAATTGCGACTAAACGAAAATTCTAATGGCGATATTTCAAGAATTCATCATTGTTCTAAGGTAGCAGATATGCTGGGCACAATCCCCCATGAGATTATGGAGCAGCTTTGGCAATGGACTCAGCAGCAGTTAAGAATCTCTCTTTTGCTTAATCCTGTACACGATGCCGAATCAATTTTCTATGTTCTTAATGTCAATGTGTTGTGCCGAAGATATAATCCCCGATACGTTGATGATGCATATAAGGAAACCATTGAAATTCTAAGCAAAAAACTTGAGGCTGCGTTTTTCGCAGAACTCAAGAATGTGCGCCTCTAAACAGCAGTATTTGTACTGCTTTTTGGTTTCATCACGCAGTCTTTATCCTACCTGAAAAAGATTATTTGCATTTTTTTTAAGACATATCTGCGACAAGGTGGATTTAGTTTAATAGTCAGCCACACAGGCGTTTTCGGGAATTAAAAATGAAAAAAGTTACAGTTGTCCAACTTGGCCCGCTGGTGGATATATATCATAGAAGCAAAAAGAGTTTAACTCGACGGGAACATCATCAAGCAGAGCATCGACCAGACACCTATGTGTGTTGTAATTGCAGTATACACAACAACCTTTAGTAGGTTCGATCAAGTGTTTGTTTTTATATATCGATTTCAGCCTACTCTTGAATCTTCATAACGCCCAACCGCTGGTGGCGCAAAACGGCGGGAGCCAGAACACTCCTTTCTGCAGCCTGCGGCACTTGAATAAGGTGCCGCAGGCTTTTTTCAGGTTAGAAAGAATACTTTGCTTAGGGTCGAGATGATCTGAGGATAGTGACAGAATATAGGTGTAAGGCGCACGTATCCTCCGATAAGTCAGCACACGAGTATTACATCGATAATAAGTGACTATGTGTAAGCACTACTAATTCGCATATTTGTCTTTACAAAGTTCCATGTGCTGGCCTACGCCAGATACGAAAAACACTATTTTACAAAAGGAGACAAAATATGCCAATGGGGCAAATTCCAAGATCAATATGGGCGGAAATCGTTGAGTGGCTCAAATTTGCAGCACGTCTGCCGGTAATCGGCTTGGTCATTTTAACAACTGCAATGTTCAGCTGGCTCGGATTTTGGTTCGTCGTCCGTTTTACAACTTTTATTTTTAATCGGTACCTATCTAAGCCTTGGTGAAAGATGACACCTATATTGCCAAATCCGTTTAATCCACAGCAACTATCTTCACCGCTCGGTCGTGCCATTATTGAGTGCGATAGATACGTCTCACCAACCGGCCAGGTAGCAGATATTCTGATTGTTCGTGAGACAAGCGAAGATGCAAGCGGCAACTGTACTACGAATATCTTAAAAAAGGTAGAGCCGCCATTGGCGGACGGAGTAACTCCAGAATCTAAAAAAGAAATCCGCGAATGCTGCCGCTGCTTGAGTCTGATACACGTCACGAGCTCTCATGTCTGTCCTGGCTGTAATTTCACATTCTGCTGTGTCTGTGCGCCGGAAGTGGAGCGGGATGAAAAATGTATTCGTTTGTGTGTCGAGTGTGCGGAGAAATCTGATCCGTCACTGTTAAAGATACCCAACAAGTTTATTTGGGGTAAGTAAATTCCATGACCCCGGACCAAGACAACAAGAGACCACAGTATTTTACACCAGAGCAGATACGCCGAATTTTGCTGGACCCTAAGACACGCGCTGGCGACAATCCGACATTATACCGCATAGGTTGCCGGCTGATTAGAAACCCCGACGATTCCGAACTTCAGGATTTGTTCGGCTATCTTCTTAACAAGCAAAATGAAAGATTTGTAATAAGCGGCGACGTATTTTGGCCTAATTACCCTATCGCAGGCACTATCGTGCTTGGACGGGGTATGACACAATTTGCATACATGCCTACCGGCGACCCGGTTGCTTTTACAGACGATAGAATATTCTGTGGTATCGGAGTATTTGGCAGAACAGGAGGTAGTAAATCATCCCTAATTCGTATTCCTGTCATTGAATGGGCAAAAAGAGGCTACTTGGTGATTGTCTTTCAGAGCAAGGACGAATATGCCGACCTTGCCACAATGCCGGAGCTCAAAGGGAAGGTGCTGCCCCTTCGTGCTAACGAGACCATGATATCAATATTTCAGGAGCATAAAGGCACAAAAAAAGGTGATCACACCAATGCCATGCTCGACAACACCGGCAGGTCGTACGAACGGCTTTACGCACCACGCCTGAGCCATGATATTCTGGAACAATTGTACCGCAGACTTCAACCTGGTTACAACCCACCCCTGGCTGAACTTATCGATGCACATGAAAAGTTTAGGCCAGGTAGAGGAAGTGTTGAGGCACAATACCGCGAAAGCATGCTTTATACCTGGCGGGAAATCCACAATTCATTCGGCGGCATCTTCGATTATTACAAGAGCGATTTTTTTGAACGCTTAGCTCAGTGGCGCGGGTTGGTTACGGTACAGATTGATGCACCGGTTGCGGCCTTTACCTTTTATGCAATGCTCTTTGTCTATTATTTCTATCTTACACGCAAAAGCCCTGGGATAAAACTGGACCTATTGCCGCCGGTGGTCATTGTTCTTGAGGATGCAACGCTGTTGACCTCTGGAAATGAGCTGCATGGAGAATCGCCGCTTACGTCAATAGCGTTTATGGCCCGGCAGTACAAGATGGGGTTTGTGTATGCTAACCATACGCTCTCGGCGTCAGCCAGACTCCTGGCCAATCTTGAGTCGATATTCGTACTTGGGATGTCAGACCAGGATCCGCATCGTATCCAGCAGCTTCTTACCTGCACACCTGAACAGGCAGCTCGCGTTTCGACGCTCCAACCAGGTGAAGCCATCGCCCGGATACCTTCTATGTGGCCGCAACCCGTCTATTGCCGGTTTCCTTATATTTATCCGCCGCGTAAATTAACGGAAGAGGAGCGTTTAAACATTGTCAGGCCATTCCTTAATAGCATTACTGCTGTCAAATATGTCGAGCATGGTCTTCCGGTGATAATTCTGTCAAAACAGACCTCGACTCCGCAGCCCAGTGTCCCCGCGACTAATTATGAAGAGATACAGATGCTCACACTGGCGGCGATGGACAAGTCCCTGCAGCTTTGCAAGCTCTATGATCTCATGGGCGTTAATCGCCGTGACGGCCGGAAGATAATGGATCGCCTGGAACTGAAGGGTTTGTTACGGCCTCACACGTTTGCGACCGGCAAAGTAGGCGGACAGGTAAGTTATCTCGAGATAACTGATGCGGGCTGGCAGATTTTGATAGCAAAAGGATTCGTGCAGCCTTTGCCCCTGACAGGAGGAGGATTCCTGCACGATCTTTGTGCAAAACTGATCACCTCTGTCGAGAAAACGCACGGAAGACTTGTGCGGTATGAGGTGGATATTTATGGGAAACGGCTCGATGTCGAGTCGCGTGACAGCAAGACCGGCGAAAGGACATTTTTCAATATTGGGGTCAGCAGTCCCGACAGGGAAGCGGACAGTATTGATGCGATTGTCAAATTACCCGCATTGACCGGCAACAAGTTTGTTTTTGTCGGCATCGATAACGCTTTTGTTAAACAGGTCAAGGAAATTCTCAAGGCCAAAGGCTGGAAGAAAGATGCAACCAACCGGTTGGATATGCGTATTATCGGCGACTTTATAACGGATTAAATATTATGTGGTTAATAAAAAAATTTAAAAGGGAAAAGTATATGTGCCAAAACGAAAATGGAAATGGAAAGACGTCGCCATCAATTTCATCGGGTGGTGGGATTGACAGTTCGGACGTGGAGATAATCGTTTCAGGATATCTTCGCATTATGGAAAAACAGCGGCAGCAATTCACAGACAATGTCAAAGATGTCAATGCCCAGCTTAGTTCACAGGTCGTTCAGCTTGGCACAGCTCAAAAGCAAAGCATGTATACGCTTGATGCCACCACCAAGCAGCTTGCCGCAATCGAAGGTCATATTCACACACTGGAATCAGCCTTGCGAGAAAATACCACCCTGACTGATGAGTATTATCAGGAACACGTCGTTGACCCCATGATAGCGACGCTGTTTCCGGTGGTCGATCTTATCGACGACACCAGAAGTTCATGGCTGGAAAGTGCGTTCCTCGTTGATAGTTGTGTTAATGAATTATTAGATGGAATTCATACCCAGCTCGTTCAATTCTTTCAAATATATGGCATTGAAATGGTTCGGCATAACCCTGCTGTACGCTTTGATCCTCAAATAATGCGGCCGGCAAAAATCGTGGAAATTACCAGCATTGAACTTGATTTCTGTATCGCCAAGTCTTTGCAGGCTGGATTTAGAACTATTAAGTCGAATCGGCTGCTTAGGGCCGAAAGTGTGGTTTTGTATAAGTGTAAAAAAAATACTTTTTAACCCCTATTTTGAAAGGAACAAATTATGATTCCAGGAATTGATGCAGGTAACTCAAGATTCAAGTCTGCTGTATCAGATGCAGCAGGCAATCCAAAGCTGTTAAATAATCGCTTTGGGGAGTCGTTCACCCATGCCGTAGTGTATTTTAACACTGACGGCACAGTCATTGTTGGCACGGAAGCCTTAAATGCAGCATTGGCAGACCCGTCACACGCCGTATTCAACTGGAAAAGGCACATGGGCACGCCCGACATACTCATGTCGATTAACGGTAAAGATTACACGGCCAAGGACATCCTTGCAATCCTGTTGAAAAATGCCAAGGAAGATATCGAGGCCAAAACCGGCGAGGTCGTAAATGAAGTGGTCATCACTGTTCCTGCAAATTACACCGATGTCCAGAAACAGGATACGATTGATGCAGCAGCAGCGGCAGGTATGAAAACGCTGTTGACGCCAAACGAACCCACCGCGGCGGCTCTTGGCAATGATGTCCATCGCAAGGGGAATGTAACCATCCTTATTTATGACCTCGGCGGTTGCACTTTCGATTGTTCCGTAGTCCGCAACAACGGTAACAACTTTCAGGTAATCGCCACCAATGGCGAACCTAAACTGGGTGGCCAAGACTTCAACAATAGAGTTGCCGAAAAGATTTTGGACCAGTTTGAGTTGCAGCATAAGTTCCGCCCCGATCCGGCGAAGCATCCCATATTCTTCCAGGATATGCATCAGCGTCTTGAGCAGGGCAAGATATGCTTATCCATTCAGCAGCAGTTCCCTATTGTTCTATCCTGTGAAGGAAAGATGCTCAATATGACTATTACTCGCAAAGAGTTTGAGGCATGGATTAAGGACTTGGTGGATATTACGATAGCGCGAACTGAGCAGACCCTTAAAGATTCCGGAATGACATGGTCCGACATAGACGAAATTCTTGCTGTGGGTGGCAGTTCACAGATTCCGGTTGTAGTTGAGCGGCTTGAAAAAGCCAGCGACAAGAAAATTAGTCGCAAATGCGAACCGTACTGTGCCGCTGCGCTTGGCGCAGTTGTCGCCGGCCGCATGGAATGCGAGCGGCAGGGAAGGGTTTATATGATTGAAGAAGTAGCATTGCCGTCAATCGGATTCTATATGCATGAGATTCTGTCACACACTATCGGTGTACTGGTGTTGAGTAATGACAGCAAGGAAATTTGTTCGCAAATACTCGCCAAAGGTATACCAATACCATCGGTGCAAACCTGTGTGTTCAAACTTACCCAGCCTAACCAGACGGACGTTTACATACAAGTATTGGAAGGCACCGACGGTGCCTATGCTAAAGACTGTATTAAAATCGGACACTTTGAGCTCAAAGGTCTGCCTGCCCGCCCGGATCTGATTGGCAGAATTGAAATCACAATTCACTTGGATGTAAACGGCATGTTAACAGCAACCGCCCGGGATAACGTAAGCGGCAAGACCGAAGAACTCAAGATTGATTACAAAAATAATGTAAATGCTGGAACTGTAACTGCCGGTATTCCATGATTATTAACCACGTAGGCGGCGGTGAAAATACCGCCGCCTGCACATTAAATAGGGGGACCTATGAATTACATAAATTGTGCGACTCGCCTTATTCTTAACGGTGCTCTTGAAATAATATGGACGCTGATTGACCTTTCAGGCTCAATGAATCTGGATGACTGGAGTCCGTCAAGAAAGGCTGGTGCCGTTGCGGCAAATAAGGAACTTATACGCGTCAAAGCTGAAAATTATCCCACAGACCGTATGGGTATCATCGGATTTGGCACCAATGCCGAGGTTTTACATACCCCGGTATTGGTCAGCACAGGGGCTCAGAGTCTCTGTCGGGCGCTTGACTGTGTCGAGAGCATGGGAAAAACCAATATCACGGAAGCTCTTGAACTGGCAGAGAATGAACTCCTCTCAACACGCGAAGATTTTGATTTGTGTGGAACCATTAAAAAAGTTTCGACGTCCTTAACAGACTTTATATATGGTATGCAGAGCAATGAACATCAAACTTCAGATTCGTGTGAAAAAGAGAAAGTGACAAAAAGGCTCATATTGCTCTCTGATGGCGACCACAATGCAACCGGCCGTTCTCCGGTCAAAAGAGCGACGATTCTTAAATCAGCAGGTATTGTCATCGACTGCATAGGAATTGGCGGCTATCCGAGTGATATAGACGAAGAAACGTTAAAAAAAATAGCGTCGATTAATCCAGACGGGTCTATTCGCTACTGTTTTATCGGTGATAAGCAGCAGTTGATTAGAAAATACGAAACCTTGGCGTATCACATTCGTCCTGCATAGGAGGTTATTATGGGAATTTTAGCAAAACTAATATGGATTTTTCTGAATTTTATCTGCGTTGCCATCGAACTAACGATGTTTTGGGTCATCGTAAAAATGATACTAAACCGGTGGATGGTTAATTGGCTTATACCATTTGATGTCGCGGGCAAAAGGCTTGTTGACTCATATACCAACCTCGTTGAGAAATGCTGGCGCAAAGTAAGTCCGACAGTTTTAACTTCGCAAGGCCGTCTGGCCGTGGGATTAGCGATTTTAATAATTTCACGATTTTTGATTATGGTGATTGCAGGTATTTTGTGAAAACGACAGCAGAACACAAATTTATTTGGCGTGAATACGCCGCTATTTTGCCTAACGGCAAAATGGTACGTAACCAATTTTACCGGATTGATGATAGTGATGCGGCGAAACGGTGGCGAATCCAATTCAACAATACGGATATTTTTACATCGGCATGCATTTATTCAGAGCCGAACCGAAATAGTCCGTTTATTGCAGGGATGTTTTTCGATTTGGATGCTCACAATAATCTCGAACAGGCCAGAACTGATACACTGGGTTTATTTCAGTTGCTTGAGGATAGGGCCAAAGTCCGGCACGATTGTTTGGGACTGTTCTTTTCTGGGTCGAAAGGCTATCACATTGAAGTTTCATGGAAAGTGTTCGGACCCCAACCATCGCCATACATACTCCAACTTTGCAAACGCATGGCCCTTAAGGCTGTCGATGCTGGTGTAAAATCGCTTGATACTGGTATATATAACCAGGGGCGGCTCTGGCGTATGCCCAACTCAATCAATAGCAAGAAAGGTTTCTATAAAATACCGCTCACCTACGAAGAACTGCGCGATATGGATGCGGCGGCAATTGCCAATCTGGCCCAAAATCCTCGAGGCGATGACAGCTTTGCGTCGTGCGAATTTTGTCAGGCAACTGCTGATTGGTACCAAGAAGCTATTTCTGTGTTAGGGAAACAGCCAAAAACGCCCGCTGCGTCGCCACAGATGATTTTGGAGTCTGAGCGGGGATGGCGTGTCCCGCCATGCATTAAAGCCATTGAAGAAGCGACAATCCCTGATGGCATACGGCACTGTCTTTATACGGACATGAGTCGCTATTTTGCATTTTTAGGCATGCATCCCCTCGAAATCTTAGAGCGGATTCAGAAAATCGACAGCCGTAATCCTATCCCTGACCCAACGAGTATCGAACGGTCTGTCAGATGGGGATACGCCCATCCCGGCTTTCCGGGCTGTAATAACGCAAGCTTGCGGAAATATTGCAAAAAAGAAACATGCTTCTACGCGGAACTGAAAACAGGCAAACAAATGTAACTATATGGAGGTTCGGATATGTTGTTTGATACAATTATGCTAGGCGTCAGCGTGCTGTTGTTCGCGCTTTTGTTCATTCCCATTCTCACTGCGGTCAGGCAGATACCTCTATTTGGCGAAGGCAACGCAGTTTTTATGGCCGTAGTTGTCACCCTGTTGTGTATTCTTGCCATGTGGGTGCTACTCGTCCCTGCGGCAGCACCAAAGCAAACTGAAGGCGAGAGAGATGGATTTCTATTTTTATTGATTCCATATGCGGCTCTTGCCATATCAATACTCGCAATACTTTTGGTTAGATTTTTAATGAAGGCCTCTGGCATTAAAAAAACAGGAGAGAGGCCACGTGAGAAAGTGTCAGATATTAATAGCGGCCCAGCCGAACAGCCTATGAGAAGAAGTACGAATCATATAGTCGGCCTGACAAACTATCCAAAGATACTTCGCAAATCGTCAAACACAGGAAAACTGAAATGAACATCTACACTTGTCAGTTGAAAACAGGCATCAAGAGAACCAAGGAATTCGAGAAGAAAGGCCTCGCAGCTTTTGCCGTCAACACAAGTCTTAAGCGTGGCCACCTTTGTACGTATTGCAGCACTGGTACGATGGTACGAACCCACCGATATTTCAAAGAACATGGTATTTCGGCATTTGATAACACTTATGCGGTAATGGACCTTGCCACACTTCAGCGAGTTGCCTGCGACGCAAGGAGAATAAAGAACAGGGGAATAATGCAGTTATGTACGATTGCGGACGCAAGTGTACACAAAAAGTAAAAGCATGTGAATTGAAAACAATTTTATCAAGAACGGAGGTAGTTAAAATGAAGACATTAACAGAATTTGTGAAATATATTTGTGATTACAACGACATTAATATTGAGCCTTTGTCCAGTTGCACTGGGTTTAAGTTCAGAATTGCAGGCGAAAACAGCATATTTGTGGGTGGTATCGATATTGATGAGAAACAGGGCACAATTGGCGTGTTCACGTATTTGCCCGTTAAAGTGTCGAAGGATGCAAGGCACAAGATGGCTGAACTTGTTGCAAGAATTAATGAAATAATTCGCTTTGGTAATTTTGAGTTACATCTTGAAACGGGCATAATATGCTACAAGACCAGCATCATTTTTGGCAATGCTCCGGCTAGTCGCGAAATCATTGAACACTTGCTATTTGCAAACTGGTTCTCGGCGGATGAATTTTTACCGGCCATTGCAAAGGTACTCTTTGGCAAGACCACTCCTCAAAGAGCGGTTGAATCTATTCTGCAGACGGAGGAATCACCTTGCAAGAGTGAGGAGACACCAACATCTTCTGTATCCATTCGCCGAAATTATGGAGATAGCGTGGGTGGTTCGTTGAATTGAGCCGATTCTTAACATGAAAAAATTTAGATAAGGAGGACTGAAGATGGCTAACTTCAATAAAGTGTTATTATTGGGCAATCTGACGCGAGATCCACAGTTGTCATATCTGCCCAGCCAGACGGCAGTGGTGGATTTCGGGCTTGCTGTAAACCGCAAGTGGAAAGGCCAGGATGGCACCATGAAAGATGAAACATGTTTTGTCGATTGCAGGGCATTTGGTAAATCTGCAGAGAACCTCAACAAATTCTGTAAAAAGGGTAATCCGCTGTTCATAGAAGGCAGACTTACTTTTGATTCATGGACCGCCAAAGACGGTTCCAAGCACAGTAAACACCGTATTACAGTCGAAAAATTTCAACTACTCGGTCTGCCGAATAAAGGTAAGGCTGACGGTGGCGGGGGTTCATTGTCTGAAGAGGCTATTTCCTCTTCAGAGAGCAGTTCAACTGATATACAGTTTTGAGAGTGTCAAGACAATATGAGATCAGACCTTGAAGAAAAAAGTGTTTCTAAGCCGACTATACACCTGCCATGGGACAGCACAAATGGTTTTGTGTCTTTTCCGGAACTAATGACTGAAGATGAACTCATACGTTTTTTGCGGATTCCTGAAATAAGCAATGCAAAAGATTACCATAATGTGATTGATAATCTCAAAAGAATGCATGGCTTACCCCGTATTCATATATGCAGTAAACCACTTTATCCAATTGAGAAAATCAGGCAGTGGATAATGGATAAAACTACAACAGAAAAATAAACTTGCGCTACAACTATTTGCTGGGTATAATTCAACTCGGATTAATCCGAGCCGAGCCAGCATCGGAAAGGAGGTAAATATGAAACAGCTGGTAAAGCTCTGGAAAAGACCATCTTATGATGGCGCAAGATTTACTTACTATTTGCTCTATACAGATGAGCAGGGAAAGCGAAAACAAAAAACATTGGGACATACAGATGCTCGAAAGGCCGAACGGCAGCGAGCGCAGATGGAATGTCAGCTTAGAATGGGTACCGTTGAGCTTGGCTCCAAGCGACTTAGCGAGTTCTTGAGCGACAATTTAGAGCGTACACGCGGTCAGGTGAGACAAAGCACCCTCTATCAGGCGAGGATTGCGATGGAACATTTTATTAAGGTAGTCGGAAATATTGACTGTCGCAGTGTCAAACATGAACACGGCGAACTCTTTGTGCAAGCTTGTTTGGATAAAGGCAATACTCCCGCCACGGCTGCCAAAAAATTGAGACACCTCAAAAGGCTATTCCAGTTGGGAGTTGACAGAGGGCAGCTGGATGAAAATTCGATCAGGCGAGTTAAGCAGCCTCGTAGGCCACAAAAGAAAGTTCGAGTTTTCAATACAGATGAGTGTTCCCGCCTAATCCAAGCAGGCAAACAACTTGGTACTCGCTGGCCCCTAAAATGGGAATTGTTGTTTCGAATGGCACTTTGTACAGGCATGCGGCGTGGTGAACTACTCAACACAACTTGGAAAGACATTGACTTTGAACACAAGAGTGTTGATGTTTCACCCAAAAAAGATGTGGAGTATATGTGGGAATGGCACATCAAAGATACGGACAGACGAACATTGCCTCTCACAGACGAGTTAGTCCGCTTTCTTGCTGAACATCAGGCAACGCAGCCGGAGAAGCATCCATACTTGTTTATTCCCGCTGACCGTTACGACTATATCCAACGGTTAAGGAACGACGGGAAATGGAGTGTCCAGCAAGGTTGCTGTCCTGTCAACAATTTTGATCGCCAGTTCAAGGTTGTCCTCAAAACTGCTGGCATTGAGAATGGTGGCTTCCATGATTTAAGGCGCACATGTTTGACGAATTGGTTTACCAATGGTTTGAACGAACACGATGTTATGACTATGGCTGGTCACGCCAACTTTGAGACCACTCGACGGTTTTATCTGGCAGTTCGTGATGATCTGCTTGAGCGTACACGGCAGGCAAGTTCAAAAGCAATGGCCGGCATTTCTGTTGCAAATCTGTTGCAAGTGCCTTTCCAGACTAAGGAGTAGAAAGTTCTTTAAATGTAAATCCATTGGAATAAAGGGGTTGCAAATGGGCCCGGAAGGGATCGAACCTTCGACCAATGGATTATGAGTCCACTGCTCTACCGCTGAGCTACGAGCCCGCAACGGCATTAAGAATAACCGTTTTAACCGCGGAATGTCAATATCCACGTTCGCGATTTGGGAAAATAGGGCAGTCCTATAAATATTATCCTCAAGAAAAATTATTCACAAAGTCGAAGAAATATGGTATATTACAATTCCCGTTTTGGCATTTGGACACGTCGATTGCTTTGCGTAAATATTTCGCCGAGTTGTCAGTGTAGGGAATGCGATGGTCTTTTTGAATGGAGTTGGTTTATGAAAAAACATCCGGCGATAACATCCCGTGACCTCGGTCTGGAATTCGCGGCGATTTTCGGCAAGCATTTTCTCGGGCTTGAGCACCTGCACTATGGCTACTGGCCCGAAGGGCTTCCCGTTAACATAAATAACCTGCGCATCGCGCAGGAAAATTATACTAACTTTCTGCTTTCGCAGATTCCCGCCGGTGTCCAAACTATTCTCGACGTCGGCTGCGGCTCAGGACATACCTCGAAACGGCTCGCTGAGATGGGCTACAAAGTTGCCTGCGTTTCGCCGAGTCCGGTGCTGAACGCCAAGGTGCGGGAGCTGATGGGTGATGCCTGCAAAATATATGAGTGCAAGTTCGAAGATTTGCAGACCGAAGACAAGTATGACCTGGTGCTGTTCAGCGAAAGTTTTCAATATATCAAGGTACGCAAATCGCTGGACAAGACACTTAAGATTCTCAATCCGGGCGGCTATCTGCTTGTTTGCGATGTTTTCCGCAAAGACGTCGAGCTTGAACCGGACAAAAAAGGCGTCGGCGGCGGTCATCTTTTGAGCAGATTTTACAACCAGGCAGCGGCCAGCTCATTCGAGCAGGTTAAGGATATCGATATAACCGACCGGGCGATGCCAAATATGGACCTGATGGATGACACGATGAAAAACGTTGTCCGTCCCATTGTTGACTCCACAATTAACTTCCTCGATGGCAGGCATCCGCTTATGAGCAGGGCTATTCAATGGCTGTACAGAAAGCGAATCGGAAACGTTTATCAGAAATATTTCAACGGCAACAGGGCCAGCGCCGACTTCGTAAAATTCAAATCCTATCGGCTTCTGCTTTATAGACATACCTCCAAAGTCCCCGCGGAGAATCCCGTCGTAAGCAGTACATGCCCGGACAACAAGACGACCTGCCAGGTTACTTTGCCTGCGGGTGTCTGAATCACAACCGGTGTCCGGCATAATTAAAAACGCTTCGCATTGAGTGTTTTTTTCTCTGCTATTGCTATTTACCGTATTTTATCCGCCAATAGAAAATTTGCGATTATTAATGGTTGACTTTCCAGATTGTAAATTATAAAGTGTCGTCATACGGAGGTTTTGCCGCTTTTGAGTATGATAAGTTGACAATTTGTAAACCGAAAGTAAGTTCCGGCATAACCGGATAAAACTATATTGGTAATCTTTACTGGCAGGGCACGAAAATCGCAAAGAGACCATACATTCAGGGGCCGTATTCAAAAGGGGAAACTGCTCTTTTGAAAAAGCAGTATCCGGCCACAAGCGCAGTTACGCTGGCAGGAAAATTGAAACGTTCGCTTATATCTGTTCAGAAGCAGCTTCGCGAGATGGGTATCGGCAGACGCGATGTATCCGAATGGACGCCCGCGCAACTGCGGTATCTGCGAAAAAACTATCGCGAAACAGCAACATGGGAACTTGCCAATAAGCTGAACGTGACGCCGTCAGTCGTAAAACACAAGGCCGCCGAACTGAAACTCAAAAAGAGATAGTCGGCTCCTCAAACGGAGCCGTCCCAGCCAAAGCGACGGGTGACTGCTTATGATAATCGGCGTGATGACAGCTAATTTGCACCTTCACGGTATCAGCTCGCTCAAAGAGAAGCGCAGCATCGTCAAAAGCGTAATCGGCCGGCTGCAAAGCCGGTTCAACGTCTCTATTTCCGAAGTTGACCACAACGACAGCAAACTTATCGCTACCATCGGTGTCGCAGTTGTCGGTAACGACAAGTCATTTATCGAAAGCCAGCTCGAATCAGTCGTAACTTTTATGCGTAACGACGGCCGGTTCTACCTCGGAACAATCGAGCGAGAAACCTTCGGTGTCTGATTTATTGTGCCCCCTTTAATTTCTTGTTAATCCCGCGGTGAAAATATCACGAAAAAGACCAAACCGTAGCAAAACGGTAACAATTATTCCTTATAAAATACAGGTGTCAGAGAGGTGTTTTTTTGATAACTTATTATTGAAAGGATAAGATTATGAGGACACTTAAAACCATCGTTACCGGCATTGTACTGACGGCGATACTGCCGGTTTGTATTGCTGCTGCCGCCCCGACAAGCGAACTGCTGCAAAAAGGACTATACGCCGAAGAGGTCGAGGGCAACATTGATTCGGCCATTAAAACCTACGGGGAGGTAATAAAGAAAACCGACGCCCCGCGAAATCACATCGCTCAGGCCCTTTACCGACAGGGTATGTGTTATCTGAAAATCAAAGACGAGCAGGCGGCAAAGGCGGCGTTTGAAAAGCTGGTCAACGAATACGCAGACCAAACCGAGATTGTGCAGAAGGCGCAGTCGGAGATGGATGATTTGATGGATTTCGACCCGGCTGCTTTGATGCCTCCGGGGACGCTTATTTATATGGAGCTTGGCAGCCCCGGCAAACAGGTTGAGACAATCCTCAATATGCTCAAGGGCACGCCCTACGAAAATCCACTTGCCGCTATAGGAAACCCAAATGCAGCCAACCCCGGCCAGAAATCACCGGGGGATATTGTGGCTGGTCTTCTGAATCCCAGTATGATGGCTGAGTTCAAAAAGATTCGCGGTTCGGCTATTGGCGTTACCGGCATCGCACAGAATAATCCGCCTATGATTGCGGTGCTTTATCCCGGCAAGAGCGACGCCCTGCGCGGCCTGATTATGGCGGGATTAAATATGGCCGGAGCGCCGGGTGAGCCGGTTGAAGGCATGCAGACCGTCAATATTCAAAATGCCGCCACCGCGGCGTACGATGATAAAGTAATTATTGTTGCTACTTTGCCCGACCAGCTCAAGTGGGTCATCAGGCAATATAAAGGACTTGCTTCCGAGCCGACGCTGGCTTCAAGCAATCCCTCGTTTGTGAAATTGAACAAAAAGGCGAGGCACGACAACGCGATGACCGCCTGGGTGAATGTTCATGAGGTCTATTCGAAGCTGTTGCAATTGTTCCCCGCAGGCCAGATTCCCAAACAGATTTTCCTGGTCGATGCCGTCGTTGATTTCAATCACATTGATTACATGACCATGACTAATTCGATTGAGCAGGATGGCTTTAATGGCACCGTCGATATTGTGTTTAAAGACGGTCATCACTGTCTCGCGTACGATTTGATTCGGACTCCCAATATAAGCAAGGCGGCGCTTTCGGCGGTTCCTTCCAACGCCGTTGCCATAGCGACCTTTGCGCTGTCTGCCGACAATGAAAACCAGACCGGCGCAGTGCGCTCGCAGATTAAAAACTTCAGTGGTCTCGATATCGGCAGAGAAATTTTCGCCAACATCGAGCAGGTTACTGTCTTCGCTGTGTCCGCCAAAACCCCAAATACGTTCTTACCCGGGTCTGTCGGGCTGGCGATTACAAGTCACAATCCCCAGCAGACACGCCAGATTCTCGCGAAGACCATCGGCACCGCCGACGCGATGCTCACCGGCCGGCCCGTGGCTGACGCCAATTCATTCGCCGGCAAATACCAGATTGGCCAGATTCAAAAGAACCCGATATATTGCTATGTCGAGCAGGCGGGCAAAGTTACCGTCCTTTCGCTGAATCCCGATATCACGCAGGCCTCGATGGCAGCAATTAAAGACCATAATAGCGTATGCAGCTTCGGGCCGCTTAGCGACGCCGTCGCCAAAATGCCCGCAAGCGCAAGCAAGATGATTCTTATCAACGCCGGGGGCGCCATTCGAATTGCCGCCCCGGCAATAATCACATTTATAGGGGGAGACAACCGCGATGCACTTCAAAATAATTTCAATCAGCTCGCGATGGCCTGCGACAAATCGGTCTTTGAGCTTCGCACTGATGAACAGCCGAATGACTTCACCATTAACAGAAGATTAACGGGCCTGCCCCCTATGAATCAGCTCATTGGCCCGATTACTCAAATTGCCCAGACCATAAAACAAACCAAAACCGAAGCCGTTGCTGAAGCGGCGCGAAGGCAGGCGGGCATTACCATAAAACAGGCAACTGTCGCGCCGGTTATCGATGGCGTCGCGGATGCTGCCTGGTCCGGTGCCGACAAAATAAAACTGACTAATTCGCTGTATAAGCCCATATCCTCGCCAAGTGACCTTTCGGCTGATTTCAAAACGATGTGGGACCAGAACAATCTTTATCTGTTCGTTGATGTTACAGATGATGTGCTCAAGAATGATGCCGCTAATCCGTGGGATAATGACAGCGTCGAGGTTTATATCGACGCCACTAACAGCAAAGCCGCCTCATACGGCCCGACCGATTATCAATACATTTTTGTGTGGGATAAGACGTCGCCGAAAATCTATGAACAAAAACAAAATCGTATTGAAGGTGTCCAGTATGCGATGGTGACGACCAGCACAGGTTATCAATTGGAAGTCAAGTTTCCCTGGTCAACGCTCGGCACAAAACCACGAGTCGGTTCAAAGATTGGCCTGGATGTTCAGGTCAACGATAACGATACCGGCGGAAAACGCGATAAAAAGATAACTTGGCACGCTATGCAGGATAACGCCTGGGAAAGTCCGCAGGCCTTTGGAAATGCCCAGTTAGGCGGACTCCTCGGCTGGTGGAAGCTCGACGAAAAAGATGGCAATACCGCTGCGGACAGTTCGGGCAACGGCAATGACGGCACGCTTGTGGGTAATCCGCAGTGGCGGCCTCATGGCGGGAAAATAGGCGGGGCGATCGAATTTAGCGGCAAGGGCGATTACGTCAAAATCCCCAACGAATCCGCATTCAACATTACCAGCCAGATAACAGTCGCCGCGTGGGTTAATATAACCTCTGTCCCGCAGGAATGGACCGGCATTGTCACCAAGGGCGACACCGCCTGGCGGCTTTCCACGAGTTTCGCCAACAACGTATTTCACTTCGGCCTTTCCCGCCAGGACTATCTTAACGGCACGACCACTGTCGGTTCGGGCCAGTGGCATCATGTCGCCTGCGTTTATGACGGCTCAAAGATGAGCATTTATGTTGACGGCAAATTAGACATTTCGCAGCCGCGGTCAGGCCCCATCGCGACCAATAACTTCCCTGTTTGTATCGGCGAAAATATCGAGTTGACCGGGCACTGCTGGAATGGCCTCATTGATGATGTCCGAATTTATACTTATGCGCTTTCGGAGAATGAAATCGCGGCTTTAGCTCGTCTCGGCGAAGAAGTCCCTTCCGTTAAAGGGCAATAATGATGCCGAGCCGTAGCCGGACGGCAGGCAAATAAAGAGGTACGATTTGAAATTTGGCCAGGCTCCTATCACCGGTCGTAATCAGTTACAGTGGGTAGTGCTGCTCGCAATCGCGGTAGTGCTGCCCACTGTAAGTTTGCTCTGGTTCATGAGCAGGGCGGTCTCCAACGAGCGGTTAGTCATAAGGGAGAAATTAGCCGCCATTTATCAGGATAAACTCGCCCTGACCGGTCAAAAGGCCGCTGAAACCTGCGCCGCCAATATCAGCATCCTCGATAAGGCAGGACAGAACGCAAATCCATATTCGCTTTTCAAACAGCTCGTCCTTGAGCACAATTTCGAAGGCGTGGTCGCCTTTGACTCAAGGTCAGCGGTTATATATCCGGTGCTGGGTGACATAATTTCAGATACGGCTCAGCAGGATAATGATTTCGCATCCGCTCGGCAGCTTGAATTCACCAACAGGCAATACGCCGATGCCGCGGAAAGCTACGGCAGGTTCTCAGCCGATAAAGACCCTCAAATTGCCGTTGCGGCCATTATGGGCAAAAGCCGGTGTTTATCCAGGCTCGGCCGGTTTGATGAGGCGATAGAAGAATGTCAGAAAGCCGCCTTTGCTCCTGTGGATAGGAATACTGATACCGCGTTGCTCGTCGCCGTTCAAAACGCCCGGCTGCTGCTTCTGGATTTGCTCAGGCAGGCAGGCTCACAGTCCAGGGCAGAGCTTGCGCGGCGAACGGTCAATGAGCTTATCGCCGATCTCTATGGCATCCCAAAAATGCCGTCGAGCAGAAACCTCTTTATCGCGGGAAAGGTTCTGGACGCAATAGGTGAAATGCCATCCCTCGAAGGTAAAACCACGCTCCCGAAGGGGGCGCTTGTCAAATTGGTTGCCGCCGAAGAATTTTCTATTTCCATCGCCGAAAACGCGCAGCTCATCCGCACATTGCCCGACAGGCCGCCGGATACTTTTTTTAAGGCAGGCCCCGGCTATTGTATTTATCACAAAACACAATCGACGGCGCTTCTCATTTTATTTTCCGATAAAGGAATCGCGTCGGCTTTCGCCGGCTATGAAGACACATTTAAAGGTTCCGATTTGGCTTATCGCATTGTTGATGCTTCGGGTGATTTTGTCGCTGGTATAGCAAAGCCGGCAGGCAGACCTTTCGCAACCGCTTCTTTGGCTGATTGTTTTTCGGGCTGGAAAGTGGAATTGTATTTCAAAGGGGGCGAGATTTTTGATAAGGCCGCCGACAGGCAAATCGCCATTTATATCTGGACCGGGTCGCTTGTTATACTGCTTATCCTCGTTATCGGCGCATTCGCCGCCCGCGCTATAGGCAGGCAAATCCGGCTCAATAAAATGAAAAACGATTTTATCGCCACCGTCTCGCACGAGCTGAAGACGCCTTTGTCCTCGATGCGTGTCCTCGTCGATACCCTCCTTGAGGGCAACATTAAAGACGAAACGCAGACCGAGGAATACTTGCGCATGACCGCAAAGGAAAACGAACGGCTAAGCCGAATGATTGATAACTTCCTGACGTTTTCGCGGATGGAGCGGAACAAAAAGGCCTTCGAAATGACTCCGACAAACCCTGTCTCGATAGCAAACGATGCCGCGGAAGCAGTCAGGACTAAATATGCTGCGCATAATTGTCAGTTCATGGTCGATATCGCGGAGAACCTGCCCGAAATAGCAGCCGACCACGGCGCGATGGTTACTGTCCTTGTCAACCTTCTGGACAACGCCTGTAAATATACAGGCGACACCAAGCAAATCGCGTTGAAGGTCTTCGCTGAAAAGGATAATGTCTGTTTTGCGGTTTCGGATAACGGCATAGGCCTCGCACACAGGCATATTCGCAAAATTTTCGACAGCTTCTACCAAGTCGATAACTCTCTTGCGCGAAAAGTCGAAGGTTGCGGATTGGGTCTCAGCATCGTTAAATTCATCGTCGATGCCCATAAAGGCAAAATATCCGTCGATAGCAAACCCGGCAAAGGAAGCACTTTCACAGTCAAAATCCCTGTTTCGCTGAAACAGGCCGGTTAAGGAGTTAATATATGAGAACCGTTCTGATAGTTGAGGATAATCCCACGATGGTGCGTGCCCTTGAGGACAATTTCACAATGAAGGGTTACAAGGTCAAAACGGCCTTTGACGGCGAAGCGGGGTTGAACGCGGCGCTGGAAAAAGAGGCAGACCTGGTTATCCTCGATATAATGCTGCCCAAGGTCAACGGCTTCGAGATTTGCAGCCGGGTCCGCAATAAAGGTATCAATACGCCCATCATTATGCTTACCGCCAAAGACCAGGAGCAGGATATTGTTATGGGCCTCAATCTCGGCGCCGACGACTATGTCACCAAGCCCTTCAGCATAAGACAGCTTTTTGCAAGGGCCGAGGCGCTCCTTCGCAGGACCGCTCAGCCCGAGCCGGACCTTTATCAATTTGGCAGTTTCAAGTTAGACGTCGTAAAACAAAAACTCACTCATAATGAAGTTGAAGTGTCTTTAAGTCCGAAGGAATATAGCGTGCTGCATCTGCTCGTCAAAAGACAGGGCTCAGTCCTGACGCGTGAAGAAATATTAAGGAGCGCCATCGGCAACGCGCATTTCGTCAGCGAGAAGAACATCGACGGCTTCGTAAAGGCCATCCGGGAGAAAATCGAGCCGGACTTGAACAAACCGGCTTTTATTCATACGATAGACGATATTGGGTATAAGTTTGAAACGGTGTAGAGAATGGAAACGATATTGATAGTCGAAGATGACCCCACGATGCTGCGGGGTCTGAAAGACAACTTCGAGTTCAAGGGTTACAAGGTGCTGACCGCCTCCGACGGCGAAAAAGGCCTCGAAGCGGCCCTTAACGCCAAACCCGATTTAATCCTCCTCGATATTATGCTCCCGAAAATCAATGGCTACGAAATCTGCCGCCTGATTCGCGAGCAAAAACTCGATATGCCGATTATTATGCTGACCGCCAAAGGCGAAGAGTCGGATATCGTGCTGGGACTCAACCTTGGCGCAGATGATTATGTCACCAAGCCGTTCAGTATTAAGGAGCTTCTCGCCCGCGCCGCCGCGTTTCTGCGTCGGGCAAAAAAGGAAGTTCAGGATATTCACGAATTCGGCTGTTACCGCCTCGACATATCCGCAAGACGGCTCACGCGAAAAGGAAAGGAAATCGAGCTGTCCCCCAAAGAGTTCGACCTTCTCGCGTTTTTCATCAAAAGGCAGGGCCGTGCTCTTACCCGCGATGAAATCTTAAACGCCGTCTGGGGATATGATTGCATCGTTACTCCGCGAAGTATAGACAGGTTTGTAACCACATTGCGTGATAAAATCGAACCCGACCCCTCAAAACCGGTTTTCATCCACACCATAAGACAAATCGGCTACCGGTTCGAACCAGCCGAGCAAAAACATTGATGTCCGGGTTATTCGAGTAAAATGGCAGGATTTTAATTGCGGATTGCGATTTCGGATTCAAAAGAATAAATAGCCTCTGCTCCATTATCTTATTAATTTATACATTTATCAATTTTGCGCCGGAATATTTTTGTAGCCATTCACAAATAACATCGTAATCCTTGAGATGCAGTCCATATATTGAAGGCAACTTCGTAAACTCAATTGCATCTCGTGTAAAATATGACGTTGTTGCCAAAATAGCATGCTGGGCTTCGTTTAAACCTTTTATTCCATATAAGGCTCTAACTAAATGAATCCGCACAGGATTTTCGGGGCCATATCGTTTGCATTCAATAATGTATTTTGTTTTGATACCTAAGTCATCTACTTTAAATGCAATTATGTCGCGTCCACCATCTCGTACAGGAGCAGTTAATTCAACGGTACATCCTGAATATTCTAAAATCTTAGCTATAAGACGTTCAAAAACCTTTGGATTAAGTTGATAAAGCAGATTTGGATGTTTGGCTAAATGATTTATGAGTTCATGATTTGCTTCTTGAATCCTGCTAATGACTGGTTTTTGTATATCCGGGGAAAAAGGATATAATAGCGACGCCTCTTTCTTCAAATGAGGATATATTACATCCAACAGTTTGCTATGCATCTTTTTGATTGAGGATTCTGATAAATCTAATGTTGCACCGATTTCCTTTGCATTAAGTTTTTCTACATAGGCAAGTATAAGAATTAGTCTCTCGACCCTGGTTAGACCAACCATAATTTTATCTTCGGTTTTGTGCCATAGTTTATTGTTTTGAAATAAAGCCGATAATACTTGTTCGGTCAAATGTGCAGAACAATAAGGGAAACCCTGTTCCCGCTCACGCCTACATCTTTCATGGACACATTTGTCTGTCATATTCAACAATCAAAAATTATTTAATCCTCATCCCCCAACTCAAAACTAAACACTCAAAACTTTAAACTCCCTTCTCCCCGCCTCCGGCGGACTATCGACTAACCATTATCGACTAACTTACGGCGGACATTTCGCGCAGGCGGCGCGGAAGAGCGAAGTGCTTAGATACCTGTCGCCTCGGTCGCAAATAATCGTAACCACCGTGCCGGATTTGATTTTTTTGGCGATTTTTGCAGCTCCTGCGACGGCTGCGCCGCTCGATATCCCCGCAAAAATCCCTTCCTCGGCCGCCAGTCGCCGCGTCATTTCGTATGCTTCATCGTCCTCCATAATCATAACGTCGTCGAGTTTGTCGCGTTTGTAAATAGCGGGTACAATCGACTCGGTCATATTCTTCAGCCCCTGGATTGTGTGATGGGGCGTCGGCTCTATGCCGATGATTTTGACGTTCTTGTTTTTCTCTCGCAGGAATTTTCCCGTTCCCATAAGCGTCCCGGTTGTGCCCATACCGGTAACGAAATAATCAACCTTCCCCTCGGCCTGTTTGAAAATCTCCGGCCCGGTCGTTTCATAATGGGCAAGTGGATTATTTGGGTTAGTGAACTGGTTAGGCATAAAGTAAACATCGGGTTCTTTTTCAAGGATTCGCTGAGCCATCCTGATAGCTCCGTCGGTCCCCTCATTTGCGGGCGTCATTATCACTTCCGCTCCAAACGCCTCCAGAATATGTCGTCGTTCACTGCTTACGCAGGCGGGCAGCGTCAGTTTGACGCGATAACCCTTGGCCGCCCCAATCATCGCAAGCGCGATACCCGTATTTCCGGAGGTTGGCTCAAGGATGATTTTATTTTTGGTCAGCGAGCCATCCTCCTCCGCCTTTGTAATCATATAAAGTGCTGTCCGGTCCTTAATCGACCCGGCGGGGTTATTGCCCTCCAATTTTGCCAAAAGACGCACCTTCGGGTTCGGGTTCAGCCGTTTCAGCTCAACCATCGGCGTATTGCCAATCGACGAAAGGATACTCATTGAATTTCTCCTACGTGTTAAGATGTGCTAATAATACCATAAGATTGCCGTCCGTTTCAAGTAATCCCCAGCCGATTTCCGGCTATGAGATAATTCTTGAAATTTACAGCCCTATTGATATACTTGCACCCCTTGTTTTCAGTATTAAAAATTTGCAGGATTGATTTTAGGAAAGGTATCAGCAATGACAAAGGCCGCAAAAGCAAACGCGGTAGTCGGGCAATCCGGGGGACCCACCGGGGTTATCAACGCCTCACTCGTTGGCGTAATCGAAGAAGTCAAAAAGCATTCCCAAATAGGCGAGCTGTATGGTGCGGTTCACGCTGTATCGGGTATCGTCAAAGACCAGTTCGTAAATCTTAAGAAGGTGTCAGCCAAAACCCTCGAAATGGTCGCCGCGTCGCCCTCATCGGCTTTAGGTTCATCCAGAGATAAGCCGGATGAGGCATACTGCGCGAATATACTTGAGGTTTTGAAAAAGAGAAATGTCCGCTATTTTTATTATATCGGCGGCAATGACTCCGCGAATACCTGTCACATAATCAACTCCATCGCTCAAAAGTCGGGCTATGAACTGCACGCCTGGCACGTTCCCAAGACCGTCGATAATGATTTGCTCGTTACCGACCATTGCCCCGGCTATGGTACAGCCGCGAAATTCGTCGCCTGCGCACTTATGGGCGACGATCTCGATAACCGCGCTTTGCCGGGAGTTAAAATTGACGTTATTATGGGCAGACACGCCGGCTTCCTTACAGCCGCGGCCGCACTCGGGAAAAGAAAAGATGACGACGGCCCACACCTCGTCTATTTGCCCGAACGGCCCGCCTCGATGGATAAGTTCCTTGCCGATGTTAACGCCGTATATACCAAGCTCGGCAGGTGCGTCGTAGCCGTCAGCGAAGGTATTTCCGATGTCGACGGCGTCGTCTGGGCGAAGAAAATCGTCAGCAGCGAAGAAAAAGACGCCCACGGCAATATCCAGCTTTCGGGAACCGGAGCATTAGCCGACTTCCTCGCGGGGCAGGTAAAAAACAACTTGAAGATTAAACGTGTCCGCGCCGACACATTCGGCTATCTCCAAAGAAGCTTCGCAGGCCTGCAATCGCCGGTTGACGCCAAAGAGGCGCGGGTCTGCGGCAGACAGGCGGTAAAGTATTCGCTCACGGCGCAAAGCGGCTCAGTCGCTATAAAACGCCTCAAAGGCGCAAAATACGCGATTGAATTATTCGCGACAGAATTAAGCAGCGTCGCCGAAAAAACCAAGTCGCTGCCCGATGAATATATTAATTCCGATAGCAACGGCGTTACAGACGCCTTTGTCAAATATGCGTTGCCGCTTACAGGCGGACTGCCGAAAACCGAATACCTTGGCAATTACCCAAGAGTATAGGATTGAGTTTCTTGTCCTCCGGTGTTCCCCCAGAGATGGCGGGGTGACGGAAGGACAGGAGGGGATGAAGGCCTGTTCTGCTTTCAGGACAGGCCTGTTTTTTTATTTCACCACTAAGACACGAAGTCACGAAGAAAAAGTAAAAAGAAAACTTTGTGCCTCAGTGCCTTTGTGGTAAGAGTTAAATATAAAAATGAGCATCTTCAGCGTTCATAAAGTGTTTTTCACGATTCTCGGTTATCCGATGAGCTATATCGAGCTGTCGGCTACGCTGCTAATCACTGTCTATGTCCTGCTGATTACCCGCAAAATCGTCTGGGCGTGGCCTTTGGGGATTTTCACTTTTTCGCTTTTCGCAGTGCTTTTCTACCAGGTGCGCCTGTATTCCGATTTCTTCGAGCAGTTCTACTACGTCGGCAACTGCTTCTATGGCTGGTATGTCTGGCTAATCGCAAGAAAGAAAGCCGCAGAGGGGGCAAATGTGCTGGAAGTTTCATACACCTCCGCCAAAGGCCGACTGATTGCGTGCGCGATAATAGTAATCGGCGGAACCGCCGCCGGCTTTGCTATGAGCAGGATTCATAACTGGCTGCCCGCATTGTTTCCCCAGCAGGCCGCGTATCCGTATATCGACGCAACGGCGACGGTGATGGGCTTCGTCGCCGCCGGCCTTATGACGCACAGGAAAATCGAAGCGTGGGTTCTCTGGCTTTGCGTCAACAGTATCTGCATCGGCCTGTATTACGCCAGAGACGTAAAATTCGTCGCGATTCTGTATATCTTCTTCTTAGGCCTCGCGGTTAATGGATTGATTACATGGGGGAAAGAACTCCGGCGAAAAAGTTAATTCGTCGTTAGTCATTCGTATTGTCGAAGCGGGCTCTGCGCTCCGCTACGTGTAGTATATCGTAATTTGGATTCCACTGGAGGCGGACGTCTTCAAGATTGACATTACAGCGGGTTTTTCATATTGTTGGGGGGATGGAAATGTTAGCGAATGTGAATTTAATCGAATTGTTTCTTCACCTTGATAAAACCCTCGAGGCGGTCGTCTCGCAGTATCACGCGTGGGTTTATCTGATTCTTTTTATTGTCATTTTTTGCGAGACGGGACTTGTCGTAACGCCATTTTTGCCGGGCGATTCGCTGCTTTTCGCAGCCGGGTCTCTTGCTGCGCTGCCCAACAGCGTTCTTGAAATACATTTTATGTGGCCGCTGTTATTCGCGGCGGCAGTATGCGGCGACAATACCAATTACTGGATAGGGTATCTGGTAGGCCCGAAAATTTTCCACAAAGAAAACGTGCGAATCCTCAGCAAAAAGCATCTCGATGAAACCCATCGGTTCTACGAAAGGCACGGCGGAAAGACCGTCGTAATCGCCCGTTTTATGCCCATCTTCCGCACATTCGTTCCTTTTGTCGCCGGCATCGGCAGGATGACTTACTGGCGATTTCTCGCTTACAGCATCGGCGGGACGATTGCCTGGACTGGCACGTTTGTTCTCGGCGGCTATTTCTTCGGTAATATACCCGTTGTGAAGAGCCATTTCACAATTGTCATTATGGCCATCATTGTTATCTCGTTAATGCCGGGCGCGATCGCATTTATTCGGCAGAAACTGTCGAATAGTCGTTAGTGAATAGTCGTTAGTCGCTGGTTAGTCGATAGTCGTTAGTTGGTGATAGTGAATAGTCGATAGTTGTTGGTTGTTGGTGTGATAATTCATGGCAGCGAAGATAAAAAGCTTCCAGGACCTTGAAATCTGGAAACGCAGTATGAAACTGGTAGAGGAAATATACAATCTTACCAGGGCCTTTCCTAAAGATGAGATTTATGGTCTAACCAGCCAATTGCGCAGGTCGGCGGTATCCATTCCGTCGAATATGGCGGAGGGTTTTGCTCGTTTTCATAATAAGGAATACAGGCAGTTCTTGTATGTGTCTCTTGGCAGTTGTGCCGAACTTACAACACAGCTTGTAATTGCATCACGATTGCAATATGCACCAGAAAAGATTATTAGCGTTATGATAGACGAAACTGAACAAATCAGCAAAATGACAATGGCTCTTATCAAATGCCTTGTGGAAACTATCGACTAAATACTAATGACTAACGACTAATCATGAATAAGGACCAAAAACACGCATTGTTGAAGGTCGCACGCGATACCGTCGAGGCCGTTATCACGGGCAAACGCCTTCCGAAAGTCGAAGCGGATGACCCCGACCTCGCGTCGCACCTCGGCTGTTTCGTTACCCTCAAAACCGGGGACGAGCTTCGCGGCTGCATAGGCCAGTTCATCGCCGACAGACCGTTAGTCAATATGGTCGTCGAAATGGCCAAGGCATCCGCAACAGGCGACCCGCGCTTTTTCGACAATCAGATTATGCCCGACGACTTAGCCCGCCTCGATATCGAAATCTCGGTCCTATCCGAGCTGAAAAAAACTGCCAACCCGCTTTCCCTTCGTCTCGGCATTGACGGCATTTACATAAAACGCGGCCATCTCTCGGGATGTTTTTTACCACAGGTAGCTACGGAAACGGGGTGGTCAAAAGAAGAATTTCTGTCCTATTGCTGTTCCCATAAGGCTGGCCTGCCGGAAGACGCATGGAGGGACACTAAAACCGATGTATTCCTCTTTTCCGCCGAGGTTTTCGGCGCACCCTTCAAAGATATATGATATAATCACAGAATTAGGTTGAGCTTTGCACATCAGTCGAGCGTATATAAGATATGAAAAAAATCAGTGCAGTCTGTGTAATCAGTGCAATCTGTGGTTTATTTTGTTTTTCCGGCGTATCGTTGGCCGACGACATAAATACCCCCACGGGTATGGTTGCCTACCTGAAAAATAAACAGCTCCCCACCCTTAAAACAATCGACTTATGGGAAGGCAAGTTCGGCACGGGCCTCAAGCTCAATACCGCCCATTATGAAATTTACACAACTCTCCTTGACCCGCTGATGCTCTCGCAGGTTCCCGGCTTCGTCGAGTCCGCCTATCGCGGCTATGAAAGCCAGCTGCCCAAACCCATCGAGACCTCGGCCCCATTAACAATTTACCTCTTCGCTAATCGTCAGCAGTGGGAGGTCTTCACAAAAGATTTCACCGGCGCACAGTCACAGATGTATCTCAAAATCAAAGCCGGGGCTTATTATTTAAACGGGTCGTGCGTGGCGTATAACATCGGCCGGGAGCGCACCTTCTCGGTTCTCGGCCACGAGGGCTGGCACCAGTTCAACTCGCGGCTTTTCAAATACCGCCTGCCAAGCTGGCTCGATGAAGGTATCGCGATGCAGTTCGAAATAACCGAATATGACAGGGGCTTTTTCAAATTTACGCCCGACCGCAACGCCTACCGCCTCGGCTCACTCAAACAGACCCTCCTCAAAGATGAGGTTATACCTCTCAAGACCCTGGTATCGCTAAACCCTGGCGAGGTCGTTGTCGAAAACGATGAGGCCGTAGCCGCCTTTTATAGCCAGGCGTACGCCCTTGTTCGCTTCCTTCGTGAAGATGATTACGGCAAACGCTTGGCCAAATATCAAAATCTGCTCTTCGACGGCCTTAATGGCCGGTGGCCCATGTCCCCGGAGGATATGAAAATCGCCGCCGACAGAAATATACCGATAACCATCGAATGGAACCGCGAAATCGGAAAGGTGCTGTTCGAGCATTACATCGACAGCGATTACGATAAAATCGAACAAGAATACCTTACCTTCTGCCGAAAAATAACATACTCGATACGGCTGAAGTAGCCACGCCCCACACCCCTTAGGGGTAGCCGTGGGGGCAGGCAGATTACACAGATTTCACTGAAAACTAAAATTGGATATTCATTCTAAAACAATCATACTCGCATCAGCGTCGCCAAGACGCAAAGAGCTTCTCACCGAAGCGGGTTATAAATTCACTGTTGTCGTCTCGCAAATCGATGAATCAAAGTTCTCAACTGAAAATATCGCTCCCGTCGAATACGCCAAACAATTAGCTTTCGCCAAGGCAAACGACGTCGCTCAAAGCCATCCGGATTCAATCGTAATCGGCGCGGATACCGTCGTAGATTTCGAGGGCCAAATCATCGGCAAACCCCGCGACGCGAAACACGCTGAAGAGATTACGCGAATGCTATTCAGCAGGCCCCACAAGGTTATCACTGGTCTTGCACTTATCTGTAAATCGCGCAATCTGAAAATAGTCGAAGCGGAGACAACGGTTGTTTATCCGAAGAAGCTGACGGATGCCCAGATTGACGAGCATATCAAAAGCGGCATCTGGCGAGATAAAGCTGGCGCTTATTCCATCAGCGACAACGACCCATTCGTTGACCACATCGAAGGCAGTATGACAAACGTTATGGGTATGCCGATGGAACTGCTCAAAAAATTGCTTAGCTGCCTGTGAATATTTCGAATCTGATGTTCCGCTTTAATGAGCGATATTATGATTGCGGATTACAGGGATTGGAGCCAGTTTCCGGCGAGAAAGGCAAATTCGTAGAAATCGACCATACAATCTCCGTCGAGGTCCACACCGGCGGTTTCATTACAATCGCTGGCCAGCCAGTAATCGCAAAAAAAGGCAAGGTCATTCATATCTACGACGTTGGTACCCGTAAAATCGCCGTAGAGAGTTTTGGAGAGGACAACGTCGCCGCCATTCGGCACGACGTCAAACATAACATATTTTACCGAATTGACGTTGGTAATATTTGCATTTACGGCCTGGCCGTTTTGTGAAACTTTAACAGCCAGCCAGCCCGCGGGAAGAGGTCTGCGGATGGTCAGCGGATAATTGTAAATCGTGTTGTCGAGGTTGTCTGTTGCCTGCAAAGTAATACTATCGCCTGTATTGGACGATTCGGCAACGATTACGGCATTGCGTTCTTTTACGTATCGCACGACATTTCCAAAAGTTTGCATCCAGAATGTGCTCCTGCGGGCATCAAGATACTGTAAACTTGACCGCAGGACCGTAGAGGGAAGCGGTGAATATCCGCCGTCGTTGTCGATGCCGTGTATGAGAAATACGCACCAGCCTTTTGTTGACGCGACACTTGCAAATTTCGAATTGAAGTCCGCCGCGGTCAGCACCGCCCCGAGGTTGCCGCAGATTAACGAACTTACTTGATAGTAGTTTGCCGGGGTGTTTGCTTCAATGAAGCCCTGACAGTGTCGGCCAGCAATATAGTATTGCGCAGTAACTGACTGGGTGCTGGGCACGCAATACGGATAAGCGATAGTTACGCATTTCTGACCTGTTACATTCGCTTCGATAGCAATCTTGGAGTTTGACAGTTCCGCTACCTCGTTTGATGTAGTCAAAGTAGGGTGCGTTACGGTATGGCTGGCGATTTCGTGTCCCTGATTGGCGGCATTTTGCAGGCCGGTCCAGTTAGGCCCCCATCCTGTAACAGTAAACAGCGTCAGCTTATAACCGAATTCGTTGAACATAGGGACTGCTATAGCGAGCTGATTGGAGCAGTCATCATCAAAAGTATAACTTACTGCGGCTGTCCGAAATCCGGGCCAATTGCCTACCTGATAAGGGGGAGCGATGGTTTGAGAATATCCCGTGTTGACCGCGATAAGAAAGGTGGTAAGTATTAGAATTTTGTTTGTTTTTTTCATAGCTGCTTTGCCTTTTGCAACTCACAGGAGTCAAAAAGCAAATATCATTATACCATATTTGCGGGGGGAAATCAAACCGGATGGGATTCGGGAATCGTTCTATATTCGGTTTCTATTCGTGTCAGCCGACCGCATTTTTCTTTTTATCAAATCGGATATGAATAAGTTATACTATGCGGCGGATTTGCCTGGGTAGGATGCCAACTTGTTCCTGTAAAACGCGAATTGTAAGGACAAATATAAAAAGGGGCTGCTATGTGCGCTCAACAAAAAAAACTTTCCCGGCTTTATGTAATATGGGCAACAGTTTTTGGATTCATCTTAATTTATGGGGCGTCGGAGCTGCGGGCGGCAGAGCTCGACGATGCATTCCGGTCACCGCCTGAGTCGGCCAAGGCGAAGACGTGGTGGCACTGGATGAGCGGCTGCGTGAGCCGCGAGGGCATCACGACCGATTTAGAAGCGATGAAGAAGGTCGGCTTGGGAGGGGCGTTCATCTTTCACGTTGGGCAATTGCCGATAGATGCTCCTGTGAAGTTCCGCAGCGACGAGTGGTGGGATTTGATGCGATTTTCGGCGTCGGAGGCCGATAGATTGGGACTCGAACTTGGTTTCCATAATTGTCCGGGCTGGTCGTCCAGCGGGGGGCCTTGGATTGAGGTCGATAAATCCATGCAGAAGGTGGTGTGGAGCGAGCAGATATTCACCGGTCCGGGGCTGTTTGACGCAGTGCTGCCGCAAGCGAAGGTTGACGCCAGGTGGAATTTTTATCGCGATATCGCGACGCTGGCGGTGCCCGACCCAAACAATCCGGTGCAAATCTCTCAGATAGTTGACCTGAGCGAGAAGATGGATGTCAACGGTATGCTGAAGTGGGACGCGCCCGAAGGCCGGTGGAAGATACTGCGTTTCGGCCGCACTACCACAGGCAGGGGCTGCAATCCTGCTCCGCCCGGCGCCTGGGGACTGGAATGCGACAAGCTGGACCGCCAGGGCGTGGATGCTCATTTCGATGGTTACGTGGCCCAGATTTTGAAAAATGCCGGCCCCGCCCTCGGCAAATCACTGAAAGGCGTTTTTATCGACAGCTATGAAGTTGGTGACCAAAACTGGTCGCCGAGTTTTCGAGAGGAATTTCAGAAACGGCGAGGTTACGACCCGGTGCCGTGGCTGGTGACTATGACAAAATGTGTAGTTGATAATGGGCAGGAGACCGCTCGTTTCAAGTATGACTGGAAACGGACCATCGCTGAGCTGTTTGCCGACAATTATTACGGCTATATGGCCGAGCGGGTACATCGATATTCCGGCCTG
Source organism: Sedimentisphaerales bacterium (assembly GCA_050012515.1). Classification (GTDB taxonomy): domain Bacteria; phylum Planctomycetota; class Phycisphaerae; order Sedimentisphaerales; family Anaerobacaceae; genus Fen-1362. The sequence goes on along the minus strand of JBEKHA010000007.1, from coordinate 105,373 downwards.
AAGCTGGCCGTTGAACCTTACTATGGACCATTTGACACAGCAGATGTGGGTACACGTGCTGACGAGGTAGCCGGAGAATTCTGGCAGAGTCCTGCTCCGTGGGGATGGGATACTCTGAAACCGGTTGCGTCCAGCGCGCACATTGCCGGCATTCGCATCGTGGGCTCCGAGGCGTTTACGGGGCAGCCGCAGAACGCCAAATGGCAGCAGGACCCGTATGCGCTCAAAGCTACTGGTGACCGTGCCTTTTGCCTCGGAATAAATCAGTTTATTCTGCATACTTCAGCGCATCAGCCCTGGCTGAACGCCCGGCCCGGGATGACGATGGGATACTGGGGGACGCAATTTGGCCGCACACAGACATGGTGGGAGCAATCGCCGGCATGGCTGACTTACCTCGCGAGATGCCAGTATCTGCTCCAGGAGGGGCGTTTCATCGGCGATATATGTTTTCTGAGTGAAGGAGGAGGTCCGTCGGGGCCTGCGCTGCCGTCCGGCTATGACGGTGACATTTGCAGTGAGCAGATTTTCCTGAAATCTATGAGCGTGAACAATGGCTGCCTGACGCTTCCGTCGGGTATGAGCTATCGTTTGCTGGTTTTGCCGAATCGCAACACCATGACGCCTGCCGTCGCCCGTAAAATCCGCGAACTCGTAAACGCGGGTGCGACCGTTATCGGCCCTAAACCGACATCCTCGCCGAGCCTCCAGGATTATCCGGCATGCGACCAGGAATTGCAGCACATTACCGCAGAAATCTGGGACACGAACAAGGTGATTTCCGGTAAATCAGTCGCCGATGTGCTTAAATCGCTGAATGTGAAACCTGACTTTCATACGAGCGCCGGGAAAATCATGTGGATTCACCGGCGTATCAGCGATGCCGATATTTATTTCGTCTCAAACCAGGAACCTAACGAGCGTATTGCGGATTGTGCGTTCCGCGTTGAAGGTCGCCTTCCCGAACTATGGGATGCGGCGACAGGCGAAATCCGCGACGCCCGGACATTCAGCAGCGAGGGCGGGCTGACGAAGCTGCCGATTAAATTTGAGCCGCGAGGATCTGTTTTTGTTGTGTTCCGAAAAGCGGAACACGGTGCGACGGATGGAAATAACTGGGATGAATTCAAGCCGGTACAGGAAATCAACGGAGCGTGGACGGCGCAATTTGATCCTTGCTGGGGCGGCCCGGGCAAGGTGACCTTCGAAACTCTGACCGATTGGACTAAACGCACCGAAGCGGGAATTCGATATTATTCAGGCACTGCGGTTTACGAAAAAGAATTCGAATCGCCGAAGACGAATAAAGCCGCGAAGCTGTTCCTTGATCTCGGCGAGATTAAAAACCTGGCCGAAGTGCGATTGAACGGAGAAAGCCTCGGTATAGCGTGGAAGCCGCCTTATCGTGTGGAAGCGACCAGGGCGCTGCGTCCGGGCAAAAACAAACTCGAAGTGCGAGTGACCAATCTTTGGCCGAATCGCCTGATTGGTGACGAACAGCAGCCCGACGATTGCGTATGGGACGAGGAACAATTCTGGGACCAGAGCGGCCCCAAGCAATCGGTAGGCCGGCCGTTGAAGGAGATTCCCGCCTGGTTGACCCAGGGCAAGCCGCGTCCCTCTGCGGGTCGATACACGTTTACGAGCTGGAAATTCTATAACAAAGATTCTCCGCTGCTGGAATCAGGATTGCTTGGTCCTGTCAAGCTGCTGGTTAAAACGGATTAAACCGGCGGCAATGACCGCTTAGTTTGAAAGATCGAAACCGAAGTGAATCCGACATCGTTTCAATTGCGCGACGTGGTGCGAGAGTGACATCAGCGGTTGATTTTACTCAGTAAATCTTTTCTGGCCTGGACGCGCAGCTTGGCGTTCTCGTAACGTCGTTTTTCATCGGGCGTTTCGGGCAATATAGGGGGCACGGGACAGGGGTGTTTATCTTTATCGAGCGCGACAAAAGTCAGATGAGCCGTCGTGGCGATGACCTGTTTAGCGTCTCCCGAAAGGGACGCCTTACGGCGGTAAGGGTCTTCGCGAATGACCTGCACGCCGACTTCCATTGAAGTATGGCCGACATAATTGACAGAGGCCTTCAGCACGACATGGTCGCCGACGCGAATCGGCTCTCTGAACGAGAGCGAATCGATGCTTGCCGTTACGACCTCTTTGCCGCAATGCCTTTGGGCGGCCATTGACGCGACCATGTCTATCCAGGCCACAATCGCCCCGCCAAAAGCGGTTCCGTAAGGATTGGCCTGATTAGGCATCAACAGATACCTGCTCTCAACGGCACTATCGGATGGTTTTTTGCCTTCCATGCAGAGTATTTTAACCAGAGATTACACGGATTGACACAGATTTATTTTAGACGCTGATTGCGCTGGTTACGCTGTTGAACAAGCAGCGGGGACTGCTTATAATGGCAAAAACAGGCGGTATAATCATTGCTGGGAGGCATTAACGATGGATCCAAGAAAAATTGAATATGCTACGGGCGAAGAACACTTCAGGCAAAGTGGTTCTGTCATTAGCCTTAAACTGCTTGATTTTTGGGCATGGGCCTATTCCGACTACTTCAGTAATACCGCAAGAGGTGTCTTGGCTGAGTTTATTGTCGCGAGGGCATTGGAAATCGACTTGCATGAACCCCGCAAGGCTTGGGCGAAATTCGACCTCACGGGATGGGGACAGCCCAATTAGCCAAATTGCTCCCTCAGACGGCCAAGCAGATTGAACGGCTAGCTGCGCTGAAAGACAGCATTCAGCGGACAGCGGGCAGCGTTCAGTGTACGCAGTTTGCCATACCGCTTGTGTTTTTTGTAACAAAGCAGCAGCAGGAGATTATCGAAAATGCTTTATCGAGCATCTCCCAAAAGGGACACCTTACGGCGGAGAATCTAATATCGAGCAGCAAGATGTCAAAAGCACAGCGTCGCGCCGGGGCGATTACGGAAATAGCATCTAAATTTTTAGGGGCTGAAAATGTCAAACGCTAAGGGAATTACGAGAAGGCAGCTCGCGGTGATTGAGGATTTGTTTGCGGGTGAGCTTGATGAGCAGCAGATTATAGAAAAGCACAGGATTAACAAACGCGTTTACGATAAGTGGCTGGCGGAGGAGAATTTCGCGGATGAGTTTGACCGGCGAGTCAAATCCGCTCATCAGCGAGGCGAACTGATAATCGCGAGGTTCGCTAATGTGGCCGCGGTTAAACTGGTTCAGTTGACTGAATCAGAGAATCAGGAAACGTCTCGCAAGGCCTGCTTAGACGTTATAAATTACCTTCGTCAAAAAGCGGAACCCAGCCCCGATGGGCAACCCGAAGCCGAGAAGCTGCCCGATTTGCCGCCTGAACTGGCGAGCAGATTATTAGCCGCATTGGCGGCAAGCAAGGCATCCGCAAATGCCGGCGACTGATATAATGAAATTGACAAGGAGGGGTACGGCAAAATATAATTCGGCTGATGTATTAACCAATGCAATGGTAAACCAAAAACGTCAGGAGAAATTTATGTTGAAAGCAAGTTATTGCACTGTCGTTGTAATCGCGGTTTTAGTCCTTGCGGGCGCGTTGTCTGCGCCGGCCCTCGGAGCCGACAAGGACAACACCACACCTCACCTCAGCAAACAAGGTATGGCAACCCAGCTTATGGTGGACGGCAAGCCGTTTCTTATGCTCACCGGCGAACTGCACAACTCAAGCTCATCCAGTACTGAATATATGAAGCCGATATGGCCGAAACTCGCCGACGCGAACCTCAATACAGTTCTTGCCGCGGTTTCATGGGAATTGATTGAGCCGGAAGAAGGCAAGTTCGATTTTTCGCTTGTGGACGACCTGATAAAAGACGCGAGACGCTACAATCTGCGTCTTGTTTTTCTCTGGTTCGGAAGCTGGAAAAACGGTGTGTCAACTTATATCCCCGTCTGGGTCAAAACCGATTTGACCCGTTTCCCCCGTGCCAGGGACGCGAATGATAAAGCCCTTGAAATTCTCTCTACTTTCAGCGACGCCTCCAGAGACGCCGATGCGAAGGCGTTTGCGGCGCTGATGCGGCATATCAAAGAAGTTGATGGCCAGCAGCACACGGTGATAATGATGCAGGTGGAAAATGAGTCCGGCGTCCTCAGCGATTCGCGCGACAGAAGCAAGCCGGCAAATGAGGCGTATAACAAGCCCGTGCCGAAAGAGCTTATGGATTATCTCCAAAAGCACAAAGAGACGCTGCTGCCGGAGATTCACAATGCATGGCAGAGTTCCGGATTAAAAACTTCAGGGACGTGGGAAGAGGTTTTCGGTGCCAATAAGCCGCACGAGAAGGACTGGCGGAATCGCTCGTCCTTTACGGATGAAATTTTTATGGCGTGGCAATACTCGCGTTACATCGAGAGGGTAGTCGAGGCAGGCAAGGCCGAATATCCGATTCCGATGTACGTAAACGCATGGCTTGACCAGGAAGGATGTCCCCAGCCTGGCGAATTTCCCAGCGGCGGCCCGCTGGCCGAAGTTATGGATATCTGGAAGGCCGGTGCCGCGCAGATTGATATGCTTTGTCCGGATCTTTATGTGCCGGACTTCAAGGCACGCTGTGAAAAGTTCAGCAGGCTTGGCAATCCGTTGTTCATACCTGAGACCCGCGGAGACCCAGATGGCGCAATTAACATGTTTTACGCCTTCGGTCAGCGCAACCTGATTGGTTTCTCGCCCTTCGGTATCGAAAGGATAGCGGAACCAAACAGCGAGCTTGCCAAATGCTACAGCGTCCTGTCCAGGATTGCCCCGTTTATTCTGGAAGGCCAGAGCAAAGGCACAATCACTGGAGTTATGCTGGATGATACTAACCAGGTTGAGAAAGCGCAGCTGGGCGGCTATAACCTCGAACTCAGGATACTGAGACGATGGGTGAGCGGGCCGACGGAGGGCCCTGTTGCCGCAGGGATTGTAATTGCGACTGGGCCGGACGAGTTTCTGGCGGTTGGCAAAGGTATGATGGTTTTATTTTCCCCGAGCACGCCGGGGCCTGATATTGTTGGTTTTGCAACCGTCGAAGAAGGCACATTTATTGACGGCAAATGGATGCCCGGAAGGCGGCTTAACGGCGATGAAATCATTTCCGGTAGAGGTCTGCGATTTCCGCCCGGCGGTTACAGCATTCAGAAAGTCAAAGTGTACCGCTATAAGTGAGACGCACAGCCGGTTTTTGGCCGGATTGGTGACGTGTAGTCAGTGACATAAACGAAGGGAGACACACGCTCCTTTATGGCTCATTTAATGTGCCGGGCGGTCTCCCTTATCCAATTATCGCCTTCCTATTTTGGCTTCTTTGAGGCCTGTCCGGCTTCGATTTTCATCTGCGCCGTGACAGGATGCTTCGCGGACCCGCGGGTCCCATCATCAGCTTCCTCCGTAGAAAGTATATGACAGGGTTCGGCAAAAGCAAAAAATATCGCGAGCGATTTATGGAAAAATTTAATGGAATGATTATCAGGCGGGAACTTTTGTGAAACGAAAAAAAAGAGAGACGCAGGCCCAAAGATCTCGCCCTCGCTTTCTTCCAAAAGGGCATCGTCTCTCTTTACGAAAAGCTTTTCAGCTTTGGCCCCGCACCTGTTTTGGGAAAGCCGCAGCAGTCATCAGGCCACAGCTTTTGCCGGCTTCCGCACCCTTCGGCGAAGCGAGCCGAACCCGCCCAAAACAGAGCGGAGCATTCTTTCAATTAAAATATACGTTTTGTTTTCAGCAGGCCAAAATGGATGAGGCAGAAATTTTTTGAGCCGGCGGGCGATTTGCCTTATAATCACCCGTCTGATAAATTAGCCGGAAAGGATACGATTGATGAAGATAGCGATTGGCGCCGACCAGGCGGGTTACAAATACAAGGAAATCATAAAAAAGTTCCTTATTGAGAAGGGACATACGGTTGACGATTTCGGCACGGATTCCGAAAAGCCGTGCGATTATCCCGATATTATGAGGCCTGTGGCCAAGGCGGTCGCCGCGGGCAAATACGACCGCGGAATCATTTTAGGCGGCTCAGGCAACGGCGAGGCGATGGTCGCCAACAGAATCAAGGGCGTGCGATGCGCCTTGTGCTGGGATTTGCGTTCCGCCCGGCTGAGCAGGGCGCATAATGACGCCAATATTCTGTCGATGGGTGAGCGGATGATTGCGATTGAGGAGGCGCTGGAAATAGTTGAGCTTTGGCTCAATACTCCCTTCGACGGCGGACGACATCTTGTCCGCATCAAAAAAATCGACGCGGAATAAAATGAGTGAAGCTGACAGTAAGAGAACAATCCGAATTTTCACAATAGGTTATGCCGGAAGGAATGCCAGAGAGTTTTTTACAACACTAAAGCAAGCCAGTATCAGAAAAGTTATAGATGTCCGTTTTTATAACACATCTCAGTTGGCGGCATTTACAAAAAAGCAGGATATCGAGTATTTTTTACAGAGTATCGTCGGCGCAGAATATGTTCATATGCCTATTATGGCTCCTACCCCACAATTGCTCTCCGATTACAAAGAAGGACTGATTGGCTGGCAGCAATACGAAACGCAATTCAAGGCGATTATATCGCAGCGTCAGATTCAAGGACATATTACGCCGCAAGATGCGGATATGAGTTGTTTATTATGCAGTGAAGCCAGGGCGGATAAATGCCACCGTAGAATTGAAGCTGAATACCTCGCCGAGCATTGGCGGAACGTTTCAATTAACCACCTGTAATTCAGGCGTTTTCACGATTTCCTTGTCAGCGTACAATCTCTGAAGTAAGAGATCGTTCCAAGCTGGAACTCAACTCTTATTATTTAAATCAGGAGGGCAAAAATGAGAATTGTATGTCTCGCGAATTCGTATAAGCATAATGGCCGTTGTATTGCCGGCATAAATCAAATCGGTCGGTGGGTGCGCCCTGTTTCTTCCAGTAAAAAACGAGCTATCGATAAGACAACAAGATTGATTAATGGGGATGAACCGCAGATTTTGGATGTGCTGGAAATTCCGCTCTATGATTATGGCCCTGTGGACGGTTGTCAGCCGGAGAACAAATTGCTGAAGGATGGACAATGGGAAAAAATTAGTAGTGTGAAACCTATTGATTTGCTGAAATATTATGAGGATGATTCTGTGATACTTCATAACAATCTTGATTATGTCCGTGCCGGTTGTTTCAGGATGATACCGAACTATGGCTGGAAATCATTGCAGCTTATCCACAATGAAGATGTGGGTTTTGAACGAGACGAGAATAATAAAGACAAGTGGCGAGCCAATTTTATCAATAGTAAAGGGGCTGCTTTGAGCTTAAGGGTTACCGATCCTATTATTTGCGAACGTTTGGAGCGGGGCGAGGCTATCAACAAAGATTGTCTACTTACGGTCAGTATGGCAATCGGCTGGAGTCCCTACAGGCAAATTGCGAGGCGATGCTATAAATTTGTGGCGGGAGTCGTCGAGTTAAATTCGCCTGAGCAGACCTGCGGCATTCAAAAAATCGACCCGCCTTTGGGCGAGGTCTTGCTTGCGGCGGACGCGGAATAACGCTAAGTTTAGTTAAGGTTCAAATCGCAAATTTTCAATTTCCTCATCTGGAATTCGGAGACATACTATGACTAACGGTATCATTCTGCCGGCAAATGCGCAACCCCAAAGCATTTCCCGTTTATATGAATCACTCAGGCGGGCGAGACCCGTGACTAAAGATGACCTGAAAAACTACATCAAGGTATTTTTGGGGATTGACGTGCCAGATAAACAGATTTGCCCGGAGCATAGCAACCCCTTGGATTATCTCTGGCACGGCTTCAACTGCGATCCTGCAAATCCGAAACCGGCCAATACCGATTGTATCGTCTGGGCGAATAGGGGCGGAGGCAAGACAGACCTCGCGGCTGTGGCGACGCTTTTGGATTGCGTCTTCAAGCCCAATTGCCAGGTGCGGATATTGGCGGGTTCCGAAGAGCAGGCGGGCAGAATGTATCGGTATCTCACCGATTTTCTACGGCTTGGTTTCGATAAGTTTCTGGCTGAGCCAATCCGCAAAACCAGCTGCAGATTTTCCAATGGTTCAGCGGTTGATTGTTTAACGCAATCGCAGGCGAGTGTTCGAGGCCAGCATATTCAGAAGTTACGATGTGATGAGGTCGAGCTTTTCGACCCAGATGTTTTCAACGCCGCGAAATTCACCACGCGAAGCACGGACAGTATTATCGCCGGTATGGAAACAATCAGCACAATGCATAAGCCATACGGCCTTATGCAGAAAATCGTTTCGTCGGCTGCAAAAACCGGCACGCCCGTTTTCAGATGGTGTATCTGGGAGACAATCGAAAAATGCGCCGGCAGGAACTGTTCGCAATGTCCGTTGTGGGGCGATTGCGCGGGCAGGGCAAAACAGGCAGAGGGCTTCTTGAAAATTGACGACTGTATTACACAGATGCGACGCAGCAGCAGGGCGGGCTGGGAAGCCGAGATGCTGTGCCTGAAACCTAATCTTGAAAATGTTGTTTTTGACCGGTTCAATTTTGCCACTAATGTCAGGCCAGTCGAATATGATGTGAATTTGCCTTTATATCGTTCGCTGGATTTTGGTTTCGCCAACCCGTTTGTGTGCCTGTGGATTCAGGTCGATAGCGAAGGCGTGGTGCGGGTGATTGATGAGTACGTGCGCTCTCGCGCGACAATCGATGTTCATGCGGCTGAGTTGAAGGCCAGAATCACTGGTGGTGAAGCGCGAGTTATCGCAACGTTTTGCGATCCGGCGGGTGCGGGAGCAAACGACGTTACCGGCACAAGCGCAGTCCGTGAATTGCGTTCGTTAGGTATAAATGTGCGTTATCGCAGAAGCGGAATCGCAGAGGGCATCGAGTCAATCCGCAGGGCGATATGCGATGGCACGGGCAAAAGTCGATTTATTGTCTCGCCCCAATGTGCCCGCCTTATCGAGGCACTGACCTGCTATCACTATCCCGATACGCCGGCCGGCGATGAATTACCCCTCAAAGACGGCGTTTACGACCACCCAATCGATGCCCTGCGATATTTCTTCATAAATTTCGAACATACTGCGAGAACGGGACATAGGATTTATTGAAAATAAGCGGGAAAAGGGCCATTTCGGCGCAGAAAAAAACAGGACTGGGTCGGAGGGAGGGGAGAAAGCGAGATATCCCAGCCCTGTTGTTGGTACAAAAATCAAAAAGAACAGCGCATACTGCCTAATCGGTGTGGGAGCTATTCGGCAAATTCTCGCCTCAACTAATAATAAGATTATTCTACCATAATCGGCCGGGTTCGACAAGGGAAATTTCCGGAAAAAATACGGTTTTTTTCATCTTTTTGTGTTGTTGGGCCTGCGAATCTTATGCCCAAAATCGCCCGATTCAAAGTGTCTTCGCGTTTGTGGGCGGCCGGCAGATTTCGAGTGTAACCGCTTAAGGAACGGATAGTTATAAAAAGATTGGGCTGCGGTCAGGAGGGAGGAGAGGAGAGAATTACCGCAGCCCGTGGTCATCGTTCATAACATATACGCGGGCCGGTTCAATGGGTTCGGGATTTCTGGGAAAATCAAATATTCCATCGGCAATGACGGCTGCGTCCTGCCAAGTATGCAGCCTGACAAAATGCGATTGCAATTATGTTTATTTTACGCCGTCGATTTTGAATGAATCTAAAAATTTAGAGATGTCCTGCTCGTGCATATCGTCGAGTTATTATATGCTTCGGAAGCCAAAAACCGATATTGGCTGAAATTATGAGTTGACGCGTGCCCACAGCAATAATAAACTCACAATTTTACGCACACTTGTTTATTTGGAGACCAAGGCGTGGAAGAAGCTATTACCAAGGCCCAGGGACTGATTGAGGCGATGGCGTATATTCGCAAGTTCCGGGGCAAGATAGTGGTGGTGAAATTAGGCGGCAGCGTTCTGGACGACGAATGTCTGCAAAAGAAGCTGCTGACCGACGTGGCGTTTATGTCAACGGTCGGCATCAGGACGATAATCGTTCATGGAGGCGGCAAGGCGATTACCCGCGCGATGAACGAGGCGGGGCTGGAGCCGGTCTGGGTGCAGGGCAGACGCTATACCGATGAGCGGACGCTGCGGATAGTCGAACATACGCTGGTTCACAGCGTAAATGACCCGGTCTGTAAAGTGCTGGGCGAGCTTGGCTGCCGGACGATGGCGCTTCATACGCTGAGCAGCTGCGTGCTGTTTGCCGAACAGCTGCGGCTCGACGGGCCGGATGGTCGCAAAATCGATTTGGGTTTTGTGGGCAAGGTTACTGAAGTCAACGGCCAGCTTTTGAAGACGCTTTGCGCCGACGGGACGATACCGGTAGTCGCATCGGTCGCGATGGACCAGTTCGGCGGCACACTGAACGTCAACGCCGATACCGCGGCGGGCAAAGTCGCTGCTGCGGTCGAGGCCGAGAAACTGGTAATGGTAAGCGATACCCATGGGATTCGCAGGGATATAAAAGACCCCAATAGCTGGGTGTCGAGCTTGAATGAGCAGCAGATTAAGGAAATGATTGACGCGAAAATTATTACCGACGCGATGTTCCCCAAGGTCGAGGCGTGTTTAATCGCCCTTGAGGCGGGCGTCAAAAAGGCGCATATTATAGACGGACAGATTGAACATTCGCTTTTGCTTGAGATTTACACCGACAAGGGCGTTGGAACGGAAATAGTTAAATGAAAAAGGGCACAAGTGCGTAAGAGCACAAGTGCACAAGTGAATAAGGAAAAACGAGAAAATGACGACGCAGGAAACAATAGAGCTTTACAGTAAATACGTAATCGCCAATTACAAACGGCTGCCGCGAGTAATTGTCAAAGGCGAGGGTTGCTACCTCTGGGACGCAGATGGCAACAAGATTCTGGATATGTTCCCCGGCTGGGCGGTCAGCGGAATAGGCCATTGTCATCCGAAAGTGGTCGATGCGATTCGTAAACAGGCGGGCGAGCTTCTGCATATCGATAACACATTTTATTCGGAGCAGCAGGGCCGGTTGGCGAAATTAGTTAGTGAACGCGGCTTCGGGGGAAAGTGCTTTTTCTGCAACAGCGGCGCAGAGGCCAACGAGGGCGCTTTGAAATTGGCGCGTCTGGCGACAGCCGAGGGCAAATACAAATTCATCACAGCCGAGGGCAGCTTCCACGGGCGGACTTTCGCAACGGTTACTGCTACGGCTCAGCCCAAGTATCACGAGGGCTTTTTGCCGTTACTGCCCGGTTTTGTTTACGTGCCTTACAATGATATAAACGCACTCGAAAAGGCGTTCACCGACGAGGTTTGCGCGGTGATGATTGAGCCGATTCAGGGCGAGGGCGGCATCAACGTCGCGACGAAAGAATACGTCGAGGCGATTCGCCAGTTGTGCGACGAAAAAGGCGCGGTAATGATTTTCGACGAGGTGCAGACCGGGATGGGGCGGACGGGCAAGTGGTTCGCGTATCAGTATTATGATGTTGAGCCGGATATTATTACGATGGCAAAGGCGCTGGGCGGCGGGGTGGCAATCGGGGCGATGATGGCGAAAGAGGAACTCGCTGCCAAATTAGTCCCCGGCAAGCACGCCTCAACTTTCGGCGGGAACTGTATCGCCTGCGCGGCTGGTATCGCCGTCGTCGAGGCGATTGAAGAAGATAACCTCATCGAAAACGCGGTGAAGATGGGCGAATACGCAAAACATAAACTCCAACAATTAGGCGAAAAATACGACATCATCAAAGAAGTCCGCGGGAAAGGCCTTATGATTGGCGTGCAGCTTTCTTCGCCGGGGGCGGCAATTGTCGATAAATGCCTCGCGCGGGGCCTGCGTATCAACTGCACGAACAATACCGTGCTGCGGTTTATGCCCGCGATGATTGTTACAAAAGAGCAAATCGATGAGGCGATAAGTATCCTTGATAGTGTGATGGGCGAAAACAAATGAGACACTTTTTGTGCATAAGCGATTGTTCGACGGAAGAGTTAAACGAGTTGCTTGATTTAAGCAGTTCGCTGAAAAAGCTCTATAAAAGCGGCGGGCGGGACGTTTGTCTGGCGGGCAAGGTGCTGGCGATGGTCTTCGAGAAGCCCTCACTGCGGACGCGAATCAGCTTCCAGGTCGCGATGTCCGATTTGGGCGGCAGCGCGATATTCATTCGTCCCGAAGACGTGGGCGGCATCGGCGCACGCGAGCCGATTAAGGATATGGCGCGGGTCTTGAGCCGATATGTTGACGGCATAATGGCGCGGACGTTCGCGCATAATACCGTTGTCGAACTTGCCAAATACGCGACAGTTCCCGTGATAAACGCGCTGACTGATTTGTCGCATCCCTGCCAAGCGATGGCGGACGTGCTTACGATAAAGGAACACCTTGGCCGACTGTCGGGCGTTAAGGTCGCGTTTATCGGCGACGGCAACAATGTTGCGCAATCGCTTGCCTTTGCGGCTGCGAAACTCGGAATGAAATTGGTCATCGCTTCGCCTAAGGGTTACGAGCTTGACTGGGGTACAATCGAGAAAGCCAACAGCATAAAAGCCGACAGCGTTTCGATTACCAATGACCCTGTAAAGGCGATTGCCGGCGCGGACGTCGTCTATACCGATACATGGGTCAGTATGGGCCAGGAAGCCGAAAAGAAAAAACGCGTCAAGGCCTTCAAGGGTTTCCAGGTCAACGCAGAACTGCTCAAATCCGCGCCCGCCAATGCGAAGATTATGCACTGCCTGCCTGCGTATCGCGATTATGAGATTACCGATGAGGTCGTAGAATCGCCGAACTCGATTATCTTTGACCAGTCCGAAAACCGCCTGCACTTCCAGCGTGCGCTGGTAAAGAAACTGATGAGTTAAATTTATGGCGAATCGATTAGCGGTCTATATTTAAAGAGTGAAGAAGTTTGAATTTCAAAATTAATAATATCGAACATTACATATCGCCGCGCGAATTTAATGTAGATGATATCTTACAAACCTACGGTACTTCTTTAGCCGATATAAAGAAATCCATAGTTGATGTCATATTTATTCATCATAATGCTACGGAAGGATTCCAGATCGAATTACATGAACAACTCGGATCAGTTTTTGAGAAACATTTTCAATACGCAAAGTGGCTATTATATGGGGGTAGATATTCTCCAAGAATGTCTGAGAAACCCGATTTTGATGTTGGCCGGACAGGTTCCTCAAAAATGATTTTCATCGAAATAGAATTTAGGCCAAACGAACATAAAGACATCCTAAAATTTTTAATTGGACACAAACAACAAACACTTGATCTTGGTATTCTTGTTGTCGCAGTAAATAGGAATTCGATAAACAAGGGCTATTCAACCATGCCTGAGTACAAGAAGTGCGTGCAAACTATTGAGGAATTACAGTGTGATTGCCCTATACTGGTTATGGGAATAGATGGCAGCTGGGTTCCAGAATAGGAATAGAGGCAGATGCGGATTGTAACAGAGAGATTGATTTTACGGCCTCCCACTCTTAAAGACGCTGCGGATATTGTGGCCAATGCCAACCACATTGATGTATCAAGATACCTTGCTCGTGTGCTGTATCCTTACACTATAAAGGACGCGAAGGATTTCATAAACTTACGCCGGAAAAAAGCGAAAGATAATCCGTATAGTTTCGGTATAACGCTCAAGAGTTCGGGAAAACTCGTCGGGATGATTGGTTTTCCGCTTTACGATAAATTCGGCGCAAAGGCCGAGATTGGTTACTGGCTCGGCAAAAAATACTGGAGGCAGGGAATTACCGAAGAAGCGCTTCGTGCGATTGTTAAATTTGCTTTTCAGAAGCTCAAATTGGTCCGGCTTCAGGCGGGAGCGGCTGTGGAGAACAAGGCATCTGCGAATTTGTTGAAGAAAGTCGGTTTCAAAAGAGAAGGATTGAGGAGAAAAGCTGAAAGGTCAAAAGCAACCGGCAAATGGCACGATATTTATTCTTTCGGCCTGCTGAGGTCAGACGTTAGATTATGAAGAAGATATTGGTAGCCAGCACGAATCCGGGGAAGCTCAAAGAGCTGCGTGAGATGCTCGGAGGCGATGTAGAATGGGTTGGCTTATCGGATTTTCCCAATGTGAGCGAGATTGAGGAAGACGGCAAAACATTTGCCGAGAACGCCCGCAAAAAGGCAATCGGTTACGCGAAAGTGACCGGCCTTTGGGTCCTTGCGGATGATTCTGGATTAGTGGTTGATGCGCTGAATGGACAGCCGGGGGTGAAAAGCGCAAGGTTCTCAGGCGTCAAAGAGACAAACCGCGGACTTATCGACCATAAGAATATGGCCAAGGTCTTAAAGCTGCTGGAGGGCGTGCCAAAGGAAAAAAGGACCGCTCGATTTATGTGCTGCCTGTGCCTGGCAAGCCCGGAAAAGGTTTTGATTGAGACGTCGGGGGAATTGGAGGGGTTGATTATTGATAAGCCGGCGGGCGAGAATGGCTTTGGTTATGACCCGATTTTCTTTGTGCCTGAATCGAATAAGACCGTCGCCCAGATGACCTCCGAAGAAAAAAACGCAATTTCCCATCGAGGCAACGCCATTCGTTCGTTAAGGACTTGTTTTGAGAAGATTCTTTAATTGGGTTACTTGGAGGCGAGTAATCCGAAATTTTCTTTTGGTGTGAGGACGACCCAGGCACGCCAGTCGAATTTTTTTATGAATCGATGAGGAATTGGGCGGACGTCTTTCAGCCAGACGAGAATACCGAATTTCGAATTTGTTTTTTCCTGCCAGTATTGCTCGTCGCCGAGGATTTGCTGATTGTATTGCTTTTGTATTTCTAAAATCTGCCCTGCGGTAAGGTTCTCGAAGTATTTCACCTTGTCCACTATCGCGGTCGCCATAACGGGGCCTGAACTTGCCTTGAGGAAGATTTTATCACCCGTGTTTACCTGCGAAAGCCATTTTTGTTTTGTCTGGTATAGACGCGACTCGATTGTTTTGCGTCCCGTCAGTATCGCGTCCAAATACTGCTTTTTCAAAATGGCTAAGTGATGATTCATTTCTCCTTTTATAGTGACAACAGCGTCGTTTGGCAATAACTTTGACCGCCCACGCGGGCTGGTTTATAATCGCCGGGGAAAATGAAGACAATCATTAAAAAAGTAATTGGCGTAATTCTGATTATCTATGGGATTTTTGCGTTATTGACTCCATTTACGCCTGGCTCCTGGTTGGCGTTAATAGGACTTGAGCTGCTGGGTATTCGGCACTTTATTTTCAGGAAATTTCTCAACGATAAACAAAGAGCGGCAGCCGAAAAATTTATGGAAAAACTAAAATCCAGGTTCAAAAAGAAAACCGACAACAAGACCGACGAAAAACAATCGCATTAAAGATGTTTAGCCGTACCACTGACGCGGTCTTTCCTTTGTCTTTTCGATAACATCACGGACAACACCGGTGTCTTCAGCAATCTGGAAGTCGAACATACCCACGGTGATGAAATCCGCGCCGTTTTCAAATGCGTATGTGAAGCCGCTCCTGGGCGTTATCGCGCCGGCTGCGAGCGTTTTGAAGGCAATCCAGGGCTTCTTCTCGGTCTTAAAAAACTCGATTGTCTCTTCCGGCTCAAGGCAGAACATATTGTCGTGGATTTCATCGTGGTTATCGGATTGTTTGACGTCAACGCTGAACGGCTCGCGTTTATCCTTTGGATGGGCCGACCAGTATTTGTCGTGGTGGAAAGTTTTTACCCAGTAATCCGGCTCAATTTTTACGTCTCTGCACTGTTCGAGGACATAATATGAGTGACAGCCGATACCTGCGGCCAGGCCTTTTTTCCTTATGTATTCAATGGTTTTCTCGATAACGACTATTTGGTTGCGCTTAACGAGGTTGTCACCGGAGGCGCCGTGGATATATATCGTGTCAGCGCCGCTGTCGATGACCTTGTCGATGCCGGCAGAGGGGTTATTTTCGTTGGGCTTGAAGTCGATTATGGTCTGGATTTTGCCGCCGGTCGCCTTTTTGTATTTGTTAATGATGTCCATCAGAGTCTCGGAAAGCAGAATGGTGTTGATGCCGTTCTGTTCCGCCAGTGCGAGCGTCTCGAAGATTTTCTCCTGTGTGTTGTACGCCTTGAAGAGTTTCGAGACGTAAATAAGGTCGCGAGAGTGTGCCCAGCCGCCGATGAGATTGCCTCCCAGAATCATTCGGCTGATTGAAAGTTTGCCTATTTTGCCAGTGGCCATTGTGGCGGTTTGCGGGGGAGGGGCTTTTGGTTTGTTTGGGTCGTTAGCATCCTGCATTGCGGCCAAAAGGATTCTTTCTTCCAGCCCCATAATTCCGGCTGCTCCGACTATTGAGCCGGCGATAAGGCCTCGACGAGTCATCTTGTGCGACATAGTTTTACCCGTCCTTTTACTTTTGGTGTGGCTGTTTTTTTACCGCTTACAGTCATTATACAATATTCGGGAGAAATCCGGCTATGTCTTTTTTGAAATTTTCGGTGTTCCTAAAGAGAATTGTTTGAAGCCCGACCTGTTTTGCGCCGTCGATGTTCTCGGGTTTATCGTCGATAAAGAGGGTTTGTCCGGCTGGAATCCCGAGCCGGTCGAGAGTAAGGTCGTAAATTTTCCTTCCGGGTTTGGCTGTGCCTTCGAGGCAGGACAGGACTGTTACGTCGAAGGCGTCGTATTTTTGCTTATTTATAATTTCGACAACTGGCATTTCGGTGTTGGATAGTATTGCGGTTTTGCAGCCGGCCCGCCGCAGCCGGGACGCCAGCGAGAACATTTCTTGTCTTGGTTTGTATGCCGCAATGAATGCCTCTGTCCAGAGGGAATTGGCTTTCGGTATCGGCACATTGAGGCGTTCAGTCATATTCATCCAGAACTGTTTTTCGGTAATTGCGCCGGTCTGAAAATCATTCACACAGATATCGAAGGCGATTATGTATTGCTCCTCGCCCACGCCGAGCGCATTTGCACAATATTTAAATAATGCCGGCGCCGGGTCCTCGATTAAGACCCCGCCCCAGTCAAAAATGACTGCGTTTATTTTTTCCATAATCACAAGAGCATACCGGCCTGGGTAAATAATATCAACGCCAAAGCGAGTAAGGATTGATGATTGATAAAGGGACTGGTGGCGGTTACAATCTCCGGCACTTTTGCGGAATGTATTGAGATATGAAACAAAAACTCGACAAATATAAACTGAGCAACGGGCTTGTTTTGCTCGGCGAGCGGATGGAAGCCGTGGAGTCGGTGGCGTTCGGATTTATGCTGCCTGCCGGCGCTTCGGTTATGCCCGCGGGATGCTGTGGGGCGGCCAATGTGATAGCCGACTGGATATTCCGCGGCGCGGGACAAAGGGACAACAGGCAGTTAGGCGACGCACTCGACGGGCTGGGGCTTCAGCGTTCAGCAGGAGTCGATAGCGCGAATATCTCAATCGGCGCGGCTCTGGAGGCGAGCAACTTGGCTGCGGCGATTGATTTGTATGGCGATATAATACTTAACCCAAAACTCGAGGATGAGCAGTTTGTCCCGGCCAGACAATTGGCAATCGAAGGCGTTAAGGGTCTTGATGATGACCCCCGGCACAAGGTTATGCTGAAATTGCGTGAGCAGTTTTATCCGGAGCCGTTAGGCCGAAGCTCCGCCGGAGAGATTACGGACCTCGAATCGCTTACGCCTGAAACGACAAAGAAAATTATTGCCGAGAGATTTAATCCCGCGGGGGTAATTTTTTCGGTTGCGGGTAAATACGATTTTGACGCGGTTGTGCGCCAGCTTGAAAAGATATTTGGCGAGAAAGAAGGCAAACGATTCAGGTCGCTTAAAACGGGTGAAAGTAAGGGACGCTATAAACATATCCCTAATGATGGGGCGCAGGTGCACGTCGGGCTTATGACGCCGACGGTTGCTGTGCGGGACAAGAATTATTATAACGCGCGTATCGCCGTAGCGGTGCTGTCGGGCGGGATGGGCGCGAGGTTGTTTACCGAGGTTAGGGAAAAACGCGGCCTTTGTTATTCCGTCGGCGCGCAATACCACGCGATGAAGGAATCAGCGGGAATTGCCTGCTACACGGGAACGACGCCGGATAAAGCGCAACAAGCATACGACGTGATAGTCGCAGAGTTTAATCGTCTGGCCGACGGTATAAGTGAAGATGAGCTTCAACGGGCGAAAGTCGGCTTGAAATCATCGCTGATTATGCAAAGCGAGTCATCAAGCAGCAGGGCGGGTTCAATTGCGGGCGATTACTATATGCTTGGCAAGGTGCGGACGCTCGACGAAATCAAAAAAGCAATCGACAAGACAAGCGTGGATTCGGTGCTGGCGTTCCTGCGAGAAAATCGCTTCAGGGATTTTACGGTTGTAACGATAGGCCCGAAGGAAATTAAGGTTTAACCACAGATTTCACAGATTGCGCTGATTAGATTAGGTAAATTGGCATGACAGATGATTTTCCAGAAGATAAATACCCGAATAAAGAACTGACGAAAGCAATAATAGGTTCAGCTATGGAGGTTCATCGGCATCTTGGGAGCGGATTTCTTGAAAGTGTTTACGAAGAATCAATGGTTGTGGAATTTGAACTTAGAAAAATTAACTTTGAGCAGCAAAAAACGCTGGATGTTTTCTACAAGAAAAGAATGGTCAAACAATTTATTTGCGACTTTCTTGTTGATGGTTGTGTGCTTGTTGAGTTGAAAGCGATTAAAACTCTGAGGATATTGAAATGTCACAGGTATTGAATTATTTGCGGGCGACGGGGCTGCATCTGGGACTTTTGCTAAACTTTGGCGCAAAGTCGCTTGAAGTAAAGAGAATCATTAATTAAACAGTGAAATCTGTGTAATCTGTGGTTAGGAAAGATTTATAAATGGAATTTAAGGTTCATAAATTAAAAAACGGACTAACGGTTATCGGCGAGGTAAATAAAAGCGCCAAATCGACCGCCGTCGGGTTTTTTGTAAGGACCGGCGCGCGCGATGAGGACTTGAAAATCAACGGCGTGTCGCATTTTCTCGAGCATATGGTTTTCAAGGGCACCGAACGCCTGAGCCCCTTCGCTGTAAACGAGGCCTTCGATAAAACCGGTGCGCAATATAACGCCTTTACAAGTGAAGAGAACACCGTTTTTTACGCGGCTGTCCTGCCGGAATACCTGGCGGAGATTACGCAGCTCTGGATAGAGATGATGAGGCCCGCGCTGCGCACGGAGGATTTCAACATCGAAAAGCAGGTCATCAAGGAAGAAATCGCGATGTATAAGGACCAGCCCAATTTCGATGTTATGGACCGCTGCCGGGAGCTTTATTTCGCGGGGCATCCCTGCGGCCACAGCGTTTTGGGAAGCGAAGATTGTATTGATGCGATGACTGCCGAGCAGATGCGGGGATATTTCTCTCAGCGATACGCACCAAATAATATGGTCGCGGCGTTCGCGGGTAATTTTGACTGGGAGGCGATTCGCAATATGGTCGAGGCGGGTTGTTCCGGCTGGGAACGCTTTGACGTGGGAAGAAAAATTACCGATACCCGCGGCGGAAGGGACAAAAAACGGATGGAAAAAGCCAATCTTTCCCGCGAACATGTTTGCATAGTGAGTCCGTCGGTAAGCGCGCAGAGTGACAAGCGATTTGCCGCTGCGCTTTTGAGTATGATTGTCGGCGACGACGTCGGGTCGCGATTCTTCTGGGAACTTGTGGATAAGGCGATAGTCGAAACAGCGTCTTTTGATTTCGCGCCGATGGACGGCACCGGCGCAAATTACACATATATCCGCTGCTCCAGCGAGAGCACCGCCAAAGCGATTGGTATTGTCAGCAGGATATTTGCCGACCTGACCAAATCTGGCGTTACGGAAGACGAATTGACCAAGGCGAAAAACAAGGTCCTCAGTGCGCTGGTGATAAAAAACGAGATACCAATGGGCCGGCTGGTCGATTTGGGCTTCAACTGGACGTATCTTGGCCAGTATCGCAAAATTGAAGAGGACGTAAAGGCGGTCAAAGCGGTTACCGTAGCCGAGATTAATACTCTTCTGAAAGATTATCCCCTTGGCGAATTTGCCCAGTTCTCTTTAGCCCCGGCGCAAAACAGCTAAAAATCTCGTACTCGTAATTGATAGCCATAAAGTCACCTGCCAAATCGGTCGAAAAATCACTAAGCAATTATTCCAGAGCCGATGAGTATCCGAGGGCCTGCGTGGAGGGTAGGCCCTTTTTCGTTGCGCTAAAAAGGGCAGACCTTCATTTTTTGCCAGACAGATTACTCTGTTTTTGGTTATTCCCGCTTGAATCCTGTCTGCTTGACTGTTAAAATGGATAACTTGGTAGAGACGGGATAAATTGTAAATGGCCGAGAAAGACAGACAAACAGATGACTTCAAAACTCCTCGCAGACCGGATATTTTGCGAGCCAAGGACATAATACCCGGCGCTGCCGGCCTGGCAGGCAAAGGCGATGGCGTTAGCAATACTGATATCCCGCGTTTTGACCTTGCCGAAGACATAATGGCTGAGCATCGTCGGCTGACAACCGGGCGTCGCAAGGGGCCTGGTGGTTCCGCACCGGCTGACCTTACGCCCCAGCAGAAGCCGTTCCTGAGCAGATACGGCTTCTCAGAAGGTTTTAACGCTGCCGGCGACCCGGTAATAGCGGATATTGTCGCAAGAGACATCGAGTTGCTCTGTCGCGGCTTGCGGGCATAGGCCGAAAAACTATTGGCGTATAAAGAATTTTCCCGGTTCCCCATTGCTTTTTTCGCCGGAATAGTCCTATAATTAAGTCGACCAGGTTTGTATTTTGCTGCTTGATTGAAAAATTAATATAGCTGAATTTCGTTTCGGGAAGAGGAAATGAAACACACTTATACATATTGCAAGGATTGCAAGTGGTGGAACCAGCTTGCGGAACAGGGGGCAAAGGTGCTGCGGGGTGAATGCCGCAGGTATCCGCCGTCGGTATTTTTTGTCGGGCGGGTATATCAGAGCTTTTGTGAGGTGTCGAACCGCGGCTTTCCGGTTACCGGCGAGGACTGGTGGTGCGGCGAAGCGAAATTCTAAGCCCGTTTCGGTGATTCAGGGGCGACTGTGGTGTCTGGTGAAAAAAAATCATAAAACCGGTTGCAGCAAGCGGCAAAGTCGCGCATAATTATGGGGCTGAACATACAGTACGCAATTTTGAAAGGTAATAGATGGGTTCGGTATTACAGGCGCTGATAAAGCTCCAGAGCGTGGAGAACCGTCTTCGGGCGGCCAAAGCGAAGCTTGCAAGGTGCAGAAGAAACGTCATCATACAGGAAAATCAGATTCGCACGCTTCAAAACGCCCTCGAAGCAAAGAAAGAAGAAATCCAGCTCACCACGATTCAATCAGACCGTCTCGAGCTTGAGCTTAAGACCCGCGACGCGGATATCGCCAAACTCAGAGCGTCGCTGAATACCGCCCGAACCAACAAGGAATACGCGGCTGTGTTGACCCAGTTGAACACGACGCGGGCGGACAATTCCAAAATCGAGTCGCAGATTCTCGAACTGATGAAGGATATCGAGGTTGATAACGCCGAGATACAGAAGATTCAGCAGCAGATTGACGAGCAAAAAGGAAAACTCGAACAGGTCCGCAAAGAGTCGGAGCAGTTAGCGACCAAGTACGAAGCCGAGACAGACCAGATTCAATCGGAGTGGGACGAGGCCGCCAGCCATGTGCCGGCTGAGCATCTGGAGATTTTCAAACGCGTCGCGGATACATACGACGGCGAAGCGGTCGCGGTTATCGAGCAGAACCAGGGCAGGACGGGAGCTTATACCTGCGGCGGATGCTTTATGGGCGTTACCGATGAATGCGTTAACCAGCTTATGACCAAGGACGATATAATCCGCTGTGCCAACTGCACGCGAATACTTGTACTCGGTTCCACGCAGGAATAAACGAATTAAGAATTGGGAATTAAGAATTCAGAACGACAAACATCGGCCGAGTTTTAAATTCTAAATTCTTCATTCTAAATTCTCAATTCAAAGTAAATTGTGGGGGCAATACATTGGCGGAGAGTATAATCGCTCATATCGATGGGGGAAGCAGGGGTAATCCGGGTCCTGCCGCGTCGGCGTTTGTGCTTGCTGACTCACGGGGAAAACAATTACAGGCCAGAGCGTTTTTCCTCGGCGAGGCGACCAACAACTTTGCCGAATATACCGCTATCCACAAGGCCCTTGAGGCGGCCAGGTCTCTCGGCGCAAGGCAGATCACCGTTTACAGTGACAGCGAATTATTGGTCAGGCAGCTCAATGGCCAGTACAAGGTGAAAAGCGAACAGATAAGGCCGCTCTTCGACCGGGCCGTCGAAATGCTCGCCGAATTCGAGAGCTGGCAGGTCAGGCATATCTTCAGGGAGGATAATAAAAAAGCCGACGTACTTGTAAATCGCGCCCTGGATGGTAAAAAAGACGTTGAAATGAAGGTCGAAAAAGCAAAAAAAACAAAGCCCGTGCGTCTCGGCGTTTTGATAAGCGGGGGCGGCACCACGTTGATAAACATTGTTGATTGTATCAAGCAGGGTAAGCTTGATGCTGAGGTGGCTGTTGTCATAAGCTCGCGTTCAGCCGTTGCCGGCGTCGAAAGGGCAAAAGCCGCCGGCCTCGACGTCAAAGTTATTCGCACAAAGGACCATCCCGATATAAATGAATTCAGCAAATGCATTGAACGGGAGCTGGTTGCCGCCAGGGTCGAACTTGTTGTGCAGGGCGGCTGGCTTTGCCTCTGGAAAATTCCTGAACGGTTTGAGAACAGGGTGATGAATATACATCCCGCGCTTTTGCCAAGCTTCGGCGGCAGGGGTATGTGGGGACATAATGTTCACGAAGCGGTTTTGAAAGCCGGCTGCAAAGTCAGCGGCTGCACCGTGCATTTTTGCACCAACGAATACGACAACGGGCCTGTTATCGTTCAGCGGTGCTGCCCTGTGAGGGATGACGACACGCCGGACACGCTCGCCGCGAGAGTATTTGAACAGGAATGTATCGCTTATCCGGAAGCGATTCAGTTGTTCGCAGAGGGCAGATTAGTTGTTGAGGGCGGACGAGTAAGAGTGCTACTTCAGGACAAAAAACAGACGGTTAGATTATGAACAAACAACAGAAATGGATTCTGACGAATTTCGCATTGGTAATCCTGATTACTGCCGCAGCGGTTCTTGGGATGATAGAACTGAAAAACTGGGTGAATCGCTCCGAAGCTATGCGGGTGATGGAACAGCTTCAAAATGCAGTTGCGGAATACAGGGGAAAAACCGGTTCAGTGCCGCCCGAATCGTACGTGGACAGGATTATAAAAACCTTTGCCGGGGAGCCCCGCTTCGGTAATCTGAACTACCGGGCAAGGTGGATAACAATTGATTCGCCGCCTGGAACGATTCTTGCCTATGTTAATAAGGATTATCATTCTCTTTTTTCTCATCCGGGCGTGATTGTGCTTCGATATGACGGCCGTATCGAGTGGATGGACAAGGCAAAATTCGACAAAATTCTCGCGCCGCAGCAAACCCAAATAGAGATTGAAATGACGCCTCAAAGTCACTTTTGAGCGTATTTTCAGGCGATGGCTTACGTCCAGATTCCGATTTAGACGACTGCCTTCTCGTCGCTTTTTTCCGGCTGAGGCACTTCGACGCCTTCAAGCTTGAGATGGTCTTCGTCAAGCACGTCGATTTTGATTGTGTTCTTGCCCTTGAATTCGCCTCGCAGCACGGCTTCCGACAATGGGTCTTCTATGTAATGTTCAATTGCCCTTCGCAAAGGTCTTGCGCCGAATTCGGGGTTATAGCCCTTCTCGATTATGAATTCCTTGGCGCGGTCGGTCAGTTCGAGTTTGAAACCGTGCTCGGTCAGCCGTTTGAATACCTTGCTAAGCTCGTAAGCAACTATCGTTTGCAGGTTCTCTTTCGAGAGCGGCTTGAAGACGATTATATCATCGACGCGGTTGAGGAACTCGGGCCTGAAATGACGCTCGACTTCCTTGCGCAGCATATCTCTCATCTTTTCGTAGTTGGCCTCAGGCGTCTTTTTGCCGAAGCCGAAACCGGTATTGTTCTTTATCAATTCCGCGCCGATGTTGCTGGTCATAATGATGACTACGTTCTTGAAGTCAATCATTCTGCCAAAGCTGTCTGTCAGGCGTCCCTCATCCATTATTTGGAGCAGTATGTTGTAAACATCCGGGTGCGCCTTTTCGATTTCATCAAGCAGCAGCACAGCGTATGGTCTGCGTCTGATCCTTTCGGTAAGCTGGCCGCCTTCTTCGTAGCCTACGTATCCCGGAGGAGCACCCACCAGCCGGCTGACGTTGTGCTTTTCCATAAACTCGCTCATGTCCAGCCGGACAAGAGCGTTTTTGTCGCCAAACATAAATTCCGCGAGCGCCTGCGCAAGCAGCGTTTTGCCGACGCCGCTGGGGCCTAAGAAGATAAAGCATCCCATAGGCCTGTTCGGGTCTTTCATCCCGCTTCTGCTGCGGCGCACCGCCTTGGAAACCGCGGCCACCGCGTCATCCTGCGAGACGACCTGTTTGTGAATTTCAGCTTCGAGTTCGAGCAGCCGTTGTGTTTCTTTCTTTTCCAGTCGCGTCAATGGCACGCCGGTCATATTGCTAACGACCTCGGCGATTACTTCCGTGTCAACTATGCCTGTCGCCTCTTTGTTTTCCTCATACCAGTTCTTCTGCATCGTTGTCTTTTCGTTGAGCATCTGCTGCGCTTCGTCTCTCAGCGACGCCGCACGTTCGTAATCGGCGTTGCGGACCGCTTCATCCTTTTCACGCTGGAGATTCTCGATTTTCTTTTCAAGCTCCGCGAGGTTCGGCGGTGGGGCCATATTTTTCAGCCGGACTCTCGCGCCCGCCTCATCGACAACATCTATCGCCTTGTCGGGCAGGCACCTGCCTGTGATATACCGTGTTGACATTTCGACCGCCTGGAATAACGCCTCGTCGGTGAACCGCACCCTGTGATGTGCTTCGTAGCGGTCCTGCAGTCCCCTGAGTATATCGACCGTTTCTTCTTTTGAAGGCGGCTCAACGATAATCGTCTGAAATCTTCGCTCAAGCGCGCCGTCCTTCTCGATGTGCTTTCTGTATTCGTCGAGAGTGGTCGCGCCTATGCACTGCACCTCGCCGCGGGCTAAAGCCGGCTTGAGAACGTTCGACGCGTCAATCGCGCCTTCCGCGCCGCCCGCGCCGACGAGCGTATGCAGCTCATCTATAAATAATATCACGCTTTTGGCCCTTCGGACCTCGTTGATTACCGCCTTGATTCGTTCCTCGAACTGCCCGCGGTATTTTGTCCCCGCGACCATCATCGCAAGGTCCAGCACCACGAGGCGTTTATCTTTTAGAATCTCCGGCACCTGCTTATTTATTATCTGCTGGCTTAGTCCTTCGACGATTGCGGTTTTGCCCACGCCCGCCTCGCCCAGCAGCACCGGGTTATTCTTCGTGCGTCTGCATAATATCTGAATCAGTCGCTCTATCTCGCGTTTTCTTCCTATGACCGGATCAAGCTCGCCGTCGATGGCCAGTTGAGTCAGGTCTCTGCCGAAACTATCGAGCGCGGGCGTTTTGCTCTTGGGTTTTCCCCCCATTGCCGCGGCAGGTCCGCCCATCTTCATATCAAGCCCCGTCGGCTCATTCGTATCGACGCCTGCCCCGAGGAGGTTCAGCACCTCCTGGCGAACGTCTTCCAGCCGAAGACCGAGATTCATCATTACCTGCGCCGCGATGCCTTCGGTTTCGCGCAGCAGGCCCAACAACAGGTGCTCTGTTCCGACATAATTATGATTCAGCGACCGAGCTTCCTCGATTGCGAATTCGATTACCTTTTTGGCGCGGGGTGTATGCGGGAGCTTGCCCATCGTAACCATATCCGGGCCGCTCTTTACGAGCTTCTCAACTTCTAAGCGCAGCTTCTTTATATCTACGTCCAGATTTTTAAGAACGGTTGCGCCGACGCCGCTTCCTTCCTTGACCAGACCCAGAAGGATGTGCTCGGTCCCGATGTATTCGTGGTTGAAACGCTGCGCTTCCTGGTTTGCCAGCGCCATCACCTTGCGTGCCCTGTCTGTAAATCGCTCAAACATCTTTTACCTCGAGTTTGCAGTATTCAAAGTTTGTTAAACGCCTTGGCCCTTTGTGTTCTCCGCAGTTACCATTCTACTCTGTTTGCTCGTCCTGTCAATGATTGCCGCGTATTCACGGGCCTTTCCTTTTATATTCTATTGCCGTTTGGCCCTTAATGTTCGTTATCAGACCATAAGCCACACACCCTGCCTTCTCATCGGCCAAAACAAGGCAGGACTTTCCGGCTAAATCCTCCTTTTCGCTCGAAAAATAGTGCCTTGGTGACGTATTTTTTGCCTATTTGCGGCTATTTCTCCACTCGGCCCGGCATACCGCTGTTTGAGCGTTTCCCCTTGATTTTTCCGGCTCAATATGATACGTAATTAGTGATATATCTTGATAAGAGGATGAGAAATGAAGAACACACTTCAGTCGAATGGAATAAAGAGGGTTTTATTGAAAAAGGCCGTTTTGGTGTTTCTGATCCTAATCGTGGTCAATTCCTGTTTTGCCACATACTCCGGCGGGACAGGTGAGCCGAATACCCCGTACCAAATTGCCAATGTTGCAGACCTTCTAACCTTGGCAAATGATGCTAATGATTACAATAAATGCTTCATCCTCACAGCGGATATCAACCTTGCTTTATCTGGCGTGTTTTCTAACGCCGTTATTGGGGGGACCTTTACCGGGGTTTTTGACGGTGCTGAGTACAAGATTACCAGGCTATCCATAAGTGGGTCAGGAAAAAGCTATTTGGGTTTGTTTGGAAGTATCTCTGGCGGCGAAATTAAAAATCTAGGACTTGAAAATGTTTCTATTACAGGCAGCTTGGCTGTTGGTGCATTGGCTGGACAAAACCTTGGAACTATCAGCAATTGTTATGCGACAGGGGCTGTCACATGCAGTTCAGTTGTCGGTGGGCTTGTGGGAGATAACTACGGCAATATTAGCTATTGTTATTCTGCAGGTACTATCAATGGTGGGACTTTCGTAGGAGGCCTGGTTGGACGGCACAACTCCGGCAATATCAGTAATTGTTATTCGAGTGATGCCGTCATTGGTGGAGATCATACGGATCGGCTCGGTGGATTGGTAGGAGAAAACGATGGCGGCAGCATCAGCGATTGTCATGCGACAGGCTCTGTCACGGGCTATGATTTTGTTGAATATGTCGGCGGATTAGTTGGAAATAATGCCGCGGGCAGTATTGGCAATTCCTATTCGTCCGCTGCCGTCATAGCCGAAGATCAATGCAACTATTTTGGCGGACTGGTTGGAGTAAATAGTGGTAGTATCAGTAGTTGTCATGCGATGGGTATGGTCTATAGCGTAGATGAGTATTCAAATGACTTCGGCGGACTCGTGGGAGCTAACAGCGGCAGTATTGAGAAGTGCTATTCAATGGGCGATGTTAACTGCGGATATGGTTCGCAATGTCTGGGTGGCTTGGTAGGATATAACTGGACCGGTGGTAATATTAAAAATTGTTATTCGACAGGTAATATCTATTCCGTATATACTTCAGCCGACCTCGGCGGATTTGCAGGGGTAAACGGCGGTACCATCAGTAACTGCTATGCGACAGGTAATGTTTCTGGTTATACAATTCTCGGAGGTCTGGTAGGGCAGAACGATAATAGTATTAGTAATTGCTATTCAACAGGCATTGTCACAGGTTCGTTCTCGTGTGGCGGATTGATAGGACGAAACAATAGTATTTTTAGCGGTTGTTATTATCTCATTACAAGCGGGCCCAATGATGGATTTGGAACGCCTCTGACGGATGCGCAAATGAAACTTAAAGCGAGTTTCGCTGGCTGGGATTTTTCAGGCGAGACAGCAAATGGCACCAACGATTTTTGGTGGTTGTGTAATGAAGGTTTAGAGTATCCCAGATTATGGTGGCAATATATCCCTGGCGATATTGCCTGTCCGGGAATGGTTGGTATCGAAGACCTTGCGGTGTTATGCGAACAATGGCTCCTCAGTGAAATACCCGCGGATGTGGCTCCGTCCGGGGGCGATGGAATTGTCAATTTTGTTGACTTTGCCGTCTTCGCGAACCAATGGGGCATTACAAATGATATTAATAATCTGCTTGATTTCACAGGGCAATGGCTCAAGGTAGGAATTGCCCGCTGCTCTGCGGATATTTCACCTTGGCCGGATGGTGATAGAGTCGTTGATTTTTATGATTTCGCAGTCATGGCTGGTAACTGGCAGGTCTGTTTTGTTGGAAAGGCAGCAGCCCCAAATCCGGTTAACGGAAGTGTCA
The DNA here is from genome assembly GCA_050012515.1 of Sedimentisphaerales bacterium. Classification (GTDB taxonomy): domain Bacteria; phylum Planctomycetota; class Phycisphaerae; order Sedimentisphaerales; family Anaerobacaceae; genus Fen-1362. The sequence goes on along the minus strand of JBEKHA010000007.1, from coordinate 77,007 downwards.
GTACGAACAGGAATGTTATCATACAATGGTCGGCAGGCCAAAACTGTATGTCACACTATGTATATTTCGGCACCGATTTCAACAGTGTAAGCAATGCCGATACATCTGCGATTCAGTTTATGGGTAACCAGATTTCCAACACATGGAACACCAATAACTATGCACCAGCCGGCCTGGATCTTAATGCGATTTATTATTGGCGTGTTGATGAGGCCGCCGTTGAGTGCCAGACAAAAGACGATGTCTGGAGTTTTCAGGTTGCACCGTTAGGAAAATCGGCCAATCCGCAGCCGTCGAATGGTCAGTTGAATCTGAACAGGCACACTGTTCTTTCATGGTCGCCTGCGACATATGCCGCTTCGCATGATATTTATTTTGGTATCGACTATAACAATATCAGTATTGCAACACACAGTTCCAGTGAATATATGGGCAGTGTGGACGTCAACCACTGGGATATTAACAATTTTGACGCCAATGGCCTCGGGTATTCTACGACTTATTATTGGCGCATAGATGAATTAAAAGATACGCAAATTACAAAAGGTGATATCTGGAGTTTTACCACTTATTCTGCGCCTGATATCAATTATGGTCTTGTAGATTGGTGGGACTTTAATGAAGCGAATGGGTTAATCGCCCATGATTTGGTTGGTCACAACGATGGCAATCTGCTTGGAGGTCCTGTTTGGACAACAGGGAAAATCGGCGGAGGATTGCAATTCGATGGCACCAATGATTATCTCAATTGCGGAAGCGGGCCAAGCAACTATGACAATATCACTGTAAGTGTCTGGATGAAAACTTCCACATACGGAACTTTGGTATCCAATTGTTACAACTCATACAGTTATGGGACATGGTATGCACTGTATTCGGGGAGCATAGAAATTGGTGATAACAGCCATGGTGGTTATAAGTATCTGGATTTCAAAACTCCTACTCTCGACGGTTTATGGCACCATATTGTTTACACAAAGGATGGGGTAAATCACACGGTTTATGTGGATGGTTCTCTGGACCAGCAGTTTATCTCTAACGCTGACATTAGCTGGAATGTCCCATTTTTTATTGGCAGATGGTCCACCAGTGTTATGAACGCTTCCTGGTTTAAAGGCATAATTGACGAAGTGCGCATTTATAACAGGGCTTTGACCGCTGAAGAAGTTGCCCAGCTTTACGCGCAGTAGGCAAATTAAGCAAAGCTATCGCACGAGTCGGCTTAGTTTCTAAGGTCGGAATTATCCACGTTTTTCTTGCAGGACATCAGTTTTGTGTGTATAAATACTGTGAAGTTGAACCAGTTCACATAAAAAATGAAACAATTATTTAGGGAGGCAATACAATGTTCAAACGCACGATTTCAGCAACACTCGCGGCAATCATATTGGCTTTATGCGTTCCGGCATTTGTGCAGGGGGCCGACAAAGGCGATGCGGTGCTCAGTATGATTCCCGCGGACGCTATTTTCTGCCTGCGGATTAACAATCTCAATCAGGCCACCGGCAATCTCGACCAGTATCTTATGGGCGTCTCGCCGATGCCGGTGTCAACCGGCAGTATGATTAAGGGCCAGCTCGGTATGATGTTCGGCAACTTCGAACTTAAGGGCTTTGATGTCAACGGCACTTTTGCGGCGTTCGCGACAGCCGAATCAGGCGATAAGGAACCGGATATCTACATCCTGCTGCCTGTTACCAATTACGCCCAGCTTACCGACCCTAACTTTCATGTCAGTCCGTCCGACACCAACGGTATATCAGCCGTCGGAATGGGTGCTTCGGCGCAATTCTTCATCAAAAAGGTCAACTCGTTTGCACTTATGGCGAAAGATTACCAAAAACTTGGCACTATGGCCGCGACAATCGCCGGCGCAAAAGCGACTAATTTAGCGTCGTCTCTCGATGCCGCACAGGCCAAACAGTCATCTTCTGAGCAGATATGGGCCTATGCGAATCTTGTGAAAATCTCGTCGGTTTACAAAAAACAAATTTCCGATGGCTTAGAGGAAATGAGAAAGCACTTAGCTGACCCGGGAATGGGCATCCAGTCCAATATCGATAATCTCGAAAAGGCCAAACAGCAGATGGCTGCCAAAGACCCCAATAGTCCGATGATTGCCAGCTTCGATGCCCAGATTGAGTCCATGAAAACCCAAAAGGCACAGTTGCAGAAAAGCCCGGTATTTATGGCCGGCCTCGCGAATGCCTTCGCCGGTTACGCCAAAGATTTTACGCAGCAGTCAAAGTCGATTACACTTTCCTGTAATCCCAAACCCGCCGTGCTGAATTTCAGGGTTGGTTTGGATGCTCTGCCCGGGACCGAAATGGCCGGGATGTTCGTTACTGATGGTGCCGCCAAGAGTAACCCGCTTATCGGCTACACCGAGGACGGCGCGGCGATGAATTTTGTCGCGAGGATAAATCATTCGGCGTATAAAAAACTCAACGCCAAGTGTATTGACCTTGTTGCGATGATGGCAGGAAAAGACGCCAATGACCCCAACGTCGTTAGAGCCCAAAAGCTCCTCGATGATACCGCCGATTCAATTGGCGACTTTGTTGTCTGCTCGTTCAAGGTTGACCCCAACGCAAAGCCGTTATTCGATGCAAAATATATCCTCGAGGTAAAGGATGTTAACAAGTTTAACAAGGTTAGAGATGAATTTGTCCAGCTATGGACCGGCAGCGTATTTGGCGACCTCTACAAAAATATGGGTATGGAAACCGGCTTTACCGTCAAACACGGCGCAGAAAATTACAAGGGCGTTTCAATAGACGTTGCGAAGCTGTCTATGAAATATACCGATACCAATTTGCCCCAAGCCAAAATGATTGACGCGATGTATGGCGGCGGCTTCGAATACCGCTGGGCGAATGTCAATGGCCTGTTTGTATGCAGGATATCGAACGACCCCAACGCCGTTTGCAAACTCATCGACCAGGTAAAGGCAGGTCCTCCCGCGCAGGCCTGTTCGGAAATGCAAAAGGCGATGGCGGTTATCCCGGACGCCGGCAACAAGGACGCCATAGTTACCTATAACTATTTACGCCTGATGAAAATGATGCAGGGATTTACCCCGATGCCGTTTACGATGCCTGATGTACCGAGCAAGAGCAATCTTGTTTTCGCGGCCAAAATCGATAACGGCTCATTAACAATCGATTTCGCATTAACCAAAGAGCACCTTTCAGAGATGATGACGGCGTTCCAGATGATTATGCAACAGCAGATGCAGCAGCAGCCAGGCCAGATGAATCAGGGTATGCCGTCGAAGCAGCCGCGGCAAATGCCCCCGGGCCAGCCAATGCCCATGGCGCCATCCGGCAAATAGATAGACAGATTACGGCAAAGTAAAAACAGGATTATTGCTCACAAAGGATAATTGTGCGGCCGGCGGGATTACTCTTCCCGGTCTTTATCCTTGAGCAGCTTTTGCAGGTAGTCGTTTTCCCGGCGTGTGGCCTCAATATCCAAAAGCAGGTATTTAATGCAAACCCGCAGGTAATCGAGCGATTCTCGCAGACAATCGACGCTCGCCTGGAGTTCTTTCTGATTTACTTCTGCTTTTTTGGCGAGGAGTTCCAGGCGTTTCGATGTGGGGTCTGCGGCGCCTCCGAATTGCTTCACAAGTTCATTCAGTTCGTCTGCCAGCCGTGCTTCATCCATATCAGTACCCTCGCAAAATCACAAATCGGCGTTGCCTGCTGTTCTGTCATCGGCACTGTCTTAACTTTATACGTGCAAAACGCATACTCGTTACAAGGTTTTACCTGTATTTGTTGTGATAATTTATCCGGTTGCGAAAACGGTTCAAAACCGGCGGTTGTTGTATTGACCTTGAGTTTTGTTTGACTATTCACGGGTGCAACCTGTTTGCGGTTTGGGGCTGGGCGTTGCCAAAAAACAACGGCCATACAATGGTTTGAATTTACGGCTTTCCCGCCATTTTTCGCTTATACTTTGCCATCGTGCCTTTTCAGCTAACGTTGCAATATATCCACGCCAATGTTTACAAAAAGCAACACAAACCACGTTTCAGTAGCAAAAACAGGGGTTGTTTAGCTTTCAGAGTTGGCCAGTCGGCCCAGAAACAGGATGCTGCCCGTCTGATTATCGCGAATCAAAAAGATAAATTGAGATGAATAGACAGTGGCGAGGTTTCCGGCTACTATATTAAATGACAGAAAGGGATTATTCATGGGTTTCAGGTTCAGTTTCAATATGCTGCCAAAGCTTCTGCCCGGGGAGAAAGTTCTTCTCTTCAAACCGTGGCTGTGGTTTGCATCAGGTAAGTCCTCCCCTAGTTACCGAATCTTTTTTCCAATACCCCCTTTGTGTGAGGCCGGTCTGTATATCACAGACAGACGCGTTTTGCTTGTTGCTTACCTTTTTCGGCTTTTCATTCAGGAAAACAGTTTATGGCTCAAGGGCAAAGGAGAACCGGAGGATAATGAGTTCATCGAGGAAACAAATGTTGGCCACAACTTTTTGCTGGGCACATATTTGGAAATTGTGTCAGAAACCTTTCCCAAGCCGTGGTATCGCTCTCATCGGGCTCGACTGAGATTTTTTATGAAAGACGCCGAAGCTGTTCATGAAATTATCGCTGAGGCAATGACATGAGCACCTGGATAGTCCTCTGGTTTTGTCGGGTGTACTGCCAAAATTAATTGTCTTGCGAAACTGGATTTGCCACTCGGCCCAAGAATAAGATGCTGCCCGTCTGATTATCGCGAATCAAAAAGACAAACGGGTGGTCGGCCCTGAAAACCGGCAATGGTTCGCGGATTGAGGTTAATTTCATAGTAACGCCGGTTGCCGCCGCTGCCTCGGTTCCCTCTTCGTTGACATCGACGTATGCCTTGTGAACCACAGCCGATATGAAGAGGTCACGGCTGCCTGTCATACCGGAGAAATCCGCCTTTCCCGAAAACGCGTCCGGCATTCCCATCGCACTAAGCATTTTGGCTAACTCAAACTCGCTTGTCATCTTGAATCTGGGGAAAAAGACCTGCACTTCACGTTTGTGAATCCTGGCAAGCCAGTCGGCGAGATTGTCAGAACCAAGCTCTTTTTCAAGGCCTTTGATGCCAGCGACGTCTTTGGGAAGCAGAACGACCATCGACAAATCGTCATTTACATAAGGCATTTCCAGTATCTGGATGTCGTTGGCCTCTGTGTAGCCGAATCTGCCGGTCTGGTTCATAGTTGGGACATTTACCTTTTGACCGTCAAGAAGAACAAACGGCGAATCCTGTGTGCGTTCGGGTTTGAACGGGTTTGCCCATTTGCCTTTGAAATAAATGGCGTTTGTCAGGACAAGCCGGGTCATCGAATCGAGCATCTTCGGCTTGATTAGCTCCTTGATTTTGTCTTTTGTTTTGCTTTCCACCCAGGCGTTGATTGTTTTTCGGGCCGTTTCGGTTTGCGTTGCAAAGTCAACCTGCTGCAAATCGCCCCCGTAGTTTTCTTTGACAATCGCCAAAAATTCCGGCAGAAATTTATAATCCTTTTGCCCCCATAACGCGTTTGCTACTACCAGCTCGTAGCCGCCTTTTTCGCCTGAAGCATTCAATTGTTTGATGATTTCGCCGAATGTCTTGTGAAACTGCTCGTTTTTCACAGGAGCAAAACAAAGGGCCTCGGCCATCTGTTTTTCTGTCTGGCCTTTCGCTCCCGCATAAGTCATCGCCAAAGCCGTCGATATGCTGTAAGGCGACAGGAATAGATTGCCCTGCTGGCTTTCGAGTTTGCCGTAAAGCTCAAGGGCGAATTTGTTATTGCCCGCCGCTACGGTTTGCTGGTTTGGGTCAATAGCCGCTTCAACTGAATTTGTCATTCCGGCCAACAGGACTGCGATTAAGGTCAACTGTTTGATAGGTTCCATTTTCAAGACCTCCATTTATTAAACCGGTATATCTGCCTTTGTCTGTTTCCGGCGATATTGACAAGGCCGCCTGAAAAGAATTATAATAACTATGCAGTTTCCTGACAGCATTTAATTTTTAAGGAACGGCTATGGAGCACGGTAAAAACAACCCGCTGGCAAATTTCAAGAACCTGTTTATAGTTTACGGCGTAATCGCGGCTGTTGTTCTGGTTGCGATTGTCGCGGGCGCTTTTGGGAAAGAGTCGTCCGGCATTACCACCGCATTGGGACTGCTTGTGGCATTATTTTCCCTGATAACGCTGGTAGTCATTTTCGTATCTTCCCTGAAAATGCTCGACCTCATTGATGATACCAACGCGAAAACGGACAAGGTGGCCGATGAGCTTGAAAAGCTCCGCCAGGTCGTAAATCAGGTTAATATAAGCACGCACGTCAGCGAGATGGCCAAGGTGATTGCCTTCCGCGATAACGATATGCAGACGCTCCGGGATGCTGTTTTCGACAAGCTGCAGCAGAAGGACTTTGACTCCGCATACGAAATCATCGATGAAATAGCTCACAAAACCGGCTATAAAAAACTCGCCGAGCAGCTTCATTTACAGGCCGACAAATACCGCGACGCCAATGATGCTGAAAGAATGAACCAGATAATAAGCCATATTGAAAAGCACCTCGATGACCATCAATGGGCAAAGGCGAGCGCCCAGATTGAGCTGCTGGTAAAGGAATACCCCACCAGCGACAAGGCCTTGGCGATGAGACAGCGACTGCTCGAAAAGAAAGAGGAACGCAAGAAAATACTCCTCAACGCTTGGGATGACGCCGTCAAACGCCAGGTAACCGACCGAAGCATCGAAATTCTGCGTGAGCTTGACCAGTATCTTACGCCCAACGAGGGCCTTGCACTGCAGGAGGCCGCAAGAGACGTCTTCCGCACAAAGCTGCATAATCTCGGCGTGCAGTTTGCTTTGGCCGTATCAGGCAAGCAATGGGCAAAGGCGGTTAATACGGGCTTGGAAATAATTCGCGATTTTCCGAACAGCCGAATGGCTGAGGAAATCCGCGAAAAGCTCGATGCCCTCAAAATACACGCTGGGCAGCAGGCATAAAACAAACTTGCGAAAATCGCGCGCGGAATGGGACTGTTTATTCTGTTCGCGGGGGATAATTCACAGCCGGGTATTCCGACTATTACTGGAAATCGAATAGCGACTGCGTTTTTACAATCGCTATCTGGTCGGGATACGCGGCGAAAGTGTGAACGTGAATCTCGGTTTTTCTCGCCTCGAAATCTATGTAGCAGAAGGGCTGCAGGCCGTCTATCTCAAGCTCAGGGAACCGGACGAAAACGCCGCGGTCTCTGCCGAATCTTTCGAGGTCGGCAAAGCTCTGCCGGTACAGCGCCGGCGTCAGACGCTCAACCTGAAAATCGGTCATATAGCTGACGTTTTTGCTCAGTGTGCATTTGTGCGAGCGGGGCCCGTGGAACTGGAAACGCTCAATCAGTCCTCGTTCAGGCAGCATCTGGGTTGGCGTGCTGATGACTTCAGCCAGACATACGTCGCCCGCGAAAGCGCTCACAACGTGAGTGCAGCCGGTGACCCATATTAATGCCTCATACTTTTCGCTTTTGAGCCGTCTGCTGGCGTAGATATTGAACAATTCAGGATGTAATGGTCGCTGGAATAAGCTGAAGGATAATTCCTCGATAGCCACATTGACTTGCGGAGATTCCATAGTTTGTCAGACCTCAAATCTATATGTTATAATCTCGTTCCACGCCCTCATTATACAACAAAACAGGCGTAAAATTCAAGCCCATTATCAGTATTGATAGGGCCTTTTCACCCACTTATAGGACGATTATTACACAAACCACGGGCTTTAAACGGGTAACAGAAGTGAGATTTTGACAAAAAATTTTGCTCCCCGGGCGATTTTTGGCGTTTTTTATCGCTGGAAGAAAATCGCGCTAATCAAAGTTGCGATTATGTCGTAAAATGCGTGCGTTCCAGCCGTAATTCCGAAGCCGCGTATTGCGAATAACGCCGCGAAATAAACCCCGGCCATTGTCCGGAATGCGAATTCGGACCAGTTAAATAAGTCGCTCTGGTTTGCCCGCCCGGTCAGGAAATCGAAGTGGTGATGTGCGGCGAAAAGGGCCGCCGATATCAGCACCGCGATGATTACGGCGCTGTGCTGATTTATTCCAATAATGTCCTGCAGCAAGAGCATTATCGCACATATCAGTATCAGCCGGAACAGCAATTCCTCATAAATGCCCGCGCCGATACCAGTAACAATATCGGCAAGCAGTGATGATTGTGGTTTCGGCTTCGCGATTACCGTTGCCTTTGGGTGTTGATATTTTGTTTTTGCCTGTGCTGCGTTTTGTTCGGCTGCGCATTGTACAACAACCGCCCTTGGCGTAATGTCGTTAGTCCTGCTGTGTTTTGGTGCGCCCGCGCTGTTCAAAAACAAGATCAGCACGATAAGCGGTATGGCCAGCAGCACGCACTCGATCGTCATAGGCAGCATGTCGCCGAACGAAACCCACCATGGCTTTCTCGAAACAAGCTGGTATGCCAGCAGTATTACGACAACAACCAGTGCCGGTGCCGCCCAGAGGAAGTTGCCGCCGAATCCGAGGTGCCGCAGCAGCTCCTGCAGCCAGACAAACGCCACCACCCGCACCTGCGTCTGGCTCAGCACGTCGGTATTGATGAAGATTGTGCCTAATTCATAAAATACTATGAAGGGCAGCAGATAAACGATTGCGTAAACTGGCCGGCTCGTCCGCTCAAGGTACGAGTCGCGTGCGAAGTTAAACCATTGATTCGAGGCAGCTCTTTGTCTTCTTCTTGCCATTCCGTTGGCCTTAACCTTAGTTTCTCGCCGCGAAGTAGCGAAGAAAATTCATAAAAACTTTGTGTCTTGGTGCCTTCGCGGCAAATCTTATATCGCGGCCAAAGTTTAATTGACTAACAGCAGGATTACAATACCAAATTGTTTTATGGCTGCTGTTTCGGGTTTGCCGCTTTCCAGTCATTGGTGAAGTCCTTTACCTGTTCTTTGACGGTTTTTTCGATGGCGCTTTTGGCGATTGCGACCGAAATGACGCCGAACCTGCTCTGCCCGAAGGATGGCCAGGTCAGGGCCTCTGTTTTTATGGTCGTGTCCCGCGATAAATTCACAATCTGCAACAGCGACGACTGGACGTGCATCGCAATGTTCAGGTTGTCACCGCTTGCCGCCGTTACTTTGACAAGCACCACGTAAATTCCCACTTCCGGCGTAGGTCTGGCAATCTCGATGCCGGCGTTTTGAAGAGCAAGCTCGACTTCATCCTGGAGGGTCTGTTCTTTGAGAAACGGCAGCATGTTCGCGTCATCACGCACAATTACCGCCTTGACCGTCACTCCGCGAAGCCCCTTCAGCGTCGATACCTTGAAATTGTCTAATTGCTGTTTTTCCGACGGGCTGATTGCCAGAACAATCCCCGTAAGCCCCATCAACGCTGTAATGCAGCAGTATCTGATAAGCGTTTTTGTCATTGCTTTTTCCCTCTCAAAATTTTACGGACAAAATTTATAAGCGTTTGCTGTTCGAAATAGCTTTCCGGCAGATGCAGATACGCCGTTGTCTCGTCGGCTACAGTATATCTGCCGGCGATGTTCTTAAACAGTCGTTTTGCGTGTTTGTCCGCGTCCGCCGCGAACGAAAATACCAGATTTCCCCCGTGCGCCACGATGCTCTTTATATCCAGCTCGCTTGCGGCTATTCGAAGCCCGGCGATACTCAAAAGCGATTTAACCTCCTCAGTCGGCGGACCATAAACGTCCGCAAGCTCCGTTTCGAGATGTTTCAGCTCTTCCGCGTTTTTCGCTACCGCGATTCTTCGATACACGTCCAGCCGGATTCTGTCCGCCGGTATGTAGTTTTTGGTTATGTATGCCGCGAACCCCAAATCGATGTTGGCGGTTGGTATCCCTTCAATCGGCTCGCCTTTCATTTGCTTGACGGCGTTAGCCAGCAGTTCGCAATACATCTGATAGCCCACCATTTGAATGTGCCCCGACTGCTCCGCGCCGAGGATATTTCCCGCCCCGCGAATTTCCAAATCCCGCAGCGCAATTCTGAAACCCGCGCCCAAATGCGAATATTCCTCGATGGCCTTCAGCCGCCTCGACGCGATTGGTGTGATTGGTCTCGACGAGGGAAGAAGCATATACGCGTATGCCCTGTGCTTGTATCTGCCCACCCGGCCTCGTAACTGGTGCAGTTCCGCTAAGCCGAACCGGTCCGCGTCATTGACAATCATTGTGTTGGCGTTGGGAATATCCAGCCCCGATTCGATTATCGTTGTGCAGACCAGCACGTCGGTCTGGCCTAATACGAACGCAATCATCGCCTTTTCCAGTTCGTGCGAGGTCATCTGCCCGTGAGCAATCGCAACTCTCGCGTCCGGAACCAGCTTCTGGATTTCCCAGCATTTCTTTTCGATTGACTTGACCCGGTTATGAACAAAGAAAATCTGTCCCTGCCTGTTCAATTCCCGGCTAATCACCTTGCGTATCAATTCATCATTGTAAGTAGTTACGCTCGTAACGATGCTCCGCCTGTCAAGCGGCGCAGTCGCAAGCGAGCTTATGTCCCGAAGTCCCAGCATCGCCATATGCAGCGTCCGCGGAATCGGCGTCGCCGTCATCGTCAGGATATCAACGTTTATTCGCAGCTTCTTGAGCTTTTCCTTGTGCTCCACGCCGAACCGCTGCTCCTCGTCGATTATCACCAGCCCCAAATCCTTGAACTTCACGTCTCCGCTCAACAGCCGGTGCGTCCCAATCAAAATATCAACCTTGCCTGCCCTTGTGCGGGCAATAATATCCTTTGCCTGGGCGGTCGTCTTGAATCGGTTTAGCGATTCGATTACAACCGGGAAATCCGCGAAGCGTTCTGTAAACGTCCTGGCGTGCTGAATGCTAAGAACCGTCGTAGGCACAAGCACCGCGATCTGCTTACCGTTTTCGACTGCCTTGAACGCCGCCCTCATCGCAAGCTCCGTCTTGCCGTAACCAACATCTCCGCAGAGCAGCCGGTCCATAGCCGCGGGCTGCATCATATCCTCCTTTATCTGCGCCGCGTTAGTCGTCTGGTCGGGCGTCTCTTGGTATGGGAACGATTCCTCGAATTCTTGTTGCCATTTCGAATCCGCCGCAAACGCGAACCCGCCTATCGCCTGCCGTTTTGCCTGAAGCTCCAATAGCTCAATCGCGAGATCCTTTACGGATTGCGTGACTTTTTCTTTCTGGTTTAACCACCGTTTCGAGCCGACCTTCGATAATTTGGGCCGCTTCGGGCTTGTGCCTATATATTTCTGAACCAGCCCTATATTATTTACCGAGACCTGCACCTTGACGCCGCCGTCGTATTCGATTGTCAGGTACTCATTTTGGCCTGTCTTTTCCCTGATGGTCTCGATACCTAAAAATTTTCCCACGCCATAAGAGCTGTGCACGACGTAATCGCCTTGCTGCAAATCCTCAAGCGTATCAATCGGCGTCGTTGCACGCATCGGCCTCTGCCTTCGCCGAAGCGCAAATTGCCCGAATAGTTCATGATGGCTGAGAACCGTCGTGTTCAGCGACGGTATCGCGAAACCCTGATGAATGAATCCCTTGAGCAGTTTGAACCTCGGCGGAATCTCACTATGTTCCTGCCTGATGATTTCACTCACCCGGTCAATCTCCGCTTCCGCCTCGCAGTAAAGCAGCACGTACTGATGTTTTGCAAGCTCGACTAATTCTGCCAGCGCCTCTTTATGTCCCGCCCAAAGCGATGCCGCCTTGTGCTGATACTGCTGAACGCTCCTTATATCCAATTTGATAAATTCGTCCGGGTTTTCGGTAGCGAACCGGGAAATGTGAAGCTGTGTGAATCGTTCGAGCGATTTATAAATCTGTGGCCAGTCGTATAGCCGGTCTTTCTGCTCCGCCCGTTCGAAATATACCTTTGCTACCTCCTGGCAGTCCGCTGGCTCATCTAAAATTACAATCGCGTCCGCGGGTAGTATATTCAGGAATAGCTCCCGCTGTTCCTGCTTGTCCCCGCATGTCGCCGATACGATACTTACTGCCGACAGTTGATGCGTCGATACCTGCGTATCCAAATCTATTGTGCGAATGCTTTCGATTGTGTCGCCGAAAAATTCTACACGCAGCGCCTGTGTCTGGCCAGCCTCATTTGCAAGCCCCATCATCGGCGCATAAATATCGACGATTCCTCCGCGTCTCGCGAATTGCCCCGGCAAATCAACCTTGTCGGTCCGCTCGAATCCGTTGTCAATCAGCCACGCGCTTATATCTTCAGGTGTTGTCTGCTTTCCAGCTTGAAGCGCAAGCGAACTGTTCTCGATAGCTGATAGTTTCGGTATGGGCTGACAAATCGCCTGCATGGATGCCGCGATAATGGTTGCGGTTTGTCCCGGACGCACGACGCACGACGTAATACGCGATACGGTTTTTAGTCGTTCCGCCCGAATCTCATCGGTTGCGTCCGCTATTTCTTCCTCGCCCTCCCATGCGGGCAGTAATTGAACGTCCTCGGCCCCGAACGTCTGCAAATCATCAACCGCGTTATCCGCATCATCTATATGCGGACAAACGTAAATAATCGGCCGGGATAGCTGCTTAGACAGATGTGCGGCCAAAAGGCGCGCAAAAGAACCCCACGTTCCGGCGACTTTTACCACCCCCCCGGTAGTGCCTAATCGCCGGCTCAGTTCACAAATCAGATTGTCGTGCCCAAGCTCCATAAATCCTGAATAATACGCAGAGCTTTTAACCATTCTACGATTATTTGCCCCATTAAGCCAGTCCCCGGAATCATTGCAGATTTTTTAGTGTGCAAACGATATTCTATTATGGTAGAAATACCGCCTTTCGTGCCGTTCTCCGGCAGGGGCCTTTGCCCTGACGAATCGGTCTGTTATTATTATTTGGTGAAGCAGTATGTGGTTATATCTTAGCGCCTTTTCGGCCGTCTTTGTGGGGCTGTATGATATATGCAGGAAAAGAGCCATCCACAATAATGCCGTAATACCGCTGTTGTTCTTCGCGGTATTGGTGGAGGCGGTGTTGCTTTTACCCATTATCGTGCTTTCCGCGGTTTCACCTCACTTTTTGACGCCGCTGGGGATATTTATCCCGCCTTTTGGTCTGCTGGCCCATTTCTGCTGCTTCATAAAGGCCATTATCGTCGTCTCGCTCTGGCTGCTGGGCTATTTTTCCGTCAAGCACCTGCCTATCTCAATATACGCTCCAATCGGTGCTTCAGGTCCCGCCTGGACGCTCCTCGGCGCTATGCTGGTTTTCGGTGAACGCCTCACCCCGTTTCAATGGGCCGCCTTCGGCGTGCTTTTTGTCTCCTACTATCTCTTTTCTCTCGTCGGCAGCCGTGAAGGCATCGTTTTTCATACTAATAAATGGGTTATCCTTCTTTTCCTTTCGGTCCTCATCGGCGCAGCCAGCGCACTTTACGACAAATATCTCGTCCACACGCTTGGATTTTCCGCCGTAGGCGTCCAGGTCTGGTTTATGATTTATTCGGTTCCCGTTATGACTTTTATCCTGTTTGTGTTCTGGTGGCCGGTCCGCGCAAAACACACTCCCTTCAAATGGCGCTGGAGTATCCTCCTTATCGGGGCTTTATTGGCGATTGCTGATGTCGCTTACTTCAAAGCGCTTGGCTATTCCGGCGCGATGATTTCGCTTGTAACCGCTGTCCGCAGCGGAAGCGTCGTGATTTCCTTTTTGGGCGGGGCGTTCATTTTCGGCGAAAACCAGATACGCCACAAAGCCGTCGCTCTCGTCGGCGTCATCATCGGCGTCCTTATGTTGCTCCTATCACACTAATTACTCTGGTTTTATTTGCCCAGCAATTTCTTCGCTGCGGTTACCACGGCATCAGTTGTTATCCCGAATTTATCGAAACAAACCTTGTAGGGAGCAGATGCGCCGAATGACGACATTCCAATAAAGACACCCCTGTCCCCAATCCACTTGTGCCAGCCAAGTTCAACGCCTGCTTCTACTGCAACTCTCGCTTTCACGTCAGGCAGTATCACCGAGTCGCAGTATTCCTTGCTTTGCTTCTCGAATAACTCCCAGCAGGGCATACTAATCACTCTTGCCTTAATCCCTTCAGCTGTAATTTTGTTATACGCTTCGACCGCTAAGGAAACCTCCGAGCCGGTCGCCAAAAGCAAAACTTCCGGCCTATCCATACCAATCAAAACATAAGCGCCTTTGGCGAGATTGTCCGCCGGCGCATATTTGGTCTGGTTGATAACGGGCAGATTCTGACGCGTAAGCAATAGCGCCACCGGCCCGCCGCGATACTGCAAAATGAATTTCCACGCCTGTGCGGTTTCGTTCGCGTCCGCGGGCCTGATAGTCAGCAGATTCGGTATCGCCCGCAGCGCGGCGAAATGTTCCACTGGCTGGTGTGTCGGGCCATCTTCGCCCACGCCGATACTGTCGTGCGTCCACACGAAAATCGTCGGGTAATGCGATATCGCTGCCGTCCGCACTGCACCTCGCATATAGTCACTGAATACCAAAAACGTTCCGCCGAACGCGCGAGTCATCCCGTTTATTGATATGCCGCTGAGTATCGCCCCCATCCCGTGCTCACGAACGCCGAAACGAATATATCTGCCGTCGCGCGAATTTGGCTGAAAATCCTTCGCGTCTTTCCACCGTGTATTATTCGATGGCGTCAAATCCGCGCTTCCGCCCAATATAAACGGCATTTGCGGCATAAGGGCATCCAGCGTTTTTCCCGATGCCGAACGCGTCGCAATTGCATTGGGCTTGCCTTCTTTTATCGCATCAAATTTCGGAAGCAGCGAATCAATATCTACCGTGATTTTACCTTCGGCCGCATCACGGAATTGTTTTGCAAGTTCAGGATTTGCCGCCTCATATTTCTTGAACATCCGGTTCCACGATGCCTCTGCGCGTTTGCCCCTGTCTATCGCCTTGCGCGTATTTGCCAGGACCTGCTCAGGGACATTAAACGTCTTTTCCGGGTCCCATCCGAATGCCCGTTTGGTTGCTTTAATCTCATCTTCGCCCAATGGCGAGCCGTGCGCCTCTGCCGTATCGTGTTTTGTCGGCGCGCCAAATGCGATGTGCGTGCGAAGCTTTATCAGCGTCGGCTTATCCTTCGTCCGTTTCGCTTTTTTCAGCGCCTTTTCAAACGCCGCCATATCATTTCCGTCGCCCGGCACCTCAATCACGTTCCACCCGTACGCCTTGTATCGTTTCGCCGTGTCCTCGGTGAACGATAAACCCGTCTCGCCGTCGATTGAAATATGATTGTCGTCGTATATGACGATAAGATTGTCCAGCGCAAGGTGTCCCGCCAATGAGCTTGTCTCGCTTGATATTCCTTCTTCGAGGTCGCCGTCGCCGCAGGTTACATAAATTTTGTAATCGACAACGGGAAATCCCTCGCGGTTGAAATAATTAGCCGTGTACTTCTGCGCAATCGCCATACCTACCGCGTTCGATATCCCCTGGCCCAGCGGCCCCGTCGTTGCCTCGATACCCAAATCGGGTTTGTATTCCGGATGCCCCGGCGTCTTGCTTCCCCACTGCCTGAAATTCTTCAGGTCTTCTAAAGTCATATCATAGCCCGTCAGATACAGCAGCGAATACAGCAGCATACACCCGTGCCCGCCCGAAAGAATAAACCGGTCGCGGTTGAACCACTTCGGATTGGCCGGATTGAATTTCAGATGCCGCATCCACAAAGTATATGCCGCCGGCGCCAAACCCATCGGCATTCCCGGATGACCCGCCTTGGCCTTCTGCACCGCGTCCGCCGCCAAGAACCTTATCGTATCAATACAAAGCTCATCGAGCTCAGTCACGCCTTTTACTCTTACCGCTTCACCCATTGCAATTTTCTCGCAAATAATAGTTAACTCTCGAATTTTGACTGCCAAAACGAACCTCAAACGATAACCAAATAAGCTCGTTTTCGCAAGGTTTTTGTCAGACCTGTTGCATTTGACAAATCGCCTGCTCATTGGGATAATCAACATCACTTACGCGAAAGGATGCGATATATGACCAGCGAAGACAGGCCAAAATATAATGTCGAAATAATTCGCCCGCAGATGACGGCACACGATGTTCACCTCAGAAGCAAACCCACCGACCCGGCGAAGTTGAAAACGCTCAAAAAAGCCCTTCAGGCCTTTCACACCCTCGAAACTATGGCGGTCAGTATCTACAAATTCCAGCTCACAAAAGCCCCGTCTGAGCTTAACCGCCAGCTTATCGCCGCTATGTGCAACGAGATGACCCACCTCCAGGATTTCCAGGTTAAACTCTGCGAATACGGCTTCAAACCCGCCATCCTGAGGCCTGTCTACTGGATGGTCGGCTTCGTTTTTGGCTTTACCTCCCGTCTCCTCGGACCAAAAGCTATTCTAAAAACCGGTATTTGGGTTGAAACAAAGGCCGTAAAACATTATGCTGAACTCCTTGAAACCGTCGATTGGGACGAACAAACAAGAAAGATGATTGAAAAAGACCAGGCCGACGAAGATGGACATATCAATCGATGGCGAAATATGCTCCAGCTTCGCAGTGCTTCGCCGTGATAGGTTGAATTTATCAGGGCGTAGCCGAAGGCGAAGCCCGATCGGCCAAATACATTAAGGGCTGTCTAAAAAAAACAGAATCTGCAATTCATAATTTCAGGAGTGTGAAAAATGGAACGTATTGGACGTCGTGAATTTCTTGCCGGCTCACTCATCGGCGCATCAGGTCTGCTTCTTAGTTCCAAACTGGCGATTGCCGCTGATGCTGTCAAAGACCCGAATATCCCGAAGGCATCGCCCAAAATGTTCGACCCGTGGGAAGTCGTTTCCCTTGGCAAAACCGGAATCAAAGTTACCCGCGTCGGCTTCGGCACCGGCATGAGCGGCGGACGGCACTCCTCGAATCAGGTTCGCCTCGGCAAAGAAAAATTCCAGGGTTTATTGAAAGAAGCTTATGACCGGGGATGTCGCCTCTTCGATTGCGCCGATATGTATGGCTCGCATCCTTACATCATCCCCGCCCTCCAGGGTGTCCCGCGCGACAAGTTCACCATCGTCTCCAAACTGATGGTTTGGGACCCGCCCGCCGAAGAAAAAGAAAAACCGCTTGTGACAATCGACCGCTTCCTGAAAGAATTGAACACCGACTACATCGACCTGCTCCTGCTCCATTGCATGATGGCTCCTGACTGGAACAAAACCCTCAAGCCGTATATGGACGGAATGAGCGAAGCCAAGGCAAAAGGCAAAGTCCGAGCGCTCGGCGTCTCATGCCACTCGATGGATGCCCTCAAAGTCGCCGCAGAAGACCCATGGGTCGAATCCGTCCACACCAGAATCAACGCCACAGGCGTGGATATGGACGGTTCAGTCGATGAAGTTGTCCCCATCATCAGTAAAATCCACGATGCCGGCAAAGGCGTCGTCGGTATGAAGCTCATTGGCGAGGGCCACTATCGTAACGACCCAGACCTTCGCGAAAAAACTGCCGACTTCGTCTTCAACCTCGGCTGCGTCAGTGCCGCCGTCGTCGGCTTCGAATCCATCGACGAAGTTAAAGATTACGAGGCAATCGTCCGCAAAACCCCGCGCAAAAACGCGTAAAGGTTTAGATAAAACAGGATTTTGACACCAAATAAATTTAGCCTCCCGACTTGTCCGCCTATGGCGGATTTATCGGGGGGTTACTTTTTTTGCTTGCCACGGCGTAGCCCTTAGGCGAAGCCGGGTTTTCCGTCTTTGGTCTTGTGTCTGGTGTCCGAATTAAATCGGCAATCGACAATCGTCAATCCCTTATCCGTTCTCAACCAGCTCGTTAAAATAATTCGGCACTCTCGTTTCAAAAGTCATCCGCCTGCCGTTTGCGGGGTGATTGAATGAAATCGATTTGGCGTGAAGGGCCAATCGCCTGAAGCCGTCCTTTGATTTTCCGTATTTGCCGTCGCCCACGACCGGGTGTCCCTTATCAGCCAAATGCACGCGTATCTGGTTCTTCCTGCCCGTCAAAAGATTTATCTCTAACAAACTAAACTGCCTGCTCTCTTTAAGCACCTTATAAGCGGTATGTGCCAGTTTGCCTTTTACGGTGTCTTTTGTGGAATAGACGACGTATGCCTTGTTCTCAGCCAAATATGAGGTAATACAATCCTCTTTTTTAGCTAATTGGCCATAGACCACCGCGATATATTTCTTTTCCGTGTCTTTCCACTGTGATTGCAGATTGAATTTCGCCTCTTCGGTTTTCGCCAATACCAGTACGCCGGAGGTTGACTGGTCAAGCCGATGAACGATGAAAATCCGGTTTCGCGACCTCGGATTGCCCTTGCGCACGTAATCGGTCAGCATATAGTAAGCCGTCCTCGTTTTATTGTTGTCCGTCCCCACGGTCAACAGCCCCGCCGGCTTATCTACCACTAAGATGTCCTTGTCTTCGTAGAGCATCTCCATCCCTCTCGGCAGATATTTACTCCCTGAATGTCTTTTCTTTGGCATATTAAGTTCGTTCACCTCTCCCGCGAAGCGATGACAATTATTCAAAAATTAACGTCTTTGGCAATTTCGTATAATTTATTTCCCCCTGGCGTCAGAATGTAAATAATTTCGGGATGCCAGATGGGCGGAGCAGCCATTCTTACAGCCACATCATCTTTCACCTCAACTTTAAAAATACCAGAGAACACTAGGGATTGGTTGTGTTCGTCGATTTTAAGGTCCTTGTTTCGAAGAAAGCTTTTTAAGTCTTCCCAAGGAGTTTTATTTACCATGTCAGAAAATGTCGAAACTTCTTCTTTTGAGATGTTGCCTTTATCCTGCGCTTGGAATATCTTAACTAAAATCTTTGTTTTTTCTGTATTTTCGGCCCGTTCCAGTGCTGCCCGTTTCTCCTTATCCTCAATCTTGTAGGCATTGACTATATTTAGAAGTTCTTGGTTTTCTCTTTTTATCTTTTCAAGCTCGTACTCAGTTTTGCCTAAAACTTTTTGTGTATCTCCAAATTTATCTACAAGTTTGTTTGGATCAAGGCCTTGGTTCTGAACAAACGTTGCGTTGACATCCCCTTTGTTGGAGAATATTGGTTGTTGGCCTAAGTTTTGGTTCCTGTTTATATCAACGCCTTGGTCTTGAACAACCGACACATTGCCATCACCTTTGTTGGAGATAATCGTTTGCTGTCCGGAGTTTTGGTTTTCTCCTATCTTAATGGATCCGTCATTTTTGAATATAATCGTGATAATACCAAGAAGTATTGCGGTAATGGCTGTTATGAATGCTGCTTGAATGGTTCGATTTTTATACCACTTTTCTGTTAATGCTTTTTTTCCCAGTTGCTCGTGTGCTGTTCCCTGCTTCTGTTCGAGGTCTTGACTGACATGATTCAAATAAATATCCATCCTTATACTTATTCTCTGCATTGCATAAGTGGCGCATTGTGGATAAGCGCAAAGGACGACATTCATCTTTTTTAAATCATCCGTGATGATAAGATTCATATGGAGTATATCATCGTGACATAATGCCAAAAGAAGATATAATGTTTCGATGTTTTCGAGGGGGTCGTTTCCTAAGAGGAATTTAAACAGGTCTGGCTTTTCTACTGTCTTGAATAAATTAAAGGCCTCCCGAACCTTATCTCGCCACTTTTCCATATTGGTGGGATTCATGACCAATTTGTCAATTTGTTTGGCTATTTCCAAGTTACTCATAATCTACATTTGCAATTATCCCAACAAATCAACCCCAAAGCAAGATACCATAAAACTGGAGCCAGTGGCAAGCTGAGGCCACTCTCTGTTTTTTATACTGCCATAATTTTTGTTTCGCCGCCTTCCGCGGTTTCCTTATCCATAAATTGAAAATCAGCAATCGCAAATTAAAAATCACAAATCTGTGTCATCTGTGGTTCCGATTCTACCGACATTCGCGGTGAGTTTTCAACAAGATTTATCCGCCATGCTTTGTGGCGGGTTCTTTACCACAGCGCAATCTGCGCAATCCGCGTCTAAAATAGAGCAGTGTTAATCCGTGTAAATCAGTGTCTAAAATTCTTCGTGTCTTCCGGCGTAAGCCGTCCCTTTCGGGAGTGGTAAAAAAGCAGCGTTAATCTGTCCGCCGCAAGGCGAGACCTCGCCAAGGGCGGGCGTTAATCCGCGTCTAAAAATCTTCGCTGTTGAAAAATCAGTGTCATCTGTGTAATCTGTGGTTGCGGTTAATAAATTAAAAACGAGAACGGAGGCATATATGACAGATAACCAGCAGCAAGGTCCCATCACTCCAGAGCCGGCGAGCAGCATACCGCCGGAGGTGCTCAAGAGCGCGATGAAGGCGTTCAAGAAACGGCTTAAACTCACTGCGCTCGATGAGGATTCGAGCTTGGGACGCGGGCCGTTTTCGAGCGGGGCCAGGGGCGTTTACGCGATACAGCCGCCAAACCAGTTTCCGCGCGAGGTCTGGGAGGAATTGTGTCGGCTGGGCAAACTCCGCAACAGCGGCCACGGAATGTACGAGCTGGTGAAAGTGGAAAGCTAAGGAGGAAGCAAAGCGGGGTCTTTCGTCTTTTGCTCTCTAACTTCTAACTTCTGCCTTCTCCCTTGTGTTCTGCGTCTTGTGTCTTGGTGGTAAAAAATCAGAGTAATCTGTGTAATCTGTGGTTAAAACTACATAAGCCCTAATCGTTCCGCCTCCGCGTAAAGTCCGTAGCGTTTCATTTTCTTAAAAAGTGTCGTGCGGTTAATGCCAAGCGCATCTGCCGTCTCCTGCCTGTTCCACTTGTGCGCCTCCAGCGCCTGGCGAATGATATTTTTCTCCGGCTCAGCGACCGCCTTTTTCAAACTCACCGCCTTAAACTCCGTCCCCTGGATGACCTGTTCCTGCCTTATACCTGCCGGCAAATCGTCGGGCGTTATGAAGCTGCCCTTGCCCAGCAGCACCGCCCGCTCAATCACGTTCTCGAGTTCCCGCACGTTGCCGGGCCAGGGATAACGTTCCAGAAACCCCATCGCCTCATCGGTTATTCCCAGCTTCTTTTTGTTGTGCTGCCCGCTGTATCTCTTCAAAAAATGCTTGGCCAATAGCTCAATATCCCCCACCCTCTCCGATAACGCAGGCAGATTTATCGTAACGACGTTGATTCTGTAATACAAATCCTCTCTGAACCTTCCCTGCTTGACCTCCTCGATGAGGTTTCTATTCGTCGCAAGTATTATCCTCGCGTCAACCGTAATCGTCTTATTGCTTCCCACCGGCTCAAATTGTCTGTCTTCCAACACCCTTAGCAATTTAACCTGCAGCGCGGGCGACGCATTGCCAACTTCATCCAAAAATATCGTTCCCCCGTCAGCCGCTAAGAATTTTCCCTTCTTATTCGCCACCGCACCGGTAAACGAACCCTTAACGTGGCCGAAGAGTTCGCTTTCAAGAAGCGTTTCAGGCAGCGCGCCGCAGCTCACTTCCACAAACGCCTCTTTGCGTCTGCCTGAATGGTGATGAATTGCGCGGGCGAGCATCGTTTTGCCCGTTCCAGATGGCCCCGTCATAAGAATCGTCGTCTTGCTGTCCGCGACGGCTTCCACCAGCTCGAATATCCTCGCCATTTTGTAATCGTGGCTAAGTATGTTGTCCAAACTGTATCTTTGCTCAAGCTGTGAGCGCAAGCTGACGTTTTCACTGATGAGCGACTGTTGTTTTATTGCCCGCTCGACGGCTAACCGCAGCTCGTCGTCATTAATCGGCTTGGTGAGATAATCATACGCCCCGGTCTTGATTGCCCGCACTGCGCTTTCGATTGTGCCATAACCCGTGATGACCACGACAACGGTCTGGGGATAGTTTTGCCTTATGATGTCCAATAATTGAAAGCCGTCGCCATCGGGCAGGTTGATTTCGGTAATGACAAGCGCGTAATCCTGTTTTTCCAGTTCGGCGGCAGCGTCTTTGACTGTCGCGGCGATGCCCGTCTTGAATCCCTCGGTCTTCAAAAACTCCGTCAGGCAGTCACGGATTACCTGGTCATCATCCACCACGAGAATTGTCTTTTCAGCCATCGTTTTACCCGGTTCCATTTTTGGGCGTTCCCTGCCCGTGAACTGTCCGAAATTCGAAATGATTTACAACATCAATGATAATAGTTATGTTGATCTTGTCAAGCATTGATGTTGACAAAAAGCAACATATTCATTTTAACCCAGTCTGACAGATGTTAAAATAGGTAATCCCTGACCTCTACGGGAAAATCTGAGAAAATATCATACCCAAAAACAGGATTTCCGGGCTTAGAGGGGCCTGTTCAGCGTTTCTTGCCATCTTTCTATCGCTTATGGCAGCTCTTTTCAGCCCCAAAAACCGCTCTTTTGGCCATCCAAAGCCCTCTTCTTTAAGGAAAATGAACTTTTTAGTAGGAATTCCGACTTTGTGCTTGACATTATCGGCCCCGTGTATTAAGATAACACTAACTGTCGGCTGTGTAGAGTTAAATTAGGCAAGCTGACAGCGAGAAGAAGAAGGACGAAGTGAGAGAGTGATGAGAAGAAGGAAAGAGAGTGCAAATTTTGCGCTCATACTCTTAATGAGTATCCCTCATTTATCTCCCGCAGCATCGTCCCTAACATCTTGAAATATGTATCGTTTGTTTTTTAGAGGAGAAGAGTATGAGAAGGTTAGTAACGATTTGTGCAGTAGTAACAATGCTGATGATGACGGTATCGGCAAGCGCAACGGTGGTAAGCTATACCGATAGCATCAGCGGCCTGTTCAATCAGGTTGCGGACCGGGATTTGGTTGTCTCCCAGTTTGATTCATCGCTGGGCACGCTCAACAGTGTCTCGATAACCGTTTCGACCGCTTTGCAGGCGTCTCTGGGTATCGAAAACACTAACCCCAGCAGCCCCACCACCGGCACCAAAGCATTTAGCGTCTATACCTATTGGCCATCCGACCCCACGGAATACACGTCGGCCAGCGTAAACTTGTCTTTTGACGGTTCGGTGATTTCAACGGCGGGCTATACGGATGCGAAGAAGTACACCGTGTACTTGACCAAGTATGATGGCATCACGGATTATGCCGGAACATCCGGCGCTATCGTGGCGACTTTCACCCCTTCTAACAGCGAAGTTCTGTCATATAATTCCGGGCTGGCTTCCTTTATCGGCACGGGCAGCCTGACATTCGGCCTTGTCAGCGATGCTTCCACCGCTCTTACTACCACCGGCGGCAACAATTCGACAAGTATGTCAACAACCGGTCAGGCTGGGGTAACCATAACCTATGACTACACCTCCATTCCCGAGCCGGCGACAATTGGATTGCTTGGCCTCGGCGTTTTGGGGCTGTTGAGGAAACGCAGAGCATAATAAGCTCGAAAAAACGATTTGTTTTATAAATCATAGGGCTGTGTTCAAATAACACAGCCCTTTTTCTACTCGGGCGTTGAAATTAAATTTTATGAAGGATTCTACCGCGTTTTTGAGCTAAAAACAGGCGTTCGTGAAAGTCGGAAAAATTATCATATCAAAAAACAGGATTTCCAGGTTTGGAGAGACCTGTTCAGCTCCCCAAACCGTTCCCAAAGCCCTCTTTAAGGAAAATGAATTTTTTAGTAGGAATTACGACTTTACGCTTGACATTATCGGCCTACGCGTATATATTAACATTAGTTGTATAGACCGCACCACATTACACAGCCCACATCACACCGAATACGTAGTATTAAGTAAGTAAGAAGGACGAAGAGTGAGAGTGATGAGAAACAACGAAAGAGAGCGTTGTTTTGCGCTCATAGTCAGAATGAGTACACTCATTTATCTCCCCCAACATCGTCCCTAACATCTTGAAATATATATCGTTTGTTTTTTTGAAGAAGGAGAAGAGTATGAAGAGAGTGGTAATCACATTTATTGTTATTGCGTTCGTGTTGTCGATGGCAGGCCTGGCAAATGCTTCAATAGTTACTTATAATGGAACTGTTACTCCGTTCCAGCTGGGCGGTACTGCGACGACCGATCTCCCTATGTTTAATGGCGCAGGGACATTAACAGGCGTACAGATTGACCTGTCCTTGACAGTCACTCCTTACGCTCAGGTCCTAAATGTCGGCACTTCACCTGCAGTTTTTACGTCCAGTGATTGGATTACCTTCGGTTACACCCCTGCCGACATTTGGACAGTCAGTCATGGCTCTGATAGCTGGACATTGGCGGCACCGACAGTTGACACAGGAACTATCTACGGCTCCGGCCAGACGGTAGTACCTTGGGTTCTCTTAACATTAGTCGGCGGCAATTCGGCTCCTGTAAGCTTGACGGCATCTGGCCTGAATCTGGCCGGATACATCGGCGCAGGCAGCCTCAGCTTCGGAACAAGCGGAGCTGGCCAAGTTCACATAACTGACGGGGGACTCTATGGCGGCGGCGGCGGAAATCTGACAGGTACAGCCTCTGTCACATACGAATATACTCCCGAGCCGGCGACGATGTGTCTGCTTGGTTTAGGTGTATTGGGTCTGCTGAAAAAACGCAGAGCATAAAAAGCTCGAAAAGAAAAGACAATTTGTTTTATAAATCAAAGGGTTGTGTTCAAACAACACAGCCCTTTTTCTATTCAGGCGTTAAAATCAAATTTTTATGAATGATTCTACCGCGTTTTTGAGCTAAAATCCGCGTTCGGGAAAATTGGAAAAATTATCAAAAAGCGGCATTTCCAGGCCTGGAGAGGCCTGTTCGAATTTATTAATACCTCCTTACAGTAGTTTATATGCCATTTTCAGCTCAGAATCAGGGCTTACCTGATATCCGCCATCTTTTTGCCTGATTCCTTTAAAAAAAAATACTCGAAAATCCGTTTTTTTGCTTGACATTATAAGGTTTTGCGTATAGATTGATATTAGCTGTCGGTTGTGTAGAGCCACACCAGGCCAGCCGGCGGCAAGAAGAAGAAGGACGAAGTGAGAGAGTGATGAGCAGGCAACGAAAGAGAGCGTTGTTTTGTATTCATAGTCAGAATGAGTATCCCTCATTTATCTCCTCCCATATTGTCCCAACACCTAACATCTTGAAATCAGATGTTTTTATGGAGGAGTAGAGGATGAAGACAAAACGTTTAATGATTTTAGCAATGGTACTGGCGGCAGTGTTAATTTTGCCTGTCGGAGCGAAAGCCAGTCTGATTCCAGTTTCCAACGCGGACGCAGTTTACGTTACCATTACCGCAACTAATGAAGCCGGGCAGTCACAAGCAATAACTTTGGGCGGCAAAACTTCTTTAGACGGAACCACCGGTAATTCTGTATGGGTTCTTGACAATAGTGTATCCATACTCGATGGCTCCATTGACAGCCTTAAGGTGACTGTGAACAGTGACCCCGAAGTAGATATTGAGTTTGGCTTTAAAGCCGGCAACTCAACGTTGGCATACGCCATTTATTCTGATGTAGTTACTTTTGACCCGCTGGTAAATCCGACAGCGGATGCATCGGCAGGCGTTACACTGACGGACAGGGGCACCCCAGGAGCGACAATCACAGGTCTTTTCCCGGGCGGCAAAACGTTTCAAGCCACCTACAATGGTTCGAATGTGTTCGCGAATCTGGTAAAGGGTTTTTCGATTAGCGGCGGGACGCTGACCGGCAGTGAAGACACGCCTGACCAGGTTATAAACGGTACTCTTACGGATATTGAGTCAGAGTTCTACTTTAAGCTTTCGGCCAACGATGCAGCTTCAGGAACAAGCACGTTTGAAGTAGTTCCCGAGCCGGCAACGATGGCGATTCTTGGTCTTGGCATAACAGTTCTGATTTCGCGAAGAAAACGGTAATAATAGCCGTTATCGGTGGTGTGCGGCATATTTGCCGCGTGCGCCGTTAATCAATATATGTCAGAGGAACAGCCCCGGTTCGCCGGGGTTGTTCCTCATTTCTTTTATTGCTTCCCTGTGGGGTATTACTTTGCAGGCCACTCGCCGGCAAAGACCTCTATGGCAGGTCCCGTCATATAGACGCAGTTATCTTCGGTTGACCAGTTGAGTTGCAGTTGGCCGCCGGGTAACTGGGCGGTTGATGACCTGCCGCATCGACCTGTTACGGCCGCGGCAACAGCGCAGGCACAGGCGCCGGTTCCGCAGGCAAGCGTTATCCCGCTGCCTCGCTCCCATGTTCGCATCGTAAATCCGTCTCGGTTTTTAATCTCGACGAAATGCACGTTTGTTCTTTTGGGGAACAAATTGTGATTCTCAATCTCCGGCCCGATAGTTTCAAGCTCGACCGCCGCGACTTCATCGCAGAAAAATATCACGTGCGGATTTCCCATTGAAATGCAGGTCATAGGCAATTTCTCGCCGGCGACCTCGATTTTGTGCTCGATAACCCTTTCACCGGGGAGTTTCACGGGTATTTCTTTTGGCCTGAATCTCGGCTCGCCCATATTAACGCAGACCTTCTGCACCATTTTATCTCGCAAACCCAGACCGACGGTCAGGATACCTGCGCCGGTTTCGATTTTGAACGACGCCGGGTATTTTGTCCCGTTGCCCATTGCAGCAGGCCCGCGGGCTTTGGCGAGGTTTTTTTCATAGACGTATTTTGCGACGCACCGGATTCCGTTGCCGCACATTTCCGCTTCCGAGCCGTCGGCGTTAAATATCCGCATTCGGGCATCTGCTTTTTTGGATGGACAAATCAGAATCAGACCGTCAGATCCGACGCCTAAGTGCCTGTCGCTTATCTCTTTCGCGACCTTGGCCGGATTCGTTACGCGTTCATGGAAGCAATTCACGAAGACGTAGTCATTGCCGATACCGTGCATTTTCGTAAATTTCATATTTTGTCGCCTCATATAACCCGCCATTATACCTCAAATAACCTCCCCGGCAAGGCGGTTACTGCGTGGAGTTTTTACATTAGGTGATAGAGGTTTGTTCGCTCGAACTTGTCCGCTTTTGGTTGGTCGGCTTGGCTTATACGCCCCGAAATCAGAGTTACTGCCCGCCGGGGCTGCTTAAGCTGGAGTATCGTTTGCTGCCTGATACTAATTCCGGCACGCCTTCCGGCCAGATGTTAAACATAATCGACTGGCGGTCGAGCGACGCGTCCGTGCTGGCCGATATCGACCAGTACATTCGGTGATAATGCCTGATGAGTGTTATTTCGCTTTCAACGTTTGCCCTGTATTGGAAATCATACTGCTGCGAGAAAACAATGGTGTATCGCGAGTCAAGGGCATAGCTTACCGCGCACACAAAGGCGTTGGAGCCGTGTTTGTTCAGCACGTTGACGTCCTGCAGGTACCTGGTGCCGACGTAATAGCTCAGGTCGGGCAATCTCGTCCGCGAAAACCCGATATCGAACTGCTCAACGGTCCCGCTGTGAATGTCGTAATACCCGCTGCTCAATAACGCCGTCGTGTCGCTTATCTGCCACATATAGTCGGTATCGAAGTAATCTCTCACCGGCCCGTATGTCTCGAATCTCTTAAGCCCATGGTCGAGGTCGCCGTTCAGTATTTCCGGCGCAGCTAACGTCCGTAAGGGCGTCATAGGATTATTCCATAAATATCTGTATGGTCCCGAACCGGTCGTCCTCTTGTCGTTATCCTCGAACCACGTCATACCCATATTCAGCCGCATCCAGTCCACAGTATGTTCATCTGGACCGCGTTTTGTCTGCAATAGTTGCGTCAGCTCTACATGTGCCGCATTGTGCTGCTTGACTTCCGTGTCGCTTGCCCCGTAAATCGAAGTGCTCACACCTGGCGTTACGATGTGTCGCAGTCCATTTAGGTCCCACAATCGGCTATTGACGTCGGGGTATGTTTTCCAGAACTCGGTTGAGCTACGCACTCCAAATTCGCCGATTCCAACAGTATCATCACCTGGGCTGCCCGTGTTGCTGCCATCGACCATTGACCTGTTAAACCCGCTGCGTCCGTCATAGCCAACCGTTCCCGCGGCAAACGGCACCACTTTTACCCCACTGGCCCACATCGGCAAATCAACTTCGGTCCGGTGTGTTCCAAACCCGAAATAATCCTGGTCCATTTCCGTTGTGTGATTCTTGCCTATTTGTTGTCTATAGCGTCCGCCATAGGTGTCGCTGTACAGCGTCATCTTGTCGTCGAAAATCGACTGGCCCGTAAGGTGATATTCGCCTGTCGGCGCCTCATCCAATTCGTCGGCGAAATTGTTAATCCGCCCCTTGGCCAGGAACGCGAGGCCCCAGTTGTCTTCGATTCTTTTGAGGTGTATATACGTTTCGCGGTCGGGGCCGGTGTTATATTCGTGCCTGCGGTAACTTTCGAGGAAGTTTTCGTCCGATTCGTAATCGATGCCTGTCGTAACCTGCCAGTTATACGGCATAAATTCCCGGTTAACCCAGCTGAATCTTCCGCGTAAATCTTCCGGCGGCTTGAGGTTTCGCCTGAAGTCAACCCGTCCCAGCCGGTCTTTGCCCCTGTCGTCGATTAAATAGCTCGTGATTTTTCCCATCCGTTCATCCTGCTGGTAATCCACATCCATTCCCGTGCCGACGCCGCGTTTGCTGAGGTAATCCAAATCGAATGTTCCGTCTGTTCCTTCCGGCTCGCGCAGACCCAAGAGGCGCGACAAAAACCACCGCGACTCTATTGTTGTGCCCCAGATATTGTCGTTGCCGATGTGCAAACTCTTGAGGGGCGTGTCCGGCCTTTCGAGATTGCTCCGCATATAGGGCCAATAAAATACCGTCGTATCTTCGGCTTTCAGCCGGATATCTCGCATCTGCGCATCGTAACTGCTGTCTTTGCTCTGGCCCGCCTCTTGGTCTATTGTTGTCGTATCGGTAATGATGATGTTCGACACATTAAGCGAAACCTGGGGTGTAGCGAACTCGCTGCTGGTTACGACCACGTTGTCGGCGGTGAATTTGCCCTCCGCTACCTGCCTGATTTTGGCAGCCCTGACATATATAGGTACCCCGCGCTCGACATCGAATGTTCGCATTGTCGCGTTGATTGCAAGACCTCTTTTGTTCTCAAAATCATAATACATCTCGTCGGCTCGTATCGTGCGCAACCCCTCGGTCATTACGACGTCGTCGCGGACGTAAATTGCTCTTATCGCCCCTTTTGTCCCTACGTCCTTTACCCCGCCCGATTCTTCGCCGGCACCGGTTTTTTCGCCGGCGTAAAATACAACCGCGTTGTCCGCCTGCATTTCCAGCAATCGGCCCTGCTCATCCTGTTTTTGCCACAGGTAAAATCGCCCTATTACCGTCGCTAACTCCTCGGTTTTTGATGAACCGTCCGTGGCGGGCGAGGTCGCGCTGCCCCATTCGATATTCGGCTCCTGCTCGCCGGCCGGCGCCAAATTTACGGGGTATCGTATTTTTACCTGCGGCGGGACTTTCTCAGCAGACGGCTGAGGTTTTTTTGCGGGGCCAAACAACTGGTCAATGAATCCAAATGCCCCAAAGCCCTGTTGGCTTTGCGCGGCAGTCGCCGCCTCTGGTTTGGCAGCAGGGCGATTCGGCTCGGCCGCCAGTACAACTATCACCGGCGAAACTGCGGCGCATTCATTCGCGAAGTTTTTATCTGTCCTGGCGGTCGCGGTGAACGCATAGTTGTAAAATTCTCCGCCCCGGACGTTTGCCCGCTCAATTTTATTTGCCGTAACGAACACCTCGCCGGTCGCCTCGAAGCGGATAATCATTGCTTTGGATTGTGGTGAGCTTGCTTGCCCTGAGCCGGGCCGAAGGGTCGAACCACCGTTTTCGATTGTTTCCCAGTTAAGCCCGACTATTCGAGTGCCGCTGCCTCTTTTCGCGGAAATATCGCCCGATACGCAGCACCAGACGCCGATGTTTTTGCTTGTCGGGCTTCTCTTCAGCCATACGACGGCCTTTTCGCCTGCGAATGTATCCGCGCCCGCCGCAATCGAGACCTTTCCAGCGATGACAATAACATCCGTGCCGTTGGCGTCGTGATAATTGGTTAATTCGTCTGCGGTGATTTGAACGTCGCGTCCGGCGAAGGCCTTTGCTTGTGTGTTGTCAATCGCGTATGCCGAGCCAGCCGGCACACACAGTGCAATAGCAATCAAAATCAATTTTGACGTCTTTGCGCTCATATCCTCAATGGTTATTCACTACGGCCATCCTGGCCGGCATTTTTGACAAGATTATACCTAACCGCAACCCTAATGCCACTTGATTTCCATGCAGATTTCAGGCAAAATTGTGCCAGCAGGACAACGAATGCAATACGCAGTACACACGACTCAGGACGAGAATATGGCAAAACAGGAATACTCAGCATATCAAAAAGACGTAATATCAAATTACTACAATAACCTCAGCGCGATATCGCTTGGCAAGTTGAGCGAATTAGTCAGCGAGCTTTATTTAGCGGACAATGACACCAAGCGGACCAAGCTGTGGGAGCGTGCGCAAAAGGCAATGGTCAATCTCAAAATACCGCCCGCAATCATCAGCCACATAATGACAAAAAAGGACGTCAAAATTTTGGCCAAGAACCTCAACGAATGGCTCGCCAGTTCCGAACAACGTCGAGGAGCCAGCGCCAAATAA
This sequence comes from Sedimentisphaerales bacterium, assembly GCA_050012515.1. GTDB lineage: Bacteria > Planctomycetota > Phycisphaerae > Sedimentisphaerales > Anaerobacaceae > Fen-1362. The sequence goes on along the minus strand of JBEKHA010000007.1, from coordinate 46,452 downwards.
CCGTCCTAAAAAACGCCTAAAAACTGCCAGATTCAGCTTATAAGCTACCTGTTTTTTGCCGATGCACCCCTTGCCTATATTAGTGCTCCCGGCTTTTGGAAACCCCGATTCCGGAACTTATAATTTATATGGTTGTTTTGTTAAGGAGCGGGAAATGGCAGTCGTTCAGGAAGTCAATAAAAACGTATATCCCACCGAGGATATGGGGCAGTTGAGCATCCAGGATATGCTGACCTATTTCGGGAATATGGGGACGATGCGGGTTTCGGACCTGCACCTCAAGGTCGGCGCCCCGCCTGCGTACCGCATTGATGGCGACCTCGAAAAGCTCAAAGGTCCAAACCTTACGCCGGAAATGGCCGAACAGTTGATATTGCCGCTTCTCAGCCAGAACAGCATCGATAAGCTGCGCGAGCAGCACAGCGTCGATTGTTCATACCGTATAGACGGGACACATTTTCGAATCAACGTCTTCAAAGAAAACGACGGCATCTGCGCGGCCATTCGCGCACTGTCGGCGGATATCCTGCCGGTGGAAAAGACGGGGTTTCCCAACGATATATGGAAAGACATTATAAATCGCAAGCACGGCCTGGTATTGCTTACAGGCGTAACGGGCGCGGGCAAATCGACGACAATCGCATCGATGATTAACCGCATAACCGAAGAGAAGGCCTGCCGGATAATCACCATCGAAGACCCCATCGAATATATCTTTGAGCAGAAAAACGCGATCGTTTCGCAGCGCGAAATCGGCAGAGACGTGTATTCATTTATCGACGGATTGCGTTCGATGCTGCGTGAAGACCCGAATATCATATTTGTCGGCGAAATGCGCGATGCCGAGACAATCGCGATGACGCTTATGGCCGCCGAAACGGGACATCTGGTTTTCTCGACGCTGCACACGAGAGACACCGCGGGGACAATAATGCGCATACTCGATTACTTCCCGCCCGGCAGGCAAAGCGAGGTGCGAAACCAGCTTTCGCTCGGCCTGGCGTATATCATCAGTCAGAAACTCATCCCGCGAAAAGACGGCAAAGGCCGAATCGTGGCGATGGAAATTCTCAACAATAACTACGCCACCGCCAACCTCATCAGGACGGGCAAGGTCGAGCAGATATATTCGCAGCTCCAGACCAAGACCTCCAGCCGGTACGATGAGAAGATGATTACGATGGAACGACACCTCGCCCGCTTAGTTAAAGCAGATATGATTGATTTGGAAGAAGCACAGAAGTGGTCCAATAACCCCACCACATTTGCAGAGGCATTGAATCTCGAATAACGGATTGAATCAATTTATGCAGTTTGAACCCCGCCCTATTTTTGAGCGGCGATTGTCAGGTTAGTTTAATGGTCGGTTTGCAAGCCGACAATCGAATGGTAATCGACAGTCGATTCTTAAAAATAGAGCGGGGTTTTTTATTTGTGACTGCCCGTGGTGAGCGAAGTCGAACCAGCGACGACGATATTCAAATTGACCTGAATCTTGTCCCACGCGCCTTTGGGGGCGGTTACAACATTTTTATCGCCCGAGGTCAGGACCGGTTTGGGGATAGTGGTCAGGTCCGAGAGTGAATGGTCGGTCAGGGCCAACATTTTTTCTTCGGGCATAACCTGTGAGACGCTGTTGAGAACCGCGAAATCCTTCGCTAATTTTACGCGTTTATCGATTGTGTCCTGTCTGGCAATGTCGGCAATCTGCTCCGGCTTTACGGATGCGACGGTTACATACTGGCCGAGGTTATCGGTGTGCACAATCAGTGTTGTCGAATCGAACTTTGACCACACCGTTGCCAAATCGTTCATCATTGCCTCAAGACCGCCTCTGCTGCAAAGTATTTTGTATTCGCTTTTGCCCGGCTGGTCTTTTGTCGCTTCGTATCGCAGCCAGGGGCTTTCTTCGAGGAGTTTAGTTACATAAGCATCAACTGCGGCAAAATCAGCGGTCTGCAGCTGGAGCGAGTATAAGCCGACGCTCGTAGTATCCTCGGCAGCGGCGACAACAACTTCTTTTTCCGTTTCCTGTGGTTTTGTTGCTGCCGGCATCACAGCCGGCTTAATTATCGGCGCAGGTTTCATCGCGACGATTGGCGTTGGGGTTTCCTCCGGTCCGACAATCTTATACACCACCGCGCCCATAATACCCACAAGGCCGATGATTATCGATGCCGCTATGGCCTGACGAATAAACAGGTGTCGTGCCCCTTGTTGTTTATTAGTTTCGGAGGCGGCCGCGACTGTCGGATGGCTGCGAATAAGTTCTTTAATCCCGGCGACTACTGCGGCGGGCGGTTCGGCAGGGGGTAATGAGCTTACCAGCACTTTGCATTTTTCGAGCTGATGTAAACGTTGTGCTACCCCAGAGTTTTCGCTGACAAGGCGTTCTACCTGCGAACGTTCATCAGCAGACAACTCGCCGTCGATGTAACCGTTCAGCAACTCTTCAATTTTCGGATTTTGTTCAAAATTCATAAGGCCTCCAGAATCTGCCTCAACGCGGCGCGGGCCCGGCTGAGCCGGCTTTTAACCGTGCCCAACTCTGTGCCCAGCACTTCCGCGATTTGCTCGTAATCCATTCCTTCAATGTCCCGCAGCACAATAATTGTTCTGTGTTCGTCATCGAGCTTTCTGATACCTTTTTGTATCAGGTCGCACATTTCCTTGTTTTCAGCGACCTGAGCGGGGTCAGGCGACTTAGCGTCCGATAAAATCGCCGCCAGACCCTGCCTGGCCTGCTCGTTGTCCGAAGCTGTTTCCGCATCCAGTGAAGTAAATCCGACGATTGCCTTTCTTTTGCGGTAGTTCAGCGTCAGGTTGACCGCGATTCTGAATGCCCAGGTGTAAAAGGAGCTTCGGCTCTCAAACTTATCAATGTTCTCTAATAGTTTGACAAACGTATCCTGCATTAGTTCCGCGGCATCGTCGGGATTTGAGCAGATTTTCAGGATGAGGTTGTAGATTCGGCCCTGGTATTTGCAGACGAGTTTCTCGATGGCGGCAGTATCACCCTTTCGCCATTTTTGCACTAAAACTGCGTCTTCAATGTTTATCTGCTGACTATATGCCACTCGTTTGGCCTTTCCTGGACAATCTTCTGCCCCAACAACCCCTCCGCAACAAGTGAGGTCGTTAAACCCGGGGAATATAATTACAGATTAGGCCGTTAAGGTCAATTGAATTTACGGATACGGGAACGCTATTCCACGGCCTACAAAAACCTGCTACAATGCCGCGAATCACAGGCTGAATAGAGCAAAAAGTTATGAAAACCTGCGGAAAAAAGCTTTGGATTGGGCTTGTATATGAAGATGATAAGTTTCTGCGGCCTGCTTTGTAATGAGTGCGGGGCATTCATTGCGACAAAAAACGATGACGACAAAAAGAGGGCAGAGGTGGCACAACTCTGGTCAAAGCAATACGGCATTAATATCAAGGCCGAAGACATTAACTGCGATGGCTGCACTTCAAACAGTAACCGCTTAATCGGTCACACAAAGGTATGCGAGATAAGAAAGTGTGGAAAACAAAAAGACATCGTAAATTGTGCATATTGCAGCGAGTATCCATGCGAAAAACTTGTGGCGTTCTTTAAGTTTGTTCCAGATGCCAAGAACCGGTTGGATGAGGTAAGGGGCAACCTCTAACTCTGCCTCGATTAACAGAGAAGATACTATGAAAAGTTACCGAAAAGAGCTTTGGTTCAATACGCCTCATCGCAGGGACTTTATCAATATCACCGGCGAAATTCAGCAGTGCGTTGCTGAATCGGGCGTCAGGGAGGGTATGTGTCTTGTAAACGCGATGCACATTACGGCGTCGGTGTTTATCAATGATGATGAGCCGGGGCTGCACCAGGATTTCGAGACGTGGCTGGAAAAACTTGCGCCGGAAAAGCCGTATTCACAGTATCACCACAATGGTTATGAGGACAACGCCGACGCGCATTTGAAGCGAACGATTATGGGCAGGGAGGTTGTCGTCGCGATTACTGACGGTAAGCTGGACTTTGGGCCTTGGGAGCAGATATTTTACGGCGAGTTCGACGGCAAACGGAAGAAACGCGCGCTGGTGAAAATCATTGGGGAATAATCGGGATACGCAATGGCGTTGGCGCTTTTTTTAATTCAGGTGTTTATCATTTCGATATCGGGGGCGATGCAGCCGGGGCCTGTTACCGCGACGGCGATTACGATGGGGACACGCAGCCGGTGGGCGGGGTCGTTGCTGGCAGTCGGCCACGGTATCGTCGAATTTCCCCTGATGGTTCTGATTATCCTGGGGCTGGGGACCATTTTTCAGAAAACATCATCGCAAATCGTCATTGGTATCGCGGGCGGCCTTATTTTGCTTTATATGGCATACGGGATGTTCAAAACTGCTTCGCATCCTGTAAATACCGTGTCGGTAGCGAGGAGAGATAAGCCGGTTTGGGCGGGCATAATCTTTACAGTATCTAATCCATATTTTCTGATATGGTGGGCGACGGTGGGTCTTGGGCTGGCGACCAACGCGACGAAATTCGGCCTTTATGCTTTTGTTTTATTTGCGGTTGTTCACTGGTTGGTCGATTTTATGTGGGTTACAGCGTTGTCTTTCGCGAGTTTTCACGGCACGACGCTGTTTGGGCAGAAGATTCAGCAGCGGGTTATGCAGGTCTGTGCCGGTGCTATGCTGTTTTTCGGTTTATTTTTTCTCTACAAGGCCGGCGTGACGCTGATTACCTAACCGGTCTGGCTGTCTTTGCCGCCAATAAGCTGCGTAACATTAAACTTCGAGAACATTTCCTGCTGCGACTGAGCGACTTTACGCAGGCCGGCGGGCGCATCGGCTGACTGGGCAAAACCGGCCAAGGCAATGGCGGCGGCGATTTCGGAAAGTTTCATATCGTCGGGGGATTTGGCGGGCAGGAAGCCGTCCTTCGGTTCGGATACCCTTGCCAGAATACCCCTTGCCGCTAAATGCGACAGGACTTTTTCCGCGAATTCGGGCGGCATATTGAGTTTGGCGGAAATTGTCCCCGCTTCGACCGCGCCGTCGCCGGCCTTAAAGGCAGAGGCGATTTCGCCTACCATATTCATTATGGTCAAATCGCTGGCGATGAAATATTCTTCGCGTTTTTGTGCGGCGGCGATTTCAGCGGCATCGAGGGTATTGAGGTGCTGTGTGGTGTAGGTGAGCTGCAGGCCGAAGAGGACAATGAACCAGCTAAGATAAATCCAGAATACGCCCAGCGGTATTAGTCCCAATGCCCCGTAAATCTGATTGTATGGGATGAATTTTACCACGTAGAGTTTGAATCCCCATTTGGCCAGAGTCCAGACAATCGCCGCGATAATCGCTCCCCAGATGGCGGCGCGGATTTTGACTTTGGTGTTGGGGAGCAGCAGGTAGAGCAGGAAAAATCCCGCGGCCGAGGCGAAGTATGAAACTACGGCGGGGGCGGTATGCGAGAGCACGGTTTTTTGTATCTGGCTGATGGCGGCATATTTCGTGGCGACGTATATCGCGGCAACGAGCAGCAAGGGGCCGCCGGTCAACAGGGTCCAGTAGTTGACGATTCTGTGGATAATGCTCCTGCTTCTGCCGACGCCCCAAATCTGGTCAAACGCCCCCTCGATAGTTGACAGCATCATCAGCGCCGCAAAAATAATAAAGACCGCGCCTAAAACAGCGATTGTTCCATGATTAAAGCCGGTGAAAACTTTGGCGACGATTGCGTCCAGATTATCGGTTAATTTTATGTTGGAATTGGGGTTTGCGGGGTCAGGGTACTCAATTGTGGAAAGGTGCAGTTGCGAGTAAACCGCTTCCTTGATGTTCTGGCCGGCGTCCTGATAAGCCGGGAAAAACTGGACGACCATCAGCATCACGACTGCCAGCGGTACTATGCCGAACATTGTGTAATAGGATAGCGCAGCCGCCTGCTGGCCTGAACGGTTTTTTTTGAGCAGCCGAAAGCAATGAATCCAGAGCTTAATCTGAAAAATCACAAATCTTCCGACTCTGCCGACGTGAGCGGTTGGGGTGGACAAAATTTTATCGAACATACTTTATTGCCTCCCGGCCTGAATGGTTATTCGGTTATCTTCCCTTTTTGGCTCCTTCCATCAGGAGTTCGAGGCCTGTCTGGACGGCCTGATTCTGGAGCATTTTTCCCAGGTCAAGTTTTGGCTTATTCGGCGTTCCCTTAATATAAGCGGTTATCCTGCCTGCCTGCGAGGTTTTGCGGGATGAAACCGTTTTGCCGAGGGCTGTAACAGGCAGGGTAACGCTGAAGCTTTTGATTTCCCTGTTTGGGTCAAGCGGCACGCTTCCGCTGAAGTTGATTGGTCTGTCGCCTATATCCATCTGCATGTTCGTATAGTTGACAAAGCCGTCTTTGACGGTAAATGCAGTGGGATGAAGGGTCATCATATTGTCCGAACCGCCGATAGCCGTCATTATTGCCGCCAGCAGTCCCGACTGCATTTTTACCTGCATGAGGGAAATCGTGCCCGCGATATTGGCGTCTTCGGGTTTGCCGCCGGTTATGGGGACAGCAAGCCGGTCGCACTGGAAATTGGCAACGCCGGTTACGTTGGAGGCCCCGGAGAAAATCGGATTTACTTTTGACAGCAGCTTGTTTGCCATCTCAACGTTAAGCTGGACGTCTTTGACAATCTGCATCTGGCCGGGCGTTCTGAACATAGCTGGTTTTTGCTTGAAGTCGGCTGAGCCGCCGAAATTAAGCTGGCCGTTGTTGGCCGTCGAGGTAAACTGCGGAATGGTCAGCAAACCTTTATCTACTTTTATATCCACGTTGGTTGTCCCCACCTTGAGGCCCATATAAGAGACCTTGTCGAAGCCGACTTTGGCCTGGGCGTTGAGGTTGGCGAGCATCTGGTTGGGGTCATTAGTGGGGTATTTGCTGGCAAAATTGATTGAGTCCTGGCGTTTACCTTCGATTGTCAGGTCCGCGGGCATAAAGGGCGAAAGCATTCCCGTAATCGCCTTCCAGTCGAAGTCGAGCTTTGCGGTTCCCTGTATGGAGCTGTTTTGCCCCTCTATTTTCTGCTGTACGCTGGCTTTGATTTTTATGTCGGGGCTTGTAATCTCCGCGTTGTTGACAACAAAGGTTTTTGTCGTCGGATTCACTTCTGCGTCGAGGACAACCGCGACAGGGTTCTGCGTAAACGCCTCTTTGCCCGGGGCTTTTACAAGCAGGTTTGAGATTTTTGTCGAATCGGTAGTAACTTTATAGCTGCCGTCTTTGGAGCTGAGCGTGATATTCGAATCAACCATACCGCCAAGCGAGACGTCTTTCGAAATCGCCTTTGTCATTACAAGGTATGGCTGGACTTTTGCGAGGTCGAGGCCCTTGGTGGAGGCAGTAAGCGAAATCAGCTCTTTAACATCTGCACCCATAGGGAGGCGTCCATCCTGGATACTGAACTGTCCTAAGCTTGTATCTGCCTTGAACTGTTTTACCAGCAGCACATTGGTTTGCTTATCAATTGCGGCGGTTACATTGAGCGAGGCATTCGGCTCGTTGACGGTTATATCAGCGGTGGGATTTATCCGCAGATTCGATATTTTCGACGAGCAGGCAAGCATCGTGGTTTTTGCGTTGTTGGTTAGCTGCCCTTTGGCAGAGAGCTGTCCGGCGAGCTTGTATTTGCCGAGGTCGGCAAACTGTCCCAGTTCAGAGGTGGCTTTGGCGAGGTCAATCTGCGTATCGTAATTAAACGTCTCGGTAGTGCCGGAGCAATTGACGGTCGCGAAAGACGATGACACGCTTACTTTTTCAAATTTTATATTGTCGCCTTCGGCGGATATTTTCGCCTGCACCTGCACCGGTTCGGAAAGGGATACCGGTTTGCCGTCCATCGTGCCGGTGAGTCCTTCGACGCTTACCTGGCCGGCCAGCATTTTAACGCCCGTTTCGTTAACGGTCTGAACGCTGCCGACGAGCTTGCCGCCGGTTAATTTTGTCTGGCCATTGAGGCCGAGCGTTTTGGGAAGCATCGCCGCCACAGCGGGCAGGTTGCATTCAAGATTCGCCTTCAGCTCGTTTTTCGAGCCCTGTTTCATAAATTCCGAAACAGATGCCAGTGACATCGGCGCAGCTCCGTTGGCATCGGCCCTGAGCCAGTCGGTCGCGATACTCATTTTCCTGACGTTGACAAGATTTCCCTGTTGGCCGATTTCCACTGTGACGTTCAGGGAGTCGGTTTTTATCGTGTCCCCTTTGAGTGGCGGAGCGGTTATTTCGAGGGAATTGCCCTGCACGTCCAGGCCGACGTTTTCCACAACGCCACCCTTCATTTCACCTTTCAAATGCGCCGAAACTGTGCCCCTGGCGTTTACATCGACGCCCGCGATAGCCAGCAAAGATTCCAGTTGACTCAAGTTCAGATTATTCACGTCGGCTGTAATATTTGCGTTTGCTTTACTTAAGTCCCAGTTTTTACCTGGAGTCAGGTCGCCGCTGGCGTTTACCGTCGAGGCGGCTCCCTGTCCGGCGATACTGGCGTTCAGGGCGAGAGTGGTTTTTTCACCAGGCCCAAGCAGGGCCACTTTGCTGTTTATCTTTGAGACCTCGACTTCGCCGCGTTTATCTTTTATTTTTACGTCCCCGTCTTTTACGACGAGGTCTATTCTTTTGATTGGCATGCCGGCAGAGGTTTCCGTCTTGCCCCTGGCTGCCGGTTTAGCGGCGGCCTTCTGCGTCTCGGTGGCTTTCTGTTTCATTTTATCAATATCTATTTCCACCTTCGGCTCATCGATGACTGTTTCGCCGAAGGAAAGGTTGCCTGCCAGCAGCGCGCCGTAATCGGGTCTGGTTGAGACGCCTTTTACCGCCACCGAAAGGCCCCGGTCGGCGTTTTTGAAACTGATATTGGTGACGCTGATGCCCTTGAGCCAGCTCATCGAGAGTTTAGTGAAGTCGATAGCCCCCGCGCCTGAGGCGTTGGCTTTCGAGAGTATCAATTTTCGTCCGCTTTCGCTGGAGACATACGCCGGGACGATGAACGCCACCAGCAAAATCACCAGCAACAGCAGAATAACAACTGTGCCCGCCGTGATTTTTAATATCTTTTTGCCGGTTTTTTTCTTTGTTGTTGCATTGTTTTCCGAAGCTTCCATAGGATAATCCCCAAAACCGAATAAATCTAAATTACACCCCTCGATTGGCAATTAAGAATTGAGAATGAAGAATTGAGAAACGCTCCAGCAGTCGTTTTTTTGAATTCTTAATTTTTCGTTCTAAATTCTCAATTCCGGCTCTAACCCTGCATTATTTCATCCGATTTGTGCTTGACCATATGGTCAATCTTGTCGGTATATTGTTTGGCCATATCGTCAAGCTGCTTTTTGCCTTTTTCCAGGTCATCTTTGGTTATCAGCTTGCCTTGTTCTTCTTTTTCAAGGGTTTTTATTTCATCTCTTCGGACATTTCGGACGCTGACCTTGGCCTGTTCACCAAAGCCCTTGATTTGATGCACTATTTGTATTCTTCGCTCTCCGGTAAGGGCCGGCACATTAAGGCGAATAACTTTGCCATCGACCATAGGTGTCAAACCAACGTCGCTGGCCAGTATCGCTTTGTCAATATCCTTGATTGAGCCGGGGTCGAAGGGTTTGACTAAAATCATATCCGACTGTGGTGTTGACAGGGCGGCGAGCGCCTTCAGCGGCGTCGGGTTGCCGTAATACTCAACCCTTATATTCTCGACCAGGCCGGTCGATGCCATACCTGTGCGAACACCTTTAAGCTCGTCGGCCAGGACGTCGGAAGCCTTCTTCATCTTAAGTTCACTGTTTGTCATTATCTCTTTAACAGGCATATCTCGTCTCCATCCCTTAAGAAATCACGGTTCCTACATGTTCGCCGCGAATCGCTTTGCTAAGATTGCCGGTTTTGAAGATGTTAATAACTACGATGGGTATTTTATTGTCCCGGCACAAGCTTACGGCCGAATGGTCCATCACGCGGAGGTTCTTTTCGAGGACATCTTGGTATGACAGTTTCTCAAAAAGCTTCGCGCCGGGATTTTTCTTGGGGTCATCGCTGTAAACGCCGTCAACCGTGGTCGCTTTAATCAGCAAATCCGCCTCAAGTTCCGCGGCACGCAGGGCGGCACAGGTGTCGGTGGTGAAAAACGGGTTGCCGGTTCCGCCTGCCAGTATGACGATTCTTCCCTGCTCGAAATGCCTCAGCGCTCTTCGGCGTATAAACCGCTCGCACATTGCCTCGACCTCTATCGCGCTCATTACGCGAGTTGTCGTCCCGAGTTTTTCAAGCGTTTCCTGTAGTGCGCAGGCGTTGATAATTGTCGTGAGCATACCCATATAATCCGCAGTATTTCGCGGTATCGATGTCTTTTTTGCGAATATTTCCCCCCGGATGAAGTTTCCCGCGCCGACGACAACGGCAACCTGCGGGCCGAGCTTGTTAATCTCGGCAATCCTGCTGGCTATGGATTCGAGCTGCTTGCCGTCAATCCCGAATCCGCCCTGTTCGCAAAAACTTTCCCCCGATAATTTCAACAGCACCCGCTTGTATTTGCTCACTGGCATTTTTCGTTCCCCGTATCCTTCCGGGTCGGCGAAAATATATCCGGCAGACCGCTTACCCGACGTCGAAACGCACGAATTTTTTCAGCGTTGCCTTGCCGCCTGCCGACCTGGCGGCCTCTTCCAATACCTGCGCCACTGTTTTTGTATCGTCCTTTACGAATTTCTGGTCGAGAAGGCAGTTGTCCTCGAAGAATTTCTTCAGTTTGCCTTCGACGATTTTATCCACGATGTTCGCCGGCTTGTTTTTCACCTGGTCGGCGTAAATGCTCTTTTCCTGCTCGATTACCTTTGAGTCGATGCCTGATTTATCCAGGGCAAGCGGCTTGGTCGCGGTAATGTGCATCGCGATGTCCGCACCGGTCCTCTTGAGTTCGTCTGATGAGGCAACTTTGGCGTCGCTTGCGGAAATCTCCAGCATCGTTCCGACTTTTTTGTTGAAGTGAATATATGTGCTGATAAGGCCCGGGCCGTCGAGATGGAATTTGGCGTAGTCGCCGACCTCGGTTTTTTCGCCGGTTTTGCTAACCAGCTCCGTGATAACATCGCCGAATTTTTTGCTACCGACGGCTGTTCCGAGGACATTCGCAGCGCCGTCGTTTTGTGCGCAGGCCATACCGTATTCGGCTAATTTTTCCGCCGCCGCCTTGAAATCGTCGCTGTTGGCGACAAAATCCGTTTCGCAGCACAATGATGCCAAGACGGCCGTTTTGCCGTCCGGGCTGGTTTTGCCGACCACTAAGCCCTGGGTAGTTGCGCGTTCGGCGCGTTTGGCTAACGTCGCGAGGCCTTTTTTCCGGAGTATCGCCATTGCCTCATCAATATTGCCGTTTGCTTCTTCGAGCGCCTTCTTGCAGTCCATCATACCCTGGCTGCTCATCTTGCGAAGTTTAACTACCAGTGCTGCCGAGATTTCCGCCATTTCAAAAACTCCTGCTAAAAAACCTTTTCGGTATTATTGTTTTTTTATTCCTGTGCCTGCCCGCCATTCCTTAGAAATGGCGAGACCTCGCTTTTAGGCGGGTTCACTGCCGGACTGAGCTGTTTCGCCTGTTGCTTCAGGGACCTGCTCTGCTTCCGGCTTATCCGCACGTGCCATGACGGTTCTTTTTGACCTGATGTGCCTGGGTTTTGTTGCGACGTCTTTGCGGATTGTGTCCATTGTCTTGCCTTGAGCGACCGCGTCGGCAAGCTCATTTAAGAGCAGGCTTATCGCTCTAATCGAGTCGTCGTTGGCCGGAATCACCACATCAACCGTATCCGGGTCGCAATCGGTATCGATAATTCCGATGGTGGTTATGCCAAGTTTCCTGGCTTCACGCAGGGCGAGGTATTCTTTTTTGCAGTCAACCACAACGACTGCTCCCGGCAACCGACTCATTCTGCGAATGCCGTCCATATTGCTTTTTATTTTCCGCAGCTCGCGTTTGAGCCGGGATGCCTGCTTTTTGCTCTGCGATTCGAGCGTGCCCGCTTCCTGCATCCCTTCCAGCTCTTCAAGCCGCTGAACGCGCGAGCGTATAGTTCTGAAATTCGTGAGTGTTCCGCCAAGCCAGCGGTCCGAGACGAAATGCATACCGCACTTTTCCGCCGAGGCCTCAACTGCCTTTTGTGCCTGCCTTTTGGTTCCCACGAATACGACGTCTTTACCCGAGGATACGACGTCCACCAGCAGTTTCCTGGCGATTACCAGGCCTGCCAGGGTCTTGCGAACGTCGATAATGTGAATCTGGCCGCGTTTGCCAAAAATAAAAGGCCCCATCTTGGGGTTCCATCTGTTTGCGCTGTGTCCAAAATGGACGCCTGCACTAATCAACTCTTTTGCCAACTCTTTAGCCACAAAGACCTCCAAAAACCTTAATTAAAGAAACATATATCGGTACCGAAACCGAAAACCAAACCTGAAAATTTAGTTTAAAGTTGCTGCTATGTCAAGCTTTTTAACACATTAGACCTACTGATATACCTGCCTGCGGCGTCCAAGTAAAGGAAAAACCCCCGATTTGACGGCTAAAATGATATGAAAACGACGGCTGCGGGCGATATTTGGCCGGTTAATCGGGGATAAAATGCCCCCTGTCTGCCCCCTCGAAGGCAAAAAAATCCTTAAAAAAGTTGTTGAATTACAAAGGGTCTTAAGCTATTTTGTCACCGTGTAAAGGGCGCTTTTAAACAATCCTCGCAAAAGCGCCTTAGCGAAACAGCGAGGAGCCGGCGGTATGGGTTAAAAGGAGAAACACGTGGCTACAGGTAAAGTAAAATGGTTCAATGAGAAAAAAGGTTTTGGTTTTATTGTTCCTGATGACGGCAGCGAGGATGTGTTTATTCATCACTCCAAAATTGTTGCCGAGGGCTTCAGGACACTAAAAGAAGGTCAGGCGGTGGAATACACTCTCGCTCAGGGCAAGAAAGGCCCGGAAGCGACAGACGTCAAACCTTCCTAAAACGGTTTGCCGAACGAAAAACCTGTGGTCCCGCCCGAAAAGCGGGACCTTTTTTATACGCAGAAAATCATAAATAATGATTCAATCGCATAAGTTGCGTTTCCGAGTCATTGAGTCGCATAGTTTTTTTGAAAGGATTGCCCGGATGCGCAAAAGGCGTAACGCCAACGGTTTTATTGTTGTTTTTATGGTGGTTATAACTATGGCTATTGCTAATAAATCCTCATTAGCGGACGCTAATATCCCCGACATAAACGGCCTTGCGCATATATGCGTGTTTACGAGTGATGTGGCCAAGGCGCTCGCTTTTTATACTGATACGCTCGGTTTTGAAGTGGTTCACAGGACGCACCTGGATTCAGGGTACGGCTTTGGGCTGGTTCGCCGGGGCTCGTGCATAATCGAGCTTCTTCAGCCGGATGATGTCAACAAGGTCAAATATAGAACGACCGGTCCTATTGACCACATTGCCCTTGAGGTCACGGATATCAACACCGTTGTTGCCAAGCTCAAGGCCAAGGGCGTCAGCTTCTCCACTCCCATTATTGATGACCCGAAAATGATGGGCGGCGTCAGGATAGCGTTTTTCAAAGGAGCTTCGGGGGAGGTATTCGAGCTGTTCGAATATCTCAAACCCGTCCCGGCCCTGCACAATACCCAGGCCAAAAAAGATTAATCAATCGCTCTCAACAACAGGTAAATCTTCACGTTGTCGAGGCTCAAATTTTGTTTCTGTCTGGCATAGTTTTATCGGACTGCTTTCTTTTTCAAATCGTCTCAAATAAATATCGCAGATTAAACCACCGTTTTTGTGTGCTTAAGTCCTTCAGGGATAAGGATTTAGGTTTGTGTCGACGCAAAAACGGGTCGTTGCCCCAGATACTGCTGTAGAAAATAACCTAATTGATTAAATCAGCCCGCCAATACACCGATTAAACAATATCCTGCTAAGGGTGTGTTTTCAGTTTTTTAAAGCACTTTTAAGGATTTGAATCATGTGCGGGCAAATAGAACGGCACGAAAAGATATTGGCTAAAATATTGTTGCTGTTTTCGATGCTGATTATTTTTACGGCAACCGCGCAGACATTTGCAGCCAACCAGAAAACAGATTTGACGGATCTGTCCATCGAAGACCTGATGAACGTCGAGATTAAATCGACCGCCACGCTGACGGATACCAAGCCGCGTCTTGTTCCTGCGGCAGTAACAACGATTACCGCTGAGCAGATTCGGGCCTCCGGCGCACGCAGCCTGTTCGAATTGCTTGATATTTACGTCCCTGACCTGGAAGTAATAAGACATCACTGGGGATCAGACCATATTGGGCTGCGAGGAATGTACAACGACGACAAATACCTGCTGCTTGTCGATGGCCGTATTATAAACGACCACACATACTTCGGGGCGCTAAGCGAACTCGACCTGGTGCTGCTGCAGGACATTCACCATATTGACATCGTGCGGGGTCCAGGTTCAGCCCTTTACGGCCCCGGTGCCGTATCGATGGTTATTAACATCGTTACCTATAATGCCAATACATTCAAAGGCACAGAGGTCACCGGCAGGATGGGAGCTATTGAGGAATTCTATTCAGGCGAAGTAAAACACAGCCAGCCATTCGACGATAACGACGGAGGATTATTCGTTTATGCCGGCGGCGGCCAATACGATGGCGCAAGCAAATACGATGCTCCTCAGATTTTCCCATATTCCTTCCCCGCAAGTTCCTATGGCACAGAAGCTGGCCAACCTTTTACAAATGCCCCTATAAGTCGTGACGGGGCCGCCTTTAGAAATTTCGAGCCCGCAAAGCTGCACATCGAGCTGACAAGGGACGACTGGGATATCTGGGGACGTTACACTCGCGGCGGCAAGCAGTACATCTGGTCGCCTGGGATTTGGGCTCCAAGCCCTGTTGGGTATGCCAATCCAGCTACGCCTGTGACTAATAACGGTTATGGTTATCAGCAAATGATCGGCTATGCCGGATACAAGCAGGAACTGTCCAAAGAAATAGATATTGATTACGTATTCAGCTATGAAACGCTGGATTGCACGCAATTCAGACAAAGCGCAATAGATGCTGCCTATCGCGAGGACGAACTTTTCGGCAGGGCTATGCTCAAGTGGCAGCCCAATGACCAGCAAAGGGTCGCCTTTGGTTCGGAGATATCCCACAGGGAACTGGGTATGAGAGAGGTCGGCTGGCCCGATGAAGCCCCAATCTGCCCGGAGTTTAAAAACAGCTCGCTCAATATGCCGCGGTGGTCAACCAATCTGTATTCGCTGCTGGGCGAGTGGCAATGGAATCTTAATGACCAGTGGACGACCTTCCTTGGCGGACGAGTCGATAAGCACACATTCACTGACTATATGTACTCACCACGCGCGGCAGTTGTCTGGACGCCGAACGAAAAGGATACTTGGAAGGCTTTATGGTCTCGCTCGGTCCGGGCCAACGTCGAAGAAGATATGAAAATCCAGAATATGGAAGGAGGAGGCGACAGCAAACCAGAGATTCTTGACAGCGTGGAATTCCGTTATGAACGGCAGCAGTCCAAAAACTTTGACTGGGCCGCGTCATTCTTCTGGCACTACAATTTCAAACTTGTGGACTGGGACCAGACAACAAGCAGGATTGATTCCATCGGCACACAAAAAGATTACGGCCTGGAACTTGAGGCATCCTATCATACCGAAAAAACCAAATTCACTATTTCTCACAGCTATACGCAGCTTTACTATTTCACGCTGAATGACCCCAGCACAATCACATACACCACCTCCAAACCATACGGTTATGGCGACAATCTGGCCGCTTGGTCCAATCATATAACCAAGTTAACGGCCCAGCAAAAACTCGACGACAAATGGACTTTTAACGCCTCATTCCGTATCTACTGGGGTTTCCCAGGGATGAAGGATTATGACAAATACGACCCCTACACATATCCCGCTGCGCAGACAGCGGATGCTCCGTTCGTTCAGGACGGCTGGGAAAAGGCGTATCGCGGCGACTACTACCTGAACCTCGGTTTGGAATACAAGCCGAGCAAAGACCTGACCATTGCCGTAACCGGCTATAACCTGCTTGGCATTTTTGATATAGATCTGAACAAGCGTAACTATATAGCGAGCAACGGCGATTATCGTGACGAGGCGCCGGCCGTGGGCGTTTCAGTTACTTACAAATTTTAACTTCCATCCGGCTAATCGGGCGACACGCAAAGTATTTCTCTGCGTTGTTGAAGCAGGCGTTCTCGACGGTCCTAAATCTTCAGGCAAAATACTCCTGCTGTTGGCGTTTATTTCTGGGGCGGTTTGGTGTCTGTCGGGGAGGCGTCTTCGCGTTTATATGTCGGCTTTTTGAATTCGGCCAGCTTCTTGGCGTAATCCGCCACTGAACTTGACGCCTGCTGGTATTTTTCAGAGCGGACTTTCGGCTGCTCTTTTTCGAACTTGCGTTCGCGCCATTCCCATATTCCGTACGCAATCCAGCCGATGGCCACGAGCGCCGCAGCCGCTATCATTATTTTCCAGAATAAATCCATAAGAGTTCCTGTGAGAATATCGTCAAAAAACTGGTTCTTTCACTTGCCGGAATATACACGACGATTATGTTTAAGTCAACCTGCCGGTCGATTTACTTTCTCACGACAGCATTGGCGATTATTGACGGCGGATGTTCCGACTTTTGACGAGGAAGATGAAATTATCGATATCTGCCGGAAACCAAAATATTAACATTTGCTGCCGTATTTGGCGTTAAACGGTATATGCGGATGAGCTTGTATCGCCGCCCCGGCCTGTCCAGTTGGTATGGAAAAACTCACCCCTCGGCTTATCAACCCGTTCGTAAGTATGCGCGCCGAAATAATCCCGCTGTGCCTGCAATAAATTCGCGGGTAATCGTTCGTGACGATAGCCGTCGTAAAACGCCATTGCCGCACTGATTGTCGGTATTGGGATACCGAGTTTGACCGCTGTTGTAACAACCCGCCGCCAGGAAACTTGCGCCTTTGTCATTGCCCTTTTGAAAAACGGGTCAAGCAAAAGGTTTTCGAGGTTCGGATTTTTGTCGAACGCCTTTTTAATCTCGCCCAGAAATACCGAGCGGATAATGCACCCGCCTCGCCACATAAGCGCGACGCCGCCGTAGTTGAGATTCCAGCCGTATTCCTTTGCCGCGGCTCGCATCAGTTGATAACCCTGCGCATAACTTATTATTTTCGACGCATACAGTGCCTTGCGTAAATCATCGATTAATTTTGCCTTGTCCCCTTTGAATTGCGCCTTCGGGCCTTTCAAAACCTGCGACGCCTTTACCCGTTCGTCCTTCAAGGCCGACAAACACCGCCCGAATACCGCCTCGCCGATGAGCGTCAGGGGCTGACCTGAATCCAGCGCGGCGACAACGGTCCACTTGCCCGTGCCTTTTTGCCCCGCGGTATCCAGTATCAAATCGATTACCTCTTTTCCCTGCTCGTCTTTGTAAGCGAGAATGTCCCGCGTAATCTCAATCAGGTAAGAGTCCAGCTCGCTTTTGTTCCACTCGGCAAAAACCTTGTGCATCTCGGCGTTGCTCAAACCAAGTCCTTCCTTCATCAAATGATACGTCTCGCAAATCAGCTGCATATCGCCGTATTCGATGCCGTTGTGCACCATTTTCACGAAATGCCCCGCGCCGTTTTCGCCCACCCATTCGCAGCAGGGCTCTCCATTCTTCGTTTTGGCGCAAATCGCCTGGAATATCGGTTTAACGCTTGGCCACGCCGCCGGCGAACCGCCCGGCATAATCGACGGCCCGCGCAATGCGCCTTCCTCGCCGCCCGATACGCCCGTGCCGATATACAGTTTGCCCTTGCTCTCCACGTATTTGGTCCTGCGAATCGTATCCGGGAAATGCGAGTTGCCCCCGTCGATAATTATGTCCCCGTTATCAAGATGGGGCAGTAATTGCTCGATGAAATCATCCACCGCCTGTCCCGCCTTGACCATCAGCATTACCTTCCTCGGTTTTTTCAGGTTTGCCGTCAGTTCTCCTATTGAGCGGCAGCCGATTATCTTCTTGCCCTTTGCCCGCCCGTTTACAAAATCATCGACCTTCGAAACCGTCCTGTTGTAACAAGCTACCGTGAACCCTTTGCTCTCCATATTCAAAATCAGGTTTTCGCCCATTACTGCCAGTCCGACCAATCCGATGTCCGCCTGTGTCATTTTATGATTTCCTTTATAATTAAAATGCAGTTCCTCAATTTATTGGGGGGTTATTATTCTCTTATTCTTGGTATGGAACCATCCGACAATCGATACAGCGTCTCGCCCGCGTCATGCACAACCAAAATCCCCTTGTCTTCCTTGTTTTCATAATTTGCGATGTCGATTTGTTCCGGGTCCATATAACCCAGGTTTATCTTCCGGCATCGCTCTCTGCTTATACCCGTCGCCAAAACAACGTTGATTCTTGGTTTTTCCACGCCGTTGTTATACGTGCCGATTCCTTTGACGTGCGTGCAGTGAGCTATCGCTCCCAGCGGATAATCCTTGAATTTGTCCCACTGCTTGAGGAAATAATCTCGCGTATGATAGCCGACCTGCTCGATTGTTTTACCGTGTGTTACCGAAATCTCCGTTATATGCGGCGCGTAAATTATCAGCGTCCCGCCGTCCGCAATCACCGGCTCCAGCTTGTACATCACCTTGCCCGCCGTCCACATCTCGTCATACATCTTCGGCGCTATCCCCAGCACCGTCTTGTAGGGTTTGTCTTTATAAACGATATGCACTTTTGCCGACAAATCCGCCGCCTTCTCCCACGCCTCTGCGCAATCACCGATAAAGATACCTTTGAATTGTTCCTTATCTGCCACCAGGGCAAACAACGTATGCGGCGTTTCTATGTATGATGCCGCGTTCTCGACAACCTCGCGAGTCGCCGTCCACTTGTTGCCGTTTATAGCGGGGTTCGTTATCACCGCGCCAAGCCAGTGGAAAAAGTTTATGATTTGGGGCCCCGCAACGCCCGGGAAGATGTATTTGTGTCCGCCCGAAAACCCCACTACCTCGTGCGGAAATACCGGCCCTATGATAAAAAATTCATCGTAATCAAAAACCAGTTTATTAACCGTGACCTCAACCTCTTCGCGGAAAAGTCCTTTGGTCAGCCGTTCTATCTTGTCGGCGTGAATCTGGCCCGCGAATTTGAACATCTCGGGGTTATCCCACTGGTGATTAAAAAAATTCACCGACTTGTATTTGCCGTTGCGCTCATCCTGTGTCATCGTTAGGCGCGCACAAATCTGCTCTTCGCTTATCGGCTGGTGAGTCCCCAGCGCAACTAACACGTCTAATTTTTTTACGGCATTGCCGATACAATCGAATATGGCTTTGAACACCGCGCCGACGGGGCCGGACCTGGTATTATCCGGGACGATAACAAGTATGCTTTTGCCGGAGTATCTCCGTCGCCCGAAAAACTCCGCCACCGCCTCCTGCATCTGCTCTTTGCTTATGACACCATCCGCGTATTGTCGTTCAATCACCATATCTCACCATTTTACCGCAGAGACCGCAAAGCTCGCAGAGATTATTTACGTTTTTTCTCTGTGTCCTTTGCAACAAAAAATCAGTGTAATCTGTGAAATCTGTGGTTGCTTTTACTTTTCCCACGGCGGCTTGCCCGGCAGGGAGTTCTCAAATTCAGTTATCAGCTTCCGCTCATACCCGCCGGCAAACTGCCCCTTGAGAAATCTGTCAAACGCCTCTTTATAAAATCGTTTCCACGACTCCGTCTCTTTGCCGGGCACTATCGGGTAAAATAACGCCTCGTTTGCTTTTGCCGCCTTCAGGTCGCCCGGAGCATCGCCAACCATCAAGATATGGTCCTTATCGTATCTGCCTTTGGTCGCGTATTCAAGATGCTCGGCCTTGGTTCCCATCTCTTGGCCCGCGATGACCGCGACGTATTTGGCGATATCGTGCTCCTGCCATTCCCGCACCAGCGCCTCGCCGGGCGTTGCCGATACCACTATAACGTCCGCTTTCGGCTGTATCTTCTCCAAACTCTCCCGCACAAATGGGAAGGGGGGTATTCCTTTTACGATATCCGTTACCGCCTGGTTCACCTTTTTGCTCCAGTCCAGCGCCTGCTCTAATTCTTTCCTCACCACGGGGTCTTTCGCCGCCTCAATCGCCTTTTTTAATCCGTCATTACTCAGGATGCTCTTCGGGTCATCCACCCACGCGAAATAATGCGGCAGTTGCGGCACCTTGAACCCTCTCTCCTTTACGTGCGGATGATTCGGCAGCAATTCCGACAAAATCTTTTTCAGCGTCTTGTGCCTGTTCGCCCCGCGGGTCTTGCTGAATAAATCCGCGAAAACCCTGCATTCTCTCGCCGCCTCAGCCACCGGCTGCAAACCAAAACACGCCACCGTCCACGGGCAGAAACACTCCCGCTGCTTTATCCCCATCGTATCGAACACACACCCGTCCGAGTCTATACCGACGAAAAATTTCTTCGTAACTTTTAATTCCTTCAATGCTGCCGCTGCATCCGACATCACAAACTCCTGAGAAAAATATATCCGCTCTTTGTTAGTGGTTCTGACTATTCATTCGTCTGTATTGAAAAATAACTGCGCGCATTGTTGTAACAGATGTCCCGCACCATACCGCCGGTCAGTTCAATATCGGGCGGTATCAGCCCGTTTTCAACGTCGTTACCGAGAATGTTGCACAATATCCTGCGGAAGTACTCGTGCCTCGGATAAGACAGGAAACTTCTTGAATCGGTCGTCATCCCTACAAACCGGCTGAGAAGCCCCATATTCGAAAGGGCTTCAATCTGCTTTTGCATTCCGTCTTTTTGGTCAAGGAACCACCATGCCGGGCCAAACTGAATTTTGCCGGGGCAGGAACCATCCTGGAAGTTGCCCGCCATCGCGGCGATAAGCTCGTTATCTCTCGGATTAAGATTGTAAAGTATTGTTTTGGGAAGTTTCCCAATGCAGTCGAGCCTGTCGAGAAATCTTACCAATGGGCGGGCGATTTCAAAGTCGCCGATTGAATCGAAACCCGTGTCGGGGCCAATGGCCTTCAACATTCGCGTATTGTTGTTCCGCAGCGCGCCCAAATGTAATTGCTGAACCCAGCCCTTTTCATAATCCATTTGAGCGAATTCATACATCATTGCCGATTTGAACTTGATAATGTCTTCTCCGTCGATGCCTTTGCCCGTGCGAATCTGGGAAAATATCTTTTTAAGCCCGGAATCGGTAAAGTCCGAAGCGTAAGGTATCTCAAGTCCGTGGTCGCTTATTCTGCAGCCGTTTATATGGAAAAATTCGTGTCTTTTTCTCAACGCCTCGATGTAGTCGCGATAATCGACTATATCGATATCAGCCGCGGCAGATAGCGCATCAATCCATTTGTTTAATCCTGCGGTATTCTCCGTAGCCATCGCCTTATCGGGCCGCCAGCAGGGCAGAACTGTTATTTCAAATTTGTCGTCCTTCAGTTTTTTATGAAACTCAAGGGTATCAGTTGGGTCATCGGTGGTGCAGATGCACGCCACATTTGCCTTTCGCAGCAGATTCCGGCACGAAAAATCCGGCGAACGCAGCATTTGACTGCATTTGTCGTAGATTTCTTTCGCAGTATCAGGATTGAGGCACTTGTCGGTTATGCCGAATGTCCTTTTTAATTCCAGATGGGTCCAGTGGAACAGCGGGTTGCGGATTGTCTTTGGAACGGTTTCGGCCCATTTTTGAAATTTCTCAAAATCGGCTGCCTCGCCTGTGCAGTATCTCTCGTCGATTCCGTTGGCTCGCATTGCCCGCCATTTGTAATGGTCGCCGTAAAGCCATATCTGAGTCAGGTTCTGAAATTGCTTGTCATCCGAAATCTCACGAGGCGAAATATGGCAGTGATAGTCAAAAATCGGCATGCCGGCTGCGTACTCGTGATATAGAATACGGGCTGTTCTGGTTTGAAGCAGGAAATCCTCGGACATAAAAGTTTCAGCCATAT
This sequence comes from Sedimentisphaerales bacterium, assembly GCA_050012515.1. Taxonomy (GTDB): domain Bacteria; phylum Planctomycetota; class Phycisphaerae; order Sedimentisphaerales; family Anaerobacaceae; genus Fen-1362. The sequence goes on along the minus strand of JBEKHA010000007.1, from coordinate 24,410 downwards.
TTTATCGCCTGACCTTTCAAATACAAATGTCAAGACCATTCCTTATCAGATGTTTATGCTTCCTGTAAAAGCTATACTCCACTAAACGCCGAAAATCCGCCATCGACCGGCACAACGACCCCCGTCACAAATTTTGCCGCGTCGCTGACGAGCCAAAGCACCGTACCCGTCAAATCCTCCGGCTTGCCAAATCTGCCCATAGGCGTATGTTCTATTATACTCTTTCCGCGGGGCGTTAATTCCCCGTTTTTTTCATTCGTCAGCAAAAACCTGTTCTGCTCCGTCAGGAAGAACCCCGGCGCAATCGCGTTTACCCGTATGTCCTTCGAGTAATTCTGATTTATATGCACCGCTAACCACTGCGTAAAATTGCTCACCGCCGCCTTCGCAGCCGAATACCCGCAAATTTTGGTCAATGGCCGCAAAGCGTTCATACTCGATACGTTCAGTATCACTCCCGAACCGTTCTTCGCCATATCTTTTCCGAATACCTGGCTTGGCAGAAGCGTCCCTAAAAAATTCAAATCGAATACTTCTCTAATCGCCTCCGACGGCAAATCGAAAAACGCCATACTTTCCGACGTCGTCGCGTCTTTCTTGTTGCCTCCAGCGCCGTTTATCAGGATATCCACATTGCCTAATTTCGCGGTAATTTCTTTCGCAGCGTCTTCAATCTGCTTTTTATCCAGCACATTGCATTTAACAGCTAAGGCCGTTTGCCCCTGCTCCTTGATTTCATCCGCGATTTTCTTCGCCGCCTCTAAGGACAAATCCATCACCGCGACTTTTGCCCCCGCGCAGGCCAATGCCTTCGCCATTTGGCTGCAAAGCACCCCGCCCGCACCCGTTACCGCCGCCACCTTACCCTTCAAATCAAATAACTCTTTCATTTTTTCACCTTAAAAATCAGTGTAATCTGTGAAATCTGTGGTTGCTTTTAATCGATAAAAATCGGTTTAATGTGCCTCTGGTAAATATTCTCAGTTACATTCGGCCCGATTATACGTTCACAGTCAGCTACCGCGTCGGTAAATTCCGTCCCCATTTCCGCCGCGACCTTGTACCCGACGTGCAAAAGCTGTCTCAAATCCGGATTATATCGTCCGCAGGATTGGTCGTGCCGAAGCGCCTCCGCGAATCGTTTGCCGTTCCACTCCGCGACCACATCGGGACTTGGCAACCTGCCCTTATCGATATCAATCACCGTCGCGTATGGCTTCGTCAGTTCATCCATCCGTGAAAATGCCTCCGCGTAAATCTGCCTCGCAATTCTCAGCCCCTTGCCCTCCGCGATCGCCAGCCCCGCAAGTTCTTCGAGCCACGTTGTCCCCGCTGTCTTTACGTGAAGCCCCGCGTCGAATTTCTTTAGCGCCTTGTTAATCACCCTATAAATCAAAAACTTGTCACTGCCTGAATGAACGCTCAACTTCAAATTCTTCGGCAATCCAAACTCCTCAACCGCATACGCTATAATCGCCAAATCCTGCTCGAATTCCTTCGCGAATCGCCCGACGTCGCCAACGTAATCAACTCCTTTGTTGAATCTGCCCGAAAACTTCGGCGCAATTGTCTCAACCGGCATCTCTTCCTGTGCCGCTGCTGCTAAAATAAAAAATAATTCCACCGGCGATTGAGGCGTATCCGTCTCATCCATCGACATCTCTACAACAAAATTGCCCACGCCTTTTTTGGGTACGATGTGCCTGTATAACCGGCTCGCCTCTTTCACCGCCCACAGGTATTTATTCGCTATCGCTCGCACCATACCTTCACCGACGGCCAGGTTCCCTTCAATCCCCGGCACAGACAAACCGTCGATATACTTCACGCATCCGTTGATAAAGTTATCAATATTTTCCTTCTCTGCCGGCTGACCTATAAACTCGGCGACATCAAGCGTAAAAAAGTCGCTATATTTAATAAACCCGCTAACGTTTCCGAGATTTATATGGTCTGCGTCAACGAAATACGCTTTTTCCCAAAGCATTGCTTTTGTTGCCTCGTCCGCCTCTGCGCGAAGCGCCGCCGGCTTCGTCCCGATTATCGTATGCTCACGATACGACTTGTTCCAGACGGGTGTTACCTCTACGCCGGCCTTGCCTGCCTCAATCATCGCCGCCAGTTGTGCCTTGCCCTGTTTGCCGAACCTGTCCCCAATCCCGAATGAGTATTTGCCCAAATTCATAAATACCTCGGAAGTTTCTTCTCAACCCATTTTTTTGCCAGCCGGATATACACAGGCAATCCGTCTTTGCCGACCGTTATCGGCGCTTCGCCCTTAATCAATGGCCCGATATATTTACGACACGCCTCGGTAATATGATTGCCCTTTTCGTTTATGAATTCCTTCGGCACCTTCTTTTCCCCGTTTGCTACGTCTTTCAGTTCCGCAAACCCCGTCGTGCATTTATATTTCGCGCCCTTTGCCCGCACTAAGGTTATCATTTTTCCGTTGACCCCGCTCATTGCCGCCTTAACCGCCGCCTTGCCGCACATATACGCCTCGTTGATGTCCGTCAGCGACGCGAAGTGCATCGCGCTTCTTTGCTGTGTCCCTAATTTGTTCCAGCGTGCCTTTATCCCCGCTTCTTTTTCGATTATCGTTTTGAGCATCTCCGCCACTCCGCCCAACTGCGCGTGCCCGAAGGCGTCATTGCCGAATCCTGCAGTTTCGGCGGTAATATAATTGCCTTTCTCGTCTTTCAGTCCTTCGCCCACGATGATAAACACCCTGCCGAATTCCCTGTAAACCTCCTTAACGTCCCTGATTAACTGCTCGAAAGTAAACGCCGCTTCAGGCATATAAATAAGATGCGGCGCGTCCTGCGGCTCTCTTGTCGCCAACCCCGATGCCGCTGCAATCCACCCCGCGTTCCTTCCCATCACCTCCACGATGCTGCACGTATCGAAAGTCGATAACGCTTCATTGTCCCGTCCCGCCTCCATCGCGCAGGTCGCCACGTATTTCGCCACGCTTCCGAATCCCGGACAGTGGTCCGTATATGCCAGGTCATTATCAATCGTCTTCGGTATCCCGATGCAGACAAGCTCATATCCCCGTTGTGCCGCTATATTTTTCACCTTGTCCGCCGTATCCATCGAGTCGTTGCCGCCCGCGTAGAAAAAGTATCGTATCTCGTGTGCCTTGAAAACATCCAGCACACGGTCGAAATCCGATTGTGCCTGGTCTAATGATTTGAGCTTATACCTGCACGACCCCATTGCCGCCGCGGGTGTCCGCTTCAGCGCCTCAATTACCGATGCCTTCTCCGCCGATGCGTCAAACAGCTCCTCTTTCAAAACGCCCATTATGCCGTCGTGTGCCGCCAATACCCTGTCTATTCTTTTTGTTTTCGCTGCTTCCTGAATAACCCCGCACACGCTCGAATTGATTACGCACGTCGGCCCGCCCGACTGTGCCACTATCGCGTTCGCCTTTGCCATATTCAATTATCTCCAAAAGTAGTTTTTCAACGCAAAGATTCTACCACAAAGCAAGCCCTAAGCAAGCGTAGCGACCTGTGGTGAGCTTGTCGAACCAGTCGAAGGGATGCACAAAAAAACACCGTTTTTCCTTATTTCAACATTCGAAATTGGGTGTTGGATATTGGACATTTCCAAAGGAAATTTAGCCGTCGCTGGCACGGCGACGTAATCGCAAGGTTCGCTGAATTAAATCGGCAATCGACAATCGTCAATCGGCAATCCCTTACTAAAACCCTTGCTTTTCTTCCCATTTTAACGATACACTGTTACTTAAAGACCGGAAGAGATTAGCACCTTTGACCGTCAACTTCGCCATCCGGCAGACGTCTTTATAAGTAATAAGGAAATAAGTATGGTGGTCCCTGATTCCAGAAGTTTAGATAACCCGCATTATGGCAGTTTACCTCGACGTTCGATATCACATGTTAATAGCGATTTAGGAGTTAGAAAGTTCTGCGAATTCTTCACCGATCCTTGGTTTATCGTGAGAGAAGAATCCAAAAACGATTATGGTGTTGATTTAGTTATTGAAGCCCTCGTGAATAATGGCGGGCATCCAACCAATATTAGATGTCACGCACAAATTAAATCTTCAAACAAGAAGAAAAACCAAGATGGCAGTTTTAGCTATTCTGTGGCCGCTTCTAATCTAAATTATTTGCTAAACTCCCCTAATTCATTTTATGTGTTTTATTCTATAAGAGAAGATATGCTGTATTACTGTAGCGCCGAAAATGCGTACAGAAATCATAGAGGTAGAAAAAATACCACTGTCAGATTTGCGAAAATACTCGATAGCGATTTGCTAAAAGACATACATAGCAGAATGCTCGATATTACTCTTTCCATTAGGGACTTGCTTTTAAGTCCTGATAAAAGAATGTTATTGAATGAATGCGAATTCGTTTATACAACTGACGATGATGGCAAAGTCCTCCTGATGCATAATACAATTTGGGAATCTGAGCATGGTGAAATACCAGAAGGGTATGAGGTTTACCACGTTAACGGCAATTTTTTAGATAATAGGCAGGCAAATCTCGCGATAAAAGAAACCGAACATCCTTTCCCAATTGAGGAATTCCAGATAGAAGTATCTAATGCCCAGATGTACAATATACTCTCCATCATACTGGAGGGCGATAAGGCATATCTCGTAAAAGATGTTCCTCCTCCTCCGAAGAAGATGTTTACAAACATAGTAAATGGCTTAATCAATCAAGGATGGTCAATTAACCCGAAGATGCTATCGGTACTACAGAAAAAAATGAGGAAGAGACTAAAATTGCAAATATAAGTTGCCGCAGGTGCAATTTTCCGCATAAAAAACCAGCGGCTATGGGTACATTTAAAACCGCCGCAACTTCAGTTTTTATAAGCAGTTACAAATCCGTGTCATCTGTGGAATCTGTGGTTAAGACCTCGTTTTTTGTGCATTTTTGTGGCTAAATAAAAATAAGCGTTGTCAATCGACGCTGCAAAGGCCTATAATGTTGCCGCTCTTAAATATCACGGCGAGTTTGCTTCTTTGAGTTTCCCCATTTTAACAAAGTCCACGCAAAGCCCAATTCCTTTGCGTTTTTTGCGACATTGGGTTATAATCACTCTGGGTTGTATAGCTCGTTTGGTTAAACCTGTTCGGCTGCGTTCGGAGCGCGTCGTTGGCCGGAATAAGGTTGCAATTAATGTCGAAAAAAGGTGTGAAATGCCCATAGCGACATTTTATTTTCAACTGCACCAGCCGTTTCGGCTGCACCCGTCAAGGGAAAAGTTCGTCTGGGACGAGATGAACAAAGAGGTATTTGAAAAGGTCTCCCACAAATGCTATCTGCCCGCGACAATGATGTTCACCAAACTCATCGAGGAAAATCCCAGCTTCAAAATCACCTTCAGTATGTCCGGCACGTTCCTCGAACAGGCGCAAATGTACAGACCAGAGGTAATCACCTGCCTTCAGCAGCTGCTCGCCGCCGGCAAAAACAGAAATCAGGTCGAGTTCCTCGAAGAAACTTATTATCATTCCCTCTCCAGCTTGTTCGCCGACGTGCACAGGCAGGAATTCAGAGACCAGGTCGCCCTCCACAGGGGCAAAATGGAAGACCTCTTCGGCATCAAGCCCGCCTCTTTCAGAAACACCGAGCTGATGTTCAATAACGATATCGCCTACGTCGTCGCCGATATGGGATATAAGGCGATGCTCTGCGAGAAACGCAACGATATGTTCGGCCGCAAAAATGGCAAACTTGTCTCACCAAACGCCGTCTTCCGCGCAAAGTCAGGCAATCTCATCGTCATCCCCCGCAACAGGGAACTATCCGACGACATCGCGTTCAGATTTCCCCACACGCCTGTCCCCGCCGAGCTTTACGCCAAACACATTGCCGAAATCGACGGCGAAGCAGTCCTCCTCGGCTACGATTATGAGCACATCGGCGAACATATCTGGGAAGACAAAGGCATCTTCGAATTCTGGAAAAAGCTCCCCGCTGAGCTGGCGAAATACCAAAGCGTCAGAATGGCAAACCCCACCGAGGTTGCCGAACTGTTCAAAACTGCCGATTGCCCCGTCGTCGATATCCACGGTTTATCGACCTCCTCCTGGGCCGACGCCGCCAGAGACACCTTTGGCTGGCTGGGCAATAATACCCAGCAGGAATTTTTCTCCCGCATCCAGGCCCTCGAAAAAAAGGCCAAAACCGCGGGCGGCGAGTTACTCACCAAATGGCGGCACCTCACCACCTCGGACCATCTTTATTTTCTCCACGAAAGCACCGGCTCAGACCAGGCCGTCCACTCCTATTTCAGCCCCTATGGCACAATCAGCGAAACAGTCCGAACCATCGCCGACAAAATCTGGATGCTCGCCAGGTCTCTCGAAAGATTCACTATCCTAAAAAAAAACACCCGGACTCCCGTCATAATCATCAGCCCTGAAACTGACCGCCTGCCCACCAAGGGTCTGGGCGATTTCGCCCAATACGTCTCCGGCAAATCAGGCGGTATGGGCGAGGTTGTCGCCGCCTTATGCAGAGGGCTTTCGAACAGGGGCGTCAGGACCTACATTATCACGCTCAATCTCCAGAGAAAGTTTATGGAGCATTCGGGGATGAGCAAAGAGGAATACATCGAGAATTTATACCACCTCCCCCGCGACAAGATAAAATTTGTCGATTCCTCACTATTCGAAAATTATATGAGCGCCTACGATGGCGACCCCCGCGCGACCGCCGCGGAGTTCCAGAGGCAGATTAAACGCTTCCTCATCGGCGAAATCCTCTCAAAGCACGAGGGCAGGGGTATCATTCATTCCCACGACTGGATGGCGGGCGGCATCATCACCGCCTTCGCAAAGCTCCGCAGCATCCCCGTCCTTCATACTTTACATAACAGTCATACGGGGTATATACCGCTGGAGATGTTTGGCGGGGTGAATTTGAGTGAGCTGTGGAGTAACTTATACGTTGCCAGCGACTTCGGCAGGGAATGTGTAGATTCACAAGCTACTGCGATAAAGAATGCGGCGCTGGTCAACTACGTCGGCGACAGGTTCCTCTATGAAACAATCAATGATTACTTCTTAGACAGGAACTTCATACCGTGGAGCGTAAGGAAAGAAACCAAAGCCAAATACCGATACGGGTGCGCATTTTCAATCCCCAACGGGATATCGCCCTCGGTATATCCGGAAAACCAGGTTGAAAACCCCGATGTTGATAAGCCGGGACTCGCGAAAACATTCGGGGTAAACGACCACGTTATCGAAGCTAAAAAGCTCAATCTGGTCAAATTCCAGAAGAAAACCGGATTGAAAGTTGACCCGGAAGCGATTCTGCTTTACTGGCCAAGCCGGCTGGACCGCGTTCAGAAGGGAATAGAGCTGCTCGAAGATATCGCTTTGAGGTTTGTAATCGAGCATCCGGATGTTCAAATCGCTGTCATTGGCAACCCCGTGGGCGACGAGCGCAACGACGTGGATATTATGGGGAGAATCGCGTGCGCATCGGGCGGGAAAATCACGTATTGGCCTTTCAGTGAAGACCTCAGCACGCTGGGTTACGCGGCGGCAAGCGACGTATTCGGGGCATCGCTGTATGAGCCGTTCGGCCAGATTGATTTGGTGGGAAACCTCTTCGGCGCGACAGCGACCAATCGCGATACGGGCGGCTTCCACGATAAGATTGTGCCTTTGCAGATGAGGAAAATGGGCGGGGCGGAGGACGCGGGCAATGGCGTACTCTTTGAGAATTACGACGCGGGCGGGTTGTGGTACGGGCTGGAGCTGACCGTGAAGAATCATCGGTTCTTCAGGAAAGACCAGCCCGAATGGGAAAGACAGGCAAAAAGAATTATGAAGGACGCCCGGAATAACTGGGGCCTTAATAAGATGATGGCCGGGTATCTTGCGGCGTATGAGAGGATTCTCGGCTACCCTGTGGTGTAACAGCGTTCAGCGTGCGGCGTTCAGCGGACAGTTCAACTTTCGATTTGCGATTGCCGATTGTCGATTTTGGGAGACGGATAAACCTCGGTTTTTAAGCGAAAAAACGGGCGGGGAAAAACGGTTGCTGGCCACATTATTCCGGAATAATCTGCCGTGAGGCCGTGCTTGTAACTCAAAAAAGATTATGATAAATTGAGAAACCAAAAGTGCTCGTAAGAGTGGAATGATAAATGTTAAATCATGATATTGAAATGCCGCATCATGACCCAGCCAGACATCTTGCGAGGCTGGTACTGTTTAGTTTCGTTACGACGTTTGTGCTGGCCAGGTTGGTGGTTTTTCTCATTATGTCGCGGCTAATTCCAGACCTATTTTTTTATTTTGGCGATACACATGTCCACCACCTTAACTACGGAATATTTCTTTTAGCATGGGTTGGGACATTTTTACTGTTCGAACAGCCGACGGGGTGGAAACTTCATACAGCCGGGCTTATATGGGGCATCGGCCTGGCACTGACATTCGACGAGTTCGGAATGTGGCTGCATCTGGGAGGCAGTTACTGGCAGCGGACAAGCTGTGATGCCATTGTTCTTATTGCGGCGACAGTTGGACTGATTGCCTTTGCGCCGCCGCTCAGTCAATTCCGTTCAAAACACTGGTGGGGGCTGGCGATACTTATTTTAATGTTGATAACTTTCTTTTTCATATACATTGAATCCGCCAAATACGCTGCGGAAAAACTCAGTCCGCATATACAGCAAATCGAACGAACCAGCCCGCATTCCAATCTGTAAAATATGCTCATGGGCATAATAAAACCCTGTCTGCTTATATAATAACGGTTCGGGTTCGTTGTGATTCCCGTCATCAAGGCGCCAAGACACGAAGGAGAAGGGAGTTTTTCAAATCAAAAATCAATCCGCCGTCGCTTTAAGCTATAGCGGACGAGAATGCGAAAGGCAAAAAGGCAGTTTATCGTTCATAGTTCGTGGTTCATAGCGAGAAGATACTCGATGCTGGATACTTGATGCTGGAGAGAGTTAGTCGATAGTGGTTAGTGTTTAGCGTACAGCGGGTAGCGTATAGCGGGTAGCGGGTAGCGTATAGGTAAGAAGCAAGTTAGAAGTCAGAAGTTAGAAGGGAGGGAAATGCCCAATGTCCAACACCCAATTTCGAATGTTGAAGTTAATCACACCTGTCATAAGGGGTGATGTCCGTAAGAATACGGTCGAGAACGGCATCCAATCGCTCATCAAGGTCGTATGTGCCACGTTCGAGCTGTTGACGAACCCTGATAATCTTCTCTCTGCGAACCTTCGATAACGAAGCAATCATTTGAGGAGTTGTTTTCGGTCGTATATTATCACCCAAGACATAAGCGATTGTGCTCATTATGCTTTCGCCGACCGCAGCCGACCCGTCCGTGCGTAAGGTTAAAACCGACATTTTAAGCTCCTTTACTTTTTTCAATGGCCCTTCGGCGTTCTGTGCTTTCACACCTTCAATGATGTTATATACAATAATATCGCCCACCCGATAGCTATCGGGGCATGGGCAGTTTGCTTATTTTAGACCTCGCTAATGCCTATATGGCAGCCGGCGGCCGGAGACGGGGGGCGCTTCACGGGAAAGTGGAAAGTTGAACAGTTGAGCAGTGGACGGAGGTAATCAGGGGAGAAGGCAGAAGTTAGAAGGGAGAAAACATGAAGTTAGTTTTAAGTGTTTAGTGTTTTCCGCCAAAAAGACGGCGGATAAAAGTTTTGAGTTGGAGGATGAGGATTAAAGGATTGACGATTTAATTAAGAACCCCGCCACTCGCCAAGGGCGAAGATGGCAGGGCTAAATACGAAGTGAACCTTACGATTACAATTTTTATTTGTCGGCTTCCTGAGTAAAATTAATGGCCCTTGTCGGGTAAGGAATTACTATGCCTTCTTTTGAGTATCGCTGATGAAGGCGTTTGATAAACTCGTGCCTGATAAGATACTGGTCAAAGTATTCCTTTCCCATTAAGGTAACAGTGAATCCTATGCTCGAATCGCCGAAGGTGTTGTAGCGAATAAAGGGGTCGAAATCGGGGACGCTGCCCTGGACTTCGCGCATAACCTCCTTTGCCACTTCACAGGTAACCTGCTCGACATGCTTCAAATCACTGTTATAATGCACGCCCACATTAACGAAGACGGCCAAATTTTTATCGGGAAGGTAATAATTCGTTATGTTTGTCTGTGTCAATTTCGAATTAGGAATAAGTATGGTGTTATTGTCGATCATTTTGACCTTGGTAGTTCGCCAGTTGACATCAACGACATAACCTTCTTGGCCCGATTCGAGTTTAATGTAGTCGCCGACGCGGACGATGCGGTTTGTAATAATATGAAAGCCGGCGAAGAGATTCGAGAGCGTATCCTGAAGGGCAAGGGCGACAGCGAGGCCGCCGACACCTAATGTCGCGAGGATAGGCGTTATAGATATGCCGAGGGCATTTAGAATCACGAGGAATCCGACTGCGAAGATAATTATCCGGCTTACGGTTCGCGTCAAAGTTGCGCCGGGCAGGGTCGGGCCCAGCTTGTTCGAGTAATGGGTTATTACGCCTGACGATATATTTGCTGCAACAAGCGTTGCTGAAAACAAACCGAGAGCAAGCATTACCTTACCGGCGGTTTGCACGACATTTTCGGGAAGTTCATGAAAGTGCAGGGCAATATATATGCCCAGCATCAGGAACCATATAACAAACGGTCCTTTTATCGCGGATATAATTACATCATCGAGGTCGTGTTTTGTTTGTTGTGCCCATTTTGTCAGACGTTTGAAAAGCAGCGCCCTGAGCAGGAGTCCGAAACACAAAACAAGCAGAATAACCCCGACAGACAACACCAGTTTAACGCCGATTTTGACAAACATTTCATTACTACCACTCATAAAGTCCTTTGCTTTCTCTAACAATGGCGCTAGCTATTGTACCGGAGCAGACGGCAGATGCAAGGGGGAACCCTCCTTCGCCAGAGGCTACGGAGGGCGTGGGGGAGAAGTTAGAAGTAAGAAGTTAGAAGGGAGAAGACAAGAAGGAAATACCCAATAACCAATTTCCAGTGATGAAGTAAATCCTCCAGATGACAGGGCAATGGACAGTGAATCGCGCGTTGAGTATAATTATTTTTTCGAAAAAACGAACAAACTCTTTTTTAGCCGGACAAGGAGAGCGACAAGATGAAACGGATTACATTACTGCTTGTATTGTGTTTGTCAGTTTGCGCATCGGCGGAGAAATTCAAGGGGCTTGCTCCTACGCCGCCAATGGGATGGAACAGCTGGAATACATTCGCGATGAAAGTAGATGAAAAGCTTATCAAGGAGACGGCTGAGGCGCTAATAGCAAGTGGGATGCGGGATGCGGGGTATAAATACGTCGTAATTGACGACGGATGGGAGGCGATGGAAAGGGACGCAGGAGGTAATCTTGTGCCGGACCCGAATAAATTTCCGAGCGGAATGAAAGCACTGGGCGATTATCTTCACTCAAAAGGATTCAAATTCGGGATACACAACTGCGCGGGGACAAAGACCTGCTCTGGTTTTCCGGGCGGACGGGGACACGAATTCCAGGACGCCCGTTTGTACGCGTCGTGGGGCGTTGATTATCTCAAATACGACTGGTGCTATCACGGGACGGCAAACGCGGAGGAAACATACAGGACAATGGGAAACGCGCTGTATGCGACGGGCAGGCCGATTGTATTCAGCTTATGCGAATGGGGCAGCAACAAGCCATGGGAATGGGGACAGGATATAGGGCATCTGTGGCGGACGACGGGCGATATCACTAATTGCTATGACTGCCAGGAGACGTATTCGCTGGGGTGGAAATATATTCTGAAGAGCCAGATAGGGCTGGAAAAATATGCGGGGCCGGACCACTGGAACGACCCGGATATGCTCGAAGTGGGCAATAAGGGGCTTTCAATAGCGGAGTCGAGGGCGCATTTTTCGCTGTGGTGCGTTATAGCTGCGCCTTTGATGGCGGGTAACGACGTGCGGAATATGTCGAATGACATTTGCGATATCCTGACCAATAAGGAAGTGATTGCTATCGACCAGGACCCGTTAGGCAAACAGGGATACCAGTTTATGGACCACCCGGGCAAACAAATCTGGGTGAAGGAACTGTCGGATGGCTGCTGGGCGGTGTGCTTTTTCAATAACAGCGAGGAGGCGGTGAAGCTGAGGATTAACTGGGCGAATTTTTCGTTTCTTGCGGGCAATTATGAAATACGGGATTTGTGGAAAAAGAAAAATGTCGGCATAACCGCAAAGAATTTTGAAGACAAGGTTGATGCGCTTGATGTGATTCTCGTAAAACTGACGCCGGTGAAAAAATAATAAGGCAGAAGACAGAGAAGTATCCAATGACCAATATTAGATGTCCAATATCCAATCCGCCTTCGTTAAAACTACGGCGGAGAAATTTCCAATTTTGAATGCATCTACGCAGGGCAGGTCTCAGGGTAAGTGATGAGGTTAGCGGCTTTTTTGTAGATATAAAGCGCCCGGCAGGGGCGGGCTGCATCAATATCGCTGAGATTGCCGTCAGTGCCGCAGACGTTGAGGAAATAATCGGCAGCGGCCTTTGCGGCCTGGTGTGAGACGGTTTCTATGTATGTAAACCTGTGGTTTTGCACCTTATGAAGGCGGTAAGCTTCTGTGATAGGGTCGATGGGGTTATCAGCCAGACCTACATACCAATCACCGTATTCGCCGCCTCCCTGGCGGATATATGCCTCTATTTGAGCAATAATGTGCTTTTCGTTATCCATTGTTTTATCCAGTATATTATTTTGCCTGTTTTTTTTAGTGAGATAAACGGTCACTAACGCTGGCTACATGGTTTCTACAGATATTCACCTGCCGTAGTCATTATACACTATTAAAGGCGTTTATTTCGGAGAAAGTGCTGGAAAAGAAATATTTTTTAAGATGGCGCCGCGGCGATTTACGAGAAGGGTTCGGAGCATGCGCCGGGATCTACGCTGTGCTACGAAAGGCGATTTGTGGGAATATTGAATAAAAATTTATTATTTTGTTGCGGGCGGGGTAATGCAGCGTATAATAGGTATTATGTAGAGCATATCTTTCCGCCTTTCAGGGGTATCCTCCAACAGCAAATGTGAGGGGCACGTTATAAATTGCAGGCCGATTTAGAAGGCCAAGGAGTATTTGTGAGTACAGGAACAGTGAAATGGTTCAATGGTGAAAAAGGATACGGGTTTATTACTGCTGACGACGGCGGAGCCGACCTTTTCGTTCACCACTCGGAAGTCAAGACAACCGGGTATGCGAATTTGGACGAGGGTCAGAAGGTTGAGTACACGGTGGGCGAGGGCAAAAAAGGGCCCTGCGCGACAAACGTAACTCCAAAACAAGCTGCCGTAAATTAACGCGAAAGAAAGGTCTCACCCGTGGGAGGCCTTTCATATTTGTGAGGTGAATTATCTGTAGGAGTAACAATGGGAAAAGCGATAAAAACTTCGGCTGATAATAGGAAGTGCGTGTTTCCGAACTGCACGCGTATTCTGAGCATCTATAACCATGATGTTTGCTGTCATGTACATCAGGGGCAGATGCCTGCGGAACAGAAACCCAAGATTTTAACTCATCAACTTTTGCCACTAAGCCACTAATGGCTTGACCATCCCTTACGGGAAACACGAAGTAGACGCCGGATAATGGAAGATGGACCCTCCTTCGCCAGAGGCTACGGAGGGAAGACAAACAAAAACCCTGCCACTCGCCAAAGGCGAAGGTGGCAGGGCTAATTATTTAAGGAAGTGGGAAAACCGTGTTATGTACCCGGTGCATTCTTCTTATTACGCTCCTGTTTTGCGCGTTCTTTTAATTGGGCCCATTTGGCCTGCTGTTCGGAGGTAAGGAGCGCATTTATCTTTGTGTCTGAAGCTTCACGAATGCCGGAAATTTTAGTTTGCTTTTGTTCCCTGGAGAGGGAATTGTCCTGCATGACAGCTTTAATATCATTGGCCTCCGTCGCCAGAATCGGTTTGATGGCGGTCTTCTGTGCGTCCGTGAGGTTCAGTTGTTCAGCGAGCATAGTCAGGCGGTTTTGAGATTGTTCGCGCATTCTGTTGCCCGCTTCGCCTTTCATTTCGGCAAATATTTTCTGCTGATCTGGTGTCAGCAGAGCGTTTATTTTTTCTCTGTTGTTATCCCGAATTTCTTTGATTTTCGCCTGTTTTTGCTCAGCTGAAAGCGAACTATCCTGATGAACGGCCTTTATTTCGTTGACTTCGGCCGCCAGAATCGGTTTGATAGCGGCCTTCTGTGCGTCCGTGAGGTTCAGTTTCTCGCTAAGCTCCTGCAAAAAGTCGCGAACGGGCCCTTGTGCAGCCGGGCCCCTATTCCTGTGCGCGGGTGAATTGGAATCAGGGGCAGACGCCGCAAAAGCTGCGGTACAACCAAAAGTCAATACGGCCAAAATCGCAATCATTTTTCTTATACAATCGATTTTCATATTGTCCATCCTTTCCGCAATCAACGGTTTTTAAAAGTGATAAGCCATTTTATCTCTTCGATTATTGACGCTTCGAAACCTTATAATATTGCATTCGAGTTCGAATTATTACAATACGCCGGCAATTGGCGAATGTTTGAGGCGATAGGCGGGGGAATTTAGTTTTGAGTGTTTAGTGTTTAGTTACGAAAATTGTCCAGCTTCGTTGGCTTTCCGTAGCACTGTGTGCTATGCAGGGCAGGCACTGCGACGGGTGAACCTTGCGGCTAACCGATTTTGCCGTCGCCGTCGATATCGACGCCCTGCATTTCCTCGAGCTTTTTTACAAGCGAACGCAGCGTGTTTTGCGTGGCGGTCAAGTGTTCTTCGAGCGACTGGACCCTTTCCTCAATCGTATTGGCTTTTCGGTTTTGGCCATATATCAGGCCGGTCTGAACAATTTCCCAAAGTAGTCCCATTTTTAACCCCAATTCGTTTTAACGACAGATTATTGTTTCAAATATCTTTTTATTTTGCGAAGTAATTTGCTTTGACCCAGTTGAAGTTCAGGATGAAGTGCAGGGCGATGAGGGCGAGCAAAATAAACCCGCCGCCCTGATGTAAAATCTCGAATGCCCGGGGCGGCAATTCGTCGCTGAATATGGCAGTTGCGGCCTGATTGAGAGCAAAGACGACGAGAATCGGGTTTAAGATTTTGTGCAATTCGTTTCTTTTCATAAGTATCTCCTTAACCACAGATTACATGGATTTTTGTCGGGTATTTTCAATATCGGTCGATTCTTTCAAAAATGTGAGCCAATCGGTCCAGGCCTTTTTGTAAGTTTCGCCTGAGACGAGGAGACCGTCGTTGTGTCTGCCGAAGATTTCGACGATTTTTTTAGGATCATTGGCGGCATCGTAAATCTCAAGGCCGAATTCGAAGGGGATAATTTCGTCGTTTCTGCTGTGAATGACGAGGACGGGGCAGGTGACTTTGCGGACGTAATCGATGGTGGGGTAGTCGAATCTGGCGAACCATTTTACGGGCATATAGGGGTAAAATTTCCGGCCAATGGCCGGATACGATGTAAAGGCGCTTTCGATTACAAGGGCTGCGGATTTGAATTTAGTTGCGAGATAGGCGGCGATGCTTCCGCCAAGGGACCAGCCAAAGAGGATGATTTGTTGCGGTGTGACGCCTTTTTTCTTTGTGAGCCATCTGTAGGCGGCCCTGGCGTCGAGGTATGTTCCATTTTCGGATGGGGCTCCCTGGCTTTCGCCGTAGCCGCGGTAATCGAAGACGAAGCAATTGAGTCCAAGGGAGTTGAGGAAGTTAACGGTTTCGAGGAAGTACATCATATTGCCGCCGTTGCCGTGGCAGTATAGGACGGTGAACTGGGCGTTTGGCGCCGGGACGAACCAGCCGTGGAGTCGGAGGCGGTCGCCGGTTTTGAAATAGACCTCTTCGAAATCGAGGCCGATCTCAGCGGGGGTGTAGGGGATTTGGCGGATGGGTTCGTAGAGAAAGCGCGGTTGCATATAATAAAGAAACAGCGCAAAGCCGAAGTAGGCCAGACATATCAATACAATGATGTCGATAAGCATCGGAGCCATAAGTACTCCACACGGTCAAAATGACTTGTTCCGGTATTTTAATTTGATTGGGTGAATAGGACAAGATACAATTCGGGTATGATTAAGAGAAGAAAAACGAGAACGGTTGACGTCGGCGGTGTGAAAATCGGGTCGTCGGCGGCGGTTGTGATACAATCGATGACGAAGGTGCCGACGACGGACGTGGCGCGGTGCGTTCGGCAGATAGAGCAATTGGCCCAGGCGGGATGCGGTTTGGTCCGGCTGGCGGTGCCGACGCGTGCGGACACGGAAGCATTTGCCCGAATTGTTCAAAAGGCGAAAATCCCGCTGATAGCCGACATTCATTTCAGCGCAGACAGGGCGATTGAAGCGATTGAGGCGGGTGCGGCCAAGATTCGACTCAACCCGGGTAATATAAAGAACCGCGGCGACATACTGAGGATTATCGACGCGGCGAAGATGCACAAGGTCGCGATTCGAATCGGGGTAAACGAGGCGAGCATAAGGGATTTGAGAAAGCCGGATGTTGTTTCGGGCAGGCGGGTTGCGCTGATGCTGAAGGAAATGAAGGGTTACGTTCGGCTATTTGAGAAGCGAGGTTTTCACAAAATTGTTCTGAGTGCCAAAAGCAGCGACACGATGCGCACAATCGAAATAAACAGACGGATATCGGAGACGTTCGATTATCCGGTTCACCTGGGATTGACGCACGCTGGTCTGCCGGAGGACGCGTGTGTGCCGTCGGCGGTGACTCTGGGGACGCTGCTGGCGGAAGGGATAGGGGACACGATACGGGTGAGCGCGGCGGGGGACCCGGTTATCGAGACGGGAATCGCAAAGCAGATTTTGATTTCGCTGGGGCTGCACCCTGCGCCTAAACTGCAGTTGATAGTATGCCCGACGTGCGCGAGGACCGAGATTGATATAGCATGGCTTGCTCGCAAGGTGAAAAAAGCGGTGAGTGGTATCGATAAATCTGTTCGAATTGCGGTAATGGGATGTATTGTGAACGGGCCTGGGGAGGCGGCGGACGCTGATTTGGCGGTATGCGCGGCGAAGAACAAGGCGTTTGTTTACAAGAAGGGCGTCAAAATCGCAACCGTTGCGGAAAGTCAGATTATCCCGATTTTGATGCGGTTATTGAAAGAAAAACCCCCGGGCAGGCCCGGGGGCTAATCAATAAATTCAGGTCTATTTTTTGCGGTTATTGACCCGTGAAGTTTTCGAATTTTCCGAAAATCATTTTTCCTGCGGAGGTCTGCAATGCGCTTGTAACGGCGATGATGATATCTTTGCCGATTTTGTTTCGAGCCTCTTCGACGACGACCATAGTTCCGTCGTCGAGATAGCCGACGCCCTGTTGCGGCTCTTCGCCCGGCTTGATGATGCGGACCTTCATATTTTCGCCGGGCAGAGCGATGGTTTTGAGTGAGTTGGCGAGGTCGTTAATATTGAGGACGTCCACATCACGAACGGCGGCGACTTTGCTGAGGTTGTAATCGGTGGTTACGAGGCGTCCGCCGCAATTTTTGGTGAAGGGGATGAGTTTCTGGTCAACACCCTTTAAGCTTTCCTCGTCCGGGACGGCGGTATCATCGATGGTTATGTCGATGTAGGGGCTCGTCTGCATTTCCTTGAGGATATCGAGGCCTCGTCTGCCGCGGTTTCGCTTGAGCTTGTCTGCGGAGTCGGAGATGAGCTGAATTTCGTTCAGGACGAACCTGGGGACAATCAGGGGGGCGTCGAACAGCTTGCTCTTATAGAGGTCGGCGATTCGGCCGTCGATGATAGCGGAGGTGTCGAGGACGAAGGGGCGTGCGCCTTTGGTTTGCTTTGTGAACTCGACGTATGGAATTACGAAGCGGACGTCGTCTTTTGTGCGTATGACGATAGTGATAATAAGGAAGCAGATACATATTCCCATCATCCACTTCAGCGCGCTGGTTACCGTTGTCGTAAGCCCGATGCGATAAATATCAACAACCATATCGAGCACCTGCGCCATCGCCCAGCTTACGACAATACCGACGAGAAGCCCGAAGAAAACGCCTGCCAGTGAGGCCAGGGATTTTTTGGGTGTCAGGATGTCGATAATAACCGTTATAACCACCATTGCCCCGCCGCTCCAGAGCAGGGCGTAAAAATCCAGCTTACCTTTGTCCGAGGTAATCTCCTGCCCCGTCAGGTTCACAAGAAAAACAGCGAGGATTATGACCACAAAAAATACTCTTAAAAATAATAGTAACATACCAGTGACCTCCAAAGTTTATAATATATTTTTTATATTAGAAATTGCTGTTTGCTTTATATTCGCCAGACGTTTTTCGCCGGCGGCATCATACTAATCATCGACCATATATTGTCAACATCAAAAGTTTATTGCCCTGCGTTGAAGCACAAGCCACATTACATCGATATCGTCCGTAAAATGAAAGTTAAATTTATTTTTACTCCTTGGTTCTCATAATAATCTTAGTGTCATAGGAAATTTCGCGTTTCAGGTCTTCGGTTGAGAGTTCCCTGGCCAGGCGGATTGCCTCCGAGGGACCTTTTATGGTGAAGGTTATATTGTTATTTTTTATTTCCCAGTCAGCGGCATATTCGCTTAGGTAAGTAAAGCCGTCGAGGGTGGTTTTGCTGATAACGGCGCGGTTACCCAATGGCAGGTAAGTTGGGAAAGACGGAACTCCTATGCGATGTTTGTCGGGGCAGAACCAGTATCCTTCGCGGCGACCTGATTCGGCGTCGGTAAGGACGAGCAGATATTCACTCTTTTTGAGCGAGTACACTTTGGCTGAAATCCGCGGTTTACCGGGAACATTAACGTCGTAAGGCGACAGGGCGACGATGGTGGGGTTGTGTCCCCAGATAAGCAGAAAAAGCCAGGACACCAGAAAAAAGAAAATGAAGCCCACGACCAGGATTATTATTTTTCCCAGTTTCATTTTTATACCGTTATGTTTCTTGTTAAATTAAATCTTATCTGCCAATGACCGCTTCGGCAATCATTTTAGCGGCGTTTTTTCGAGCGACGGTTCTGCAGGCGTCTTTCATCTGCCGGCGTGCAGTTTCGTTTTTCAGCAGGGGCTCAAGCTCCTCCCAGAGCCATTCGCACCTGTCTTTGTCGTCGCCGACATCATCGACGATAACAGCGGCTCCAGCTTCGACGAGTTTTCCGGCATTGAGGTACTGGTGCAGGTCGTTATGATATGGATATGGCATACAAATAGAGGGCGTTGCCGCGGCGGCATATTCGGCGACGCTGACTGCGCCGCTTCTGCCTATTACAATGTCTGCGGCGGCGAGCAGGTCCGGCATATCATCGTAGTAATCGACGACTTTATTTTTTATGGGGGCGTTTGCGTAGCCGGCACTGACCTGGTCGAAATTTGCCCTGCCTGTTAAGTGCACTATCTGCCAGTTGTCGGCATAATTCGATAATTTTTCCAGCAGCGAGCAAATTGTTCTGTTAATGTTCTGCGAACCGGTTGAGGCGCCTGTTATGAGGAGGATTTTTTTGTTGTAGTCGAGACCGAGGGCGTCTTTTGCCTTTTGCGGATTCGGGTTGTCGAAGCTGCTTCGCAGGGGGCAGCCGGCGACGGTTACTTTTGTTTTTTGTTTTCCGAAGTATTCGGCGGTTTCCTCGAACTGGACAAAGATGCGTTGCGCCCATCGCCCGATGAGTTTGTTGGCTTTGCCGGGGATGATATCGACGTTGAGCAGAAAGAGTGGGATTTTCGATTTGTAAGCGGCGCGGCAGACAGGCGCGGCGACGAAGCCGCCTGCGCCTACGACGACCGGGTTTTCGCTTTTGGTTATCGTTTCGGCTGCGATTTTTTGACTTGCCAGGAACATTTTGCAGAAATTTAAAAACCTGTCCGGCCTGATTGAAAGGCCTACGGCGGGCAGGGCGGTATATTCGAAGGCGGTTTTTGACAGGACGTGTTTATCTATATCCCTGCTGCTGATGAAGAAATGGATTTTCGCGGTTGGGTCAAGTTCGGCAATTTTCTCCGCTACTGCCACCGCGGGGTAAATGTGCCCGCCCGTTCCTCCGCCTGCGAAGAAGACGCTTTTGCCTGTCATTACGCGTCCTCCCTGAGCTGTGTTTTTTCACATTGTGATGCAATATTCAAAAGTACGCCGACGGCGGCTGCGGACAGAAGCATACTTGTTCCGCCCGCGCTGACGAAGGGCAGGGGGAGACCTTTTGTGGGCAGGATGACGGTAACGACGCCGATGTTAAGTGCGGCCTGAAAGCCGATGGCGAGGACGATGCTTGTCGCGAGCAGTTTGCCAAAGGGCTCTTTGCAGCGATTTATTACCATAACTCCCAAAACGATAAGTATGATGAAAAGCGCAATGACTGTTAAGGTGCCGACCAGCCCCATTTCTTCGGCGATAATTGAGAAAATAAAGTCAGATGTATCTTCGGGGAGATGGCCGTATTTGCAAACGCCCATACCGAGGCCTTTGCCGAAGAAGCCGCCTGAGCCGATGGCGATGAGCGACTGGCTCGCCTGGTAATTCGATGAGCCGGTCAATTGGTCGGGGTGCAAAAAGGCGAAGATTCGCATCCTTCGGGTGGGTGAGGCGAGGATGGCGGCGGCAAAACCAATTGCGGCTACTGGCAGCGGGGTAACGAGATACCGCCAGTTCGCCCCGCCTATCAATAATATGAAAAAGGCGAGCATTGCAATCAGGGCTGCTGAGCCGAAGTCCTCGATTATGATAAGTCCTACTACCAGGCCCAGGACGATGCAAACGGGCAAAAGGCCTCGTTTGAAGAACGCGAGGCGGTCGCCGTATTTGACGCAGAAGGCCGATAGCGAGAAAATTACCGTCCATTTTGCCAGTTCCGAGGGCTGAAAACTGATTGTTGCGGGGCCAAGGGGGATTCGGAGCCAGCGTCTGGCTTGGTTGATTTGCGAGCCAATATGGGGGATGAGCACTAATACCAGCAAAATTACGCTTATGCCGAATAAATAGGTAATGGGTGAACGCCACAGGCCCTTATCGAGATTGAATCGCCGGTAATCGATACGCGATACGAGCAGCATTACCGCGACGGCCAAGGGGAAAAACAGGACTTTTCGCAGGTTGGCGGATTGATAAAAATGCGACAGGTTGACGCCTTTGGAGACCTCGACACCCGCGGAGAAGACGAAGACCGTGCCTATTGCCATAAGGATAATGACGACTATGCCTATTCGCCAGCCGAGGTTTTCTTTATAATCCAACTCGACCAGTGTTGTTGCCGTTTCAGCCATAATTTAAACCACAGATTACGCAGATTTCACTGATTATTTCTTTTTGCCTTTTTATCTGCTTCTTCTATTGTCGGCTTGCCTGCCCAAATTGCACCAAAAAATCGTTTATGCGTTGGGGGGAATCCGCATTGCTTAACCTCCCTCATCCTCTCAGGCGTATAATATAAGAACCTCTAATTGATTTGACCTGCATTTTTAATTTTTGTTAGTCGAAGGAGAAGAGTATAATCCTTTGTTTCCTGTTGATTTTTATTCATTGTTATGGCAGGAGCTGCCAAATATATGTTTGAAATTGTGGATAAACAGACGCTTGGGCCGAATGTGACCCGGTATGAGATAAAGGCGCCGCGAATCGCTAAATCCCGGCTGTGCGGACAGTTTGTAATCGTCCGGGCACTTGAACATTCGGAGCGCATACCTCTTACAATTGCGGATGTCAACGCCGCGACAGGCACAATCACGCTGATTGTGCAGACGGTCGGCAAAAGCACGCTTGAGATGACGACGCTGCAAAAGGGCGGATACTTCGCGGATGTTGCGGGGCCGCTGGGGCAGCCAAGTCATATTGCCAAATACGGGACGGTAGCGGTAATAGGGGGCGGGCTGGGAACAGCGGTCGTGTATCCGCAGGCGGTCGCGCTGCGGCAGGCGGGAAATAAAATAATCAGCATTATCGGCGCACGCACCAAAGAATTAGTCATTCTCGAACAACTGCTCGGCTCGACAAGTGACCAGTTGATTGTCATAACCGATGACGGCTCATCGGGTAAAAAGGGACTCGTAACAGACGCACTGCGCGAACTAATCGAAACTCCCAATGGTAAGGTCGATGCTGTTTACTGCGCGGGGCCTGTAATAATGATGAAGGCGGTAGCGGAACTGACCCGGCCAATGAATATTCCGACTATCGTAAGTTTGAACCCGGTTATGGTTGACGGGACGGGGATGTGCGGGGGCTGCCGGGTAACTATTGACGGCAAACGTAAGTTCGCCTGCGTCGATGGCCCTGAATTCGACGGGCACAAGGTTGACTTCAATGAGCTGATGGACAGGTTGAAAACCTATAAGGGCCACGAAAACAAAAAATACGAAGAGCATAAATGTAAGATTCAGACATAAGACCCAAAATAAAAAAGTAAAAAGCAAAAAGGAAAAAGTAAAAAAAGGTTATCAGGTTATCAGGATAGCAGGGAATTGTAGAACAAGAATGAGTAAGGAAATGAAAAAATTGACCGCGAAAGAACGGATGGCGATACCGCGACAGCAGATGCCGCAGCGTGACGGCATTGAGCGAAGCAGGGACTTCAAAGAGGTCAACCTGGGTCTTTCTGAGCAGGTCGCAATCCGCGAGGCGCAGCGATGCCTTCAATGTAAAAATCCGAAGTGCGTCGAGGGCTGTCCGGTCGGTATCGATATACCCGGTTTTGCAAAGCTCATCGCGGAAGGTGATTTTCTCGCGGCGGCGGAGCTGGTTCGCAGGGATAACGACCTGCCCGCGGTAACAGGGCGGGTGTGCCCGCAGGAAATTCAGTGCGAGGCGTTATGCGTGCGATGCAAAAGCGAGGCGCCTGTGGCAATCGGCTGGCTCGAACGATTTGTCGCCGATTACCAGATGCAGCGCCAGACCAAAGACCTAAGACCCCAGACCCAAGACAGGATGAAGAAAACAGGTAAAAAGGTTGCGTGTATTGGTTCTGGGCCGGCGGGTATTACCTGCGCGGGCCAGTTGGCCAAACTCGGTTACGATGTAACCATTTTCGAGGCGTTTCACAAGGCGGGCGGCGTGCTTGTTTATGGAATACCGGAATTTCGTATGCCCAAGAAAATCGTCGATGCGGAGATTCGCAATCTCAAGGCACTGGACGTAAATATCGAGACAAACGTCATCGTGGGCAGGACGGTAACGATACCGCAGCTTATGAATGATGAAAAATTCGAAGCCGTTTTTGTGGCAGTCGGCGCGGGGCTGCCTGAGTTTATGAATATCCCGGGCGAGAACTTCAAGGGGGTTTATTCTGCGAATGAATATCTCACGCGTGCTAATCTTATGGAGGCATACAACCCTGAATCGGACACGCCGATTATACGGGGCAAACGCGTTTGCGTTATCGGGGGCGGCAATACCGCTATGGACGCGGTGCGGACGAGCAAACGATTAGGCGCGGATGAGAGCATAATTGTTTATCGTCGCGGCAGAAAAGAAATGCCTGCCCGCGTCGAGGAAGTTCATCACGCGGAAGAGGAAACAATCAGGTTCGAGATGCTGACTGCGCCGCTGGAAGTCCTCGGCGACAAAGACGGCTGGGTTGCAGGGCTGAAGTGTATCAGGATGCAATTGGGTGAGCCGGATGCCTCGGGCAGACGGCGGCCTGTGCCAATTCCCGGCTCGGAATTCGTAATCGATTGCGACCTTGTGATTGTAGCGATAGGTATCAGGGCAAATCCGCTGCTGACCAAAACTACTCCGGGGCTGAAACTCAACAAGTGGGGCTATATCGAAACCGACGAGAACCTTATGACTGCTATCCCCGGCGTATTCGCCGGCGGCGACATCGTCCGCGGCTCGGCTACGGTAATTTTGGCGATGGGCGACGGCAAAAAAGCCGCACAATCAATCCATAAGTATTTGTCTAAATAATCAGTTTAGCCGTCGCCGGAACGGCGATGCCTCAATCGTTGTTATTCCCGCGCAAGGTTGTCAGCCCTGCGAAAACAGAGGCGGGAATCCATTTGCAGAATGGGCCTCAGCCCCTCAGTTCCCTTTTCATTTTCCTGAGCTAAGAATGGCACAACCGAAAACCCCGCCTGCCATCTTGCTCGGATGCGCTAGGAACTTGACCGTAACTTTTTCTTTGCCCTGTGTCATTCGGGCCGGCAAGGGATATATTTCTTCGTAATACTCCCCCGGCCTGTTGTTTTCAAGTTTCTGCGTCGCCAGCTTCTCGCCGTCCACGAAGATGTCAAACTCTCGCCCCCCTGCGTCACCGCCCCAATATTTGACATGCAGCTCCTCTGCCTGCCCCGCCTGCACCTTTATCTCCCACGAAAACCACCCCCCGTTAGAAGCGTCTCGCCAGCTCTTTCCGTCTGTCCTCGTCTTTTCGCC
>JBEKHA010000006.1:0-175530 GCA_050012515.1 Sedimentisphaerales bacterium | reverse complement strand
CACGACAGCCACACGAAAACAGCCATGAGAGGAACGTCAAAAAAACGAATCCAGTAAAGTAATTCGGCGCCTTTTATCGCCAGCGATTCGCCTAACCGGCACCACAGCCCCGCCAAAAGATAGTATGAGGGGAATGACCATGTTTCATAATTGTAGGCGTTTGTCAGGAAATCAATTTCCTTCACCAAAATGTCGGGAGTTTTGTCAATGTGGTCACCCAGGAACTCCCCCCCTCCTCCCGAATTGGCGATAATTTCAACGGCCACCGGGTCGTATTTCTCCAGCGGCGCGGCAGGCAGATGACCGCAGGAATACTTGAAAACCAGGTCAAAATGGGCTACTTCGTCAACGTTATTAAAAAATGGAAATGCGGCGCTGAAGACAAAAACGCGAATCGCAGCGGCAAGACAAAGCCCGGCAATAACAAGCCGTTCATACCGCAAGGTTACCGGGATATCGTCAGTTGGCTTGATACCGCCGCTGACCGTAGCCGATGTGCGATTGTTCCTTTGTTTTATCCGCGGTCCTGGGGTCATTTACGAAATATGATAATAAAGAATTGATGAACGTGCAAGATATCACACTGGCTATCAACATATTACCATCCGTTTCACCGGCCGGCAGCATTTGAGCGTTGAAAAAACAGCCAGATGACCTTATAATCTTAATTGTCCGGTATGGTTTTATTAATCAGGAAAGTTTGAAAACTTGTGTTTGACGCATTAACGCAAAAATTCGGGTCGGTGTTCAGGACGCTTTCGGGCAGGGGCAGGATAACCGAAGCCAACGTTTCGGACGCGGTGCGCGACGTTCGCAAGGCGCTGTTGGAAGCCGACGTCAATTACCAGGTCGTCAAACAATTCTGCAAGGACGTTACCCAGGCGGCTATGGGCGCAGAGGTCATCAAGTCGCTGCATCCCGGACAGGTCTTCGTCAAGATAGTCAACGATGAATTGACCAAGCTGATGGGACCTGTGGATACGCAGATTTATTACGTCTCGCCCGGGCCGACGCTGATACTTTTGGCAGGTCTTCAGGGCTGCGGCAAAACAACCACAGCCGCGAAACTGGCAAAATATGTTATGGATAACGGCAAGAAACCGATGCTTGTTGCCGACGATTTGCAGAGACCTGCCGCTATCGACCAGTTGATTACCCTTGGCCAGCAGTTAAATATCCCGGTTTACAGCGAGCAAAGCCATGACGCGGTGAAGGTCGCGAAAAACGCCGTCCAGCACGCCAAAACAACCGGCGTTGACGTTGTGATTTTGGATACCGCCGGCCGGCTGCACGTTGACGAAGAAATGATGACGCAGATAAGCGACGTCGCAAAGGCGGTTCAGCCGCATCAGATTTACCTCGTCTGCGACGCCATGACCGGTCAGGACGCGGTCAATTCTGCAAAGGAATTCAATTCGCGGCTGGAGCTCGACGGTGTTATCCTGACAAAATTGGACGGCGACGCCAGAGGCGGAGCTGCACTCAGCATAAAAGCGGTAACGGGCAAACCCATAAAATTCATCGGCGTAGGCGAAAAGCTCGAAAAACTCGAAGAATTCCACCCCGACCGCATGGCAGGCAGAATCCTCGGTATGGGTGATATCGTCTCCCTCGTCGAGAAGGCACAGGAACATTTCGACGCCGAGGAAGCCGCTAAATTACAGGAAAAAATGGCCAAGGGCAGCTTCGGCTTCGATGATTTCCTCCAGCAAATGCAGGCAGTCAAAAAAATGGGGGGAATGAAAGACCTGATGAAGATGATGCCCGGCGCTTCGGAACTGGGCGATATGGATTTCGACGAGAACGAGCTTAAAAAAATGGAGGGAATCGTTTATTCGATGACACTCCAGGAACGCCAGGACCCGGACGTTATCGATTCGTCGAGACGCAGACGGATTGCCGCCGGCTCAGGGACACAGCCGCACGACGTATCAGGACTGGTCAAACAGTTTGTGCGCAGCAGGGATATGCTCAAGACGCTGTCGGGAGGGAAAATGGCGGGCTTAAAGGCGCTGTTTTCGGGCGGCTTCAATCTCGAATCGATGAGCGCAGCTATGGCATCCGGCAAGAAAATCAAACAACGCTCCAGAAGAAAACAAATCATAATCCGCAGAGGTAAAAAAATACGGCGGTAACCCAGAACATCTCAATCAGCCAGTACCTCGATAAGCTGACGCAATTTGTAGGCAACGAATACGGCCGAATCGTGCGCGAGCAGTTCAAAGATAACGAAGGAATAAGCGAGCTTGGTATGTTGGCAAGCCCAACCGCGGAGGAATTGGAACAATTACGCCGGGCGGTGGCTATTATGACCGCTCAGGAAAAGCAAAACGCCGCTAATCTTACCGATGACCAGGTGCGTAAAATCGCCGACGACGCAAAAGTTGACCCCGCCATGTTCGCTATTTTCATCAATGGTTATGCTTTGCACGCCAAACAAAGGTCATAGATAATATTTTAACCCATCCCGACCACAGATTCTTAGGTGGGTAATATTTTCTAAAAATCAATAAAATTAAGCTTGACTTTAATAATATCAATGTTATATTTGATATATAGTTTAATATTAGTGAAAGGTTACGATAATGGACCAGGAAAAACAGGTAGGCAATTGGATACAGCTTTTGACAGAAGAAGACATAGGATTCCTCAAAAGGTTCCTTCTTGCCTCGGGTTCGCTAAAAGAGCTGGCAGAGATATACGACATCAGTTATCCAACAGTACGACTGCGATTAGACCGACTGATTGAAAAAATCAAAATTTTTGATGCCTTTGATAAGGCAGGGGAATTTGAAATCCTCATACGTTCATTCTGCGCGGAAGGTAAAATCGACATAGCAACATTCAAGACATTGCTTACAGCCCACAAAAAAGAAATGGAGGCCCAAAAATGAAATATGTAATGTTATTCCTCGGTTTGCTCGCCCTTGCTTTCATTACTTTCATCGGATTTTCCGTTGCTGTGTTGTTTTTATCATATCACCATCACCCACAAGCAGGTTTTGCTGAGGATACCTTGCGCGAAATCAACTGGTCGGACCCGAACCTGCGAGGCAAGTTGGCTGTCGGCAAATTAATCGAAGCAGATGCTAATTGCCCCTTTGCGCAGCTTCAAGTAGGAAACCCGGCAGGCGTAAAAAAGACATTCGCCATTTTGACTATCAGTGACCCGTGCATCACGGCGGCAAGCTATGCGATAACCGGGCAGGTCAGGTATAGTTACGTTAAAGATACGGGCTATCTTGAAATATGGAATTACTTTCCTGACGGCAAGATGTATTTCAGTCGAACTCTTGGAGATTCCGGCCCAATGCAGTCATTGACCGGTTCGTCCGGCTGGCGGCCGTTCACGCTGCCTTTCTACATAGACAACACCACAAAAATGCGCCCGGTCAAACTTGAGTTTAATGTTGTATTGCCCTCTGGTATCGTTTATCTTGGCCCGCTTAAACTCGTCCAGTTCAAAGAAGTGGAATCAGCCGTAACCAAAACAAACACCGCTTCAAATGCGTGGTGGACCGACCGGACTGGCGGTCTGGTCGGCGGCATAGCCGGCACAGCCGTCGGCCTTACAGGGGCTGCCATCGGAGTCCTGGCTGGTATCGGGATTGCCCGAAAAGTATGTCTATCCCTGCTTGGCGCAATGTTCGTATTGGGCATAGCGTCGCTTGCGGTCGGTTTGGCGGCACTTGCCTCTTCTCAGCCGTATGCCGTTTATTATCCGCTGCTGCTGCTGGGTCTCCTTTGCTCGGTTTTGCCCGCGGGTCTGTTTCGCTCAATTAAACGGCAATACGAACTGAAGGAATTGCGGAAAATGCATGCGATGGACATCAAATAGCCCCCCAAATAGCAGAAAATTGGCATTGTCATTTGAGGCGGATTCTGCTATACTTTCAACTTTTACCGGCTAACGTGTCCCGCGGCCCAATGTATGGCCAATTGGCTAAGCCATCCCTAACGGGAGCGGGAATTTAATATAAACGTAATTAGAAAGGATAAGCTTATGTCAGTAAAAATCAGGATGTCGCGGCACGGAAGGCGGCACAGGCCGTTTTTCCGGATTAACGTGATAGACAGCCGGACGCCGCGCGACGGCAGCATCATCGAGAAATTAGGGCATTATGACCCGCTCGAAAAAGCAGCCGATAAGCAGTTAGTTCTGGATCTTGAGCGAGTCAAGTTCTGGCTCGATAAAGGCGCGGTACCTTCGGACTCGGTATCAGAAATGCTGCTCCGCAAGGGTATCAAGCATAAATACGCGGCAGAAAAGAAAACCCGTCGGACATTGGCGAGAAAACGGGCAAGGGCAGCAGGATTACCGTTCCTGAAATCGGAACGCAAGACCGAAGAAAAGCCGGCAAAAGGTGCGGGTTCGACAAGCTCACCACAGGCAGCACCGGAAGCCGAAAAGAAATAACGGCCGCAAGGCTCAGGCGTAAAATAAAATTACAAACCGAACCCCCGGCCAAAAACCGGGGGCTTTCGTATCAGGATGCCGACGATGCGGATTGATGTTTTAACGCTGTTTCCGGAGATGTTCGAGTCGCCGCTGAGCCACTCGATACTCAAGCGGGCAAAAGACGCTTGTTTAGTCGATATCGTCCTGACGAACATCCGTGATTCCTCCAAAGACAAACACAAGAAGGTTGACGACCGGCCATACGGTGGTGGGCCGGGAATGGTGATGATGTGCCAGCCGGTATTCGACTGCTTTGAACAGGTCGAAAAACTTTCCCCGGATAAACCCCGCGTAATCCTGCTCACCCCACAGGGTAAACCCTTCACACAAAAATTAGCCGCTGAACTTGCCGGTGAAAAACGGCTCATCCTCATCGCAGGCCATTACGAGGGGTTCGACGAACGAATCAGAACGGGCTTAAACGCCGAACAAATCTCAATCGGCGACTATGTGCTTTCAGGCGGGGAATTGGCCGCGATGGTCATTATCGACACGGTGGTTCGCCTGCTGCCCGGTGCGCTGGGGGGTGAGGGGTCAGCGGAAAATGAAACATTCAGTGAAACCTCAAACGGCGGTTCGGCTTCGCTCACCGCGGGCGGCCTGGAATATCCGCAATACACAAGGCCTGAGACATTCCGGGGATTGACCGTTCCCGACATTTTGCTTTCAGGCCATCACGGCGAAATCGAAAAATGGCGCAGACAACAATCACTCGAAAGAACTCGACAAAACCGTCCGGATTTACTGAAATGATATTGGTAGCATTAACTTTGTTTTAATAAGCATCGATCAGGTTGCGTTTTCTTTAAATTCTCTTCCATCTCCGCTTTTTGACCAAAGAACTGTGACATTGGGAGCGAATGGCGGCATAGCAACCTTGATGAACCACTCCACGGTTATTTTAAAAGACATAAAAGCAGAATGTCCACCTTTTTTACCCCAACACCATCATTTCTTTCGAATCAGAATTTCTCTACCATATCGCACTTCGCCGTCTTGCTTTGGTTGTGCTTCCTGAATAAGCATAACCTCATTACCGTCGCTACTAATAATACACCTTTTGAATCCAAATTCATATTGTCCGGACGGCATATTGATATATTGCCAAGCAAGAGAACCATAATGCTCATTTTCCAGTGTGATCAATCCTTCCCAAGTTCTTTTGCCATCATCATGCGTTAATTGTATTCGGAGTCTATTTTTACCTTCATAAAATATCTGTGCTTCGCTTTTCGGACCTTCAGATAGCTTTCTTGGATTTTGTTCGAGAGGTGTATACCCTAAAAATTTGCCCGCCGCTCTGGAAAACATTTTCTTATCTTGTCGCCTCCGATACCAATAAATTATGACTGCTGTGAATATAGACGCAAATACTGAGCTTATAATACCCAAGGATAGGTCGCTATAAAATGTGCACCAATCGAAACAGCAATCCATGATATTTTCCTTTCGCTAACGTTAAACTGTGGACAGATACGAATGACAGTTCCTTAAGAATGGAATTTTAAAAGGGGTATGCCCCCTTTCTGTTTTGAGAATAAGGCGATCGCGGACTTGACGAAACAGACTGACGCGATAGAGCAAAAACTGTCCAAGACAAACTAAAGCTTTTGGTAGATAGCGAAGCTGAAGGGTTAATCTTTAAAGTCCTCTCCACGCCCAATTATAAATCTTTCCATTCCCATCCACCCAGAAAGTGCGAGTTTTTACTACGGTCTGCGTTTGTGGAGGTTGATAGGTTGTGTGCGTATCAAGAGTGCCGCCGGGGTACTGGGCGTTATTGCTCGTTGTCTGTGAATTTGCGTAACCCGGAGAAGTAGTAATTGTTTGAGCATAACTCCACGTCATAATCTTGCCGCCCTTGCCGTCGTCCATAATGCTCTGTGGCGGCCCCCAGCTCGCAACTACCTCGTTGAAATTGTGCCCCACCCAGGAGGCCATCGTTTTGTTCATTTGTTCGCAACCAACGAAAAACACCAACCCCAACCCGAATACCAAAAGCAATCGTTTCATATTTGGTCTCCTATTTGCCTTTTGCCCCCAGCCAAAGGCGATTTTAATTATATGCTTCACAATCAGACAGGCAAGGAAAAACGGAGAGATTTAACGCCTTCTGGCTACCATCACCGCATCCAAGCCGAGAAGTAAAGGAGTGGCGGGTTCGGGGTTGCCTACTTGTAAATGAAGTACGCCCCCGGCTGACAAAAGTAGCGTAAATCTGCGTTCACCCCATGAGATGCCGCTTCGCTATCTCGCAGGGTAAATCAGCGTCAAAAAACAGTTTGCCTATCGACACAATACATTATAAAATTACATTTGTCGTGGAAACAAACGCGGGGGCGTTGGCCCTGTTGAAAAATTCATCATAATGTGAGGTGAAAAATGAAAATCGAAAACTTGTCACGTCGAACAATTCTAAAATCCGGGCTGGTCGCGTGTGCCGGCATTTGCTCGTTAGAGGCAATCGCCAAAGGAGCGGAAGAAATGAAAAAAGCAATTGAGGCAAAAAAGCAACTCCCCGTAGGGCTGCAACTGTGGACGGTCAGGGAAGAATGTAAAAAGGACTTCCCCGGCACAATCGCAAAAGTAGCCAAGATGGGCTATAACGGCGTGGAATTCGCGGGATTCTTCGACCGCTCGGCAAAGGATGTCCGCAAGATGCTCGACGACAACGGTCTGCTTTGCCTCGGCTCGCATACCGCACTTGATTTACTCTCGAATGAAAAACTCGCGGCTACAATGGAATATAACAAAACAATCGGCAATAAATTCGTCATCGTGCCCTACCTGGAGAGAAAACAATTGACCACCAAAGCCGCCTGGCTCGAAAAGGCCAAAACCTTCAATGAGCTTGCGGACAAAACACGGTCGGAAGGCGTGCATATTGGCTACCATTCACACGCCGGCGACTTCGCAAAAATAGGCGATGAAACCCCCTGGGACATTCTTTTCGGCAACACCAATAAGGAAGTGGTTATGCAGCTCGATACGGGCAACTGCATGCAGGGCGGAGGCGACCCCATCGCTGTTCTCAAAAAATATCCTGGCCGCGCCTTAACTATCCACCTCAAGGAATACTCCGCGACTAACAAAAAGGTCGTCATCGGCGAAGGTGACATAAAATGGAAAGAGCTCTTTGAGATTTGCGAAACCACAGGCGGCACTCAACGTTACATCATTGAGGAAGAATCCGGTGCATATCCGCAGCTTGAAGCCGCTGAATTATCTCTGAAGGGCTTCAAAAAAGTTCACGGCTAAGTCACAACAAACCAAGCATACAACGGCGGGGCTTTTTCAACGGCCCCGCCGCTTTTTTCAAACACCAAATTAACCCTGAAAACAGGCATATCTTATACCTTCTGCCTGCATAGGCAATTTGGCAATGAATATCAAGCAATTTGCCTATTTTCATACTGTCCGCAAAAAAGTATGGTTGAAGTGCCATCATCAATGCGGCAGTAATACTACATACTAAGGGGCGGTGAATTCGGTTGTTGACCAAAATTACAACCCAAGGCGCTTGGAGCGCTGAAAATGGGAGAAAAAGATGCCGAACGCCGCCCCAAATTATTAAACTAATCTCGCCCCGTAAGGGTCTGTAAATTTGTCCCGGTCAATTATCGGTGCCGGTATTTTTTTGAGAAAAACGCTTGTTATCACCGCGAAAACGGTTATAATTGCTGGTTTTCGGGGCGGGCGTAATTTGCTCGCAGAAAACCCAGCCCGGCTGGTTTTGCCATAAGTTCAGTTAGTATCAGGAGTTACAAAGTGAATACAGCATTACTCGACAAGGTTGAAAGCAAATGCCTGAAGAAGGATATTCCGCATTTTGAAATCGGGGACATAGTTGACGTCCATTGCAGAATCAAAGAAGGCGACAAGGAGCGTATCGGCATCTTTTCGGGCACGGTCATCGCCCGCAAAGGCCGGGGCATCAGTTCGACCTTCACGGTCCGCAGAATCGTCGCGGGCGAAGGCGTCGAAAGGATATTCCCCATACACTCGCCCAATATCGTCGATATCAAGGCGACCCGAAGCGGCAAGACCAGAAGAGCGAAACTGTATTACCTCCGCGAGCGAACAGGTAAGTCAACCAAGCTCGTCCAGGAACACAGCGAACATACTGTGGTCAGCTAAATAATTGCTGATTGCATATACTTCGACAAGCTCAGGACAGGTTTAAGGATTGCTGATTTTTGCTCGGATTAATTTTCCAGAGGAGTAAGCTGCTTAAAGATATTAAGCTGCTCGGCAAATGGGGGGAGCGGCAATGCGAGAAATTCCTCAAACAAAAAGGTCTTAAAACCCTCACACGCAACTATGCCTGCAAGGCCGGCGAAATCGACCTGATTATGGTGGATAGCGACCGGTCGATTGTTTTTGTCGAAGTCAAGACAAGAGCCGATGAGGAATTCACCCCGACCGAATCGGTAATCACAAAGCCGAAGATGGACAGGATGACAAAGACAGCCCGTTACTTTATCGCAACCAACGAAATCGAGAATCGGCCATATCGTTTCGATATTGTTACCATAACGCTCGGCCAACGCGGCCCAGCTGAATTCCGTCATTACAAAAACGCTTTCGTAAGATAGGTATATGAATCTGATAGACGCACATTGTCATTTGACGTATGAGCCGTTCGCGGATATCGATGCTGTCCTCAAGCGAAGCAGAGATGCCGGCATTACGGGCTGGGTAACTATTGGAACAGATTTGGCGGACAGCCAAAAGGCGGTGGAACTGGCAGGCCGGTTTGAAAATATGTTCGCGACCGTAGCGATTCACCCTCACAATGCAAAATCAGCGGACCAGCCAACAATCGCCCAGATAAAAGAGCTCGCGCAGAATAAAAAAGTCGTCGCAATCGGCGAAACGGGACTGGATTTGCATTACGATTTTTCATCACCCCAGCAACAGCAGGATAGCTTCATTCAGCACATTGAAATCGCAAAAGAAAAGAATCTTCCGGTTGTGATTCATTCGCGGGAGGCGTTCAACGAGACGATGGAGATTCTTGAAGTAAATGAATCGGGCCTGAAGGGATTGATTTTTCATTGTTACTCCGGTAATCTCCAGCAGGCGAAAATCATTTTGGACAAGGGTTGGTATATCTCACTGACGGGAGTAGTAACATTCAAAAACGCCGAGACAACCCGCGAGGTCGCAAAATACGTCCCACTCGACCGGCTGATGATTGAGACGGATGCCCCCTACTTATCGCCAGAGCCGATGCGAAAACAGAAGGTCAACGAGCCGGCGCTGCTCATCCACACGGCAAAGTTTGTAGCGGCGCTAAGGGGAATGGAATTGGACAAATTCGCCGGAGCGGTCACAGTCACGACAAAACAGTTTTTCGCCATTCCTGTTTAAAATGAAAGCAAGAAACCTTCACGAATGGGATTTGTCTTATAAAGAGGCGATAGAGATACAGCATCGTTTGGCCTCACGGGTGCGTTTTACCGCGATGAAGAAAAAGCCGACAATAATCGTCGGCCTGGATTGCGCGTTCAGCAAAGAAGGTAAAAGAATATTCGCCGCAGCAATCGTGATTGATACTTCTGACTTTTCAGTTATCGAGACAACAACAGCCAGCCGCAAAGTCGTTTTCCCATACATACCGGGTTTGCTGTCGTTTCGAGAGGCGCCGGTGTGCATCGACGCAATCGAGAAACTCAAAACAACACCAGATGTTTTCATCGTCGATGGTCAGGGTATTGCGCATCCTCGGCGGCTGGGAATCGCTTCGCACATAGGGTTGCTTATTGATAAACCAACGATTGGCTGCGCAAAAAGCCGACTCATAGGAACATTCGAAGAACCGGGAAGCAAAAAAGGCAGCCGTAACCCGCTTGTGGATTCAGGTGAGGAAATTGGCGCGGTTTTGCGAACGCGAACGGACGTCAAGCCGGTATATGTTTCAGTCGGACACAAATGCACCCTCGACGACGCGATAAGCATTGTTTTGGGATGCACGACAAAATACCGATTGCCTGAGCCAAGCCGACTGGCACATCAATTAGTAGGGCAAGCGAAACTCGCTTAAAGTCAGCGAGCGTGAGTCAGCCGCAGGATAAGCTCCCGCATATCCGGGTATCTGGCGAGCAGCTTCTCCCTGTCGCCCAGCTCGAAATCGGCCTCGTCAAAACCTGGGGCGACGGAACAGCCCATCAGCGAAAATTTCCCGCCGGGCTGGATGAATGCCCCCTGCCATGTGCCTTTAGGAACAAGAACCTGAACTTTTTGCTCGTTTAAGATATCATGGC
Source organism: Sedimentisphaerales bacterium (assembly GCA_050012515.1). Lineage (GTDB taxonomy): Bacteria > Planctomycetota > Phycisphaerae > Sedimentisphaerales > Anaerobacaceae > Fen-1362. Next base: position 164,805 of record JBEKHA010000006.1, on the reverse strand, counting down.
CAAGGGTGATAATTTCGCTTGAGCCGTCTGGGTGCAGTTGCAGCATCGTTACGGGGTTCCCCAGATAAAAATGGAACATCTCGTCGCATTTCAGCCGATGCATCAGCGAAATGGTTTTGGCGGTAAGGAGGTAGAGAATAACGGTGCTGATATTGCGGTCGCCCGATAAGCCGGCAGGCAGAATCTCTTTCTTCAGCATCTCTGCGGCACGATAGGTTTCGATAAAAAACCCGCCCTCCTGCAGCAACGGCTGCATCCTAAAGTGCTTTATTACCTGCTCGGCTGTCATTTTTTTATCTGGAGCACCTGAGGCAAACTATCCTCTTCGATATGGGCCCGAAGAATCAGATATGTCACTTTGTCTTTACTCTCGATAGCACTTGCTATGACAGGCGTGCCCGACCTCATTGTAATCCTGCTGTTCCAGGAATAACTAAACATATCAGGATGCTGGATTTCTGTTTGCGAATCTGAGTTAAATCCACTGACATCCATTTTAAAATTAATGAATATCCTGCCATCAGGTGGTATTTGAAGGTCGGCCGAGATTTTGCTTCCTATAGCATATGAGGTCCAGCCGGTAACATTCTCATTTGCGTCCTTGTGTGTTGGAATTTCTTTTTTGCCTGAAACATCCATTTGCGCCGGTCCCGGATTTACCATCGCCAGTTTCTGTGAGCTTTGTATGCGGCCGGCATTCTTGTCTTTGATAATATCCAGAATTTTTGCTGCCGTGGCCTGTTCCTTGCTCAAAGGTCCAACGCCGGCCTTTTCAAGTGCCTCCGGTTTGACCTCAACAATAAGGGCTTCGACAAGAACTCGTGCCCCAAAGTATGGGTTTTCGACTTTCTTCTGTACGTCTGCCTCCTGTTTATCAGCGGCGCGGGATTCCAGGTTGCACAGGACAGGCAAAATCGCGAGGACTATTACACTTACCTTTACGATTTTGCTCATCTGTTTCCCCTTTCAAAAAAAGGTTTTATCCCCCATTACTTTTTAGATACTACTTTCGCTGATTTGATGATTATCGGCTCGTCGGGAACATCCTGGAACATTCCTTTCATCCCGGTCTTGACCTTGGCAATCGCATCAACAACATCCATACCTTCGACGACCTGCCCGAAGACAGCGTAGCCGGGGTCGCGAGCAGAATAATCAAGAAAAGCGTTATCAACGAGATTAATGAAAAATTGTCCCGTAGCGCTGTTGGGGTCGGGCAATCTGGCCATAGCGATAGTACCGCGCTTGTTCTTGAGACCATTTTTGGCTTCGTTAATAATCGCCGGACGGGTCGTTTTTTGCTTCATATCAGGAGTAAAGCCGCCGCCCTGAATCATAAAATTGGGCTTGACCCTGTGGAATATAGTCCCGTCGTAAAAACCATCCTTAACGTATTGCAGGAAATTGGCGGCCGTTACCGGGGCAGCTGTTTCGTTGACTTCAATCACTATTGCGCCTTTTGTGGTTTCCAGTTTCACCATTTTTAACCCCTTAAGATTACCTTTTTCTGACCGGCAGCCAAACGCCAAAAATACCAAAGCAGCCGCAACAATAAACAGATAAACGCCTGAGTTCCTGTATTTCATATAGCACCTTCCATCATCAATCAATAATAAACAATCATTCCCACTTATGCTGTCGCATTGACTCAAGTATCATAGCAGCGCATTCCATCGCCGCAAGACCTTCTTCGGCGATAACTTCAGGCCGAAGAGATTTGTCTGCAACCGCACGCAGAAACGCTTCCTGCTCAAGACGAAGCGGCTCTTTATCGTCAACGTCAAGAGTTTCACGGTGCAGAAGGTCCTGCCAGCCGGCGGTAAGCAGGGCGAATGTCCCCGCTTTTTTTAGCTGCCTGATTTTCTCGACAAGGTCTATATTCGGCGCGGCTTTGATTACCACGCCCGTCTTTTTGAAATAATCGACGCTGAGATACGCCTGCTTGCTGAAAACACGAACTTTGCGTTCAGTTTTCAAGGCAAGCCGCGACGCGGTGACATTAGCGATACAGCCGTTTGCGAAAACGATTCTGGCGTTGCAAATATCTTCATTAGCCGGGTCAATAACGCCTATCCCCACTGCGTCAACCTTGACGACCCTGCTCGCGGCAAGCGACAATATAATATCGATGTCGTGAATCATAATATCGAGAACAACGCCGATATCGGTTGAGCGAAAAGGATACGGGCTTATTCTCGCCGCCTCAATAAACTTCGGCTCGATTTGCAGCCGTTTCATCGCCTGAACAACAGGATTGCATCGCTCGGAATGGCCTACCGCGACAAGACAGCCGGTCTTCTTGGCAAGTGCAACAATATCTCTTGCCTGATTCACGTCGGCTGCCAGTGGTTTTTCGATAAGGACCGCGATACCCGCCTCAATCAGCGGCTTTGCCAGCGCAAAATGCTCGGTGGTCGGAGCCGATATTGTTACAGCATCGACCTTGCCGATTAATTCGGTCACATTCTGGGCTGATTCGCAGCGGTATTTTTTCGCTAACCGTTTCGCCTTGTCGGCATCAACATCGACAATTGATACAAGATTGCTCTGGGGCAACTCTGAGTAAACGCGGGCGTGAATCTCGCCCATCTTGCCTGCGCCAACGACTGCGGTTCGCAATTTATCCATCTCAATCCCTTTAAGGATAGCCCCCATCGGCCCATCGAATACTACCTGAATTTTTCGAGATACCTGCCGTAGCGCTGCTCGCTGCTTTTCAGAATGGCGTCAACCATATCGCGGACGTTCTCGTCGAGACCGGCTTCCTTGGCCATCTCCTTTGCCTTCTGCAGCAATGGCTTCTTGTCATCGCGGTAGAGCCGTTTATAAGCATCCTGAATTGCCTTCTGTTGTTTCTCATTCAGCCCGGCGCGTTTGAGGCCTCGCTTATTGACGCCCCGAACTTCAGGCGGATAGTGTCCGCTGACAATCAAAAAGGGCGGAATATCCTTGTTAATCCCCGCAAGACCTGCGGCGTAACACCATCTGCCGATGGTAATAAACTGGTGAATCAGGACCACCCCTGAAAGCCAGACACCTGTCCCGATTTTACAGTGACCGCTTACCTGCGTGAAATTACTGAGGACAATTTTGTCTTCAAGAATACAATCGTGGCCTATATGCACGCCAATCATAATAAGATTAGAGTTGCCTATTTTGGTGAGGGCGTCGTGATGCATACTCGGATGAATGGTAACCTGTTCGCGGATTGTGTTGTCGTCGCCGATTACCAGGCCGCCGATTTTGGCATCGGGGCCAAGATTGAGTATCTGGGGCTGGCCTCCTATTACACAATGTGGAAACAGATGATTACGTTTTCCGATGCGGACGTTTTTACCGATGACTACGCTGGCTTCGAGAACGGTCCCTTCGCCGATAACTGAGCCGGTGTCCACGAAGCAATGAGGCCCGATTACGACGCCTTCCTGTATGACTGCTCCTTCTTCAATAACCGCTGTTGAGTGAATCTGTTTCATTTTGGCATCCTGTATTTCGATTTTAATATTCTATAATTTATCATTATCCACGAGCATAAACTTGAGTTCGCATTCAGCTACGACAACGTCGCCGACCGTTGCCTTGCATTTACAATGGGCGCTTCTCGTATGGCTCTTAACAGCTTCCGCGGTAAGAACAATCTGGTCGCCGGGAACCACGGCCCTGCGAAGCTTTACGCCGTCCATACTCAGCAAAACCGCCAGCTTGCCCGTGTGCTCAAGCCGCTGTGCAAACATCAGGCCAGATATCTGGGCCATCGCCTCCACGACAAGAACGCCCGGCATAATGGGCGTGCCGGGGAAATGCCCCTGGAAAAAATGCTCGTTGTAGGTTACGTTTTTTATGCCTTTTATGAACCCGTCGCTTTCAAGTTCGATTACCTTGTCAACAAGCAAAAACGGGTAGCGGTGCGGGAGTATTTTGGTTATCGCGCGGATATCAAGCAGCGCATCTGTGCCGAATTTTGCGGTGCGCTCCTGCCTTTCGGCTGCCTCATAAAGCTTGTGCGCAAGCTGATGATTCAGCGAATGACCGCTTTTATACGAAACTATTCTGCCTTTGACTGCCCTGCCGACCAGAGAAAGGTCGCCTATGAGGTCAACTATTTTATGCCTGACACATTCATCAGGAAACCTGTATGAATTTTTAATGGGACCGTCGGAATCAATAACAAGAATATCCCTCGGCGTAAGATGTGTCCCCATCCCGTGCGACTGGAACTGCCTGGCCTCGACCTCAAGAAGAAACGTCCTGGCGCGGGCGAGATTTTTTTCGAAACTGTCGGAGGTAAGGCGACAACTGTAAATTTGTCTGCCGATTCCTGTGTGTCCGCCGTAGTCGAGGTCGTATGTGATATTCAGTGTGTCGTCCGCGAACGGCAGCGCGTATATCGAAGCGTCGCCCGATGTTATTAAAATAGGTTCCTGGATTATGAATTCGTGCCGCGGTGCTTCCTGTTCAACGAGACCCGCCTGGCTCAACACCCGGAAAAACTCCCCGGCGCTGCAGTCCGCCGCTGGCAGCTCGGGCGCGTCAATTTCGATAGTGAGATTATCTATTTCAAGGGCAGAAACAGCGGCCAGGCAATGCTCGACGGTTTCGATGCTGACGGGACCTTTCTTTATGGTGGTTCGGCGGGTTCGTTCACCGATATTCAAGGCGATAGCCCTGATGCGAACCGGCTCCGCCAAATCGGTGCGTACAAAAACCACGCCTGTTTCAACCGGGGCGGGGCGAAAAACAACCGACGCCTCCTTGCCGCCAAACAGGCCCTTGCCGCTAATGGCTGTCGGGGTCGCTATCGTCTTTTGCAGTTTCAAGTTTTTCCACCCTTGCGCATAATTGTTTGAACTGCTCGATGAGTTTGGGCAGTCGCAAACTGCTGACCATAACCCGCAGCGCGTCTCTGTGTTCGATTGCTGGTGAGCCGAGCATTTGTTTACCCGGCCGGACGTTGTTAGTCACGCCTGCCTGTGCGCCGACTATGACGCCCGCGCCTATCTCGATATTATCTGCAACACCAACCTGGCCCGCGAGAACGACGCCGTCGCCTATTTTACAACTGCCGGATATGCCCACATGGCCCGCTATCAGGCAGCACCTGCCGATTACCACGTTATGGGCAATCTGAACGAGGTTATCAATTTTTGTGCCCGCGCCTATTCGCGTCTCGCCGAATTTTGCCCTGTCAACACAGGAGTTTGCGCCTATATCCACATAATCCTCGATAACAACAACGCCATTATGCGGGATAAGCCGGTGAGCGCCTTCAATGAAAGAATAACCAAAGCCGACAGAACCGATAACGGTATTGGCCTGAATCATAACGTTATTTCCTATAGTGCAGTTATGATAAACAACAACATTGCAGTCGAGCCGCGTAGCCCGGCCAATTTTCGTGTTCTGGCCGATTTTGCAGCCCGCGGCGATAATCGTATCGTCGCCGACTTCAACGCCGCTTTCGATAGCCGCAAATGGGCCAATCGAAACATTCCTGCCGATTTTAACGCCGGCAGCAACTTTGGCAGTCGAGTCCACGCCCGGCACAGCCGGCTCCAGTTTCGGCGCAAAAATCTTCAACGCCTCAATCAGGGCCGCGTTGACATCTTTCACAATCAGCTGGGGTTGCGAAAATTCTTCGATTGCCTTGTTGACCATAACGGCGCCGCAACGGGATTTTTTCAGCTCGGCAAGATGCTTGCCGTCCGCCAGAAAAGTCAGCGTTGCCTGGTCGGCGGAACCAACAGGCCCAACCGAACGAATAACACTCACCCCTTCGCCGATTAGCTCCGCCCCAAGTCGATTAGCCAGTTCTTTGACCGTCAGTTCCATAACTCGCACATTTGCTGATTATCAATAAATTCGCTTACAGCGAATTAGCGTCAACCTTCGCCATAACTGCGTCGGTAATATCCTCACAGCCGGAACTATACAAAACCTTGTGCGTGCTGATTGTCAGCGTAAGCTCATTTGTATTTGCCGCAGGCAGGTCCGGCTCACTTTTTTCGAGCACCAGGTCGATTCCTTTTTCTTTTGCGATTTCACCGGTTGCCTTGATGACGTCCTTGAAAAGCTGCTCAACGACTGTCTGCTCCCGCATATCCATCTGACGTTTGAAGTATTCCTGCTTGGCCTGCAAACTCGCCTGCTTGTCTAACACATCCTTCATCCCCGATAAATAATCCGCGCTGCCCTGTTTCAGCATCTTCAACTTGCTCTTGCTTGCGTCTATATCCTTCGACAAACTATCAAGTTCCGCTTCGAGCTTATCTCGCTCGGCGGTCATTTCCTGTCTGTATTTGGTGTTACGCTTGCAGTCCTGGAATATCTTGCGGACGCTTACAACACCTATCTTCAGGCACTTATTATCCGCCGCCCTGACGGCGCCGGCGTTCACAATAAAACCTGACATTATTATTACCAGAACCATAACAACAATTGACTTAAGCTTCATAATTTTCCCTTTCTTATTGATTATCAATCCTTACAGTGGATATTCTACGAAAAACCGGATAAATCCGCAAACCCCTCCTGCCCCGATAATTCAGACCTTAGAACAAGGTCCCGACGGAGAAACTGAATATCTGGGTCTTGTCGCCATCGCTTTTAATCAACGGGTCTGCGAGCTCAAACCGCATTGGAACAGGTCCGAACCACTGCGGAATCATTATCTGGAGACCGGTGCCGGCGCCGACGCGGTAGCCGCCGGTATCGATTTTGCCGCTGTCAACGAAGAATAACAACGCTATGCTGTCGCCGACAAGCGGAACGGCAGCTTCGGCATTCGCCAGGATTATCCAGTCGCTGCCGATTGGTTCTCTTCGCTCCGGAAGACGCCACGGTTGAATATTTGTCTCAAGCCCCCTGGTGCTGACGCCGCGATACTGGAAACCGCGGATGCCGTAAGCGCCGGTGCCGCCCGCGTAAAACTTCTCAAAAGGAGGCGCATCGCCCAAAGTGCTCGCCCCTAAAAGTTTGGTGGCCAAAATGGTCTTTCGCTCCGCCAAATCCTCGTATAGCGTAAAATATCTTCTGTAAGTGCCGCTTAGAATACCAAAAACGTAGTCGCCGGTAACTTGTTCGTAAGATACGTCGAAATTCTGACCCTTCGAGGGATTAAGCTTGTTATCGGTAAGGTCCCTGCCCGCGCCAACCCGGACGCCGGTGAGAAAATTTTCGCCTGCGACTTTCTTTATCTCTTCGGGCGCGTAGTAATCAATGTTAGTAATTTTGACTTCTTCCACGCGGATCCCGATGTTCTCATGCCACTTGTCCTGTTCTCGCTTGTCTAAACCGACAAATCCTTTTAATCTGTCCTCGTTGTAACATTCCCGCCATCTTTCCCAGCTCGAGCCGACCACGTCCAAACTGACCGGCTTGTCATTGAGATATGGTTCAGTAAAGCTGACCGAATACGTGCTCAGTTGCGTTCCGGGCTGCAGGGAAATTCGCAATGTCTGCCCGCCGCCTTTGAAGGCCTTGCCCGACGCAAAATCGTCCAAACTCTGCGGCGTATCGCCGATGTCGAAATTCCTCTGCTCATAAGTAAGCTGGCCCATAATGCCGCTGTCGCTGGATATCCCAGCCCCTAACATTACCATCCCGGTTTTGCCTTCGATAATACTGACCTGGGCATCTTTTTGGCCGGGGGTTGAGCCGGACGGCGTGATTGTCGCGCCATCGCGTTCGGTGAGCACAATCTGCTGGAGGTTTTTCTCGAGTTCGCCCTTGCCGTCTCCGCGGGCAATATCGCCGTTGTACCACTTGCCCGGCTGGAAGTTATACTCGTCGAGCACCCGGCGAACAACTTTGTCTTTTGTCTGCTCGTTGCCGGTAATTATTATCTGCCCTATGCGAAAACGCCCGCCTTCTTTTACTGTGTATTCAATAACGACCGTCTTATCTGAAACAAACTTGATGCCCCGCTCGACCTTTGCATCGATAAAGCCGTTTTCCCTGTATTGCTTAATAATCTGCTTTGTATCAGTTTCGGCCATCTGCTCGTTGTATGTCTGGCCGTTCAAAAGCGTCATCTGCTCATACAGCTTCTTGTTGTCATACTCCTGGTTGCCGGTAAAAATGGTATTTTCGACCGTGTAAGCAATCCCTTCCTCGATGACAAAGGTAATGCGTATTTTACTCTTGTCGGCGTTGAACTGACGCTGGGCTTCAATCCTGGCGTTAAGAAAACCCTTCCTCTGATACGCCCGCTGCAGCTTCGATACATCCTCGGTAAGCTCATCCTCATTGTAGTATTTCTGGAACACCACCCATGTTCTGGTGCGGGCCTTGATGGCTTGCATTAACTCGCGCGACCCAAGGTGTTTATTGCCGCTGAATTTCACATCGTCTATTTTTACTCGCGGCCCCTCCTTGATATCATAAACCAGCCTGCCGGAGGACAATTTCTCGGTATCGAGCGATACCTCGGTATATGGAAAACCACTCTGGCGGTAAAACTCAAGAATTGTTGTGGCATAAGTATGCGCCAGGACCGGGTCAAGATAATCGCCGACTTTGAAACCAAGCTTCTCTGTGAGCTTTTTATCTTTAAACGTTTTATTGCCTGTAAAGCCAATCGACCTTATAAGATTTTTTTCGACAACGACAAAAGTCAGTTCTATTTTCCCGCCAACTGCTTTGGTATTGTAATAGCAGTATTCAACGCCTTTAATCTCGGCTATTCGCTTCACGTCTTCGGCCGCAATGGCAGGATTGAAAACCTCGTCCTGTCTTGTGCGAATCTTGGCAAGAACATCCTGCTCCTTCACGCTGACGTTGCCCTCGACTCGAATCGCCGAAATTACCTGATTGGAATCATTCACTTCAGCCAAAGGTGCCGATTGTGCTAAATTGGAGTCATTCGCATCAGTCATAATGGCTTGGCCATCCCTAACGGGACTTGCCGGTTGCGTCAAATTGGAATCGTTCGCATCAGCCAAAATGGCTTGGCCATCCCTAACGGGATTCGCCGGCTGTATTAAATTGGAATCATTCACGTCAGCCGAACACGCCGTTTGTGTGAAAATCGCCACACAAGCCACAAACACAAAAACATTACACCAGGATATTTTCACTTTTACCTTTCAATTCCAACGTCAAAACGGCGTTTCTTCCCTGGGCGGCTCCTGCTGTAAAGCTGTTGAAGCGTCATCCACGAACGAAGCGTTACCAAACCTGGTAAACCTGTCCAGGAACGTAAGGTCAACCGTCCCTGTCGGCCCGTTTCGCTGCTTGGCTATTATAATGTTGGCGATATTATTCGGCTCATATTCTTTGTCCCCGCTGTGATAATAATCCTCGCGGTGCAGCAGCATAACTACATCGGCGTCCTGCTCGATACTGCCGCTTTCACGAAGGTCGCTCATCCTCGGCAGGTGCCCATCGCGCCCTTCCGGCGAACGGTTCAATTGACTAAGCACCACAACGGGGATATTCAATTCGCGGGCAAGGGCCTTGAGATAGCGGGATATGGTCGTGATTTCCTGCTGACGTGATTCGACGCGTGCGCCCATGTACATCAACTGCAGATAATCGACGAAAACGCATTTTATGTCATACTGGCTTTTCAGGCGTCTTGCCTTTGCCCGTAATTCCAGCGGCGTAAGGGACGATGTATCGTCGATAAATATTGGAGCAGCCGAAAGAATACCGCAGGCGTCAACCAGCCGGCGATAATGTTCCGTCGAAAGCATTCCCTTTCGGACAAGCTGGCTCTCAACCTGGCTGACGCTGCAAAGAAATCTTTCCGCTAACTGCTGCTGGCCCATTTCGAGAGAGAAAATAGCAACGGGCGTCTTTTCAACAACGCCGATATTCTCCGCGATATTCAGCGCCAGCGCGGTTTTACCCATACTGGGTCTTCCCGCGATGATAGTCATTTCGCCGTTTTGCAGACCGCAGGTAAGCTGGTCGAGCGCCGTAAAGCCGGTCGCCAGACCCGTAACGTGTTTGCCGTCGCGCTTCTCGATTAACTCGTATGCGCGAGTAACAAGGTCTTTTATATTTATCACCTGGCCCGTGGTGCGTTTGTCGGTAATCGCAAAGATGCGCTGCTCCGCCTCATCTAGTTTCTGGATGGATTCACCAGCAACGTCGTAAGCATCGTTTAGAATTTCAGTTGCGGTTTGTATCAGCTCTCGCAGCAGTTGTTTGTCTTTCACTATGCCCGCGTAATAGGCGACGTTGGTGGAACTGGGTACAGAGTTAAGAATCCTGCCTATATATTCTACCCCGCCCACCTGTTCCAATTGCTTACGGCCTTCAAGCTCATCGCGAAGCAGAACGCCGTCGATACCCTCGCCCCGGTTCTTCTCGTAAAGCGCTATTATGGCATCGTAAATCAACTGGTGCTCAACCCGGTAAAACGAATCCCTGCCTAAAATCTCAACAACCTGCCCTATGCAGACCGGGTCAATAACCATCGAGCCAAGCACCGCCGCCTCGGCTGCAAGCGATTCGGGCATCATCCGCCCGGTCAACGCCGCAACCCCCGCGTCCTGGGTCTTAGGTCTTGGGTCTTGTGTCTTAACCGATGAAACCGTCTCTAAACGCTTCTTCACCGGCCTGCCCGTATTTTCCCTTATCGTGCCTGCCATTCCCTTGTCATTCCGTCGTCATCCCGTCGAAAACACACAAAAACCCGTCCCGTTAGAAATCCGCGATTTATTGGAAACTTCCGTATCGCGATTTTTTCTAACGGGACCCGCCGTAACAATACTGAAACGCCGGGCAAAATGGCATTGTAGATTGCCGGCTTCAAACTGTCAAACTTTTCCGCCCCCTTATCGAAAATAGAAATCGCCGTAAAAAAGCCGTACCGGCATCAAACCCTGTCCGGGACAGCGTAAGGTCTGCGATAGTCGCGAGTCATCATTTTGTCGGCGTGACCGTCGGCGACGAACTTTTCGTTTTTGCCGTCAAAGTTAACCGTCCTGCCAAGGCGATACGAGATATTCGCCAGGTGAGGCAAAGCCGTTGACATAAAACCGGTCTCGATTGGGCAGTTGAGGTCCTCTTTTTTGCCGCTGCGAAGAGCGGTTATAAAATTAACGAAATGGCCCTGCGACCCCGTGCCTGCCGGGTCGTTCGGATTGGCCGATTCCTCCAGCGTCTCGGAACTTGGCCCCAGCTCATTTTCCCTGCCGAAATACGTCTTCCATACCGAGCCGTTGAGATACATCCAGCCCTTTGTGCCGTAGAAAAGATTGCCCACAGTAATGCCCTCCTGTTGTTTTATTAATTCCTCCACGACTTTAGGCGGCGTGTTCGGGTCTGCGGCTGCTTCGGATTTTTTAATCGCCTCTATCATCGCCGCCTCATCATTTGTGAAAATCCCCCGGACGTCGAACTGCATAATTTTGCCGTCAGCGTATTCGAAAACCGCTGACTGCGTGTTGGGTGTCTGCTGGTCGGATTCAGGCCCGAAATACCCGCCCAACGAAGAAATCTTGACAGGGTGCTCGTTTTTATTAAGCCCCCAGCGTGCGATATCGAACTGATGAGGCCCTTGGTTGCCTATGTCGCCGTTGCCGTAATCCCAGTTCCAGTGCCAGTTATAATGAAAGCGGTTATAGTTGAAAGGCCTTTGCGGCGCGGGGCCCAGCCACATATCGTAATCAACCCTGCCCATATAATCCGCGTCGTAGTTTACGCCCGGATTATTCCAGACAAAGTACTTATACCTCGGGCCTGTCCCGATGCCGTCGGGGACCTTGCCAATCGGGTCGCGTGCCTTGAAGCACAGCCCGCGAGCCATATAAACCTCGCCTATTCCGCCGTCGTGCAAAAACTTAATTGCCCGCTGGACATTACCGAGTGAGCGATTCTGGAAGCCGCACTGGACGATTCGCCCATACCTGCTCGCGGCCTCAACCATTCTCCTCCCTTCCCTGATATTGTGCGAACAGGGCTTCTCAACAAAAACGTGCTTGCCCGCCTGGCAGGCCCAAATCGTCGCAAGCGCATGCCAGTGATTCGGCGTCGCTACCCCCACAGCGTCTATATCCTTGTCCTCGAAAACCCGCCTGAGGTCTTTCTCCGTCGCAGGCGCAAAATGCTGAATATCCTCGATTTTCCTGACCCGCTCGGCAAAAAGGTTCGCATCAATATCACATAGCGTTTTTATCCTGACATTAGGTATTCTGGCAAAACCCTCCGCCTCGTTCATACCCCGGCCCCTGACCCCGATTATCGCAAGATTAATACGGTCATTGGCCCCGATTACCCGGCTTCCTGCCAATGGCGCTGCCGCAGGTCTTGAGCAGGAGGCCAGCATTCCTGCCGCAATAGCCCCGGTCGCTAATTGTGTTGTTTTACCTAAGAACTTCCGACGTGATATTTGACTGCCGTTGGACGCCATTTGACTGCTCCTTAAATCAGGTTTTATAATACAACGCTTATGCTAATTGATTGACCGGGATTGTCAAAAAGAAAATCAGACCCGCCCCGTTAGAAATCCGCCCCCGCGTCTTCTTGTCGAAGACAAGAGTGGGGGGAAACTCCTGTATCACGATTTTTTCTAACCCCGTTAGAAAGCTGCGATTTATCATAAAGTTCCGTATTACGGTTTTTTTCTAACAGGGTTAATGCGATTATTCACGGATTTTCTTTGACACATTCGGCAAAGTGTTTTTACAATGCGTCTGCTGGTTGTGAGTGTATAAGCGCAGCCGGAGTTTGTTTTGTTAACATACGGGTTGATTGAAAACGAGGTGGGATAACGCCGTGAGATGTCCTTTCTGTAAGGAAGAGCAGGATAAAGTAATCGACTCTCGCTCCAGCGACGGCGGACGAATCATCCGGCGCAGACGCCAGTGCCTGTCGTGCCACAAGCGTTTCACCACTTACGAAAAAACCTGCGAGAGCTTCAGAATGTACGTCATCAAAAAAGACAACTCCCGTGTCCCTTATGACAGAGAAAAAGTTATAGTAGGTCTTCAGAAGGCCTGTTACAAACGCTCCGTTTCCGCCGAGCAGATTCGCCAGATTGCCGACAAGGTGGAAGAGGACATTTTCAAAAACTTCGACAAGGAGGTTACCAGCTCCTTCATCGGCGAAAGCGTTATAAAACACCTCCGTGACGTTGATAAAGTGGCGTATATTCGTTTCGCCAGCGTCTACCGCGATTTCAAGGACGCCGGCGAGTTTATTGATGAAATAACTCAGGCAATATCGCAGCCCGACAATACAGGACAGCCGAAGCTCTTCCAGTAAGCCGGGCACGAACAATTTGTGCAGGGTACAATTATGACGGCAAGGACGCCAAAACTGATAGTCGTCAAAGCCGACGGTACAAGCGAGGAATATTTTCATACTAAGGTCATTGGAACCATCGCAAACGCCCTCGGCTCAGCAGGCCGCCCCGATATACACGTCGCACAGGAAATCGCGGACGCCGTAACGTTTTTTCTTTATCGCACAGCTCAACCTGGTGATTCGCAAATCAGCATCAGCGCCCGCGAGATACTTTCGATAATAAAAACAGTCCTCGCCGACACAGGTTTTGAGGAGGCGGCAATAGCGGTCAGCGAGCATCATTTCGAGCGAAAGCTGAAACGCTGCCGGGTTGAAGTCATCCGCGGTCGGCTCGACGGGCTGTCCGACGCCGAGGAGCTTTACGCCGACTATTCAGACCAGCCCCGATGCAAATGGGATAAATCCCTGATTGTCGAATACCTGGTCGCCAAACATCGCCTGCACAGGCAGACCGCCAGGACCGTCGCCTCAATGGTGGAAGAAAAGATTTTCAATCTGGGCCTGCCCGTCGTCCCGGCCGAATTAGTCAAACAACTCGTCTTAAGCGACGCCGCCGCCGTCATTCGAGCGCAAAACCAGATGCAAACCGCCTGTGGCGAGCCAAGTCGAACCGCCTGAACGAAAAGAAAAAATCTCTTGCAGAATGCCCCCCCGATTGTTAATTTACAGACACAGTAAGAACAAATAGCGTTGGATTGAAGCTATCTTAACAGACATTTTTTGAAAGGAGTTGGATTATGAACAAGAGTCAGTTTCACACTATGATGTTAGTATTATGTTTTATAGTTCTGGGCGGGATAATAGCCGGATGTAACGCTCAGGCAGCCGCCCCAAAGGCAAAAGATGCAAACGCCCCGGCAGTAAAACCGGCAACAGAAGCAAAACCAGCACCGACACCTGCACCCGCACCAAAACCAGCCGCTGCGGTAGCAGGCCCGACACTTGGCCCCTTTAACCTCGCAAAGAACTGGGCAGAAGAGCAGGGCTTTGTCGCCAACTGGCTTATTTGCGGCCCATTCCCGAATCCCGGCGAAAGACCGGATAACAACGGCTTCAACACCGATTATCTGAAAGATAACGGCGGCGAAGTAGCTTTTGTGCCCACAAACGGCATGGTAATTAAAGGAGGCGGCATAGATGGTAAAGCAACTGTAAAATTCCAGCCCTATCACGCAACCGGCACCGATATCATTTTCGGCGATGTAAACTTCCTCGGCATTGAGCCAACACAGGAAAAGATTCTGACTTACTCTGTCTGCTGGCTCGATTCAGACGCGGACAAGGATGTCGAAATCAGGGTTGGCTCAGACGATGGCTACAAGCTCTGGCTTAATCACCAGCTAATCGCCACTGTGCACGAATATCGCGCAATGGAAATGGACCAGGAAACACACAAGGTAAAACTCAACAAGGGCAAAAACCTGCTCTTAATCAAAGTTGACCAGGACACGGGCGAATACCAGTTCATGCTCCGCGTCGTCACCCCGGATGGCAAAGCAGCCCCCGGCGTCACGGTCTGGAACTAAAACTTAGTTACATTTGAATATCTCACCCGCCGGCCGGCCTAAGCTATCCGGCGGGTTTTATTTTGCCTCTCAAGCCCAAAACTTCTGATTTTGCAGGACAAATCCCAATCATCAGGTTAAAATATCTCCCGCTATGCAGCTTATCGCAGGAAAATCCCGGTTGAAGGGCACAGTCACAATTCCCGGCTCGAAATCACACACGATTCGCGCCGTGGCAATCGCCTCGCTCGCAAAAGGCGAAAGCTCAATCCGCAGCCCGCTCGCCTCGGGCGACACCCTCTCGTCCGTATCCTGCTATCGTTCGCTGGGCGCAAAAATAGACGCCTCAAATAATGATTGCTGGAAGGTTACCGGCATCGCTGGGCAAGTTCTTGCTCCAAAAGAAATCATAGATGTCGGCAACTCAGGCACAACGCTGCGCATCGCTCTTGGTTCCGCTGCCCTTGCGCCTGCAGGCCAAACGACGCATTTCACAGGCGACGAGCAAATCCAGTCGCGACCAATCGAGCCGCTGATTAACTCACTAAACGAACTGGGAGCAAAATGCGTCTGCCTGAAAAACAACGGCAAAGCCCCCGTAACCGTAACAGGCCGGCTAATCGGCGGCAAAACGTCAATCGCCGCGTTCAGCAGCCAGTATCTCACATCACTGCTTATGTGCACGCCGCTTGCCGAAAAAGATACCGACATTAACGTTACCCTGCTCAACGAGCCGGGATATGTCCAGATGACGCTCGACTGGCTCGATAAACAATCGATTAAATACGATAACGACGGCTTGTGGAATTTCAAAATCAGGGGCGGCCAGAAATACAAATCCTTCGATGCCGCCGTGCCCGCGGATTTCTCAAGCGCAACGTTCTTCCTGTGCGCAGCAGCCCTTATTGGTGATAGCGTAACTCTCAAAGGTCTCGACTTTTCCGATAGCCAGCCCGATAAGGCCGTCGTCGATTACCTCAAGGCAATGGGCGCTAGCTTTACCATCGGCAATGATTCGATAACCGTCAGACAATCACAGCTCAAAGGCATCGAAATCGATATGAACGCCACACCGGACGCCCTGCCTGCTATGGCAGTCGTCGGCGCATTCGCCGAAGGACAAACTCGCCTCGTAAACGTCCCGCAGGCACGGGCAAAAGAAACAGACCGCATCAAGTGTATGGCCGAGGAGCTTAAAAAACTCGGCGTCGATACCGAGGAGTTGCCCGATGGCCTCATAATCAAACACAGCAAACCCAAACCGGCGATTCTTGATGGCCGTGGCGACCACCGCATTGTAATGGCATTGTCGATTGCCGCGATGGCAATGAAAGACCAATGTGCCATAGGAACCGCCGAAGCAATGAGCGTAACTTTCCCCCAATATGCTAAACTAATGCAGAACCTGGGCGCAAATATAAAATTAACATCCAGCCCGTGAGATAACCAACTTATGGACTTATCTGTTATTCCAGATTATTATCTCACGGGCTAAAGGAGAAAAATATGATTGGCTGCCATATCGGAAGAATGTTTCAGGTAACTGTTGCGGGCGGGTCATATCAGGAAGGCCTAACGGCTGTCGTGCAGGGCCATCCGCCGGCAATACCCTTGACAGAGCAGGAAATTTACGGCGACTTACTCCTGCGAAAACCAGGCGCTGATGAACTCTCAAGCCCGCGCAAAGAGCCGGATTTACCCATAATCTACACTGGGCTTAACGCCGAGGATACAATTGAAAACGCGGGCAACAAAAACCATACCAACGGCACGCCTTTGACTATCCTGATACCGAACCTCGACCGGCATTTTGTCCACGTCAAGCAGTATCAGGACACCAACCGCACGCCTCGCCCCGGCCATGCCTCATGGGCGTCATTCACCAAATACGGTCCCGATGACGATTCAATCGGTGCAGGATTCTTCAGCGGACGATACACCTCAACCATCGTCGCCGCCGGTTATGTGGCGAAAAAAGTCCTCAAAAAATGCGGTATAAGCGTCTTCGCCTATGTTAAAGAAATCGCCGGCGTTCGATGCCCGGATATCGACCACAATAAGGCATTTCAGCAAACCGAAAATTACAAAAAGATGCGATGTGACCTCGACCCCTTCTACCAGGAAATCTACGTCAAAGGACGGGTCAATATGAATATGCGGTTCCTCGAAAAGGCCGCCGTCTTCGCGCAAATCGAGAAAGAAATCGATGCCATACGTGACAAAACGCCGAAAATCACCGCCAAACAAGTCAAAGACAAATACGGCGTTCACCATATCGTCAACTGCCCCGATGTTGACGCCGCACAGGCAATGACCGACGCCTGCAATAAAATCTCCGCCGCCGGCGACTCAGCGGGCGGTCTGGTAGAAGTCGTCGCACTGGGCGTGCCAACCGGACTTGGCGAACCGGTTTTCTGCAAGCTCGACGCCGAACTCGGCAGGATGCTCGGTATCGGCGCAGTCAAGGCAGTCGAGGTCGGTGCTGGTATGGCGGTAAAAGATATGACCGGCTATCAGGATAACGACCAGATGCAGGCCAAAAACGGCAAAGTGGTCTTCGATACCAACAACGCAGGCGGCATCACAGGAGGTCTGGCAACAGGTCAGCCGATAGTCGTCCGTCTCGCAGTCAAACCCACCCCCACAATCGCAAAACCGCAGCATACCATCGACAAATACACCCTCGAAAACAAGCAATTGGCGGCTATAACCCGCCGTGACCCCACAATCACCGCCAGAATCTGGCCCGTTGCGGAAAATTACACCGCGATTGTGCTGCTCGACCACCTGCTTGCCCACTTCGGCTACCAGCACATAAAAGACCTGCACTACGCAAAATAACACAACGAAAAAGGCCCCGGTTTTCACCGGGGCCTTTTATTTTCACTCATTTATTTCCTCTCGTCGTTATTACTGAGAAGAAGAAAGCAGATTCGTGCTGGAACATATTGAGTTTCCGGAACTATCGTAAACGCACACTTTCCAGTACAACGGTACGCCGACTCCGCCGCCATATGAATTGACAAACACGTCATAGACAATCTGGTTGGCTCCGTTCCACGTCAGCCGATAACTGCCGTCTTGAACACCAACACCATCCTGGATTCTCGCCCCAATAGAAACTGGGTGGCCTATGCGAATCGGACGGTACGTTATGGGAATCACGTTATTGCTGCTGAAGTCAGAATCGCTGCAGATGAAGCGAACTTCAATCTGGTCTGCCGGGGTGACATTATCGGTTATACCGGTCACATCCACCACAATTTTATGCCACCAATCAAGCTCACTGGCTGACCACTGGAACTGTTGACTGGTAGAATTGTCATCACGGCTGCCTGACGGGCTTGGTAAATAGAGCATTGTCGGAGCCGGCGACGGCGCATTAACGTCGCCGATATTGGTTACACAGCCAAGACCCGTAAAGCTGTTGTAATCGGACCAGGCTGTCATGTTATTATATTTGTCTTTCGCCCTGACCCTGAAACAATACTCGCCCGTTGGGTTGAGGCCCGTATCTTTATAGCAGGGGTCAACCTGCCAGGCGGTCGGCGTTCCGTTTACGTCTTCAAACTGGTAATAAACCGCTCCGCTGGCGTCGGAAGCAAGAGTGGCTTTCATCTCAACCGAATTCAACGTCGCGGTTGATACGCGAGGCGGAATAGCCCATGTCATAGGATTCGGCGTCGGTGGTGTTACATCTGTCGGCAGCTCCACCAGCCAGCATTCGGTAAAATCTGCCAGGTCTGTTATGTTATAACCATAGATTTCATTGCCTAACGCGCCAACCCAGGACGATGCGAAAACTGCCAGGTCCCTGAAATCAATCGCGTTATCGATAAACAGGTCCCATTGTCTGCAATAGTTCACTATCGGGTAATGGTAACCAAGATCCACAACTCCCATGTCGGGCGTCCCAAGAGTAGAGGTAGTATACTTGAACAGCCCGTGCAATTGCGCAGGATTTCCACCTGCGTCAATACAGGGACTGTTAACCGTTTGTCCGGCTGTAGTGTTCTTCAGGTGGAAATCGTCGCCTGAGGCGCTCACAAACTGCGGGTCAATGTTTATGTTACCCGCTCCCCAGGTAAACGGACAACTGGTACCTATGTTGCCTACATATACACCTGCCTGGCCGCCTTGAATGTCGCTGTATGTAATGGTAACACTGCCGCAAGTCGGCTCATGGTTAGTGTCCGTTCCTATGTAAATCTCAGGACCGAATAAACTGTTGTCGTCCCAGAAAATGCTGTTATTGACATCGGTGCTTGCGTCGTAGGAGCAATATAATCCGCCGCCAAACCCCGTGTCGCCGGGAACGCCATACAGACCCGTGACTTGATTATCGTATAGTGTGCAGTTCTCGACAACAGCAATGGCGCCCCAGTTGACGGAGATGCCGGCGCCGTCGCGACCTGACTGATTATTTGTCAGCAGACAGTTCCTGATAATCGTCTCGGTGCTCGCGGGCCCGTAAATATGTATTCCGGCGCCCGACGCCGAAGAAATGTTATTGTTCAGGACGCAATCAATAATATCGGCGTTCATCGACGAGCCGAATATGCCTCCGCCCTGGCCCGCAACTACATCAACGTCATTGGGCGATACGCCCGCAAAGTTGCCGCTAAACGAGCAGTCACTGATTTGTCCGGAGCTTTCCGTAGCGTAAATACCGCCGCCAACGTATGCGATGTTATTGATTATGTTGCAATTCAGCACTGCCGGCGACCCGCCAATCCAGAACACGCCGCCGCCAACTGATGAGGTGTTGCCGCTTATAGTGCAGTTCTCGATCTGGACATCAGCGCCGTCCACAAAGGCAATACCGCCGCCGTGGCCCAGATACGGGTCAACGTGATAGGTGGCATCTGGTTTTGGTGATACGTTGCCTGTTATATTGCAGCCGATAAAATAAACACTGGCATTATTTGCGCAGAACACGCCGCCGCCGTAACTTGGTATTCTGTAAGCGGTAACGGGATCAGGTCTTACATAGGGCCTGTTGCCGCCGATACCGCTCATGCCGCCGATCGCAACATTATTTATGATGTTACAGTCGATAAATGTTGCCATGCTGTTGGCATTGCAGAACACACCGCCGCCAAGTCCGGAGTAGAATTCGTAGTCGGCGGAATACGGCAGGCCATTGGAGCCGATAAGCGACTGATATGGGAAAGTATTGGCGTCGCTCCACGAACCGCCGTGATTAGCATCCTCGTAACCGGCACTTCCGTATGTGCCTGCGGAGTCGCCGCCATTACCGGCATTACCGCCTCTGGCCGAACAATTGGTAACCGTACAATTGATAAACGTCGGGCTCGCTCCGGAATCAACGAATACACCGCCGCCATAACTGCCGCCGGCCCAGCCGCCTCGACCTGCCGGATGAGTGGCGTCGGCGGCGTTGCCGTTAGTAGCGTTACCGCCTGTTATGTTAGTGTCTCTGATGACGCAATTCCTTATTGTCGGGCTTGCACCAGGATAGATATATACAGCGCCGCCGCCGATTGAATAACCGTCATTACCATTCGCACCCGCCCCCGTAGGAGCAATCGCGTCAATCGGATTATATGTGCCGCCGGTGATAGTGAAACCGTCGAGAACGGTATTCCCGGTGGAGCCGGATTCAAAAACAACCGCGATGTTGGCGTATCCACTGGAACTGATAACAGTAGCTGCGACCACGCAGGGGTCGTCAGGATTCGTGCTTGCTATGGTAATTTCCTTGTTGATTGTAATCTGGGTGCCGTGATATACGCCGCTCGCGACGCTTACGATATCACCCGACCGAGCCGCCTCGATAGCATCCTGAATCGAAGAGTACGTGCCCGGAACGGTCAGCGTCTGCGGCAAACTGAACGTAACATAGACGGTTTTGTCTCCATTCATAGTCACGGTGTTGGTTTGGGAATAGGAACCATCATTATCCGTACCCTGCCAATTGTCAATTCGATAGCCGGGGGCAGGCGTCGCCGTAAGCGTAACGACCGTCCCGCGAGCATAAGTGCCGCTTATAGGCGTGACAGTGCCGCCGTTATTACCAACAACCACAACTGTCAGGTGACAGGAATTACTTACAAAGGCAACCGTAACCGTCCTGTTTCCGTTCATAGTCACGGAGTTTGTGGGCCCGGTGAGATTGTCATTGTTGGTGCCGGTCCAGAGAACCTGGCTGCCTGTGGGTACTGGAATGGTTACCTGCAATGGAATGGTCTTAAACCAGTCGAAATAGCCGCTGCCCGGTAAGATATTACCCGCCCCAAGGCCGTTGCCGGCAACAGCAGTAAAATTGAGATAATACTGCGTAGGCGTAAACGCCGAGTAGTGATACCCCATATCCACCGTGCACATATCAGGCACGCTGTCGGTCCTGGTGGTATAACCCCCAAGATCAATAGCCGGACTATTGACATCCGCGCTGCCGGTATCCACACAGGGGCTGTTTACAAGCTGACCCGCGGCAATCTGGCTGAGGAAATACCCGTTTATGAAATACGGGTCCGCATTAATGTTGTTGCTTCCCGAATTCCAGTTTACCGTGGCCGGGTTCCAGTTGATTACACTGTTGGGCCCGATGAAAATCGGGGTCGGTACCTGCGATAATAAACTGATTGCTCTAAGAACAGCGGCCGGCACCGTGCTGTCGTCCGTGGTCGGGATGAGTATGCCGCCGGTTCCGGTTGCTACAGGACTCAAAGCGCTTACCGCAGTCGGGTCGTCGCGAATTACCACGGGAATAATATGAATCGGATTTTCACCGGTTGCAGCCGTGATAATATCATTAAGCACATAATTCGTATATGGCTCCGGATCGTGCGGAGGCGCATCTGACAAAATCATAATTACCCTGATAACCATGTTGCCTGGACGCCAATCACCCAGTCCGGGCGAATTGAGGTCGATATAATTAGCGTAGCCATTGGCTGTTAATCTTGCAACAAGAGCATTAGGATCCATACTATGCATCAACGCCGTATATATCGCTTCAGGGTTATCTGCCCCGCCGCCGGCAACCAGCTGCTGAATACCATTGATAAGTGCATTAGCATCGGTGGTGAATCTCACTCTGTCTCTGTAGGCCCAGTCAGTCAGGGCGCCGTGGTTCCCGTCGGGGTAATCACGGAAATCGACAAGAGCAAGCCGGTAACTGGCAAAGCTCGCGGCAATCTTGCTGACAATTTGGCTGGCCGCGTTCCCAACCGCAGTAATATCACCACCCATACTGCCGGTTGTGTCGAAACAGATAACGAAGTCCAGGGCATTGACATTATTGGTCCACGCGCACGGGTCGTTTGCGTCCTGAACGTCGCTGTAGGTCACCTGCATCGAGGCAGGTGAATCAGTGCCGTCCACGGCGATTTGATTGCCGTTGGCGCCAAGTCCGGCCTTGTTGTCCCAGAGAATGCTGTTAATGACGTTAACATAGCTGCCGTCGGAGCTTAATAATCCTCCGCCCATATCAGCGACAGCGATATTATTCGCAATCGTGCAATTAGCGACCTGCACTTGTGCGGAGGTCCCCGCCGCAACGGCTCCACCCATCTGGCCTGCGCTATTATTTATAACAATACAGTTATGTATCACCGTAGAATTTGAACCGCCCAGATAAAGGCCTCCGCCTATCTCCTGAGCAATGTTCCCGCTAATGTTTGTGTCAACTATATTGGCATTGGCCGACAGGAAATCCAAAGCGCCGCCCTGTCCGATGACGTTGGAGTCGTTAGCTTCAACAGAAGATATATTACTGCTGAATATACTTCCGTTTATCGATATCGAACCATTTTGGCCGAACATACCGCCGCCCTGGTAGGCAGTGTTTGACATAAAGTTGCATTCGTTTACCACCAGTGAGGCATTTGAGCCAAACAATCCGCCGCCGAGAGAGGCGTTGTTATTGTTGAAATTACAATCGATAAACGTAACTGTCGCCGAGTCCTCAGCGGCAACACCGCCGCCGTGACCAAGATACGAATCAATGTGGAAATGACTGGATGGGTTATAACCCGTCGGCAGATAACTGGCGCCATGAGCCCCCGTGATTATCGTATGGTCAAAATTCGGGTCAGACGCCGTATTGTTGCTTATTAAACATCCATTGAACACAACATTCGACGTGGCGGCTACATATACGCCGCCGCCAAAGGCAGGTATCTCATATTTTACACGCGGTTCCTCAAGTTCTCCGCTTGGCCTAACTCCGCCCTGACCGCTAAATCCGCCCTCGGCGAGGTTACCGCTTATTATGCAATTGGTAAACGTTACGTTGCTGCCTTTATTAACATATACGCCGCCGCCGTAGCCGCTGTAATATCGGTAATCGCCGATATAGCCGAAAGTATAATGCCAATAATCATCTCTCCAGCTGTAATTATCTCCTGCGTGCAACTTAGGAGCCGGGTCAGGGATATAAGGCGCCAACTCGGTCCACCTCGCCCACAAATCACCCCGGACCCAGTCATAAGTCAGGTCGCGTGGGTCATAGTCCGGATTATACAGGCCGTTGGAGCTCCAGTTACCGCCGTAGTTCGCAGCGCCGCCAGGGTTAGCAACGTTACCGCCGGTGCCTCCGAAGCCGCCGGCTACCCGGTTGTTTAGTATCTGGCAGTTTATGAATTGAGGATAACTGTTTACGGCGCAATAAACCCCGGCGCCTCTGGCCCAGCCGCCCCAGCCGCCGCGACCGGCGTTATGATACGTATCGGCATTTCCGCCGTTGCCTCCAAAACCGCCGTCAAGCGTGTTATGGGTGATAATGCAGTTTTTAATTATGGGGCCTGCCCCGGGACCTATCCATATACCGCCGAAACTGTTGCCGCGACCATCTCCGCCGTTCTGACCGGCACCCGAGCTGTCATCTCCCGGGTCTGTGTAAGTATGTACGTTCTGGATTGTAAAACCATTCAAAATACACCCGGAGTTCATCCCCTGCGGGAAGAATATACCCGGGCCGTCACGCCCTGCAAAATCAAGAACCGTATTGGCAACATAAGTCGGGTTATCAGGTTGTGCGGACCTGAGTTCCACGGCCTTTGTAAACTGAATCTCGGGGACGTTATAAAAGTCCGAGCTCACGACTATAATATCGCCGTCGTTGGCCTCGGTAATAGCGCTCGGGATATCGGAGTATGAGTTATAGGGACCAACATAAAGGTATGTCGGCTGTTTAAACTCAACAGTAACCGCCCTGTTCGAATTCATAACAACTGTTTGTGTCGCGGTAACTTCGGAATCGTTATCTGTTCCGGTCCATCGTTTGACAACCCAGCCGGCCTGCGGCGTCGTCGTAATTGTTACAACCGTTCCCGCATAGTAGTTCCCGTCCGGCAAAGGCGCCGGCAAAACCGAAATTGTCCCGATTCCGCTAACCACACTGGTTGTCAAGCTGAATTGGGGCACATTAACGGCCCTGCTGAAATGATAACCTAGGTCAACCCGACCGCTGTCGCAGACATCATTAGTGGCGGTAGTTTTGGTATTAAGGCCAAGAGCCGAAGCGTTAACGTCTCCGGCGTTCACCGCGGGGCTATTGGCTGTCTGACCTGCGGCAATCTGACTGAGGTAATAATTACCCAGCGTGCCTGTTACAAACAGGGGGTTGCCCGTTAAATTATTGGTATCGCTTACACCGACAGGATAGTAATTTCCGTCAGGATTATTATAGAACAGACTGAATTTTGTGCTTCCGCCGGCGTTATCTTTGTAAATCGCGTATTTATTGCTTTTTTGAAATATGCTGTCCTTAATCTGCGGCGCCGCGCTCGAATCCGCATAAATACTTCCGCCGGACTGACTCGCGGTGTTTTGGCTGAAGGTGCAGTTTTGTATCAGGGGCGCTACAGAGTCATCTTCGCAGGCAATGGCTCCGCCGTCGTAACTCGACGAATTGCCTGCAAACAAAGAATTTATGATTGTGTGACCCCCTACTGAGTAATCGTATCCTTCAAGATTGATACCGCCGCCGTAAGTGAATGTCCCCTCAGTGGAATTGCTGAAAAATTCGCAGCTGTTAATATCCGCGCTGGTGTAAAAACAATCAATTGCGCCGCCATTGCCGCTGGTCGCGGTGTTGCCGCTGAAATTGCTGTCGGCAATCATAACCGTGCTCTGGCCCATAGAAAGCTCAAGTGCGCCTCCTATCTGGGCCGTATTATTGGTGAAAATGCAATTATCAAAACCGTTCGAAGTAGCGCCGCCGTAGAAATTTTCAGTTGATAGTGCGCCTCCCTGGAGGCTTTTATTGCCTATGAAGCTGCAATTGTTAACGTCTATTGCCAGAGCAGTTCCATCACTATAAACATCCACCGCACCGCCGAAACCCGTGAAATCTCCATTTCCCGAGACGCTGTTGTCTGAAAACGCGCAATCTGAAATAGTTAAGTCGCTTTGAGTTTCAATAGCGCCGCCGTTTTCTTTTGCCGAGTTTCCGTTAAAAATAGAGTTACTGATGGTTACTTCACAGTTCGGGTTCATATAAATCGCGCCGCCGCTGCCACTGGACGGCACGATATAGATATGAAACGTCCCACCGTAGGTAGAACTCCCAATGAATACATCATCGGGCGCGATATTACCCTTAAACAGGTTTTTGCGTCCGAGTTGCCCGCTACCCACGGCAGCATCGTTACTTATGGCAGAACTGGTGTTGGAAGAACTGGTGCAATCATGTTCGAAATACAATGCGTCGCCGCCATTTTTTATGAAGTCGCATGTATTAATTTCTATCTGGCAATCATGACTGAAATATATGGCTCCGCCGACGGTATATCCCAGGATGTCTTCGCCGTCGTACTCATAAAGAGGCCAGCCGACGTTTCCATTATTGATTAGAGGGTCGTCAGCGAACGCAATATAGGCCTTGTTGCTGATAAAATTGCAGTCATTAAAAATTGGGCCGGATAAATTCAGAAAATACCCTGCGCCGCCGGCTGGAAGAGTAAACGGTGTTGCTGCGTACACTATACTTGAATGTCCCGCCGATACTCTATTGCTGCCACCGTTGGTAGTTACAATATTTATGTTTCCCTGACCGCGTCCGCCGGCCTGACCTCGCGGACCCGTTTTGGCAAGATTATTCGAGAATAGACAATTATTAAAAGTGGGCTGACAAAAGGACTCGGCATAAATTGCTCCGCCGAAGCCCTCGCCGTTACTGTCCCCGGCGTTTCCGCCTGCACCTTCGAGACCCGAGGTAAAAAACGGCGCATACGCCGCGTTGCCGCCGGCGCCGCCGGCGCCGCCCTGGGCTCCCTGTGCTGAATTGTTTATAAACCGGCAGTTATCAATCTCGGGGCTGCAGTTGTTGCCGAGCATAGCAATAGCGCCGCCATACCCGTTGCCCGTACCCATACCGCCGTTTCCACCGGCCTGGCCATTGGTACTATTTTTCAAGGTAGCGGTAGCTAATAATTTCTGATAATTTGGACCGCCCGAGACCCAGTTGAAGTCCGCCCAGGTATAATAATTCCAGGGACCCGATATTCCGGCCGCACCTGCGCCGCCCAGAGCGCCTGTAACAGTGCAGTTTTCAATTACGCAATATTGTATCGTTGGAGAAGTGTTATGACAATATATCGCGCCGCCATACGCGTTGCCGGTGGCAGAACTGCCGTTTAGGGCGGCAGGCGGTAAAGTGCAGGGGTCAATTCCTGCCGGGAGTGTTTCATAAGGCGGAAAGGTTTCCCACGGGTTGTCAATCGTCATATTAGGATAATGTAGCCATGTGTCGCCTATAAACCCATACTGGGCGTCTTTAGCTTTTGGACCTCGCGCATAACCGTTCTTTATGGTAATGCCGATTACCTGGCTGCCGGGGCCCTCGTTGGTGACAAATTGAAATGCCCTGTTCGCGTTGCCGGTATCGCCAGCGGCAGGACCATAAGGCATACCACCGCAGTCGATTATTGTTGCATTGATGGTGCCCCAGCACGGGTCATTAGGATTAACCGTGCTCATGACCGTAATAGCATGGCCATGTAAATCGAGGTTTACATTGCCAGAGCCGGTATATACCCCCGGCTGCAATATGACAATATCACCGTCAGTGGAGGCATTAATGGCTGACTGTATTGTTTGATACGTCCTCGAAGGAACTGTAATAGTTGCCGCAGAAGCCGCTGCCTGAACCAACATAAGCAGCGATACACAGAAAATAAGCTTACTTTTCATAACCATCCTCACATAATCCATATCTCTTGTTACTGCCCCTGGATTAAACCTTTTATAACCGAACCCCAATAGATTATTAGTGGTTTTCCTGGCTGTCCAACAGGTCCAGCCATTATTAAAGTCCACATTCCCCGTAATTCGTTACACTTTTTCTGCGTATGCGGACAGTTTTTTTAACGGACCCCCTAATGCTGTTCCTCCATAGCCGCAACCGCCTCCGCATCGGCCTCTTCCTGAAGGATGATTGTCGGCTTAACGAGTATTAAAAGGACTTTCTTGTCAGCAATCTTGCTGCGATTTGTAAATAACCTTCCCAGAACAGGAATCTTGCTGAGTACGGGCACGCCGACTTCTGTCTCTGTTGAGGCCGTTTGTTTCGTCCCGCCAAGCAGCAGCGTTCCGCCATCGGGCACGCTGACCCTAGTTTGAACCCTGGAGCGTTCCGTCTGGGGCAGTTGAATAGTGTACGGATACGTTATAATGGTATTGCCGCTGGCATAAGGCGTCTCATACGTCGAGGTATCGAAGCCGAGGAAGTTCTGCAGCTCAGCATGTATATCAAGCAATACGTGCTTCTTATCCGGCGTAATGGTCGGGCTGATATTAAGCGTAGGCCCTGTCAGTACTGCGCCGGATTGGTTCGTTACGTTGCTTCCGGTGGAAGAAATAGTGGAAGACGATGTGGAAGTTGTGGTGCCGGAGCTGACATTCGGAGGCAACGCAAAGCGAATAGTCCGTACTACCTGCAATGTAGCCGATTCTCCGCTGAGCACGGTAACTTTAGGAGCAACCAGCGATTCGGAATCACGGTTTGCCTGGGTCGCCCTGATAAGGAAGTTTGCTTCGAGGCCGTCAAGTATGCCCCCGAACTTGCCGCCAAAAAAGGTCATAAAAGCGCCGGTCGATATAAACTGCGGATTAGTCGCCGTAGGATAATTAATCGGGAACTGAACGGTGCTTTTGCTGATATCAAAACTGCCGTCTATACCTGTTGCCACCGGTTCAGCCATTTGCATGGATTGTGTTTGAAACTCAGCCGTGCCTAAACCGTGACCGATGTAATAATTGCCCCAGGTATCAATGCCTATTTCCTCAAGGAAGTTTTCGCTGACTGTCAGGAATCTGGCTTCGATGGAAACCTGATTGCCGAGGTTTTTACGCATATTCTTCAGCAACTCTTCTATATCACGATGATTCTTGAGTGTCTGGCGGACAACAAGTTTGTTAGTTCCGTAAGAAGTGATAGTTGCCTCTCCGCCCTGATCAATCCAGCTGGTCGTATCAATGGTATTCTGAATAAGAGTAATGAGATCATTCATCCGGTTCAGGGCCTCGGTCTGAAGGGTCGCCCTGTCGAGGTCCGTATCAGTTTCATTGAAAGTTTCATAATAAGTTTGTCCGCCGCCGCCGCCGCCAGCACCGCCGCCACCACCGCCGCCACCGCCGCCACCGCCGCCGCCGCCTTGACCGCCGCCGCCGCTGCTGGAAGAGGATACGTAATAATCAGCCGGACGGCCCAGTATTACCGTAACATCATAAACGCGGATTGGCATGTTGATTGTTGGCGGCGGCTGGGTCGTAGTCGCAACAATAACAACACCATCCTGAACAACATAGCTAAGCCGGGCAACACCGGCCGAAACGGACCGCAGCAGCAAATCCAGCGCAGTGCGGACAGTAACATTTGTCAGCGGGTCCATATTTATCGGCGTTGTCTGGTCAATGTTGGCATTGTTGTACAAATCGCCCCAGTTTACCGATATATTAAGGGGCGGTGAAACAGAATTTTTTATCAAATTTATTGCCTCACGCAGCGGCATCTCAGGCGAAAACTGCAGAGTAACGACCATATCAAGCTGCTTTTCGATAGAAGCGTCTGCGGGTTCCTGGCCGACCACTTCTTCCGTCTGCTGACGCATCGGCTTGGCGATAATCTCTCGCCAGTTCTTGGGATGAGTCATCTCTTCGGCAAAAGGCACCGTCGCCTCAGTTGTTCTTACCGCTGTTTTGAATTTCTCGCTGCTTTTTTCCTTTTCAACATCTATCTGCTTGCGATAGCTGATATTATCCTCGAGCATCTGCTTTTCTATAAGCGCCTCATTGTTTTGCGGGTCTATGGCAAGAAGCATTTCAATCTGGCTAAGCGCTTCCTCGTATCGTTTCTGCTTCTCGAAATTCCGCGCATTCTGGAACAGGTCGCTGATTCGCTTTTCGCGTTCAGATGACATCTGCTCCTTATATTCTTTCTGCGAATTCTCGGCCTTGGTCCGCTTTTCATCTTCTTTTTGCTGGGCCTGTTTTTTCTGCCCGTCCGCTATTCTTTCCGACAGCTGCTTCAGCTGCCCGGAGTATTGATTGAAAAGATAATCACCAAGCTGCTGCTGATTTTCATTAACGGTCCTCTCGGCAACCTCGACAGCCTCTCCGGCCTTGTCAAACTGCCCCTGAGCGATAAACCCCTCGGCTTTGGCCGTGGAATCATTGACAACAGCTTTTACCCTGCTGCGAATTACGCTTATACGCCTGTTAACAACGCCGATGTAGCCCTGCTCCTCTTCCGGCTGAGCTGACGGCGGCGCGACCTCAACTTCCGGTGTCTTCTCGACTGCCGGCGCAGGTTCGGCGACCTTATTAACCTCATTAACCTCAACCGCCGCTTGTTCTTTCGGCTGCCCAACAACCGGCTTTGCTTCCGACTTGGCCGTCTGAGCCATTTCCAGCTCTACCGCCGCTTTATGCGCCTTCTGCAAGCTCTCGTTGAGTTTGGTTCTTTCCTCAGCAGTCAGCGATTCCTCGTAATCCTTCGCACGCATGAAGGATTTCTCCGCTGCGGCGTAGAACCCCCGTTTGTACTGTTCGGTCCCTATCTGAATCCAGTTGTCAACTATCTGACGGACCACTTTGTCCTTGTCACCCTTGTCTGTTTTGGGAGCATCTTCCGCCAACGCCGTTGTCACCATCAGGATTGATGTTAATAGGACTAATATGAGAGTTTTTACGAGTCGCCTTGTCGGTAGTATTAGCGTGTTCAAGGTTGAATCTCCTCTAAAAAACTGGTTTCCACAGGAATATCTGCTTCATAAAAACACTGCACATCCTGCCATTTCAGTAGGTTACATCCCCCGTCAGTAAATCGGCAGGTTTCAATAGTGAGCTTACACGAAAACGCCCTTTTTTGCAAGTAAAAAATCGTTCCTGACGTTCATCACGCCACTTTAATGCCATTAAATTGTCCAAAGTCCTATATTATCACATACTTCAATCTCAAAATCAAGCATTATTACCGCAATGTTAACACAAGAAGCATAGCGAAGTTGGGAAATTTTTACAAGCGGACAATACGTCAAAATGGGGGTTTTGTCGTTTTGTTGGCTGCTTGGGCGCAGGGATGGTCAATCTAATAAAACCCGGCAAAAACAGTGATTTCTCACCCTTGTCATCACGATGTCTTTTTGGCGTGGATAATATTGTCGGCAAGCTGCTTGAGGCGGATACTGTACTGGGTAAACAACTCATCCCCGATTAAAGACCGGTTCTCCTTAACAACATCCGTTGCCGTGCGAACTTTCGCGATGGCCCTGTCAAATTCGCCGGTGCCGATATAGTATTCCACTTTTTTTGCGGCGTCATCGACGACCACTTTCGTATAAGTTCTCACAATTTTCACTCTCGCATTTTTATCCGGGACGGCTTTTGCTTCGTTCTCAGTCGCAACTTTTTGTTCGTCGGCGGGAGACGGCTCTGCCTGCGGTTCTGCTGCCGCAGCCACTTCTGCCGACTCCTGCTGTGCCTGATTCACCCGCGAGGACTTATCCTCCTGTTTTTCAGAGACAGTTTTATCATTCCCGGGCTTCAAAAGCATTACCTCAGTTTCAGATGGTATGGGCTGACCGGCGTTCCTGGGGTTCGACTCTTCCTGCGCCGACTGTAATGCGGCGGGCGGCAGCAAAGTGTTTGCGTCCGGCTGACCTTTGAGCTTTTCGGTAAGTATGCTGTCTATTTTAATCAGATAATCTTCGGCTGTCTGGCCCTTAGGAACAGCAAGCATGCCATATCTGGCAACTTCCACAAAGCCCTCCCTGGCCTTCTCTATCTCGCCCGCACGGTAAAGCTGCACGCTGCGATTGTAAACCTCGGTGATTTCCTTCCTCTGCTTGTCAATACTGCTATCTGCGTCTTTAATCTCCTGCTCGATTTGTTTGTGTTCCTGTTCGGTAAGATAAGGGCTTTTGCGAACCATTTCGTAATGCGCCCTCGCCTTGACCGGCTGACCCTGGCTTAGAAGCTCTTGTGCTTTTCTGATATGTTCAAGAACGGGCTGCCTTTCTTTAATGGCCTGATTTGCCTCCGCGATGTGCTGTTCGAGCTGCTTTTGCTCTTCGGCAGTCAGATACTCCTGATATTCCTTAGCCGCGAGAAACGATTTTTGCGCCTGTTCATAAAGGCCTTTTTGGGATTGCAGAATACCAACCTGTATCCAGTTTTGCGCGGTTTCATGTGAAACGACTGTTTTTTCCTGCTCGTTTTGCGCATTCGGTTCAGCCGCGAAACAGCTCACCGCCGAAAGCAAAACAACCTGAACAGTTACCAATCTCAACCAGTTCACAATAACCCCCTTTATCCAAAATCCAATTATTATTCCAAACTTTCTTTGGCCCAACGCTTCCGCACAATTCTACCACTTTCAGGTTTATCCGGCAACTCTTGTGTGAAAGGGGTATTTGGCTTTCTATATTCAGTGAACCCGTTTATCAACTTTCGCCTTCGGGGCAGGTCATCACGTAATCCATAATATCGTCGAGATTTGCGCTTGCGACGGCGACGGAACAGTCGGCGGCCCCGTAATAAAGGTGAAGCTCTTTGGACTTTTTATCGACGACCGCTCCCGTAGGGAATACGACGTCGCCCACGTCACCCACCCTTTCGTACATCTCCTGCGGGCCAAGAACCCATTCATCGCTCCTGCGAAGCACCTTCCACGGCTCATGCAGGTCGAGCAGGGCAAGGCCGACTCGATAAACAGCGCCGGCGGCGGTCATACGCACGCCGTGGTAGAAAATCAGCCAGCCCTTTTCGGTTTCAATCGGCTGGCAGCCAAGCCCGACGCGATGGCAATCCCAGTAGGCGGAGCGGGTCATAATCAGGGCGCGGTGGTCGCCCCAGTGTTTGAGGTCCGGCGAAAAACTAATCCACATGTGGGCCTCGCCACGGACAATCGGGCGGTGAATCAGCGCGAACCGGCCTTTGAATCTTCGCGGAAAAAGGCAGGCGTCTTTATCTTCGGGTGGAAGCAGTACACCCAGGCGGGCGAAACTCTTGAAATTTTTGGTAATGGCAAGAGAAACGACGGGGCCGCCTTCACTGAAAGAGGTGTATGTAATCGCGTATTGTTTTTGTTCCTCAAGCCAGATGATACGCGGGTCTTCGACTCCCCATCTTTCTTCCCGCGAATCTTGCTCCGCTTCGAACGTCGGGGCTGGGTCTATCTTCCAGCCGGTCAGGCCGTCCTTGCTCCGGGCGACGGTGAGGTGCGAAAAGCCCCGCATATCCTCGCATCGAATCAGTAAAAATGTCTCGTCGTTGATTCTTACGGAGGCGGGATTAAAAACGGCGTTGACGGCATAAGGCCAGTTGTGCGTCGTCAATATTGGATTACCTTCGTAGCGGTTGAAAAGCCCGTGCGCCTTTTGTTGTCTCTTAAGGTCTATCATAATTATCACCACTTCAAAAACAAACGGCGTATAATCGATTCTAAACTCTTAATTCTAAATTCTCAACTATGCTTTTGCAATCTGTGTTTCATACAAGCTTTGATAAAGCCGGCAGCTCCGCATCAGCTCTTCGTGCTGGCCCTGCGCGATAATCCGGCCGTTATTCATAACAACTATTACGTCGGCGGCGACTATCGTGCTGAACCTGTGCGCGATAACTATGCTGGTCCTGTCGTGCATAATTTCTTCGATGGCCCTGTGAATCTTCGCTTCGCTGTCGGCGTCAACCTGGCTGGTCGCCTCGTCGAAAATCAGAATCGCCGGGTTTTTCAGAATCGCCCTTGCGATGACAATCCTCTGCAGCTGCCCGCCGGACAAACCCGAGCCCTGCTCGCCGATAACTGCGTCATAACCATTCGGCAGCGGCTCGATAAATTCGTGCGCAAAGGCACGTTTGGCCGCCTGGATAATCTCTTCCCTGCTCGCGCCGGGTTTGCCGTAGCCGATATTGGCCACAATCGTATCATTGAAAGTTACGACGTTTTGCGTAACCATCGCAATCTGACCCCGCAAACTTGCTAATGTCGCCTCGCGAATGTCTTTACCATCTATCATAATCTGGCCTCTGTCGGGGTCGTAAAACCTTGGTATCAGGTTTGCCAGAGTTGTTTTTCCTGAGCCATTTGGTCCAACGATTGCCACCCTGTGCCCCGCCATCACATTCAAGCTGATGCCGTTCAAGGCGGGCATCTCCGCGCCGGGGTATGTGAAAACAACGTCCCTGAATTCCAGCTTTGTTTTGAGCATTGGCAATTCAACCGCATTCGCATGCTGGGGTTCAAGCGGCCCATCCATCATTCCGAAAACGCGTTCTGCCGCAGCGTTTGCCTCCTGAATTTTGTTCCAGACGTCGCTAGTCCTTCTCGCCGCTGACGCCGCAGCGCCCAAAGCCCCCAAAAGCAGCATAAACTCGGTACCGTCCATCTTGTTGCTCGTAACCCTGCTTACCCCGACCACTATAGCAACCGCGATGGCCAACATTCCAAGAACTTCCAGTATTGGCGAGGTCGCCGCATCGGTCCGCGAAATCTTCAATAATTGCTTCAGCAATCTCGTGTTAATGTTCCTGAACGCGGTCTCTTCGTATTTCTGCTGGTTGTAAACCTTGACAACCTTAAGCCCGTTCATTGTTTCCTGGAGTTTGGCTAACATCTGCGACCAGGCCATCAGCGATTTTTTCGAGGCCTTCTTCATTTTTTTGCCGAGGACAACAATCATCCACAGCGTGGGCGGGGCTCCGCCTAAAAATATGAGCGTCAACTTCCAGTCAATACACGCCGCCAGTCCAACCAGAAACAACGTGTTCAACGGCTCCTGGAGTGCCTTGCCTAACAGAATCTTGATGCCGTTGCCCATAGTGCCGGTATCACGAATAAGCCGGCTCACCGAATCACTTGGCCTTTCCTTCGCGAAATACGCAATCGGCATATTTATGACGTGCGCAAAGGCGTCTTCCCGCAAACGATTCAATCCCACCTGAACCACTTTTTCCGCGATATACTGCTGATAATACCGTGCTATACATCGAATAGCGGTAACAATAGTTAATGCGAGCATTATAAAAACGACTGCTTTTGTCTTGCTCGCATCGGTCTGTCCCCTCGGCACAAAATCCAGCGCTCGGCGCGCAAGATTTGTAGCCCACGCCTCTAAGCCGCTTTTGTGCACATCTGCAAGCTGTAAGACCTTTTCCTCACTGCCGCGTTTGATATGCAGGGTAATCCCCTCTTTACCTGCTGTCGCGGCATTTTCAAGCAGAGCGGTATAACTCGTCGGCTCCGCATTCGGTTCTTTACCTGCCACGACAATACGGTCCCCGCTCACAAGTCCGGCTTCACCAGCCGCTCCTTTTTTCTTGACCGAAACAACAAGCAGCGAGTTCGCATAAACACTGCTTTTGCTCCCGGAAAAATCTATGCTCTCCGGAACGTAAAAATCCACTCCGTATCGCATCAAGCAGACCTTTCTGTCCGCCCAGCCGCGTAATCCTTCCTGTCCTATCACTACCTTCACCAGAGGAATAACAGCCAAAAAACTCCCCGATAAAAGTGCGGAAACAATTATCGCGCTTATCACAACAACAACGATTCGCGGCCACTGAGGCCAGATATACTTGAATACGCGGGAAAATTCTTTCACTTAACGCCTCTTAACATAAGATTGATAATTGATTACTGATAATTGATAATCGGTTATTGTAGCCGCCATTGGTGAATAATCAATCATCAATTATCATCATTACTCACAGGTCGAGATTGACTGCTGCAACTGCGGCTGTTATCCTGTCGGGTCTTTTAAGGATACGATGAATGAAAGTCGACCGGCTGGTGCTTGGAGAATTCGAGAACAACTGCTATATCGCCAGAAGCAGCGATGAGGCGAGCGACTGTCTTATTATTGACACGGGACTGGACG
Organism: Sedimentisphaerales bacterium; assembly: GCA_050012515.1. Lineage (GTDB taxonomy): Bacteria > Planctomycetota > Phycisphaerae > Sedimentisphaerales > Anaerobacaceae > Fen-1362. Next base: position 129,698 of record JBEKHA010000006.1, on the reverse strand, counting down.
TGCAGCCGCTGCTTAAATTTCTCGAACACGGCAAGCTGACGCCGGCCGCGGTGATTCTCACACACGGGCACATTGACCACATCGCAGGCGTTGAAATGCTGCGGGAAAAATACCCGTCTATTCTGATTTATATCCACAAGCTCGATGCTGAAATGCTGACCGACGCGGCAGCAAATTTGTCGATTATGGCCGGCTCTTCCTTAACCGCCGGCAAAGCCGACCGAATTATTGACGAGGGAGATACAATCGACAAAGCAGGCATCCAGTTGCGTGTCATTCACACGCCCGGCCATACACCCGGCGGCATCTGTCTTTATTCTGAAAAAGACGGCGTCATCTTCGTTGGCGACACCCTTTTTGCCGGCTCTATAGGCAGAACTGATTTCCCCAACGGCAATATGCGACAACTAATAAAAGGCATCAGGCACAAACTGTTCGCTCTGCCGGAGAACACCATTGCTTATCCGGGTCACGGCCCCGAAACTACAATCGGTCAGGAAAAGGCCGAAAACCCCTTTTTAAGCTGATTACCGTGATGCACAAACCGACTCCACGTCTTCTTACTTCGCTTGGCGCACTGGCATGCATAGGGACACTCCTCTGCTGGGCGAGCGCGCCGCTTTTCATCAAATACCTGACCGGCTATCTCGACTTGTGGACACAAAACCTTCTCCGTTACGCTGCGGCTTGCCTGTTCTGGCTGCCAGTTCTTCTTATTGCCGCAAAAAAAGGCCAACTGCCAAAGGCCGTCTGGAAACGCGCGCTATTGCCCTTCATACCAAATATCATATCGCAAAATCTCTGGGCCGCGACGTTTTACTATATCGACCCAGGTTTGGCGTCGCTGTTATCTATGACAGCGTTTCTGTGGGTCATAATATTATCCGTTATATTTTTCGCCAACGAAAAGCAGCATCTCAGCAACCGGCTTTTCCGGCTGAGCATCATCCTGTCGCTTGTCGGCCTGATGGGAGTGATGTTCTTTCATCCCGCCTTTACCCGCTCATACACAATCATAGGCATCGCAATCGTTATGCTCTACGGCCTTATATGGGGATTTTACGCAATTGCTGTGAAGGTGGCGTTCCGCGGCATCGACTCTCGAATCGGCTTTTCGGTCGTCAGCATTTATACGGTCATTGCGCTATTCATACTGACAATGTTTATGGGCCAGCCAGGTAAATGCCTTGAGATGCCTTTTAGCGGTTGGAACGCAATCGTTATTTCCGGAGTCACCGGCATCGCGCTTGGTCACGTGTTTTATTACATATCGCTTCGCCGGCTTGGTGCGACCACGCCCTCGCTTGTCCAGCTTGCCCAGCCGTTTATCGTCGTGGTCATTTCGTACTTCGTTTTCAGCGAGAAGTTAAGTGTCCCGCAACTGGTCTTCGGCGTGGTATTGGTAGCCGGCTCGGCGATGGCGATTTTATCCAAAAAAGATGATGCGACAACATCAAACTGACACGCCCGTTACATTTACTCGAAATTGCCGTAGTATTCCGGCTTGCCGTCGTCGCTGTCGTATCGGTCCGCCTCGGCAATATCCGCGTTTATCCTTATTCGCTCGATATGCTCGGCTTTTTTGGTGTTACTATCCACCGTAACTAATATGCCGTTCATTTTCACATCTCCGGTGGCGACCTCAAAAGGCACGGGCATACGCGTCCTGAATGATTTGAGCACACTTTCGGTAACTCTACCAATAACTGAATCGTGCGAGCCGGTCATACCGATATCGGTTATATACGCTGTCCCCTTAGGCATTATTTTTTCATCGGCTGTAGGGACGTGGGTATGAGTTCCAAATACGCAGCTCACGCGCCCGTCCAGATGATAACCCATCGCCACTTTTTCACTCGTGGCCTCGGCGTGAAAATCGATAAAAATAATCTCCGCCTGCTGCTGCACTTTGGGCAGCAATTTATCAATGGCGTTGTAGGGACAATCAGCGGGCTTCATAAACAGCCGGCCAATCAACGGTATCGCGGCAACGACGGGACCTTTGCCCGTCTTGTATATCGCCACGCTCCTGCCCGCCGCCTGCTCCGACCAGTTGACGGGTTTGGCAATATTCTCCTGCGTCTCAAGAGTCGTGACTATCTCTTTTTTGCGATAGGTGTGGTCGCCCAGCGTGATTAAGTTCACGCCATAGCGTAAAAGCTTGTCGTATATCTGCGGCGTAAGGCCTGAGCCGCCCGCGGCGTTCTCGGCGTTGGCTATCACGCAGTCAATCTCCCGCTCAGTTACAAGCTGTTTGAGCTTGTCCGCCAGAATACGCCTGCCGGGCCTGCCCACTATGTCACCGATACATAATATGTTCAGTTTCATAAATCTATACGCTATACGCTGTTATCTTGCGTATTCGATGCAGCGAAGCTCTCGTAGCAGCGTTACCTGTATTTCGCCCGGATAGGTCATTTCGGCCTCGACCTTTTTGGCGATGTCGCGGGCAACTTTTGCCGCCGACTCATCCGGAACTTTTTCCGCGTTAACGATTACACGAATCTCCCGGCCTGCCTGAATCGCGTATGAGTTCTCGACGCCGGGGAAGCTGTTGGCAATTTCTTCGAGTTTCTCAAGCCGTTTGATGTACCTTTCAAGTGTTTCTCTTCTGGCGCCTGGCCGCGAAGCGCTGATGGCATCTGCGGCGGAAACCAAAGGAGTATATGGGTTATCCGGCGGAATGTCACCGTGATGGCCCTCTACGGCATTTAGTATCGTCTGCGGCTCATTGAATCTCCGCAGGAAATTCGCCCCGATAACAGGGTGACTGCCTTCAATATCGTGGTCGAGCGCCTTGCCTATATCGTGGAGAAGCCCCGCCCTGCGGGCAATCGAGCCGTCCAGGCCAAGCTCATCGGCCATAACCTGCGCCAAAAACGCGACTTCGACGCTGTGACGAAGCACGCTTTGGCCATAGCTTGTCCGGTAATTCAAAGCGCCAATGGTGCTAAGAACGCGGTTACTCAGGCCGCGAATGTTTGTCTCAACCGCCGCGTCTTTGCCTAACTGCAGGACCTTGGCGTTGATTTCCTTTTTCACCACCGCAACAAGCTCCTCTATACGCGACGGGTGAATTCGCCCGTCCTGAATCAGTCGTTCCATCGAAAGGCGGGCGACCTCGCGCCTGACCGGGTCAAAGCCGCTTACAATAATCGTCCCCGGCGTATCATCCACAATAACGTCCACGCCCGTTGCTTTTTCGAACGCCCTTATGTTGCGTCCTTCTCTTCCTATGATTCGGCCCTTCATATCGTCGTTGGGAATCTCAACCGTCGAAACAGTTGCTTCACAGGTCTGCTCAGCGACGTATCTCTGAATCGCCGTGGTGATAATCTCCCTGCTTTTTTCGCCCGCGATTTCAGTAGCCTCTTCGACCTTGCGCTGAATCAGGGCGGACATCTCAAGCTCGCACTCATCCTCCAGCCGCTTGAGAAGCATTTCTCTGGCATCCTCGACGCTCATATTCGTCATCTTCAAAAGCTGGTTTTTCTGCTGAGCTACAACCGCCGTGAGCTGTTTGTCTTTCAGGTCGATAGTACTAATCCGGCGTTCGACTTCCTTGTTCTGCTCTTCAATGGCCTTTTCCTTCTGGTGAATTTGCTCAATCTGTTTATCCAGGGTATCTTCTCGTTTGGTGAGTCGAAGCTCCGTTTCGCGCAGCTCCGCGCGAACCTGGTTGGCTTCGATGGTAAACTGTTCTTTTTTCTTGATTGTTTCAGCCGCCGCCTCAATCTGTGCGGACCTGATTATGTTCTCTGCTTCCTTCTTTGCGCCGTCCAACTGCCTTTCAATGTCTTCGTGGAAGGTCATGGTCTTGGCCTTGTTGATGAGCCAGACCGCGATCCAGGTCACGGAAACCCCTACAAAAATACCGGCAATTACGGCGAAGATAGCGGAGACATCCATTTGCATCAGAATCGTATCCATATCTTTCGCCTTCCTATAACAGTGTTAGAAAACAAGTAATCAAACCTGAATCGAGGGACAAAAGGCAGGATAGCTAATGACCCGACCAATTGGTCGGTGTCCGAGAAATGCGACTACGGAGAATACGCTTTCGCTTCAGCGAAAAAACGCTAAAAATCAAATATCAAAGTCACTGCGCAAAATATTACACCAGCACCCGCGCCAAATTCACCTTTTGCGGCGCGGTTATTGTGATTTTTGATATGTCTTACTGATTTTCGCATTCTGAATTTCAATATACGCCTGGGCGAAACGTCAAATTGCTGCTAATTCTCCACGCTATTTCTGTTTTACCCCGATATTAATCGGGACCAAATGTAGCTTAACTGCCTCTTTGCCACCCTGTTAAAATCATCATTGGCTGCCTCTATTACTATTTACAGGGCGAACCTCTTTTAGGTTCTCACTCGTGCTGCATAATCATCTTCCCTGTGTCCGTCACGACCGCCGTGACAGGTCAAAGGGGAGCGATGCTGCTCTACACAGTAGCATCGGCAAACACACATAGATGGTAAACTGTTTTTGGTAATTGGTCAACAAAAAACCTCCTCAAAAACCCTTCCTGAGGCAGAATTTTACACACTTTTAGAGTCGGTTGTTACTATTAGTCCCGTAAATATTCGAATTTTGAGGTTAAATCTGCCTATAGTCCGGCTTTTATGCTAAAATCGGGAAATGAACAGTAAAAAACATGATTTCAGATCAGCCGGCCTATATGTTCATATCCCGTTTTGCCGGACCAAATGCCGGTATTGCGGTTTCTACTCCGAACCCATAAAAAAACACGCCCCCCAGCGCCTCATTTCAGCAATAATCACCGAACTCGCCGAAAAAAGGGGGCAGAGGCCGTTTTTTCAAACGATATATATAGGCGGGGGAAGCCCAAGTTGCCTGCCGGCAAAACAATTGCTCAGGTTAATTGGCGAAATTACAAGCCGATGTCCAAAACCCGAAGAATTCACAGTCGAGGTCAATCCGGGTCAGGTCAATAAAGATACATTGAGCCAATTACACACAGCGGGCGTTACCCGCATTTCAATCGGTGCGCAATCCTTCGCTTCCGAAGATTTAACCTTCCTCGGCAGAAAACACTCGGTCGCCGATATCGGCCGGGCGGTGCGGTCGGCAAAGGGGGCGGGCTTTGATAATATCGGGATTGATTTGATTTTCGCTATCTCTGGCTCGACCCTGAAATCGTGGAAACACAGCTTGCATTCAGCGATTGATTTAGGCGTTCAGCATATCTCCGCTTACGCCCTTACTTACGAAGAACAAACGCCTCTGCAGAAATCGGTTGAAACGGGCGAGGTTGAGCCGATGGATGAAGAAACCGACAGGCAGATGTACGAGATGACCATCGACGAGCTTGAGAAAGCCGGCTTCAAGCAATATGAAATCTCGAATTTCGCAAAGCCGGGTTTCGAGTGCAGACACAATCTCAATTACTGGGCGAATAATCCCTACCTCGGTGTTGGTCCCGCAGCCGGGTCATACTGGAACGGGAAGCGAACTCTTAATATCGCCGACATAAAAAAATATATCGAGGCGATTGAAGAGGGAAAAAACGTAACCGCGGAAAGTGAAACTCCTGATAATATACAGGCTGCCTGTGAAACCGCCGTCCTGAACCTTCGCAGACGATGCGGAATAATCCTCGATGAATTCAAAAAACAAACCGGCTTCGACGCCGCAAAACTCTTCGCAGAGCCAATCGGCAGATATAAAAAACTCGGCCTGATTAGAACAACAAGCAAACGACTATATCTGACGCGAAACGCATTGCCAATCGCTGATTCGGTCCTGTGCGATTTTTCAACCACCTGATAAGGGTGTCTTTTTCCGCCTGTCTATGCTATACTTGGTCAACTTATGAGTACGGAGCTAATACGAAATTTTTCAATAATTGCGCACATCGACCACGGCAAGAGCACATTGGCCGACCGCATAATGGAACTCACTGGCGCGGTGAGCGACCGTGAGAAGAAGGACCAGCTTCTCGACGATATGGATATCGAACGAGAACGCGGCATTACAATCAAGGCCTCCGCGGTAACGATGAATTACGAGCACGCAGGCAAAAATTATATGCTCAATCTTATCGACACGCCGGGCCACGTCGATTTTCATTACGAGGTCTCGCGTGCCCTTACCGCCTGTGAAGGCGCGCTTTTGGTCGTTGACGCGACGCAGGGCGTCCAGGCCCAGACGGTTGCCAACGCGTATTTAGCGACCGAGGCCGGCGCGGAAATTATCGGCGTAATCAACAAGGTTGACCTGCCATCGGCGCAGCCCGATATCACCGCGGAGGAAATCGAGCACGTCCTCGGCATCAAAAAGCTGGACTGTTTCCACATCAGCGCAAAAACCGGCATGGGCGTCCACGAATTGCTGGACGCTGTTGTAACATTGCTTCCTCCGCCGCCGGATAACAGCGATAAACCGACAGCCGCTCTTGTCTTCGACAGCGAATGCGACGAATATCGGGGCGTCATCTGCTACGTCAGGGTATTTTCGGGCGAATTGAATATAAAACAGAAAATCAGGTTCATGGGTACAGGCAGAACGCACCTCATCACGGAGCTTGGAAAGTTCACGCCCAAGATGTCCCCAGTTGAGCGGCTAAGCGCCGGCGAGGTGGGCTACGTCATCGCCAACGTCCGCCAGTTGTCGGATGTTACCATAGGCGACACGATTACAGACGACGCAAGCCCGGCCGAAAAACCCCTGCCCGGCTATGTACCCCCGATGCAGATGGTCTTCTCAGATTTTTACCCCGGCAACAATACCGATTATCCTAACCTGCGTACTGCCTTTGAAAAACTCGCACTCAACGACGCGAGCTTTTCATTCATACCGCAAAATTCACCCGCCCTTGGCTTCGGCTTCCGGTGCGGATTCCTCGGTCTGCTGCACATGGAAATCGTCCAAGAACGCTTAGAACGCGAAAACGATATCGACGTCGTTCAGACCGCCCCGACCGTCAGCTATGAAGTCATTACAACCGACGGCCGGACACTGAAAATAGATTCGCCCGCAGACCTGCCCGACACAACCCAGATTGAGGAATTGCGCGAGCCCTATGTTCGCCTGGAAATTATTACCACCACCGACACAATAGGCGGAATTATGCAATTGTCCGAAAGCAGGCGATGCAAACTGATTAAAACGGATTACCTCAGTCAGAACCGCGTGATGATGCAATACAAGGCGCCCTTGGCCGAAATCGTTTACGATTTCTACGATTTGCTCAAGGGAATCAGCCACGGCTACGCGACGATGGATTACGAATTCATCGGCTTCGAGGTCGGCGACCTGGTCAAAATAAATATCTTAGTCAACAAAATCCCCGTCGATGCCCTTTCGCTGATTGTGCACCGAAGCGTCGCGGAAAACAGGGGACGCAAAATGTTAGTTCGCCTGCGCAAAGCCATTCCTCGTCACCAGTTCGAGATACCGCTTCAGGTCGCCATAGGCGGAAAAATCATCGCGCGAGAATCAATCAAGCCGTTCAGAAAAGACGTTACCGCCAAACTCTATGGCGGCGACGTTACCAGAAAAATGAAGGTGCTCAAGAGACAAAGGGAAGGCAAAAAACGGATGAAGAACATCGGCGCCGTCCAAATCCCGCAGGACGCCTTTATGAGCATCCTCGACAGCTCCGATTAACAGCTCGCAAGTTTACACTACAGATTTGCCTGAGCGTATTTTACGGCATTTGTGAAAATGGTTATGCCATCCCCGTCTCTTGTGTCTGGGGTCTTAGGTCTTTGGTCTTGGGTCTTGATTCGCGTCCAGCGCGGATGCTGAGTGAATCGAACGTGTCTTTCCGGATGGGGCATAAGGCCCAGAACTCGCCCGGTAGAATCGGTTAAGCCGGCGATTGATTCGAAAGAGCCGTTGGGGTTGATGGGGTATCCGCCCTCATTACCGTTTTCATCAACGTATTTGAACGCGATGAAACCATCCGCCTTGAGCTTTTCGAGTGTTTGCCGGTCTTTAGTAACAATCTTGCCTTCGCCGTGCGCAACGGGAAGGTAAATTTGCCTGCCCTTTTCGATAAAAACGCACCTGTCGGTTACGGGAGCAAGATATACCCATCTGTCTTCGTATTTGTTGCTGTCGTTATACGTGACTGTCATGGCCTGGCCGGTTGTATCGGGAAAAGGCAGAATCCCCGTCTTAACGAGAACCTGAAAGCCGTTGCAGATACCGAGAACTAATTTGCCCGCGTCGATGAATTTTCGCACCTGTTCGTAGAGATGGTGCTTTATCTGGTTGGCCAGGATTTTGCCCGCCGCAACGTCGTCGCCATAGCTGAACCCGCCGGGGACAACGAGTATCTGGTAACCGTCGAGTAATGATTTGTCTTCGATGATTCTGTTTATGTGAACGCGGTCCGCCGCCGCCCCGGCCAATTCAAAGGCGTGCTGCGTCTCAAGGTCGCAGTTAATCCCCGCCGCACGTAATACGATTGCTTTAACGCTGTTCATACCAATTCCCGATTGAATTGAGAATTTAGAATTAAGAACTTAGAAACAAGAATCACGCTGAACAATTCTAAACTCTTCATTCGTAATTCTAAATTTTTTCGCACTGTATTTTCGCGAGCTGCTCCATAAGCGAATAACGCTGGGCCGCGTCGCCGTTTGCCAGCTTCATCAGTTGCTCCGCCGCCTCAGGTTTCGACTTCAGCAGAGATTTATAACGGTTCTCGTTATAGGCATACTCATCGAACCTGATTGTCGGCGCCTTCGAATCAAGCTGCAGTGGGTTCTTGCCCTCCTGCCTAAGACGCGGGTCAAATCGATACAAAGGCCAGTGCCCGCAGGCCACCGCTTTTTTCTGCTCATCGTAACCCGTCGTCATATCGATGCCGTGATTGATGCACTGGGCATAAGCGATTATCAGTGATGGTCCCGGATATGCTTCGGCTTCGATGAATGCCTTTACCGCCTGATTGGTATTTGCGCCCAGCGCGACTTTCGCGACGTAGATATTGCCGTAGGTCATCGCCAGCAGGCCCATATCCTTTTTCGGCCCCGGCTTTCCGCCCGCGGCAAATTTCGCAACCGCGCCGCGAGGCGTCGATTTCGACATCTGCCCGCCCGTATTCGAGTAAACCTCGGTATCCAAAACCAGTATGTTTATGTCCGCGCCGTTTGCGAGCACGTGGTCGAGACCGCCGTAACCGATATCATAAGCCCAGCCGTCGCCGCCCAGCGCCCACACCGATTTGCGAACAAGATAATCCGCCAGCGTCAACAATCGTTTGCACTCGGCACAATCGCTCTTCTTGCACAACTCCTTAAGTTTCGCAACGCGAATTCTCTGCGTTTCAATCGCGTCCTGCGACGGGTCATTGGCAATAACGGCGGCGGTTATCTCGCCCGCAAACGCCGCATCGATGCAGCCCTTCTTGGCAACCGCATCGACCAGCTCGATCGCCTGCTGTTTGAATTTGTCAACCGTAAGACGCATACCGAGTGAGAACTCCGCGTTATCCTCGAACAAGCTGTTGCTCCAAATCGGCCCGCGGCCGTCTTCACGCGTCGTGTATGGCGTCGTCGGAAGGTTGCCGCCGTAAATCGACGAGCAGCCCGTCGCGTTGCCTATCATCGCCCTGTCGCCAAACAACTGCGACAAAAGTTTCACATAAGGCGTCTCGCCGCAGCCCGCGCACGCGCCCGAATATTCGAACAAGGGCATAATCAACTGACTGCCCTTGACGCTTTCGCGTTTGAACAACTTCGAATCGGTATTCGGTATCGACAGGAAATATTTATAGTTTTCCCTTTCCTGCACACGCAGCGGCTCCTGCAAAGTCATATTTATCGCCTTGCGTCCCGTGGGCTGTTTATTCGCGTCCTTTTCCTGCACCGGGCACATCTGCACGCAAACTCCGCATCCGGTGCAATCCTCAGCGGCCACCTGAATCGTCGCCGTCATACCAGCGAATTCCTTGCCCTTCGCCTCGGCGTGTTTGAATGCCTTCGGTGCCTTGTCGAGATACTTTTTGTCGTAGGCCTTTAGGCGAATCGTCCCGTGCGGGCAAACCAGCGAACACGTCCCGCACTGAATACAAAGCGACGGCTCCCAAACCGGTATATCGACTGCGATATTGCGTTTCTCGTATTTCGTTGTCCCCACAGGCCACTTGCCGTCATTCGGCAGTTTGCTAATAGGCAGCTTGTCCCCTCGCAGATTCATAATCTCCGCGGTTACCTCCTGCACAAACTTCGGTGCATCCTTAGACACAACGGGGGGCTTGGTCATTTTGCTCGTAACTTTTCCCGGCACCTTCACCTCGAAAACCCTCGCCAAAGCCCCGTCAACCGCCGCGTTATTCATCGCGACAATTTTCTCACCCTTCTTGCCGTAGCTCTTCAGTATCGCTCCCTTGATTGCCTCAATTGCTTTCTCAATCGGGATAATGCCGCTGATTTTGAAGAACGCCACCTGCATAATCGTATTGATTCTCGCGCCGAGACCAATTTCCTTGGCGAGCGATATCGCGTCAATAACGTAGAATTTCAGCTTCTTATCGATTATCTGCTTTTGCACTTCCTGCGGCAGTGTGTCCCAAACCTTGTCCGCCGGGTACATACTCGTCATCAAAAACGTCGCGCCGTCTTTGGCGGTCGAGAGCATATCGTATTTTTCTAAGAAGCTCGGGTTGTGGCACGCGACGAAATCCGCCTTGGTAATCAGATATGGTCTGCGAAGCGTCTTTTTGCCGAACCGCAGATGCGAAATCGTAATCGCGCCCGCCTTCTTCGAATCGTAAACAAAATATCCCTGCGCGTTGTTGTCCGTCTTCTGGCCGATAATCTGTATCGAGTTGTGGTTCGCGCCGACCGTGCCGTCCGAACCCAGCCCGTAGAACATCGCCGTATAAATGCCCTCCATCGGCAGCACAAACGACTCGTCAAAATCCAAACTCGTATTCGAAACGTCGTCGATGATGCCCACCGTAAACCCGTTCTTCGGCTCTTTCGCGTCAAGATTATCGAACACCGCCTTGACCATCGCGGGCGTAAATTCCTTCGAGCCAAGCCCGTATCTGCCGCCCACAATCACCGGGTAATCCTTGAAGGGGCTTTGCTTTCTGCCCATCGCCTCGCCGACCGCCGTGCGAATATCCATATACAACGGCTCTCCGATCGCTCCCGACTCCTTTGTCCTGTCCAGAACCGCAATCTTTTTAACCGTTTTTGGAATCGCGTTGATGAAATCCTGCACGCTGAAAGGCCTGAAAAGCCGTACTTTCAACACGCCGATTTTCTGTCCCTTGCCGTTTAGATACTCAACGGTTTCGTGGCAGGTATCCGCACCGGACCCCATAATAATGATAACCTTCTCCGCGTCCGCCGCCCCGACGTAATCGAACAAATGATACTGCCTTCCGACAATCTTCGCGAACTTGTCCATCGCCTTCTGCACAATCACCGGCGTCGCCGTATAAAAATTATTCGCCGCCTCCCTGCCCTGGAAATAAACGTCCGGGTTCTGTGCCGTTCCCGCAATCATCGGCCGGTCCGGCGACAGCGCCCTCGCCTTCACCGCCGCAACCAGCTCATCCGGAATCATCGCCCGCATATCATCGAAGCTGAGCTCTTCGACCTTCTGAATCTCATGGCTCGTGCGGAACCCGTCGAAGAAATGCAAAAACGGCACTCGGCTTTCTAAGGTCGCCAATTGCGAAATCAATGCGAAATCCATTACCTCCTGCACAGAGGCGCTGCAAATCATCCCCCATCCCGTCTGCCTGCACGCCATCACGTCCGCCTGGTCGCCGAATATCGACAGCGCATGCGCCGCCAGCGACCTCGCCGTTATATGGAACACCGTGGGCAGCAATTCGCCCGCAATCTTATACATATCCGGTATCATCAGCAGAAGGCCCTGCGACGCCGTAAACGTCGTCGTCAGCGCCCCAGCCGTCAGAGCCCCGTGAACCGCCCCTGCCGCCCCGCCTTCCGACTGCATTTCCGTTACCGACGGAATCGTACCCCATATATTGCGTTCGCTCCGGGCTGTCTTATCATCCGAAATCTCGCCCATCGGCGAACTCGGCGTTATCGGATATATCGCTATTACTTCATTCGTCGCGTGCGCCACGTGTGCCGCCGCCGTATTACCGTCTATCGTTACCATTCTGCGTGCCATAATGCCTTACCTCTCAATCAGTTATAAATGTGAAAATTTAGAATTACGAATGCTGAATTTAGAATTATCCGCTATATCTCTAAATTCTAAACTCTCAATTCTTAATTCGGTCTGTCAAGACCGTAGTTTATACTACTTTTGGCTTTGCGAATCAATTGAATTTTTCAGACGCAGACTAACGCTGATTAATTCGTCGGGGGAGAATATGCCGGGCAATACGATGGCGGTTATCCTTTAGGGCGGATAGAAGATAGTCCAACTTGCGGATACCAAAAGAAATAAGTATGGTCCCCCACGATTCCCGGTTAGGTTTTTAGATTTGATCGAGAAGCTCTTCGGAAAAAGGTTGGTTTGTAACTCGCGAATTCTCACGCACAAGTTCTTTCATGCATGCTTTCACTGCTTTCGTAAGCTTCGCAATTTTATCGACAAACTTATGCATTTTTTCGGAATCTTTCTGTTCTTCAATAGTCAATAAGTATCCCATATGTGCAACATAATTGCGGTCCTTGTTGAGCTTCTTTAATACCGAGATGATATCCTTTCTGTTGCTACGTCTAGAAAACTCTTCAATCAAACGCCCAAGAGGCATCCTCTCAATTTCATCTTCGCGTACTGCATAATAAAATGATTCTTTGACCGCCTTCTGTATTATTTTATCGCAATCACGGATATAGAACTTTAGCGTTGCTTCAAGGTATTGAAACGCCATAAGAGCACTGGCTAAGTTGTCAAAATAATCATTTATAGACATATTGGCATACTAACAATAAACTAAATGGCAATAAATAGGGACATCTTATTAATAATTTCCCATTCCGCCCAAACCGACCATGTTCCGGAAGAAAAATCTATCCGGCAATCCTTTCCGCCAGTGGCGGATAAATCCGCCTGCGTGGGACAAGTTTCAATGGCGCAAGCCATCCCCAAGGGACGGCAAAATCTCGCCTTGTTGCAATCTGTGTCTTTGCTCGGCTCAAAAATAAAGGCCAAAGGAAAAGCAGTCAGCTTGATAAAAGAGCGATTAGCTCTGGTGGGCGAAGATACTTACCAATCGCACAAATCATATTTGGAGAATTGGTTGTATCGAGCACACAAAGCTGACTGTCCTCTGTGTGCCCTGTGACCTCGGTGGCTAAAAAAACCGTGTAATCTGAGTAATCTGTGGCTAAAAAAAACAGCGTAACCAGCGTAATCAGCGTCTAACCTTTTCCGCAATACGCACCACACATAAACTAAGCAATCCCCTTACGGCAATACAGCAGATTGCTTAGATGCAAAGGCAGGATGAGGGGTTATACTTGGGAAGCTAATAAATAGAAAAAGTGCGAAATAAAACAACTAAGGAAAAGAAAAAATGAAAATGATAGTTAGCTTGTTGGGTATTTTGACAGCATTGTGTTTTGCAGGATGTGTAGTAGAGCGTCATGAACCAGCGCGCACCGTCGTGGTAGCGCAACCGCCTGTAGTAGAGGTTCCTTATGACGACCCGGGCAGAGGATGGTATATCGAGGGTTACTATACGCCGGCTCATGTTTGGGTTGCCCCGTTTTGGACCGTGGACATCGAAGTTGTGCATAGTCACTTTGACCATTATCGCGGTGCCCATCGTAGCCACTTTGAGGAACACTTTAAACAGCACCCCGAAAAATCTGATGATCGAGGTAACGAACATCATGATCGTTAGGCACGATGGTTTGATGCGGAGAAACCAGATTCTCATCATAAGCTAAAACCCGCGTAATCAGCGTCTAAGCAGTCAGCTTTATAGAAGGGCAATAAGCCCTTGTGGATGAAAGCGGATGGCAAGCACATCCCTTAGGGAGTGTCTAAAGACCCTTTTGTGCATTTTCGTGGCTAAACAAAAAACTGCGTAAATCTGCGTTAATCAGCGTCTAAATTAAATCGCCAATCGGCAATTGAACTGTCCGCTAAACGCTCTACGCTAAACGCTAATTATCCGTTATAATACGCGGGTGAAAAGAAAAGAACCTATAATACTGACCGAGCGAATCGACCGCGAATTCCTGCCCTTTGTCCGCAGGCCGAGCAGATACATCGGCGGCGAAATCAACCAGATTAAAAAGAACCTCTCCGACTGCGCATTAACCGTCGCGTTATGTTTTCCCGATACTTACGAGGTCGGGATGAGCTATACGGGAATGGCGGTAGTTTATGAGGTTCTCAATAAAATGCCAGATGTGGCTGCCGAGCGTGTTTTCGCACCCTGGTTAGACGCCGAGCCAATCCTGCGGGAAAAGGGTATCCCGCTTTTTTCACTCGAATCCAGGGCCGCCCTAAGCTCCTTCGACGTCATCGGCTTCAGTTTGACCAACGAATTATGCTATACCAACGTGCTGAATATGCTGGATTTGGCGGGGTTAGCTATCCGCAGTGAAAATCGAAGCCAAACTGACCCGATTATCATCGCGGGCGGCGGTATGGCAAACTGCTGCGAGCCGATTGCGCCGTTTATCGACCTGTTCGTTATAGGCGAAGCGGAAAACGCCGTCCCTGATTTGGCCCGATTGATTATCGACCTCAAAAAAACAGGCAAATCGAAAAAAGACATCCTGATTGCCGCCGCGGAAAAATTCGACTGGGCTTATGTCCCGTCGCTTTATAAATTCGAATACGAGGGCAACAAAATAAAATCGTTTGCCGCCGTCGAAGAAAACCTACCCACGCGATTCAAAAACGCAATCGTTGACGACCTCGATAACGCCCCCGTCCCGGCCAAACCGATTGTGCCGTTCGCGGAAGCGATTCACGAGCGGGTAAGTATCGAGATTATGCGGGGCTGCCCCGGCCGGTGCAGGTTTTGCCAGGCGAGTTTCTGCAGAAGGCCTATACGTTACCACAGCATCGACAAAATCTTCGAGACAGCCAAATCGGCTTATGAGGCGACGGGTTTCGATACAATCAGTTTATTGAGTTTATCGACCGCCGATTATCCCGATATCGAAAAGCTGATTGACCTGCTGCACAGTTATTTTACGAATAAATATGTCGGCCTGTCGCTGCCCAGTTTGCGGGTTGACCAGCAGTTGAAACTCCTTCCAACGCTTGCAAACGAGGTGCGAAAATCGGGCCTGACCATCGCGGTCGAGGCGGCATCCGAACGGCTGAGGCAAATAATCAATAAGCCCCTGAGAGACGAGGACCTTTTCGCTGCCGTCTCAGCGGCGTATCAGGCGGGCTGGCAGAAAATCAAACTGTATTTTATGACGGGCCTGCCCGGCGAGACCGAGGACGACATTAAGCAAATTGTTCACCTCACGGACAAACTGGCAAAACTGCGCAGGAATTTCGACGGCAAAACCGCCGCAGTCAACGTCGCGGTGAGCTGGCTTGTCCCCAAGCCGCATACGCCCTTCGGCTGGCTTGCGCAGCAGCCGCGTGAGTATTTCGAGAACGCCAAAAACACAATCATCTCCGAGAAAAGGAAAATCAACGCCAAATACCTCCAGTTCAAATTCCACGAGATAGATCAGTCGATTCTCGAATCAGCCATCGGGCGAGGCGACAGGCGATTAGCGGATGTTATTGAATACGCCTGGCGCAACGGCGCAAAGTTCGACTTGTGGAGCGAGACATTTAATCCGCAAATCTGGGAAGAGGCGTTTGCAAAACATGGAATGAATCTCGATGCCGCCGCACAAAGACAATTCTCAACCAGAGAAAATCTGCCCTGGGAGCACCTTGGCGGCCCGGAAAAAGATTACCTGCTAAAGCATCTTGCCGAAACGACAAAACAAATCCCGCAAGCCGGGGGGCAATGACACGATTACTATTTTTTCACGTTTATGCCGCCGGGTAACTGCAGACCGCCTGGTATGGCGCTTTCCCTGAACCTGACTATGATTTTGGCCGCTTCCTGCGGGTCATCACTCATCGAAAACACGTTCAAATCCTTCGGCTCTATGCATTTTTCCTGCAGCATCTTGTCGCTTATCCAGTCGATGAGGCCTTTCCAGTAGTCGCGGCCCATCAGTATGACGGGGAAGGACGCCTGGCGAAGCGTCTGAATCAGGACAAGGGATTCACTGAACTCATCCAGCGTGCCGTAGCCGCCGGGGAAAACGACAAAGCCGTGGGCGTATTTGAGGAACATAACCTTGCGAACAAAAAAGTACCTGTAATGCAGCGAGATATTCTGATACTCATTCGGTATCTGCTCTTTTGGAAGCTCGATATTAAGCCCGACGCTTTTGCCGCCCGCGGCAGCCGCGCCTTTGTTGGCCGCCTCCATAAGACCGCCGCCCCCGCCGGTTATGACGGTAAAACCTGCCTTGGCGATTTCGTAGGAGGTTTGCTGTGCAAGCCTGTAATAACGGTGTTCCGGGCTAATCCTCGCTGAGCCGAAAATCGACACGGCCGGTCCCACCATGGACAGCTCCTGAAAGCCATCTACAAACTCAGACATTATCCGAAATATACGCCAAAGGTCCTCAACCGGCTGACTTGTTACATTGGGCATCACGTGAAGGTCTCCTACAAAATCATATCTCGTATATCGGCCACGCTACCATGGTTTCACCACAGGGCCGGGTTATTCGCAGAAGGACAATACTTCGATATCGCACAATTCGGGCAATCCGGCTTTCTCGCCTGGCAGGTATTTCGCCCGTGCAAAATAACCGTGTGACTGAATATCGTCCAGTCCTTCTTAGGGATTATTTCGGCCAAATCGAACTCAAGCTTAACAGGGTCGCTATTTTGCGACAATTGCAGTCGTCGGCTAAGGCGAATGACATGGGTATCGCACATTATCGCCGGCTGACCAAAGGCATTTGCCAAAACACAATTGGCGGTCTTCCTGCCCACGCCGGGCAGGGTTACAAGCTCATCCATCGTATCCGGCACACGGCCGGCAAATTTATCGATTACCGTCCGGCAGGCCCCCTGGATACTGACCGCCTTATTATGGTAAAAGCCGGCGCTTCGTATATCATTTTCGATTGCTTCAAGTTTTGCTTTAGCCCAATCCTGCGCGGATTTATATTTCGCGAACAAAGCAGGCGTAATCATATTCACACGCTTGTCGGTGCACTGGGCCGAGAGTATCGTGGCGATGAGTAATTCGAGCGGATTGCCGAATCGCAGCGCCACCGATGCGCCGGGATAACACTTTTGGAGAATGGGCAGTATTTTACTGACACGCCGGGCGGCTTCTTTTTTATCAACCGTAAAACTTGTGGCCGTTTTTTTTGCCATAGGAAGTGCTATTGATTCTTTAATTGCTCTAATGATGATTTCAACTCGTCGCCGAATGACAGTCCGCGCCAGCGTCTTGGGTCATTCTGTCCCGGTACAAGTAATATGTTCACCGGCACACCGGGTTCATTGTAGATTTCTTTCAGGGCAATCGTTGCCGGATAATCGCTGACGGTAGTGTCGGCCTTAATCACCAACACGCCTTTTTGTTTTATTAAATCCGCGATGTCTTTGCGGGTGTAAACTTTTTTATCAACCACCGCACAGCTAAGACACCAGTCAGCGGTGAAATCAATAAGGACGGGTTTATTCACATCCTGCGCCTGCTTTATCACAGCCGAATCATATTTCTGCCAGTTAATCAGCGATGGTTTAGGTGCGGGCAAAAACACAAAGCCCGCCGCAACCGCCAGCGCAACCGCTATTATCCTGACCGTCCATCTTCGCGAGGCAGGCGCAGCGAAACTGACCCAGCCGCCCCACATCCAGACGCAGAACCCCAGGGCCACCGCGAAATACAGGACATTAACACGCCTGTCGGCAGGAAGAGCGGCAATAAGTTTGACAGCTATAACAAGAAGCACAAAGCCGATGGTCTGCTTGAATAATTCCATCCACCGGCCGGGCCTGGGCGCTTTGCTCAATAACGCAGGCATCGCGGTTAATACCGCAAAGGGCGTGGCCATCCCGATTCCGATTACCATTATCGCCACCGTCGCAAGCCCCAGCGGCTGCGCCTGCGCCCAGGCGAACGCCGCCGCCAATATCGCGAAACTGCACGGCGTGCTGAGTATCGCCGCCAGAAAACCCATTCCCACCGCGCCGCCGAATCCTTTGCCTGAGCCGCTTTTGCCTGATATTGACGAGGGGACGGTAATCGTAAAAAGGCCGAACATAAATAACGCCAGCACCACCATAAGCATCGCCATCCCCGTGACAAACGCAGGGTTGCGGAACTGGTCGCCCCACTGAAGGGTGGTGTTGTAAACGAGTTTCAAAATGATATTCGCGCCGGCCAAGCACGCGAAGAAAAGCAAAACGCCCGTGCAAAACGCAAGCCCCATTACAATCGACCTGTTCTTGCCCTGCTTTGCCTGTTCAACTAATCCCATCACGATTATCGGTAATACAGGCCAGACACAGGGCATAATGTTCAGCGATACACCAGCAACAAACGCAAGGATAAGCGCTGCCCAAATAGAATAGTCCGCCCACTGGCCCGTTAAAGTCGGCGATTTCTGCGGTTCGGGAAGAACGAACTTTGGCTGAGCAGATTCCCCCGATTTAATTTTAACTTCAACTTTTACGCTGCCGAAATCAGGAACGCGGCATTGAGTGTTCGAGCAGACCGCACCCGAAATACCGATATCAACAACGACCGTCTTCTCGCCTGCCGATGCCGCCACGGTAAATGGCAGATACACAGCGAAATCGCCGCCGATTACGTCTATTTTTTTGTCCAGCGCATCATCATAAATCCAGCCGGCTTTGGGAAATATCGGTTTGCCGAATGACAGAACTTTTGTCCCCTGCTCATTTGGGTCGAGCTTGAGATTCATATTGTTGGCCGGGGCCGTATCTGCGGAGGCGTAAAAATGCCAGTCCTTTTCCAGTTCAAAGTGAATCGCGATTGCGCTTTTGCCGCCCGGCGATACCGTATCGAATTGCTGCTCGGCCCAAAAAGTTACAACATTGATTTTTTGCCGCTGGGGGACTTCGGCGGCCATTGCGCCGGCCGACAATAAAGCAAATACTATAAGTATTCCGCTTGTTCTAATCCTCATATCCCTATCGAAGGATTAAAAATATTGAAAAGCCCGCCTTTTATTTCTTTTCTTCGGCGGTTTTTTTGTCTTTCGCCTGCTCAATCGCAAGTAAATCCGCCACCGTCGGTTTATCGAGGGAGCCCCCCGCGATAATAATCTTCACGTCTTCCGCATCGAGCGTCTCATACTTGAGAAGGGCTTTGGCAATACGCTCGACATTGTCCCTGTTATGTTCAATCAATTCCCTGGCCTTGTTAAACGCCTCGTCGGTTATCCGCTTGACCTCAATATCTATTGTTTCCGCGGTCTTCTCGGAATAATCCTTCTCGCCGGGAAACCCGTAGAACGACTCCGCAAGTCCGGCTTCCGTCTCATAACTGATAGGCCCCATTCGTTCGCTCATCCCCCAGCTCAGCACCATTTGTTTGGCTATCCGCGTCGCCTGCTGGATATCTGATTGAGCACCGCTCGATATGTCTTCGCAGAACATTTCTTCGGCAATTCTGCCACCGAAACAAACCTGCAGCAGCGCCATACAATATTTTTTCGTAAACAGTGTGCGGTCCTTTTCCGGCAGCGCAAATGTCGCCCCGCCCATCGGGCCGCGAGGGATAATGCTGACTTTATGAAGCGGGTCCGCCTCTTTCAATATTGACTGCACAAGCGTATGACCGGCCTCGTGGAAGGCGGTTATCTCCCGTTCTTTCTGGTCGATTACCCTGCTTTTCTTGGCGCGACCCCAGCGAACTTTGTCTCTTGCCTCTTCGAGGTCTGCACTTTCGATGAAATCCTTGTTGGCCATAGTCGCCGCCAGCGCCGCCTCGTTGATAATCGCCGCCAAATCCGCACCGCTGAACATCGGCGTCCCGCGAGCTGCTCGTTCGAGGTTCACATCGGGACCGAGCTTGACCTTCTTGGCGTGAACCCTGAGTATCTCCATCCGGCCCTTGAGGTCCGGCAAAGGCACCACTACCTGCCTGTCGAATCGCCCCGGCCTGGTCAATGCACTATCCAGTATGTCTGAGCGGTTTGTCGCCGCCATCACAATCACCTGGTCATCGGTATCGAACCCATCCATCTCAACGAGGATTGCGTTGAGGGTCTGCTCCCGTTCATCGTGTCCGCCGCCCGCGAAACTTGCGCTGCGTCTGCGCCCCACGGCGTCAATTTCATCAAGAAATATAATACATGGTGAGCTGTCTTTGGCTTGTTTGAATAAGTCCCGTACCCTTGACGCGCCGACGCCGACGAACATCTCGACAAAATCGCTTCCCGATATGCTGTAAAACGGCACATCCGCTTCGCCCGCGATGGCTTTAGCCAAAAGCGTTTTGCCGCAGCCGGGAGGCCCCACAAGCAATACGCCGCGAGGTATGCGTCCGCCGAGCCGCTGGAATTTCTTGGGATTTCTCAAAAACTCGATTATCTCCGCGACTTCTTCCTTGGCTTCGTCTATTCCCGCAACGTCCTCGAAGGTGATTTTTACTTTTTCTTTATCGTGCAGGCGATGCTTGCTCCTGCCGAATGACATCAGCATGCCGCCCGCCCCGCCGCGAAGATTACGGGCAAACATCAGATATAAAAACAGACCCACAAGGACAAGCGGAAACAGCATACCAAGCAGGTTCCACAGCCAGACGCGCTCTTTGCTCTGTTCAACTTTCAAGCCGCCTTTTTCAATCTGCTCAGACAGCAGCTTTTTCAGGTCGTCATCAAGAACGCCGCCCGACCTGTATGTAACAACGAATTCCTTCGCGACTTTGTTCCCCTTGCTTGCCGTCCATTCCTGTTTGAACTGACCGCTGATATCGGTATCGCTGAGAATAACCTTTTCGATATGTCCATCGCGAAGATGCGCAACAAACTCGTCGTACCTGAGCGTATCGACTCGCGGCGTCAACTGCTGGACCAGCAGCATTACCGTTATTATCACGCCCGCAATCAAAAGCAGATTAAAAGGCCCGTTGCGGGGCATCATCGGATTTTTCCCGGGTAAATCTTTTTTCTCGAATCGACCTGAGTCGTTTTTTTTCTTTCGATTTTCAACCATATTTATTTTGCCGCTAAGTCGCCAGTATATAAAATCCGGCGGTTACCATTTTGATTCCATCATTTCCACGATTCGCACCGCCAGCGAGTTTGCCGCAAGCGTCGAGCCGTATGCGAAGCTCTGGCTTTGCCATTCCGAGTAGCTGGCCGACGCGATTGCCGTTTTATTATCTATCAACAGCTCTCCGGTCCGCAGGTTTTTCCAGTTCACCACGGCCCGAAGCTCGACATTTTTCTCCAGTGCCCTGCCTATCTGGCGTTCGGTGGTCAAAACCGACTCTTTGACCTGCACAATCTGTCCGCTTATTACGGTGTCGGCTTTGTCACGGTTCGAAACTATCTTGTAGGGCGTCTGCGACTCTATGCGCTTCGCCAGGGCGTCGGTCAGCTCATATTCTATGCCGCGCTTGAAACTCTGATTATCAAACATTTCCACATAAACAGTCGCGACGTCCTTCGGGTACAGCGATGTGTTGCTGTAGCCCGCGCAGCCGGACAAAAACAGAAGGGCATAAGTCACAAGTGCACAAGTCGCAAGTGCTTGTGCTCTTTTCCCTGTGCTCTTGTGTCCTTGTGCTCTTGTGCTCATTGGTTCTCTCAATTTCACTTACTTTTTACTTATTTTCTCTTTTGCCGTCTGCGCCGCTTTGGTTTCCGGCCAGCTATCAACAACCAGCTGGTAATACAGATTGGCCGGTCCTGCGCTGCCGGTCCTTTCATAATATTCTGCTATCAACAGATTCTTCTCTGCCATTTGCTCGCTGATACGGGTTAAAATATCATTCACCTTCAGCTCCTGCGCCTCTTCAGGATAACGCAGTTTAAAATTCTCATAATAGGTCTTTGCGCTGATTAAGCTCGACCCATCATATACCGCCCCGCGATACGCCTCGTATTTGGTCCTCGCCATCGCCAGCAGCGCGTCCCTGGCTATTTCGCCCGTGGGCCATCGCATCGATATTTCCGACCACTTGAGGTATGCCTCGTTGTACTGCTTGCGTTTTTCATAACTGTGCGCAACAGACAGCAGGGCATTTTTCGCTATATCGGCGGTACCTGTCCGGTCGCTGATTTTTTCCATTATCTTTACGCCGTCCTCGAAAGCGCTGACCTTGAATATAAGAACTGTCTTCTTACGACCCGCCAAAAACTCCGTTGCGACTTCAAACTGCCGATTAAGCGCAGCGTCTTTCAGGGGACTGGTGGGGTATTTATCCAAAAAATCGTCATACTGCTTCACTGCCTTGGTCAGCTTGCCTCCGGCCAAATGCATCTCGCCTTTCATAAATGAACCGAAGTCCTTGCCGGCAACACCGGGAAAATCCTTCTTAAGCTGTTCAGCGGCCTTTTTGACCTGTTCCGGCTTACCCGCGTCAACAAGCTTTTTTATTTCCGCGACCCGCAGCAGATACTGCTCATCATTGCTGTCCGTCACCTTTTGCAACTGGCCCTGCTCGTTCAATCGCAATGTTTCTGCGCAAAGGGCAACCCGCCCCATCGGCAAAGCCAAACTCACTACTGTCAAAATCACCAATATACTGAGCTTTCGCACAAATGCTTCCCCGCTTAATAATAAAGCAAGTGGTAATGATAATCCATCATCCGACAATTAGCAACACAGATTCAGCCGGATTTATTGTGGTTTGGATATCGCAAATCCGCCTCTCGCGTAACCCAACCGCCTTTTTCCTAAAATTGCCCCTTTTGCCCAGTTTGAACTTGATTAGGCCCGCGGTTTATGATATTATATTACCGAAAGGCAATCAATGCTACAGTGTGCCTGCAATTCAACCTGCACACCCTGGGGAAGATGGTCTTTGGCATACTTTTTAAGTCATATCGGACATTGCTTTATCTTGACGGAAACTGGAGTGATGAAAAAGAGAATATTCATTGAAGCCGTTATTGTTTGCACACTGTTTTGTCTGACCGCGCCCATTTACGCCTCCATTCCCCGTTTGCACGTGGATGGCAATAAAATCAAAGACCCCAACGGAAACGTGGTAGTTCAATATGATTGATTTGGGTTTCCTTGATAGCTGGGAGGGCGGCTACGATGCAAATATTAACTCGTGGCACATCTTTCGTTTGTGCCACAAACAGAAAGAGAGATAGGAGATGAACGAACGATTGAATGCTCTGATTGTTGCGAACGTGTGTCTACTGATGCTTCCGGTAGTCACGTTCGCGCAGCTGCCAACGCCGACCTACGGGTGGAATCTCGGAAATACATTAGAGCCGCCCTGTGGTGAAGGTTGCTGGGGCCCGGCGGCCACCCAGGCGCTGATCAACGCGGTCGCTGACGCTGGGTTCAACACTGTTCGCATCCCGTGCGCGTGGGACAGTCACGCCAACCAGACCACGTACGTGATTGATTCCACCTATATGGCGCGGGTCAAACAGGTGGTTGACTGGTGTTATGCCAGAAACCTGTACGTCATTATCAACTGCCACTGGGATGGCGGCTGGCTGGAAAATAACATTACGAATGATGTGAATACAACGATCAACGCGAAGCAAAAGGCCTACTGGACACAGATCGCGAACACCTTTGTCAATTACGATGACCACTTGCTATTTGCCGGTAGCAATGAACCAGGCGCTAGCACTGCCGCGGAGATGTCCACGTTGTTAGTTTATGAACAGACGTTTGTGAATGCGGTCCGCGCCACGGACGGCAACAATAGTACTCGATGGCTGTTAGTCCAGGGGCCATGCACCGATATTGACCTCACCGACCAGTTGATGAATACCCTGCCTACGGACTCGACGCCCGGTCGCCTGATGGTCGAGGTGCACTATTATTCCCCATATAACTATGTCATGATGACCTCAGATCAATCGTGGGGCAATCAGTTCTTCTATTGGGGACAGGGTTATCATTCCACCACCGATACCGCTCACAACCCGACCTGGGGTGAAGAAGCATATATGGACGCGGAATTTCAGAAAATGACTGCCAAGTTCGTGAACTACGGGGTGCCTGTACTCATAGGCGAATTCGGTGCGATTAAACGCACGTCTCAACTTTCTAATGCGAACCTTGACTTGCATCTTCGGGGGAGGACGTATTACCATAAGACAGTTGTTGATTACGCCAACAACCATGGATTGAAGCCCGTCTTTTGGGACATCCCGGGGGTGACCTTCAACTGGACCACGGGTGCAGAGGTTGACTCGTATAACATAAATGCGTTGACTGGAGGGGCAGCGCTGCCGCCACCCTCAAACAATATGACGGTCTCGATTACGCTGCCATCAGAAGGGACTACATATACTGCTCCTGCAAATATCACCATCAATGCTACTGCATCTGTTAGCGGCGGAACGGTAACTAAAGTCGATTTCTACCAGGGTACAACATTATTGGGAACTGATACAACTTCGCCTTATTCTTATACATGGAATGATGTAAACGTCGGTCGATACAGCCTTACCGCCTGGGCAACCGATAATAATGGCGGAGTAGGTATTTCGACAGAAGTTAACGTGGCAGTAGTAAACGGCGATGCCACCGGCTTTATTCTTCGCGAATGGTGGACGGGCTTGGGTTCGGGAACCGCAGTCACCGACCTTACATCGGATATAAACTACCCGACGAACCCAAATGGACGGGCATTGATTACCTCACTGGAAGGGCCGACAAACTGGGCGGATAATTACGGAACACGTATTCGCGGGTATCTGTATCCGCCTGCAGACGGCAACTATACGTTCTGGATTGCCGCCGATGATGCCGGTGAGCTGTGGCTGAGCACGGATACGGACCCGAATCACAAAAGCAAAATTGCTTATACAACGAGCTGGACAAATGCATACCAGCGGAATAAGTACACGTCGCAGCAATCATCGTCGATTTCGCTTGTTGCCGGCCAAAGCTACTATATTGAGGCATTACATAAAGAAGGCACAGGCGGCGACAATATCGCTGTGGCCTGGCAGGGACCAGGTATAACGCAGCAGGTAATTGACGGTATATATCTGTCGCCCTATTTATATAATTTCCCAGATTACTCAACTTTTGCCGGCCAGTGGCTTAAAACTAATTGCAATCGGTCCAATGCCTGGTGCAGCGGCGCGGACAGAGACCGCGACGGCAATGTCGGACTTGACGACCTGATGACGTTTGCCCAATGGTGGCTCCTGGATACTAATTAACTCAAATATTTTGTAATTTAAAGAAACGTTGTGAGTAATGAACACTACCCATATTTTCGCAAAGCGTTTTTCGGTAACAATATTTATGACGTTCATCGTTTTTACACCCCTAATCGCTTCTGCTATGCAGGTCAGCAGCAGTTTGGCCATCAGCAGCTTAATGATGAGCGGGTCAATCGGACTTGTCCGTCCGCCGAAAACACTCACGGACCCTAATGCCACAAGTGAGGCAAAATCGCTTATGTCATTTCTGGTGGATTATTACGGACAGCAGGTTCTTTCCGGCCAGCAGGATATGAGCGAAATGAACTACATCTACTCCGTTACCGGAAAATGGCCCGCCGTTGGCGTTCTTGATTTAATGGATTACTCGCCCTCTCGTATCGCACACGGCGCTAATCCGACCGGCACGGTCGAAAGTTACATAAGCTGGGCCAACTCAGGCGGCGGGATTCTCAGCTCGAGCTGGCACTGGAACGCGCCTACAGATTTAATCGATGATCAGAACGCTCCGTGGTGGAGCGGCTTTTATACTTACGCCACAACATTTGATATTCAGGCTGCCCTCGCCGACCCTTGCGGCACGGATTACCAGCTTGTGCTTCGCGACCTTGATGCAATTGCCGTTCAGTTAAAAAAGTTCCAGGACGCCAATCTGCCTCTGCTGTGGCGGCCTCTTCACGAGGCATCCGGCGGATGGTTCTGGTGGGGTGCAAAAGGGCCGGGGCCTTTTATTCAGTTGTGGCAGCTGATGTATGACCGCTATGTAAATTATCATCATTTACACAACCTCATATGGGTCTATACTGTCGGGGATCCGGCCTGGTATCCTGGTGATAACTATGTTGATATTGTGGGGATGGATATTTATCCCAGCGACCCAAACACCAGCATGGTTGGGTATTGGCTGGATACCCAGAGTCTTTTTGAGGGAGTTAAGCTGGTCGCGTTGTCTGAATGCGGAATCCTGCCTGACCCTAATAAAATCAGGGCCGATAAGGTATGGTGGAGCTGGTTTTCTGTTTGGACAGGCAGCTTCATTGAAGATGTAAACCAGAGCTTTCTCAATTCCGTCTATCATGATGCAGATATTATTACCCTTGATGAGCTGATTGACTGGAAGCACTATCCCATTACGGGTGGCGCTCCCATTGTATCGATTACGCAGCCCGCCGAAGGCGCAAGATTTACTTTCGGCACCAATATCACAATTTCCGCTGATGCCTGTGACCCCTGCGGTGCTGTTACCAAAGTGGAGTTTTATCAGGATGATGTTAAGCTTGGTGAAGACACCAACTCACCTTACAGCTTTTCCTGGACCAATGCGCCCGTAGGGGCTTATGTCCTCATGGCTGTAGCCACCGATAATAACGGGCTAAGGAGCGATTCTCAGGAAGTTAATATAACGGTCGGGATCCCATTGCCGACGAAGATTGTACGCTACGAAGCGGAAAACGCCGTCACCGAGGTCAACGGGCCTACCTTTAGTACGAGTTTTCCCCCTTATTCCGGCACCGGATCAATGCTATTTAACGGCAGCGGGGGAACCGGAATCAATTTTACCGTCACCTGCAGCAAGGCAGGAAATTATCCTTTGACGATTCGATATCTGATACCGAGCGGTTGGGGCGACAAAACAAACACAGTCCTGGTTAATGGCTCTGAGATATGGTCGCCTGTGTTCACAAATACCAACAGCACCTGGGCCAGTTTCGCGTTCGGAAATATATCGCTGAATGCCGGCTCCAACACTGTTCGTATCCAGCATAACTGGGGTTGGTTCTACGTTGATTATATCGAGATTGCATTTCCCAGGGCAGGCGACTTTAAGGATTTTGCCGATTTCGGCCAGCAGTGGAAACACACCAATTGCGGCCCGGCCAATAACTGGTGCAGCGGTTTTGACTTCAGCCAAGACGGCTCTGTCCTTCTCAACGACCTGAAGTCATTTGCTGAAAGCTGGCTCAGCGGCATTTAAGATTTTTATAAAAATTATGAGGAGGTTGTTAGGAATCGAATAGCCCTAAGGGAACTAATCGCTGCAACATCAATACCGGCAGGCACTTACGTCTGTCGGCCTTCTTTTTGATTTTCCATGCAATAAATTAACCCTTGACAACGCCATAAATCCATAATAGTATTATACCACGAAAAGAGCAGAATTATGGTCAAGCGTTGCTTGTCATTGCTGCTGCCATATCAATATTCTGTGCCGTATTCCGGCGCACATATAGGATAACTCCATAGAAATTTTTTGCAGTGATATCAAATATCTTCTGTTTTTTGGAGGCTAGAGTGATGAGTTCGAAAGGAGGGTTTGTTGAAGCTGTTATTGTGTTCATACTTCTTTGTTTGGTCACGCCTCTTTATGCCGTTACGCCATGGTTGCATACAGAAGGCAATCAAATTAAGGACCCGGCTGGCAATGTTGTTGTGCTGAGGGGTGTCGATCTTATTGATTTGGGGGCCATTCAGACATACTATGGCGGCGTAATTCCTTTGATTGGTCGGGTGACGAATACAAACGATACTAATGGTAGTTCCCCCGGCTGGTATCCAAGGATCATCCGGCTTCCGATTTATCCGGTTGATGAAACTGCTTTCGCCAGTGTTTTAACGTTTGACCCCAGCAATGATGATTACTATAACACAGTTCTGCGGCCGGTTGTTGATTACTGTAAAACGCAGGACGTTTATGCAATAATTGACTGGCACTATATCAACAGTACCAACTACAGCACTCACGAGGCAACAACAAGCGAGTTCTGGCAGTATATGGCGCCAAGGTTTGCCAACGATTCCCACGTTATTTTTGAGCTTTTCAATGAGCCGACTAATGGTGGTAGTTGGCCCAGCGTTAAAAGCGATATGCAGACGTGGGTTAATATTGTGCGCAGTTATGCGCCTAATAATCTCATCTTTGTCGGTGGACCAAATTACGATCAGGTTCTTGCTCCGCAGGCAACAAATCCCATTGATGGAAATAACATCGTTTATGTCTGGCACATGTATCCCGGTTACGGGACGTCAGGGTGGAATGATGTAAATATT
The DNA here is from genome assembly GCA_050012515.1 of Sedimentisphaerales bacterium. Taxonomy (GTDB): domain Bacteria; phylum Planctomycetota; class Phycisphaerae; order Sedimentisphaerales; family Anaerobacaceae; genus Fen-1362. The sequence continues at coordinate 101,322 of JBEKHA010000006.1, read as the reverse complement.
TGTCAGGCTGCTGGTTATCCCGTCTTTATGAGTGAATGGGGATTCGACATGAACACAACTGCTGGATATCTTCATGGGACGATTACCGGATACGGTCAACCGCTAATGAACTTTGTTGAGCGACTCACAATCCCTCTTCCAAAAGTTGGCAATAGTGCCTGGGAAGCCTGTAGGGCCTGGGAACCGCCAATGTTCAATCTGGATTGGTCGCTTCGCGTCGGTGAAACCCATATGGGCGGTTTTGTAAAAGATACGCTTTATTTGAGGATGAATGATGACCAGCCCAGTGAAGGCAGCAACATCTGGCCAACCGTTTCCGTCACTTCACCGTTAGATGGGGATATATTTCACCAGGGAGACGATATCGTCATAGAGGCCAACGCATCTGATAGTGACGGTAATGTGACCAAAGTGGAGTTTTATTGTCAAGGCAACAAATTAGGAGAAGCTGCAAATGCGCCTTATTCTTACACGTGGACCAATGTCCCCGCAGGCCGATATAGCTTGGCCGCAAGGGCGACTGATAATAATGGTGCGATAACGGTCTCATTGCCAGTCAATGTCGGTGTGACCAGCGGCGAAGCCACCGGCACAATTCTTCGGGAATGGTGGGCCACTATCTCTGGCGCATTGGTAAGCAATCTGACCGCAGACGTGAACTATCCCAACAATCCGAACGGCAGGGGGTTGATGAGAAGGTTGCAAGGACCGTCAAACTGGGGGAACTACTACGGAGCGCGTTTTCGCGGGTATTTGTATCCGCCTTCTAGTGGCAGCTATACGTTCTATATAGAAAGTTCTGCGGAGAGTCAACTGCGGTTGAGTACAGACAGTAACCCGGGTAATTCCGTTCTGATTGCAAATGTGACGTTTGGGAGCGGGCCACCTCCTTACCCGGCCATATACGGGTGGACAACATATTCATCACAGCAGTCTTCGCCGATTTCGTTGACCGCGGGCGGTAAGTACTACATCGAGGTACTGCACAAAGAAAGCGTCACCGTTGACCATGTCTCGGTGGCTTGGCAGGGACCGGGCATAACTCAGCAGGTGATTGATGGCGTATATTTATCTCCTTATTTGTATAACTTTAATGATTACGCAATTTTCGCCCTTAACTGGCAGCGGACCGATTGTGCCAAGCCTAACGCCTGGTGTAATGGGGCCGACCGCGACCGCGACGGCTACGTCGGGCTTCTTGACCTGATGTTGTTTGCTGATTGGTGGCTATTGGAAACCCAGTAGCCCAGAGGTTTTATAGTCTAAAAAAACCAGTTTATTTTTTGGAGGTTATTAGGTTATGGTGATAAAGCAGAAGAGAAGGTTCGTTGAGAATGTTGCCGGTTCAAAGATGTAAAAGTCAACATTGTCAAGTGTAGCCAACTGTGTAGTTAGTAGTTGGCTCCCTCATGAGAGTAGGGTTAAGCCAATAGTAAAAGCAGGTGCGTTACTTGCGTTAAATAAGCACAAGGTGAAAAGGTGAAAGTCAAAGTCAGTGCCTGTTTAATGTTGTTCGAGACAATCGCAATATGTGAATGGAGAGAGTGTTTGTCAAGAACGACGTAATATCCTGGTTTATTGTCAGGATAAAAAGAGTGAAGAGAAGTGAATAATAACAACCGAAGAAGGAGGAGTAAGAGTATGTGTAGAAAAATAGTTCTTCTTTTTTTAGTTTTAAGTATAGCTTCCGTCAGTTACGGCACCGTCGACCCGATAAGCAACTGGGAAACTACCGGCAGCACCGACGGATGGGCAGTTTGCACATGGGGTACTCAGGGCGACACTATCATAGTCCCTGGTCAAACGGTGGGTGTTACGCTTGGCGTCGGAAGCCTCGGATCAGTTAAGACCCTCGATCACCTTGATACTGGCGGAAAGACATGGGGTTGGAACATTGCATACGCATCCTACAATTCAGGCGGTAACGACGGCGTGACTTCGGCGGTGTTTAAGACGGAATTTTGGGATGCCATCCATGCGGGCAACCAGTTACAGATTGATATCACCTATGATCCTGAAGCCCTGGAAGACAACGGGGGCGAAAAGTTCTTCGACTCACACGCACTTTTGCAAGTCGGCACCACCACTGGGGGGCAAGTTAATGTCCAGTGGGAGCATCTTGCTGTCTGGGACGGCCTCGGCCTGCAGACGTTTCACGTTTCGCTAGACACCACTCCTATGATGGATGGTCTTGATGCGCTCATAGGAAGTTCAACGCAAATTAACTGGATCCAGTTCATAATGGGCTGGGAGGCTGGCCCCGGGTGGTCTGGACAGGGACTTGTCTACTACGATGATTTTAAGCTGGCGGTTCCTGAGCCGGCGACAATGGCTCTGCTTGGTCTAGGCGCTCTGGCCCTGATTCGCAGGAAGCGGTAACTCGCGCCGCAAGGCATTAGAAAATTAAGTAGCATTAGACCATGGCCGGCAGGCACTTAAGCCTGCCGGCATTATTCTTTTAATTTGCCGTGCAACAACTTAATCCTTGAAAACGTAGTAGGTTTTATGGTAAACTAATATTGAACAGGTAAACGGAGTTACTGACCGATTGCGGCCCATCATTACTGTCTCCACACATACCCAAGTAAATGGGGTTTGCGTATTTTTTTGGGGTTAGAATGATGATGAAAAGAAGGTTAGCCCAAACAATCGTGGTTTTCTCGCTTTTTTGCCTGGCAACCCCGCTTTATGCTGCAACTCCCTGGCTGCACACGGACGGCAATGTTATAAAAGACCCCTGCGGCAATATCGTCATCCTGAGAGGCATCGATTTGATTGATTTGGGCTTCCTTCAGGATTGGGAGGGCGGCGCAATCGCCATGGTTGACCGGCTGACGAATCAAAGCGACCCCTGCGGAAGTTCTCCCGGCTGGTACCCCAGAGTTCTCAGGATTAACATTACCCCGCCTGATTCGGTAAGCTACGGCTGGCCGCACCCCTTTGACCCCAATAATACTGATTTATATAGTCTTCTCAGGTCGGTTGTTGATTACTGCAAAACAAAAAACCTTTACGCAATCATCGACTGGCACTATGTCGACAATACCTACAGCCATGTTGCATCAACAAACCAATTCTGGACGTATATGGCGCCGAAGTTCGCCAACGACAGCCACGTTATTTTTGAGCTTTTCAATGAGCCGATAAATACCAGTTTCGGTTCAGATAACGCCAACTGGCTAAGCGTCAGAACAGATATGCAAAACTGGTTTAATCTCGTGCGGTCTTACGCGCCCAACAATCTTGTCCTTGTGGCAGGCGCGAGCTGGTCCCAGACAATCGGGCCGGCGGCAACTTATCCCCTTACAGGAGATAACATCGCTATTGTTTCTCACATCTATCCCTACCATTGGCTTAACGGAACACCCGGCAGTAACTGGTACACGACCAATATTAATAATTGCCTTGCCCGCTACCCCGTTTTTATGAGCGAATGGGGATTCTACAACGACCCAAATGACTATCTTGGTTACGGCTCTATTACAAATTATGGCCAGCCGCTCCAGAATTTCCGTGAAGCACGAAACATCAGCAACAGTGCCTGGGTTTCAAGCTATGACTGGACACCCACGATGTTTACCGACGGTTTGGTCTATAAACTTCGCATCGGCCCATATGAAATGGGCGGTTTTGTCAAGGATACGCTTTATCTGATGATGAACGCCAACCAGCCCAGCGACGGAAACACTATACCTCCGGCGGCTCCAACAGGACTGACGGCAACACCCAGCACGGGAACAGTAACGCTTGACTGGAATAACAACACCGATGGCGATTTGTACGGCTACGATATTTATCGTTCGACAACACCGGGCGGCGAAACCACCCGGCTTAATCTTGTGCGCTCGAAAACTTCCGCTTACACCGACACAAATGTCGCGGGCACAAGGACTTATTACTACGTTGTAACGGCGGTAGATACAAACTTTAACTCATCTGCCGATTCAATCGAGGTGTCAGCGACCGTTCCTGCCGACTCAACGCCGCCGGCGGCTCCTTCGGGCCTGTCCGCTACAGCGGGTGACGCAAATGTTTTGCTTGTCTGGAACAATAATACTGAACCAGACTTCAACGGTTACAACGTGTATCGTTCGACAATTTCCGGCGGCCCCTACACCAGACAAAACGGGGCACTGTTTAGCAGTCCGAATTTCATCGACGGCAATGTTACAAACGGTACAATCTACTATTATGTCGTTACGGCTGTGGATACCTCTCTGAATGAATCCGCCGACTCGAGCCAGGTTTCAGCCAGGCCGCAAACCAACCCAATCGTTGGAATAATCAGCTCATGGGTAACCGGCACAACTAACACCAGCGCGTCGGGCTACAACCGCGCATTGGTTTTTGTCGCACACGCAAAAGCCAGCAGCAGCTCATCAAGTTTGACCGCTGTTACCTATGGCGGGCAGGCGATGACAAAAATTACCGATAAACTCACAGGAAGCAGCACCAGCCGGGCATACGTTGCGGCGTTTATCCTCAACGACGCCAACATCAATGCCGCAACAAACACCACTTTTGTACCTACATGGACATCTTCGCCCTCCAGCACCAACATTACATACACCAGTGTATTCCTTCAGCATGTCAACCAGACAACTCCTGTAGGGGCCACTGCCAGTGCCGGGGTAACAAGCAGCGCTACGGTATCGACTTCTGCACTTACCACGAACAACGGCGATATGGTAATTGAAAATGCCGCCAGCTCCATCATTGGCACATACACTGTAACAAGCGGCTGGACTAAAGACGTTGATCTTTCGGTAACAGGTTACGATGGTATGGATGGACACAAACCCGCAACAGGCGCCAGCGAAACGCCGAGTATAACCCAAACGAGCGGCAACCATTCGCTTATCGGCTTCGTAGTCAAGATGGCACCAAATGTGGCCCCGGCTGCGCCGACCGGACTGTCGGCAGCGTCAAGCGTAGGAACTGTCTCGCTCGACTGGAACACCAATACTGAAATCGACTTGGCCGGCTACAATGTTTATCGTTCGACAACCTCGGGCAGCGGCTATGTCGAATTGAACAGCGCTTTATTAACCAGTTCGAATTACACTGACACTAATGTTGTTAACGGAACAACTTATTACTATGTCGTTACCGCGGTCGACACCTCCGGTCTTGAATCCGTGAATTCGAGTGAGGTTTCCGCTACGCCTATCAATCCCGCCAGCGGCACTGGGTCAATACTCCGCGAATGGTGGAATGACGTACCGGGATCTGATATAGAAGACCTGCTTGACGACGCTGATTACCCTGACAACCCGAGCGGCAGACAATTGGTTACTAAACTGGAAGGGCCTTTAAACTGGGGTAATAATAACGGTTCTCGATTCCTGGGGTATATAACTCCGGTAATCAGCGGCAGCTACACGTTCTGGATTGCCAGCGACGATATGGGCTTCCTGCTTCTCAGTACGAACGATGACCCTGCTAACCTGGGGCCGATTGCTTATACGTTGGATCCAACGGACTGGGAGGCATGGGATACATATCCTTCGCAGCTGTCGGGGCCAATTTCGCTGGTAGCCGGCCAGAAGTATTATTTTGAAGTTCTGCACAAAGAACAAGATACCGGCAACGGCAACGTATCGGTGGCGTGGGAGGGACCGGGAATAAATCGGCAGGTCATTGACGGGGTATATTTATCACCCTGCTCACTGGAATTTGTGGACTTTGCGGGATTTGCCGGCCAGTGGGGTCAAATCAACTGCAATGCAGACAACAACTGGTGCAGCGGCGCCGATTTTGACCGCGACGGAACAGTTGATATAGAAGACCTGATATCATTTGCTGACGGCTGGCTGGTGGGTAATAACCCTCTATATTAAACAAATAGACACTGCATAGATTGCTATGAAAAAAGGGCTGCGAGATAACTTGCAGCCCTTTTTTATTCAGCAACGCCTGTTAAATTTTATTTTAAAAATCCGGAGACGAGGTCCCCCCCGTTGCACTGGGTATCACTCGGTCAGCAACCCCGTCCCCTTCGAAGAAGAGAGGAGAAGAGAAGGCGTTAGTTTCTCATTAGCTCCATGTAGAATATAGGAAATGTTCCGGAGAAATCCAAATAGGACAGCAAAAAAAGAAGACCCTGTTTCGCCGAAGCTGCACAGGGTCATTTTCTGTTCCTGGAATTGGTTTAATCGTTATGGTTTTTAACGGACGTTGGGTCTTTTTCTTTTTCGATGGCCTCGATTTTCTGGACCCTGCGGAGATGTCTTCCGCCGGCAAAATCGGTGCCGAGCCAGACCTCGACCATTTTGCGAAGCAGGACTTCACCCAAAAGCTCGCCTGAGACACAAAGGACGTTAGCGTCATTGTGATGACGGGAAATGCGTGCGCCAAGCTCATCGTAACAGAGGGCGGCACGAATACCTTTGACCTTGTTGGCCGTGATGCTCATTCCTATACCGGTGCCGCAAGCCAAAATGGCTCTGTCGGCTTTTTTCTCCGCGACGGCCTTGGCGGCAAGATACGCCGGGTCAGGATAATCAACGGGGTTGCCATCAACTGTCCCGACGTCAATGCACTCGTGGCCAAGCTGGACTATGATGGTCTTAATCAGCTCTTTGGCTTTGTAACCTCGATGATCACTTCCAACCGCTACTTTCATAATATCATCTCATCAATTCTTTTTGTTATCGCCTTGTTGATGCGTTCGGCACAATTGTCGTAAACTGCCCGTGACTGACCTATCGGGTCCGGGATATCGGCCCTGTCGTCAAGCAACGAACATTTACTCGCGGCTTCGGGGCACATTTCCAATACTGCTTCCCGGTGTCCCTGCGTCATGGCAAATATCAAATCACTCTGCTCAATCAGGTGTATCGTCAATGCTCTGCTTCTGTGGGCGCTGATATCGACCCCTTTTGCCGCACAGGCCTCGACGGCCTCGTCGCTGGCGGGAAACCCGACCATACCAAACGTGCCCGCAGATGTTATTGTATATCCCTTTTCTACGAGCCGGTCAATGGGGCAGCCCAACTTTTCTGCAAGATGTTTTTTGAACAGGCCTTCAGCCATAGGGCTTCTGCAACTGTTGCCCGTGCAGACAAACAGAATCGTAACCTGAGCCATTTCAAGGAGTTGTGATTCGGAATAGACGCCGGACCTGAGTATTTCGATGCCTTTTTGACCTATCCGGGCGACTGTGCTGCTTTCGGCATATTTGCATCGTCCGCCATCGAGAACCATATCGAGCCGGCCTTCAAACTGCTGTGCAATGCCGGCTGCTTCGACTGCGGGAGGTTGTCCGCTTATATTTGCACTTGGTGCGACAACAGGATATGTCGTCTTCGATAAAAGCATCGATGCAACGGGGTTATCGGGACAGCGAGCGCCTATTGAGCCGTCGCGATAAAGATTGCTGAATACTTCGGGCGGCAGTTTGTCTTTTTGCCGAACGATATCCTTTTCGTCAAGCTCAAACGCTATCGTCAGCGGCCCTGGCCAGGCGGTTTCAATCAGCTTTTTTGCCCGCAGGCCAATTGTGGGGACATATCGCAGGGCATCGGAAGAATTGGCGATATGAAGGGTATAGTATTTGTCCGCCAGCCTGCCTTTGAGGTTGCCGAGCTTTGCCAATGAATCGTTGCTGACGCGACAGGCGATGCCGTAAACGGTTTCGGTGGGAAAGGCGACAAGCCCGCCGGCGTCTATTATTCCGGCTACCTCTTTTATTGCCGACGCATCGATATCATTTACATCGAGTTTGATTATCTTCGTTTCCACGAAGGTAAAAATACACTAAAGCCGACCCAATCGCAAGATAACTTGCGATATAGCCCTGCAGGTATTTTTAAGGATTTCTAAGGAAGCGGAATGGACTGTCGCCAGTTTGCGGCGAGCATCGCGAAATCCTTGAAGTCCACCTTTTTGTCATTGTTGAAATCGGGCCAGCCGACAAAGTTCTGCTCCAGCCAATAGTCGCAGAAAATCGCGAGGTCGTCAATATCAACGGTTCTATCATCGTCGAGGTCGCCGACAAGCGTGATATAATACTCCTTCAACGTGACGGTCGAGGCGGGCTTATTTTGCGACATATAGTCATCGTTTGTGAGTCCGCCTGTGCTTGGTTTTGTATCCCAATTCCACCAGAAAGCGCCTTTCCACCAGAAATAGTTCCTGCAGACGGACAAAAGTGCCATATAACAGTCATTTTGTTCATTGATGTCCAGCACAGACGATGAGCCGGGGCCTGCATAAGGTGTGATGTTTGTGCCGGCGTAGCTGCAATAGCCGACTTCAGTAAACATTACATTCATATCCGGCCAGTTGGTACTTCGCCAGGACCCGATGGAGTTTGCCTGGTTGGTCCAGGCGGTTTGAAGTTGGGCTTTAGTGGGATCGTTAATACTTGTCAGCGGATAGTAGGCATCGATGCCGATGTAATCAACGGCGTTCCACCAGGTGATATTTGTTTCATCGCCCCAGTTGGCAGCATAGGTAATAGGGCCTGAGTAATGTGCTCTGACACTGTTCGCGACGGAGCTCCACGAGCCGGCCCAGGAGGGGCCGTCGGTATTAACCAGTTCGCAGCCGATACAGAACATCTCGCAGTTGTTTGCTGTGGCGAAGTCCGCCCAGTAGTCGATGAAGCTCTGATACGCGGTAAACCAGGCGGGTGATGGGTTGATTTGTCCTCGCCAGTGGGTCGAGTCGTTCGAAAGGTCAACCATCGGCTTGAGCATAACTCTCATACCAAGCTGGTGGCATCGGTTAACAGCGATCTGGACAGCACATGGATCGGCGGAATACGAAGTTTTAATGGGGGCGATAGCAGTAGAATTGATGTTGTTCTGGAACCACCAGACACATATAGCAACCCAATTGCAGCCGACATTTTGTGCGTTGGCCAGCGACGTGTTGGAATTGGTTGAATTGTAGTCCTCCCAACTCCAGCCGGTGTAACTCATACCCTTGAATTCGATGGCATTGCAGTTGCCTGCATGCAGAGAGATGATTATCGCTGCTGCGAAACAGAACCTAATGAACGTTTTTCCCATCTCATTTTTCTCCTCCGGTGTGCAGCTATACTATCGACGGCCAGCCGCCGAATCGATGTAATGCATCAGCATCTCGAGGTCGCTGATATCGATAACGCCGTCGGAATTTATATCACCGAATAAATAACGGTCCGAGTTTTGCATGCTCGCAATCAGGTTATCGAGAAGCACGCTAACATCGAGGTCATCAACCACGCCGTCGCCGTTGAGGTCAAACCAGAGTGCATCATCTCTGACAGGCACCGGCCCGACGTTCCAGGCGACCGCGTATGGCGGCGAAACCCGCGGCTGATTCACATCGTGTTCGTTGCTGAACAGAACGACGATTTCGTAATCGGTGAAATTGCCGTCGGCCGGCGTATAAACGTGCTCGACGTTGTCGGTTCGGCTGTCGGAGTAATCGAGCAGGTAATCGTTATTGGGGTCGTTTGAATCAACAGCCCAAATCTCAAGCCGAAGGTCGGCGTCTTTCTGGATATCGTGCTCAAAAGGATATACAAGAGAAAATTGCCTGTTCCAGTTTACAGTAGCGGTAATCATTTTGCCTGCCGGTTCTGTTATCCGAATTTTGTAGGTGTTTTCAGGCGTCTGGTCGAGGGTAAGTTTATTGAGGTCCCAGCCGGCCGTCGGGCAGTCGCCGGGCAAATGCTGACCTGCCAGTAACTGACTGCTCGCCGCGACGGCGTTGACCATTCCCGCTCCCTGCAGATAATCGAGAGGGACATCGTGGTCGTCATCTTTGGTCAGCAGACCTTTGTGCCAATAAGGAAGTTTGGTCGCGGAATTGAGCAGGACTGATTTTATGACGCAGTTGCCGCCGTCGTGTGAAACGGCCTGTTGAAGATTCGGGTCAGCGTAGGCCTGTTGAACAAGCAGTGCCGCGGCGCCTGCGACAACCGGCGTTGCGAAACTGGACCAGTCACCCGTCGGTTCATAAAGGTTCGGCTCGCCCGCCACGGCAGCAAGGCAGTTGCCGGGAGCGACGATATCAGGTTTGCAGCGGGCATCGGAAGTCGGCCCTTTGCTGGAATATTCGGGATATACAAGTGTGAAACGCGAAAGCCGGACGTTGACATCATTGGATTCAACGGACTTAACAACGCCGACACCAATTACATTGCTGCCTGCACCGGGGAGAAGAACAGGGTCGGACGAATTTGAGCCGTTGCCTATACCGACGACAACCGTCAACCCGTATTTTTGCACCATCGCCTCGATGCCGCGGGTCCACCAGTCCTCGAACTGATAACCTATGTCGGCGGTGACAACATCGGCGTCTGGAGCGGAGCAGGGAAATATGTTGTTTACGAGAAAACTCCAGAACTCATACACATCGGCCTGGGCATCGGGGACTGCACCTTCGTAACTGAAATCGCCAATCTGCTCATTGGAGGCGTTGGGGTCCCGGCCGAAAAGAATCGAACATACGGCGGTCGAATGCGCCGAAATACCCGCCGGCTGAAGCTGCTGGTCATGGAAAATAAATTGCGTATCTTTGAAACAATTGAGGTCGCTCGCGGGGCGGTAGTCATTTTGCGGCTCGCCATCAACATAGTTAATGCTTCGGCTGACTAAGGCAACTTTTACGCCGGCGCCGGTGAGATTGGGGTCGGTTTGTTTAAGCTGATATATCCCGGCATAATTTAGCCCCTGCGGCTGAAAATTCCCGATTGCCGACTGCTCAGCAACAGCGATATTGCCCAACAGCAATAAGCCCAAAAACCCTGTTATCAGGGCTGATAATCGAGCTTTTGTAGGAAACCAAATCACCATTTCCTCCTGGCTTGGCCATCCCTTCCGGGAACGGTCAACCGCCAAGTAAAAAGTTAATAACATCGGGACGCAGCTCAAACAGCCACCCCAGATTATCTATTATACCACAAAATCCGTTCATTCTCAATATAAACCTTTACTTGCTGATTGTTCTGTCAGTTATACATTATATTTCGGCATATATACGCTATCAGGTCATAAAAAAACACAGTTTTTTCAGCAAAACGGGCAATTATCGCCGCAATCCCTACATCCCGCGGCGATTGCGAGAAAAAGGCAGAAGCTGGGAATAACCACGATTTACAGGTTCATGGAAGAAACGGGTAAGCTCCAATAAACGGGACATCGGTTTCGGACAGGTCGAGAAGCTTGCTGATTTCAGATGGAAGCCGGGCCGCCGCTTTGGACCCCGCAAATGCCTGTAACAACTGGTAATTACCCTGTTCGGCACTCTTGAATAAAGGCCCGCTATAATTTGAGAAATTGCGACTGTTGGCTGAAAATTCCGGATTCATTTTGTGCAGACCATCCGGAGAATCGAGAGACACCTGGCAATTAGCACCGGGCGCAGGACTCCACAAAATCAATCCCCCGTGCGTTTTATCCCCTCGCCGCACAAACACATTATTGTCGAGCTGTTTGACCTGCGGCTTATTTAGACGTTCACACAATGCAGCCGGCTGCCAGAAAGCCAGAAGCGGCCTGCTGAAATTTTCATCCGCAGTGAGCAGGTTATTTACAAATACGTGACCGTCCCTGCCGTTAACATCCGGGCCTGTACTAGGATGCCAGCCGAAGCGGTCGCCGACCGCGCTTCTTTCGTTGCGGCCGATGCATACAGTGCTGTTTACCAACGTGTTTTGATAAATTTGAACGTTCGAGCTGTTGAGCACGAAAATGCCGTGGTCACAATTTACAAACACGTTTCCGGCGCAAATCGCTCCTTTTGAGATTTCGAAGAAGAATCCATTATCGCTCGGCCAGAACCGCTCGCCGGAGAACGGGCTGTTAATATTGCCTACCCCCTCAACCCGGTTGTTGATAAATCGGCCGTCAACGTTGCCTACGTCATACCAGATGCCGTTCGAATTCGGTTGGTCGGTAACAAGGTTGTCTCTGCACGTAGCACGGTAGCATTGATTGAATATCTTCACCCCTGCAGGAAAATATCCGGTGATGTTCTCGATATTGTTGCGTCTGAAGATATTTCTCTCCAGCAGGACGTCAGACGAGCCAATGATGTAAATCCCTTCGGTGCTCGTGTCGCTTACTAAGCAATTTCGCATAGTCAGCTTGTCGCCCCTGAGGTAAGCTGCGACGCGGGAACAGAAAGAAATGGTGCAGTTCTCAAAAGTCGAGCCCACCACGTCCTTGCCATATTTGGACTCACTGGACAAACCCTCCGGCTCCGTTCCTTCAATTTCAATTGCGCGGTAGGCATACTGGGTGAACATGATTCCCCGAATCGTCGGTCCCTTGCGGTCCGAGGTCTTGCTGTGACAGCTTCCTTTTGTCCGCGTAAGAGCGCTGTCGAAAGCGGTGATTTCAACTAATCGGTTTGTCGGGTCAATGCCAATGAAAACCTGCCTGTCGTTATAGTCGATGAAATAAGAATCGGCGTTAACGTCTCCTTGTGTGCCGGCCGATTGTAAAAACCTGCCGTCAACGAACACCATATCATTGTTAAAACGGTGCAGCGGAGTTCCCTTGTTCCTGTCTGGTTGCCACCAGTCGGCGGGCTTGGAGGGAAACAAACTTGCCCACGATGTTTTCCATAATCCGTTTTCCAGACGCTCCCATTTGTCCGCAATCTGAGTCCCCTTCAAAACGGGCTGCTCGTCGGCGTATGGCTGTATAGTGATTCCCTGGTTCAATTGCAGATTGCCCGTTCGATAAGTGCCTCCTCGCATCACGATTGCGTCGCCGGTTACTACTCGCTCTATGGCCGACGCCAGTGTGGTGGGCCTGGCGAGCGTTTCTCCCGATTCCCCTGCGTTACCATCGGGCGCGACATAATAAATTTTGCCTGCGTCTTTGGGCAAATCATAGTTTTGCCGAACCGGGCCGTAAGGTCCGCCCGAGGGGGCGGCCGTCGCGGGCAATGAACAAAACAATAAAACAGAAAACAGAATGCATAAGGCATAAGATATAAAACCATTTCCCGTCTTTGGCCTTGCGTAATCCCTTTTCCGTCCTTTGTCTTTTGCTTGTCCGGGGTCGTTTGTCTTCATTTCATTTTCCTCGCAAGTAAGATTGTTTGGCATTTATTGACTTCAAACTATGAGCTCAGTCAAATAACAAATTTTTAATGTAAAATCAAGACATTGACCGCTGCACAGGACGAAGATTCCTGTCGCCCCCAGTTAGGCAGCTCGCAGTTCGTCGTGCGGATTTGAGATTTAACGGCTTATAACTCGCGGAACTTGTCCGCCCACCGTCAGGTGTCCCTTTCGGGAGTTCAGTTTGGCGGATTTTGTCGTTGAAAAAAGGCAGAGGATAGGTAAAATTCATCTGACGTTGGCGTGGTGGCTTGAGGTCGATTACATAAAACATATGAAGAATATCATAATATATGTCTGGACAATCCTGGGGTTTGTTATTTTGTCCACTGTGGTTGAAATGACGAGTTATACTCTACTCCAGGTTCCTGTTCCTGCAGGTTTTGGCCCCAAAGATTTAGTCCTCATGTTTCCGACAAGATTCTTATTGGCTTTTATATTTATCTTTATGTTCCGATTATCTACTGGCTCTAAACTTGCAGAAAATGGCCCTCTTTACGGACTTCTATGGTTTCTTGGGTTCTCGGTTCCGGCAGAAGTTGGTATGTGGCTGGTTTTCAAATATGGAGTAATTACTCTTTATGCCGGCTTGTTGTCTGGCCTGTTAACTTTTTTGAGCTGTGGATGGATAGTCAAAAAAATTAAACTGCCTTGAACAATAATCAGGGACAGTCAATTATTTCTCACAAAAGGCAGGATTTATCCACCTCTGGCGAAAAAGATAAGGGATGGGTATAATGGTTCCATATTTACGATGCATCGGATACTATACCATGCAAATAAAAGGAGATAGTTGCGATGATCCCAGAGAAACTGCTTGAAGTACTCAAAAATGATGGGGTGGTTGCCATTGCCATACAGAGTAAAGATGGCCCCCATATGGTTAACACATGGAACAGTTACATACGAATAACAAAGGATGAGCGTTTGTTGATCCCGGCCGGGTACATGCACCTCACCGAAGCTAATATTGCCGCAAATAACGCGGTATTGGTTACAGTGGGCAGCAGCAAGGTGGCCGGCAAAAATGGGCCGGGTACCGGTTTTCTGATCAAGGGTACGGCTGCCTTTCTAACCGCTGGCCCGGATTTCGAAACAACTAAGGCCGTCTTCAAATGGGCACGGGCAGTATTGGCAGTTACCATTACTTCTGTCACTCAGACTTTGTAGTTTACCGATGATTGCTGTACGTTGAACGCCCGCCCCGAGCATCGTTGAGGGGCTGAACGCTGATTTATGATGTATCGGCTTAAAACTCACAGAATTTTGCCTGCCCCTGCGTCTCGTTATGCGAAGTCCCGCCTTGCGGGGAGAAGCAAAACGGCTGGGGGCCGCCGTTAGTTTGGCAGATTTTGCCGTTGTAAAAAGATAAGGGATGGGTTTCAAGACCTCAAATATGGAATTTGTCTGCAAAAAGCAAGTGCATCTCATGCTTCTAATGATATAATTCAGGGTATGATTGAAAAGAAAACAGTTTTGGTTTTGGGCGCAGGCGCAAGTAAACCTTATAATTTTCCGTTAGGCCAGAAACTCATAGACATGATTACTAATGAAGTACCATTTCCTAATGGTAGACTACACCAAAAATTAATAGAATGTAGTTTTGAGTCTGACTTAATTAATAAATTTTCTGCTGACTTGAAGGATTCTCCGCTAGGTTCTATTGACATATTCCTCGAAACCAAACCAGAATATTTAAAAATAGGGCGCACATCAATTGCTATTTCTCTTCTTCCTCTTGAATCGGTTACAAATTTCGTACATCTCCCACGCGGAATAAGACTTGGAACATATAAAGGAGCAACCGATACTTGGTATGATTATCTATTTGGTAAATTACATGATCCGGGAATGCCTTTTGGCAAAAATCAGTTACAAGTTATCACATTTAACTATGATCGATCTTTTGAACAATTTCTTTTTCTGGCGGTTAAAAGTTGCAATCCAGATAAGAATGAATCAGAAATAGCTTCAATGGTCCAGACAATACCAATAATTCATTTGTATGGCAGTTTAGGCCGCCTTCCATGGCAAAAGGAAGAGGTTGGATTGTCGTCGAATGTTATTCCATTTGGTATCGGAGCTGAATCATTGACGCCTGATATTTTGATCAAAGCCGCTGATAGCATTAAGATTATGTCTGATAGCAATGGAGTTACCCCAGCATTTGAAAGGGCTAAAGAGATATTAAAAAACGCTGAACGCATTTACTTTCTGGGCTTTGGCTTTTATAAAAAGAATGTTGAGCGGCTTGGTAGTGAGTGGAGCATGGACCGAAACCCACGCGTGCCAGACAAGAAAAAAGTAATGGGTACTGCATATCACCTTGATGCGACGGGTAAAGCAAATGCATATCATTTTAGTAATTATCGTTTAAGCACAGAGTCTTTAATCAATCGTATTATAACTCCTATCCCCACTCTTTTTGATGAAGATGTATATACGTTTCTTTATAATCATGTCAATTTCAGCACATAACCTTATATCGTAGCCTTATAGAAATCGTAGGACGCCATAATAATTATCCGCCGGGGGGTTGGGGATTTTGCCAATACACTGGCAAAAATGGGGTATTCTGATAGAATATCGGCGATGAAGATACCGTTGACGAAATATGGCTGGCCGCAGGTGGTGTTTTATCCGGCGATGCTGCTTATATTTATGATTGTGCTGTATATCGGGGCAAGTCCTACGACGCCTGAGTGGATGATTCAATTCGTCGAGATTGCGCTGGGTATCGTCTTTATATGGATGCTGTCGTTTTTCCGCGACCCGGAAAGGGAAGTGCCTGAAGATAAAGATATATTATTAGCGCCCGCGGACGGAACAATCGCCGATATCGAGACGGTTGACGAGCCGGACTTCATAGGCGGCAAAGCCCTGCGGGTCGGCATATTCCTGAGCATTTTCGACGTGCATCTCAACCGCAGCCCCTGCCGGGCGAAAGTAGAGAAAATCACCTATCGCGAAGGCCAGTTCCTCGACGCCAGAAACCCCGAAGCGGGCAAGGTGAACGAATCGAATGACCTCTGGCTTACGAGAATTGAATCGCCCAATGATAAGCTGATTGTCCGCCAGATTAGCGGAGCGATAGCCCGGCGAATCGTATGCAGGGCAAAAGAAGGTGTGGAATTAGTTAGCGGCGAGAGATTCGGTATGATAAAATTTGGTTCGCGGACCGAGCTGTATTTGCCGGCTCGCGACGGGGCCGAGTGCCTTGTCAAAATTGGAGACAAAGTAAAGGCGGGTCTAACGCCGATTATAAGATTATGAGCGAATCAGGACCGAACAAGCCAGTCATTCAAAAGCCGACGCGATTCAGGAGTGATACGTCGAAGGAAAGCTTCCTGCGAAGGATGCGGAGGCAGCGGCTCAAATACATCACAATTTTGCCCTCGCTGGTTACGATTATCAACGGCGCGTGTGGTTTCGCGGCGATTACTTTTGCCAGCCAGGCGATTACTTCGGAGACGGGACAGTGGTCGTATCATCGGCTCGTCGTGCCGTATTTCGCGATGGCGGGCTATATGATTCTGCTGGCGATGGTGGCGGATATGCTCGACGGACGCCTCGCGAGGATGAGCAATAGCACATCGAGTTTCGGCGGACAATTGGACAGCTTGTGCGATATAGTCAGCTTCGGCGTGGCGCCCGCGTTTTTGATGATAAAAATTATCGAGCACAAATTGTCGGGGCTGACGGAAATTAACCCCATCGTTATCAGTTTCCTCGAACGGTTTATCTGGCTGGCGGCGGCGACATACCTGAGCTGCGCGGCAATTCGGCTGGCGAGATTCAACGTCGAAAACGAAGAGGATGAGTCGGCACACATGAGTTTTGTCGGGCTGCCCTCTCCCGCGGCGGCGGGCATCATCGTCAGTTTAGTAATATTCAACCAGGAAACGGTGCCGGACTTTCTGTCGCACCCGGGACGCGACTGGGCCGCGGGATTTGTGAGCTTTATGCTCGATGATTTGGTGATTTATTCGTTGCCCATAATCACCCTTTGCGCGGCGTTTCTTATGGTCAGCCGAATCAGGTATGCACACGTGCTCAACCAGTATATAAGGGGCAAAAAACCATTTGCGCATCTAATCAGGGCACTGCTGTTTTTCGCACTGATAATCTGGAGTCGCCAGGTTGCGCTGGTTGTTATTTTCTGCGGCTTCGCGGCAAGCGGTTTTCTGAAATGGTTTTATTGCAGGTTTTTCCGCAGGGGCCGGCAGGTCCTCGATGAATCGGCTGTTTCTGCGCTTGATTAGGAAAATGCCGGCTGGTGTGTTTTTTCCTTTTTCAAATCACAATTGAAAAATCAACGGAAATTTTATGGTCGATGAAAATAAAACGGGAAAATACATAGCAAAGACAATTGCGCTGCCTGCCCTGCTGGTCATTTCATTGTTAACGGCCCGGCTGGTTATGCAATCCAAAACCGGCATTAGAATGTCGGCCCCTGTTGAGCTGAACCGTTCGGGATTGTCGGTTTCGATGCCTTTGGGCAACGGCTGGAAATGCAAAGAGAAATGGTCTTTCGAAGACAGCTCTTTTAATATCAGCAGCATTTTTGCCGTCAGCGGACTTGACGACAGGTCATACGCCCAGTGCCGTTACCTGCTGGCGGCAGGCGAGGAAACACCGACGGAGCGACTTGACCAGGAATACTCCGGGAAAAAACTTTTCACAACGGGCCAGTCAACGCAAGGCTGCCTTACAGCAAACTGGGCGACTATAAATACCGATGCCGGGATTGAGATAATCCTGGGCGTCTGCGAGCTTGCTGACGGGCGGCAGCTTGAAATAGAAGTATTGCAGATTGCCTCTGAGCAGAACACGGCGAAAGATATTTTTGAAAAAATCTTCAAAAGCATCCGGTTCAGCGACAACGGTCTGCTGCGGGCAGGCGCCCGGCTAATCAGCGATATCAGGAATGAAGGGCTGGATACCGCCCGTGATAATGATTCATCAGTTTCCTTTTTCACTATAGCCGACCCCCATAACAAGATAATCGGCTTTACGATGGATGCTATGGCGTTAGTCAGGACGGACGCCAACACCACTATCAACGTCGCGGATTATTACTACCTGCGAGGGACAATACCCGATGAGCAAATCGGCTATTTTCGCGGCGACGCCAACCTTCGACAGTTCGAGTGGCGAGTCGAAGCCAGCTCAAGAACAGGCAGGAAAGGAATCGAAATGACGGCTGACTCAGACATCCTGATGGTTCGCAGGTTACGGGCCGGCTCACCGTTTGACAAGCGGACAGGCAAAGAAACAGGCGAATATGAACTCGGCGAAACAGCCGTGCCCGATATCGTTCTCGACCCGGTTCTGGCGAAGGTGCTGGATATCAACGAGCAGGCCGTCATTATAGATATAATCAGACCGGATGGGGCTGTGATGCCGGTTTATATCGAAAAATCGCCGCCAGCCAAAGACCGGACGGACAGCAATTCCCTCAGGATGGAATGGCTCGACGGACGCAACTATTGGCAGCAAATTTATTACGACAGCTCGAAAAAAACGACAAAGACAATACTCGGGCAGGAAACCACTTATACGCTAAATATCTCTGACGCCAACGAGATAACAAAATTATTCCCCGAGCGTGCCAACCTCGTCCGCGACAAAAGTCCGATCCTCAATCGTGAGGGGATTTGATTCACGCAAAAATGACTATCTGGGCAGCGCTTTTTCGTAGGCGGCAATGGTGCGGTCCATAAACTTGTTGTAATCCTCATCCACTACACATCGTTCCTCGTCGGCCTCGAACCACTCAACCGAACGCCGGACGCCCTGGGCAAAAGAAACCGTGGCGACAAAATCAGGAACGAGACGTTTTATTTTGGTGTTGTCGAAGACGGCACAGCAGGACTTGTCGCCCAAAAGCGTGCCTGTGTGCTCGGGGTCGATTTTGGCGATAAAATCGGATGGGATATAAACCGGCTTATGCTCTACACCCGCGGCATCGGCTATCGCCTGATATATCTGGTTCCAGGTAAGCGCCTCATCTGATGTGATGTGAACAGCGTGGCCGATTGATTGAACGTTGCCCATAAGGCCGAGGAAACCTTTGGCAAAATCAGTATTGTGCGTCATCGTCCAGACAGTCAGGCCGTCACCGTGGATAATTACTTTTTTGCCCTTGCGCATCCGGTCAACAATCGTCCAGGGCTTTTGCCAGCTGTTAATCGCCGCGGGTATCATCGTCACGCCGTATGTCAGCGACGGCCGGACGATTGTGACGGGAAAACCGTTAGCCCGGTATTCAGCCATCAGTTTTTCTTCACAGGCAATTTTGTCTCGCGAATACTGCCAGTAAGGATTGGCCAGCGGCGTTGATTCCGTGATGAGCCAGCTCGTCGGCGGCTTTTGATAGGCCGATGCGGAGCTGATGAAGATGTATTGGCCGACCTTGCCCCTGAAAAACTCGATGTCGGCCTCAACATGCGTCGGCACATACGCCACCCAGTTGACGACAACGTCGAAATCGTGAAGTTTGAGAAGTTTACTCGCGGAAATCCTGTCCCTGATGTCACCTTTGATGACCTTGACGTCGTTGGGAACTAATTTTTTACTTTGTCCGCGGTTGAGCAGATACAGGTCTATTCCCCTTTCGGCCGCCAATTGCGTTACCGCCGTACTTATTATCCCGGTTCCACCGATGAATAGGACTTTCATTTTTCTACCCCATCTCAACAACAACTTCGTTTTCTTTTTTCATTTTGGAAACGCCAATCAGGCTGCCTTCGATTATCTGCCCGTTGAGGGTGATTTTCTTAACCCCTTTTTGTACGCCATTCGGATTTATTACCTTGATATTCAGCGTCTTGTTGCGGAATCGGCGAACAGCGGCAAATCCCTTCCAGTCCGCAGGAATGCAGGGGTCGATGAGAAGACCTTTATAATCAGGTCTTATGCCGAGGATATACTGCGTCGCCGCATAATATGCCCAGGACGCGGCACCGGTCAGCCAGGGGACGCGCGATGCACCGTAACGCGGGCTGAAAATGCTGTGGGTATATTGCGAATAAACATACGGCTCACTGCCGCGTATCTCGGCCTTGTCGTTAAACGACGCGGGCATATAACTTCGGAAATATTTGAACGCCCTGTCGCCGTGACCGAGCATCGTTTCAGCCATAACCGCCCAGCCCTGCGTGTGGTTGAAAATGCTGCAATTTTCCTTGACGCCCTTGTTGAACACAATAGAGCGGATTTCCGCGACGGGCATATTGTCATAAGGCGGAGCGCAAAGCATAAGGCCGTAATCGGTGGCCAACTGTTTGTTGACCTGGTCCATAACCTGTTCTCTGCGTTGTTTGTCCGCGTGGCCGCTGATGACACCCCAGGACTGCGTATTAAGATATATTGAACCATATTTGTTTTCGTGCGAGCCGATTTTCTCGCCGGATTCCTTGTAGGCGCGGACGTACCATTTGCCGTCCCAGCCGAATTTGTCGAGCTTGGCGTCGATTTTTTCAAGCTCTTTGTTCGCCCATTTGATTTCGGCAGTTTTGCCGAACATTTCGCAAATCTCGATATAGGTCGTCAGGCCGTAACGCACCTGCAGAGCGACAAATACCGATGTCCCCTTCGTGCCAAGTCGCAGGCAATCATTCCAGTCGGCGAAAAGGCCGCTGGGTAACCCGTTTTTGCCCGTGCGTTTAAGGTTGAATTCAATCGCCCGGCGCAGATGTCCCAGCACGGTTGCCTTGCCCTTGTCGGCGTATGGCAGGACCTTGTTATAAAAGTCGATATCGCCCGTTTCCTTGACGTATGTGGTAATCGCGTTGAACAGCCACAGGCAGTCATCAGAGCGATATTCGTCTTCCTTGGGCAGCTTTTCTTTGCCCGGCTTGTGCGTAAAGGCCATAACAATTGACATCGCGCCGCCGGTGGAGCCCTGGCCGGTAATCATAAGCTCAAGACGTTTTTTCGCCTCGGCCGGGATGAGCTGCATCACGCCCATAAAATCCTGAACGGTATCGCGGTAGCCAAGCCCGTCGCGTTCGCCGCTGTATATTAAGCTGGCCATACGAGACCATGCATAAGTAATCAGGCAGTTAAACGGGCTCCACATATTCATCATACTGTTGAACTGTGAATCGGGCGAGCAGACGCTCAATCCTTCGATACGGGTATGCCAGTATTTTTTGAGCTTTTCAAATTCTTCTTTGACCTTGGCGATATCGCCGAACTGTTTGACGGTTCTTTTGCCTTCGACCGCCGCCTTGCCGCGCCCCAACAGGACGACAAGCTCTTTTGTCTGGCCCGGTTCGAGTTCAACATCTATCTGGATTGAGCCGCAGCCGTCGTCGCTTTCACACTTCGAGTTGGTGCATTTGCCTTTTTCGACAACCATAGGATTGTGATAACCGCGATACGGAGTGATGAATATGTCACGGTCGGTATCGAATCCGGCTATCTCACCGCCGAGAAACGCCATAAAAGACCGGCTGCCCTCACCGGTTACGAGGGCTTGGCTTGCGTAATCGATGATGCCGTCAATAAAATCCATTTTCACTATGCCATGCGAGTATTGCTGGTTTAAAAAGTCGTGGAAACATTGCCAGGTATACGGATATTCGACGAAGGTAAACAAGCTCAGGTTCCTTTTTACGGTGTCTTTGTTCGTAACCTTCAAAAGCCAGCATTCGAAATCCTTGCCGAGAGGAACGAAATATGTGGTCTCGGTCTCAATCTTCGAATACTGCGAATCGATAATCGTATAAGCGGTTCCGTGCCGGCAGGTTGTTTTATACTGGTCTAAGGGTTTACCCACGGGCTGCCATGCGTTTGACCAGTAGTCACCCGACTGTTTATCGCGGACATAAATGTATCTGCCCGGCTGGTCAATCGGGACATCATCGAAACGCAGCCGTGTCAGCCGTCCCTGTGCCGCCGACGCGTAAAAACTGTAGCCGCCCGCGTTATTGGTTATGATTGCGCCGTATTCCGTCGAGCCGAGATAATTCGCCCACGACCGCGGCGTATCAGGTCTTTCGATTACGTATTCTTTGGCTTTGTCGTCAAAGTATCCGAACCTCATTTTTACACCTCTCCATCAAAATACGAACAGGTTAATCACAATTTAACGTTCCGCAAATTATACTGATATTTATAAAAAAACAAAGGCCGCGGATTGAAATAAACCACGGCCTTTTTGCTTGTGTAAAATCCGCAAAGGTCGTTATACCTGGCCCCGGCGTGCTTCGAGTTTAATCCGGATTTCCTCGCAAATCTTCTTCGTAAGCGGCACCTGTAAAATAAATGCTATCACCAGAGCCATCCCGACAAGCGGCAAAGCCATAAGCATTATGCGAATCCAAAAAACTGTATGGGGCGTCTGTGCAGCCAATTTGGAATCATAACCTATCCAGGAAAGGACTACTCCTGAAAATAATATTCCTAACGAATTACCCAGTTTGATGATATATGTTCCGCAGGAAGTAAAAGAGCCCTCACGCCGTTTGCCGGTATTAAGCTCATCGTAATCAATAACATCAGCGCAGATTGAACCATACAGCATCCAAAGGCCCGACGCGGTAAGCCCCATAAGACCGGAGGCGATTGTTTGCATCCACTGAATATGAGGGTTGTAAAGATACCATGAGCTTGCGTAAGCAATTATGCCGATAAAGGCGTTGACAATCAGAGCATTACGTTTACCAACAAAATATGCTACCCTGTTAAGAATCGGGGCGCCAATTAGTCCTCCGAACATAAACGCCATACCCATCCAGAAATTCCAGTCATTGCCGAGTGCCTGATTACCGCCGCAGACATAATAGACCGTCGCGTAGTAACCCAGTGTACCTAACATACTCGTGCCTAAGTTAAAACAAGCACCAACCAGCAGCATAAACAAAAATGGCCTGCAGGTAAGCGTTTCATAAAGGGCGCTTTTAAGAGAGACATGCTCCTGCTGTTTTTTCACCACGATATTTTCATAATAACGTTCTTTAACTCTGAAGAAGATTATTATGGCAAAGATTGCCATCACAACACCGAGGATACAGGAATATACGCGCAATCCCATAAGGATATTCTGTTTGCCTGTCCCCGGGATAAGAAACCACGCCAGATTTGTAAACCGCAGCGCATAAAAGTTGCCTACTTCGAATATCTTCTGAAGCACGCTTCTATAGGTCATTATCGAAGTGCGTTCCTCGTAGTCAGGACTTAATTCATTAGCCAAACTGTTAAATGGAACGGTGTAGGCACTGAAGATGGGGATGTAAATCATATTTGAAACAATCATATACCAGAAGACGGCCGATAATCCAAGAAATGTCTTGTCCGACCATGTAGGCGAAACAAGAAACATTATGGGCAGCCCCAGTCCGCACAAAACACCGAAAATCAGAATGAATGGACGTCTGCGACCGTATTTTGTCCGGAGGTTGTCTGATATCCAGCCCATAAACGGGTCGGTAAACGCGTCATAAAAGCGAATAAAAAATAATGCAAAACCTACAAGAACAGGAGAAACGCCCAGATAAATATTAAACACTGCAAAGGCAACGCTGAAATAAAGCCAGATGCCCCACATATCCAGTGCAGTTCCGAAACCATAACATACCTTTGTAAGAATCGGCAAGCGGTCGCGCACTAACTTGCCGGGATTATTTGCGGTTATTTCCTGTGCCATTTCAGCTCCTTCTTAATAAGTTATTGGCTTATTCTGATACGATTAAACTTCCGAATTTTTCTTGATATAATCGAGCAACTCATCAACCTGCGTAAAAGCCAGGGCAGTGCATGTATCTGCTGCGCCGTAATAAATTGCGATTCTGCCTGTTTCGGCATCGTAAATATTGGCACATGGGAACGTAACGTTCGGCACAAAACCGGTTACCTCATACAATTTTTCGGGCGTGAGCAGATAATCGCGTGTCCTGTACAGCACCTTCCAGGGTTTGTCGATATCGAGTATCACCGCACCGAAGCTGTAAACGAAGCCGTTGCAGGTAAACGATACGCCGTGGTAGAGCAGCAGCCATCCCTCGGTCGTTTCAATCGGAGTCGGGCCTGCGCCGATTTTTGTGCCCTGCCACCAGCCGCTTCCGCCCCTGCTCATAACGTGTTTGTGGTTGCCCCAGTAAATCAGGTCCGGGCTTTCGCTCATATAGATATCGCCGAAAGGCGTGTGAGCGCTGTCACTGGGCCTGCTCAACAAGATATACTTGCCATTGACTTTTCTCGGGAAAAGAACGCCGTTTCTGTTAAAGGGCATAAGCGGATTAGGCATACGGATAAATGTCTTGAAATCAGTGGTCCTGCCTAAGCCGATTGACGCCCCGTGCATATCGTCGCACCATACAATATAGTAGGCGTCGTCGAGCTTTAAGAATCTCGGGTCATAACCGTAGCTGATGGGATTGGGCTTCCCTTTTTCGTTAACCCAGTCAATCGGGTCGGGGCCGATTTCCCATTTAAGGCCGTCTTTGCTCTTTCCGAAAAACAGTGTCGCGCGTCCGTTTTTCTGGTCTGCCCTGAAGACCCCAACGAATTCGTTTTTATACGGCAGAACGGCGCTGTTGAAAATTCTCGCCGCTTTGGGTATCGGGTTCCAGTCAAGTACCGGATTGCCGCTGTATCTCCAGACAACGTCGATGCAGCCCTTTGGTTTGTCTTCCCACGGTATGTTTGGCAGCGGCCCGCCGCCGATAATTGTTTTGCTCTTTTTCATTTTTCACCCTTTTTCACAGTAGAATTTAAAAAAACTGTTAAACAGTCGCGGCCTCACCGCTGGCTTTGCGTCTTTCTTCCAGCTCCGCTTTAACTTGTTTCATTGTCGTATCATCCAGTTTATAGAAGAACATAAGGATGATTAACGCAACCACTCCTATCCCGACCGGTATTACGCTCATCATCGCCTTCAAACCATTCAGAACATTTATGTTTTGGACTACATTGGCCACGAATCCTGTCGTCGCAAGAACCAGGCCCGCGAGCATACTTCCGAAAGCCCAGCCGAGTTTGTTCGACATAATTGAAGCTGAAAAAACAAGTCCCGTGGCCCTTCTGCCTGTCTTCCATTCGGAATAGTCAGCCGTATCAGCATACAGAACCCATAACAAAACCGAAATCGGGCCTCCGACAATCGAACCGGCGGCCTGAAAGACAAAAATCAGCATTAAATCCTCTGGTTTGAAGAAATAGAACGCGCCTGTGCAAATAAGTGCGACAATGAAAAGAATGACCGCTGCACTTTTTCTGCCAACCAGTTTGGCGAAAAATGGAACAAGTAAAACGCCTATAAGAGATAATCCCTGCCCAATCGTATTAAAAGCGGATGCCAGAGTTTCCCAGCCGAATTTATGAGTCCCCTCAAATAAGACAACGGCCGGTTTTCCAAAAATCCCGTAAACCGGGTTGACGATATATTTTAACAGGAAGTTAAAAACCTGTGCCAGCAATGGACTTTCCTGTTCTCCGACGTAATATTTGAAGTAGTGAGTAGTTACGCTTAAACGAATGCATACGAATAATATGAAAAGAATCGTAACAGCAAATAGAAATATCCAGGGAACGTTTTTTGACAAGTCCTTCAAATCATTTGCTATGGATGTTTTTTCTTTAGCAATCGGCTGGATGCGTTCGTGTGTTGAAAGGAAGGTTATAAGAAAAAAGGCAACAGCGGCAATTGCGTAAATGGTCATTGTCATCTGCCAGCCCTTTTGTACGCTGCTCTGCCCAAAATGAGCCGCAAATGGCAAAACTGTCATCGAAACGATTATACCCGCCAGATATGCGCCTATAAATTTAAACGAAGAAGCGCTTGTCCTCTCAATGGGGTCACCGCTGATTACGCCAAGCAATGCCGTATAGGGAATGTTGACTGTTGAATACAGGAACATAAAAGCGATAAACGTGATATAGGCGTAAACAACTTTCACTGGGTATGCAAACTCAGGCGTTGTAAACGCGAGAACCGCTGAGACAGCTAATGGGACAGCCCCGAATAATATATAAGGCCTGAATTTGCCCCACCGGCTCTTGGTCCGGTCCGCCGTCATACCAATTACCACGTCAAAGAATGCGTCGAGAACCCTGGAAACGAAAAACATTATTCCGGCGGCAGCGGGCGCCAAGCCAAATATGTCTGTATAAAAGAAAAGCAGCTGCTGCATAATCGTCGCCCAGAACAGGCATGACGCCAAATCGCCGAACCCGTAAAATGCCCTTTCGTGTAATGAAACTTTCTGGATTTCGTTGCCCATAAGTTCCTCTCTCATTAAACCATTTGGCTATTAACCAATTCCAACATTTTGACGCAATATGTTAACGGGGCTTTTCGGCCTTTGCAAACCTTTTTCTCTACAGTTTTAGAGGCGGATTGCTATTGACGAAACGGCTTAAAATGGGTAACTTTGTGCTCTTTGCGAACGGTTAAACTTGAGAAGCAGCAATTTGCTCAAAGAAAGGAAATACAATGTTCACAACAATAGCAGGCGTAAAGGCAAGGGAGATATTAGACAGCCGGGGCAACCCCACTGTTGAAGTTGATGTTATGCTTGAAGACGGCTCATTCGGAAGGGCCGCCGTGCCTTCCGGCGCAAGCACCGGCGCGCACGAGGCCGTCGAGCTGCGCGACACCAATAACAAGCGGTATATGGGCAAAGGAACACTCGGCGCAGTTAAAAACGTAAACGACAAAATCGCGCCAAAAGTCATCGGTATGGACGCTACCGCACAGGAAGATGTTGACCGGCTGATGATAGACCTCGACGGCACGCCGAACAAAGGCAAATTAGGCGCAAACGCAATACTGGGCGTATCGTTAGCTGCAGCCAAAGCAGCCGCTGCGTCCGCTTGCCTGCCCCTGTATCGCTATCTCGGCGGATGCAATGCGAATATACTGCCTGTCCCTATGATGAACATTCTCAACGGAGGCAAACACGCAGACAACAGCGTCGATTTCCAGGAATTTATGGTTATGCCCATTGGCGCACCCACTTTTGCAGAGGCGTTACGTTACGGCGCCGAGACATTCCACGCCCTTAAATCAATTTTGAAGAAGAAGGGCTATGCGACAAGCGTCGGCGACGAAGGCGGCTTTGCCCCGAATCTTAAAAGCAACGATGAGGCCTGCGAAGTAATCGTTTCAGCGATTGAAGCAGCCGGATATAAGCCGGGAAAAGATATCGCCATTGCGTTAGACCCGGCGGCAAGCTCGTTTTATGAAAACGGTAAATATAACCTGGCAAAATCCGGGCAGGGCAAGAAAACCAGCTCTCAAATGACTCAACTGTATAAAACGTGGATTGAAAAATATCCAATCGTTTCTATTGAAGACGGCCTTGATGAAAATGACTGGGACGGATTCAAGGAGCATACCGCGATTCTCGGCAAAAAGATTCAAATCGTCGGCGATGATCTTTATGTCACAAATACGAAGTTTATTAAAAGAGGCCTTGAGGAAAAGGCGACCAACGCAGTACTGATTAAACTAAACCAGATTGGCACCATAACCGAGACCGTTGAGGCAATTGAGCTATGCCGAAAAGCGGGCTGGGGCTATGTAATTTCTCACCGTTCCGGCGAAACCGAGGACACTTTTATGGCTGATTTTGCCGTCGCTATGGGCGGCGGACAAATCAAGACAGGTTCTGCCTGCAGAAGCGAAAGAATCTGCAAGTATAACGAGCTGCTGCGAATCGAAGAGGAGCTTGGCAAATCAGCCAGGTTCGCCGGCTTTATGATGCAGAAAAGTTAAGAGAAATCAGGAAATTAACGGCAGGTGCGAGAACCGAAAAGATAATGGATAATTGCACCTGCCGATTTTTTGGCGCCGATAATGCAAAACGAGCGAGTCATTCGAACCGTTGCGTTTGTCGTGTTCTTCAGCGTCGGTGCGGCTGTATTGTCGGCAACGACGCTGTGCGATGATTTGCTCGAATATTATTACTACAAGGGCCTGCTTGCCCAGGCCGAAAGCCACCTCAAAAAACTCGAATCCCTCAACACCGATTACGATACCCTGCTCGCCCAGATCGAAGGTAATCCCAAAGAGCTTGCTCGCCTGGCACCCGCGACGCTCGGCATTGAGGTCAATGAGCCTAATACCGTGTACCCACGCGCAACCGCGGGCAAACTCGCAGCCGCGAAGCGAGCCTTAGTCGAAGAACCAAACGAAACTACAATCACACAGGGTGTCCCGCCGTGGCTTTGCCTTTCCTGCCGGTGGCCTCGCAGGCATATACTGTTTATATCGGGCGCGATTTTAGTGCTGATTTCCTTTGTTTTCTTCGGCCCGACAAAGGATCCATCTCACACAATGACGGTAAAATCCAATCCCCCCGAATCACCTCAACCGCCTCCCTCGGCGCAGCCCCTTAGTGGCGAAGACGGGCCCGAAACCCGGCAAACCATACAATGAAATCACAGCGTTCCTTTTCGCCGGAGCACTTCCTGAATTTGCTCTGCCAGGCGGTCTCGCTCGATTGATAAAGCAAGCTGGTCGGCCGCCATCTCCAGGATTTGCCGCTGGTCCGGCGCATTAAATCTGCCCGGCTCATCGGACTTTAAACCCAAAACACCAACAGCCCCTCGTGGACAGGTCATCGGCACATATATGGCATTAGCGTCCGGCAGCGTATCGGTTCCAGCGCCCGCTATCTGGTTATGCTCATATACCCACTGGGCAACGACAACTTCTTTTTCCATACCGGCGAAACTGCTGGGTCGGCTGACCGCCGCTTTCAGCCGGCCTGTTTCATCGGGCAAAAATATCGCAACCTCGCTGGTTAAACTCTCCGATAATAACTCCTGGGCGACAGCCACGAGCTGATGTGTCCCAGCGGTGGCAGCCAGTTTCCTGCTTAAACGATATAAGGCCTCGGTGCGCCATTGCCGCTGACGCAGCGTCTCCACCTGCCTGCGAACCCGAAACGCCAGCGTGCTAATCAGAACCGCAATGGTCAGCATAACGGCAAATGTAATAAAATACTGGGTGTCGGTAACATTGAAACTATAGTAGGGCTGCACGAGGAAGAAATCGAACGCCAGCACGCCGGCGACCGACGCCAGAATGCCGGGTCCGAGTCCGTATCTTGTGGTTACAAACAGTACGCCAAGAATAAACACCATTGCCTGGTTTGTTTCGTTAAGTCCCGCCATGCTCATCAGCTCGGCAATAGTGGTGCTGACTGCAGTAACCGCGATTGTCTTGACGTAAGACAGGTAATTAATTTTTCGCCGGCTGACAAAATGTTGGGTCTTGCTTTCGTCAGCGGGGTCTTTTTGGCCTCTAATCACATATACATCTATGTCGCCGCTATGACGTAATACTTTACTTATGATGGAACTGCCCATTAATTCACGCCATCGCGATTCGCCTGTCTTGCCGATGATGATTTTCGTCACGCTTTTTGACTGGGCATACTTTACAATCTCCTCGGCCATATCTTCCCCGCCGAGCGTAACAATTTCTGCGCCCAACTGTTCAGCCAAATTAAGGTTGCGAGCGAGCTTCTGGCGAGCGGCATCGTTCATAAAACGACCCGTGTCCACATAGGCCGCTATCCAGGGCGCACGCAGCGCCATTGCCATCCGTCTGGCGGCCCGAATTAATCTCGCCGACGTCGGACTGGGACCGATACAAACAAGCAATCGCTCCCTGGTCGTCCCTATCCGGGCGTCTCCTGCTGTCTGGACTTGCGCGCTCAAATGGTCGGCGGTTCGCCGCATAGCCAGCTCACGCAGGGCAGTCAGGTTGGGCAGTTTGAAAAACTTCAGCATGGCCCGCTCGGCATCAGCCGGGAAATAGATTTTGCCCTCTTCGAAACGCTGCAGTAAATCTTCAGGCGGCAGGTCCACCAGCTCAACCTCATCGGCATTGTCAAAAACAGTATCAGGAACCGTCTCACGGACCGCGATACCAGAAATCTTCGCCACAATATCGTTCAAACTCTCTAAATGCTGAACGTTCAGCGTGGTATAGACGCTGATGCCGGCGTCTAATAATTCTTCCACATCCTGCCATCGCTTCGTATGTCGCAGGCCGGGGGCGTTGGTATGGGCAAACTCATCGACAATTATCACCGCCGGTTTGCGGGCCAGTACCGCATCGAGGTCGAACTCTTTCAGCTTTATGCCTTTGTATTCCACCTCTTTGGACGGAAGAATCTCCACCCCCAGCATAAGCATCTCGGTCTCAGGTCGCGCGTGCGGCTGAACGTACCCGATAACAATATCCACACCTGCGCCGGCCTGCTCTCTTGCCGCTTCCAGCATCGCATAGGTTTTGCCGACACCCGCCGCATAGCCGAAAAATATCTTCAGCCGGCCACCGGCCTTCGCCTTTGCCTCTTCGCGGATTTGTTCGAGCAGCTCATCAGGATTTGGTCGCAGGTTATCCATTCGTTATCTGCCTACTTTATACATCGTCAGCGTAACATTGCCCAGGGACTTATGATACCGCCCGAAGTTATACCATACAACAAAACACGCTATTTCTTTAACTTCTTATTTTACAGTGAATCTTTTTCGGGGTCGTCGAGGCCAAGTTTCTTTTCGAGGAGCTTGATTGACTGCAAAATGATATAGGCCTCGTCGTTTGTTTTTATGTCGGAAGCGATGCCGGCTTTTTTCAATAGTTCGGTTATTCTCTTTGATAAGTAGGAGACAGCATTAGAGACATAAAAGGGGAAATACCAGAAATAGCCAAATGCCAAAATGATGCACAATGCAGCCGTTACGGACATATAGGTTTTTACGTTAGCGGACTGCTGTTTTGTTATCAGATTTTTTCGGACAACGGCCTCCATGTTAAGGTCATCGATGCTGATGATGGATTGTTTGAGTTTTTCATAACAAGGCAGGACTTCGTTAAAATACATTGAGGTAGTGCCCAAACCGTTTTTAATCTTATCGCAGAGGTTCATATAAACAGCATAATCGCGATTGAGCGTGTCAACGTAATCTTTTTCGTGAATCTCCGTTATGTTGTTATTTTCGGCTTTGAGATTTTTTTCAAAATCAGTTCTGCCGGTTTCGAAAAGATGGGAATAATAATCGGATAATTTTTTGCTGTCGCCGGGATTGAATATGGTGCTGCTGATGGAAGTTCTGGTGTCGTCGAGTGCGGAGAGTATATTTTTTGAATAGACGATGGAATCATAATTGTTTTTGAGAATGCTGTCGGCTTCTTCGGACAGTTTGTCAACATAATAAGAGCAGAAAAATGCGAGGGCAAAAATGATAGCGAACAGAAACCCCAGACCAATTGAAAGTTTTGTTTTAAGTATCATAACGCCTCCAAAATTTAATTAAGTCAAATCATTATTTGCCTATTTGTTCTTAAGGTTATCCAGGGCAAGATTAAGCTCCAGCACGTTGATTCGTGGTTCACCAAGAATACCAAACTGCCTGTCCCGGGTATATTTAGCGATAAGGTTCCTGACTTCGGACTCGTCGATATTTCGCGCCTTCGCGACGCGTGAAACCTGGTATTCTGCCGCCGCAGGACTTATATCGGGGTCGAGACCGCTGGCCGAAGCCGTTACCAAATCAACCGGAACCAATGGCTTACTCGCGGCATCCGCGGCTTTTAATTGCGTAATCCTGGACTTGACGTTTTCGGTCAAAGCCGGATTCAGAGGCCCCAGGTTCGAGCCGGAAGAATTGGCGGCGTTATAAGGCATAGGCGACGTCGCGGAGGGTCTGGCCCAGAAATACTTCGGACTGCTGAATGACTGTCCGATAAGTGAAGACCCGACAGTTTTACCGTTGTCGATAAGCAAGCTGCCGTTGGCCTGACGCGGGAATGCTAATTGAGCAACACCGGTTACAATCAACGGGTAAACGACGCCCGTAATCACAGTGAATACAACTATACTGACCGTCGCTTGTCGCAAGATACGAATCATATTCTCACCTTCATCATTATAATCACACTAAATGCAAAACTACCAGCAGCATATCAATCAATTTAATTCCGATAAACGGGATAATTATTCCGCCGACACCGTAAATGAGCAGGTTCTTTCGCAGCAGCTGCGTCGCGGGCATAGGGCGATATTTAACCCCCTTCAGCGCGAGCGGAATCAGGAAGACGATAATAATCGCATTAAAAATCACAGCAGAAAGAATCGCGCTGTTGGGCGTTGCAAGTGCCATCACGTTCAGCGTATTAAGCGACGGGTATGTCAGGGCAAACGCCGCCGGTATGATTGCGAAATACTTGGCCACGTCGTTGGCGATTGAAAAAGTCGTCAGCGCCCCGCGTGTCATCAGCGTTTGCTTGCCGATTTGCACGATATCGAGCAGCTTGGTCGGGTTGGAATCCAGGTCAACCATATTGCCCGCCTCTTTGGCTGCCTGCGTGCCTGTATTCATCGCTACCGCCACGTCCGCCTGGGCCAGCGCCGGCGCATCGTTGGTTCCGTCGCCCGTCATCGCCACTAAATGTCCCTGTGCCTGGTATCTTCGAATCAACTCAAGTTTCGCCTCAGGCGTTGCCTCCGCTAAAAAGTCGTCCACGCCCGCCTCAGCGGCAATCGCCGCCGCGGTCATCGGGTTATCGCCGGTAATCATCACCGTCTTGATGCCCATCCTGCGCAAATCGACGAACCGTTCTTTGATGCCGCCTTTGACAATATCCTTGAGATGTATAACCCCAAGCGCCTTTGCCCCGTCCGCCACAACCAAAGGCGTGCCCCCGCTTTTGGCAATTTTCTGGCTCATCTGCTGAATTTTATCAGGAGTCACCCCGCCGTGACTTTTGACGAATTTTTCAATCGCGTCCACCGCGCCCTTGCGAATCTGCCTGCCGTCGAGGTCAACACCGCTCATTCGCGTCTGGGCGGAAAAAGGAACAAACTTGGCGCCTAATTTCTCAATATCCCTTCCCCGCAGGTTATATTGCTGCTTTGCGAGCACGACAATACTCCTGCCCTCAGGAGTTTCATCCGCCAGCGAGGCAAGCTGGGCAGCGTCGGCCAAATCCTCCATCGACACACCGTCCGCGGTGATAAATTCCGTTGCCTGGCGATTGCCCAACGTGATTGTTCCGGTCTTGTCCAACAGTAGCACATCCACGTCGCCCGCCGCCTCTACCGCCCGGCCCGACATTGCCACAACGTTAGCCTGGCTTAGCCGGCTCATGCCCGCTATTCCGATTGCGGAAAGCAATGCGCCTATGGTTGTCGGCGCAAGGCAAACTAACAACGCCACCAGTACGGTAATCGTTACAACCTCGCCCTGATGCGCCTGCAGAACGCTGCAATATGAATAAGGAAGCAGCGTCGCTGTAACCACAAGAAAAATAATAGTCAGCGCCGCCAACAGAATTGTAAGGGCAATTTCGTTAGGCGTCTTTTGACGCTTGGCCCCTTCTACCATCGCTATCATACGGTCTAAAAACGTATTGCCCGATTCCGCTGTAACACGTATGACTAACCAGTCCGAAATAATGCGTGTCCCGCCCGTAACGGCTGACCTGTCCCCGCCGCTTTCACGAATGACCGGCGCGCTTTCACCTGTGACCGCGCTTTCATCCACCGAGGCCACACCTTCGACAACTTCTCCGTCGATTGGAATAAAATCTCCCGCTTCAACAAGGACCACGTCACCAATCTCCAGCAGCGACGCCAGTATCGACGCGTATTGGGAGCCATGGTGGGGAGATGTGAGTTTTTTCGCGACCAGGTCCTTGCGGGCTTTTCTTAGTGAGTCCGCCTGCGCCCTCCCGTGCCCTTCAGCCATCGCCTCGGCGAAATTCGCAAACAGGACCGTAAACCACAACCAAAGCGAAATACTCAAAATAAACCAGGGCCCCGCCTCGCCTTTTCCGATGATGGACTGAACAAACAATAAGCTTGTCAGGACGCTGCCGACGAGCACTACGAACATCACGGGATTGCGGAATTGTCTGCGCGGACTGAGTTTGCAGAACGAATCCAGGATAGCAGGCCGAACTATTGCCCAGTCAAACAATTTGGTTTTTTTTGCATTCTCATTCATAATTATCTGCCAATCATCATCAAATGTTCCACTATTGGCCCCAAAGCCAGGGCCGGTATAAAGCTTAACGCACCCACTACAATAACAACACTAATCAGAAGGATAACAAACATGGGCCCCGACGTGCTCAGTGTTCCTGCGCTTGCGGGGACATATTTCTTCGCCGCCAATGAACCGGCGATTGCCAGCACAAGGATTTTGAACAGGTATCGACCGCCGAGCATAGCGATGGCCAGGGTGTAATTATAAAACGGCGTGTTACAGTTAATACCGGCAAAGGCGCTGCCGTTATTGTTCGACGCCGACGAATAGGCGTAAAGAATTTCACTGAAACCATGAGGCCCGGGATTGAACGCACCCGCCTGTCCCGCTTTTGTCGCCACGGCTACAGCCGTGCCAATCAATGCCAGAAATATCGGCAATAATATTACCAGCGAAGCCATCTTCATTTCAAAACTTTCAATTTTTTTGCCTAAGTATTCAGGCGTTCGGCCTACCATCAGGCCAGCGATGAAAACCGCCAGAATCGCGAAAACCAGCATGCCGTAAAGCCCCGAGCCGACACCGCCGAAAATCACCTCTCCCAATTGTATCAGCCACATCGGGACCATTCCGCCCAAAGGTGTATAGGAATCGTGCATCGAATTTACAGCCCCGCAGGATGTCCCCGTTGTCGTCGTGGCAAATAAGGCGGAGTTGAAAATACCGAAGCGGACTTCCTTGCCCTCCATATTTCCGCCGCTTTGCGTCGAACTGGCTCGCAGGTCCGCGCCCGCCGAGGCAAGTTGCGGTGTCCCTTTTTGCTCCGACCAGCAGCACAGGGCCAGCAGGCAGATGAATATAATTACCATCGAGGCCAGTATCGCCCAGCCCTGTTTAGTATCGCCCGCCATTTTGCCGAATGTGTAGCAAAGCGCCCCCGGAATCAAAAGTATCGCCAGCATCTCAAGAAAATTCGACAATGGCGTAGGATTCTCAAGCGGATGAGCGGAGTTAGCGTTGAAAAATCCGCCGCCGTTAGTGCCTAATTGCTTGATGGCAATCTGCGAAGCCGTCGGCCCCACCGCGATTGTCTGTTCAGCAAAACTATTGCCGTCAACGACTACTGGCTCAACAAGCGTCGCCGTCGGATATGGCTTGAAGGTCTGCACCACGCCCTGCGAAACAAGCGCGATAGCCAAAATAAACGACAGCGGCAGAAGGATATACAAAGTAGTGCGCGTCAAATCGACCCAGAAGTTGCCGATTGTCTCGCAGTTTCGTCGAACAAATCCGCGGATTAAAGCAACTAACACCGCCATACCGCTCGCCGCGGACACAAAATTCTGCACTGACAAACCGAGCATCTGAGTCAGATAGCTCATAGTGCTCTCGCCGCCGTATGCCTGCCAGTTGGTATTGGTAATAAAACTGACAGCCGTATTGAATGCCAGGTCGGGAGCAACCGCCGGAAAATGCTGCGGATTCAAAGGCAAAAATTGTTGTAGTCGCATCAGGGCATATAAAACGACGAAACCGGCCGCGTTAAAAACAATCATCGCAACCGTATATCTTTGCCAGCCCATTTCATTGGCGGGGTTGACCCCGCAGAGCCGATAAATCGTTCGCTCGACCGGCCCCAGTATCCGGTCCAGGACGCAGGACTTGTTTTCATATACCCGCGTCATATACCAGCCCAGCGGCTTGACCAATAAAAGGACCACGGACAGGAACAGAACAATTTGTATTATTCCGTAAGTCATTAGAATTTCTCCGCAAGTAAAACCGCCACGACAAGATAAATCATAAGCAGCACCGTAATAATCCCGCTAACCCAATACGCCCAAATCATAATACAACTCCTTGCCTTTGGCGCGGACTTTTCCCGCAAATAATTTTAGTCGAGATGTCTGTTTTGAGGCAGGTTAGACCAAACGCGCAACAAACCAGAAAACTACCCTGGTTTACCCTGGTGTAACGCCTACGAGGTTAGCTGTCGGACTCAGGCACCAAGCACCTTAATCGATTTTACTCGATATTCGCCCCAAGACCTTTCGGTCAACTTCGGGTCCCCCGTTTTCTTCTGGCTTAGCCATCCCTTACGGGACTGCCCTGCAACAGACAAACAGCAAAGAAGAAACTCGGCTACATAAACTCGGTCTTATACGCCCGAATTTGGCCCGTGTAAAGAAAATTCCGAATGATAAATAGTATCAGGTACACTTATAATTCTGCTAATTTCTGGAAAAACACTCATTTTTATGCTGAAAACCTAACTATTTGTCTCTATTGGAGTAACAGGGTCGATAACAAGCCAGCAGAATGTGCCGAGAAAATACACGCCTGCGGCTACATACAGGACGGCGTTCCAGTTGTGATTTGACCATGCGAGGATATAGCCGATAACGATAGCGGCAAGCCCACCGCCGAAATTGCCCATCATATTCATACTGCCGGACAGCGTGCCCGCAAATTTCCTGCCTATATCCATACAGGTTCCCCAGCTTATGGGCATAACCAAATCATTGCAGAAGCTCGCAAAACCCATGGCAAGAATGGCAAGGAACGGATCTTTTATCGCTACCGAGGAAACCAGCAGGATAGATGCTCCGAGAAACCCTGCGCCCGCTAATAATCGTCTCGCTAACTTGACGTTGCCGAGGCGATTGGCTAAAGGGGCAGCGACTGTTCCGCAAAACAGTGAACCGAGGCCGCCGAAAAACAATGGGATACCCGCCATAATCGCCTTTACAAACTGCGGATGACTGACCAGCCAGGGGGACTGGCTAATCAGCGGGTGCTGCGCGAGGTCGAAACCCCATGTTTCCTGCAGAAACGTCGGCAGCCAGGTGATATAAAAAACCGCGCCAAAATTGAGGAAAAAAAACTGCAGCCAGAGCAGCCAGACGGTTTTAGATGCTGCCAGTTTCCCCCACGGAATTTTATCGTGGCCGAGGACAACATCCTGCTGGCGAGGTATTATCACCAGCTCGGCAGCGTTGACGCTTTTTTTATCGCGGGGATTATCACGAAACCAGATAAAAAAGAAAACCGCCCAGATTATGCCCAGCAGGCCGAAAATCCCAAAGGTGTATCGCCAGGACATATACTGCAAAATCACAACCACCAGAAAAGGAGTAAACGCCCCGCCCCATCGTGAGCTTAACCAAATCAATCCCTGTGAGCGGATCCTTTCGGACTGCGGCAGCCAGTTTGTAAATGCTCTCGTCAGGTTCGGATAGCAGCCGGCTTCACCCGCACCGAACAGTGCGCGAGTTATAAACATCCAAACCATATTGACGGCACAACCGGTTGCGGCGATAAAAAACGACCACCATATCACGATTCTCATCAGGACTTTTCTCGCCCCGATGCGGTCGCCGAGCCAGCCGCTTGGAATCTCAAAGAGGGCATACGCCCAGAAAAACGCAGAAAATGTCCAGCCCATCTGTTGGGTCGTTATATTAAGGTCTTTCTGGATTTGTGGTGCCGCCTGCGAGATACAAACCCGGTCAATATAGGTAATGACCGACAATGTAACGGCGAACACAATGACCCAGTAGCGGACACGTGTGGGTCTCGCTACTGAGTCATTTATTAACGTTTTGTCGTTCGAATCCATTTCAGAAAAAAGAGCAGTCCATTGTCTCTTTATTTGTTGGGCAAAACAGCTTCGAGCAGCGGCTTGCGGAAGGTTTTGGTCTTCTGGTCATACAAGCCGAATTCCGGTGCACAAAATTCCCAGTAATGGAAGCTCATCCCCCGTTCGATTGCGGCATCTGTCATAAACTTTGTCCAGCGTGCGCGGGAATCCATATCCGCTTTTTCGTATGCGCCGAACTCGCCCAGGTTAATCGGGTAGTTATGTTTTTTACCCCATGCGGCGGCGAAATCAAGGTCGCGTATTATTTCCTGCTTTTCGTCCTCGGCGCCTGTCCACTTTGTGCCGAGCCAGTCGTTGGGGTCTCCTCTGTTCAGCCAGGCCGCACCCTGATGAGTAAACGTCAGTGGAAAGTAATCGTGAATGGTAACGATTACGTTGCGTTCTTCTTTGGGTATATCGAGAAGCGTAAGATAATGAATCTGATTATAGTGCGCCGGGCCGATGACAAGGGTCCTGTTCGGATTGGATTGCCGTACAACCGCAAGGGCATCTTTCATTCGCTCGTTCCAGGGGTCTGCCGTTAATTCCTTTTGGGGCTCATTCATCAATTCAAAAACGAGGGTATTGGGATAATCTTTGAAGTGCTCGGCGATTTGTTTCCAGAGAGCTAAATATCTTTCCTTTTCCTTAACTGGGTCGGCATAAAGCTCGCCATAGTGGTGCATATTAAGCATTACCGGAAGCTTCCGTGATAATGCGCAGTTTACCGCCCATTCAACTCTTTTAATAAATTCCGGACTAATTGTATAAGGCGGCGCAGTCATCGCGTGAGCCGACCAGCGGACAGGCAGCCGGATTGAATCAAAACCGGCGTCTTTTGCCGCCTGAAAATACTCTTCCTGAAGAACAACGCCCCATTCGCCCTCGCTTGGCGCATCGAAAGCGTTGCCGAAATTCACTCCACGGCCCAGAAGCTGGTTCATTTTAAATGGGTCAGGCCCGCTCGTCGCATTCGGCTCGCTGGCGGCCATGCAGACGGACACAAAGGAAATGAGAATCACTGTCAATATCTTTGCCATAAAATTCAATCCTTAAAAATTATTGTTTGGGCGGGATAATTGCCTCTAAAAGGGGTTTACGCCAGGCTTTCGCGTCCCTGTCATACAGGCCGAATTCCTGCGCACAGAATTCCCAGTACATTAAGCTCATGCCGCGCTCGGCTGCGGTGTCGGCGATGAACTTTGTCCAGCGGGCACGCGATTCCATATCAGCTTTATAGTAAGAGCCGAACTCGCCTAAGTTAATCGGGCGATTGTGCTGCTTTCCCCAGGCGGCGCCGATATCAAATATGTCGGTCATTAATTTCTTTTCTTCTGGTGTACCCATCCATTTCGTGCCCGGCCAGGCATTGTAGTCGTTAACGCCGTTCGAGTTGATGTCCTGACCAATGAATTTCATATCTGCAACGGTCTTGGCGACTTTTTCAGGATTCATCCACGGCGTACTCTGATGTGTGAACGCGTGCGGGAAGTAATGATGAACACTGACGATGATGTTGCGGTCGTTTTTAGGCAGCTCAAGGAGCTTTAGATACATAATCCAGCTGTCGCGGGCAGAGCCGATGACAACCGTCCTGTTCGGGTTCGATTCGCGGATGACCGCCAAAAAATCTTTGATGTAATCGTTCCATATCTGTGGCGTCAGCTTTTTTTTCGGCTCATTCATCGGCTCAAAGAGAAGGATATCGGGGTAATTTTTATAATGCTCGGCAATCTGCTTCCAAAGAGCGATAAATCTTTCCTTCTGTTCCAGCGGCTCGTCGTATGTTTCGTTGTATTGATGAATGTTTATAATTATGGGCATATTCCTCGAAACAGCCCAGTTTATAATTGTGTCAACACGTTTGAAAAATTCAGGGCTAATGGTGTAAGGTTTTTCCTTGAGCGCGTGGCCTGACCAGTTCACGGGCAGGCGAACTGAATTGAAGCCCGCCTGTTTAATGATGTCGAAATACTCTTCTTTGATTACTACGCCCCATGCGCCTTCAGTCGGCGCTTCGAGTGCGTTGCCGATGTTTACTCCCCTGCCAAGCAGTTTATTCATTTTGAATGGGCTCGCCTCGGCATAGCCCTTCGGCGAAGCCGGGTCCGGTTTCGTCGATGGGGCATTGGGTTCCGCGGCTACGACACAAGCCGCTCCGAATAAAATTATTCCTGATGTAATGAACACGTATGGCTTAGTTATTCTCAACATAATTTTTTTCCAGTGATAGCCGTTTATTGTTTTGGCGGAATTAGCGCTTCGAGCAGTGGCTTTACCCAGGTTTTGCTGGCTCTGTCGTAAACCGCCATATTATAAGTAAACTGCCAGTACGTGAAACTGAATCCGTGTGCGACCGCTTCATCAGCTATGCACTTGGTCCAGCGGGCGCGGGAATCCATATCCGCCTTCTCGTAAGAGCCGAATTCACCGAGATAAACCGGACGATTACGGGCATTGGCCCAGCTTGCCACCTGGTCAAAGTCCTTTTTTATGGTTTTTCTTTCCGCGTCTGTCCCCTCCCATTTTGTTCCTATCCAGTTATTGGAGTCAGCCGTCCATCTTGTTCCTTGATGAGTAAAATGATAGGGCTCATAATAATGTATGGTCAGGATGATATTCCTGTCATCCTCAGGCAGCGAAAGAAACCTCAGGCCGGCGATGCCGTTGAAATTGGCCGGGCCGATTACGACCATCCTGTTCGGATTTGTCTTACGGACAATAGCAAGTGTCTCTCTAATAAGAGCATTCCATTCGCCCGTTCCAATTTGCCCCTGCGGCTCATTGAGAAGCTCGAAGATAAGCGTGCTGGGATAACCTTTGTAGTGTTCGGCGAGCTGTTCCCATGTAGCGAGGAATTTAGGTTTGAGACCATTGGCGTCACGATAAAACTCAAAGTAGTTTTGATAGTTTATTACTACAGCGAGATTACGCGATAGTGCGCTGTTTACCGCCAGGTCAACGCGTTTTAAGAAATTCGGGTCTATAGTATATGGCGGCTTATCCATCGTACGGGTTGACCAGCGAACCGTAAGCCGAACAGAATTAAAGCCGGCGTCTTTGATTGCCTGGAAGTGCTCATCTTTTACGATCCAGCTCCATTCGTCGTCTAATTCCACTTCCCTGTCGAGAGCATTGCCGATATTGACGCCCCGGCCAATCAGCTTATTGACGGCAAACGGGTAATTTAAATTCACATCTGTAGCGGCATACGATGCGCAGGCCGCAAATAAAACAATTAGTAGAGCGGCAGCTAATAATGTAGAGAGGCGAAACATTTTATATTGTCTCCTTACAGTGCAGTAGTTAATAAAATAATTGAGTAAATCAGCGACATAAACACAACAGCGGGCGATGGGATTCGAACCCACGGCATTCGGCTTGGGAAGCCGACATTCTACCACTGAATTACGCCCGCAATATCAGCGGATTAACATTATACCGTCTCCAATAGCACTTGCCAGAGGGAAGTTGATTGTATATTGCCGATATCGTAGAATTCCTGCTGTTTAAGTAACCAAGGGAAAAAAGGAACTTAGATGGCCAGAGAAGTCAGATTGCCGAAGTTCGGCGACACAATGCAGGAAGGAACGATTGTTGACTGCAAGGTCAAAGTCGGCGACCGCGTCAAAAGCGGCGACGTCCTTTTCGACGTCGAAACCGATAAGGCGACCCTCGAAATCGAATCGCCCGCGGATGGCTTTGTAAAACAGATTATGGTTGAGGTCGGCAACAGTTATCGCATTGAAACCCCCCTGCTGATTCTGGGCGACAAGGATGAGCGAATAAGCGACGAGTTTTTGCGAACGCTCAAGGCGTCAACCCCCGCGACACCCACAATCGCGAAGCCGAAGCCCGCTAAAAGGAAAAAAATAAAAGATTTGCCTATGCCGATACCGGTTTTGCCGCAGGATTTGAAACTGGGCCAGACGATACCCGTCAGCAAATTGCAGAAAATCACCGCGAAAAAAATGCTCCGCTCAAAACAGGAAATACCCTGCTTTTATCTCAACGCCAGAGTCGATGTCACCGACCTCGTCGCATACCGCGATAAACTCAATCAGGCAGGTAACGTTGAGGTCTCATACAATGATTTTATTATCAAGGCAATCGCGATAGGGCTGGAAAAATTCCCCATAATGACGGGCCAAATCGACGGCGACGACATAAAAATTGCAAAAACAATCGGCGTTGGGCTTGCGATTTCAACGCCTGAAGGACTCATTGCTCCGATAGTCAAAGACCCTGATAAAAAAACGATTCCTGAAATCGCCCGTTACAGCAGGCAGCTTGTCGAAAGAACAAAAAATAACCAGCTTACACTCGAAGACCTCGAAGGCGGCTGCATAACAATCAGCAATCTCGGCGCATTCGGCGTCGATTCGTTCATCCCGATTGTCGTGCCCGGCCAGTGCTCAATACTGGGAATAGGCAAAATCGCCGACGTCTGCGTGCCCGTGGGAGACACCCCCGATACGCTCGGGGTTCGCAAAATGATGAATATGACATTGTCGGTTGACCACAAGGTCGCCAATGGCGGCTACGCCGCGCAATTCCTCGATTTCGTCAAAAAAACACTCGAAGACCCCGCCAACTTCAAATAAGTTGTCTTACCTTTGTACGCAAGCTGGATAAATCAGCCCAAAAAGCAATATCAGCATTGCTATGCCTGATATCCCGAAATTGTTCCCTAAGGACATATAAGTTTGGGCTTGTAATACTGATAGTGGGGATTTTTATCGGCTCGTCCCATAAAAATATAAAGTTCTGCCCCGTCTTTTGCCGAAAAACCAGAGGGCGAATTGCCTGCCCTCCGCAGCTATTTAAGCGAAGGATGGGTCGCCTTGTAATACTGATAAGTGAGAATTTGGCCGGAGGAGTTAAACCGGCTTTGCTGATAATTTGCTTTAAAGTTTGAGGTTCCTATGAGGACGATAGCTGTTGTCAACCAAAAAGGCGGCGTGGGCAAAACAACCGTATCGATTAACCTGGCAAGCGCACTGGCGGAAACGGAGCACAAGACGCTGTTGGTCGATATGGATTCGCAATCGCATTGCGCGGTAGGCCTTGCGGTGCCCGAGGAGCAAATCGAGCAGAGCATTTATGACGTAATGATAAGCCACAGCAAGGAAGAACCTATGCGGCTGGGCGAGATTCTCTGGGAAGTAAGCGAGAAACTCGAACTTGCTCCGGCGAGCATCGACCTGTCGGCCTTCGAGCAGCAAATGGCGGGTATGCCCGACGGCGAGCTGTGCCTCAAGAAGGTGCTCGATTCCATCAAGAACGAATATGAATTCGTCGTCATAGATTGCCCGCCCGCGGTTGGACTGCTGACGTTTAATGCGCTTCGAGCGGCGACCGATGTCATCGTGCCTGTCGAGACGGGATATTTCTCGCTTCACGGCCTGAGCAAACAGCTTGAGACACTGGCGATTCTCTGCCAGAGGTGCAGTCATAACGTCAACGTAAAGGTGCTTGCGAGTATGTATGATATTCGCACGAAAATGGCCCGCGAGATTCTCGGCGAGCTTCGCAAGCATTTCGGCGACAAGATGTTCAAGACGGTGGTGAATTTCAATACCAAGCTCAAAGAGGCCGCCTCATTCGGCCAGCCAATCAGCGAATACGACCCGGCCAGCAAGGGCCACAACGATTTCCAGAACCTGGTAAAAGAAATGCTGCATGGCCAGCCCGAACAGCAGCGCAGGCAACTTGTCGAATCGCTCTCTGAAAAACTGGAATCGATAAGCGCGTCAGCCAACGAGCTGCTTGCCAGGGCAAAACCGAAAGTTGCTCCGCCTGATGCCGGCAGAATTAAATCGATAGAGCCGCCGAAACAAAGGCCACAGCAGATGGAGCCGGTTGCCGTGCGAACTGAATCGAAACCGGCCGAGGCAAAGACCGTCGCCGTCGCCAAGGTCGAGGCAAAGCCGGCGATTGCCGCGCAGCCACAGCAGCCAAAGGCCTCCGCGACAACGGATGCGAAGCTTGCCGAATATTACGGCGTCAGTCAGGCCAACGACGCGGTGGCATTTGTTACCCTGTATCCGCGGGCACAGTCGGTGCAGATTGCCGGTGACTTCAACGGCTGGCAGCCCTCGAAACTGCCGATGGAAAAGGTCGGCGAAAGCGGCGTCTGGCAGGCGTCCGCGAAACTGCCTCCCGGCAGATACCGTTATCGATTAGTCGTGGATGGCCAGTGGCAGCAGGACCCGTATAACGAGACGACCGAGCTGAACCCGTTTGGCGGCTACAACTCGATAGTCGAGGTAAAATAATACCCGGCAAAAACGTGTCTCACCGGTGTTGGGAACTCACGTTCTCGACCGCATTTCCCTGCTGATTTTGTAAATCTCTCCGCGGAATTGCTGACGCATTATTGACGCTGGTTTTCGGGAGCTTGAATTTTTACCAGGTTGGTCGCAACATACGCGATGACAATAAAAATAAACGCGATTATGGTGCAGAGAAATCTCGCTTCAGCGTAAATCAGCGACGCCCCCCCTATGAAAACAAGCGAAACCGCGCAGGCGTGCACAATCGCTTCGGGCAAATGCTTGCGGAATCTTATCAGCGGATAAACACAAAAACACATCGCGGCCAGGACCAAACTGTTCGGCACCATATACAGCAGCGTCTGAGGGCGCTGATACTTATACGAGAATGGATAATTGAGAAACAGCCGGCCGATATTGGACGCACAGTTAAAAAGGAACTTGC
Source organism: Sedimentisphaerales bacterium (assembly GCA_050012515.1). GTDB lineage: Bacteria > Planctomycetota > Phycisphaerae > Sedimentisphaerales > Anaerobacaceae > Fen-1362. The sequence goes on along the minus strand of JBEKHA010000006.1, from coordinate 56,938 downwards.
GAGGATTGCTGCGTATATTCTCGATGGCCTGCTTTTTCAAAAGCTGGTCCTGCTCAACGTAATCCAGCCCCTTGAGCTTTTCGAAAAAAGCCCTGTGCGAAGCCAGCTCTGGCCGGGTCGCCACGTCTTCTGCTGAAAACCAGCTTCCGAAATCATTGGGGTCCGTGGATGTCATCCAATAGGCAATCTCGCCTGAGGAATTGGCCCAGTAGAAAGTTTTGCCTGTCAGGTGATAAGTATAGAACAGATACGGCATGCAAACTAAAAGCCCCAGCAAATACACGGGCCAGATTTTTCTCGCCGTGCGGCTCCAAAACATAAACACAATCGACAAAAGCAGCATCGCCTCGGCAACGTGAGCGAAAAATACCTTCGTCATCGCAAGATACCCGCACACAACGCCCGCCAGAAGCATATAACGGTACTTGCCGGATTCGAGCCACTTAAATGTAAGCAGGGCAAAAATCGTCATCAGCATAATAACCACCGGCTCGGTCAGCAAAAACCACATCTGCGCAAAAAACGGCGGATACAGCCCGAAAAGATACGCGAAAACAATCGCCTGCTTTTCCCGCATAAATCGCCTGATGACGGCGTAGAACGCACAAACCGCGATGAAAAGAAACGCCGGGTTCAGCATCTTCGCGTAAATCCACGGAATCTTGAAATACGCGAACGGGGTAAGCAAAAGCGGATACCCCGGGCCATTCCACAGGCACCGCGTATCAGCCGGCGCGTAGAATCCCTTGGTCAGGTTCCCGGCATACGTCGCGTATCTAATCTCGTCGAGGCCGTTATCGAATGAATTGTTCGCGGCAAGCAAAAACACAACGCAATACAGCACGAACAAAGGCAGCAAATAAATTAAGGCCCTGCGATTCATTTTCGTCGCATCACTCCTGCACCAAATCAAACCCTGATATTGTTCCCATAACAGCGGCGAGATTACCCGCATTCATCTATCTTGTCAAAATAAATCATATCCGCCTGCCTGCCCTGAGCAAAGTCGAAGGGTCTGCCGGCATTCATCCGCCGCAGCCGCGACTAATTCCGCTTGAATTTCCGGGCTGATTCTGCGAAACTTGGGTAAGAAAGTTCGCGTTCAACGGTTGTCCGTTTTGTATCGTTCACAAACGTCGTGCGTCGTGAGTGATGCGTTATGCGAAAAAACCACGCAATACGCAGGACGCAATACGAAACGAGCAGCGTAACCGAAATATGAATTACGAGAATTTATGGGCATATTTTCAAAAACAATTGGTTACTTCAAAGAACGGCTGACCAAAACCCGTGACAAAATCAGCTCGTCACTGTCGGCGGTGCTTGCCATCGGCAGAAACATCGACGATTGTCTCCTCAACGACCTCGAAGAAACGCTCATAAAAGACGACATCGGTGTCGAAACCACCGCCAAGCTCATATCCGATTTGCGGGAGGCCTACCGCAGCAAAAAAATCACTACCACAGACGATATCATCCCGTTCTTGAAAGAGCATATGAAGGGTTACTGGCCCCAACAGGATAGACAAGTCCGTCTTGCAGCCAAAGGGCCAACGGTAATTCTCGTCGCAGGCGTCAACGGTTCAGGTAAAACCACCAGTATCGCCAAGCTCGCCTACATCCTCAGCAGGGACAATAAAAAAGTAATCGTCGCCGCCTGCGATACCTTCAGGGCAGCGGCTGTCGAGCAATTGTCAATCTGGGCGGACCGTATCGGCGTCCAAATCGTCAAGCACCAGATGGGCTCCGACCCCGCCGCTGTCGCATTCGATGCCTGCGAGGCCGCCACCGCAAGAAACGCCGATTTCCTCATCCTCGATACCGCAGGCCGACTGCATACACAAAAAGACCTGATGAAACAGCTCATCAAAATCCGTGACGTCGTCGCCCGCAAAATCGAAGGTGCGCCGAATGAGGTCCTTCTTGTCCTCGACGCCACTACGGGCCAAAACGCCATCGCGCAGGCCAAAATTTTCACCGAGGCAATTAACATTTCCGGAATCTTCCTTGCTAAATTAGACGGCACAGCACGAGGCGGAATCGTCATCGCAATCAAAGACCAGCTCAACATCCCCGTCAAATTCATCGGCCTCGGCGAAAAACCAGAAGACATCGCAGAATTCGACCCCGCTACCTTCGTCGAAGCACTCTTCGCGTAACATATTCACCGCGGAGGTCGCAAAGGACGCAGAGAAATTTTTTGGTTAATATTAACTCGGCGTTCTCTGCGGTTAAATAATCTGTGGAATCTGTGGAATCTGTGGTTCTGGAAAGTTCAATCTTGCAAATTCCCCGTAATACTTCTTTGCTGCGTCATCGTATGCCTTCGCCGCTGCAATTTCGTCATCGAAACTTCCTAACCATTTCGCTTTCTTCTTAAACATTATTCGAGATATCCAATTGTCGGCCTTCTTGTCGAAAGAAACGCCGATATATTTCGACGTCGTCCCTTTCCTTTTTCGGTTGTTTTGTGTATTCTCTGCGTGTGTCGCTATGCGAAGATTGGTACGGCGATTATCAAGGCCATCGCTGTTTCTGTGGTCAACCAGAAGGCCCTCGGGGGCATTCATTATTAATCTGTGCAACCGCACAATTTTTAAATCATCAGGGCCTATTCTTTGGCCCCTGACAGCATAGAATTTTCCTTCGCATCCGCCGATGCACCATTTGAAGCCGGCATAACGATAGTAATCTGCCGTATCCACGATTGCCCACAAACCTTCGTCGAGATAAATCCTTCGGAACGCCTCACCATACTTCCACCGCCGATAAACTATCGACGGCCACGCAAAAAACATATCGAGCCAATTTGGAACTTTGATTGTAATACTTACCATAATGTCCTCCCCTTTCTTTTCTTGTTTATTGTTCTGAAGTAACCCCCGGATAAATCCGAGGGCTAAATTTGCCCAAGGAGCCCCACAAGGTCCCTCTATCCTATGGCGCGAACTTGCGCGCTTTTGACGAAAAATCCGAAAAAGAGCACAGGCGCAAAAGTGCATAAGTGCTTAGGTAATAAGGAATAGAAAAAATTTTCAGAATTTTCGCAAATGGCCAAAAACACTTGCGCGAAAATGAATAACAACTGTTTTTATCCAGAATTTAAAACCTTGTCGTAAAAGATGTTACGTCAAAAATGGGCAGGGCAAATGTCCCCGCTACTATTTGTAAGCGACGATGACGACAGAGGTTAAGGTGTTTTTCACCGCAGATTACACAGAGAATTTTGTTATTGAGAAAGAGATAGGGTTTAGTTAGAATGAGTGTTACTTTCAGGAGAAGAATTATTAGTCGATAGCTTTGAGGGAATAAAGTTATGGAGAAAAACGATTATAGCGAATTCCGCCGTTTGTTCTGGGCTGCCCGAAAGACACATGTCGAAGAGCGTAATGAAGCAATGAGGGACTCAAAAGAGCATAAGGCAGCGCTGAAGTATGCAAAAGAACACGATTTGCAATGGGGTGTCCTCCTATTGGAGGCCAGTGTACTCGAAAATCAAGAGAAAGGCAAAGACGCTTTGAAAGTATTGGAAAAAACCGGAAGTGAAATTCCGGCAACAGAGCGAGGACTACTGCTTTTCCTACAAGGAAGTGCTTTGTTAAGTCAGGGTTTTTTGGACAAGGCGATAAATGCCTATGAATTGGCATTAAAAGAACCTAAGTATAAGGCACACGGTGTAGTATGGAACAATCTAGGCCTTTGCCTTTATCTGGAGGGCAAATACGGTGAGGCGATCAATGCCTATAAAAAGGCGATGAAAGGCCTAAAGCTCAAGCAACTTATGCCACTTGGGAAAGTGTGGACCAATCTGGGTAATGCCCTTAATAGTAAGGGCAAATACAATGAGGCGATAAAGGCCTACCGCAAGGCGCTGAAAGACCCGAATTACGATACGCCTTGGAACACGTGGTACAGTCTGGCAATCGTTAATCACAGAAAAATGGAGAAGAAGGCGGCGATTTCGCTTCTGGACAAAATCCAGAAGGACAGCAAGGCACCTGCCAATATTAAACGAGAAGCAAAATATTTCAAAACCTTGATAGATGCTAACTTGAACGAAAAGTCCCTGAGTTCCCAAGACCGGGAGATGATTAAAAGCGCAGGTACTGCTGATAAAGAATCAGGGCCTGAAGAGAGGATACTTGAGAAGATACAGAACGCAGAGGATAATGCATATGATCAGTACATAAAAAGGAAAAATTCGAAACGAGATAACGCAATCAGCATCCTGCGAGGTTGGAGCAGTGCTGTGACGCTTTTAGAGGGGACTGAAGGATTGTGGCGAGGCGGCGGATATTTCCTTAAGTGGCAGGGAAAGGGAATTGTGGTTGACCCAGGGTTCGATTTCCTACGGAATTTTCACGATGCAGGATATCACGGTCGAGAGATTGACGCGGTAATTGTTACCCATAACCACGCAGACCACAATGACGACCTGAGGAGCATAGACGACCTGCGCTATGAGTTGTTCAAACGAGGGCAAGCAAAACCATATATTCTTTTTTTAGATGAAGACAGTCATACTCACGTTAAGTTCCAGATTGAACAGCCGATACATCACAAACAGATTCCTTTGAGTATTGGTCGTTGTGACCCACGTGATAGTATTACAAATCCACGAGGTCTTCCTTTTACATTAGAGTATTTTCCTGTGAAGCATTCGCCGGGAGTGCTCAACGCTGTAGGATTTAAGCTATACCTCAATGATAATAAGAAGTCGTTATCCGTTGGATTTATGGGTGACTGTGAGTTTTCTAAAGATCTGGTTGATAATTTGAGCGGATGCGATTTACTGATTGCTCACATCAGTCAGCCTGAAGTTGCTGAACTAAAAACCCCTACGGTAAGAAAAAAGAATCACCTCGGATATCGCGGACTGGGCGAACTGATAACAAAAGCTAAACCCAAATCCGTTATTGTAAGCGAATTCTGGGCGGGTTTAGCGGATATTCGGATTGACCTGGTGCAAGGACTGAGAAGTTTAACTGGTTTGAATCGGATATTGCCCGGCGGGATCGGACTGCATTTGGCACTTCCGGATATGAAGGTGGAATGCACACAATGCGGAAGCAAAATACCATTTGACGAAGTGCGGGTTTCACCACCAGCCACTCCGTTCGGTAATCTGTCTTATCTCTGTTCGAGTTGTGTACTTGGGTAATGACAGTAGAGGGATAAGAATTCTGAATTATTAGATTGCGGATTGCTTTTTGCCTTTTGATTTTTGATTTGCTGTTGTCCTATTCCCCCAACTGTCCAATTGCTAATCAACCGTGTTTTTCAGTATTAAAAACGCCATTTTTGGTCAAAACTTGACTTTTGGCGATTTGCCTCTATAATAACAGAGCGCAATAACCCGTTTGGTGATAATTTAGCCCCCTGATTGGGAGGGCTTTCTTTGTTTATATATTTAGCCCCATGTTTGACGTGGGGTTTGTGTTGTTTTACGGATTTACACTTGGCCACAGATTTCATAGATAAACACAGATAATAAAATAAACAGTGACACGAAGCGAAGCGAAGAGCCCGCCTCGGAAATCAGTGTAATCAGTGGCTTAACTTTTTTCTTTTTGGGGTATATGCCGACTTTTGACACAACCTTAATTTCGCGTATTCAGCAGGCCAATGACATTGTCGATGTCATAGGCGAGCACCTTTCGCTCAAACGCAAAGGACGCGAAATGGTGGGCCTGTGTCCCTTCCACGAAGACCATCGCCCAAGCTTCAACGTCAACCCCACAAAGCAAATCTTCAAATGCTTCGCCTGCGGCGCGGGCGGCGACGTCGTCAAATTCATCCAGATGCGCGAAAACCTTTCCTTCCCGCAGGCCCTTCATCGCCTCGCCGACCGCGCAGGCATAAAAATCGAACCTCTTCGTCCTCGTTCTATGCAAGACGCAGGACGCACGACGCAGGACGAGGCCGACCCCAACGACATTGCCCGCGCCAACGCCTGGGCAGCCAAATACTTCGCAGCCAATCTGGCGCATCCCGAAAAAGGCAAAGACGCGAGAAAATACGTCGCCGAAAGGCAACTCTCCGATGAAAGCGTCAAGAGCTGGCAAATTGGTCTGGCCCTCGGAGCTGATAACGATTTATTGTCGGCTGCCCGGCAAAAGAAAATACCGGATAAATTGCTTTTGGCGGCGGGGTTGGTTGTCGGAACCGGCTCATCGCTTTCCGATAAGTTCGTCAATCGCCTGATGTTCACTATCGCAGATGTTACGGGCAGAATCATCGCCTTCGGCGGCAGGACGCTATCGGGCGAGGGAGCAAAATATATCAACTCGCCTACCACCGCGTTATTCGACAAGAGCAACGCGTTATTCGGCCTTGACCACGCACGCCACCAGATGGTCTCATCCGATACGGGCGTTGTCGTCGAGGGTTATACCGATTGCATTATGGCGCATCAATTCGGCGTTTCAAACGTCGTCGCCACTTTGGGGACAAGCTTCACCGCGGGACACGCTCGCATACTGCGCAGATACGCCAAAAAAGTAGTGCTTCTTTTCGATAGTGACACCGCTGGTCTTGAAGCAGCAAACCGTGCGCTGGGCGTTGCGCTTAGTTCGCGAATCGATATAGGAATCGCAAGTGTCCCTCAGGGCAAAGACCCGTGCGATTTCCTGCTCGCGCAGGGCAAGGAGCCGTTTGCGAAACTCATTGAGGACGCGACCGATGTTTTCGAGTTCAAGTGGACCCGCCTAAACGCCAATCTCGGCTCACAGCCCACAATCGCGGGCAAAAAGCAGGCGGTCGATGAATACCTCGACGCAATCGCTACCGCTATCAACGCGGGCAACCTCTCGCCAATCGAAAAAGGCCTCATCGTTAACAGGGTCGCGAAAGTTATGTCCCTCGACGCCAAGGAAATGAATAACGAGCTGAACCACAGGGCCAATCGGGTAAGGACCGCTTCATCGTATTCCGGCGAGGCCAACGAGGCACATGCGCCCCTCGATTTGGGCGAGGGGCTTTCCGCCAACGCCCAGCGTGAAATTATTGAAGTGCTTTTGGCGCATCCGTCGATGTTTGACGACGTGAAAAATAAAATCTCGCCGGCGAACTTCGATATCCCGGCTTTGCAGCAAATCGCGCAGGCGGTTTTCCAGACGCTTGGCGAACAACCTCGCGCGGCGTTGTCGGTTATGTGTTCAGCCGTCGAAGACACGCGAATCGCCGGGCTTATGACCACACTCGAACACGATGGCGCGGAAAAAGGAAACTTCACCAAGCGGTTAGCCGACGCTATGGCTGCATTGGAACACACCGAACAACAGCGGAATAAAACCGCGAGCAGCAAAAAGGACTTGATTCTGGATGCCTCCAAAGAAAACCGCCGCAACATGGGAATGATTTAATTTTGTAATTTTAGATTTTTTTTAAGGATACTGATAGTGGCAAAGAAAAAAGACACCCACAAAAGCAAACACCAGGCCGCAGCCGATAAAATTCGAGCAGACGGGGTCTCGCAGACAAAACCGCAGACGCCGGGCGATGCCGAAGCCAAAATCAAAGCGATGATTGAAAAGGGCAAAAAGAAGGGCTACCTCACCTACGAGGAAATGAACGCCGATTTGCCCGAAGACCTCGTAAGTCCCGCCCGACTCGATACGCTGCTGACTGCGCTGGATGAAATGGGCATCAGTTTGATTGATGAAGCGGACGTCGACAAGCACGGCGCTCCCGCGGAAATCGCCGAGGAGGATTTCGAGCCGGTCGAAGCGGATATCCCTATTGAGCCGGTCGCCGAAGAAGAGCCCGTCGTCATCGAAGAAGATAAAATCATCGAAAAGGAAATCGTTGAATCCGAGCCGGGGCGCAGAATCGACGACCCCGTCCGAACATACCTTACGCAAATGGGCGAAATCCCCCTGCTCAACAGGGAAAACGAAATTTCGCTCGCCCGTAAAATCGAGGTTTCGCGAATGACCTTCAGGCGCAAAATGCTCGAAAATGATTATTGCGCCAAAAACTCCGTCGAAATTCTCCAGCAGGTCCAGCAGGGCGGCCTCTCCTTTGACCGCACAATGAAAATCAGCACCGCCGAGAACCTCATCCGAAGCGTTATCAAAAAACGCCTGCCTCAGAACCTCAAAACCATCAACGCCCTGCTCGCGATGAACCAGGCCCTCTTCAAGGAATTTCTCCAGCTTGGCAGCGATTCTCCCAAGGCCGTTCCCGTCCTGCGCCGCCTTACGAGGAACCGCAAACGTATCGCCACGCTCCTCGAAGAGCTGAGTTTGCGCACAAGCAGAATCGCGCCCGTGAAAGAAAAACTCCACGGAATGGCGGCAAAAATGCACCAGTTGCAGACAATCATCGCCATCGGCCCGACACAGGATTACGTCAGGGAAGATATCGACGCGATGAAGCTCGAGCTTGCCGGCATTCAGGACCTCACCTGTGAAACACCCGCCCAGCTTGACAAGCGTCTCTACGTCATCGAACGCATCTTCGTCCAGTACGAAAAAACCAAACGTATCCTCTCCAGTGCAAACCTGCGCCTTGTCGTCTCCATCGCCAAAAAATATCGCAACCGCGGCCTCAGCTTCCTCGACCTCATCCAGGAAGGCAACACGGGCCTTATGCGGGCGGTGGATAAATACGAATACCGGCGCGGTTATAAATTCAGCACTTATGCCACGTGGTGGATTCGCCAGGCGATTACCCGCGCCATCGCCGACCACGCCCGCACGATTCGAATACCGGTGCATATGATTGAAACGATGAGCCGGCTGCGAACCGCAGGCAAAGTGCTCACACAGCGGCTCGGCAGGGAACCCACTATCGAGGAAATCGCCAAAGAAGCCGTGATGAGCATCGACGAGGCACGCAGGGTCCTGAAAATCTCCCGGCACCCCATCTCCCTGGACAGGCCCATCGGCGACAGCGAAGACAGCAACTTCGGCGACTTCATCGAAGACGACGCCGTCGATTCACCCGTCTCAACCGCCACCCAGGCCATGCTGAAAGAACGTATCGAGTCAGTACTAAAGACCCTGTCATACCGCGAGCGGGAAATCATCAAACTCCGCTACGGCATAGGCGACGGCTATACCTATACTCTCGAAGAAGTCGGCAGAATCTTCAAAGTTACCCGCGAACGCGTCAGGCAGGTCGAGGCCAAGGCAATCAGAAAACTCCAGCACCCCGTCCGGGCTCGTAAACTCGAGGGCTTCCTCGACCATAAAAATAATCAGGTGCCCATCCGGCCATTATCGAAAGACCTTGTTACACAGTAGGTGAAAATAGTTCGATTCGGTCTTGTGCACCGACTCCAGCAGGATACTTAAGGCCCTATAAATACAGCGTTAAGCGTATAGCATTCAGGGAGGTACATAAGGCGGATTTTTTTATTTTTTTTGTTTGCCTTTGGGGGGATTATGATATAATGTTTTATTCAAGGAGGATATCCCAGCGTCCCTCAGGATTATCCTCAAATTTACGAACAGTGAGGGGCAAAGTTTTAGTTTATGGTCCGCAAGGGCCGAGGAGTTACAGTGAGTACAGGCAAAGTAAAGTGGTTTAACGGCAAAAAAGGGTTCGGATTCATTATCCCCGATGATGGCGGCGAAGAGCTGTTTGTTCATCATTCGGAGATCAAGATGAGCGGCTACGCCGACCTTAAAGAAGGTCAGGCGGTGCAGTTTGATATCGGACAGGGAAAAAAAGGCCCCTGTGCGGTCAACGTTGTGCCTCAATAATTAACCGAAAATTAAACCGGAATAAAGGCCTCGTCCCTCAAAGGATGAGGCCTTTTTCTTTTAACCACAGATTACACTGATTACACAGTTTTTTAGACGCTGATTGCGCAGGTTACGCTGTTTTTTTATTAGCCACTAAGACACAAAGGCACGAAGGGTTTTAGCGAAAATTCCGCACTTGTTTTGGAGGCAATTGAGTGGTATTATCGGGGGAAATAAGAACATCAACGAGGGAAAAACAAGATGGCGGCAACAAATGGTGAATTGGAAAAGCGACTTTGGGCGGCAGCAGACCAACTCTGGGCAAATACAGGCCTGAAACCTTCCGAATATACCGCACCCGTACTTGGGCTTATCTTCCTTAAATTCGCTGATTATCGGTTTACCCAGGCACAGGCTCATCTTGAAAAGAAATCAACCGGAAGAAGGACTGTCGGCAAGACAGATTATCAGGCAATGGGCGTATTATATGTTCCCGCAGAGGCCAGATTTTCAAAACTGCTGCAACTGGCCGCAGGGGATAATATCGCCAAAGCCATTACCGATGCAATGAAGGCAATCGAGGCGGAGAACACCGAACTCAAAGATATTCTGCCGAAAACTTACAACCGCCTCGATAACCCGACGCTCATAGAATTGCTCAAAACCCTTAACAGTATCCCGATGGATATCGAAGGCGACGCCTTCGGTAAAATCTACGAATACTTTCTTGGTAATTTCACAATGAAGGAAGGCCAGAAAGGCGGCGAATTCTTCACGCCGACAAGCATCGTTAAGCTCATAGTAGGAATAATAGAACCGTTTCACGGAAGAATCCTTGACCCGGCCTGCGGGTCGGGCGGCATGTTCGTCCAGAGCGCCCGCTTTGTCGAAAATCACAAGAAAAGAGCCGTTGATGAAATAGCCATATACGGGCAGGAAAAAACCGCTGAAACCATCCGCTATTGCAAAATGAACTTGGCTGTTTACGGTTTATCCGGTGATATTCGTTCAGCCAATACTTATTATGAAGACCCGCATTCAGCGCCCGGTAAATTTGACTTTGTAATGGCTAATCCCCCGTTTAATGTCAGCGGAGTAGATAAAGACAGGATAAAGAACGAAACCCGCCGTTTTCCATTTGGCATTCCAACTCCCGATAATGCAAATTATCTCTGGATTCAGCTTTTCTATAGTTCCCTCAATGATAAAGGCCGGGCCGGTTTTGTTATGGCCAATTCCGCCGCTGATGCCAGAGGTACAGAGCTTGAAATACGCAAAAAGCTTATCGATTCACAGGCCGTTGACGTAGTTGTCTCAATCGGGCCAAACTTTTTCTATACTGTAATTTTACCCTGCACCTTGTGGTTCTTAGATAAAGGCAAAGTCAAGACAGACCACAAGGATAATGTTTTGTTTATTGATGGAAGGCATATTTATCATCAAGTTGACCGCGCACACAGGGATTTTCTGCCGGAGCAAATAGAATTTCTGTCAAACATTGTTCGGCTTTATCGCGGCGAAGAGATTGAAACAGAACACAACAGCGAAAAGCTGATGAAGGAAAACTTTCCGAAGGGAAAATATGGCGATGTCGCGGGTTTATGTAAAGTTGCATCAATAAAAGATATTGAATCTAAAGGCTGGAGTTTAAATCCCGGTCGTTATGTCGAAGTAAAAGAGCAGGAAGATGACGGAATTGATTTTTACGAAAAACTCGAAGAACTCAACGAAGAACTTGAAAAACTGAATGGTGATGCACGAAAACTTGAAGAACGCATCGGCGAAAATGTCGCAACGCTACTGGAGGAGAGTGCATGATGGACAACCGCCAAACAGAATGGCAGGAGGTCCGGCTTGGTGATGTCATCGAACTGTATGACTATAAGCGAGTGCCTTTGAGTAGCATTGAGCGAGCCGAACGTAAAGGCGAATATCCTTACTATGGGGCTTCAGGGATAATCGACTACGTCGATGATTATCTTTTTGATGGCCAATACTTGCTCATTGCCGAAGACGGGGAAAACCTGAATAGTCGAAAGCTTCCCGTTGCATTTCTGGCTTCCGGCAAGTTTTGGGTAAACAATCATGCGCACATTGTCCGGGGCAAGCAGTGTTTGGCTGATGATAGATTTCTTATGTACCATTTCGCAACATCAGATATAGGTGGATATATCACCGGAACAGCTCAGCCAAAACTGTCGCAGGCAAATCTGCGCTGCATTAGCATGAAACTTCCTTCTTTTGAGACCCAACAGAAGATTGCCTCCATCCTCTCCGCTTATGACGATTTAATAGAAAACAACACGCGGCGGATAAATATTTTAGAGGAAATGGCACAGGCGATTTATCACCATTGGTTCGTAGATTTTAAATTCCCCGGCCATAAAAAAGTAAAATTCGTTGATTCCCCTTTGGGTAAGATTCCAGAAGGGTGGGAAGTAAAAGCACTCGGAAAAATAGCAGATATTCAATGGGGCGACACGGAGACAACAAAAGCTTCCTATGTTGAAGATGGATTCAATGCTTACAGCGCAAGTGGTTTAGATGGAAAATTAGATCACTATGATTTTGACAAAACAGGTATTGTGTTAAGCGCTATCGGTGCAAATTGTGGCAAAACTTGGTTTGCTTCTGGAAAGTGGTCTTGCATAAAAAACACGATTAGACTTTGGGCAGTTGATAAACAAGTCAGCACAGAATATCTTTATTTTGCAACAAATAACATGAGCTTTTGGCCAAGACGCGGAGCAGCACAACCTTTTATTTCACAAGGTGACGCCGAAAATATAAATGTGTTGCGTCCAGATGAAACCTTGATGAAAAGATTTACCGAATTTGCTTCCCAAAGTCTCGCATTGATGGCAAAACTTGAATCACAGAATATTAATCTTCGCCGGACATGGGATATGCTTTTGCCGAAACTGATAAGCGGGGAAGTGGATGTTTCAAAATTAGAAATTGAAAGTTTGTCATGACCTCATATTCCGAAGACGCATTGATTGAACAGCCCGCGATAGAGCTTTTTGCCGGCCTTCGCTGGAAAACTGTCAATTGCTATGATGAGGTCTTTGGTGAAAATGGCACACTTGGAAGAATCAGCCCGGCGGAAGTTATCCTGCAAAGATATTTAAAGGCAGCGATAGAAAAACTCAATCCCGATGTAAATACTGATACTGTCAATAAGGCAATCGAAGAACTTGCCCGTGATAGAAGCACAATGAGCATTGTCGCTGCGAACAGGGAAATATATCAGCTTCTTAAAGAAGGCGTCAAAGTCAAAGGCAATAATCCCGACAAAGAAGAAGACGTAGAAAAAATAAAAGTCATCGACTGGAATAATCCTGCAAACAACGAATTTCTGCTCTGCTCACAATTATGGGTAACGGGGGAGATGTACACACGAAGAACCGACCTTGTCGGCTTTGTAAACGGGATTCCCCTTTTATTTATGGAATTAAAGGCAAGCCATAAACGCCTTGAAAATGCCTATAACGATAATCTCAGGGATTACAAAACAACTATCCCGCAATTGTTCTGGTATAACGGTTTTATTATTCTATCCAACGGCAGCGCAAGTAAAATTGGCTCAGTAACAAGCCAATGGGAACATTTTGCCGACTGGAAGAAAATCAATTCCGAAGGCGAAGAAGGCGTTATTTCACTTGATACGGTGATAAAGGGAACCTGCGAAAAAGAGCGCCTTCTTGACCTTGTCGAAAACTTCGTATTATTCGAGGAGGCAAAAGGCGGCTTTATTAAGCTTGTTGCCAAGAATCATCAGTATCTCGGCGTCAATAAGGCAATCGCGGAAGTCAAAAAGATAAAAGAAAATAAAGGCAAGCTTGGTGTTTTCTGGCATACTCAGGGGTCGGGGAAAAGTTATTCGATGATTTTCTTTGCCCAGAAGATATTCCGAAAGATTTCAAATAGATATACCTTTGTGATTGTTACAGACCGCGATGAACTCGACGGTCAGATTTATAAAAACTTTGCGAGAACTGGCGCAGTAACGGAAAAAGAGGCGCAAGCAACAAGCGGAGAAGACCTCAAACAGAAGCTAAAGGAAGACCATCGATATATATTTACCCTGATTCAGAAATTCCATACCGAACCCGGGGAAAAGTATCCCAAGCTTTCCGACCGTGATGACATTATCGTTATTACCGATGAAGCGCATCGAAGCCAGTATGATACCTTTGCTTTGAATATGCGAAACGCATTGCCGAATGCCGCCTTTATTGGTTTTACCGGCACGCCTTTAATGGCGAAAGAAGAAAAAACAAGGCAGGTTTTCGGCGATTATGTCAGTATCTATAATTTCAAGCAGTCGGTCGATGATAATGCGACGGTCCGGCTTTTTTATGAAAACCGCATCCCCGAATTGCAGCTCACCAATAAAGACCTCAACGAGGATATGGAAGAAATCCTCGAAGAAACAGAACTGGATTCAGACCAGGAGGCGAAGCTCGAAAGAGAATTTGCGCGGGAATATCATTTAATTACAAGAGACGACCGGCTGGACAAAATCGCACAAGATATTGTCACTCACTTTACAGGGCGGGGCTTCGCGGGAAAAGCAATGGTTGTCTCCATCGATAAGGCAACCGCCGTCAAGATGTATGACAAGGTGCAGAAATACTGGAAGGAATATCTGTCAGGACTTATTAGAGATTCAAAGACCGCCACACGAGAAGAAAAAGAGATACTGCAACAAAAAATTGCCTACATGAAAGAAACCGATATGGCGGTCGTCGTTTCACAATCTCAAAATGAAATTGAGGATATGAAGGCCAAAGGTATTGATATTGCAAAACACCGCAGGCGAATGGTAAAAGAAAATCTCGATGAGAAGTTCAAAGACCCCGCCGATAAATTCCGCATTGTTTTTGTCTGCGCGATGTGGATGACCGGCTTTGATGTCCCCTGTTGTTCGACAATCTACCTTGATAAGCCGATGCGTAATCATTCGCTTATGCAGACAATCGCAAGGGCAAACCGTGTCTTCGGTGAAAAGAAAAATGGTCTGATTGTCGATTATGTCGGAGTATTCCGCAATCTGCAAAAGGCACTTGCGATTTATGGTTCGGATTATGGCGGCGGGTTAAAAGAAGGGGAAACGCCGGTAAAAGACAAATCCGAGCTTGTAGAAGAATTGCGCAGGGCAATGGCTGATGTGGAGCAATTCTGCAAGGAACAAAATATCGGCCTTGAAAATATCGAACGGGCAGAAGGATTTGACCGCGTTAAATTGCTCGATGATGCGGTAGATACGCTTGTTGTTAATGACCAGACAAAACGAAAGTATCTTTTAATGGCCTCGGCTGTTGTGCAGATATTTAAGGCAATTTTGCCTGACCCTGCAGCCACTGAATTATCATATCGTTGCAGATTGATTGCAGTTATCGCCGAAAAAATCCGTTCGCTTATACCAAAGGCGGATATTTCGGAGGTGATGGGCGAAGTAGAAACGCTGCTTGATAACTCTATCGCTGCCGAAGGATATATTATCCACGAAGTTCCGGAAGAAAAACGCATTGATTTAAGCACTATTGATTTTGAGGCGTTAAAGAAGCAGTTTGCGAAAAGCCGCAAACACATTGAAGTAGAAAAACTCCGCGGCGCAATCAACAGCAAACTCAAAAGACTTGTCCAGCTAAACAGGACTCGTATCGACTATCTTGTAAAATTCCAAGAGATGATTGATGAGTATAATTCAGGCAGTATGAACGTGAATGATTTCTTCAAACGGCTGACCGATTTTGCTCAGGAGCTTAATGATGAGGAAAAACGCGGCATAGCCGAACAGCTTTCGGAAGAAGAACTGACGATTTTTGACCTTCTCACAAAGCCGGATATGTCACTGACTGAGAAGGAAAAAAAACTGGTCAAGAAGGTTGCAAAGGAATTGCTTGCAACACTTCATAATGGGAAACTTGTCCTCGACTGGCGCAAAAAACAGCAGTCTCAGGCATCGGTTCAGGTGGCTATTGAAGATGTTCTTGAATCGCTTCCTGAAAAGTACGATAAGAAGTTATATCAGAAGAAGTGCAGCATAATTTATCAGCATATCTTTGATTCTTACTACGGCGAAGATCGCAGCATTTACGCCGTTGCAGGATAACCCCGTCTGGCCAATAAAATCCGCGGGGTTTTTCGAGACCCCAGGCGCGCTGCGCTACGGAAAATTAAGCCGTGCGAATTCCCCGTGGTATTTCTTTGCGGCGGAGTCGTAGGCGCGGGCAGCGGAGATTTCAGTGGGGAAACAGCCGAGGTTTATCCTTCGGTTGTTGACGTCGATATAGGCATCCCAAGGGTTGGGGCCTTTTCTATTTTTATGAAAGCAGACGCCTTTGAATTTTGAGGAGCAGCCCTTTTGTTTTTTGGTATTGCAGGAGTTTTGTGCGCGTGTTGCGAGTCGCAGATTAGCCCTTCGGTTGTCGAGGCCGTTACGATTGAAGTGGTCAACGAGGAGGCCGGGGGGGGTTTTGCATAATTTCGTTATGCAGCCAGACGAAATTTTTGCTGCGTTTTTCGGAGACGAGGGCACAGCGGACGGCGTACCAGGTGTGCAAGCTACGTTTGGGGCGCCAGGTGTAATTTTTGAGGCGGTGATAATCATCAGCGTCAACGATGGCGAACTTGTATTTAGTCAGCGGTATCAGGCGAATATTGTGGCCGAAACGGCAGCGATAATAAAAGAGATACGCTGTGCCTATTAGGCGTTCGAGCAAGCTCAGTTTTTTTGTTTTGCGGTAAGACATAAAACTCCCCCTTTTCACAGATGACGGAGGACAGATGACAGAAGACAGATTGGCCGTCCTCCGACCTCAGGCAATCGTCTTCGGGACCACAAGGTCCCTCTATCCTAGTGGCGCGAACTTGCGCGCTTTTGACGAAAACGAGGAATTTCCTGATATGCCCAAAATGGGAATTGTTCACTTAACAAAGCAAACCTCGTTTTCGCACTTTATTTGCAGTTTTCATTTTATTTAGTCGATTTTAATTATAGCGGGAAGCGGCTCGGATTGGCCGAACCGCCCCCCTATCACAAACCCTACTTTCAAGGAGTAAGGCAATGACTCAATCTGCGTTTTCTCACGATTCCCCTCTTACGATTAGCTGCTCGCATTGCGGCCACAAGTTCATTAAGTCGCTTAGAGGGATTGAAAACAACCCACGATTCCCTTGTGCCTCTTGTGGCGTAACTATTAACGCTACAAAGATGATTACTAAAGCAATTGCCCTCAATAAGGGCGCGCGAGAATATATGAAGAAGCTGGGCGATGAATTTAGGCGGCGTCTGGGGAAGCATTGCAAGTAATGCCACTTGTTTAAGGGCTTTTTGTAGTGGCTTGAAATTGGCCTTCAGTTCAATGGCTTTCATTGTGATTTCTCCTATGCTTTGTTAAGTGAACAATTCCGCCCAAAATCGATAAGTCCTTATTGCGTAAGGAGTAAAAAAATTTTGAAAATTCCGCATCTAAGGGTTTTCGACTTGCGCGAAAATGGATAACAACTGTATCATACAACTGTTTGATACATTTGTTTTATACGACTATTTTTGTCCTGTTTTATGTCCTTATTCCGCAAGATGTTACAGCAAAAGACGGGTGTTAAAAACACACGAAAAACAGCCGCTAAAAAGCACAAAAACGCACAAAAAACCATATCAGCAAACAGTGGGCACATTGAAGGGACGCGGACGAGGGAGAACTTTGGCTGCCTGACGGCAGTATAAAGAGTCGTGCATACCCTCCCCCCTGCCGTCCCTAAGGGACGAGACGCGGGGGTCTTCGCCGCGCTACGAGAAAAACACTTGTTGCGGGGCTGAACTAATGGTATAATTTGGCTCTTCGGGTAACTTGTTAGTGGGGTTTACCTTGCTTAATACGCTGTATCAGGAGAAATGAAGATGAAAAACGGAAGAACGAACTTAATTGCAGGTATCATTGTTTCCGCACTGGTTTTGCAGGGCTGGTTTGCCGGCCAGGCGATTGGTGCGCAGGCGGCTGAAGTCAACGCGGTGAATTCGCAGGTTAAGGCCAAGCCAAAGGCAACAGCTGAACCAAACGGGCCGCCGCCCAAACTTGTCTTCGAGCAGCCCACCCACGATTTTGGCCCGGTTGCCCCGGGTTCTTTTAATCCCTGCAAATTCAATTTCGCAAACAAAGGCGCCGGAGTTCTCAAGATAAGCGACGTTACCAAGACCTGCGGCTGCACCGTCTTTACGCTCGACAAGAAGGAATACGCTCCCGGAGAGCAAGGGGTGATTGACGCCGGATACAACGCCGACAAAGGCAGCGGCATCAGGACGAGACATCTTTATGTTATGTCGAATGACCCTGTTAACCCGCGAATAGAGTTGACCATCATAGCCTCTATCGCACAGAAGATTACTTACGAGCCGGACAAGCTGGAATATACGCTCAAAGGCCAAAAGGCCGGGACTATGGATTTGACCGTGCGAAGCGTCGACGACCAGAATTTCGCGATTACCTCGTTCGGCTCCACCGACGACGCTGTCTCAGCGAATTTTGACCCGAACAAAAAAGCTGTAAAATTTATTCTTAAGACCAGCGTGGATTTCAATAAAATGGCCGCCAACACCAGCGGGCAAATAGAAATCAAGACCACCCATCCCGATTGTCCCACGGTTAACGTGCCTTTCAGTATTTTACCGAGATTAAAGATTGACCCGCCGGCCATCAATATACTCAACGCCGAAACCGGGAAAGCCACCGAACGGGAAGTATGGCTGCTTAATAATTACAACGAAGATTTTGAAATCGCCTCGGCGACATCCAGGGAAGGTATCATAAAAGTTGTCAGCCAGGAAAAAGTCGGAGCCCGTTACAAATTTAATCTTTCGATAGTCCCTCCGCCGATAACAAATCAGCAGAAAATGTTTACTGATACGTTCACGATAACCACGAAAGACGGCGAAAAAGTAGAAATTGTCTGCCGTGGTTTTTATCAGCGAAAATAAAGGCAACATAAACTAAACCGTGGCGGTAATGACGGGGAAAATGGTTGCTATCTGTCTGATAGCTGCGACAACGGTGTTCGCGGCGCCAGGAGCGGTTGCGATACCGCAATCTCAGGAGCATCCAGAGCACGCTGCCCGGCAAACTATTACTATTTTCTTCACGGGTAACGAGCTTGGCGCAATGCAGCCGTGCGGCTGTTCGGGCGGACAATTAGGCGGCCTCGACAGGCGATATGCTGTTTTTAACGCGGTAAACCCTCAAAACCGTCTAATCATTGATACCGGCTCATTAGTCGAGGGGACAACCGAGCAGGACCTGATTAAATTCGGCATCATTGTGCAGGCATACACGCAGCTCGGTTACAACGCAGTCAATCTAACCGGGCAGGATATTCTCGCCGCTCGCGAGTCAGGATTTCTCGATGCTCTCAGCTCAGCTTTCAATTGCATAACCGCCGGCAGTTCTGATGATATAAAAATGCCGGCCAAATTCACCAGGACATTTACTTTGAACGGGTCATCCGTTGAAGTGGTCGTTGCTGCCGCGGAAACCGAAGACCAGATTGCGCGCCTGCCCGACCTGCTGGCGTCGTCCGCGGGGGCACCTTTGGCAGTGAAAATCCTGATTCTCAACCAGGCTGACGCAAAAACAATAGCGGCCGTTGCGGAAATGAATCTCGTCGATTTGCTGATAGTTCCTTCGCAGGCCGACGACCCGACGCTGGTTGGCGATGCCAATAGCAGCCCATTAGTAATATCGGAGGGCCGGATAGGCAAATACGTCGGCAAAATCCAGGTGAGATTTGACGCAGCGAAACAGAAACCTCGCTTAGTGTTTTCTTCGGTGCCGGTTACGGAAGATATTGCCCAGTATAAGCCGCTTGTTGAACTTTATAAGGATTATCAGCGATTAGTCAAAGACGCTAATTTAGTCGAAAGGTACCCGCGTTTCATCCTGCCGGACAACCTTGAATACGTCGGCTCGAAATACTGCAAACTGTGTCACGACTACGAATACGACAAGTGGATGACAAGCAAGCAGGTTTTCATTCCCGGACTGGAGAAACAGGCGTCGCCGGACAGCAGGCACGCCGGGGCCTTTGCCACACTCGAAAAGGTCGGCTCTGAATATGACCCCGAATGTATCATTTGCCACGTTGTGGGAATGCAATATCAGACCGGCTATGTTTCACCGGTGAAAACGCCTGAAATGAAGGACGTCGGCTGCGAAAACTGCCACGGCCCAGGCTCAGAACACCTCAGGTCGCTGGGCGCAATCGAAACCTCCGGCCCGATTTCAACGTGCAGCGACTGCCATACCGCCGAGCATAGCGCGGAATACGCCTCTAACCAGAAGCAATACTTCGAGAAAATCGTGCACTGGAGAGAGCCGGTTTCGGTGGCCAGGGTCAAAGAACCTAACCAGCCCTCAAAACATAAAATCCAATAACAAATCCTTTGTGTGGTTTTCAACAGTCGCGGAACAGGCATTTGTGCCTTTTTTCGCTGAAAAACGCTGTTTTATAGGACGGTCGCCCCTGCAGTTTAACCTTTCTTTTCAGCTTCAGAGAAACCCCGAATCGCCTTCGATAAATCAGCCAAAAGTCCTGTACGTAAAGTCAGGAAATGCGGAACTTTGGGGTGATTTCGTTGTCTAATTCAGAGTGGTTATTTTATGCCTGTCCGGAGCTGCCGGGAATATGTGTTTACGGCGGATTGAGGCCGGGCCGGAAAGACGAGTAATGAGAAATATGGAGCGAGCTATGGGAGCAAAGCTGAGACCCGCCGGTTGGATTAGCAAGTTCAGTTTAATCGCGATTATAATTTTCGGGAGTTTAGCGTCTGCGGCGTCTTCGCCGGCAGCGGATATTTCGCCCGATGAGACAGCTAAGTCTAATCCCGACAAGTACAGGGCGTTTTTATTCAAGTACATCTCGCCTCAGCAGGGCAGGCAATTTCTGGCCGAGGCGAATATCACTAACGTCTCACAGGTAAACGATTCCAATACGCTGCTGATTACGGCAAAGCCCGATGTTCTTATCAAGGCGGCGGCTTTGCTGGCTATGGTGGATTCACGCGAAAAGTATGCCGTGAAGGTCTTGCTGCCTGCCTCTGACGCGAACCGGATGCCGTCTTTGGACACAATGGCTGCCGAAATCGGGAAAATATCCATAGGAACATTTTATAATATACCCGGCGGAACCGGGTACAAGGCGATTATTGATACCCACGAAGACAAGCTTATTGCTATTGCCCCGGTCGCGGTTATGGATAAGTTTGCTGAGTATGCCGAGGTGGTAAAGCGAGCCGGCCCTCTGCCTGACCTTGAGGAAGGTCTTGCCTCCGGGCCCGTTGCGGAATCAGGCCCGACTACTCCTGATAAGGCGTTCGACGAGCTTCTCAATTCCATATCCAAAGCTGAAAGTAATCCGAAATCGAGCAGTACCTTAAAACAAAAGACCTCACCCAAAGCGGAGACCGTCGCAATAAAACCCCAAAAACAAACGGCTAAAAGCGATAAAAAAACAGCAGGCAAGGAGAAGAGGCCCGCTGAGCCAAATCTTGAAACGGCCTCGCCAGCAGAGCCAAATAATGAGGAGAAAGTTCAAAATCAATACGAGCCCATTTATACCGCCGATGCCAATGAAACTCTCGACCTTGTGCTTCCCGAAAAGCTCAAAGTCATCGATTTGCTCGACCTTATCGGCAAATATCTGAACCTCAATTATGTGTACGACGAGAGCAAAATAAAGACCATGGAGGTCAGTTTGAAGGTCCAGGGGCCAATCAAGGTAAAAGATTTGTATCCGCTTGCCGAATCAGTTCTGAAGTTTACCGGCCTTGCTATGGCCCGCAAGGGTAATCTGGTAACGATAGTTCCTTTAGACAGCATCCTGGAAATAGACCCCGCCTTGATAGAATCCGACAGCGGCCAGGTTAAGACGGGCGATGTTGTAGTAACCAGTGTTTTCCAGCTTAACTATATCGATACTACCAGCGCCAAGGCGCTGCTTGAGGGTATGAAGCTCGGCGCGGTAACAGAAATACCCACGCGGGGAACGATTATTGTTACCGGCTACGCATACCGGATGAAGCGTGTGGAACAGCTTCTTGATGTTGTCGATAAGCCGGGCAATCCAAAGCAATTCAAGTTCCGGCAGTTAAAATACACAATGGCCAGCACACTTGCCCCGAAGATTAAGGCGCTTGTCGAGCAATTAGGCGATATGTCAATTTCGATAGCCGCCACTCCCGCGGCCACCACGCCTCAGCAACCAAGGCGTCCTCCTGCTGTTCGCCAGCCGACACCGGCTCAGCCGACACCGGCAGCGGCGACAGCCGGTTCCACAAAACCGTCGATATATCTCGACTCTGACGAAAGGACCAACCGTATCCTGATGATAGGGCAGGAGGAAGAATTGGCCGTTGTTGAGAAACTCATCGATACCCTTGACATTGCGCAGCAGGATATCCGTTCACTGCGGGTGTATGAAATCCAGCACGTTGACGCCGAAGAGGTAAGAAAGAAGCTTGAAGAGCTTGGCATTATTGGCCCCAGCCGAACGAGCACGGCCACATCCGGCAGGATTACCTCAAGAGCAGCAACGCCTGGTGCACCCGGGCAGCCGGCTGCATCGCCGACACCTGCTCCGGCTGTGAGCGCAAGTCCAGAAGGGGAACTGCCCACCGAAGAGATGCAGGTAGTGGTCATAGAATCAACCAACTCGCTTATGGTCAACGCCTCGCCTGAGCAGCACGCACTGATTGCCACCATAATCTCATACGTTGACAGCGAGAGCGAGCAGAAGTCGATACCTTACAAGGTTTACCCGCTGCAGAATCAGTCGCCTGACCATATCGCGGAGGTTCTCAAGAAGTTACTCGAAGATGTTATCAAAGATAAAGAAGGTAAAATAGAAAAGGTCGTGAAGAAAACCGAGGAGGACATTATTATTGTTCCTGACGCCAACACCTTCTCGCTGATAGTTTACGCGAACAAAAAAAATCAGGACTGGGTGGCTGATTTGATAAAAACCTTAGACAAAAGAAGGCCGCAGGTTCTTATTGACGTAACACTGGTCGAAATTACAAAAACAGATAATTTCGACCTCGACCTGGAACTGGCAAGCAAGCTACCCCAAATGGCGGCGGGCGGACATATGGATTTTCTGCCCGCTCTGTTAGGAGGGGCAGGCGACTCTAATGGTTTCCTTGGCAAGAAAAGCAGAGGTGAGGCGTATGTTTCGGGAGGTACGGGCCAGGGTTTTTACAGCGACGCACATATCCAGGCGCTTCTCACTGCGTTACAGTCAAAAAACTACGGGCGCGTACTGGCCAAACCAAAAATCTTAGTCAATGACGGGCAGGTCGGCATAATCAAGACCACCGATACCATCAACGTGCCAATAACCGGCAGTACTGTCGTAGGTGGTAGTACCACTACCAATGGCGGCACCATCCAGACAAGCGTTAGTTACCAGGCATACAACGCCGGCATAACTCTGACGATTCAGCCCAACATAGGCGAGGGCGACCTCCTGCTGCTTATTGTCAAGCTCGAAAGGTCGGACTTCGGCACCCAGACCGGTGATGCTCCTCCGCCCTCCCTTGCGAGCACGGTTGACACAATCGTAACGGTTCCAAATAATAAAACGATAATCCTGGGCGGCCTTCTGAAGCTTAACCAGAGCAAAGGCGGCTCCAAAGTCCCGCTTCTTGGTGATATTCCTCTTGTGGGCACCCTGTTTCGCAGCACCAGCGACTCGGTTAGCGATTCGAAACTGTATGTTTTCGTAAAAGCCAACATCCTCAGACCCGAGGCGACACTGGAAGGGTTGTCCGAGATAGAGAGAATTTCCGAAAGAAATCGCGCCGCGTTTGAGAAAAACGAAGAGATGTTTCAAAAGTACGATGATGTGCCTGGGATAAAGCCCACGCCGGTGGACCCGGAAAAGGTGCTTGACGCAGAGTAACCGCGGGAAAATGTTAAAGCAGTATTCGTGAAATGTAAATGAAAGAGCTTTTAATACAAACGGCGAAGCGGACCGGCATAGTTGACGCCGAAGTTCTGGCCAAATTTCTGGAGGAAAGCTCCGCGGGCCAGCGCATCGATGAGTTATTGCTTGCCTGTCCCAATTTTACCGAGGAGCAGGTTTTGCGTTTGTTCGCAGCGGCGATGGGAAATGAATTTTTTTCCGAGATACCCGCCAAGCAGGTGCCGCCGGAATTTATCCAGTCCGTCCCTGCGACATACGCCCAGCACCATTCATTGATTGGGATAAAACAAGAAGGGGACAATGGCGAACTGACCGTTGTGCTTTCCAAGCCATTAGATATTTCCGCGATCGATAACATATCTAAGATGACGGGCATGTCTGTTCGAGCGGGAGTTGCCACGCGTGCCGCAATAACTGCGGTTATCGATGTCGCATACGAGCAGCGGACGACCGTGATAGATGATGTGGTGGAGGAGCTGGATTCGCAAAACATCGACCAGATTGCCGATGAAGTAGCCGGCTCCGACGACCTGCTGGACGTGGTTAATCGACCGCCGGTTATCCGGTTAGTCAATGACGTTCTTTTTCGCGCCCTTCAGCTGAGGGCAAGCGATATTCACGTTCACCCATACGAGGGCAAGATACAAATTCGCTACCGTGTTGACGGTATTCTATACGACACTTTAAGTTTGAATCGCAACGTCCTGCCTTTGATTGTTTCGCGTATAAAGGTTATGGCTGGTATGGACATAGCCGAACGCCGAATGCCGCAGGATGGGCGATGCAGCGTCCGCCTGGGTCAGCGGGAAATTGACCTTCGCGTCAGCACCGTTCCCACAAGTTTCGGCGAACGATGTGTCCTGCGTATTTTGGATAAAAGCTCAGGCATACTTACGCTGAACCAACTCGGACTTTGGGAAGATGACCTCAAGAGATTCGATACGCTGCTGAATCGCACACACGGCATCATTTTCGTAACAGGCCCGACGGGCAGCGGCAAAAGCACCACGCTTTACGCCTGTCTTAACCGCATTAATTCCGCGGAAAAAAACGTTATGACCGTCGAGGACCCAATCGAATACCAGCTCGAAGGTATAAGCCAGATGCAGGTCGCCAGCAAAAAGGGCGTTACCTTTGTTAATGCTCTGAGGCACATTCTGCGACAGGACCCCGACGTGGTAATGGTCGGCGAGGTTCGTGACGCGGAAACAGCGAGAATGGCGATACAATCATCCCTTACGGGCCACTTAGTTTTCAGCACCCTTCACACCAACGACTCGGCTGGCGCGATAAGCAGGTTGCTGGACTTGGGCGTGGAGCCGTATTTAGTCAGCTCTTCATTGATTGCTATAATGGCACAGCGGCTGCTGCGAAAGGTCTGCCCTGACTGCAAAAAGGAATATACGCCGGCTCCTCACGAGCTGAGAGAGCTGGGGCTTGGAGATTCGCGTCCGGAAGACACATTTTATATCGGAGCCGGATGCGACAAATGTTTTCAGACCGGTTACCGCGGCAGAACTGGTATTTATGAGCTGATGCTTGTTAACGAGGAGATACAGAATCTCATTTATCAAAGGGCGACGGCCGGAGCAATAAAAAAGTTTGCGCTGGACGCGGGATTACAAACGCTGAGAATGGACGGCGCTCGCAAGGTCCTCGCGGGAACAACGACTATTTCCGAGGTGCTTAGAGTTACTCAGGCCGATGTGATATAGGGATTTTCAGTTATGCCAAGATATACATATACAGCGATAGCCGCAGACGGAAAGAAAGCTAAAGGGACTATAACAGCCGAAAGCCCTTATGCCGCCCGCAAACAGTTGCGCGTTCGCAACATTCATCCGACCGCCGTAACCGAACTTGGCGCGGCTGAAGAGGGAAGGTCCGTTATCGCGTCGATTTTCAGCAGAACGAGCAAAAAGAACCTGATCGATTTCACCAGACAAATGGCCACGCTTATCAATTCGGGCATAAAGCTGACAGAGGCACTGACTGTGCTGACAATGCAGTCGCCTGACCCGAGATTCAAGGCCGCCCTTTCGGATATCCGCGACCGCGTGATTACGGGCGAATCGCTGACCGACGCTATGAAGGATTACGACGAGTATTTCGACATAATTTACGTCAGTATGGTGCGGGTGGGCGAGGTTACAGGGTCGCTTGGGCCGGTATTCGCCACCATCGGTAATTTTATGGGCAAACGCCAGAAGGTTGAATCGAAAATCGTTACCGCTATGGTGTATCCGGCGATTCTTATGCTGTTCGCCGTGGTTGTTATTATTATTCTTACCACATTTGTCATCCCCAAAATAGGCGCCCAGCTTGTGGCGGCAAAACAGGACCTGCCCTGGATAACCAAGCAGTTAATGAACGTAAGCTACATTATGACAAGCTGGTGGGTAGTACTCGTAATCGCAGGCATAGTGACGGCTATCTGGGGGGCAAGGCGGTTCTTCAAGACGCCCCGCGGCGCGTTTATGCGGGACAAATTCATTTTGTCGCTGCCGGTATTCGGGCCGCTTATCAAGCAGCGGGTGGTTTCGCGTTTCGCATCTACCTTGTCAACACTTCTTGGTTCCGGCCTGAGTATGGCTGAGTCATTCCGCGTTGTCGGCGAGGTTACAGGCAACACACTGATGAAACGGGCGATTGACCAGGCGAGAGAGAGAATTCTCGCCGGCGCGGACGTCGCGACGCCTTTGCGCGACAGCGGAGTTATTGACCCGTCTATTGCCCACATGGTAACAGTTGGCGAGAAAAGCGGTGAGCTTGAGACGATGCTCAAAAACATAAGCGATTCGCTCGAAGAATCAACGGATATTGTTATCGAACGGTTAAGTGCGGCCATAGAGCCGGTTGTAATCGTTTTTATTGCCGTAATCGTAGGCATCATTGCCCTTGCGATATTGATGCCGATTTTGAAAATTTCGCAAATGGCCATGTAAGGTAAATTGGAGTTCATTATGGATACAAATCGACAAACCATGTTATCAGCAAATCAGGTTATCAGAAAATCGAGAAAGGCGTTCACGATTATTGAGGTGATGGCCGTAATCGTGATTATCGGCATCCTGGCGAGCATCGTCGCCGTCAACGTCGTAGGCAGAATAGACCGGTCCCGCGTTATCGCCACCAAGGCCAACCTCAAGGTGCTCCACAGCGCCGTTATTCAGTTCAAGCTCGACACGGGCCGATACCCAACCGAAGAGGCCGGCCTGCAGGAGCTTATCGAGCAGCCCACCGACGTCACCGGCTGGAACCCTGGCGGTTATCTCCAATCGACATCGCTGCCGAAAGACGCCTGGGGACACGATTTCATTTATCAATTATCGCCCGAAAGCGGCAAAGCATTCGTTATTATCAGCTATGGAGCTGATGGCGAAGAGGGCGGCGAGGGAATCAACGCCGACCTTTACAGCACGGATGCCGATTGACAGAGGACCCCGCTTTGCCAGGGGCTACGCAGGGCAGGCAGAAAACGGATGACAGAGGACAGAGAACAGATGACAGAGGACAGAGGACAGAAAACGGAAGGTGGATTCGTCTTTCGTCGTCCGCCCCACGTCTTCCGTCATCGGGCGTTTACGCTGGCAGAGGCGATGGTTGTCATCGTTATCATTTCGATGCTGATAATGATTGCGGCAACCAATCTGAATGGAGTCATTACCAAAAATTCCTTCAAGGCCAAAAGTCAGGGGCTAATCTCGGCCCTCGAGGGCGCGGTAACAAGCGCCGGCCAGAGCAACAAAAGATACGAAGTCATTATTGATATCCCGCAGCAGAGCTATCTTCTGCGTGAGATTTCATCTTCCAATCTGGCCGACGTTCTTGATGAAGAAATAATCGCCCAGGAGGATTTCGGCTACAACTGCAGGATTTCATACGTTTTGTTTGACGACGGGCAATATACAAACGAGGACAAGGCGAAGTTCCGGGCGAGCCGGGCGGGATGGCAGTTCGGCGGCATAATAGTGCTTATCGATTCCGACGGGCAAAGCTGGTCGATTGTTGTTGACCGGCTGAGCAATATCGTTCGTTTGCAGGAGGGTGAGGCGCAAATCATCTGGCCAAGGAGTAAAGATGACCTGCCGTTCTGAAAATACGAACGTATTGCGTCGTGCGTATTGCGTATTGCGTGATTTGTTCGCACAACGAACGACGCAGCACGCACGACGAAAGGCGTTTACGCTGGTAGAAAGTATGGCCTCAGTTACGCTGCTGGCGTTTATCGGCATAAGCGTCTGGGTAATTCTGGGGCGATGCACGGCTTCCGCGGCGAACTCGGTTCAGCGTATGCGTGCTTTTGAAATTGCCCGCGAAAATATGGAAAAGCTGCTTGGTTTGGATTCCGTTCAGGAAACGACCGATTACGGCACAAGTGAAAAATTCCCGGACATCCGCTGGCAGACCACCGTCGAGAGTTTTTATGAACCGGCGACATCGCAAATGTGGGTGCGGGCGGTCTGCTCGGCGGAATATACCGATACAACCGGCGAGCCCAAAAATGTCGAGCTAACCAACTGGCTTACCAAACTTAGCGATACGCAGATGAAGCAGTTGACGGAAAAGTCGGAACTTCAGAAACAACAGATAGCCAAATATATTATCACAACGGAGGATCTTGCGGCGGAATTTGCCGGTGTTACAGTCGAAACCATAAGGCAGTGGGTAAAAAACGGTATGCCGATGACAGAGGCGGGCGAATATCTTAAGCCCTGGCTGGACCTGTACCTGCAAACCGACGGCAACCCGACGGACGACGACAAGCAAAGCACATTGGCAGAATACCCGGAATTGTCAATTACCAGGCCGAAGAAAGCGACCACGGACAAGACGACAACACCAACGCCGGATTCGCAGAAGCCGGAGGAGTCCGTGCCGCAGGCGCAGCCGGGCACCGATTCATCAGGCACCGCACCGACGGCCCCGAACAATAACATGGACACCGCACCAACGGCTCCGAACAATAACATGGACCCGGCGCTGAAGAAACAAATAGATGCTTTATTGCGCGGCTCTTAGCGGGCAGATTGTAACCGATATGGAATCAATCAACAATAAAACGCGTTCTTATAAACGAGCTTTCACGCTCGTGGAGGTACTTGCCGCCCTGACCATCGGAACAATGGTGCTGCTGGCGGTTCTGGCTTTATATAACAGGGGGCAAAGCGGCTCGGCCGCGATTATGAACAAGCTGGAAAGCAGCCGCCTGCCTCGTGAGGTTTTTCAGCGAATAGCCGAAGACCTCGACCGGGTTGCCGGCGGAGGCCAGGGGGTTCAAATTGATATTTTAAACAAATTGCAGGACGGTTTATCCGCCGCAAAACTGGAAATATTCAGGCCGATTAACGATGCCAAAGACCAGCAGCAAACGCTTGAAAAAATTGTCTGGCAAAGCAGCACCGACCCGGAAAGCGGACTGCTTACCCTGTATCGAAGCCATTCCGGAATCGCGATGGAAGACGCACTGCTCGATAACCAGAAAGAACCGTCGCAGCGAGAGCTTTTTGTGCCGATTTGCAGTGGTATAACTTTTTTCAAAATCGAAGTTCCCAAAG
Organism: Sedimentisphaerales bacterium; assembly: GCA_050012515.1. Lineage (GTDB taxonomy): Bacteria > Planctomycetota > Phycisphaerae > Sedimentisphaerales > Anaerobacaceae > Fen-1362. Next base: position 27,705 of record JBEKHA010000006.1, on the reverse strand, counting down.
ACGATAACGCAACGTCATTGGACCGGTGGACGGAAGGCATTCCGCCGGCTATCAGGATTACAATGTCATTTGCTCAGCCGTATAAGACGGTAATCGGGACCTTTGACGTTCCCGAAGAGGAAAAGATTGTTCGCACCATTGCCGTTGACAGGACCCGCAGGCCGACATTTACCATACCTTCGACTGATGCCAACCAAGCCGATGTAAACGGGTCAGGCGATGCCAATAACCCGGCAGACAACAACCAACCCACAGATGATGCCAGCAAGCCGACAGGCAGTGTAACGAAACAGCAAAGCGGAGAAGGACAAGCATGATTTTATGAACGGTCGTTTGCAAAATCACGATAGCCGAACCACACCAGAGGCCGAACCATCGGTTCGTACAAGCGGGATTGTGCTTCTGATAACGATGGTAGTGCTGCTGGTTCTTGCGACGCTTGGATACACTTTAGCCACCCGTGTATCTTCTCAGCGGCACAGGGACAGTTATATCATCGATTACACCAACGCCTGTTACGCCCGCGATTCAGCGTTAAAATACGCATTGGCCGCATTGGAGGACATTAACAACGTCAAGTTGATTTCCCGTCCCAATGAGCCGGATTTTTCCGACCTTTTCCATCTCAGCGAGGAGGAGTACGGCCAGTTGATTGAACAATGGGCGGCGGAACTTGCCAAAATGTCCGGCAATACCGGTGAAAGCAACGATGTAAATACGCAACCCCCTCCGTCTGCTACTGAAGCCAACGGCTCGAACGGGAAATATGCCGCTGATTCGAATTCCGAACCAAACAACGGCGCTTTGGCGAAGATACGGGGTCCTTATGGTCCGTCCTGGCCTTTTGTGACAGAGCCGGTGGAATTTGAACTCGGTTCGACGCACATAAAAATTGAGACCGAAGATGAAAACGCGAAATATCCTGCCGGGTGGGCCATCCTCGATAATGAAAAAGTCCAGCGTGAGTCACAGGCAGGCATGCAGACCTTCTTTGAGTGGATGGGATACGATTCCGACAGGATAAAAACCGTCGGGGACCAGTTGAAGCAGATAGCTTCAATAAAACCGTTCAAGGTTGAATTCAAGCCGGTTGCACAAAGGACGCCCATAACAACCGAAACTCCAAATCCCGCCAGGCAAGGCACAAAAACGAAGAGAACCGTTTATAAGACGACAACGGTTTCATCGATAGAATCTATGGTTGCTCAAACCAGAGATTTTTCAGAACTCTTCCACAGCTCCCTGCTCGACCTGCAAATACTCGCCGAACCCACAATTATAAGCGAAACCAGAAAAGAGTCGGCGCTGAAGTACATGGGATTATGGGGGACGACCCAGGTTAATATAAACTCGGCGCCCAGAAATGTGCTGGAGGCCGCATTTACATTCGGAGGCGATGCCCAGCAAATCGCCGACGGAATCATAAAAAAGAGGCGCGAAAAGCCGTTCACAGATATTGATGCGGTTAAAAAAGAGCTGTTCCAGTTTTCCGACTCAATCGAGAAATGCAAACCATATATCACCACGAGCAGCAACGTGTTTTCGATACACGTTACAGCGGCAAGCGGCGTGGCAAAGGTCTCGGCAGTCGTGGTTGTGATGAAAAATAACGGCAAGATTCAAAAGGTCGCTGTTTTTAGCGGTTAAACAGCGCGGCGGATAGCATAGGTTAAACGCAGTAAGGAGCCGACTTAAAGTGCAAACTGGGAATTTTTTGGGAATATATCTGGCTAAAGACCGTGCGACGGTTGTTTGTCTGGACGTGCTGGGCCGTGAGAGAAAGCTGGTGAGCTGTTTTGGTGTTTCGCCGGAAGAGTCCGAACAGCCGACTTTTCAGTCGCTGGCCCAGCGCATCGCGGCCGCATGCGCCGAAAGGCAGATTAAATTTACCGAGGCGGCGGTTGCCCTGGACTGCGCGATGTTTATGCAGCACAGTATCCACAGCGAGTTCTCCGACGTCAGGAAAATAACGCAGACGGTCCACTTTGACACGGAAGAGGCCCTCGGCACCGACGCGACGGACGTCGCAATCGCGTTCAAAATAAATTCGACCGACCAGACCGGCGCGGACATCAGCGCCTTCACGGCGCAAAAACAGATGCTGTCTGATTTGCTCGGCGCGCTGCAAAGCAACAACATAGACCCGTTCAGCGTGGAGCCGGACGTGAGCTGCCTGGCAAGGTTTGTCTGCCAGGGCGCGTCTTTGTCCGGCGAGGTTCGCCCGCTGTTCGCGTTTTTGTCCCGGAGAAACGGCTATTTTATCTCGCCCGTTTCTTCGCCCTGGCAGGGGATATCTCCGACGCCGGCGACCTCGATGCGGACGTTCCTTCTGAGTCCCTCGCAAAACAGAAACGAGATGCTGACAAAGCAGTTTTCAATGACCACCGCGCTGCTGCAAACAGCCGGTACAGTGAATCATCTTGAAATCTTTGATACAGCAGATTCGGTGAGCTGCGAGGATATCGCCAAAAAAACTGCTGTTGAGACCAATCGTATTGACATAACAGGGTTGGCGAAATTATCTGCCGACGCAATCGCGGACTGTCCCGATGCCGTCGAATTCGCAATCGCTTACGGCGCGGCGATAGCGCAGCTTGACGGGTCCGGCGGCACCAATTTCCGCGGCGATTTTATGCCCTACCAGGGCAGGAAGATGCGTTTGCAGCAGACGCTCAAGTTTTTCTCGGTTGCGGCGGTGATTCTTATGTTCGCCGTCGGACTATACGGCCTGATGCAGGCAATACAGTTCAACAAATATCGCGCCCAGCTGGGGGCGAAATTTGCGAAGGATTTTACAGCGGTAATGTTCGGGGAGAAGATGCCGAGCAAAACAAAAGAGGCGACGAGAAAAATCTCCACGGCGCTGCGGCGTATCAAGGAGGCGCAAAAGGGGTTTTCTCTTACCGGTGAAGAAGCCGTGGCGGCCAAACTTGCCCTTGTGCTTCAGGCGTTAAACAAATGCGCCGCGACCACCGGGCTTAATATCGAGACCGTTTCCATAACCGACAAGATGATTACAATCAACGGCGACACGCCCAGCCCTGAAAAGACCCTGAAGATGTTCGAGGCCTTCAAGCAGACCGGCTTGAACGTTCTCCAGCAGCGTATCAGCACCGACGGGGGCCGCAGCACTTTCGGCGTAACGGTTGAACCCACCACAAAGCAAGGCGGAGGCGGCCAATGAAAGACATAAAAGAAATATACAAAAACCCGATGTTTTATTACATACTCGTTCCTGCCCTGGCGGCGTTTTGGCCTGTGATTATATGGGGTGTTTACCTTCCCGGCGCCCGCGCGAACTGCAATAACGATATAGAGCAGTATCAGAAGTCACTGCCGCTGATGGAGGAGCTTATTGCAGCCGACCCGGAACGCCTGAACGCAACGAAGGGGAAAGAGACGGCAGCCGGATTCGATTACGCGACCGCCGTCCAGAAGGCCGCCGAATTTTGCTCGATTTCCGCCAATAACTATAAACTGTCTTCAGGGGTGATTCTTAAATCCGAAGGGCAGAAAACGCAGGCCGCCAACGTTTCGCTGAAGGGCGTAAAAATAGCAGAGGCCGCCAGGTTCCTGTCCTCAATCCAGCAGCACTGGTCAGGCCTTCAATGCACGAAGATAAGCTTCAGAAAAAACAAGGGCCAGCCCGACGCCTGGGACGTTGATTTGACTTTCAAGTATTATTATTGATTGCGGGTTTAAAACCGGATGCCGGGTGTTCGACGTTATAATTGATTAACATTATTTTTGCGCATAAAAAAAGCCGAGGCCTGCTTTTTCAAGCAGGTCCCGGTTTAATACTACTTTGTAACCTTTGCTTTGCCAGCAGAAATTATTTCTTCCTGCGGATCAAAGCCAGACCACCGAGACCGAGCAACGCCATTGTTGCCGGCTCAGGAGTGCACAATCTGAGGTTGTCAAAATAAACAACGCTCTGTGCCATCGAGCCATCGTTCGAATAGGAATTCAGGATGGGGAATATTTGCAGCCAATTCGGAGCAACACCACCCAGTGATGCAACGATACCGGAAATATCAACCTTCATCAAACCTGTTACATCGCCCATCGCACCATTCCACCAGCCGTTTGCCATAACATTGGATGTCTGTGTCCAGGAAATACCGCCGCCCTGGATGGCAAAATCCATATTAAAGCCATTAGCAGCACTATCGCCGTAATCATCAGCCAGCGCTGTGACGTCCATCTCAATATAGTGGCTCTGCATGAAAGCAGCCGCAAAGGACGGAATATCCATTTCGCCGACGAAATTCCAGCCAGTGTTCTGAACAACACCGAGGCTCAGTGCGCCGTCTGTAACGCCAACGGTTTGACCGCCGACAAGCGTATCGCCCCAGCTATTCAAACCACCGGTGGTCCCATCTTCCCAGCTCTGAATAGTCGCTACAACAGGGTCAGCGGCCAAGCAAGCTGAAGCAAGAACTAATGCTAAACAAACAGAAACTATCATTCTACTCATACTCGTACTCCTCCTTCTTCGATTGTTATCACTCTCTTCGTTCGTTATCTCCAGCCACAAGCCAGAGATTTAGCTGCTCTCGACAAACTCACTCTCTACTTTGATTTTGTCTCGAACAACAACAAGCACTACAGTTTGACTTTCACCTTTTTATAACCTTGCGCTTGTCTAACGTTAAATAAAGCGACAACTTCTTTAGTTCAATTATTCACTTTTCAATCGGCTGCACCCTCCTCTCGCGAGGGAGCCATATCTACACACTTGTGTGACAACCATTTACAATACTGAGAATACCACATTCACTGCCAATATGTCAAGAAAAATTATTATAGGATGCAAAAAAAAATGTGGCCCCCGCTGCGTTGCGTAACTACTGTATTATAAAGAAGTTATGTGATGAAACACTGCATGTAAACTTGGGCTATTTGCGCTATTTAGGAAAATATCAGTATCAATACTGAAACGCTATCTCTGTTTCCGCAAAAAACAAGGGCCTGCCTCGTTTGTCGAGACAGGCCCTATCATTGCTTATTGCCTCAGGCCCGATTACTTTTTCCTGCGAATCAAGGCAAGGCCGCCTAAACCAAGCAGAGCCATTGTTGCCGGCTCAGGAGTTAACCTCAGGTTGTCGAGGTACAGAATGGCCTGTTTATTCAAGCCATCGTTTGAATAACTGTTCTCGATGAAGAATACCTGAGCAAAAGTGCAGGAAGAACCCGTTTTGAACGGGCCGTAATTCAATGTGGCCGTAATCGTCCTGTCGCCGTCGGCAGAATTCCACCAGGGCGTAAGGCCGCCCTGCTGCCAGCCGGTCAAATCGCTGTTAACGGCCATGCTGAACTGGAAGCCGGTATCGCCTGGCCAATCGTCAGACAATGAGGTGACATCAATACTTACTTTTGAGTTGGCCATAAAATCGGCAGGATTGAGATTCGCTTGTCCGATGACCTCCATGCCGATCGGCCCCACAACCATTGTGCCGTAACAGGTTGAAACAAGGAACAATGCTAAGCAAACAGAAATGAGTCCTCTGCACATACTCTACTCCTCCTTCTTCATTGGTTATTCACCCTTTTCCTTTTTTACTGAGTTACTCCTGCTCTCTATCAGGGATATACTAACTCCTCACTACTCAATTGATTTTAACCGTCCCAGCCGCTAAATGTCAAGAAAATTATAAGACGAAGTGTTTTTTTGGGGGGGCAATGTTGCTATTGTATAACCGTAGTATTATCAATGGGTTATGCGTGATAAAGGCGCAAATAAAATTGTCTGTTTTGCCGGCTAACGGCACCAAAACCCTTGTTTTAAGGATTATTCTGCCCGGTTTAATCCTGAGGGTAAATAATAATCCTGTCGTGAATAATGGTTACGAGGTCGGCTTTGCCGTCGCCCGTAACATCGGCAACCTTCATTTGCCGCGGTTCGACTGCGCCTGCCCCTTGTCTGCCTTCGCGGTAGGTCTTGTCTTCGAATGTTTTGAACCGCATCGCCGGGACGGGTTTGCCTGCCGAATCGAGAGTCAGTATCTCGATATGATTATGTTTGTATTCGACCATTATAATGTCGGTCCTTTTGTCGCCGTTGATATCGCCGGTGGTGAAATTGCCGTAGGCACCGTCCTTTATCTTTGTTTCATAGCTGAATTTCTGTTCGAGCCGATACCGATTTGTTTTGGCTCCGGGCGGAATAACCAGCCCTAATTTTTCGCCGTCAAACAGCAGGATATCATCAGGGCCGCCGCCGGTGAGGGATGCTGTTAACATTTTGACGCCTGACGCCGGGTTCCAGGTTCCGACGTCCAGCTCTTTGTCGAAGCGGAATGTTTTATCTGTATCCTGGGTAAGAATCTGGAGCCGGCCCTTTTGACCATCCAATAATAATATCGCTTTGCTGTCTTTTGCGCCGTCAACTTTCATTTTTGCCTCGGCGACAGCCGAAATATGATTCTCTGCGCTTTTGGCGTTATACTGGTCGAGGACCGTCCATTCACCTTTGGCGAATATCATACTTCTGGCGAAATTATTCTGAGCCACCAAAAACTCATCACCTGATTTGCCGTCAACGTCAGCCGAGTAAATCGAGCGAAGGGTCGCTTCTTTTATCAAGCTGGTCTGCGCCTTTGGGGAATCGACAACCTCGAATTTCCGTTTTTGGGTCTGGCGAACCAGAATGGGCAGCTCATATTTGACAAATATAAGCACGTCTTTTAAGCCATCGTGGTCAACGTCGATGACCTTTATACCCTGCGGATTCGTGGCAAGCTGCGGAAGCTCGACAGCGAGGGTATCGTTGGCGTCGGCTTTTGCCACGTTATAGATTATCCGAAGCGACCTTGTGTCGGACTGTGAGCGGGAGACATATACGCAATCAACTGACTTGTCGCCGTCTATATCGCTTAATTCCATAGCAAGCGGCTCACCCGTTAAATCGACGGCTTTCGGGAAGGTCAATCGTCCCGACTCGAATTTACTTATGCCGATTGTTTTTTCCTTGATGCTCAACACGCCGAGTTCGCTCTTGCCATCGCCGTCAATGTCGGCAGCTGATAAAGCGTCGGTATCTGCCAGGCACGGGAATCTTGCCGGTTCCGCCAGTCCTACGCCTGGTATTTGCCTGTACAACACGAGTTCCGCCGCACCGGGGTCGCTGATTACGACGTCCGCGAGTTTGTCGCCGTCAAAATCGCCGACTACGAGGTCTCGCTTTTCGCTGCCCTGCCCTGCCGCGAGGGGATAAAACAGCACGGGCCAGTCATCGCTCTGCGAGTTGTCCGCGACCAGTTTATAGCAGACCAGCCGTCTGCTTATAGCGTCAATCGCAACTATATCTTTACCTTCTTTGCCGCCCATATCAGCAAGCTCCAGCACCAGAGGCATTTCAGATAACAGGCGCATTTCGGGTCCCAACTGACCATTTTTCTGCCCGAGGCGGACGTGGAGGGGTCTTTCGGCATCGTCGGTCACAAGCAGCAGTTCGTTTATGCCGTTGCCGGTGAGGTCGCCGACCTCGGCACCGATGATTCGGGCCGCGGCGGGGTACTTGACCGGCTCACCGAGAGAGCCGTCTTTTTTCTGCAGCAGGACGTATATGGCGTCCCTGCCGACCACAATCAGGTCTTTTCTGCCGTCGTTGTCTATATCCGCACAGATAAGGGCATTCTCATTGGGCAGTGCATCGTCGATATTGATGCGTTTCACCGGCTGCCATGTTAATGTTTTCGATTTGTGTTTTTCCTTTTGCGGTTTTTGTAACAATATATACAGGCCTCGCGGTTCGCCGTAGTATGCCAAATCAATCAGCCCGTCGCCGTTGAGGTCGCCGGAAACCATACTGTATATCCGCTGCGAGACGGGCACGGTTTGCCTGGCGAATCGGCTCGGGCCTACCAGCGCGTTGATATCGATGTCGTTGGGGTCAACCGCCACGTCTTCATCCTCGGGACCGATTGAATCCTTTTGAAGCAGAATCTCTATCGCGGCTTTTCGGTTGTTGGCCACGGCGATATCGTTTCGGCCGTCGCCGTCAAAATCGGCAATCTGCAAACAACTAATACCCCAGTCCAGCTTGATGATTTCCATCTCGCCGAATCCATAGTATTCGCTGATGCCGTTCGCATCCGGCTGGTTAACGTCCCGAACCGGCTGTTCTTTAACGGGTTTGCTTATGCCTGCCGTTGCTATCGTAAGGCATAATAATATGATTGTGCCTTTAATCGTTCGCACTGGAAACCTCCATACAATCGATTATTCGCAAACACGGCCAAGATGGCCGTACCACAAGAAGGTAATCATCAATTATCAATCATCGATTGTCAATACTCTGGCACTTATCAGCCGGCTATGTTATTCTTATTGCAGATTAAAAACAGTAAAGGATTACAGGTATGGCAGAAAGATACGATTGTATAATAATCGGAGCGGGCCCCGCCGGACTGGCGGCCGGATTATACGCCGCGAGAGACCGGTTCAAAATGCTGCTGCTCGAAAAGTTTGTTCCGGGCGGGCAAATCAACAGCACCGACAGAATCGAAAACTACCCCGGCTTCGAGCGCATAAGCGGCTACGAGCTTATCGAAAAAATGCAAAAGCAGACCGTCTCCTTCGGCGGTGAAATCAAAACAGGGTCGGAAGTAACTGCCCTGAAGAAATTAAGCAACGGCGACATCGAAATTTCCTGCGATAAAAATAAATACCTCGCCCGCGCGGTCATACTCGCTCCCGGCAGCGACTACCGCAAGCTCGGTATCCCGGGCGAAGACAAGTTTCGCAACGCAGGGGCGGGCGTAAGCTACTGCGGGACCTGCGACGCGCCTTTCTTCAAAGGTAAATCCGTCGCGGCAATCGGGGGAGGCAATACCGCGCTGGAAGAGACGCTGCACCTGTGCAAATTCGCCGCCAAAGTAACGCTGCTTCACCGCAGGGACGAATTCCGCGCGACCAAAGTTCTGCAGGAAGAGCTTATCGCGAAGAGTAAAGAGCCGAATACGAATCTGCTGGTTAAATACAGCACCGTAGCAACCTCCATAGAGGGCAAAGACAAGGTCGAATCCGTCCGGCTGAAAAACGTTAAAACCAGTAAAGAAGAAAGTTACCCCTGCGACGGCGTTTTCATTTTCGTAGGGATGGTTCCCAGCACCGGGTTTCTCAGGGGTTTTATTGACCTGACCGACGACGGTTTCATCAAGTGCGATTTCGCGTATCTGCGGACGAGCGTCCCCGGCGTATTCGCAGCAGGTGACTGCCGGGTGGCAGCCGGGATGCAGCTTGCAACGGCGGTAGGTGACGGAGTAAACGCGGCGATGGTGCTGAAGAACTATTTCCGCGATTCAAGCTGGTGGAACCAGCCGGCGGTCGGGGGACTTTAATTTTCGCTTAAAGCAGCTCGTCGATTGCCGCGGCGAGGTCTTTTTTGCTGGTCAGGCCGACCCATTTCTTCTGAACCTGTCCGTCTTTGAAAAGGATGATTGTTGGTATCGCGCTTATGCCGAATTCCATAGCGCTATCCCTGGCATCGTCGGTGTTGAGCTTGCAGACCTTTGCCTTGCCTGTGTAATCCTTCGCGAATTCCTCGATGATTGGCCCCATCATCCTGCACGGGCCGCACCATGGCGCCCAGAAATCCACCAGCACGGGCATTCCCGCTGTATGAATCATTTCATCGAAATCCGCGTCGGTAAGCTCAACTACATTGCCAGCCATTTTTTGATTCCTTTCCAAAATTGGCCTTATGATTAACCGGATTTTATAGAGTCGGCCAATAACTGTCAAACGCTTATTACGTTTTTTGTGTTTATGATTGTTCTTTTGTTTGGCCGCCCAGAGGTTCCGGCTCGTCGGCTGTTTGTTTTGATTTGTCTTTCGGAGGCAATTCCGCAATAGGTATAGGCAGATGCGGTTCCATTTGTGCCTCTTCGACGGGCTGCTCGATTGCCGAATTATCCGCCGGCGGTATTTCCACAATAGGTATGGGCAATTGCGACTCCTGCTCTGTTTCGGTTATTTCATCAATTGCAAAATCCGGCTCCGGGGGTACTTCATCAACCGTAGAAGGTGTTGGCTGCTGTTCTATTGCCGCCGCTGCCTGCTGGCTGGCTGCTTCCTCTGCTTCGATTCTCATTATCGCTTTACGAACCGCTTCTTCCGGCGGCGCATCGGTCAGCGCACGCAGGGATATTTTGCCTGTCTCCTGGTTTTGTTCGGCCCAGATTAGCTGCGACCTGATAAGCTCCAGTATGGCCAGAAACAATCCTACCAGCACCAGCCGGCTGTTCCTCGGCTCGAAGATACGCTCGAAGTTCAATTGACCTTCTTTTTGCAGCCGATGAAGAATTTCTATCTGGTACAGGTCAATTGGCGTGTCATCAACAATAAGGCGGGTGTCATATTTGGCGCCGGTCGCCTCCATAATCGCGTCGAAGGCCTCAAGCAGATTCCATACGCTGACCTGGTCGAGGTCAACAGTCGGCTCGGCGTTGGGCTTGAACTGCTCGATGACCGTATCAGGCCTGGTGAACCGGTCGCCGTGTTCCTCGGCTGACGCCGCGAGCATATTCGCCGCGTCCTTGAATCTCTTGTATTCCAAAAGCTGTCTTATAAGCTCGGCACGCGGGTCTGACAAATCTTCAGCCCCGATTTCCTCTCCCTGCGTCTTTGGCAGAAGCATAGCTGATTTTATCTGCATCAGCGTCGCCGCCATTACCAGAAAATCGCCCGCTACGTCAATATCGAGCTGCTTTAGTATATCGATATAGCGAATATACTGGTCGGTGATTTTCGCAAGGGGTATGTCGTAAATATCAACCTCTTCCTTGCGGACAAGGTACAAAAGCAGGTCCAGAGGCCCCGCGAAGATTTCAAGATTTACCCGATAATCAGCCACTTACGGCTCCTCCTGCTTTGGGTCATAGGGCTCGTCCGCCTCGTCCGTTTCATCTCCTATTTCATATTCTTCCGGCTCGTGACCTTGTTCCTGATCCTCAAGTATCTGTTTGGCTTCGTCAGCGTCTTTTTCCAACACCTGCAGTTTGGCGGTTATAACAGTCGGAGCCAAACAGATATTGGCAGCATTCTCGCCTATCACCACGGCTTTAATGTCAAAATCCTCAAGGACTTGTTTCGCCATCTCGGCCTGCATCGAATCCATATACTCGGCTATTGTAACAAGTTTATCTGCCATAATACTCACCTAACCCTACAGCTTTTCGTGCTTCAACCAGCGTTTTTACCGCGACGGCCCTTGCCCGCTGAGCGCCTTTGGCCAGAATCTGTTTGAGGTAATCCGGGTTACTCTCAAGCTCGGTTCGCTTCTGACGATAGGGCCTGAAGTATTCTACGATAAGCTCGGCCAGACGTTTCTTCGCTTCGCCATATCCTGTGCCGCCCTTGCGATATTTGTCTTCCCACTGTTTTATTTCTTCGGCTGACGCGAAAAGTTTTAATAACGCAAAGACGTTGCATTTATCAGGATTTTTCGGCGCCTCAACCGGCGTCGAGTCGGTAACGATTTTCATAACCTTATTTTTGATGCTTTTTTCCGGCTCGAACATCTCAATCGTATTGCCGTAGCTTTTGCTCATCTTGCGGCCGTCAATACCCGGCACCACCGCCACCGATTCGATAATGTGGTCCTTCGGCAGCACAAACGTCTCGCCGTAAGTATTATTGAAATACCCCGCTATATCCCTTGTTACCTCGATATGCTGCTTCTGGTCCGCCCCCACGGGCACAACATCGCTCTTATATATAAGGATGTCCGCCGCCTGCAAAACAGGATACGCGAAAAGCCCGTGGTTCGGGCTTATTCCCTGCGCAACCTTGTCCTTATAGCTGGTGCACCTTTCTAAAAGCCCCTTCGGCGTTACGCACGACAAAAGCCACGTAAGTTCCGTAACTTCCGGCACATCCGACTGACGCCAGAATATCGTTTTTTCCGTATCAAGACCCAGCGCTATGTAATCCATAGCTACGCCAAGGGTAAATTCCGAAACGTCCTTCGGTGCCGGGTTGCTCGTCAGGGCGTGATAGTCAGCGATGAAGAAAAAGCAGTCGTTACCCTGCTGCATTTGTATATGCTGTCTCATCGCGCCGAAATAGTTGCCTATATGCAGCCGACCCGACGGCTGAATACCAGAAAGCACTCTCAAAACTAACCTCCTTACATAAAAAAACAAAAAAACGATACCGTTCAACTAATTAAATGAGGGTAGCTTTCTTAGGTCCCAAAGTCAAGCGATTTGCACGCATTTGTGGGATAACCAGGGAAAGACCGACGACGGATAATCGCTATAAAAATAAAATACGACAGGGGCATAGAAAAGCCCCTGTCGCGTATAGGCGCAATCGCGTTTGTCTCCCCGGCCTGTCTCAATGCCCTTTACAAGCCAAGATTTTTTGATGACTGCCCGTTACTATTTTAGTCAACTTTCACGACGGAATTCACGCCGCCGTATGGGTTGGGTTCCGTGGCTTCATTATAAGGGTCCTGCTGCCAATGGCCGTCCACGATAAATCTGTAATGGTAGGTCCCTTTTACGAGCGGTACCCTGACCTGCCATGTGCCGTCGCCTGCTTTTCTCATAATGGTCTTTTCGGGCTGCCAGTTATTAAAATCGCCGGCAATTTGAACGCTGTGTGCCTGGGGATAAGACGCTACGAAAATAACGCTATCTCCGACCTGGCACGGGCCAAGCGGCTTGGTTGCGCTTATGCCTGAAGACCCGGGGTTCATCACTGTTGAGGACAATGTTGTTGATGCTGCTTTTTCTTTTGAAAATTTTGCTGTTTTCATAACTTAAGTCCTTTCAGAAAAACACAAACTATTTGCAACGTTATCATTACTTGTTCTACTCTGCCGTTCGGCACTGAGTTCATACACGCGTTGTGGTTTTTTAAGAATCGCTTCGGAGCAGCTGCTGTCGAGATTATCCAGGACGTTCATAAAATTGATGTAGGCGTCATAAGGTGAATTGTAGTGGTTGAAATATTTATGGACATCGCCGTCCGCGAACCATTTAGTGCACATATAATAGAAATGGTCTGAGGTCTGCAACCTTCTCCAGATGTCAATAAGACCAGCGTTTTCGGTGTTTTTGACTTTGTCTTCGAGGCGATATAGTTCCGCCAGCGCGTTTTCCTGCATTGAGTTGCCTCGCCAGGCGGAAAGGTCCCGCTCGATATCCGCCCAGCTTATGGTATATGGCACATCGATAGTATCAACGGGCGGGTAATCGCGTATTACCTCCGAAGGTGTTTTGAAGTTGTTGTCCGGATATCTGAGAATATGTTCTGGCATATGGCGCATAAATTCGAAAATGCCCGTGTCCTGCCACTGATGCTCGCCGAAGGTTTCGTAATCCATAAAGAGGTTGACGACATTTCCGCAGCCGTTGACTGCGTTAATCCATGCGGCGAATTTATCGGCGGTAAGCGGCCACTCGCTCCAGTCGCGGTTAGAAAACCGAAACGCGATATCGTCGCTTAGCCGGTAATTTTTCAACAGGAGCTTGAGCTTTGTCGATGTGGGCGGACGGTAAACAAAATTGGCGCTCCTGTACCCGAGAATGTGGTCTGCGCCTTCGGCAAGTATCGCATCGAAGCCACCAATCTGGTCAACGATAGGAGGCAGGCCATTGTTATAAATAAGCTCGGTGTTCCTGAAAACACGCGGTGTCTGGCCAAATAATTGTCTGATAATCTGCCTGTGCGCCTTTACCTGTTCTATAAACTCATCCCTGGAATACAGAAAAGCCAAGCTGTGGTGATAAGTTTCGCCGAGAAATTCCACGCAGCCGGTGTCGGCCAGCTGCTTGAACGTGGTAAGCACCTCAGGCGCAAACTTTTCGAGCTGCTCAAGCAGTACACCAGTGATGCTATAGGATATCCTGAATTTTCTCTTGTGTTTGCGGATAAGCTCGAGCATAAGTTTATTTGCAGGGAGGTAGCATTTGTTGGCGACCTTCCTGCATATCTCGGCGTTTTTATGGTCGTCGAGATAGTTATTGCTGCGGTCAAAAACATTATAATGCCGCAATCTCTGGGGCTGATGAACCTGAAAATAAAAACATACCGAAGCCATTATTCCTTCTCCTTACTCTTGGCCTGCTCGATTACTTCCTTGTATATATTCTTTACTTTCATTGCTGAGTCCTCCCACTTAAACTTGCAGGATTCATGAAAGCCGTTTTTGCTGAGGTTTGCCTTGAGCTGCGGTCGTTTGAGAACGGCTATCATTTTGTTGGCCATTTCGTCTATGTCCCAGAAATCAACTTTCAGGGCATGCGTTACCACTTCGGAGATGCCGCTTGTCTTGCTCATCAGGACCGGGACGTTGCGGTTCATCGCTTCGAGGGAAGAAATACCAAACGGCTCGGAAACAGAGGGCATTACGTAGAGGTCAGCCATTTTATACGCCCTGTTAACATCCTCGCCGGTCAGGAAGCCCGTGAAAAGGACTTTGTTTCCGATGCCCATAGAGGCCGCAAGCTCGATAATTTTGGGCATCATATCGCCGGAGCCGGCCATAATGAATTTGACGTTGTCGACGACCTGGAGGACTTTTTTGGCGGCGGCGAGGAAATACTCCGGGCCTTTTTGCATTGTGATTCGTCCGAGGAACAGGACGATTTTGTCTTTCTTTTCCGCCGGGATATGACAGATGCCGTCGCCATTGTGTTCAACGGCGTTATAAACGACTTCGACCTTCTCCGATGGAATGCCGTAATGTTTTACTATTGTTTCTTTGGTTAACCTGCTTACGGCGATTACCTTCGAGGCGGCGTGCATACCCATTCGTTCGATGTCGTAAACGGTCTGATTGACGTGCTCGCCGCTCCGGTCAAACTCCGTCGAGTGCACGTGCACAACGAGGGGTTTATGATTTTGACGAGACACGGCTTCGCCTGCGGGATACGTCATCCAGTCATGCGCGTGTATTACGTCGAAATCCTCAGTGCCGGCAATCATCATCGCCTTTTCGGCATATTGACTAACCGCGACGAGTATGTCCCCTGTATAATTGTCCGGGCTGAGTATCTGGTCGGCATCGGCCATTTCAAGCAAAATTCTCCCGGAGCTGTAATTATGCTCATGAGAACCGACGCCGGCATAGGGCTTCAAGTTCGAAGATATAACGCGAAATTTCGTATTAGTGAATTGTTCAGACAGTGTCACTGACCGTACATCATTTGCGCCGATAGTTTTAACTGAGCCAACCGGATTGCCTGTACCCTTTGGCAGAACGAACGTAACTTTTATGCCCAGCTTGTCCATCGCCTTTGTCAGGCCGTAACAAGCCGTCCCCAACCCGCCGCTGATATAGGGGGGGAACTCCCATCCTAGCATAAAAGTTTTCATTGCTGCTGTCCTTTCTGTCCCTGGGCTTACGTGCCCCTGTTCTAATTTTTTGAATTTTTATCAATGTGCATAAACCTTATTTATGGAAAAGCCAGGATAACCGGGCTGCTGCCTGGGTATTTTTTGCAGCCACTGCCCATTGCAGTTTTTATCGCTGCACCTGAACCATATAAAAGTTGTGCCATTTTCACATACTCTTTCCGACTCGGCCATTTTGCCCCCGCATTCCGGGCACAACTGGTGGTCTTTCGCCCGCATAATTATTGACAACAGCCCGGCATTATTTTTAGTTTCCATAATCGCCATCCTTACTATTCGATGCGATCGCAAATTCTTTAAATATTCCCGGTTAAAACCTATTAACGTTGAAGATAATACTCCTTTGTTCACTCGAAGGCATATAGGCATATTGCTTAATTAAGGCATCTCAATTGCTCACTTCTTGTGATAACCATAACATCTTATTCTGCCTTATCTTATGACACATAAACACTTTCGTATTGCTTCAAAAGTTTCATTTGTTTTGAGTTTTTTTAATATATTCCATCAAAGCCGCTGCATTGTTGAAAATTTTGTCTTTGGCGGAGAACAACAAAGTGAGAAACCCCCTGTCTGTCTTTTCGATAAGCAGGGATACAACCTCGCGATTTGCGTCAAGCTCCTTAAAGTATCGCCTTTTGAATTCGTCCCATTTTGCGGGATTGTGCCCGAACCATTTTCGAAGGTCACTGCTCGGAGCAATATCTTTGCACCACAAGTCAATAGCTGCGGCTTTTTTGCTGACACCTCGAGGCCAAAGCCGGTCAACAAGAACCCTGAAACCATCCTTTGCGGAAGGTTTTTCATAAACTCTTTTCAAAGATATCCGTGTTGTTACATCTGTGTATTGCATCTCAAACTATACTAAATGCTGCTCTGTTTTAATTTCGGGTTTGAATATCTCCGGCCAGGTACGCCGTACAAGAACACAAATCCGGTTTATTGTTCTACCGTAATCGCCGATACCGGACACTCATCCACGGCCTGACGAACGGCATCTTCAAATTTTTCGGGTATGCCGGTCATCTTTACCTGTGCATACTCCGTACCCATCTCAAAAACATCGGGGCAAATATCCACGCATAATCCACATGAGACACATTCTTCGGAAATCGCTGCCTTCATAAGGCGCTCCTTAAAGTGTTTTCTCCTTGCCCAAGCCGATATTAATGACGTCCGCATTAACAATATCTAATCATCTTTTTATTGTATTTGCGGGCAATTGCAAATAAGGGAAATACTTAATTGGGAGGTCATAATTACCCAATAGAGGCGCGTCTGCCGAGTCAGCGGAAAATATCTGGAATGTGATATATCTGAATATTACGGTTCCGGCCGGGTCAATCCTTCCTGAACTGCGTATTTTGTAAGCTGGGCAATGTTGTCTATCTTGAGCTTGTTCATAAGATTGAGGCGGTGGACTTCGACGGTTTTAGCGCTGATGTGAAGGCGTTTGGCGATTTGCTTGGTGGCTTTGCCTTCCGTTAAAAGCTGGAGAACTTCGCGTTCCCTCTGGGAGAGTATTGAAAAGGCGGAATCTCTGGCATTCTCTGGCTGTCGCATATAGTTATCGACGACGACATCGGATATGGCGGGGCTGATATAGGTTTTATTAGTCATCACCAGCCGGATGGCGTTGACCAGTTCATCGAATTCGCAATCCTTCAGCAAATAGCCGGCCGCGCCCGCCTTGAACATTTCTATTATGAAGTTTTTGCTCGAATGCATCGACAGAGCGATAATCTTGACTTTGGGGTTCTCTTTGATAATCTGGCGAGTCGCCTCGATGCCATTGAGGTCAGGCATACCAATATCCATTATTACGATATTTGGAGAAAGCTCTTTGGCAAGCTCGACGGTCGTCCGGCCGTCTTTGGCCTGGGCGACAACCTCCATATCCTTCTCGTTTTGAAACGATTTGCTGAGGCCGTGCCGCAACATCGCGTGGTCATCGGCCAGTATTATTTTTATACTCATAATGTCAGTCCCCTTTCATCAGGATTTTACTCGATTTTCAAAGGTGCTGTCAAGATTATATGTGTTCCTTTACCTCGTTTCGATTCTATTTCGAGCTTACCTCCTATGTGCCTGAGCCGCTCACGAACACTAAACAATCCAAGTCCTTTCGATTTTTCCTTCGGTACAGACACATCAAACCCTTTGCCGTCATCTTCTATGGCTATTTCTATGTCATTGTTGACCCTGGAGAGCATAACCTTGACAAATTTAGCGCTTGCGTGTTTCGCGATATTTATCAGCATTTCGCGGATAGAACGATACAACAGCACTTTCACGGGGTCGGTTAACGGTTTAGGCGCATCACTGTTTTGGAATGAATATCCAAGTTTGTGCTCTTCGCAAAACCGTTCAATCAATTCTTCTATCGCTATTTCAAAACCGAGGGTATAAAGCGTCGGCGGACTGAGGTCAAAGGTCAGGGTTCTTGTCTGTTTGACCGCTTCGCTGATGTTATCGCTGACATTTTTCAATGCCTCCGCAATCTGGGCCGGGGCGGATTTTTGCAGTGTTCCGAGTTCTCTTTTTGAAAAGGCCAGTATCGGGCCAAGCGAATCGTGCAGGGCCATAGCAATTTCGTGCCGCTCGCGTTCTTCGGTAAGGAGCAGTTCGGCGGTAAGCAGACGCAAATGTTTCTGGTCGGTGATAATTCTTTCCTGGGCGAGTTTTCGTTCGGTGATATCGCGGAAGACAATTTGGGCGGCAGGCTTGTTTTCATAGATAAGCGGCGTGGCGGCAACTTCAACATCTATAGGGGTTCTGTCAACACGCAGAAATATATTCTCTCTCAGCGGCAGGGCTTTCTGTTTTCTGCGGAGAAACTCCAGCTGCCTGTGCGTGCGTTTCCTGTAGTCGGGGTGAACGAAATCAAGAATCGACTTTCCGACAAGCTGGGCGGAATTTTTAGCGCCGAGCAATCCGGTCGCGGCGGTATTTATAAACACTATTTTGTCGTCTCTTTCGACGCCGATGCCTTCCGGGGAAAGTTCTACGAGCTGACGATAACGCTCCTCGCTTTGCCGCAGTTCCGTTTCTATATCGAATCTGTGGACAGCCTCCCCGATAAGCATCGCCATATTTTCTATGAATTCCACGGTTTGGGCCGGCGTTTTGTTTCCCTTCCTGTCGGCAAGATGAATCGCCCCGAGCACTTTGTCCCTGTAACGAATCGGGACAACTGCCAGAGAGGCGAAGCCGTTACGCATACAATTACCGCGATATCGTGCCTTTTTCTGTTCGGGCAGCGAGTTAAAAAACTCAAATGTATTATCGCAGCGGAAAGAACCTTTCAATGTCGTTACCGGTGCATCCTGGGGTTCCGGTGTCTGCATAACAACCCGCATACAGGCGCAGGTATCGGTTTTCAGAGAAAGTACGCTCTCGGAGACAAGAAATTCCCTGTTAAAACCAATCTGGGATTCGTACGGTATCAATCCATCTGAATTAGTCAGTCGGATACCTACGCATTGACAGCCGCTCCAGTCGCGGATTGCGTTGACAACCGAATCGAGATATTCTTTTCTTGTTGATTTTTGTGCGAACAGCCCCAGCAGCACATTGGTAATCCGCGAAAGTTTTTCTATTCTGTTGTGTTCGGTAACGTCACGGGCGGCAGCAAAGATACCCTGAACCTGCCCTGCTTCATTTTTATAAAGCGTGGCGTTGTAGAGAACGTCTGTCGTATGCCCTGATACGTGCCGGATGATTAGCGGATAATCCTTAACCATACCTTCCGCAAGGACCCGTTTGTAAACTTCCTTTGCTTTTTTGGGTTCCGTAAAGTAATCCGAGAAATCGCTGCCTACGAGATTCTGCCTCTGGACGCCCGTCACCAGCTCGGTTGCCCTGTTGATATCGGTAATCTTTCCTTCCGGGCTGATTGTAACAAGGGGGTCAGGAGATGCTTCGAGAAGACCTCGTGCATACAGCGACGCAGAACGGGATGCCTCTTCTGCACGGACCCGCTGCACTATCTGTTTTTGCAGCTCCAGCACCATTTCGCCAAGCTCGGCGGTTCGCTCTTTGACTCGTGCATCAAGCTCATCGTGCGCCTTACGGAGCGTTTCCTCAGCCAGCACGCGTTCCATCGCCGTCGCAACGTGGTCTGTTACTGTTTTCATCGTCACCAAATCGTCATCGCTAAAGGTCTTTCTGGACTTTGTTCCAAAGGACAGTGTCCCGATTACTTTGCCTTGTGTCATAATCGGGTGACAGGCGTAGGCCCTGATGCCGACTGAGCGGACCAGGTCCGCGCGTGCGTCGCAGGATTCCTGGATATTCTCCGCAACAATGCGTTTGCCTTCCTGTGCGACGCGGCCGCAGATGGCCTGTCCGAAATCCAGCCATTCGATATCTCTGACCATCTTCTCCGGCAACCCGCCTGTAGTGTTGAGGTGCAGGCGATGGGTTTGTTCATCGACAAGATAATTGACGAATATATGACAATCCAGGTACTCCATCACCCGGCTGCACAGAGAATTTACGATTTGCTGGGGGCGCTTGCTTTCCAGTAATTTCGCTGCGGTACCAGACAGAATTTCGAACCGGGTCGCGGCTCTTTTTATCGCATCCTCGGCCTGCCTGCGTTCCAGTTCGCCGGCTGCTCGTACGGCCGCTAATTGCAGGATTGATGTTGCCAGCTTAGTATCAGCCAGCGGTTTGCGCCCGATAATTGCGATAAGGCCTATTGGTTTTCCCTGGGAACTCCAGAGGGTGGTTCCGACATAGCTTTCGGCCTTCATATCCTGAAGCACTTTATCATTTGGGAATAAATGTCGCACGTCCTTAGTAAAGGAGCAAATCGATTTACCCACAACATCGCCGCAGGGTGTATCTTTGAGCGTATAGGATATGTTATCTTCGAACTTGCCGTCGAAATACACAGCCACTGTTTTGGCGGCCAGCAGGTTTTCCTCCAGCTGGTCAATGCAGACAAAGTCCATGCCCATGGTCTGCCCCAGATAGCGAGCCAGCGATTGGAAGAAATCCTCACCTGAAGCCGGACAGCCGCACTCGACTAAGAATTTCAGGGCATCTTCAATCCGCTTGCGCTCGGATATGTCGATTGAAGTATTGGCTAAATAAAGTGGCTTTCCCGTGTTCGGGTCGTTGATTATGAAAGTTGTCGCGTAAACATCGGTCAGCTTGCTGGTCTTGAGGTTTAAGTATTGCAGCTCTCCCTTCCAGTGACCTGTTTTTTTCAGGGTTGGTAAAACCTCATTTTTCACCGTTTCTTTGTAATTCTCGGATATAACATCGAGGATAGACATCTGCCGCGTGTCTTCATGGGGCAGGCCTAACATATCAGCTCCCGCTTCGTTACAAAAGATAATCTTTCCGTCGAGGGACGCCAAACTGATAAATTCACTTGTGTGTTGAACCACAGAAGCCAGCTTCCGCAACTCACCCTCGGCCCGCTTGCGCTCGGTGATGTCCGTTACCGTGCCGAAGCCACCTAAAAATGTGCCGTCCTTTTTGAACTCCAGTTCGGCCCTTTCGCGGACCCACTTGATTTGACCATCCACGATGATTCGGTGCTCGATGTCGTATTTTTCTCCGGCCAATGCCGCTTTCCATTTAGTATCGACGTATTCTTTATCATCAGGATGGATATAGGAAAGAAACGACTCATAAGTCAATTCCGTTCCGGTTGGTACGTCAAATATGCGATATGATTCATCGGACCAGGTCAATTTATTGTTCCTTATGTCTAATCGCCAGCTTCCGCTATAAGCAACGGCCTGTGCACGGTCAAGGTCCTTTTTGCTCTCTATCAGCAATTTCTCCGCCCGCTTGCGCTCGATGGAATAACGAATGACACGAATTATGGTTCGTCCGTCGGTCTGGCCTTTTACGAGGTAATCCTGAACGCCTGCACGCATGGCTTCGACGCCCGTATTCTCGTCATCAACTCCGGTAAGCACCACAATCGGCAAGTCAGGAGAGATGCTCCTGACCTCTCGAACGGTATCAAGGCCGGAGCTGTCGGGCAAGGTCAAATCCAGCAGCACCGCGTCAGGATGATTGTTTTTAAGATATTCTTTGGCCTCGTTCAACGATTGAACCACGCTGATGGAAATATCTTTGGCGCCGCTTGACAAAATGTTTTCCTGCAGCAGCGCGGCATCGGAAGCGCTGTCTTCGACAAGCAGAATTTTTAATGAGTTGTTTGACGTCATATTCTTTTGGGTAAAGTCACAACTGTTAGCCAGAATTGCTCGATAGATTTGACCACTTCAATAAAATGCGGGAAATCCACGGGCTTTGTAATGTAGCAGTTCGCGTTCAATTGATAGGATTGCAATATGTCCTTATCGGAACGAGACGTGGTAAGAACGATAATGGGAATGAGTTTGAGGTCCGGGTCGTTTTTCAGTTCCGCGAGGACCTCTCGTCCGTCCTTTTTAGGCAGATTGAGGTCGAGCATAATAAGGTCAGGCCTTGTGGCTTTGGCGTATTTACCCTGTCGTCTTAAAAAATTCATTGCCTCAACGCCGTCTTCGACGTGGTTTAGCCGGTTGGCAACCTTGCCCTCCTTGAGGGCCTCGATTGTCAATGCCGCGTCGCTGGGACTGTCCTCTACCAGCAATATCTCGATAGGTTTTGATTCTGAAAGATTCATTTGCTTGGTTCTCCTTTATATGTTTTTAATTTGTAAAAGTTAGGTCAAGAATAATTATACCTCATTTTTAGGTGATTCAAGCTCCTTCTGTATCAGGAACAGTAAAATAAAACGTGGAACCGCCTCCCTGCGTGGATTCCACCCATATTTTCCCTCCGTGCCGTTCGACAATTTTCTTGCAGATTGAGAGGCCTATACCGGTTCCGGGGTAAGTTTTACGGGTATGCAGCCGCTGGAAAATCATAAATATGCGCTCGGCGTATTGCGGCTCGATACCGATTCCGTTATCACGGACGGCAAACCGCCAGTGGCGTAAGCCACCCATCTTGGGGTCGGCATCCTGGCGGACGGCGCTTACGTGAATTTGCGGGGTCTGGCCGCTGCGGAATTTTATGGCGTTGCCGATAAGGTTCTGGAACAGCCGCGTAAGCTGCAGGTCGTCGAAATAAACGACCGGCAAATTATCAGCGGTAATTTTTGCGCCCGACTCGTTTATACTTGCGTGCAGCCGCACCATCGCCTCGTCGAGGGCCTCTTTGGAATTCATCTTTTGAGGTTTTTTACCCTGTGTGCCGATGCGCGAATATTCGAGCAGGCCGTTGATAAGCGACTGCATTCGTTTGGCACCTTCTATGGAAAAATTCATATATTCGCTTGTTTTCGCGTCGAGGGATTTTTCAAGGTTTCGCCTGAGCAGCTCGACAAAGCCGGAGACCGCCCTGAGCGGCTCCTGCAAATCGTGGCTGGCCACGTATGCGAACTGCTCGAGGTCTTTGTTCGACCTGACCAGTTCCTCCTGTGCCTTTTTGCGTTCGGTGATTTCCCTGTTCAATTCGTCGCGGGAAGCGGTGGTCTGCTTTAAATCGAGGGTCATTT
The DNA here is from genome assembly GCA_050012515.1 of Sedimentisphaerales bacterium. Lineage (GTDB taxonomy): Bacteria > Planctomycetota > Phycisphaerae > Sedimentisphaerales > Anaerobacaceae > Fen-1362. Next base: position 4,823 of record JBEKHA010000006.1, on the reverse strand, counting down.
TATCGAACGACCTCGAAAGCTGACCTATTTCGTCCTTTTGATTAGTTCCGATTTTATAATCCAGATTTCCGCTTCCGATTATCGCTGCGCCTTCGGAGAGTCGTTTTATCGGCCCAGAAATAGAATGGGCGATGGAAAACGCCATTATGCCGCTGAGGACAATAACAATAACCAGGATTATAACTGCCAGGTTTCTCAAATTTGTTACATCGGCAAATGCTTCCTTGGTATCAATCTTGGCGACCAATCCCCAGTCAAGAGAAGGGATATACCGCCAGGCAGCGATAACTTTCTTTCCCCTGTAGTCAATTGACTGGCCGGAGCCGGTTCTGCCCTGAACAGCTTCCTGAATGGGACGGCCGCTCACTTCTCCTAAAGATACTCTTCTTTTCAGGGCCGCCTGCGAGTCGTGCCTGAGAGGGTTTAAGAATTCCGCCTGATTGCCGATTTTCCTGGCAACCAGGACCTCGCCCGTTTTACCAAGCCCGATTGTATCCTGTATAAGGTTATAAACGGGCGTCATATCCACTTCAAAAGCAATGACCCCGACAAAAACACCGTTAAAATCAGAGGCCGGAGCGGCAAGCAGTATTTCGAATCTTTTGTCTTCGGGTGTGTCGAAATATACATCCGAAAAGTAAATCCTGCTTTTTCCCTCAGCGAAGGCCTTCTGTTCAGCATCAAGGCCTTTAGGCATATCTTTGAAGTAATGCCCGGGTCGAATTGAGTAAACAACTTTGCCTTGCGGATTAATCAGCATAATATCAGACAGGTCTGAAATTGACTGCATCTGCTGTAATTGCGCATCGAGCATTTTTTTAACGGCGACGAACTCCGGATTGTTCGGGTCATCTGCAAGCCGAATCAGCACAGGAAGGTTCTCTTTGATGTTGTAAAAGCTCTGGGCTAACTCCATGTGCCCCTTTAATCCGGCAAAATATGCTTCTATTTTATCCGCCCTGAAAATAGCAAGGTCCTGCAGCTGCGCAAAGCGATTGGCCTCTAATGATTTTTTATAATTAGTGAAGGTCAAAGCGCTTACAAAAAGTAAAGGCATTGAGGCAATCGCCAGAAACATGATGGCAAGTTTCAATCTTATAGACATATAAATCCAATCCCCAAAACAATAAACAAAACGGCCGTGTGCAGGGCGATAGCGGAGTTTACTCCTTCAATGAAATAATAAAGATACGGGACGTTAAAAATATAGCCGACAACCGCCAGTGTCCCGATTAAGCCGACTATCACACCAATAATTTTTAATTTTGACCGCAGGTTACCAGGGTTCAACGTGGTTAAAATGCCGGCCGAGGCAATCAATATGAAATTAAACATCGTGGGCAATGACGGCTGGCCGGGGACTATGGTTTTATTGTCTGCTGCCTTGTCTTTAATAAATAACTCTTCGGCGCCTGTGTTTACGCCAAGAACAGCGGAGAAAAACAGCGTTCCCATAAGAAGAATGATTATCAAGGAAGTTATGGAAAGGACCACCTGGGCCTTGTCAAATTCTCCTTCCACGGCCCTGACAATAAAATAGAGAGTGATACCGCTCAAAACAAAAGCAATGGCGGTGTCGAACTTCATTGATGCCCACGCCGGGGAAATGCTTTTTAAGATGCCGATATCAAATATCCAGCCGGTTATTACCAAAATTCCGGCAATAGTTACTGCCAGTGACAACGCCTTGGCTATCTTTCTTTTCGTTTCCGTGGTCATAAAAGCAACCTAAATCGTTTGGCCTGGCGAAGTAAGGCAAAAGATTACTATATTATGCCAAAATACCGCAAATAATCAACAATTTAGCTATAACCCTGCCCTCTAAATACGGGGGAATTCGGGAGTTAGGGCATTATCAAACAGTTAATCCTGTTATTGTCATGGCCGGGTGTTTCCAGGCAATTCTGCCAGCAGGATTTATTTGAGAAAGTGTTTTCGAATTTTTGCCGCAATTTGTGGGTCAGTCATTTCGTCAACGGTTTCAACGCCAACTATACGCCCAGGGAGTCCTTTGCTTTCAATACGCTTTTTAAGCTCCCCCTTTGCCTCGCCAGGACCAAATATCAGAATCGATTCCGCATCATGAATAAACGCAATCACCTCGTCATAATATCTGTCGAGATTGCCCATAAATCGCCTGTCCTGCCGGTCGTCTTCTCCGTAATCTCTCCCGGAATGCGCAGCCCAGCCGCCGGAGAGCTGGGCATCTCTTTCAAGTTGCCCTGATATCTGTTTTATCTCCTGGCCTTTATCTGTAATGGTTACGATAACGGCCTTTTTGTGGTCAATCCACAAACCCACTTGTCTTTTCGCAAAGTTTCCCTTAGTTTCCGTTTTTCCCACTATCAGATACTCCTTATTACATGATTATTTAAGAAACATTCAAATGCGCATCTGGACAAAAATGTCTATCCCTGGTCAACGGTGCCGTATTCATTTGTTGAATTGGCGGTAATTTTTTTCATTTGAGGGTAAATATTTTTTAACATCTTACGGAAATGAACTCCGTATATCGAAAGGCGAACAGCTATCGGTAAACGACGGGGGTTTTTGAGCGACCATAGTATGAGCATCCAGTAGTACATCTTGCCCTTCTCTATTATGCCGATTCGCCACATTGACCTGAAAAACGCCTTGATGTCGCAATACCTAATTTTAAGTTTTTCCTTGTCACTGAAATGGTAGTTCTTAAGAAACGTTTTGATACGTTTGCAATAGTATTTCTGCGAGTAGATAGTGTTCAGCACTTTAAGATACCCGCTCAGGAGTTCGTGAATATCCATCCTTGGAATAAAATTCATCGTGCAGTCCATGTTGTCCCCGGTTGCCGACGTTGTTAATCTGTTTTCGCTCATCAGCTTCTTATGGAGTTTTGTTCCGGGAGGGGCGTTGAGCAGCCCGACCATCGCGGTAACTACGCCGCTATCCTGAATTAAACTTATCAATTTGTCAAACACGCCCGACTTATCATTGTCAAAACCGAGAATAAAGCCGCCCTGGACCTGTATGCCAAACCGCTGTATCTTCTGAACCGCTGCGACAATGTCACGTCCGGTGTTTTGCGTTTTGTTGCATTCGGCCAAACTCGATTCATTCGGAGATTCGATGCCGATAAATACGCTGTTGAAGCCAGCTTTGGTCATCAGCGTCATAAGCTCTTCGTCATCCACCAGGTCGATAGAGGTCTGTGTATTGAAGGAGAATGGGTGTTTTCTCTTATCCATCCAGTTTATGATTGCCGGGAGCAATTCGTTTTTCAGCTGCTGACGTTTTCCTATAAAGTTATCGTCAACAAAAAAAACGTCGCCTCGCCATTTATGGACATAAAGATTTTCGAGTTCATCGATTATCTGGCTGGTTGTCTTTGTTCGCACCTTATGGCCCAGCAGGGCTGTAATATCGCAAAACTCACAATTAAACGGACAGCCGCGCGAATACTGAATTGGCATCACGGCATATTTTTTCATGTTAATTAAATCCCATTGCGGGACTGGCGTACTTTTGAGGTCGGGTCTTTCGTGAGTAGTATAAACCGGTTTGGGACATCCCTTTTCAAGGTCGCTCAAAAAAGCAGGCAGCGTGATTTCCGCTTCATGCAGTATGAGATGGTCAATATTCGAATAGGACTCGGTAAAAGCAGTGAACAGCGGCCCCCCGGCAACGATTTTGGCGTTCAGTTTTTTACAGCGTTCGACAATCTGGGCGACCGATTTTTTCTGAATCGCCATGCCCGTTATGAATACGTAGTCCGCCCATTTGATATCCCGGTCACACAGGGCGGTTACGTTCATATCGACCAGTTTTTTCTCGAAAGATTCCGGAAGCATTGCGGCAACAGTGAGCAGTCCGAGAGGCGGAAGAATCGCCTTTTTGGAAACGAACTTTAAGGCGCTTTTCAAGCTCCAGAACGTGTTTGGAACTTCGGGATTGACAAGCAGGATCTTCATTTTATTTCCCTAAGCCGGACACGGTCGCACACTGCATTATCAGGATAGTTCAACGTTTTATCTGCTTTTTTGCTAACAGCGCTCACCGAAGCGCTCTACCAACTAACGCCATGGCATCCATTCGCAAAAGCTGCCACTGCAAAAAGAACGACGGCCAAAACATACTTGTAAATTGAGTTTAGTTTCATGCTAAATATCCTTTCATTGGCGTTGTAATTCTAAAATTAGTTTTAGTTACATACATATGCCGATTGAAAAATATATACTATCCATCCCAACAAGCAAATGTTATTTTACGGAGAGACAACCTTCACGGTGAATGCCGTCGAGGTAGATTCTCCGGTTTTTGGGATACCCTTAACGGAAACGCTATACTCACCGAGGGCAGCGTCCTTCGGTACTGTAATCTTGATTTGCACATCAGGTGTGTCGCTCGCCTTGATAATAACACTGGTCGGTTCGACACTTATGCCTTTGAACGCTTCGATTTGCAGCTTAACATCCTGCTTAAAATAATCGCCCCTCTCCAGCGAGACGGTAACGCTCTGGGTTTCACCTTGTTTGAGCTTCGTGTCGAGGGTTGGGACGGCTATTTTAAACCCTTCGCCCTTTACAACGCTGCCGCCTCGTGGGCTGCTCGATTGACAGCCGCACACGGCCACCAGAACCAGCGTTAGCATACTCGTAATTACAGTTTTCATTTGCTATTCCTTTCTTAAAACAAAAATACATTTCAAACCTAATCCCTCAGGAACAGGCGTTAAATCCATTGCCAGCATAGTTCAAAATTAGCGATCTTTTTCCAAAAACATACAAACTCGTTATTCAACGACAAACGTCGCCCGCTCACAGGGACGGACCATGGAACACACGGCC